>NZ_CM001792.1:1138658-2339457 GCF_000340475.1 Oceanobacillus kimchii X50
GCGCGCGCCAAGAGGTGTGTGCTTTTCGTTTTTTATTGCATTGAGAATTATCAAATTTGGGTGCTGTGGTTAACTAAATCACTTAACCAGCCACGTCCGGCGCAAGTGCCCAGCAACCTTCACTACGGTAAGTCAACATCGGACTCTTACCGTGTTTCCTTTATCTCAATGCGGATTGCTCCATTTTGAACGTTGTTAAACGGGCGCTTGCGCCTTTGTTATGGAAAGAAGGTGGGAAGATGTTTCAGATTTTTATAAAATTAAATTGGTTTTTAAACATTACTGGAAAAGATATTTATTTGCTATTATTTCATTGATTATCGCTAGTGCAATTGGATTAATTCCTCCTAAATTAGTTGGAACTATTATTGATCATATTCAATTTGAAACGTTAACTATGCAGCTTCTCGTTGCGGTTATTATTGGGTATTTTGTTCTGTTGGTTATTCATTACATTATAAGTTTTTTATGGGACTATACGTTATTTGGTGGTGCGGTCATCCTGGAACGATGGATGAGATCAAAATTAATGAATCATTTTTTAAAGATGACACCAACTTTCTTTAGTAAATATCGAACGGGAGACTTAATGGCTCGATCGACAAACGATTTAAAGGCAATTAGTCAGACAGCAGGGTTTGGAGTCTTAACACTTGTAGATTCGAGCATATTTATGTTGATGATTATTGCGGTAATGGGCTTTACGATAAGTTGGCCACTAACTATCGCAGCATTAATGCCTTTACCGGTAATGGCAATTGTAATGAATATTTATGGTAGTGCAATCCATACACGGTTTACAAAAGCGCAAGCAGCTTTTGGAAATATGAATAATGAGGTATTAGAATCCATACGTGGTATTAGGGTGACACGTGCATTTGTGCAAGAACAACAAGAAGTAAATCATTTTGAAGAAATGACAGAAAAAGTGTATCAAAAGAATCTTGAAGTTGCCAAGATTGATGCATTATTTGAACCGACAATGAAAATCTTAGTTGGTTTATCGTATACGATTGGTATTGGATATGGCGCATTTTTTGTATTTGATAATAAATTAACACTTGGTGATTTAGTCACATTTAATGTTTATTTAGGTATGTTGATTTGGCCAATGTTTGCAGTTGGGGAACTAATCAATATTTTACAAAGAGGTAATGCTTCTTTAGACCGGGTGAATCATACACTAGCGTACGAAGCTGATGTCTCAGATCCTCAAGATCCTAAAAAGATTGACCGTGTTCAAACAATTGAAATGAACCAGGTTAGTTTTCAATATCCAGAAACAAGTAGTTTACAGTTACGTGATGTAAATTTAAGTGTTAAGGCTGGTCAAACGATTGGTATTGTTGGAAAAACAGGTGCTGGTAAGACAACACTCTTCAAATTATTACTCCGACAATACCCGGATGTTCAAGGCAAGATATTAATATCCGGTGAAGATATTGAAGATATTGCGTTAGGTAAGATTAGAAATTGGATTGGGTATGTTCCGCAGGATCAGATGATGTTTTCCAAAACGATAAGAGAAAACATTCAATTTGGCAATGCAGAAGCTACAGATAAAGAAATAATGAGAGTACTAGATTTAGCTCATTTTGCAATGGATATAGATGTGCTTCCAAAAGGGTTGGATACCCAAGTTGGAGAAAGCGGAATAACTTTATCTGGTGGTCAAAAGCAACGTGTGGCCTTAGCGCGAGCTTTTATTAAAGATCCTGAAATTTTAATCTTAGATGATTCGTTATCTGCTGTAGATGGAAAAACAGAGGCAACAATTCTATCACATTTAAAAACTGAAAGAAGAAATAAAACAACCTTTATTGCTGCTCATCGACTATCCGCTGTTTCACATGCAGACCATATTATCGTTTTAGATCATGGTCGTGTTGTTGAAGAAGGTACACATCAACAATTAATGAGTCAAAAAGGCTGGTATCAAGGACAATATCAACAACAACAGATGGAAAACAAGGAGGTGTAGAGTGTGAAGGGAAGTACAGAAAAAAGATTATTAAAATATGCCTTATTATATAAAAAAGGAATTACCATTGGTCTAGTATGCTTGATCATAGCTGTTGCTTTAGAATTAGCAGGTCCATTAATTGCTAAACGAGTCATAGATGAACATATACTTGGAGTAGAAGGTTATTGGATGGAAGTATCTGATCAAGGAACAGAAACGGTAGAATATAATAATCAATTTTTAAAACGGGCGGATCGGGTAGAAGATAGTGATCTATCTAGTGGTGATACGATTACACTTTTACAAGTAGGCTTATCTTATTATGTTTTTGATGAAGAGTTACCTTTAACAGGAAAACGCTCGGTAGATGATAATGAAATAATTATTGAATCAGGAGAAGAAAAAATTACAGCAATTGGAGAGAAATTGTCAGCTTCAGAAGCTTATCCATTTTTTGAACCTGAAAAACGCCCAATTATTATGTTGCTCGTACTTTATATGGTTTTACTAGTTATCGCTGGAGTGTTTCAATTCTTTCAAACATTCTTATTGCAAAAGTCAGCAAATCAAGTTGTAAAACAAATGCGTACAGATCTATTTCAACACACGCAAAGAATTCCAATTCGCTACTATATAGATCAACCTGCTGGCTCTGTTGTAGCCCGTATAACCAATGATACAGAGGCTATACGAGATTTATATGAAAGGGTATTATCGATTGTTGTAACAAGTCTGATCCATATGGGTGGTATTTTTGTAGCATTATTTATTTTAGATCCTACATTAGCTGCTATGTGTTTATTTATTATCCCGCTATTATATATTTGGATGAAAGTCTACAAGTATTATGGAACTAAATACAATAAAGTAGTCCGGAAAACCATAAGTGAAATAAATGGAAATATTAGTGAAGCTATTCAAGGAATGCCAATCATTCAAGCATTTAACCGTCAGAAGAAGACGAAAGAAGAATTTGAAGTGTTAAATAATCGTAATTATACGTATCAGAAAAAATTAATTAAATTAAGTGCTTTAACTTCCTATAATCTTGTGACAGTAATTAAAAACCTAACGTTAGTGGGATTTATATGGTATTTCGGGTCAGCTTCTTTTGATATAACGAGTGTCATTTCTATTGGGATGCTCTATGCATTTGTAGATTATATAAATAGGTTGTTTGAACCTGCTTCAGATATAGTCAATCAATTACCGTTATTAGAACAGGCAAGAGTAGCTGGAACTCGGGTATTTGAATTGCTAGATCAAGATGGGGAGCAAGTAGAAGTTCAACCGATTCCTCGCTATAAAGGGAATATAGAATTTGATCAAGTTACCTTTTCGTACAAAGAGAATGAGAGTGTATTACACAATCTTTCATTTTCAATCCACTCTGGTCAAACAGTTGCATTTGTTGGTCACACTGGATCTGGAAAAAGTTCGATTATGAACTTATTATTCCGTTTTTATGATCCTCAAAAAGGAACGATTCGAATAGATGGAATGAATACCAAAGATTTATCTCGGCAACAAGTGCGTAGTCATATGGGAATAGTATTACAAGATCCATTTCTTTTTACAGGCACCATAGTGTCAAATGTAACGATGAATGATCCTAATGTATCAAGAGATGACGCCATTAAAGCTTTACAAGCTGTTGGTGCATCTTCCTTTATTGAGAGATTACCAAAAGGGTATGATGAGCCAGTGAATGAAAGTGGCACTACTTATTCATTAGGAGAGAGACAACTGATTTCTTTTGCTAGAGCATTAGCATTTAACCCTGCTATTCTTATTTTAGATGAAGCAACTGCAAATATAGATACCGAGACAGAACAAGTCATTCAGCGAGCTTTAGAAGTTCTAAAAAAAGGTCGAACAACGCTTGTTATCGCCCATCGTTTATCCACAATTCAGCAGGCCGATCAAATAATTGTGTTGGATCATGGAACTATTAAAGAGCAGGGGAATCATGATACACTGATTAAAGAAAAAGGTTATTATTATGAAATGTATCAAATGCAGCAAGGATCAATTAGAGCGAACGTTTCTTAAAAAAGTTTGATGAGGTGCCTCGTGAAATCAAAAAATAATAAGAATCATGATATTATTGATGATGATCTATATGAAGAAATAGAGGAAGAAGAACTTCATGAATTGGTAAAAGAAGAGCAAAGAAAAGCAATCGAACGTTCAAAAAATAAAGAACAATCCACAAAGCGTCCATTTCCAAAATGGATGTTTTGGGTGATTGCTGTAGCGATGACTTTTAATATTCTGGCTTTTTTTCCTCAAATTATATCTATTCCCGCAATTGATTTTTTACAGACTTCATCAACATTATCACAAAATAAAGATATCCAGACATATAAGGAAGCTGTAGTTGTAGTTGAAACGGATGATGGGAGAGGAACAGGATTTTCCATTACTCAACAAGGCAAAATTCTTACGAATGAACATGTTGTAGAAGGATATGACTCTGTGGTTATTTCTTTTCCAGAGCTAGGTTTATATGAAGCAGAAGTAATAGAAAGCTATCCGGAAATTGATATGGCTGTATTACAGACTAAAAATGAAGAGGATGTTCCTTATCTAACTATTGATGATCAGTATCAAGTATCTCAAGACGAAGGCATTCGTTTTATAGGTAATCCTCTATTCTTTAATGGAATTGCTAATGAAGGGAATATTGCTGGTACCGTATTGTTAGATAACTGGGATAAAGAAGTGGTGATGATTCAAGCACCTGTATACAGAGGGAATAGTGGAAGCCCAATAATTAATCGAGCTGGTGATGTAGTTGGAGTGATATTTGCTACATTAGATCATGAATCGAAGGGCAAAGTAGGTTTATATGTACCTATTTCCTATTTTACAGAATTGTAACAAACTAGAAATGGTTGTTTAGCACGTTCAGAGAAGGGTATTTACATACTATAACCTTTCTGGAGGTGCTTTTATGTTATATAGTTCAAAAATGAAAGAAATGAATATCCGTGCGACGGATGGTGATATTGGAAAAATAAAAGATATTTACTTTAATGACAATTGGAATGTGAAATTTGCTGTAGTCGATACAAGAAAATGGTTACCTGGACGAAAAGTACTTCTTCCTTTGCATATTTTTCATCCCATTCATAAAGATAGTGAATATGTAGAAGTGGATTATGATAAAGATCAAATTCGAAATAGTCCACCTGTCCCGGAGGATGAACATTTTACACCAGATGATCAAGGGAATGTACTAGATTATTTTGGATGGAATATGTATAAAGATAACGCTGTATCCACTCCTAGTCATAGTCCACTCGTTACATTTGATCATCCAGGTGTAGATCGAAGCGTGCCAGAGGAACCACATTTAAATCGTAATGAAATATTGTCGAATGACAAGCTAAGAAGTGAGGAAGAAACGCTTGATTTCAAGGTACATGCTAAAGACGGGAAAATTGGTAACATTGTGGATCTTATCTGTGATGAAAACAATAATTGGAAAATCACATACCTTGTCGTACAAAATAGTGAAAATATGACGAAAAATGAATTCTATATTTATCGTATAGAACAAATTCAGACCGTTGATTGGTTTGAAAGAGATCTTTATATCAATGATTCTGTAAAAGGACTAGAAGGAACTACACCTTTTACAGATAAAAATGAAATCTTATCTAGCTTGTCTTAAAGCTATATTGGATTATGAATTCGGTGCAAGTGAATGAAATGAAAATCCAAGTAATCCGGATTGCAGATTAGATTCGGATTAGTTGGGTTTTTATTTGTAATACTTTAATGTTGTTAATCAAGATTAAAACTTTCTAATTTGCTATAAATTGAAAGAGGTTACTGGTCACCGTTACGGTTTTTTAAATAAAATGTAAACCAATTGAGATAGTATCCATTATTGGTTTGCGTTACCATTGACATACTCATTGATTCTAATGAGGTTAGACTATAAAATGATAAATGGTGGGAACATCATATGATATATATAAAACAAATAATAATGAAACGTACATATAAAATTAAAAATAATACACCCGAAAAGGTAAAGAAAAATACGAATGATATGATGGTTGGGAGGGTCCTAATGTGATGATGAGTCAACTAAAGGAAACTCCTATAGAAGATAAAGTATATGCAATTCAACAAGGGGACAAGTATCTGCAAAATGAATTACTAAGAACTTATCAACCTTTTATAGCCAAGTGCGTATCGGAAGTATGTAAAAGATATATTGATCCAAAAAGGGATGATGAATTTAGTATCGGTTTGTCTGCTTTTAACGAAGCTATATTTTCTTATGTTCCAAATAAAGGAAGTTCTTTTTTATCGTTTGCAAAATTAGTTATTAAACGGAAAGTTATTGATTATATCCGTTATCAGCAAAAGAGGTCCGCATCTTTATCATTGGATGAAACGTATGATGAAGAACAAATGGAAAACTCATTAGAAATTGCGGCAGTTCAAGAAAAATACCAAATGGAAATTGATGCGCAAAATAGGAAAGAAGAAATTCTTGAATTTAAAGAGAAATTAAAGTTATATAAATTATCTTTAGTTGAATTAACCGAGGTATCGCCAAAACATCGTGATGCCCGTGAATCCGCAGTTAAAACTGCACGAATACTTTATAACGATCCAACTCTCAGGGACTATGTATACAGAAAGAAAAAGCTCCCTATTAAAGATTTGGTAAAGAAAGTCGATGTTAGTAAAAAAACATTAGAAAGAAATAGAAAATTTATACTTGCAATGTTTATTGTACTTAGTGAAGACTATATCTATCTTAAGGAATATCTTAAGGGAGTGGGGCAATGAAAAAAGGAATTGTGATGGAAAGGCATCGCAAATACACCATTTTAATGACTAAAGATGGTTCCTTTGTAAAAGGAAGAGTACTTTCGAATCAATCTGAGATTGGTGAAGAAGTTGTCTTTCGACCAATAGGAAATCGCCAAGTTATGTTGCGAAAACAACGTGGCATACCTTGGAAGGTGTCTTTATTAGCTGCTGCAATATTATTAGTTGTTTTACCGATGTATTTTTTATCTAATGGAGAGAAAACTTTTGCATATGTGACCGTAGATATCAATCCAAGTATTGAAATGCAAGTCGATGACCAATTTGAAGTGCAAAGGATAGAGGCAATCAATGATGACGGTGAAGAAATTATAAAAGCTTTGAATGAATATGAACACCATTCTATTGAAGAGGTCATTAGAGAAATTATTATTGAAAGTGAAGATCATGGATTTGCATCTGAGAAAAATATGGTTGTTGGTATAAGTTACTTAGGTGAAGATATTTCTAATTCGGTTCCAAACCATTTGCAAGACTATTTATCCACATTACAGGAATGGCGTGTAGCAACATTAATTATTCCTGAAAAGATTCGTGAATTAGCACAGGAAGAAAAAACTTCAATGAATGAAATGATGGCGACTCATATGAACGACGATGAAATGATAGAAGGGGAAGCGCTAGATTCTAATGATAAAGCAATTATAAATTCTTTTTTTAATGAGATAGAAGAAGCGAACCCTGACTCATCACAACATGAGTCTGAAAAAGGTGAGGATAAAAATAAAGAGGTTATCATTGAGGAAGACAATAATGATGATGTTACAGACCAAAGTGTTGCTAATTCAGAACGAGAAAAAGCAGTAGCCGATACAGATGAAGAGGATAAAGAAGTGAACCTTCTCGAAAAAGAAGTTAAGCCAACAGAAGAAATAAAGGATAGAAATCCTGGAAATCAGTGGGAACATAGACGATTTCCGTCTGAGAAAGAGGATAAAAAAGAACAACATGACGAATTAAACTATTACAATAAACACAAAAAAGAAATACAAGATAAAAATGATGAACATAAAAATGATATAGATAAATACGATGAACACCATAGAACAAATTCGAAACATCATAAACATAGTGAGTTACCAAAGAAAGAAGATAAGAATAATTGGCCACCAAAGAAAAAAGAAAAGGATAATAAAGAATTTAAATGATGGGAAAACTCTCCCATCATTTAAGTGTGTTTACATTTCTATTTTCTCAGGATTAAGAGGTGTTGTTAACTTCATTGCATGCTCTAAATAATACAATAAAGTATCATGTGAATGTAGTACTTGCTGATGATCCATAGAGAAATGGTAATCGTTTAAAAAACGTTCAATTTTCTTAGATAAGATATCATCTTTTGTACGTACCATAAGCACTAATAAATCATCCCATTGACCCCAAAGTGTATAATACAATGCTTTATCGTAATCCGGAATAACCATCCGTATTCCCTCCTTACCCGAAAAGGATATTTCTTATTTTGCCCGGTTTCTATATATAATGTCTTTTACATTAATGGTGTGTCTGCCAAAAAAAGGTGATATAAATCTGTATAAAAAGTAAATATCTATACAAAATAAGTGCAAATAAGGTAAGGAGGAAAAAGATATGAAATTGCGTATATTTGCGGTTATGGCTTTACTTTTTGTGCTTGTTGCTTGTCAAAATGCAGAAGAAAATTCAATGGATAATAATATGGACGAAGGTAATGTGGAGCCGACCCGTTATGACAACAATTCTAATTTAGGTCAAGAAATGGTTGATAAAAACAATTCGATGCAACGTGATGCAGATCAAAATCAAAACACAAAATATGATGTTTCAGAGGAAGCTGCAGAAAAAATTTCTAACCAAGTAGAAGGAATTGAAGATGCATATGTATTAACTACTGATAATAATGCATATGTTGGAGCACATTTAAATCAAGACAATAACAACGAAAACAATGGTCAATCTGAACAAGCAGGAGACAATGTATCGGATGAAACAAAGCAACAAATTGCTGATATTGTTCGTTCTGTTGATAACTCCATTGAAAATGTTTATGTTACAACAAATCCAGATTTTATGGATTTAACTGATCGCTATATCAATGATCTAGATGAAGGCCGTCCGATAGAAGGATTTTTTGATCAATTTGGAAATATGATTGAGCGTATTTTCCCGAATAACCGATAAATTTTATAGTTTGTTTTGTAACTGTCGAGAGGAAGACCAAACGGTCAAACTCTCGACAGTTTTTTATTTACAGGAAAATTAAATTTCCTTTTCTTTTATGATACACATATGATATAGTGTAGACATATAATTCTTAGTATCCAAAGTATATTACTTGGAATTAATATAAATGGAGAGGAAACCATCAATGGGTAGAGAATTTATTGATATTTTTGAGGATTGGGCACCTTTATATGACGACAGTGTAACCGGAAAAGATGCACAATATGAAAAGGTATTTGAGCATTATGATCAAATTCTTTCAGAAGTAGTAGAAAAAAGCCTAGATAAGGTACTGGAGTTCGGTGTAGGCACTGGGAATTTAACAAACCAATTACTCAAAGAGGGAAAGAGTGTAATTGGAATTGAACCATCTAGTGCAATGAGGAAAATTGCTCAAAAGAAAATTCCAGATATTACAATCTTGGATGGAGATTTTATTAATTTCCCGAAATTGACAATGCCAATAAATAGTATTGTTAGCACATATGCATTTCACCATTTGACAGATGAGGAAAAAAAACAAGCAATTAAACAATTTCATGAAGTACTACAACCAAAAGGTATGGTTGTATTTGGAGATACGATGTTTGAAACAATAGAAGCGAAACAAAAACAAATTGATATAGCAAGAAAAAAAGGTTTTAAAGCGTTAGCTGAGGATTTAGAGCGGGAATATTATCCAATTATTGAAACAGTCCGGAATGCTTTTGAAAAGTACAATTTTCATGTATCATTTAAACAGATGAATGATTTTGTGTGGATAATTAGCGCAATAAAAATAGCATGAAGGAGAGATATATCAATGTCTAAAAAAATGAATGTAGAAAGTTTTAATCTTGATCATACAAAAGTAAAGGCGCCCTATGTAAGATTAGTTGGAGTTACTGAAGGTGCAAATGGTGACAAAGTACACAAGTATGATATTCGTTTTAAACAACCAAATAAAGAACACATGGAAATGCCAGGTCTCCATTCTTTAGAACATCTAATGGCAGAAAATATTCGTAATCATTCTGATGCAGTTCTTGATATTGGACCAATGGGATGTCAGACAGGATTTTATCTATCATTACTCAATCACGAGGATTATGAAGATGTTCTTGCAATGATTGAGAAAACTCTAGAAGACGTTTTACAGGCAACTGAAGTACCAGCATGTAACGAAGTTCAGTGCGGATGGGCAGCAAACCATAGCCTTGAAGGTGCTCAGCAAATTGCAAAAGAAATGTTAAACGAAAAAACAGGTTGGTCAGAAGTATTTTAATGAAATAAAATCCTCATTGTACTCTTTCTCTCCAAGGTAGGAGTGACAATTCATTGGCAATATATGAATCGATTCAACAATTGATTGGCAATACACCTTTATTAAAAATTAATGAGATGGACATTCCAAATAATGTTCATCTCTATGCAAAATTAGAGTTTTTAAATCCTGGCGGTAGTGTGAAAGATCGATTAGGACAATATTTAATTGATAAAGCTTGGGAAAAAGGCTTCCTTAAGGAAGGAAGTACAATAATCGAACCAACAGCTGGAAATACTGGTATCGGTTTAGCTTTAGCTGCTAGAAAGAAACAATTATCAATTATTTTTTGTGTGCCTGAGCAATTTAGTGTCGAAAAGCAACAAATCATGAAAGCATTAGGGGCAACCATAGTCCATACTCCAAAAGAAAAAGGGATGATAGGTGCCATAGAAAAAGCGGAGCAATTAGTAGATGAAATACCAAATAGTTATTCTCCCCAACAGTTTTCCAATAAATTTAATCCAATGACTTATTATGAGACCATGGCGCCGGAAATTTGGAATGATTTACAAGGTAATATTGATATTTTTGTAGCGGGTGCAGGATCTGGAGGTACATTTACAGGGGTTGCGAGATATTTTAAAGAAAGAAAGAATTCGATTCATAATGTTATCGTTGAGCCTTTTGGATCGATTTTAGGTGGAGCAAAAGCTGGTCCACATTTGACTGAAGGAATTGGAATGGAATTTATTCCTGAGTACATGAATCAAACTTTAATGGATGAAGTACAAACTATTCCCGATAAAGAAGCTTTCTTGATGGTTGAAGAACTTGCTAGAAAAGAAGGATTATTAGTGGGTAGTTCTTCTGGATCCGCAATGGTAGCTGCTTTAAACAAAGCAAAAGAAGCAACATCAGGAACGACAATTGTTACCATTCTTCCTGATGGAAGTGATCGTTATTTAAGTAAACAGATTTATAATGTGTCAAAGCAATTATAAAGGAGTTTAGAGAAATGAGAGATAAGACGAAAATGATACATGGTGGAGTTACTTCAGATGAACGAACTGGAGCAGTAAGTGTCCCAATTTATCAAGTAAGCACATATAAACAAGATGGTCCAGGCGAACACCGTGGTTATGAGTATTCCCGTACAGGCAATCCTACCAGATATGCACTTGAAACAGTAATTGCTGAATTAGAAGAAGGAAATGCAGGCTTTGCATTTGGTTCAGGAATGGCTGGAATTACTTCTATTATGATGTTGTTGGAATCTGGAGATCATGTCATAATGACAGATGATGTCTATGGCGGATCTTACCGATTAATGACGAAGGTATTAAATCAGTATAATATAGAGCATACTTTTATTGATACGAGTTCTGATGAATCTGTTATCAACGCAATTAAACCAAATACAAAAGCGATTTATATAGAAACACCAACAAATCCATTGTTGAAAATTACAGATATTAAAGAAATGTCAACGATTGCACAAAAACATAATCTTCTACTAATTGTAGATAACACCTTCGCAACTCCATATTGGCAAAAACCATTAACATTAGGTGCGGATATCGTATTGCATAGTGCTACAAAGTATATTGGTGGGCATAGTGATGTTGTTGCAGGATTAGTTGCAGTAAACTCTAAAGACTTAGCGGAGCGTATCCATTTTATACAAAACTCAGTTGGAGCAGTACTTGGTCCACAAGATTCATGGCTCTTACTACGTGGGATTAAAACATTAGCAATTCGTATGGAAGCTATTGAGCGAAATACAAAAAAACTTATTGCATATTTAGAACAGAATCCAAAAGTAGAAAAAATATATTATCCTGGATTAGAAAATCATCCGGGACATCAAATTGCTAAACAACAAGCAGCAGGGTTTGGTGGAATGGTTTCAGTCGATGTAGGAAGTGGAGAACTTGCAGATAAAATTTTAAGTAAAGTAGAATTTTTTACACTTGCAGAAAGTCTTGGTGCAATTGAAAGTTTAATATCCATACCTGCAAAAATGACACATGCCTCTATTCCTTCTGATCGTAGAAAAGAATTAGGTATCACAGATGGGCTTATTCGTTTATCGATTGGTATTGAAGATATAGATGACCTTATTGAAGATTTAGAAAATGCGATGCAATAAGTAAATTACAGGACTATTTCCGTTTAGGGAATAGTCTTTTTTTGTAAATAAAATTAAGATATGAAATTTTGGAGGGAGGTCTAAGCTTGCCCCCCAATGCATAAGCATCCAGAGGCAACCAGTAGCCATAGGATAAGAGCATGTTTGTGAAGCGTTTTTTCAACACCTATTTATTCGGATTTATACTTTTGCCCCACCTTAAAAAACAGGAGCGTACTGACTATTTTTCATTAAACATACTTGGGTTTCGTTCTTTTTAGGTCAAGTGATGCTAGAAACAATTCATTGGTTGTACTATAATCATTGTAATACGAAGTTTGTTTTATTATGTAGATAATTGAGGAGGTAATAGTATGAGTGAAAAAGCATTAACCTATTTACAAGAACATCGAGAGGATATGTTAAGCAAGTTATATCGCTTTTTGTCTATACCAAGCGTAAGTACAGACTCGAAACATAAACAGGATATTAACAAAGCAGCTGATTTTCTAATTACATACTTAGAAGAACTATCATTTACAAATATTGAAAAAGTAGAAACAGATGGACACCCTCTCGTATATGGTGAATATGTGGGAGCAGGAGAAGATGCACCAACTGTATTATTATATGGGCATTATGATGTTCAACCTGTTGATCCAATCGAATTATGGGATAGTGAACCTTTTAATCCAGAAGTGAGAGATGGACGTATTTATGCTCGAGGATCTAGTGATGATAAAGGCCAGGTGTTTATGCATCTCGCTGTATTTGAAGCGTTTTTAAAGACAGAAGGAAAACTTCCGGTTAATGTCAAAGTTTGTATTGAAGGAGAAGAGGAGATCGGTAGTGAAAATTTATATGATCTTCTGCAAGAAAATAAAGAGAAGTTTAAGTCGGATTTTGCAGTTATCTCTGATTCCGGAATGGCAGAAAAAAATCAACCAACCATTTTGTATGGTTTAAAAGGCTTTACTGGTATTGAAATTAAAGTAACTGGACCAGATCATGATTTACATTCTGGAATGTACGGTGGAGCTGTTAGAAATCCGATTATGGCTTTAAGTCATATCTTATCGTCTTTAAAAGATAAAGACGAGGTGATAACAGTAGATGGTTTTTATGATGATGTTGAAGGACTTTCAGATGAAGAACGTAAATTAATGGAAAAGGCACCAGGAGAAGACTTTATTCAAGCAACAGGTATACCTGAAATTGCATCAGAAAAGGGATATACAGCTAAGGAACATACAATGGGTAGACCGACCTTAGAAGTGAATGGTATTTATGGAGGCTATCAAGGAGAAGGTACCAAGACTATTATTCCATCAACTGCCACTGCAAAAATTACTTGTAGATTAGTTCCAGGGCAAGATCCTGTAGATATACAGGAAAAATTAGTCAACCATGTAAATAAATATTCTCCTTCAGGTGTTACCGTAGAAGTAAAGAAAGAAAAACTTTCTGCTAAAGCTTATAAGGTGGAGCCGACACATCCATTGATACAAAAAGCAGCCAAAAGTTATGCAAAAGCATTTAAAAAAGATACGGTATTCTTACGCATGGGTGGATCAATTCCTGTAGTAGAGTGGCTTGAATCCATTTATCAATTTCCTATCGTATTATTAGGTTTCGGTACACCTGAAGATCGTTTGCACTCACCAAACGAAAGTTTTCCATTGGATAGTTTTGATAAAGGTATGGAGACGCTTGTATATTATTGGAGTGAAATGTAATTAAAAAAAGGATAGATTACAAAACGAAAAATATAAAGTTTACTTAAGGAGGGGTCACGTATGAAAACAGCAATAGTTACAGGAGTTTCAAAAGGATTTGGAGAATCAATTGCGAAGCTGTATTTAGAATCAGGTGTAATGGTTATTGGTGTATCTCGAACAGATAACAAGGCCTTATATTCAATAGCTGAAAATAATAATACAGAATTTCATCACGTAGCTTGTGATTTATCGGATATAAGTGAATATGATTCAACCTTTAACAAGATGGATGAAATTCTTTTTCAAGATGATGTAGACACGATATATTTAGTGAATAATGCAGGTATTGTTGATCCAATAGAACAAGCGAAAAACATTAAAAATGTTGCATTACAAAAGCATTTACAGGTGAATTCATTCGCTCCAATGGCCTTCACAAATTATTATTTAAAAAAAGCTGAGGAGCATGAAGTAACGCTAATTACTGCAATCGTAACTTCTGGAGCGGCACAAAAGCCCAAATTTGGATGGAGTGCTTACTGTTCTTCTAAGGCAAGTATGAACATGTATACAGAAACGGTCGCTCTAGAACAAGATGAAGAGCAGACTGGGCATAAAATTATTGCTTTTAGTCCTGGAGTAATGGATACGAATATGCAAGAAACAATACGTTCTAGCTCAAAAGAGGCTTTTAAAGATGTGGAAGATTTCAAAGGATTAAAGGATAATAATTTATTGAAGGACACAGATTTAATTGCAGGTGTGCTCATCGATATTATGACAGATGAGAAAATAAAAAATGGAAAAATCTATGATGTAAAAGATTACATCTAAGAAATTTATCTATGGAAAATAAAAAAATGGTTATTCGCCCTCCCAAAATTGATGAATTCGCATAAAGTAAATTAGATTCATATAGAGGAGGTAACAAACATGGGTAAAGAACATGGTGAAAACTTTGGCTCCGCTGGCTTTGCTTTGCTAGTAGTGCTATTTATCTTACTTGTCATCATAGGAACTGCGTACTCTAATGGAGGCAATGGCGGTGGCTATTGTGGTGGCGGCTACGGCTGGTAGTCAATAATTTTTAAAAACTTTAAAAACGACGAAATCTAAAAAAGCTTGTAGCAAACGCTACAAGCTTTTTATTAGAAATTAATTTCTTGAAATACATTTTGATTGATTCTTTTATACATATACCGATGAGCTAAAAATATTCCTATTGATATGACAGCGAAAAGAATAACGGCTAGGAGATAAACATTTGATACTTCGATATTCCATAGTATTATGATAATCAAACCAAAAATAACAACTTGCATAAGAAATCCAAAAAACGGAACAAATCGATTTTTAAATAATTCTTGTTCATCTGTCCAATTTAATTTTGGTTGGTTCATATCGAGTATGAGTCCAATACAACTAGAAAACCAATTAATTGCAAGGAATAATCCCCCCCATAAGATAAGTACCGTTATTGGGAGTCCTATAACAATACCAATAATGAATAGTAATATCATTGGTAATAGACCTATTATCCAAGAGACAATCAATTTACTATGAATAACTTGTTTGTGATTAAGTGGAAGAAATAAATTAGCTTTCCACGTTTTTCCTTCTCTAGAAATAGCTGTTGCAGCAGTCATATTGATGCTTACCATAAAAACGGTAACGATAAACAGTAATAACAGTACTTTTTTTTCTGGTACTGAACCTGTAATTTCTCCTGCTATACCACTTCCAAAATCCAAAAAGAAAATCACCAATAAAAATACTGGCATGAATAAAGATTGGACGACACATTGGGTAAGGAAAGTCGGTGTTCGTAAGAGAATACGTAAATCCTTTTTAATATAGGATTGCCAAATCGGTTGAGAAGCAATGGATCTATCTAATGCTTTATCAGACATTTTTCCACTACTACCTCCACTCATCCCAAGGACACCTTTTAAATATAATTTTTGACCCAGAAATGCAAATAGCATGATTGCTAATCCACTTAGTATTATCATTAACAATATGAAAAGAAAACCATTTATTGATTCTGCTTGATGTAAGCTATTCGCTGAAAACCATGCTGGTGGATAGAAATATGTAATCCATTGTAATAAGCCTTCTTGTTCTTGCATTGTTTGGCTAATGGACTCCATTAATTTAGATTCATCAGTATTGAGTCGTACTACCACATTTATTAAAATAATAGCAGTAAGTGAGAATACACCTGCAAATATTTTTGAGCGGTCCTTATTTTTAGCGATATTTACATAACGCATGACAAACATTAAAATCACAGAAGCAATTACAAAAGGAATTACTGGCAATAGAATGAATAAAAGGATTCCATAAATATAATAAAGTATTGAGCCATTACTAATATTCCCGTAAATAATCATCATGGGTAAGTAGGTAATCCCTGATAATAAGTATGAGTAAATAAAAGGACTTGCTGCTTTTCCTAATAAAATTTGATATGGATGTAAAGGAAAAGGAATGTACGCTTCTACATCATCTGCAAAATAAAAAGCGGTTAATACAGAAACAATACAAGTAATAAATAGGACAATACTCATGCCGATGAACAGTAAACCTAGTATCATTGATTGCTGTTGTAAAGGCGCAAACACGTTATAAATGGCACTAATTAAATTATTATATAGTGTGAAAATTATTCCGAGAAATGGAATGAAAAATAATCCGGCTACGATATATAGCCATGCATAGTTATTTTTGCCCGTGGAAGTGTATTGCATCTTTAGCATAATACGTATGACTTTCCATGTCTTACTCATCATTGGTCAACTCCAAGAATACATTTTCAAGCGATTGATCTGTTGCATATTCTTTTTGAAGTTGTTCCATCGTCCCATAAAAAATAAGTTTACCTTTATTAATAATTGCAACTTCATCACATAATTGTTCAACTACTTCAAGTCCGTGGCTAGAAAAAAAGACTGTATTGCCTTTATCAGCGTGTTCTCGCATCATAAGTTTTAAAGAATGAGAAGATTTAGGGTCTAATCCGGTTAAAGGCTCATCAAGAATCCAAATATCTGGATCATGTAATAGTACACCCGTTACCATTATTTTTTGACGCATACCATGAGAATAGCTTTGTATGTAATTTCCTAACGCATCGTGAATAGAAAATTGTTTGGTAAAGTATTCAATTCTCTCTTTTCTTATATCAGCCGGTATTTCATAAATATCTGCTATAAAATTTAAATATTCCATTCCTTTTAATCTAAGGAACATATCAGAACGATCTGGAACTAACCCGAATATTTTTTTTGCTTCTAGTGGTTGTTTTTCAATATCAAGTCCATTTAAAGTAATGGAGCCAGAATCAATTGGTAAAATCCCTGTCATCATATTAATGGTGGTGGATTTTCCAGCGCCATTTGGTCCTAAGAAACCAATGATTTTACCATTAGGAATTGTCAAATTTAAATTTTGGATGGCTGTCTTACCCTCAAATTCTTTTGTAACATGGTTTATTTCTATCAATGTGTTCCCTCGCTTTCCATAAGTCTGTATTACTGTTCGAAAAAAAATACATATGTTAAAATTTACATTGGAATAACCAACGAATGAACTATGCATAGTATTAGTATAACGTACTTAAAGATAGAATTGGAGAGGGAGAGATTAATGATTTCAAGAAAAAGTAAACGAGAAGTAGAGCAAATGCAAGCTGCTGCAGATGTTCTCGTTGCCTGTCATAGAGAAATTGCAAAAATAATTAAACCAGGTATTTCAACGATTGAAATAGATAACTTTGTAGAAGGTTTCTTAGAAAAACATGGAGCTACTCCTGAGCAAAAAGGCTATAATGGTTATCCTTATGCAATTTGTGCATCATTAAATGATGAAATTTGCCATGGATTTCCTTCTGAAAAACCATTGGAGGATGGAGACATTGTAACAATTGATATGGTGGTAAATTTAAATGGTGGTCTAGCTGATTCAGCTTGGACATATGCTGTCGGAAATGTAGATGAAAAAGGGAAACGGTTAATCAATGTAACCAAAGAAGCTCTTTATAAGGGTATTAAACAGGCAAAGCCAGGTAATCGAATAGGTGATATCGGTCATGCAATTCAAACATATGCTGAAGCGGAAGGATTTTCGGTAGTACGTGATTTTACAGGACATGGAATTGGACCGACTATTCATGAGGATCCACATATTCCTCACTATGGATTGCCAAACAAAGGACTTCGTTTAAAAGAAGGCATGGTAATTACAATCGAACCTATGATCAACGAAGGGGCTTGGCAAAGCAAAATGGATGATAATGGGTGGACTGCAAGAACAATCGATAAAGGACGTTCAGCTCAGTTTGAACATCAGATTGTCATTACAGAAAATGGACCACATATTTTTACAGAACAAGATAAATAACAAGCAAAGACCCCAACTGTATTAAAAAATGCAGTTGGGGTCTTTTATTTCGCTTGTAAAGGAAAGTAATTTCTCACTTTCAAGCGGGTAAGGCATATTCAAAAAAGGGGAAGTTAGAAAAAAACAAACATCATTCTATTTGTATTTTATTTTTTTGCTGTTTTAGCTCCAAACAAAATTGTAATGATTGGACTAAGCAAGCAGAAGAATGCAAATGGTAAATAGGTAAGTACCGGTACACCAAGTACATCTGCTATAAATACTCCACATACACTCCAAGGAACTAATGGGTTAATTACTGTACCTGCATCTTCCAGTGTGCGCGATAGTGAGCGCTTTGTTAACCCAGCTTTTTCATATATAGGTTTAAACGTTTCTCCAGTTAATAATATAGATAAATACTGTTCACCGATAAGTACGTTAACTCCAATAGCAGTACCTGCGGTTGATGCAATGATAGATCTTGCACGTTGTAATTTCTCTTGGAAACTGTTTAATAAGCTCGGAATAATGCCTGTAACAAACAGCAATCCTCCAAAACTTAAGGCTAATATTACTAATGAAATAGTAAATAACATTCCATTTATTCCGCCTCGAGTTAATAGTTCATTTACAGGTTCAAAGTTCGTTGTCCCAGTAAATCCATTAAACCAAGCGTTCGTAATTTCTTTCCACGTAAAACCGTTTGTAATCTTTCCAATGATTACTGCGATCAAACTACTTAATGATAAAGCCAGAAATGCTGACATTCGAAATATAGTACATATAATTAATATAATTAAAGGAATCCAAGAAGCCCAATGTAGGAGACCGCTGCCTAATAAAGCTTCTCGGTAAGCTTCTACATTGCTAATGGATGTATCTTGACTAGGAGATAGGAATGCAAACACAATAAATGAAATAATGAATGCTGGTATAGTAGTTAAACTAATATGTTTAATATGGTCAAATAAATCTACTCCGATTATAGAAGAAGAAAGATTCGTTGTATCTGATAATGGTGACATCTTATCTCCAAAAAAAGCACCTGAAACGATAGCACCCGCTGTAATAGCAAGTGATGCATCCATAGCTCCTGCCATTCCGATAAAAGCTACTCCAATTGTTGCTGTAGTTGTAAGGGAACTTCCTAGGGAAATCCCGATTATTGAAGTAACTGCAAAGACAATCGCGTAAAACCACATAGTGCCAATTAATGAGAAACCCGTATTTATTAAAGTAGGTATAGTACCACTAATCATCCAACTACTAATTAATACCCCGATGATGAAGAAAAGAAAAATTGCCCCCATCCCGGAAGAAGCTCCAGTTGCCATTGCATCTTGGAGTGAAGAGAAGTTAATCTTTTTTAATAATCCATAACAAATTAATAATAACATTCCAATTAAAATGGGAATATGCGGTGTTGTTTCTAATCCGATTATAAAGTAGCTAATAAATATAATTATAAATATAAAAAATAACAATGCTTCCCAAAAAGCTGGTTTGTGTTTAGCCGAAATTGGTTTCATAATCTTTCCTCCTAAATATAAAAAGCCTCATCCCTTCAATAAGGGACGAAGCTATGTACTCCGCGTTACCACCCTGGTTGATGGAAAAAATTCCACCCACTCACATGCTTACAATCCTAATAACTGAAATTTGTAATTCGATATGAATCAGCCAGAGTTTTCAGCAACCACTCTGTCTCTTGTACTGCTAAATTCAAAATCTACTTCGAATCTCTAATTGCCGGTAGTATTAAATTGTTAATACTGACTATACAACCATCTAGCTAGTATTGTCAATAACCAAATTTTCCTTTTTAAATATTGGTAATTTAGTTATAATTAAATCAAAATTTTATTAGAAGATAGCAATGTCGTTAATGATGAGTAACACATATCAGAATATTAATATTATTTTTTGTTCTGAAATTAGGGAGTGCAGTAAACTGCTCATCGTGAAAAAAGAAATTTTAATTTGGAGAGAAACCATAATGCAGATGCCATCAACAATGAAAGTAGAATCACCACTAACAATTATGAAAAGAGGATTAAAAGCTGGCTTTCCAATTATGCTTGGATATTTACCAATTGCAATTACATATGGTGTGCTAGCTAGCCAAGTAGGTTTATCTTTATTTGAATTAACTTGGATGAGTGCAGCGGTTTTTGCTGGAGCTAGTCAGTTTATGGCAGTAAATATGATTGCTGTTGGAACTGGTATTATTGAAATTATTATTGCAACATTTGTTTTGAATTTCAGACATTTTATTATGAACTTATCGATGATGAATGTATTAAAAGCAATTCCACTCCATAAAAAATTGCCATTATCGCTTGGTGTAACGGATGAAACCTTTGCGGTGTCTTCCATGTATCCTGAAGAAGGAAAAAAAGCACAAGGAATTTGGTTTTATGGAACAATTATCGGATTTGCGTATATTTCCTGGGTAATAGGATCATTATTTGGTGGATTATTAGGTGAAATAATTCCTCCTGCTCTAAGTCAAAGTATGGGGATTGCACTTTATGCAATGTTTATTGGGCTATTAATACCATCTGCAAAAAAAGATATCAAAGTAGCTTACATTGCGGTAGTAGCAATGTTTATTCATTGGGGTTGTCTTCAATTAGGAATTAGTACAGGATGGGCAATTGTATATGGAACTATTTTTGGTGGAATGGTTGGAATTCCTTTGTTGAAGGAGGATGAAGCATGATTATCGCAATGATTCTTGGTATGTTTATTGTTACAATGCTACCACGTTTAATTCCTGTATTTATAGTTGAGAAGGTGCAATTCCGACCGTGGGTTAATCGTTGGTTACTGGCAATACCATATGCTGCACTAGGTGCTTTAATTTTTCCAGGTGTATTATCAGTAGTACCTGATCGACCTTTTGTAGGATTACTAGGTGGACTAATAGCAATTTTGCTATCACTGTTTGGGTTAAATGTTGTTTTTGTTGTTATTGGTTCTATATTATCAATATATATCATGATAAATTTATAGTTTTCAAAGGCTGAAAATATTATAATATATAAAGTAAAGGAAACTTGACGTCAAGTTTCCTTTACTTTATGATTTGAACTAGAAGGGAAGAGGCATATTTGAAGAATAGAATGAAAGAATTTCGTGAAATTCATCACATATCTCAAGCTCAAATGGCAGAAATGCTTAATGTTTCAAGACAAACCATTATTTCAATAGAAAAAGAAAGATATAATCCTTCATTACCTCTAGCCATTCAAATTGCTAGATGTTTTAAAACTAGTGTAGAAGAAGTTTTTATATTAGAGGAAGAATAAGGAAAGGGGAAGGTTATAATTTATTTGAACAGTAAAGCCGGTAGACGTTTTTTTACATTTATGGGGTGTTTGTTTTTGTTATATACTGGTATTCTTTCATCAGCATCCATATATTCACTAGGATTTTTACAGGGCCATGAACTAATCCAGTTATCACTATCCATCATGTGTTTCTGTTTAGCTTATTTATATCCGCAGTTCAAAAAAAACGATGAACGTACAAAAGCGATAAAGGAGAGAGGGATGTTTTTCAGTTACTCTTTCTTTGTAGCATATAGTTTAATATTAATGTTAATGTTTCAATTTGAAGTGTTGAGTTTGTCTGGATACCAGACGGTAACTTTGATGGCTTCATTGATGATCATCACTGTATTTTCTTCCTTTGTTATTTTATCTAAGCGATACTAAATTATTTTTAAACTATAATTATAAAAATGATAAATCCCCCTAAGGCTAAAATGAAAAAGTCTTAGGGGATTTAATGATAAAAAGTCTATTTTTCTTCGAATGGCTCAATATGAATGAGCGCATGAGAAATTCGATGCTTATCGTATAAATATTCTTCAATACGATCAGTGATTTCATGACCTTCAGCAACTGTCAAATTAGGATCTACATGAATCGTTATATCAAGAAGTTCTTGGTTTCCATGGATCCTGCCTTTAATATCATCAACGCGTAGTACTGAAGGGTCTTTATCTATTGTTTCTTTTATTTCTGTTAATTTTTCATCATCAAAGCCATCGGTCAATGTAATCGTGGAATCTTTAAAAATATCCCAAGCAGTTTTACAAATAATGATACCTACAACTCCAGCAGTTAGTGGATCTAGCCAAAATAAACCGAATTGAGCGCCGATAATACCAATAAATACTCCGATACTGACTAAAGCATCTGCCTTATTATCCATAGCTGCCGCATATAAAGATCCACTCTCAATTTTTTTTGATAATCGTAAGTTAAATCGATACACAAACAACATAATTACCGCAGCAAAAATGGCAGTCCAAGCTGTTAACATATCAGGTTGTGTGTAAGATGAATTGATTAGTTTTTGTCCAGCTTCGATGATGACTTGGAGCCCGATAAACATCATGATGAATGCTGCGAATAAGGAAGCAATTGTTTCTGCACGATAGTGACCGTAACGATGGATATCATCAGGCGGTTTGCGGGCAATTTTAAGTCCGATTAGTACAGCAACAGAAGTGACAATATCGGTTAGATTATTTAATCCATCTGCTCGTAATCCATCCGAGTTTCCGATGGAAGCAATATATAGTTTTGATGAAGCAAGTATAAGGTAAGCAATGATACTTAGCCATGCACCTTTTTCACCTTGTTTTAAATGATCTGAACGATTCATTTTCTCTTATCCTCCAGCGTGTAATAAATACACTTTATTTATAGCTTATATAGTCTACCAAACCTTCTACTGGTGGGTCTAGAGAAACAAACAAGCATATAGCCATAGGTCTTGAAAGTTCTAAAGGAAGTTTCCTTGATACAACATATCATTAGTAAAAATACAAATTTTATTAATAGAACCAATTTCATAATACGATATTTTGTGTGTTATCCGAATGTTACCTGCTTTAAATTTCATTACAAACGGATGCTTTTTAGCTAAATTGAAAAAGATGAACACTTTTTAATTAATATATTAAAAATTAAATAAGAAGGTTGCAATTTATTAGAAAATTAAGGATAATGGTTAAAAGGAACAAAGGGGGCCTATTCCATGAGGAAGGCTAAAACAGTATATCGTATATTTCGCTATGCAGGAGAACCATTACAGGCTAAACGCGAGATTTCATTTGAAACAAGCTTGTTCTCAAGATTGATGTTAGATGAGCTATGCTTCAATTGGAATAAGACGAAATTGGAAGAAGCCTTAAATAGCTCCATCGATCAAAATAATATACAATTGTTCCGGAAGTTAAGCCAAGAGTACAAGCAGTTTGTTTGGGAATAAAATATTGATTATGCCTTGCCTCAACAGGTAAGGCTTTTTTTGAATTTAATTTGGAGGTGAATTATTTTGCTGGTAGAAAAATAAATTAAATGGAATATGAAAAAATGGAGGAAAAAAGATGAATAATAAAAATTCTATAGTAAAGAAACAGTATACAATTATTTTTTACATACTATTATTTTCAATTTTACTAGGAGTAGGGGCAGAACTAGTTGTGGGCGCTCCGATTGCTAATATTTTAGCAATTTTTATAGGGGGGGTAATTGGTCTTATCATAATTTGGGTATTAAATCGAAGTGAACGAAATACTCACTTTATTCCTTATATAGTTATTGTTGCTATTACCGGAGTAGCATTAATCGTAATGATGAGTTCAGCGTATGTAACAAATATGTTATTTATGTTTTATCTGTTGGCGGTTTCTGCTTTATCACTTTCTATCCCAGCTTTAATTACTGGTGGAGTGGTTGGGTTGCTACTACTTAGCTATTTCGTGTTAGAAAAGGGTGCTGCTATTGGATTTGATTCACGTTCTATGGCTATCACACTTGTTTTTTATACACTAGTATTTATTGTTTTATTTATTCAGGTGAAAATCACTCAAATGCTACTGATAAATGCAGAGAAGTTGTTAGAAGAAAGTAAAAAGCTTACAGATAGTCAAATGGAACAGTCTAAGTTAGTAAAGAGCGGTGTATCTCAAGTTCATCAGAAAATGCAAGTAATTGAAAAGGAAAGTCATTGGAACTTTCAATCCATGATGGAAATGCGAGATGCCTTTAAAGAAATGAATGAAGCAACACAAATTCAGTCACAAGCCGCTACGACAATTTCAGAGACTACAGAAATGACGAATCAGCAAATTAAACATATGATTGATTTATTTACAAAACTAAAAAATGACGGTCATGATTTGGAAGCGTTATCAAAGTCTGGATCTCAATCTATCGGTGAATTGAATGAAATGATGGATGGATTTCAACAATCTTTTAACGATTTATCAACAAATATGAAACAATTAGAGCGTACAATTAAAGAGAGTACCGAATTTATTACGGAAATACAAAGTATTGCTTCACAAACAAATTTACTAGCATTGAATGCAAGCATTGAAGCGGCACGAGCTGGTGAGGCAGGAAAAGGGTTTGCGGTTGTAGCTGAAGAGATTCGTAAACTTGCAGAAACATCAAAGTCTACAGCAGAAAAGATTGAGATTAATATGGAAGGGATACAACAAGGTGCTATTCACACACAACAAGAAGTGTATCAAAATGGAGAGAAGTTGGAACGGAGCGTCAAGCGAGTAAACAAAGCAAGCGACAACTTTTCAATTATCTCAAAAGAAATTTTACGATTTTTAAATTACACTGCTGATTTACGCCACCGTGGTCATAACATTCAAACATCTTCCATAGAAATAGATCAATCACTAGACCGGCTTGTTTCTATAATAGAAGAGAATACTGCTACTATGGAACAGATGGAAGCTACAGTTGAACAACAAGCTAGTCGAATGGGCGTTTTAACAGAAGCAATTGAGGCGACGAATGAAGCTGCTGCGTCACTAGAAATGAAAAAAGTCTAGTATTGGGGGAGAATGGATGGATTTAAAGAGTAGAAAAAAGATACAACGTAGCTGGATGATGTATGACTTTGGAAATTCAGCATTTGCAACAACCATCATGGCGGCAGTCTTACCTGTATATTATTCAACTGTTGCCGCATCTGGATTAGATGACAATTTGGCCACTAGCTATTGGGGGTATTCACAATCAATATCTGTGCTAATCGTTGCTATTCTTGCCCCAATTCTTGGTGCAATTAGTGATTTTTCTGCAGCAAAGAAGAAGTTCCTACGTTTCTTTGCTTTTATGGGAATTATAGCTAGTTTATTAATGATGTTTATAGGAGAAGGAGATTATATATTTGCATCACTACTATTCATCATTGGTTCTATCGGTTTTTCTGGTGCAAATGTTTTTTATGATGGATTCTTACCTGAAATTGCTGATAAAGACGAGATGGATAAGGTCTCCTCTGGGGGATTTGCCTTTGGTTACATCGGAGGAGGAATCTTACTTGCAATCAATGTTGTTATGATTTTAAGCCCAGACGTATTCGGTCTACCTAATACCGAGTGGGCTACAAGGCTAGCTCTAGCTTCTGTAGGGATTTGGTGGTTTATATTTGCTATACCATTATTGAAAAATATTAAAGAGGAAAAAAAGCAACAAGTTACGAGAACTAAATCGTATGTTGCGATTGGATTCAATAGAGTAGGAAATACTTTTCGTGAAATAAAACAATATAAACAACTAGTTATATTTCTAATTGCGTTCTGGTTATACAATGATGGTATTTCAACCATAATACGAATGGCGACAGTATATGGAAGTGAAATAGGAATTGCTCAAAATGATTTAATTATAGCGTTATTAATTACACAATTTGTTGGTATACCATTTACTTTTTTCTTTGGTTGGTTAGCAACGAAAATAAATCCAAAAAATGCTCTATATATTACTTTATTTACCTATCTTGGAATTGTTATTATCGGTTATTTTATGAATTCTGCACTTCATTTTTACTTATTGGCAATTATTGTGGGTATGGTACAAGGTGGTGCCCAATCGCTAAGTAGGTCTATCTTCGGAAGAATGATTCCAGCTGGAAAACATGCAGAGTTTTTTGGTTTTTATGGAATTTCGTCAAAATTTGCCGCAGTAGTTGGACCATTTATGTTCGCAACCATTGGACATTTAACTGGTAATAGTAGACTCGGCATATTATCGTTGATTTTCTTTTTTGTAGCAGGTATCATTTTATTACGATTTGTTGATATTAATAAAGGTATTTTGGAAGCAAAAGAAGCATCTAATCCAAAAGATGATGTGATTGTTAAAACAAAGTAATAGTAGAATGTAAGTAAACCCCCTACTGTAGATGGTACTAATCCAAAAGTAGGGGGTTTTTATCCTTATTTAAAGGTGGTGTCAATTGAAATTAATCGTTGGGTCATTCCAAGCTATTCGTTTTTCATCAGAATCATTTTTATTATACGATACGGTCGTAAAGTAAATGATTGTGGCTTTTTCACTTCCTAAAACTCGGTATCCATAAGCAACACCCTTTGGTATTAATCATAGGATTGGATTTTGTTTTTCCCTTTACATCAGTTCTGCCAGATACTCATAAGAGGGACATATTTTAACTGCTTATTTTCTGACTTGATTTTAAAATGAAACGAGTGTGATAAACTAAATAATCGAAATTCCCGAATTGGTCATGCCTCTGGTCCTTATATTCCGTTTCTATATGATTGGATTTGAATATATGTTTTCTAGCTCAAGTGAAAGAGGCATGCCTGTATCATAGGAAATATTGCCGATAATGTCGTTTATCAGATTATTATCATTATAATTATGATTTACCCAGTACTGGTGTATGAGTGGCAGTAATTTACATATTTCTTCATGTGCATCCTCATAATGTTCTAAAAAGCTTCTTGTTGAAGGAACATATGTTGCAGGATGATGCCATATGTTATGACCCTCATTAAGGTAATCGATACTTGATCGAATCGGCTGATGCGAGTAAGAAGATATAACATTACTAAGTAATTTATTTTTCCATAAATAAGGATCGGCAAGTATCTTATGTGCCAATTTCATATCATGATAAGATTTTTTAATATAATCATCAGGTGGAGTTAGATCCGGATAGATATTTCTGATCGATTGCTGTAGTATTTGGTGTATATCTAATGGTAGAGAATCTCCTACATCAATGTCTAGATAAACGGGAAATTTCCATGCTTCTTTTTTTCTTAATTTTTGCATCATGATTGTATCAATAATTACTTCCAATTTTTGATGATTACTGCCTTCATAACCCGCATGATAATGAATAAATGGATGTGTATGACGGTCTAGTATGTGATGCGTAATAAAACCTAGTACATAAGCTTGGACTTGAATATTACACTTTTTTGCCCTCTGTATTAATTGTTGCAAAAATTCTCCGCATTGTTTTGTATGTAAAGTTGTTCCTAACTGTTGTACTGGCCCTTCTTTTACCCAGGGCCAAAATTGATAATAGAAAAAAGGGTCTGGTCCTTGTGCCCCAAGATTTAAAGCAGGTCCAGTATATATAGATAGATCCACAGAGTTGCATGCATCTTCAGCAAATAAGATATGCGTCCATATATTCGGCATGAAAAAATCCTCCCATAATATACAATTTTCAGTTATTTATGATATATTTTACCATGGACGGAAAGAAATCGAAAAATATTAAAAAATTTGATACACTATCATTGAGGATTTAACAAAGGGAGGAAATAAAATGGATTATCGTATTGAAAAAGATACAATTGGGGAGATTCAAGTTCCTGCTGATAAATATTGGGGCGCACAAACGCAACGTAGTAAGCAAAATTTTCCAATTGGAAATGAAAAAATGCCAGTCGAAATTATTAAAGCGTTTGCAATATTAAAACGTAGCACTGCAGAAGCTAATTTCAAATTAGGCTTAATGGAACAAGATAAAATGAAAGCTATTCAATATGCTGCTGATCAAGTATTAAACGATTCACTTACAGATCATTTTCCATTAGTCGTATGGCAAACGGGAAGTGGAACACAAAGTAATATGAATGTAAACGAAGTATTAGCTTTTGTAGGTAATAAATGGTTACAAGAACAAGGAAGTGATTTGAAATTACATCCAAATGATGATGTAAATAAATCTCAAAGTTCTAACGATACATATCCAACAGCAATGCATATTGCTGCTGTATTGAAATTAGAAGATACAGTATTACCAGCATTAAACCAGTTGAAAAATACGTTTTCAGAAAAACAAGTTGCTTTTGAAGATATTGTTAAAATTGGTCGTACACATTTACAGGATGCGACTCCGTTAACATTAGGCCAGGAGATTAGTGGTTGGCATCGTATGTTAGAGAAATCAGAAACAATGATTTCAGAGAGTTTAGAGCATCTTCGTGAGTTAGCAATAGGTGGAACAGCAGTAGGTACTGGTCTAAATGCACATCCTGGTTTTTCAGAGAAAGTTTGCCAGGCAATTAGTGTATTTACAGATAAGAAATTTGTATCCGCAAAAAACAAATTCCATTCATTAACAAGTCATGATGAAACCGTTTATGCACATGGTGCACTAAAAGGATTAGCAGCAGATTTAATGAAAATTGCCAACGATGTCCGTTGGTTAGCTAGTGGCCCTCGTTGTGGAATTGGTGAAATAACAATACCTGCAAATGAACCAGGAAGTTCAATTATGCCGGGTAAAGTTAACCCAACACAAAGTGAAGCTGTTACAATGGTAGCAACACAAGTAATGGGAAATGATGCTGCAATTGGTTTTGCCGCTAGTCAGGGGAACTTTGAATTAAATGTCTTTAAACCAGTAATAGCATACAACTTCTTACAATCAAGTCAATTATTAGCAGATAGCATTATATCTTTCGATGAGCGTTGTGCTGTTGGAATCGAACCAAATCATGAGCAAATTGAAAAGAATCTAAATGATTCATTAATGTTAGTTACTGCTTTAAATCCACATATTGGGTATGAAAATGCAGCGAAAATAGCAAAAAAAGCATTTGCGGATAATTCAACATTAAAAGAGACTGCTGTAGAATTAGGATTATTAACGGAAGAACAGTTTGATGAGTATGTTAATCCAGAAGAAATGACATATCCTAAATAAAGTAATGATTAAAAAGTATCCATTTATCAAAAGGTAAATGGATACTTTTTTACATAAATACAAGGCTTAAATTACATATTTAACAAGCTTGTATCGCCATAATTACATTTCTCCTACAAATTACCAATGTTTATTTGTGATAAGTTTTGAGGATGTGCAGACAATAGTCTTACAGGAGGTGATATTAATGGCTAACAACAATTCAAACCAATTAGTAGTTCCTGGAGTACAACAAGCTCTAGATCAAATGAAATATGAGATCGCTCAAGAATTTGGTGTGTCTTTAGGTGCTGATACAACTTCTCGTGCAAACGGTTCTGTAGGTGGAGAGATTACTAAACGTCTTGTTCAAACTGCTCAACAACAATTGCATGGCTAAATCTAAAATAATAAAATAAATGGCTGAAAGGGAAGTCTAACTGGGCTTCCCTTTCTATTTTTGAAAAGAAGATTTTTTATCGATAAAAACTGTTGTCCCGGATATGTTAGGAATTATTTAATGCGTTGTTCACTATCTTTATCAAAGAAATGTGCTTTGTTTAAATCAAATCCAAGATCAATACTTTCTCCGCCTTTAACATCTGTACGTGAATCAACACGAGCTACAAATTCTTGCCCATCAACACTAGAATAAAGAATAGATTCTGCGCCCATTAATTCTGCAACTTCAATATTAGCAGTTACTTTAGTACCTGGAGAAGAATCGATAAATATTAATTCATCATGAATATCTTCTGGACGGACACCTAGTACCAATTCTTTTCCTTCGTACCCTTGTTCACGAAGTACTTTCAGTTTACCTTCAGGTACAGTGAATTTAGATTCACCAGTAATAAAGTTTCCTCCATCTAATTTCCCAGTGAAGAAGTTCATAGAAGGTGAACCAATAAATCCGCCAACAAAAATGTTTTCAGGATAATCGTACACTTCTTTTGGAGCACCCACTTGCTGAATAACTCCATCTTTCATAACAACTAAGCGAGTAGCCATCGTCATTGCTTCTGTTTGATCATGTGTTACATAAATCGTCGTTGTTTGTAAGCGTTGGTGTAGTTTTTGAATTTCTGCTCGCATTTGCACACGAAGTTTAGCATCTAAGTTAGATAATGGTTCATCCATTAGGAATACCTTTGCATCACGGACAATTGCACGACCTAATGCAACACGTTGCCGCTGACCACCAGAAAGTGCTTTTGGTTTACGGTCAAGGTATGCTTCTAAACCAAGAATTTTGGCTGCATTATCCACACGTTCCTTAATTTCTTCTTTTTTAAATTTACGAAGCTTCAATCCGAATGCCATATTATCGAACACGTTCATATGTGGGTAGAGGGCATAGTTTTGGAATACCATGGCAATATCACGGTCTTTAGGAGCAACATCGTTCATTTTTTTCTCATCGATGTAAAATTCTCCATCGGTAATTTCTTCTAGTCCAGCAATCATTCTTAAAGTAGTTGATTTACCACAACCAGAAGGACCTACAAAGACGATAAACTCCTTATCTTGAATATGTAGGTTAAAATCATTTACTGCAAGTACTTCCTTATCATATTTCTTTTGAATATGTTCTAAGCGTAATTCAGCCATTTCTTATTCCCCCTATTTTTTATGTTAACGATTACATTTATTGTACAAGAGCCGATGAAATGTTGATATGGTAAATATGCACAAAGATGTTATTCTGTTTTGTGCATATTAGCTAAAATAGCTAAATATACGGTGATGGCTTGTTCAAATTGTTTTACATCAATTCCTGTGCTTTCATGAAATTTATCAAGACGATACTGAATGCTATTTCGGTGCATATACAGTTTTTTTGAAGCTTCTGTAAGATTTAAATTACTTTCAATAAATATTTGTATTGTTTGCAATGCTTCTTTATCCTCTGTAAACTCTTTTAAAATCCAGCTACTTAATTGGATTTTCTTTTGTTTATTTAGATTCTTAATAAGACGAAATGGATAATCTTCTATAAAAGTGACAACGGGTGAATCATGAGATTGAAAACTCGAAGGCGCTTGCTCAGATAATATATTTGAATACGTGACAATATCCTTTAAACTATTAAGGAATGGTCCTATATAAAAAGCAGTTTTAATGTATAATTCACTCATTAATGTATCTGATATTTGCGCATAACTTAACGATTCTTCCAGTTGTGAAATTTCCTCTTCAACTAAAATTCCTGCATATTCATTATGCCAAAGGATAGATATAGGCCCAGTGAAAAACTCTTGGATAGTCGTTTTAAATATATCTGGTTCGACATGGCCTTGGCGAATTTGAAAATAAACAAATCGAAAAGGAGAGTTAATTTCCTCTAATCGTTCTTTATCATCTTCACCTAATCTTTTTCTCCATAATTTCTCACGTTCCGTTTGTAAGGGTAAGTTAACATGGTATTTAGTTAAAAAAGCCGATAATAAAGCTTGATCTTTCTCTGTTAATTCATTTTGGTGGATGCCAACTACTTCTCCTTGTTCCGTTTGAAACCAGGTATAATCTAACGGAAGATTTGAAGTATTGGAAGGTAGTGTGCGAACACTGGGATAAAATTTTTTTAGCATTTGAATCATGTATCAGTACTCCTTTTTAATTATCATAATATTATTATAACAAGTTAATTCTATCCTACCTTTAAAAATCGCATAGGTATTGGTATACATCAGAGGTCACCTTTGTTATAGTAGCATGGAGACAAATCAAGGAGGATGAATAAGGATGGCAAATACACTAGATGTAGCAAATAATTTAGAACAAGCTTTACGTGAAAGTGATGAGTTTAAAAGCTTAAAAGAAGCATATGAAGAAGTTATGGGAGAACCAACTGCGAAACAAATGTTTGAAGATTTCCGTGACACTCAACTAAGCCTTCAAGAAAAACAAATGCAAGGTATCGAAATTACAGAAGAAGAAGTGGAAAAAGCAAGACAAGTTGTAGAAACAGTACAACAACATGAGGGCATCTCTAAATTAATGGAAGAAGAACAACGCTTAAACAATTTAATTAATGAGATTAGCCAAATCATTACAAAACCATTAGAAGAATTATACGGAACAGCTGAACAAAATTAATTAATAAGAGTGCTATTACCAAACTTGGTGGATAGCACCCTTTTTTTGAGTGGCCGTAATCTAACGATGGAATAGCACTAATTTTGCATCTGGACTTACACAGCGATGTGTATGTTCCATATATCCTTCTTCTTCAAGCTGAGTTTGTCCGATTTCTTTTGCAGATTCATCATTTTCTGCAGTGAATGATGTGTCCAATAACTTTTCCCCATTTTTTGAAAATACCGTTAATGCATAGGTTCTCATCCCAATCCCCCTTTAATTATTTATATATTATTATAAATCATATCAGTATTTTCTGGCAATTCATCCTGCGTGTTACAGTAATATCCCCACTGAGTAAAGTTTATTTTATTGTCTGAAAAAGTATTGTAATTAAATAGGACATTATATACACTTTAATGGGGACATAGGTAGTTTATATAATAGAGAGAAGGAGGTAAATCAACGATGACGTTACAATTAAATAACGTAACAAAACGATTTGACAACCATACTGCTGTAACTAATCTTTCTTTGGAGATTCCTGAGAAGGAGATGTTTGGTTTTCTTGGAGGGAATGGAGCGGGTAAAACGACTACATTTCGGATGATTCTTGGTTTATTAGACATTACCGAGGGAGAGATTACATGGAAAGGCGAATCGATTTCTTATGAAAAAAGCCATCTAATTGGTTATTTGCCAGAAGAAAGAGGTCTATATCCGAAGTTAACAGTGAAAGAGCAAATCATTTATCTCGGCAGATTAAGAGGAATGAAAAAGCCCCAAATTGAAAAAGAATTAATAAAGTGGTTAGATCGATTCCGTGTACCAGAATACTTGAATAAAAAAGTAGAAGAATTATCTAAAGGGAATCAACAGAAAATTCAATTTATATCTGCGGTGATTCATCAACCACAGCTATTGATTCTAGATGAACCATTCTCAGGCCTTGATCCTGTAAATGTAGAAATGCTAAAGGAAGCGGTTATTGAGTTAAAAGAACAAGGGACATCAATTGTATTTTCTTCGCATCGGATGGAACATGTAGAAGAACTATGTCAGCATGTATGTATTTTACAAAAAGGAACTCCCATTGTTCATGGATCGTTACAAGAAATAAAAAAAGGATATGGAAAGAAGAATCTGCATATTCGCGGAGATGTCTCGTTTGAATTCTTACGGACCCATTCAGGAGTTTCCTCTTACAAAGCTCTACAGGATGGATGTAAGCTTCAAATTGACAGTGAAGAAGTGGCACAACAAATATTTGAAGCTCTGCAAGGCAAAGGATTTATACGTAAATTTGAACTTGAAGAACCTTCGTTAAATGATATCTTTATTGCAAAGGTAGGTGCTTCATATGAATAAGTTTTGGGTTGTTTTATCTCATACATACCTATCAAAAGTGAAATCAAAATCATTCATCATTAGTACTGCCATTACGTTATTAGTAATTATAGGTTTGGCTAATTTACCAACAATTATTGATACTTTTGCTGGTGATGGAGAAGAGAGTTCGGAGCAGATTGCTGTAATTGATGAATCTGGAAATTATTTTGACCTATTAGACGAAAGCCTAGCTGCTGCGAATGACCAAGAATTAGAGATTGTATCTGTAAATGAATCAGAGGATGATGTGAAACAAGCTGTTCAGGAAGAGGAGTACGATGGGCTTCTTGTAATTGAAACAGATGAGAATAATTTACCTATTGGTACTTATTATGCGAATCGGATTTCGGATAGCGGAGAGCAGTTATTTTTACAAAATCAACTTCAACAACTAAAAATAGCGATTGGTACTCAACAGTCAGGAATAGATCAAGAATCATTAGAAATGATTTACGCTCCAGTACCATTTGAAGCAACACAATTAGATGAAACGGCAAGAACTTCTGAAGAAATGAGTCAAGCACGAGGTATTGTATATGTGATGTTGTTTGTACTGTATATGGCTGTTATTGTTTATGGACAAATGATAGCAACGGATGTAGCAATTGAAAAATCTTCAAGGGTGATGGAAATATTAGTATCAAGTGCTTCTCCTATTACACATATGTTTGCTAAAATTATCGGTGTTGCATTGCTCGGTTTAACGCAAATACTTCTGTTCTTAGGAGTAGGGTATTTTATGATTAGTTCCCAAATGGATGACATTGGTGGAGAATTTTTCGAGTATATGGGCTTAACGAACAATGACATTTCTATTTATATTTATGCAGTCGTGTTTTTCCTTCTGGGGTATTTTCTCTATGCTACCCTAGCTGCAATGTTAGGTTCTTTAGTTAGTCGTATTGAGGATGTAAATCAGCTCGTTATGCCAATGATCATGCTAATAATGATTGCATTCTTTATTGCAATTTTTGGGCTGGAAATGCCTGAATCAACTTTAATAACAGTAACCTCATTTATACCATTTTTTGCACCAATGATAATGTTCTTAAGAGTAGGTATGCTTAATGTTCCGATATGGGAAATTGTATTATCATTCGGATTATTAATTGGAACGATTGCTTTATTAGCTTATGTAGGAGCAAAAGTATACAGTGGAGGGGTATTGATGTATGGGAAATCGGGCTCGTTGAAAGACTTTAAAAAGGCAATGAAGCTTTCTAAAAAAGAAAAGTAAACTATCCACTGAATAAGTAATATTCAATGAGATTAATATCTAAAGGGGAAAGTCATCGCAGGTTGACTTCCCCTATTTCGTTATACACACTTATAGATAATAGGCGACGATTTTTATGGTAACAGTACGATCTGAGTTGTTCCCATGTTAAAAAAAGTTCAACTATAGGGAAAATTGAATGATGAGTAATAACCCCTGACGAGTTTGCTTATGATTCATTTGAATTTGGTTCAAGTTCTTCCTCGGTCACCCATTTATGATTTTTAACTTCTTCACCAGATTCGGTTACATAATCAATCATATATACGGTTGTTTCGATACCGTCTTCAATAGTTGCTGTTGCGCCATTCATACCTTCCATATGTTCAGCATTAATAGTTACTTCATCTCCAACTTGATAAGGGTTTTTATTTGGATTGTTAATTTCTTCTTGGATTATCCATTTGTGATTTTCAACCATTTCACCGCCATCTGTTGGTTGATAACTAATCATGTAAGCGGTGGTATCGTATGCCCCAACAATTTTTCCTGAAGCTCCTTCCATACCTGGCATATGTGAAGCGGTGATTGTTACTTCATCACCTGCAGTATAGGTAGACTCCTCTGCTTCTTTTAAATCTTTAGGGATTTTACCACTCTCATCATGATCCGAATGTTCCTGCTCACTTTGATTATCTTCTTCGAGATCTCCTTCAGGTACTTGTTCATTATCAGGAAGCATGTTTCTTTCTTCATTTTCATCAATATCACTTTCGTTATTGCAAGCATACAATCCCATCAGTAGCACAAATACCCCAACGAAGTATCCCAATTTTTTTATCATAGCAATAAGCTCCTTTCACATGTTGTACAAGTATTATTCACGCAAACGATATGTTATAAACGCAAAAACTGGAAAATAATAGATAATGACTAAGCGCTTATATTGACATAGATACATTAGGGGGGTATAGTATTGTTAGAACAATGAAGGAGTGATCAAATTGGATTCATTACAAGAACATACAAATCATCCAAGATCGAATACAGAAAAACAAGCGGTAACAAACCGTTTGAAACGTATAGAAGGACAAGTGAGAGGAATACAAAAGATGGTGGAAGAGGATCGTTATTGTGTAGATATACTCGTTCAGATTAGTGCCATTCAAGCTGCATTAAAAAAAGTAGGATTTGAAATTACGGAGCGGCATATGAAACATTGTGTCAGTGATGCAGTAAAGTCCGGTGAAGGTGATGAAGCAATTGATGAAGTAATGAGTGTATTAAAACAGTTTACGAAGTAAGGAGAGGGTCTTATGGCTAATAAGCAGTCAACATATCATATTACAGGGATGACATGTGCCGCCTGTTCCAATCGAATAGAAAAAGTATTAAATCGTATGGATGGAGTAGAAGCTAATGTGAATTTAACTACCGAGAAAGCATCAATTCAATACGATGAGACGAAAATTAAGAATGGTGATATAACCGATAAAATAGAAAAAATGGGATATGGAGTACAAATAGAAAAGGTTGAGTTGGATATAAGCGGGATGACATGTGCCGCCTGTTCTAATCGAATAGAAAAAGTATTAAACAAAATGGATGGTGTTAGAGAAGCAAATGTAAATCTTACTACTGAAACTGGCACGGTTTATTATTATTCAGATGTAGTTCAAGAGTCACAACTCATTAATAAAATAGAAAAAATTGGATATAACGCTGTTTTAAAAAATGAGAATCAAAATAAATCATCACAGAAAGAAAAAAAGTTAGTAAAAGCAAAAAAGAAATTGATTGTGTCTGCGCTATTATCTTTACCGTTATTAGTGACTATGCTTGTACATCTGTTTAATATCGAAATTCCCACTTTCTTCATGAATCCATGGTTCCAATTCGTGTTAGCCACCCCGATTCAATTTTGGATTGGATGGCAATTCTATGTGGGAGCGTATAAAAATTTGCGTAATAAAACTGCAAATATGGACGTGTTAGTTGCAGTTGGTACTAGTGCAGCGTACTTTTATAGTTTGTATGAAGGATTATTAACGATTAATAATCCTGCTTATCACCCACATCTTTATTATGAGACAAGTGCAATTATTATAACGCTTGTATTGTTGGGTAAGTACTTGGAAGCAAGTGCGAAAGGGCAAACAACAACTGCGATTACAAAGTTATTAAATTTACAAGCTAAAGAAGCTAGAGTATTACGTGATGGAACGGAATTTATGATTCCTTTAGAAGAAGTGGTAGTTGGGGATCGATTAATTGTAAAACCAGGAGAAAAAATACCAGTTGATGGTATCGTGAAACAAGGAAAAACATCCGTTGATGAGTCAATGATTACTGGAGAGTCTATACCTGTAGAAAAAGGTAGGGACACAGAAGTGATTGGTTCAACAATGAATAAAAACGGTTCAATAGAAATAGAAGCAACCAAAGTAGGTAATGATACCGCATTATCATCTATTGTCAAAGCTGTGGAAGATGCCCAGGGTTCGAAAGCACCAATACAACGATTAGCAGATGTTATTTCAGGATTCTTCGTTCCAGTTGTTGTCATGATTGCAATTTTAACGTTCATTGTGTGGTATCTCTTCGTACAACCAAGTCAAGTGGAACCTGCTTTAGTAGCATTAATTGCTGTATTAGTAATTGCTTGTCCTTGTGCATTAGGGTTAGCAACTCCAACTTCTATTATGGTAGGAACTGGCCGCGCTGCTGAGAATGGAATTCTTTTCAAAGGTGGAGAACATTTAGAGCAAGCGTATAAAATTCAATCCGTTGTATTTGATAAAACAGGAACTATTACTAATGGTAAACCAGTTGTCACTGATTTTAATGGAGATGATGAGACGCTTTTATTATTAGCAAGTGCAGAAAAAGGTTCAGAACATCCTCTTGCCGAAGCAATTACACAGTATGCTGAGGAAAAACAAATGGCTCTAGTACCAACAACTGATTTTGAAGCCATTCCAGGTCGTGGTATAACTGCAATTGTAGACAGTAAGCATATTATTGTCGGAAATCGTCAATTAATGAAAGAATATAAGGTAGATAGTAGAAAAGAAGATGAATATTTATTCGAACTAGAAAATGAAGGAAAAACTGCTATGCTAATTGCAATTGACGGAAAAATCCGTGGTACTGTAGCTGTTGCCGATACGATTAAAGAAAATGCGAAAGAAGCTATAAACCAATTAAAAGATATGAATATACAAGTAGTTATGTTAACAGGTGATAATGAACGAACTGCGAAAGCTATTGGACGATTAGCTGGAATAAATCATATTATTGCTGAAGTATTACCAGAAGAGAAAGCCGAAAATATAAAAAGGTTGCAAAAAGATGGAAATGCAGTCGCAATGGTTGGAGATGGAATTAATGATGCTCCTGCTCTTGCAATAGCAGATATAGGAATTGCGATCGGAACAGGCACCGAAATTGCAATTGAAGCAGCTGATATTACGATTTTAGGAGGAGATCTTCTTCTTGTATCAAAAGCTATTAAGATTAGTCAAGCAACGATTAAAAATATAAAGCAAAATCTATTCTGGGCTTTTGGTTATAATACTGCGGGAATACCAATCGCTGCGATTGGGTTATTAGCTCCTTGGATAGCTGGTGCAGCGATGGCTTTAAGTTCAGTGAGTGTTGTTACAAACTCATTAAGGCTTAAAAAAGTGAAAATTTAACATTGAAAGGGCAGATAATTTATGAAAAAAACAATGCAAGTACAAGGAATGTCATGTGGACATTGTAAACAATCGGTAGAAGGTGCTATCAATGGTATAGATGGTGTGTCAGAAGCAAAGGTTAATCTTTCTACAGGGGAAGTTGAAATTTATTTTGATGATAGTAAAGTTACAACTAAGCAGTTAAAAGCTACAGTTGAAGAGCAAGGTTATGATGTAGTAGCTCCATAATACAGTTGTTATCTATCCCCTTGAACTATAAAATTGTTCAGGGGGATATTTTTTACGAATCAAACAGAACGTGCATTCTGTTTTGCTGTTTGGTAGAATAATAAGAAGAAGTAAAGGAAGGAGTGGAGCGAAATGAAAGAGTCGATATCATTTATTCATGCAGCAGACTTACATTTAGATAGTCCTTTTCGAGGATTGCAAAATATACCTGAAGAAATTTTTCAAGAAATTCAAGAAAGTACATTTACAACATTAGATAATTTAATAGAACAGGCGATTAAACATAAAGTAGATTTTTTATTATTAGTAGGGGATCTATATGATACCGATAATCAAAGCTTAAAAGCACAAGTCCGACTTAGAAATGTTTTCCAAAAGCTTGAGGAATATAACATTCAAGTATTCCTTTCTTATGGAAATCATGATTATTTGAATGAACACTCCTTATCTGTACAATTCCCTAATAATGTTCATATGTTTACAAGTGAAACCGTGTCTTACTTGCCATATAATAGAACAGAAGAGACAATAGCACATATCTATGGGTTTAGTTATGAAAATAGAGCGGTATACGATTCTAAGGTTCCACACTATCAACGGATAAATGAACAAGTACCTTATCATATTGGATTATTGCATGGAAGTATAACTACGAATACCGAGCATGATATGTATGCACCGTTTCATTTAGAAGAATTGAAGAATGCTCACATGGATTATTGGGCACTTGGCCATATTCATAAAAGAGAAGTGCTATCTGATGCTCCACCTATTATCTATCCAGGAAATATACAAGGTCGTCATCGGAAAGAAATAGGTAAAAAAGGATGCTATTTCGTTGAAATGAACGAGTTTGAAGTTCAAAAACAATTTATATCTTTAGAATCAATTCGATTCGAACAACTAGAATTAGATTTATCTGGAGTTGAATTTTTACATAATATCGAACCGCTTGTTCTACAGTCACTTCCTCAATTAGATAATCCCGGATTAATCGAATTAATAATAAAGATGAATGAGCAACAATACGAAAGTTGGAAACAGACACGCATTGATGAGTGGATAGATATAATAAATGAGTTAACTATCACTCAATCTCCATGGATATATATATATCGTACGTCGATTCAAGTTCCAAAAAGTCATGAATTTGGGGAAAATAGTCCATTCTTTACTATGATAAAAAAACAGATAGATGAGGTACCTATTCAACCAATAGTAGATGAATTATATCAAAATAGACAAGCTAGAAAGTATATCAATGCATTATCAGAATCAGAGATAGAAGCAATAAAACAAGAAGCAGACCAATTTTTACAAGATGCATTTCGGAGAGGGTGAAATTATGCGAATTACAGATATAACTATCTACGGGTTTGGACAATGGGTTGATCAACAATTCACTTTCTCATCCTCTGAAATCACAACAATTTATGGAAAAAATGAGTCTGGAAAATCTACGTTACAACAATTTATTTTATTTATGCTTTTTGGCATGCCCCCAAAACAAAGGAAATTCTATCAACCGAAGAATAGTAGTAAAATGGGTGGCCGAATGATTATAATGACTCCAGACCATGAACGTATCATAATTGAACGTATAGATGATGAGAGTAGGGGGAAAGCAAGCTGCATTTTAGAAGATGGATCGGTAAAGGATGAACAATGGTTAAGCAAAATTCTAAACGGAATTGGGCTTGATACATATCAATCTATTTTTTCTTTTTCAGATACCGATCTTGCTCATATACGAACAATGCAAGAGGAAGAACTTAATGAAATATTGTTAAGTATAGGATTAACGGGATCTTCTATTATATATGACGTAGAGAAGCGCTTGGATCAGGAAATAGGAAATTTATATAAACCTTCTGGTAGAAAGCCAGAGATAAACGAACAATTAACATCATTGCAACAGCAATCTAAACATCTAGATGAATTAAAAAAGAACGAAGGTACATATCACAATAAAGTGGAAAAAAAGCACTATTTACAAGAACGTTATCAGTCAGTACAAGAAGAAATTGTGAAGCTCCATCAAGAACGTAGGAAGCTTGATACGTTGATACAAGCTTTACCTTTATTGAGAGAGGCAAAAAGAATCGAAAATCAACTTAATAATTCGAATCATGTAGATGCCTTTCCTGAACATGGCGTAGAGAGAATGGACCAATATAGAAAGCTTATTCTTCCTCTTCGAAGTGAAAGAAGTACACGAAAAAATAATATTGAAAAATATCATGAAAAAATGTTAGAAGTAAACGAACGTTTATTGCCTAATTCAACCCAAGAACCATTATATGAGTTGCTGAACGAGTTAAGTGAGGTTCAATTTGCTATTGAAGAGAAAAAGAGATTAGTTAAACTTATTTCAAAACAGAAAGCAAGATTAGATGAGGAGATTCAACAATTACATGTGAACTTGTCTAAATCCGAACTAGATCAATTAGCATTGCCTTTTTATATAGAAAAACAATGGGGGAAAATAAGAGCAAATGCTGAGCAGTTATACTATGAAAAACAGCAATTGGAACAACAAAAAAGTCAGCTGAATGAAGAAAAAGAATTTCTAAATGGGCAATATAAGCAATTGAAGAATCAATTATTACATGATGCGCATGTAGATGAATTACGACAAAGAATTGATGCTTACCAAACTAGTCAGGTTTTACAAGCTGAAAATCAAAAAGTACATCAAGAATGGCAAAAGACAAGACTACAAAAAAAGAATCTTAACAAACGTATATTATACAGTACAATTGTTATAGCAAGTATCCTTATGGTAACTTCATTTGTTTTTACAGAGTTTTGGTTAACTATAGTATCCATAATCGTAATTGGTTTTGGCTTAAGTATACTACGTATAAATAAACAAACAATTGATATGATACAAGGAATGTCAGATATTAATGATCCTAGCTTGGTTGCTTTCGTTGATGTAACCATAGAAGAATATTATGAGGCAAGAAATATATTAGAAGAGCAAGAGGCTATACAAAGCGAAATCGAACAATTAAATAAAAAGATACAAGATAATGAGTTAGCGTGGATAGAGTGGAAAAGAAAACAGACAAATATTTATGAAAGATTTGAATATCTAGATCAACAGAAGCAGGAACAAGTTACCCAGTATCCTTTTTTAGTTTCAATTGAAGTTGATTATTGGCCAGATTTATATCATCATTTGCAGCGCCTACTTCAACTATATGAACAATTGAAAGAAAATGAACAACTTTATTTACAAGAATCAACAAAGGTAGATAATTATATTAAACAATGTGAACAATGGGCTATAAATAATAATAATCAATTAGATTTAGATGATCCGGAAAGTGTCCTCGTACAACTACAAGCCATAAATGAGCAGCATAACCGGACACTCCAAGATTATCGACATTATAGAGCACTTTGGCAAGAAGAAAGAAATCTTGAACAACAACTTCAAAAATCTATCTCGATTTATCAAGAATCAATAGATAAATTGTTAATACAAGCCAATGTGACAGACGAAGAATCATTCTATCAAAATGCTGCTCTGTATAAAGAGCGAACATCATTAAAAGAGAGAAACAAAGAATTACTAAATCAGTTAATCAATATTTTTCCAGATGGATTTGAATCTTACTTTGAGCGATTAGAATTAAATGAGTATTATGTGAAAAAGCAAGAAGAGCAAAACGCTAGCTTAAAAAAATTAGAAGAAGATTTAGAGGATATTCGAAATAATCTAGCAGAAGTTCAAGCTGCCATTAATTCATTAGAAGGATCAAATGAACTGTCGAAAAAGACACATCAGGTTGAATTAGAAAAAGAAAAGCTAAATACTTTGTTTCGACAATGGGCAATTCGAAAAGTTGCGAAGTCTTATCTAGTAGAAGCAAAGAAAAATTATCGAGATCAATATTTGACAAGCGTTATTCAAGAAGCAATTGTGTATTTTAGTGATTTAACCGATAAACGATATGTTAAAATTTATCCACCAACAAAAAATCAAGGATTTATAGTCGAAACAAGAGAACAAAGAAGATTTCATGTAAACGAGTTATCACAAGGAACTATTGATCAGCTGTATATTTCATTACGATTTGCGATTAGTAAGATCATGAGCCAACAATATTTACTGCCATTCCTAATCGATGATGCTTTGGTACATTTTGATACGAAGCGAATGGAACGTGTTATAAATATTCTGCGTCGTACTGCAAAAAATCAACAAGTGATTTTATTTACATGTAAAGAAGAAATTATGCAACTAGTAGAGGGAGAAGTATTGCAATTATAGTAGCGTAAAAGGGGGAGAAAATTATATGAAAAATGGTATCGCATTTCGCACGATTGGAGAAGAATTTGATGGATTTCTATTAATTAAAGAATCTACAAGGGGTACTACTAGTAATGGAAAACCATTTCTAACCTTAATACTTCGCGATGCTAGCGGTGAAATAGAAGCAAAACTTTGGGATGCAACTAAAGATGATGAAGAAACACTGATTCCAGAACAAATTATTCAAGTTTCAGGTGAAATTAACCAATTTCGAGGTAAGCACCAATTAAAAATATTATCTATCCGTTTAGCTCAACCAATGGATAATGTTCAAGTAACAGACTTTTTAGGTAAAGCACCCATGGAAAAGGAAGAATTGGCAGAAAAATTAACTGAGGCAATTTTTGAGATGGAGAACCCTAAAATTCAACGTCTAGTTCGTGCATTTATTAAGAAATATCAGGAAGAGTTACTAACCTATCCTGCAGCAACCAAAAATCATCATGAGTTTGCATCTGGACTAGCATATCATGTCGTTAGTATGTTGGCTATTGGAAAAGAATTGCACAAGCTCTACCCCGAAATTAATAAAGACTTATTATATGCTGGAATTATACTGCATGATATTGGTAAGATTAAAGAACTTTCTGGTGTTGTTTCTACTACTTATACATTGGAAGGGAAAATGCTTGGACATATACCGATGATGGTTGAAGAAATTGGATTAATGGCTAATGAGTTGAAAATTGAAGGAGAAGAGGTGCTCATTTTAAAACATCTCGTTCTAAGTCACCACGGTAAAGCAGAATGGGGAAGTCCTACCCCGCCATTAGTTCGTGAAGCTGAACTACTACATTTAATCGATTTAATAGATGCAAAAATGAATATGTTAGGTCGAGCGTTGGAAAAAGTTCAACCAGGAGAGTTCACGGAAAGACTTTTTGCTATGGATAATCGTGCTTTTTACAAACCGAATTTTGAAGAAAATGAAGGATAGGTTATTTTTTCTTTCTTTGTTCATATATATAGTATTAAGGCTTGGACAAGGAGGAAAAGAAGATGGAATCAATTCCTATTTGGGTTATAGCAGTCATCTTATTAATTTTCTTCAGCGGATATATGGCATTACGTGCTATGCTGGCAGAACGAAAATTGGATCAACAATTTATTGAAAGAGAAGGAAAAATATACATGGAACGCATTCGTGAGGAACGATTGAAGCGTCAGAGGGATCATAATAGTGAGATTCATGATAACAATTGAATTTAGTGAGAAAGGCGCAAGCGCTTGTTTAGAAACGTAGCGAATGCGCCCCTGTTTTAGGGAGTGGTACGACAGTGACCGAACTTCCTTTTTCTTTGAGATTAAGGAATCACGGTGAGATGATGACTTTCACCGCAAGAGTATAAGTGCGACTAAGCCTCATGACATGAGTAATTTCGGTAAGTTCTTCTGGACATGGATGCTCAGTTATTTAGTTATACACAGCATACAAGTTTTATAATTTCCTATATAGCAAGAAAAACGCCCATTTCATTTAAATGGGCGCTTTTCTAAGGCTTAACCTTGTGCGTCTTCTTCAGTTGTATTTTCTTCGGTTTCTTCTTGCTCGAATAAATCTTCCATGCCTTCTACATTAATTTTTACATCAGATTCTTGGATTAAATTATTAATTTTTTCTTGGATTTGTGTTTGATCTACGCGACTTAGTAAAATCTCACGCTCAAGTTCTTTTTTAACATCTTCGAATTCACCTATTGATTCTTCTTTCTCACGTACATCATTTACTTTAATAATATGTGTCCCGTGACTACTTTGCACTGGATCGCTAATTTCTCCTGCTTCTAAAGAATATGCAGCTTCTTCAAATTCAGGTACCATGCTTCCCGCACTAAAGTAACCAAGGTCTCCACCATTTTCTGCACTTCCAGTGTCAGCAGAGTATTCTTTCGCTAGTTCACCGAAATCTTCTCCGTCTTCAATTTTTTGTTGTACTTCAGCAACATCTTCTTCATTTTCTAACAGAATATGTTGTGCTTGTACTTCTGTATTTTTACGTTCATATAACTCTTTTAAATCTTCCTCGGTAATTTCAATATCTTCAGCAGCAGCTTTTTCCTGTAACATACTAACATACATTATTTCGCGAAGTTGTTCCTCGCCGCCAAATTGCTGCTCTACAGTCGTATTAAAATCTTCTTCGCTAGGAAATCCTTCTTTCATGGTTGCGATTTCTTCTTCTAACTCTTCATCAGTTACTTCATAATTATCTTCTAAGACTTTTACAGTAACTAGTTGTTGTAACATGGATTCACCATTAACATCTTTTAATTCTTCATAAAATTCTTCTTTTGTAATATTTCCTGCTGCTGTTTCAGCAACAATTTCATCGTCTGAATTACATGCAGATAATGCGAGTACCCCGATTGAAAGTGAGGCTGCTATTGTCCATTTCTTCATACTTTAAAACACTCCTACTCTGTACTAGTTTGCGATTAGTTTTTACAATCATTAATATATCATACTTTATAAGGAAAAAAATAGAATTTGTAAAAATACCTATAAAATCCCATTAAACTGTCACATTCAATACTCGTAAGTAGGAGCATACAAGTAGAGCTACCATAATCATGTTTATAACTCGATACACTTTAAGCTGTTTTTTTTGTGATAGCTCCATCTTGATACAAAATGCATTGGTTAAAGTATTAAAAATTAGTAGTACGATAAAAGCAAATACCATATAAAATATAACCATTGCTTTTGACTCTCCTTTCTTCCCCCGTCTCAAAAAGGTTATGCACTCTTTACTCTACCAAAAACAAAGCGTGTTGAACAGGGGGGACAAGAATAATATGAATAATATTATTCTTGTTTTAAAAGTAATTCAAAGCCCTCTGATAAATGTTGAATATAAACCTTTTTAGGTGATTTGAGTATATAATAAAGATATATAAAATTAGTAACGGTCATACCTAAATGAATGCTCGACCATAGAAGCGTATAAAGATAATAATCAGCAAGTTGGCTACTTATTAAAAATCCAGGTAAAGTTAATATTATAGTGGGCATAATACCAGTTACAAATGCTTCTACTTTGGTTAATTGTACGCCCTTAAAACAGAACCATGCAGGAAATTTTAATCCAGTAAATTTAAAAGGTATTTTCGTTGTTTTCTTTAGAATACTAAGGCTTAAGACCATTACTAGTGAATGAAGAATTGGCATACTAATTATTGCAATTATAAAAGGAAAAATTGCTTTCTCACTATTTTGGTAAGCTCCATGTACAAAAGATAATGGTACATATGAAATTATAAATACAAGTAGACTAATAAATAATGCTATAATTTGTAATCGTACTTTTCCAAACTCTCTTGTTAAATAAATTGTTTTTAAGCAATTCATTTTATCACCTACAAATCTTAAAAACTTGAAATAACACTGAGAGAATCATAGTACGATTATGTTGAAAAATCAATAGTTATTTTAAATAAAAATGAAGAAAAAAGCTTTTGATCCCTTTTGTCATATTTTAGCTGACAAGAGCATCAAAAGCTTTCATTTTTTAAGTCATTAGTTAGAACTGTTTAATTTTGATTCCAATTCCTTAATACTTGATTCGATTTGTTCTAAAGATTGGTGGATATTTTCCTGATGAGGTTCTACAGTATCTCTCCAATCCTCTACTGATTTTCTCATTTCCTCTGTAAGTTCACGAACAAGGACTGCTCCCTCTTTAGAGGTACGTAATAATTGATTTTTTAGTTTTATACTGTCTTCTTTTAAGCTATAAAGTAGGTTTCCAAGTTCCATACTTTGATCTTTTACACGATTTCTTAACTGACGTCCTGACTCTGGGGTGCTAAGTAATGTTACCCCAGCAGTAACTGAAGCACCTACAAGGAAGCCTAATACTATTGATTTTCCTTTTGACATGGAAAACGCACTCCTTTCCTTTCTCTAGTATACCATTTCCTCTTTTTACATATGTGTCAAACATGGTTAAATAGAAAAAATTATACTACTCATTTTCTATTATAAAGAAGGAAGAGAATTTCTGCCATAAATAAGAAAAAAGTCCTCCTCTAAAAGTGAGAAGACAAAATTTAATTGAACTTATAGTCCGCATGAAGTGTGCTAGGGGAGACTTTTACCCTTAGAACAAACCACTTCCTAACTGCTTATGGAGTATTGCTTATGTGAATGATACATTTACAGAACGTTTTAAAATGGTTTGCACAATTGGATAAATAATGATCATTATTACAGTGTTAATTATAGTTGCCGGTAAAACAATGGACGCAAATAATGCAAAAAATCCACCTTCCATTAATCCAATAATAAATAATGTAACACTTAAAAATATAGTACCGCTAATAATTGTACCTACTGCAGTTAATATTGGTGCAACGATTGTGGTTCGGATTTTATTTTTTAGTAATAAAAATAAGCATAGAAAGATAAGTGCTGTTATAGGCTTATCAATGATATTTGCAATTTGACCACCTGGTGCTGCTGTCGTTAAAGCGGATATAAACCCAGTAGCTAATGATAATATCAATACATATTTGATTCTAGGGAATAAAACAATTCCTAAAAACATCATCGCGAGTAACATGTCTGGTTTTACTCCGAATAACATTGGTGGGACTACAGTGTGCAGTACTGCTCCAATACTTACTAATAATGCTAGTACCACTAATATTCTCGTATTCATTTTTCAATCTCTCCTCATCTCGTCTATTCTTTACTAATATCTTCCAACAGTACGCTCATCGTCAGTTGCGAAGAATTAATGATAGTGTAACAAAGAAGTTGTGATATAACAAAAAGTTTTAATCAAAAAACGGATGATAATAAAAATAAGCGTAAGAAATATACTTAGACTCTTGTGGGAGTGAGACCCCGGAATGCGAAGCATCCGGAGGCTCGTCAGCAGCCGCTGGATAAGCGGAGTATATTTTTCAAGCAAGTTGTCAAAGCTATTCATTTGAATTTAACTTTGAGTAAATACTTTGTCCCAACATCTTAATTTAGTTAATATTTTCGTAAATAGTTCTAGCTATTTCTTGTAAATCATCTGAATTATATTCATCGGTGTGTACAGTCCAATTAGGAGAATATCCATCTCCTTCTCCATATCGAGGAATGAGATGTAGATGCAAATGAAATACAGATTGTTCTGCAGCTGATTCGTTATTATTTAGTACATTCATACCTAACGGGTTATAAGATTTCTTAATGGCATTAGCAATAAATGGAATACGTGCAAACAATTCTTTTGCAACCTCTGGAGATGTTTCATAAATATTCTTCGTATGTTCTTTTGGAATGACCAATGTATGCCCTTTGGTTACTTGGCTAATATCTAAAAAAGCATATACATTATCATCTTCATAGACCTTTGCAGAAGGAATATCTCCTTGAATAATTTTACAAAAAATGCAATCTTCATGTGACATATGAATAACAACCTCCTTTTTCTTTATTGTATAGAGGCTTGTATATAAAAGTAAAGTATTACCATATTAGTCAATTCCATAATTGCTAAGATTCATTTAAAAAAATAATGTTTTATCGATAGTTATATAATACTGTTCGGATTATAGGCGAACTGGATTTTGATTGTAATGGAAGACGGGGATTCCTCCTTAGAAGAGAGTGCTTGAAATTCCACTAAGAAAATATGGCTTCTTTTCCTAGTTAGTTGAAGCTGTACCTGTGAAAAGCAGCTGTCTGCAATGGGAATCAAACAGTGCAACATTCGGATTTTATGCCGAGATTGATTTTAAATAAAAGTAGACTATTTGCCACATAATTCAATGTGACAAATAGTCGTAATGAAGAAATAAGAAACTCATTTTCAATTCATTTCTGTATACCAAGGTTGGTCGTAAATTATATACATAACTTACATTCTCCTTACCGAGTACATGCAGATGAAGTAATTCGTGTAAGGATTATCATTTGTCCAACAGAAACACCATCCTAACCGAAATTTAGAGCAATTATCGATTACTAACAATTGTCATGTGCAAATACATAACTAAATTAGGTTTTCGATCGTTGACACCTCATTTACGTTTTTAGGTTATTGGAAGTAAGTTTCTTATTTTCTTCTTTTGTATTTTGAGCTTTTTCTACGATATTATACATAAATATTTAATTAAATTAGGATAATTGTAGAACGATTGGCTTTGGCATTGGCGTACAATAATGATAAAATCGTGTTAAGTATAGAGGAGGGAAAAGGGTGAGCACCTTATTACATATTGAAAATTTATTTGGTGGATATACACATAAAAATGTATTACATGGCGTTTCCTTTAAAGTGAATAGTGGTGAGATTGTTGGATTAATCGGTTTAAATGGAGCTGGTAAAAGTACAACTATTAAACATATTATTGGCTTAATGCAGCCGAAAAAAGGTGACGTTTTTATACAAGGAAAAACATTTCAGGAAAACCCTGAAGGATATCGTAATCAACTAGCATACATTCCAGAAATGCCTATTTTATACGATGAAATGACTTTATATGAACATTTGCGTTTAACTGCAATGGCTTACAATATTGATGAACAGCTGTTTGAAGAAAGATTAGAGCCATTATTAAAAGAATTTCGTATGGAGAAAAAACTTCATTGGTTTCCGGTACATTTTTCAAAAGGTATGCGTCAAAAAGTGATGATAATGTGTGCATTTTTAATTGAACCGCCACTTTATATTGTGGACGAGCCTTTTGTTGGTCTTGATCCACTAGGCATCCAATCATATTTGAAAATGATGGAGCAAATGAAGGAACAAGGAGCTGGAGTATTGATGTCCACTCATATATTAGCAACAGCAGAAAGGTATTGTGATCGATTTGTAATTTTGCATGATGGTAAGTTACGTGCCCAAGGAACGTTGGATGAGTTACGTTCGAGTTTTAGTATGCCAACAGCTTCTTTAGATGACTTATATGTGCAATTAACAAAGGAAGATAACCATGTTTGACTCTCATCTGTTTTATAAAAATCGATTATCTTCTCACATAAAAAATTTAAGTCGTTACTTACGATATATATTTAATGGACATATTGCTTTTGCGATGTTTTTCTTTATATCTGCATCTGCATATTATTATCAACAATGGTTAGCAAACTTACCAGAGAACTTTCCAACAGCAATTATAATTGGGATTGTTTTTGGATTACTTGTTAGTTATAGTCCGATTAGAACATTACTTCAAGAGCCTGACTTAGTATTTTTAATACCAGCTGAAAAACAAATGAAAAATTATTTTCGTAATAGTTTAATTTATAGCTTTGTTATTCAATTATATTTAGTTCTGTTGTTTGCTGCTGCACTTGCACCACTTTATTTTGCAACTTTTCCAGAGAGAGAAGGGAGCATGTATTTTACTTCGCTTGCAATTCTTCTATTGTGGAAAGTTGCCAATTTATTTGCTAATTGGTGGATGCTAAAAGTTCGAGAACCAAGTATACGACGTATTGATTTATTAACAAGAACAATTCTAAACGTAGTTGTTTTCTATTTTATGGTAGCTGGCAATATGCTTATGACTGTAATTACAGTGAGTTTGTTCATCGTAGTTTTGATTTATGATTTTTGGTATTCCAGTAAGCAGGCAGGGATATTATGGGATTTGCTTATTGAGAAAGATAATAATCGCATGCAGTCCTTTTATCGAATAGCTAATATGTTTGCTGAGGTTCCTCATTTGAAAAATAGAGTAAAGCGGAGAAATTGGTTAGTTTCTCTAATTGTGAAGGGTATTCCTTTTTCTAAAGAAGCTACATACTCATATTTATATCGTATTTCTTTTGTTAGAAGTGGCGATTATGTAGGTATGTATATAAGACTCATTATGATAGGTGGTATTTTTATTTGGATTATGCCTAATAGTTGGATAAAAATACTATTTGGTTTATTATTTTTATATTTAAGTACATTCCAAATGATGTCCCTATATCAACATCATCGTACAAATATATGGTTAGATATTTATCCTGTTCCACAGCATTTGAAAAGAGACGCAGTACTCTCTATTATTAGACAACTGGGAATAATACAAGCCATTTTATTTTCTTTTTTATTTTTATTTTTAGGAGATTGGCTTGGTTTTGTAATTATGATGATAGTTGGGGTGATTTTTACAATTACTTTTACGCAAGGGTATATTCGGAGTAAATTTCAACAAACTTCTAATATTTAATTTAAAAGAAACCAAAGGATGCAATTAATCATTTACCATCCTTTGGTTTTTATGTAAAAAATTTATCCATGAGTTATTTCCATGAGTGTAAAAAGTAGAAATCGGTTTAAATTATTGCCCAAGTCATTAGAATAATTCGTAATTTTAAAATGTATTTGCTTCCTGTTCTTCTTGATATTGCATAAATACGCTGATTAATGTTTTTGCAGCAGTTGCCATTGCTTTTTCATTGATATCGAATTTTGGATGATGGTGAGGATATGGATTCCCATCTAAATTTGCCCCAGTAAAAAAATAAGCCCCTGGTTTATTATGAAGATAATAAGCAAAATCTTCACCACCCATAACTGGAGGTGCTTCTTCAGCGGTGTGTATTTCTTTTACTTTTTCACTAGCTTTAAGTATAGTTTCTGCCTGTTCTTTATGATTAATTAATGGTGGATAACCTTTTATATAATTAAATTCATAGCTTGCCTCATTAGCATCACATTCTCCTTTAAGAATGCGTTCCATCTCTTGAATTATTTTCTCCTGAACACTACTATCAAAATGTCGAACAGTTCCTACAAGCTTAGCTTGGTCAGCAATAATGTTGAAGGCGCTCCCAGCTTCAAAAATACCAGTAGTGACTACTGCCGTACTGAGAGGATCTAATCTTCTACTTACAATCTGTTGAAATTTTGTAATGATATCTGCCCCCAATACTATTGCGTCTTTCGTTTCATGTGGATATGCACCATGACCGCCTTTACCTTGAATAATGATTTCGTACCGGTCTGCACCCGCCATCATAGCACTTGTCGAGGTATGTAGTACTCCTAAAGGAATGGTAGCCCATAAATGAGTACCAAAAACAGCATCAACATGATTAATTGCCCCTGATTCGATGATCGGCTTTGCCCCTCCAGGAGCATATTCTTCAGCATGCTGATGTAAGAAAATTATGGTGCCTTTTAGTTCTTCTTGATGCTGCTGCATTACTTTAGCCAATACTAGGAGAGTTGCTGTATGACCATCATGCCCACACGCATGCATAACACCAGGGACTTTTGATTTATATGGAACATTCTTTTCATCTTGGATTGGCAGTCCATCAAAATCCGCTCGTAATGCAACTATTTTACCTGGTTTTTTTCCTTTTAATGTAGCGATTACCCCATTTCCACCAATGTTTGTTTCATAAGGTATGCCTAATTCTTCATAATAATTTGCAATATAAGCTGCAGTTTTTGTTTCTTCAAAGGATAGTTCAGGATATTGATGTAAATATCTTCTTATTTCTACCATTTCATCAAAATGAATATCAATTGTATCAAAAATTTTTGTTAACATTGATGTCAGCTCCTTTTTGTGTTAGTTAACTATGTATTATAACATTATTCTTATTATTTGTTTAAGTGAGTCAATTTCATAATAGGATATTTTGTATGAAATCCGAATGTTCGCTATTATAATTTCCATTACATACGGACGCTTTTTAGCAAGCACGGCTTCAGCATTTGGTTTTTTTAGTGAAACTTAGCAATTATGAAATTGACTCAAGTATTATTTTTGAGAATTTTTCAAGCGTTGGATTGCTATGCATTGGGTTTCTTTAGACAAAAAAATAGTGTAGAAATTATTTCTACACTATTTGGATAGCTAATACATCCAACATATATATTGAAGGGAGGTTACAACATTTAGGAAATTCTAGGGTCTTCTAAAAGTCGTTCAATTTCTTCCTTATGATGTGTTTCATCAGAAATAAGGTCATCTAATTTAACCACAAGCTCAGTAAATTTTAATTTCTCTGCTTGTAGCTTACGTTTTTCGTAACGTTTAATGGTATCTGATTCTGATTGAAGAGCTGCTTTTAATAAATCTGCTACTTCAGTGGGTTGTGGTATGGATGCAGCGGTTGTGGTTGGTGTCCCACCTAAAGTTTTTATTTTTTCAGAGAGATATAGAGCATGACCGAGTTCATCGTTAATTTCTGATTCAAAAAAAGGCTTTAAGGCTGATCGATATAAACCTGTAACTACTGAAGCACTGTACGTATACTGAATTGCTGCAGCGTATTCATTTGCTAAATCTTCATTTAAACCATCAATAAGTTCTTGAACTTCTTTATCCATTATCAAGTCTCCTATCTATTTAAAAGTATGATTATGTATAAATAAAATTCCCTATTATATTTTTTTAAAACCCTTTATTAAGGTATGATATAAATAGAAGGAGTGAAAGAATGGGAAACAAAAAGATAGGGATTATTTTTTTAACTATATTACTTGTGATTATTGGTATTTGGTCGATACAAGTAACAATAGGTATTGTTCCTTTAACAGATCGTCCAACAAGAGAATTTGTAGATAAGTTAAGTAATACTACTATTTCTGATTTGTTTAGAAATATTACCGAATTAGGTTCTAGTACTTTTCTAATTCCATTTGTGATTGTCATCGCAATCGTTTTATTACTTCTATATAAACATTGGTTTCCAGCACTACTCTTCGTAAGTAGCATAGTATTAACACATGTTTTAAATGTTGCGATTAAAATGGCTACGACAAGAGAAAGACCAAGCATCTCGGTGGAAGCACATGCGGAAGGGTATAGCTTTCCGTCTGGTCATTCGATGATTCCAATGGTTTGCTATGGGTTAGTCGCTTACTTTATTGGAAAAAAATTACCATCAAGTACTGCGAAAATTGCCTTTCAAAGTGCTTGTGGATTACTTGTATTACTCATAGGTATAAGTCGATATGTAATTAATGTTCATTACCTAACCGATGTTATAGCTGGGTTTACGTTAGGCTTCATATTATTAATGGGAAGTGTTTATATCCATAAGAAATTTGAACATTCTCCTACTAGAGACGTAGAAAAAAGCAATCCTTAGATGGTTCATGTAATATGCGATACAAATTATACTTAGAATCAATCAAACGTAGTTTTCTATTAGGAAAGGGGAACAAGGGATGCGATTTTTAAAATATCTATTTGCAATGATTCTAATCGCGTTTGGAATGTTGCTTGTATTGAACAATATAGGAGTATATGATTTTCAACTTGGTAGTTCTTGGGGATATATTTATCCTAGTTTCTTTATTGTCTACGGTCTATTTAGTTTATGGAATTACTTAAGAAAAAAAGGTGGAGGCTGGATGTTTTCATCTTTCCTGATTATTTTCGGAACATTGCTTTTACTTGATAGATTTCAATATATTTCGTTTGGTTTTTGGGATGTTTTCCAATTATGGCCATTGTTCATCGTCTATATCGGAGTATCCATTATAAATTCGAAACAAGAAGGATGGAGACAGTATTCAAAGGGTGCAACGTATTCTAAAGGTAATTCTCACTTTTCCATAGGAGATTATCAGCAAAAACAGGAGTGGAATTTGGAACCTTTAAACCTAAGAAATTTAGCTGGCGATTTTTATTTGGACCTGACGAAAGCATATATTCCTGATAAAACAACACCAATCTCTATTCGTTCTTTAGCAGGAGATGTAACCGTATTGCTACCAGAGCATATCGATTTTCGAATAGATGCGGCTATAAATGCTGGAGAAATTATCGTGTTGAATGATATAGCTGATGGAATTAATCGAAATATAAATTATGAATCAGAAAATTATCCAAACGCGAGTAAGAAAGTTGATTTGTTTATACGCCTAAAAGCAGGTTCCATTCGAGTGGAAAGAATTTAAGGGGGGATTAGAATGCATCAACGTTTAAAAGGAATTCGATTTATATTCATTCGTTCTCATATATTTGTTCTATTCCTCTCTTCATTTATTTTACTTTCCATATTATTGTCGGTTTATGTTTTATTTGAACCGGAATGGTTAACAACAAAGAGTGTCTTTCTTTTCATTATTTCACATCTACTTATCGGTTTCCCATTAGCTTTTTACGCTGGGTTTAACGGTAATGGCAATTATTTAAAGACTAGTTTTGATGCTATTACATTATTAATCAAGCAATATGCAAACGGAAATTATCAGTCATCTATTCAACTATTAGATAATGGAGATGATGAAATTCACAGGGCGGCTAATTCTTTAAATGAATTAGGAAAGAAATTACAAAATCAAGTGAAATCACTGCAAAAAATGGCGGATGAAAAATCAGAATTAGCGAAATCAGCACATAAAACAGCAGTGATTGAAGAAAGGCAGCGAATCGCAAGAGATTTACATGATGCAGTGAGTCAAGAATTATTTGCACTCGCAATGTTATCTGAAGCGGCTATAAAACAATTAGATTTAAAACCCGAATTGGCAAAAACGCAAATGCTTGAAGTCTCTCAATCTGCTCATCAAGCACAAACAGAAATGAGAGCGTTATTACTTCATTTACGGCCAGTATATTTAAGTGGTGAATCTTTGGTTGAAGGTTTACATAAATTAATTAATGAATTAAAACAAAAAAGTAACTTACAGTTTAAGCTCAAATTAGATGATCAACTTGAAATGAAAGAAACGATTGAAGAACATATTTTTCGAATTGTACAAGAATCTTTATCTAATATATTAAGGCATGCAAACGCAACCGAGGTGTATGTAGAGATTTCGAAAAAATCAGAAGAAATCTTTATTTTAATCGAAGATAACGGTGAAGGATTTGATATGGCAGAGACTGATGGGAAAAAGACTTCTTATGGATTAAAAACAATGAAAGAGCGTAGTGAAGAAATTGGCGGTACATTTACTGTCCGATCTAATATAGATGAAGGTACTTATATACAAATTAGAATACCATATGAAGAGGAACGGAGGAGAAGAATGTGATTCGTGTCGTAGTTATTGATGACCATGATGTTGTTCGAAAAGGAATTGTTGCTTATTTACAGACAGAAGAAGATATAGAAATTGTTGGGCAGGCATCAAGTGGTTTTGAAGGAGTTGAAATTGTTCTAAAAGAAAAACCAGATGTGGTATTAATGGATTTAATTATGGAAAATGGAACTGGTATTGAAGCAACAGAAAAGATAATTAAAGACTATCCAGATTGTAAAGTAATCATCTTAACAAGTTTTTATGATGACGAGAAGGTCTTTCCAGCTATTGAAGCAGGGGCGTTCAGTTATATTTTAAAGACTTCAACAGCAACAGAAATCGCGTCCGCTATCAAAAAGGCTACAATAGGAGAGAATGTAATTGAACAAAAAGTGGCGAGTAAAATGATGGCAAATTTCCAATCAAAGAAGAGAAAATTACATGATGATTTAACAGAAAGGGAAAGAGAAGTGCTTCTATGTATTGGAGAAGGACTAACGAATCAAGAAATAAGTGAAAAATTGTATATTGGTGTGAAAACAGTAAAAACCCACGTTAGCAATATCCTTTCGAAATTAGATGTACATGATAGAACACAGGCAGCTGTCTATGTTCACCGAAACAAATTACTACAGTAATTTGTTTCGACTTTTTGTCAAATAAGTCTAACTAATTGTATTTATGTGTTCGCTTTCTGTATAATACAACTGTACTTCAAAAGAGAGGACAGGCATTTATGAAGAAACTAACAAAAAAAGCAGAGAATTTATTACTGCTTATATGGGTACAAGCCTTTTTAGCGTTGGCTGGGAGTTTATTTTATTCTGAAGTAATGAACTATGTCCCATGTGAATTATGTTGGTATCAACGGATCTTAATGTATCCACTGGTATTGATTTATGGGGTAGCAGCGATTAAAAAAGATATATCAATTGCTTTACCGGGCTTATTCATGAGCGGAATCGGAATTCTTGTATCTACATATCATTATTTAGTCCAGCATGTCTCCATCTTTCAAGAAGTTGGAGGAGCATGTAGTGGGAGTGTACCGTGTAACGTAATTTATGTGAATTACTTTGGTTTTATTAGTATTCCTTTTATGGCAGGAATCGCATTTCTAATCATATTTGTATTACATCTTTTAATCTTAAGAGAACAAGGGAGGAAAGCGTAAATGGGTAAAAAGATGATTATTATCATTAGTGTCATAGTGTTATTATTTGTTGCACTAATATTCGTAGTGAATTATAAAAATGATCAAGCTACACAAGATAGCCCTTATGGTGATAAAGATTTAGAACAAGAAACTATTGATCAATTAGATAATCCACTTTATCAAAATCAAATAATGCCGGATAATCTAAGTCAACAAATAGAGGACGGTGAATCAGTAACAGTTTATTTCTACAGTCCAGTTTGTGTTTATTGTCAAAATACAACTCCGTACTTAGTGCCATTAGCAGAAGATATGAATGTGGATATGAAGAAATTAAACTTGTATGAATTTGAAGCAGCTTGGGGAACTTTTTCTGTAGATTCCACTCCAACATTAGTACATTATGAGGATGGGGAAGAAGTTGCAAGGCTTATCGGACAAAAACCAGAAGAAGAATATAGAGCATTTTTCGAAGAATATGTAAATTAAAAACATACTAAGTGACAAGCGGGAAAGTCCAGTGCTAAATGATCTTTCCCGCTAAATCGTAGTATGTTTTTTAATGTGAGACAATCTCATAATTGCTAAGTTTTATTAAAAAGGAACGATTAGTAATAATATAGTTATTAATGTTCGAATTACAGGATTTTCTCGGCTTTGATTGTAATGGAAGACGGCGACTCCTACAGGAAGAGCACGAGCTGAAAATCCACTAGGAAAAGTGGTCTTTTTTTCCTAGTTAGTTGAAGCCGTGCCTGCGGAAAGCGTCGTCTGCAATGGAAATCAAACAACACAACATTCGGATTTTATACCAAATATATTGATTCATATATAAGAAATTATAAATCTTGTGTACTGACGCACGCGCTACGTTGATTAACGTAGATTGCGCCCTTTGTTATTGATTTAATTATCTTCTTCATACATTGTGCCTGTGATAATAAATGGTCGTTCCATAATATATCCGGGTTTTTTAGCTTGTTGCTCTTTATGTGCTTGTTTAAAATGATCGGATTGTGTCCAATTATTAAAGTCATCCTTTGATGCCCATTGGGTAAAAACAACAAACATATTACTATCCGTTTGTTTCAATAGTCGCATTGCTTGGAATCCAGACATAGTTTCGATTCCACTGCTACTATGTTTCATACGATATTCAAACGTTGCATGGCTATCTTCTGATACAGGGATATGGTTCATAATGACATAACCATGCTCTTGTATATTACCTACTGATTTTAAAACATCGAATTCTCTTCCAGAAGCAAATACTTTCTCACTAGTACCTTCATAAAATGCGATTGCACCTTCACTACTAATAATAAAAAAGAAATCAATTGCTTTATACTTCTCCTCCATCTTAAGTAAGTAATCTATTGTTCCGCTAGTCATATAGGCTTTCATATGAAATTCCCCCTTATTCGTAGTATATTACATATTACCCTGTAAAATTCAATTTTACACATATTAATTAAAATGATTATTAATTAATAGAGACTATATTCTTTAATATTGACGAATGATGACGTATAATGTAAATGTACACAGCTAGAGGTGAAGTTATGAGAATGGAAAAACGTAAGCAAAATAAGTTAGCTTACAAGAAGAGAACTCAATGGTTTTTCATTGCAATTGCCTCTCTTTTTATATTACTACTTCTTGGGTATGGTGTCGTTTTATTAGGTGGAAAAATTATAGCAAATGATGAAGACTTGATTCTCGACTTGAAAACGACAATACGAACCGAAGAAGGAGATGTAATCGGAACGCTATATAAAGAAAATAGGGAATTTATAGATGTAGACAGTCTACCCGAACATGTAAAAGAAGCCTTTATAGCAATTGAAGATAGGCGTTTTTATGAACATCAAGGGATTGATCTTAAATCAATTACTAGAGCAGTTTATCGGGATATTATTGCGATGAGCAAAGTTGAAGGTGGAAGTACTATTACACAACAACTTGCTAAAAACTTATTTTTGAGTAATGACAAAACATGGTCGAGGAAAATAAAAGAGACGATGGCTGCCTTATACTTGGAAAGGGAATTATCGAAGGATGAAATTCTCGAACTATATGTGAATGAAGTTTACTTCGGTCAAGGTATTTATGGTATTCAAACCGCCTCAAAGTATTTCTTTTCCAAACCAGCTGATGAATTAACAGTAGCTGAAGGAGCAATGCTTGCTGGATTAATGAAAGGTCCAAATGGATATTCTCCTATTAATCATCCAGATCGTGCTCTAGAACGTAGGAATGTTGTTTTGCGATCGATGGAAGATGCAGGATTTATTAGTACTGAACAACGAGTCACGGAAGAAGAAAAAACATTAGGACTTGATGTGGAAGAACCGAAAGCTTCCAATCCATGGGTGGACAGTTATATTGATCTTGTAATGAAAGAGGCTTCAGAAAAACATCAACTTTCTGTAGAGGCACTACAAACGGGTGGGTATGATATTACCGTTTATATGGATCCTGAAATTCAGCAGATTGCATATTCGGAAATGCGAAACGATGCATATTTCCCTGGAAATACGGAAGGGGTTGAAGGAGCGTTTGTAATGTTAGATGCTAATAACGCTCGTATAGTTTCTGTAATTGGTGGAAGAGATTATCAAATTGGAGATTTAAATCGAACAGTAGTTGATCGTCAACCTGGTTCCACTTTTAAGCCTATAGCTGTATATGGACCTGCATTAATGCAGGAAGATGTATATACTCCTTTCACATTGATTCCAGATAAAAAATCAGAAGAATATAATGTTGTCAATGCAAATGGTGAGTATAAAGATGAAATTACAATTTACCAAGCCATTATGGAGTCGACCAATACTTCTGCTGTTTGGTTATTGGATGAAATTGGGATTGACTATTCAAAAGGATATTTGGAAAAACTAGGAATTACGTTCGAAGACGATGGTTTATCTATTGCATTAGGTGGACTTACCTATGGAGTCACTCCTTTAAAAATGGCACAGAGTTATCAGGCTTTTGCCTCCGGTGGTGATATAACTTCTGCAACGTCGATTTCTAGTATTGAAAATCGAAACGAAGAAGTGATATATGAATCAAAGATAGAAACTGAGAATGTATTTACAAGTCAAGTGGCTTGGAATATGACTGAGATGTTATCTGGAACGGTACAATCTGGGACGGCTTCATCCGGTGATTTCAATAAAGCACTCGCAGGAAAGACAGGTTCTACACAGCATACAACAGTGGATGGTGCCACGAAAGATGCTTGGTTTGTTGGTTATACTCCAGAATACGTAACTGCTATGTGGATGGGCTATGATACCACAGATAAAGATCATTATTTAACTGGTGGCAGTTCCTATCCTACATCATTAACAAAGAAGATTTTGACGGAAATTGATAGGCAGACAGAACGAGAAATGTCGAGTGATTTTGAAATACCAGAGAATGTTGAACCACTTCCAGAACCAATTGAATTACCGACAATATCCGATATTTCCGCAAACTATGAATTTGGAGGATTCTCGATAATTAGAGGGAATCTTAACTGGAATGGTTCAACTGATGAGCGGGTTGTTTATCGTATTTATCAAGAAACAGACGGTGAAGATAAACTTATCGATGAAGTTAAAGGAGTAACACAATATACAATTGATAATGTTTGGTTCGAAAACAATAAATATTATGTTGTTCCTTATGATCCGAACACAAGAATGGAAGGAATGAAGTCTGATTCTGTGACATTTAGTTGGTAAAAATGAGGCAAATTGATGACAAACAACTTCCTTCCCTATACACTCAAGTATTAAATAGCTATAGTAGACTATGGAGATATATGAATATAAAAGGATGAATGAAATGTCTATAATTAAAAACGATACAATTATTAAAGCTTATCAAGGGGAAGAAACAGACTATACTCCTGCTTGGTTTATGCGACAAGCTGGAAGGTCCCAACCAGAATATCGTGCTTTGAAAGAAAAATATTCGCTTTTTGAAATTACACATCAACCAGAATTATGTGCTTATGTTACTCGCTTACCAGTAGAAAATTATGGAACGGATGCTGCTATTCTATATAAAGACATTATGTCCCCATTACCTTATATAGGTGTGGATGTAGAAATTAAAAGTGGAATTGGTCCTGTAATTCATAATCCAATACGAAATCTACAAGACGTAGAAAAACTCGGAGAAATTAATCCAGTCTCGGATGTCTCTTACGTACTAGATACGATTCGGTTATTGACAGAAGAGCAGTTGGAAGTTCCTTTGATTGGTTTTAGTGGTGCACCTTTTACATTAGCGAGCTATATGATAGAAGGTGGTCCATCAAAAAACTATTCTAGGACAAAAGCATTGATGTATCGTGAGCCAGAAACTTGGTTTGCATTAATGGATAAGTTAAGTGACATGATTATTAGTTATGTAGATGCTCAAGTAGAGGCAGGAGCTAAAGCGATACAAATATTTGATTCTTGGGTTGGATCGTTAAATGCAGAGGATTATCGTTTATTTATTAAACCAGTAATGACGAGGATTTTTTCTGAGTTAAGACGACATGAAGTACCACTAATTACATTTGGAGTAGGTGCAAGGCATTTGCTTATGGAATGGAATGATTTGCCTGTGGATGTAATTGGCTTAGATTGGAGAACCTCTATTACTGAGGCACGTGAGATGGGAATAACCAAAGTTGTTCAAGGGAATTTGGATCCAGCTATTTTATTAGCAGATTGGCAAACAATTGAGCAGCGTACGAAGCAAATTTTAGATCAAGGTATGGATTCAGGTAAATATGTGTTCAATCTTGGTCACGGAGTCACTCCAGATATTGAACCAGCTACACTAAAAAAATTAACTGAGTTGGTTCATAACTATAGTAAAGAGAAGTAAATTATTAAAGAGGTGTATGTAAGATGGAAAAGAAAAAAGTTGGATTATTAGTAATGGCATATGGAACTCCATACAAAGAGGAGGATATTGAACCGTACTATACACATATCCGTCATGGTCGAAAACCAGATCCAGAAGCCTTACAAGATTTAAAAGAACGCTATGAAGCAATTGGTGGCATTTCACCATTAGCAAAAATTACAGAAGAACAAACGAAAGCATTGGAGAAGAAACTAAATGAGAATCAGGGTGAGTATGAATTTAAAGCATACATTGGATTAAAACATATCCATCCATTTATCGAGGATACTGTTGAAGAAATGGCAAAGGATGGAATAAAAGAAGCCATTTCACTTGTATTAGCTCCACATTATTCTACGTTTAGTGTGAAATCATATAATAAGCGTGCAAATGAAACGGCTGAAAAGTATGGTATTCAGTTAGACTCTGTAGAAGATTGGTATACGGAGCCTGGATTTATTAAATTCTGGGCAGATGGAATTAAAGCAAGTTATGCAGAAATGACAGATGATGAGCGAAATAATTCTGTATTAATTGTATCTGCGCATAGTCTTCCTGAAAAAATTCTTAAAGATGGTGATCCATATAAGGATCAATTAGAAGAAACTGCAAAATTGATCGCTGAAGAAGCGGATGTAAAAAATTATGCAGTAGGGTGGCAAAGTGAAGGTAACACACCAGATCCTTGGCTAGGTCCAGATGTGCAAGATTTAACAAGAGAATTGTATGAAAGCGAAGGATATAAAGCATTTATTTATACTCCAGTAGGATTCGTAGCGGATCATTTAGAAGTTCTTTATGATAATGATTATGAGTGTAAAGTCGTATGTGATGAAATTGGTGCAAACTATTATCGCCCAGAAATGCCAAATGTTCATCCTGAGTTCATTGAGACATTAACAAATGTTGTAATGAAAAAAGCAAAGAGGGAAGTGAAATGACCCCTAACAAGAAGGTTGTCATTGTTGGCGGCGGGATTACAGGATTATCCGCTGCCTACTATCTTCACAAAGAAAAACAAGAGCAAGAAATACCAATCGATATCACTTTAGTAGAAGCATCAGACCGAGTTGGTGGCAGAATTCATACAGTAAAACGTGATGGATTTACGATTGAAAAGGGACCAGATTCATTATTATCTCGAAAGCCTGCCGCAATGGAATTGGTAGAGTCATTGAACATTAAAGGTAAAGTTGTAAGAAATTCTACCGGACAGTCGTATATATTAGTAAAAAATAAATTACATAAAATGCCAAAAGGAGCTTACATGGGGGTTCCAAAAGAAATAAAACCTTTACTAAATTCAAAAGTGATAACGACGCGTGGAAAGTTACGAGCATTAATGGATTTGGTGATGCCGAAATCAAAAGACACTGAAGATCAGTCTTTAGGTAGTTTTATGCGACGTAGATTTGGAGATGAGCTAGTTGACAACCAAATCGATCCGTTATTATCAGGAATTCATTCCGGTGATATTGATCAAATGAGTTTAAAAGCAATTTATCCAATTTTTGAAGAGATGGAACAAGAGTATGGTAGTGTTATGAGAGGCTTGCAGCAAACCATGCCAGTTTCAAAAAAGAAAAAAACTTCTAAACAGCCATCTGTTGGCATGTTTTACTCATTTGAGGATGGTTTACAAACACTTGTGGAAGCATTAAGCAATCATTTAAATGATATTATTAAATGTAATCGAGCTGTAGATCATATTGAAAAAAAGGAAGATGGATATCACTTATTACTAAACAACGGAGAGGTTCTTTTCGCTGATGTGGTTATTATGACTGCCCCTCATACAAATGTTCCGGAGATGTTAAGTAAGCACGAGCCAATGAAACAGCTGAACAAAATACCTGCTACATCAACAGCTAATGTTATATTAGCATTTGATGCAAAACAAATTAAACGTGATTTAGATGGAACGGGATTTTTAGTAACAAGGAATAGTGATTATCGCATAACCGCATGCACATGGACACATCGGAAGTGGGCGAATACGACACCAGACGGAAAAGCTCTATTACGTTGCTATGTAGGTAAGCCAGACGATCAGAACATTGTAGATCTAACGGATGAGGAGATTACAGCCATTGTTTTAAAAGATTTAAATAAAGTTATGAAAATAAAGGGAGAACCTTTGTTTCATGAAGTTACAAGGTTCAAAAATGCTCGCCCACAATATCATGTAGGGCATCTTGAAATAGTTCATGAAGTCCGTCACTATGTAGATCATTATTTACCTGGATTCATTTTAACTGGAAGTTCTTATGATGGAACAGGTATTCCAGATTGTATTGAACATGGAAAATATAGTGCGCATCAAGCATCGAATCTAATCAAGTAATTGGAAGTCACTGGAAAATAAAACTGTTTAATCCGACTAACATTTTTAACTTTAGTTAGTATGCCCTTTTTTGATTAAATCGTTTTTGACCAGTGTCTTTTTATATGTAAAGGTAGGTTAGAACTAGTGTATTATGATGTAGTAAATGGGGGGATGAGTTGTTCTATTTAAAAATTAGTAAAAACATATGTTTATCTATCTTTGAAAGAAAACATGCAACTGATTTATACTTATTAATAGATAGAAACCGAGAGCATTTAAGTAAATGGTTGTCGTTTCCTGTGTACACAAATAAGATTGAGGATACGATAGCGTTTATTGATAAGTCACAGAAAAGATACATTGACAATAATGGTTTCTGGGCGGGAATTTGGTATAAACAACAATTAGTCGGTGCGATTGGGTATTTATATATTGATTGGAAAGCCAAAAAAACAGAGATAGGTTATTGGCTAGGGGAAGAATTTCAAGGCAAAGGTTGTATTACAATTGCTACACAACAATTGTTAAACTATGCTTTTAAAACGTTAAAGTTAAATAAAGTGGAAATTAACGTGGCTAAGAAGAATTTAAAAAGCTTACAAATACCAAAACGATTAGGCTTTGTAGAAGAAGGGATTATTCGTGATTATGAATATTTACAGGGCAGGTATCATGATCGAATAGTTCATGGGTTACTGCGAACAGAGTGGGTAAACCAAAAATAAGTATACTTCAAAAAAATCGATCTATCATTCCGTAAATATTTTTACGTTATGATAGATCGATTTTGATTAATTATTTATTTTTTTATTCATAGCTGTCAATAAGTTGGTCAATAAGTGATCCAACATAATCAACTGCAATTTGAATATTTTCAGGTTTTGACATATCAATCCCAGCATCTTTAATTAAGTCGAGAGGCTTTTTCGTACCACCAGATTTTAATACATTCAACCAACTTTCTACAGCTGGCTGACCATCTTCTTTAATCCGTTTTGCAACTGCTGTAGAAACCGTCAGACCCGCAGAATACGTATATGGATATAATCCCATATAGTAATGAGGCTGACGCATCCAGGTAAGACCAGCACCTTCATCAAATACTACGGTATCTCCCCAGAAATTTTCAAGTGATTCTTGTTTTTCTTTACATAGCCTATCCGCAGTTAATGGTACGCCTTCTTCTGCTAGTTGATAAACTCTTCGTTGGAATTCCCCTTCTAATAAATGGGTGATGAAGTTATGATAATAAGTTCCTAGTAGTTGCGTAATAATCCAACGTTTCATACGAGGATCATCCTGATGTTGATTCATTAAATGTTCTGCTAATAATAATTCATTTAATGTTGAAGGTGCTTCTACAAAATAAGTAGAAGGACGTGTATTCAACAATGTCTGATGTTTTCCTGCTAAATAGAAATGTCCTGCATGACCTAATTCATGCGCGAGAATAAATGTACTTCTCATATTATCGGACCAAGTCACCATAATATAAGGATGAGCCCCATATGGACTAGAACAGAATGCGCCATTCGCTTTTCCTACGTTTTCTGAACGATCAATCCATCGGTTATTTATTCCTTGTTTTATAATTTCAATGTACTCTGGCCCCATGACTTCTAGTGCTTCTAAAATCGTATCTGTTCCTTCTTTATACGTTGTTTTAGGGTTGAAGTCCGGATCTAGCGGTGCTTTTAAGTCACAATATCGTAATTCATCAACATCTAGTTTTTCTTTCAATAACTTCGCATAGCGCCGCATATGTGGAGCTAACCCTTTTTGAATCACATTAAGTTGATTTTCATACATTTTTTCGGATACATCCTGCGAGGAAAGTAGCATATCTGTAACTGAGTTATAATTTCTTAACTTAGCAGTTTTTACTTGTTTTGTAACTTCTGTTGCATAGGTAGTCGCATAAGTGTTCTTATATTGCTGAAAAGTTTTCTTAAATGATTCATAAGCATTTCTACGTGCGACTGTGTCTTCACTATATTCATAGTTCTCTTCGTATAATGCCTCTGACATCGGTATTTCTTCGCCATCTTTGTTAAAAATTGATTCAAATTGCATATCTGATGCTTTACTAATACTAAAAATATTTCTAGGTGCTTCGAATAATTCACCAAATACAGCTAGTGCTTCCTCCACTTCTGGAGAAAGTTTATGTGGTTTTTCTTCTAAAATATCATTTAACCATTTACGGTAATTTTCTAATTCTGGTTGTTCAGCGATATAGTCGTTAATGTCTTTATTAGTAAGATGAAGTATTTCGGACTCTATAAAAGCAAGTTTTGATTCAATATTAGCTAATGCAGAAGATGCTTTCAAGTAAGCACTTTGATTAACTGGATCAGTTCCATCTGCACTTGTTAATAACGAGGTATAAACAATGACATGAAAGACACGTTGTTGGTAGGCCTCGAGCTCATGAATTGCTTGTAATAGTGTTTGGGCATCTTTTGTTAATTTACCTTTGAAATTAGTAACCAAATCAATATCTTCTTGAATAGATTGAAGTTCTTTCTCCCAATCAGAAAACGTAGGGAATAAGTCGCTTAAATTCCATGTTTCTTCTTTAGGTACTTCTGTACGTAATAAACGCGAAGTGCTGGTTGTTGTCATGAGTATCCCTCTTTCCATTAAATTATTTCGTAACTCAAAATAATTATAATATAAATAAAATAATAATAATAGATTTTAAACAGAAAAAAGGCAACTATAATATAATAGTTGCCGGGAAGAATTCCAATTACATTGCGAATAAAACATTTGGTATACTATTTACCGAGCAGGATGATCACATTCATCACAGATATTTCCGTAACAATCTGCTTTTTCAATGATCATATCCTGACCACACTGAACACATTTTTTCTTCGGTAGGTTTCTAAAGAATTCGACAATTCCAATCATAGTGAAGCCTCCTTAAATTGAATGTTCATTTCTTATAAAACATTGTATTATAACAGTATTCAAAAGTCAATGCTGTGTTACAACAAATTATAAAAATTTTTGAAAGGATGTAACAGAATGAAATTAACAGTTATTGGATGTTGGGGTGGATATCCCGCTGAAAATGGATCGACCTCGTCTTATTTACTTCAATCTGGAGATTTTCGTATGTTAATTGATTTAGGTAGTGGTGCCTTATCAAAACTACAAAATTATACTGATATAGAACAGATTGATGCTATTGTACTCTCCCATTATCATCATGATCATGTGGCTGATATTGGCGTTTTCCAATATGCAAAACTAATTAATTATTATGTAAATGGTAATGAAAATGTTGTACCTATATATGGTCATACAGAAGATGAAGAAGGATTTGCAAAATTAACTCATACGTATACAAAAGGAATAGAATACAATCCAGATAATAAGTTGATAATTGGTCCTTTTGAAATTGAATTTATTCAAACAAATCATCCAGTACCTTGTTATGGTATGCAAATAACAGATGGAAAAGAATCAATCGTATATACTGCCGATAGTGGTTTTATGAAAGAATGGACGAAATTTGCGGACAGATGTGACTTATTTATAACAGATTGTAACTACTATGCTGGACAAGATGGTTCCAAACCTGGACATATGAATAGCGAGCAAGTTGGAATGATAGCAAGAGATGCTAATGTAAACAAACTGCTTCTAAGTCATTTACCTCAGTTTGGAGATTTACAACAATTAAAAAAGGAAGCAGAAAGTTTTTATCAAGGACCAATAGAAATTGCAAGAGAAGGTTGGACATGGTCTGGGAATTAAGGTCTATTTCTTTTGATTACATGGAGAGATTGTTTTACAATAAAAGATAGCATATAAATAAATATGTGAATTATGGGAGGATGTACAATGAAATTTATTGATAATAAAGGCATTACTGATCCACGAATTAACTTAGCCATTGAAGAATACATCTTAGAAAACTTTGGTGAAAAAGATACATATCTTCTATTTTATGTGAATAGTCCGTCCATTATTATTGGACGTAATCAGAATACAATTGAAGAAATAAATACGGATTATGTAGATGAAAAAGGTATAAAGGTTGTTCGCCGCTTATCAGGTGGAGGAGCAGTATACCATGATGAACAAAATCTTAACTTTAGTTTTATTACAAAGGATGATGGCAATAGCTTTCAGAACTTCGCGAAGTTTACCCAGCCTGTTGTAGATGCGTTAAATAAAGTTGGTGTGCCAGCGGAATTACAAGGAAGAAATGATTTAGCAGCAGATGGACGTAAAATATCTGGTAATGCGATGTTCTCTACAAGAGGGCGTATGTTTAGTCACGGAACATTAATGTTAGATTCTGAACTAGAAGAATTAACAAAAGCATTAAAGGTGAAGAAAATTAAAATTGAATCAAAAGGTATTAAATCCATTCGTAGTCGTGTAGCTAATATTGCAGAATTCCTCGATGAAAAAATAACAATGGAGCAATTTAAAGAATTAATTTTAACTCATGTGTTTGACGTAGAAGATGTAAACGATGTACCACAATATGTATTAACAGATGAAGACTGGGAGAAAATCCATGAAATATCAGAAAGCCGTTATCAAAAATGGGAATGGAACTATGGGAAATCTCCTTCGTTTAATTACCAAGAATCACAAAAATTTCAAGGTGGGCTTGTTGATGTTCGCTTAGACGTTAAAAAAGGTATAATTGAAAACTGTAAGATATATGGTGACTTCTTTGGAATAGGTTTAATCAATGAATTAGAAGATCAATTAATTGGTATACGTCATAATCGACAAGCGATTGAAGAAGCTCTACATGATGTTGATGTGTCTTACTATCTAGGAAGGATTACAAAAGAAGAATTTATTTCTCTGCTTTATTAATAAAGACAACTTCTGTATGTTAATTTTAATAAATAAAATAGAAATCCGAGTTATATAACTGATACAAGGTTATGACTCGGTTTTTTTATCCGGCACTTCAAAGCTGTGAGGTTAAGCCGAGGATAGGTTGACGAATAACATACGTAGGGTAAAGGACAAAAGGCTCATTGAATGAAGTATCGCTTTATTAAAGATAAATTATGTTTAAGGAAGGAAATAGCTATGAAGTTTAATAAGATTTTAAATTTCCATTATGGTATAAATCCAATAAAAATAGATGCTATAAAAGGTGGATGGGCAGCATTAGCTTTCAAAATATCAGATGGTAATAATGTTTATTTTTTAAAAGTGTATGACAAGTCTAGACCTTCAACTTCAAAACTTATTGCTTTCATTAATCAATATGCTTCAATTTTGGTGTGGTTAGATAATCATACAAAATTGAAAGGAAAAACTCCTATACCAATATCTACGTTTGAAGGGGAATATAAATGTGAAGATGATAGTAATGTGTACTTACTTTATACATATATTGATGGAGATACAGTTGGAAATAAAAACATGTCTGACAAGCAAATTAAAGAATTAGCTGAAATTATATCTACACTTCATTCTTATGGAAGTCATCAAATTCCATTTTCAACTAACTTGATGGTAGAGGACTTTGAATTACCATATTTAAATGACTTTGAAATAATTTTACAGAAAAAAATAGAAGAAATACCACAGATTATCAAAGAACCTATTACCAAGTATAGACAAACATTAGTTAATCGTATAGGAGATATTAAAAATTTATCAAATCAATTAAAGTCCAGTAATCTAGATTTTTCCCTTTGTCATACTGACATACACAATTGGAATTTAATGCAAACAGATAGACTCATATTAATTGATTGGGAAGGATTAAAGTTAGCACCAGTAGAAGCTGATATCATGTTTTTAATAGATAAGCCATATTTTGATAAATTCATAAGTATTTATCAAAAGACCCACAGAAGATATGTTATTAATGAAGATGCTATAAAATATTACCGTTGTCAGCGAAATTTAGAAGATATTTGGGAGTTTATAGAACAGTTGTTATATGAGGATGTAAATAACGAGAAACAAGTAGAGACATTAAATTATATAAATGAATTAGTGACAGAATTTGAGCTGTAATAGTTGCATAGAGATATATTAACGACTTTTACTAAAATGTTAGCGCTTTCTATTGAAAATTAAATTCATATAATTTATAATTATTCTAAAATAACCGAAAAAAAAGAACTTACGATAGCGTAATTCTATTTTTTTACCCATAAATGAATGAATATTCATTCATAATAGGAAGGAGAGATAAGATTGAATATTACAGATAAGTTGGCACTAACTGCTAGGGAAAATCCAACAAAAACTGCATATATTTTTGCAGATAAGAAAACAACCTATGGTGAGTTAGAGGGCATGGTTCAAAAGTTTGCAGATGGTCTCCAAAAATTAGGATTCAGACAAGGCGATCATATCGCATTAGTATTAGGGAATAGTCCATATTACGTCATAGGATTGCATGGGGCATTGAGATTAGGATTAACTGTAATTCCAATGAATCCTTTATATACACCTAGTGAAATGGCTTATATGTTAAAAGATGGTGATGTAAAAGGAATTATTACAATGGATATTCTTATGGATAAATTTATTCCAATTGTTGATGATCTATCTACTCTAGAATATATTGTTAATTGTGAAAGTGGAAAAGAAGTTCCAGGATCTATTAAAAAAGAACAATTACCAACAAGTATATTACGTTTTCAAGAAGTAATTGCTAATGGTCAATTGCCTTTCACTGGTCCAAAATTAGTTGAAGAGGATTTAGCTGTTATCTTGTATACCTCAGGTACAACCGGAAAACCAAAAGGGGCAATGCTTACGCATAAAAACCTATACTCTAACGCACAAGATGTCGCTAATTATTTACATATTAGTCAAGATGACCGGGTAATTGCTGCCTTGCCAATGTTTCATGTTTTTTGCTTGACTGTATCATTAAATGCACCGCTGTTAAATGGAGGGACAATCATTATTTTACCTCAGTTCTCGCCAACAGAAGTATTCCGTGTAGCTAGTGACTATCAAGCAACAGTATTTGCAGGCGTTCCAACGATGTATAATTATTTACTACAAAGTGCAAAAGATAATGTGGATAGTTTTTCCTCTTTACGTTTATGTATTTCTGGAGGTGCAGCTATGCCGGTATCTTTACTAGAATCATTTGAGCAAGCTTTTAATGTAAAGGTTTCTGAAGGCTATGGGTTATCTGAAGCTGCTCCTGTAACGTGTTTTAATCCTTTAGATCGTCCGAGAAAAGCAGGTTCAATCGGCCAAAATATTGTAAATGTTATAAATAAAGTGGTTGATGAAACGGGTAATGAATTACCACCAGGTGAAGTAGGTGAATTAGTAGTTCAAGGGCCAAATGTGATGAAAGGTTATTATAAAATGGTAGACGAAACAGCTGCAACAATACGTGATGGTTGGCTCTATACAGGAGATATGGCAAGAATGGATGAAGACGGATATTTTTATATTGTTGATCGTAAAAAAGATATGATTTTAGTTGGTGGTTATAATGTTTATCCTAGGGAAGTAGAAGAAGTCTTTTATTCTAATCCTTCTGTTGTGGAAGTTGCTGTCATTGGAGTTCCAGACCCTCAAACAGGTGAGGCAGTTATTGCGTATGTTGTTGTTGATAATCCGGATGTGAAAGAAATAGATTTAATTGAGTTTAGTAAACAACATTTAGCCAAATATAAAGTTCCTCAATCGATTTATTTTCTTGATGAGCTTCCGAAAAATACGACAGGGAAAATTTTACGAAAGAGTCTTAAAGAACAAGTTACAAATTCATAGTATGGTTCCTAACGAAGTTGAAATTGTCGTTTATTATCAACTTCGTTTCTTTTTTTAACTATTTATTCAAAAAATTATGTAAAAATATATCATTTTAACTAATAATATGTTATATTAGGTATTAAGTCACACTAATTGGTAAAGGAGGTAAACAATGAAAAAGGAATTTTTAGAAATAACGCCATTTACGTTGGCGATTGTATCAGAGCAAGATGAAAATGGAAGGTACATTGCGAAAGTATTGGAAGAGGAAACGGAATATGTTTTGGAAGCGAAACCTACCAATGTCATTGATTATGCTTGCAAGTATTTTGGTGCTAGCTTGAAAGGACGTCAGGAGGGGACTAGAGAAATTAGCGGAATAACACATAAAGCACCAATTACAATTGATCCAGCAAGTGGAATGTATTTCTTTCCAACTAAGTCTCCTAGTAATGCGAACTGTTCTTGGATTGCACATAGTCATATTAAAGAAGTACGTAGAGGAGATGAAGGGACTACCAGTGTATTGTTTAAAAATGGCTCAAAAATTTCACTTGATATCTCCCATGGTTCTTTAATCAATCAACTACAACGTACTGCTCAAATAAGATTTCTTTTAGACGATCGAATTAAACGTTGGAGGAAGCCTCCTCGTTCTGAAGACGATAAAGACTCTTAAACATCAACTCCTTTAGCACTTTTTCAACTTTTTTACGAATAGCTGGGTTGAAATAACTTTTCTTTTCTTCTTTTCCTTGGCATATAAATAAAAAGTTTGAAAAAGAATCATCTTTTGTTAGTGGAAGAACCGATAATTGATTTATTCTCATTCTGCGAATGATCTGTTTACGTTCTCGGACAGCTTCCCTCTCCATTTCTGATAACATCTGAAGATATATCTCCTTGATTTTATATGGTCCTTCATCATGATATTTTATATCTTGACGAATTATAATAATCGCCATGGATATAAATAAATACCTTGAAGCTATTTTAGTATTTTCCTCATTGATATAACGCATGCACTCACACCTCTTATACAGATCGTATGTTCGTATATTTTATTATATGTTATAGATGAAAAAATATCTACCAATTAGAGTGACGATTCATTATTGGAATTAATTAGCTTTTTCTTTTAAAATACAATCTAATACCATATAATAATTTTAAAAGAATGTTGTCTAATGATAGGAGCTTACGTGGATGTATGTCATGAGTGTTTCTCTATCGAATTGGAGAAGTTTTATTAGAGAAGAAGGTTGGGAAGAATTTATTTCCCAGCTCCTAAATCAGTATGAAGGACTAGGACCGTTACCAGGGATTTTATTACCGTTCCTAGAAGCTTTCTTACCTTTTTTACCGTTAATCGTATTTGTTCTTGGTAATGCTGCTGCTTATGGATTATTTCAAGGCTTTCTGTATTCATGGATTGGCGCAACTGTTGGAGCAGTTGTTGTATTTTTACTTATAAGAAAGCTCTCTAATACACGTTTACTACAAAAAATTAGAAAGAATAATCAAGTGAAAAAAATTACTCAATGGGTAGATAGACATGGATTTGGTCCGCTATTTATATTGCTGTGTTTCCCTTTTTCTCCTTCGTCCATAATTAATGTTGTGGCAGGATTGTCGAAGATTAACATATATCAATTTATATTAGCTGTCTGCTTAGGTAAAACGGTAATGATATTCTCCATTTCATATGTCGGCTCGAGTATAATGGAATTTGCTCAAAATCCAGTAAGAACAATAATTGTAGGTATAGGCATAGTGATTTTTTGGATGTTTGGTAAATACTTAGAAAAACGATTGCAAAAAAAATCAGCTAAAAATAATATGTGAATCACGAAAAGGGTTAAAAACTTCCTTCAAGGGTATTATGTATAATAATTACTCGATGAAGGATGAAACAACGTGAAAAAATTCAATATTCGAAGAGTATTGTTACTTTTACTTCTCTTGATTGGGATTGCAGTTATTTTAAGAACAACTCTATTTGCCAATTATGTTGTAGATGGGAAGTCGATGGAACCTACACTATTTGACGGAAATTTATTGATGGTGAATAAATTTGTATATGAATTATCGGATGTAAATCGATTTGATGTTATTGTTTTTCGGGCTTCTAAAGAGGAAGACTATGTTAAACGTGTTATTGGAATACCTGGAGATAGGGTGGAGTATAAACATGATAAGCTTTATATTAATGGAGAATTTATTGAAGAAAGATTTTTAGAATCTTATAAGGAAGCAAGTTCGGTTGAAAAATTTACCAATGATTTTACGCTCCAACAAATTACTGGAGAAATTGAAGTTCCTAAGGGGAATTTATTTGTACTAGGAGACAATCGACAAGATAGCCTAGATAGTCGATCGTTCGGATTTATATCCAATGATCAAATTGTAGGAAAGGTTGATATAACGTATTGGCCATTGACAGAGAAAGTAAATAAATAATAAAAAGTTTTTCGATTAGGACCGAGCTTCTATCTTTGATAAAATAGATAGGAGCTCTATTTTAGTTATGGAAATTTAGGAGGGTTAATATATGGGAATGCGGTTCATACTAGGACGTTCTGGGACAAATAAAAGTGAGGTAATTTTAAAGGAAATAAAACAAAAAATTTCTACCAAACCCATAGGACCTTCTATATTTTACATTGTTCCAGATCAAATGACATTTCAACAAGAAGTTGCTCTATTTAGTGATTCTGAAACAAACGGTAGTATTCGAGCACAAGTTGTTAGTTTTTCACGCTTAGCCTGGAGAGTATTACAGGAAACCGGCGGAGGTACAAAACAGTTTATAAGCTCCGTGGGTATTCAAATGATGCTAAGGAAGATTATTGAAGAGAAGCAAGGGGACTGGAATGCTTTTCAAAAAGCTCTAAAAAAACAGGGATTTCTTGGTCAACTAGAGACGATGTTAACTGAATTAAAACGCTATGAAATAACACCAGATGATCTACGGATGCAACAATCTCATTTCACACAGTTTGTGCATCAGTCACCATCTGAGCAGGGTCTCACGCGTAAACTTAGTGATTTAATTTATATTTATGAAACGTTTATATATTCCTTACAGGGCACATATGTAGATAGTGAAGATCAACTACAGTTGTTAATTCAACAAATTAAACAATCTTCTATATTAAATAATGCGGATATTTACATAGATGGTTTTCATAGTTTCACACCTCAGGAACAATCAGTACTTACAGAGTTAATGAAAACGAGCAATTCTATCACAGTTGCTTTAACATTAGATGATCGGGAGAAAGAGGATACAACTGAGCTAGATTTATTTTACCAACCAAGCCAAACGTATCATGTATTGAAACAATTAGCATGGGATACAGGGATTCCGGTAGAAGATCCGATCATATTAGATTCTTTGAAAGGGAATTTTCAAAATCGACCTTACTTTGCTCATATGGAAAAATATTTTGATTCTAGACCAGCACCAGCGTATGAAGGCGAAGTCCCGATTGAAATATTTGAAGCTGTCCATCCACGCGCAGAAGTAGAAGGGGTAGCCCAGCAAGTACTGGAATTAATTAGAGATAAAGGATACCGCTATAGAGACATTGCATTGTTAATACGACAACCAGAAGTTTATCATAATTTAATTGAAACTATTTTCAATGATTATGAACTTCCTGTATTTATTGACGAGAAACGTCCAATGCTTCATCATCCATTAATCGAATTAATTCGTTCCATATTAGAGGTTGTACAAGGAAATTGGAGAAATGATGCCATTTTTCGGGTTTTAAAAACAGGACTTATACCAGCTACAGATGAAGAATTTCCTCTAACTATGGACAGTATCGATCAATTAGAGAATTATGTTATTGAGTTTGGGATTCGATCTAGACATCAGTGGATTGGTGAAAAAATATGGAAATACCAGCGTTTTCGAGGATTTGATAGTTCTGCTCAAACAGATAGAGAAAGAGAATTACAAGAAAGTATGAATCGATATCGAGATCAAGTTATATCTGCTATTGCAACAGTTGATGAACAATTAAGGGCAGCAACCACTGTTAAAGATCTTTGTATAGCCGTGTATCAGTGGTTAGAAGAACTGAAAATTCCTGATCAACTAGAAGTAACCAGAAATTATTATGATGATCAAGGGTTACCTGAAAAAGGTAGGGAACAAGAACAAGTATGGGACGCTGTTATTCAACTATTAGATGAAATGGTAGAAATTGCAGGTGAAGAGAAGATGGACTTATCTGTTTTCCAAGTTGCTTTGGATGCAGGTATTGAAACGCTGCAATTTTCCCACGTACCCCCGAGTATGGATCATATTATTGTAGGGACAATCGATCGATCCCGAATGAGTAATATTCGTTGTGCTTTTCTATTAGGAGTAAATGAGGGTGTTTGGCCAATGAAACCAACATCTGATGGAATGATTGATGAAGCAGAGCGTTTATTACTTGAACAAAATGGATTGAAGTTAGCTGATACAAGTGAACGCCAATTATTAGATGATTGGTTTTATATGTACTTAGCTTTTACTGTTGCGAAAGACAGACTGAAAATTAGTTATTTACTAAGTGATGAAGAAGGGAAAGCAAAAATGCCTTCTCAATTGATTCATCGAATAGAAGAGCTATTCCCTGCAACCAAAAATCATATATTATTACAGGATCCAGAAGATGAATCGAATACAAGAAGGTTTGTATCCACTGAGTTGAAATCAAGGTCAGCATTAACCGCACAGTTAGCGAAGTTTCGAAAAGGATATCCGATTGATCCAATTTGGTGGGAAGTATATCAATGGTATGTAGAACATCATCCAAAAGGTGGAACAACACATCGAGTATTACAAGGACTCTACTATGAAAATAAACCTGAATCACTACAACGAGATACAGTTGAACAACTATATCCGAAGCGCATTCAAGCGAGTGTAAGTAGAATAGAAACATATTACAGATGCTCTTATCAACATTTTGCTAAATATAGCTTGAATTTAGAGGAGAGAAGGACGTACAAATTAGATGCTCCAGATATTGGACAACTGTTTCATGAGGCACTTAAGAAAATAACAGAATGGATTCATGCTGAGGGAAATGATTTTGCTACATTGACAAAAAGTCAATCGTCTAAATATGCAAACCGTGCTGTAACTGAGTTATCTCCTGTGCTCCAACATCAAATATTGCATAGTTCCAATCGCTATGCGTATATTCAGAAGAAACTAGAAGAAGTCATTGCTCGAGCAGCATTTGTATTAGGTGAGCAAGCAAGATTAAGCCATTTTTCTCCAGTTGGATTGGAATTAGGATTTGGTGATGGCAATAATCAAATTCCTTCACTATCTATGCAATTAGAGAATGGTTATGAACTTGTATTACGAGGGAGAATTGATCGGGTAGACAAAGCCGAACTCGAAAACAATTTATATTTACGGATTATTGATTATAAATCAAGCTCTAAAGGATTGGACTTAACGGAAGTATACTACGGTATTGCATTACAAATGCTCGCTTACTTAGATGTTGTATTAACTCATTCGGAGAAATGGTTAGGCCAACAGGCAGACCCAGCTGGAGTATTATATTTCCATGTTCACAATCCAATGATCTCTGCTAAAGGTAGTATGACAGAAGCTGATATTGAAGAAGAATTATTTAAACAATATAAAATGCAAGGCTTACTTTTATCCAATGAAGAGATAGTGAAGATGATGGATTCATCATTAGAAACAGGTTCCAGTCAAATTATCCCGGCAGCATTAAAGAAAAATGGAGGATTCTATAGTTACTCTAAGATTGCAGATCAATCCACTTTTGAGACATTGCAAAAACACATTCATCAGTTGTTGAAATCGGCTGGAATCGATTTAACCAATGGTTTTGTTGATGTAAATCCTTATCAACATAAGCAACAGAAGGCATGCACCTATTGTCCATTTCATTCTGTGTGCCAATTTGATCCAGTATTAGAAGAAAATAATTATCGTAAGTTTGCGGATATAAAAGAGAATGATTTACTGCAATTGTTTGAGAGAGAGGGTGAAAATAATGGTTAATTGGACTAAAGAACAAGAAGAAGCAATATATACAAGTGGTTCGGATATACTAGTTGCTGCTGCAGCTGGATCTGGTAAGACAGCTGTATTGGTAGAACGAATTATACAAAAATTGTTAGCAGAGCATAATCCTACAAATATCGATTCATTATTAGTAGTTACCTTTACCAACGCTGCAGCTCAAGAAATGAGAAACCGAGTTGGAGCAGCTTTAGAACAAGCCTTGGCTGCAAACCCAAGCTCTATTCACTTGAAAAAGCAGTTGTCTTTACTGCAACGAGCATCTATTTCGACGCTTCATTCTTTCTGTCTGGATATTGTAAAGAAGAATGCATATATACTTGATATTGACCCTTCATTTAGAATTGCAGATGATATGGAAATGGATTTATTGAAACAAGAAGTGCTCGATGATTTATTAGAGGGGTGGTATGGAGATTCTAATCCAAATCAAGACGGTTTCTTTGAGGTTGTCAATCGATTTACTAGTGATCGTTCTGATCTAGAGATGGAAGAATTAATTCGAAGTTTGCATACATTTGCAATGCAAAGTCCATGGCCAAACCAATGGTTAGATAGGCTTGTACAAACTTATAATATACCAGAAGAATGGAAAGATGAAGAGTTACCATGGATGAATGTATTAAGAGAAGAAGTGTCACGACAATTGGATGCCGTTAGTCAAGAAATTGATATCGCTTATTCCATAACCCAAGAAGCAGATGGACCTTATCATTATGCTAAAACAATTGAAGAGGAGAAGGCTATCATCCAAGATGCATTGAAAAATATTGAATCCTGGAAGTATCTTCAACAATCTATGTTACAAGTAAAATTCGGTAAATTGTCCGGGAAAAAAATAGACTGTGATGAAGAGAAGAAAACAAAAGTAAAAAAATTACGTGATAGTTATAAGAAGCGATTCCAAAAAATGCAAGAAGTATGGTTTGCTAGAAATTTAGATGCACATGTAAATGATATGAGAGAGCTTGCACCGGTGATTAAGCATCTTGTCGAATTAGTAAAACATTTTCAGGATTCCTTTGCAAAAGTCAAGAAAGAAAAAGCAGTTGTTGATTTTTCAGATTTAGAACATTATTGTTTACAAATATTAATCGATGAATCATCAACCGAGGCCAAAGTGATTCCTTCAACTGTTGCGATGCAGTTACAGATGCAATTCACAGAAATACTTGTTGATGAATATCAAGATACAAATATGGTACAAGAAACAATACTACAATTAATTAGTGATCGTCAGGATAAAGGGAATATGTTTATGGTTGGCGATGTGAAACAAAGCATCTATCGTTTCCGTCATGCAGAACCATCATTATTTATAGATAAGTACAAACGTTTTTCTAAATCGGATGATCCATCGATTCGAATAGATTTAGCGAGAAATTTTCGTAGTAGAGAAAATGTACTCTTAGGTGCTAATTATATCTTTCGTCAATTATTTGATGAAGATCTTGGAGAAATTAGCTATGATGATGCAGCTGAACTTATATACGGAAATAAAATGTATGACGACTATCCATTAGAAGCAAAACCTGAACTACTACTTATTGATAGCAATAGTGAAGAGATGGAACAATCCAACAATGAAGAGGCGGTAGAAGATTTAGAGAAAGCTCAAATTGAAGCCCGTGCTTATGCAAAACAGATTAAAAATTGGATAGGTACATCTGAAGATGAATCGCCAATGCAAGTAGTAGATAAAGCAACAGGGAAACAAAGGGATTTACAATATAAGGATATCGTTATATTAATGCGATCCATGACATGGGCATCAACAATTGTTGATGAGTTGCAACAGCAGGGAATACCAACATATGCAGATATATCCACGGGTTACTTTGAAGCGATTGAAATCAAAGTAATGTTAAGTTTTCTAAAAGTTATAGATAACCCAAGACAAGATATTCCATTAGCTTCTATACTTCGTTCACCAATTATTGGGCTAGAAGAAGATCAACTTGCTTCCATTCGGCTAGCAGATCGAAAAGCAAGTTTTTATGAAGCTGTTCAACGCTATATGCAAAATGAAGAAGAGAATAATGACACTGTGAAGTCATTAACTCGTTTTATGGAAATGTTAAACGATTTTCGTCAGTCTGCCCGACAAGGTTCATTATCAGAATTAATTTGGGATATTTACCGGAAGACTGGTTATTATGATTTTGTTGGCGCTATTCCGGGTGGAAAACAACGCCAAGCCAACTTACGAGCTTTATATGATCGAGCTCGAGGTTACGAAGCAACATCTTTCCGTGGTTTATATCGCTTTTTACGGTTCATAGAACGAATGGAAGAAAGAGGGAAGGACTTAGGAGCTGCTCGTGCCTTAAGTGAGCAGGAAGATGTTGTACGGATTATGACCATTCATAAAAGTAAAGGATTGGAATTTCCAATAGTGATTCTCGGAGGAATGAATAAGGAATTTAATCAACGGGATTTGTCAGAGAAATATCTTCTTCATAAAGATTTAGGATTTGCCAGTAAATACATTGATCCTGTTAAACGAATTCAATATCCTACCCTGTATTATCATGCCGTTAGACAAGCTAAATTTCGTGATTTGTTATCTGAAGAAATACGTGTATTATATGTTGCATTAACACGTGCAAAAGAAAAACTATTGATGGTAGGAACGGTTCCTTCTCTAGACAAAAAACTTGAAAAATGGCAAAGGATTGCTGATCATCCAAGTTGGGTGTTACCAGCATATTTTCGTATGGAATCGAAAACGTATCTTGACTGGGTAGGACCTGCATTATTAAGGCATGTTGGATCTGAAAAACTTCGGACTGAAAATATAGGAAATCAAGTATTGGAATCAATTAATCAGGATCCATCGGATTGGCAAATTACAACAAATCATGCATTAGATTATATTGACATGAAAGAGTCTTCTGTGGATGACGAGGACAATTTGAAAGAAAAAGTATTTAATTGGGAAAGTTTAGATACGGAACAAGAAAATTTAAAGGACGATGTAGAAGCTCGTTTGTCATATGAATATGCTTATAAACAAGCAACAGTATTTCGTGCGAAACAATCAGTGACTGAATTAAAAAGGCAACAAGAGGTAAAGGATGACTATAGTGATCAACAAATTTTACCTCCATCGCAAGGGCCAATCGGAAAAAGACCTAATTTCTTACAAAAGAAAATGAAACTATCTCCAGCTGAAAAAGGTACAGCATTGCATACAGTTATGCAACATTTACCAATGACACACGTATTGTCAGAAATGGAGATAGAAGAAAACATAGAGAAAATGGTGCAAGAGGAAAAGCTAACTCGAATGGAAGCGGATAGTGTTAATATTCGAGCAATTGAGCGTTTCTATCACACAGAAATTGCGTCAAAGATTATGGATGGAAATGATATGCATAGGGAAGTTCCATTTAGTATCATGCTTCCAGCAAATGAAGTCTATGCTAACTGGAAAGATCAATCGAATGAAAAAGTACTTATACAGGGAGTAATCGATTGTTTACTTCCAACAGATACAGGCTGGATTATCTTAGACTACAAAACGGACTTTATTGAAGATAATCCTACTCCTCAGAAAGTACAGGAATTAACACATCGTTATCAAACACAAATGACGTTATATCGACGAGCGATTGAGCAAATTTGGAAACAGCCTGTAGAGCAAACTTACCTTTACTTCTTTTCACAACAGTTATTGATAGAAGTACCGTACAGAGATTGATAGGAGGAGCGCCATGTCTACTTATCCAATTAAAGATAGTCAACGTTTAAATTGGATTGATGCAGCACGAGGTTTTGCTATATTTGGCATCTTTATTGTTAATATTGGTGCCTTCTCTGCCCCATATTTCTTATATGGTGGAGATACAGAGGTTTGGACCTCAAAAATGGATACGTTGATTTTATTTATCATTGACGTGTTTTTCCAAGCGAGTTTTTATACGTTATTTTCAATTCTTTTTGGTTTTGGTATACAGCTTCAAAAAGATCGGCTAGTAGAAAAAGGAATTTCCGTTAATCGGTTTTTTATTCGACGATTAGCTTTCTTAACAATCATAGGTCTAATTCATGCAATAGGAATATGGCACGGGGATATTTTATTTACTTATGGTGTGGTTGGGTTTTTATTGTTAATCTACTTTAATGTAAAAGCCCGAACCATAAAGGTGAATATCATTAGTCTATTGGGAGTATTTGTTGGGTTATTCACGCTATTGATGTATCAGGTTAGAGATTATTTAGATACACCAAATCAGGGATTTATTATACAAGCTATTAACAACTATTCTAGTGCCTCATTTTCTCGAATTTGGGAACAAAATCTACATGATTGGCAATTATCAAATGGTGGGATAAATATTCTTTTCTTAGCAGGTGTCATACTTCCGATGTTCCTTATCGGTATGTATGCTGCTCGAAAAAAATGGTTCCATCAACCAGAGAAATATCAACAAAATTTAACAATGATTTGGATTAGTTCTTTCATCGGTTTTATTATATTAAAGTTAGGTCCATACCTATTTGGTAATCCTTCTTGGTTTTCATATGTACAAGACAATATTGGTGGCGCTGCTTCTGCAATATTTTATGTAACCAGTATTACGCTGTTATGGAAGCAAGGATGGTTTCGCCAGTTAATGGTTCCGTTACAAGCAGTAGGGAAAATGGCAATGACCAATTACTTATGTCAGTCTATTATAAGTTTTTGGCTCTTTTATGGTGTTGGGTTTGGTTTATACGGCAAAGTAGATCCTCTGATACAATTGATTCTTGTATTAGTTATATTTATTTTACAGATGATAGGTAGTATGTGGTGGATGAAAAACTTCCGTTTTGGGCCTTTTGAATGGTTATGGCGTACACTTACTTATGGAAAAAGACAACCATTCCGACGAGAAACTTGACGATTTATTGAAAAGAAGGGTTGTTCCATGTATTATTTTTCCATAAATGGTATGATACCCTTAGAACAAATAGGTTCGATTATTAAAAGGAGGAAGTTTTTATGACACATATGCATATTACATCATGGGCATTAGGGCTAATTTTGTTTATTATTGCACTTGTTATGTACAAAAAGGGAAACCAAAAACCAGCAAAAATTATTCATATGATTTTACGACTTATGTTTATTCTCATCATTATAACAGGTGGAATATTAACATGGGATTACATTCAAGGTCCTTTTGGTATGCCTATCCTTGGTGAAGTTATTGTTAAAGCACTGGCGGGATTATGGATAGTAGCGATGATGGAAATGATTCTTACTGGAAAAGCAAAAGGAAAACCAACTACAGCGAAGTGGGTACAATTTTGGATAGCATTAGTTCTAGTAATTGTATTAGGTTTCTTCCGCTTACCAATGGGCTTTCTATTTATTTAATTTAGAATAATATTCATAAAAAACCAACGGAGAAGTAACCGTTGGTTTTTTGTATAAGTCAATCTCATAATTGCTAAGTTTTATTAAAAAACGAATAATTAGTGGGAAAATTAAATCTTAATGTTCGGATTATAGAAAAACTTGATTTTGATTGTAGTTGAAGCCGTGCCTGCTAAAAGCATCCGGCTGCAATGGAAATCAAACAGCACAACTTTTGGATTTTATATCTAATATCTTAATTATGAAATTGTTCCTTATAGAAAAAATTTGAAGTCTTTTCAACAAATGTCAACGTGTAGTTGACTATTTTTTTTATTAAGGAATAATAGAAGGGGAGTCAATGGGATTATTTACAGATGGGGGCTATACATCATGCTAAAAGAAAATAAATTGCTTATATTGGTTACAGTGATTTTTGTCTTATTGCCTTTAACCAATGTAAACGCAGAAGAACCAAACAGTATACATAATGAAGTTATTTATGATATTTTAGTTGATCGTTTTAATAATGGAAATCCTGAGGAAACGATAGAAATTGACGTAGATGACCCGAATGCATATCATGGCGGAGATATTCAAGGTATAATCGATCAACTAGATCGACTAAAAGAAACGGGGATTACTACAATTTCATTATCGCCCTTAATGAATAATCAACAAAATGGTTATCACGGTTATTGGATCGTTGATTATTTTGAAATAGACGAGCAATTAGGAACAATGGAAGATCTTAATCAATTGATTGAAGAAGCACATCATCGTGATATGAAAGTAGTTATGGACATGGTAATCAATTATGCTGCAGAATCACATGAAGTGACAGAAGACAGTAGTAAAGCTAAATGGTGGGGTGAACCATCATACACAGCTGCCACTTGGTCTAATAATGCAATTCAGTGGAATTTAAACCAACCTGAAGTTGCGGAGACTATGATAGGTGTCGCAGATTACTGGATGGAAGAGACGGATATAGATGGATTCACATTACATGCTGTGGACCAAGCACCGATTGATTTTCTACAAGAATATACACAACATATAAAAGAAAAAGATGAAGACTTTTATTTAATAGGGGATATTTTAGATTCAGAAGCTGCTAACATACAAGAATTAGAAGAAACATCTTTGGATATTGTAGCTAACCCTATGCTACATGAAAGTTTAAAACAAGTATTCTCTAATGTGGATAATCCAGTTTCTGAGGTATACAATCAATGGGAGAATTTAGAGACAGATTCTCCGTTAATTACAATCGATGGTTTTACAGAAGAACGTTTTACAAATGCATATTCAAAAAATCAACGAAATTCACTTACAGCATGGACGTTGGCGTTGACATATATGTATACAACACCAGGTACACCACAAATTGTTCAAGGTACCGAGTTGCCAATGTATGGGGGAGATGAAGAGGAGTCTCAGCGACTTGTACCGTTTAATAGTGGCGATCCGGAATTGAAAGAGTTTCATACTAGAATAGCTTCTTTACGGAATGAATTTCCTGCACTACGTCAAGGTGATATTGAATTAGTCGATACAGTTGATTCGATGGTAGTGTTTAAAAGAAGTTATCAAGACCAAACGATGTATGTTGCCATTAATAATGGAAGTGAGTCTGCTTATGTAGACGTAACTGATATTGATGGAGATAAACAGTTACGTGGTTACTTGCAAGATAATTTGGTCCGTGAAAATCAGGAAGGAAATCATCGAATCGGAATACCACGTGAATCTGTAGAAGTGTATGAAGTAGAAGATGATGAAGGGCTTAACTGGTGGTTTATTAGATTTATTGTTATTGTTATTTTGGCATTTATTGCTGGAGTAATTTATTTAACATTAAAACAAAGAAAAAGAGAACGTAATAAATAGAGAAGAGAAGGTTGAGACAGAAAGATTAAAAGGACATATGAACGTGTAAAATATCGTTCTTCCTTTCCGTACTTTCATTATGTCTCAACCCCTGAATTGAACTAGCCATTTACAACTTTACCGCCATTTATATGAAGGGTTTGTCCGGACATATAGCTAGCGTCTTCACTAGCAAGATACACATATGCAGGCCCTAATTCACTAGGTTGTCCAGGGCGTTTCATTGGTGTATTGCCGCCAAATTCATCAACTTGCTGTTTATTAAAGGAAGCAGGAATAAGCGGTGTCCAAATTGGGCCAGGAGCAACTGCGTTGACTCTTATGCCTTTTTCTGCAAGTTCATTTGATAATGCACGAGTAAAGGACACAATAGCACCTTTGGTTGATGAATAATCGATAAGTACAGGGTTACCTTCATAGGCTGTTACTGAAGTTGTATTAATAATGGCACTACCTTTTTTTAAATTAGGTAGAATTGCTTTCGTCAGATAAAACATACTGAAGACATTGGTTTGAAATGTTTTTTCTAACTGTTCACTGGAAATATCCAATAATGTTTGTTGAGGATGCTGCTCAGCTGCGTTATTAACAAGAATATCTATTTTTCCAAAGTTATCTAACACTTCCGTGGCAGCTGCTTCGCAAAATGATTGATTACCAATATCACCATTGATAAGTAAGCATTTACGACCTTCTTGTTCAACTAATCGTTTTGTTTCCTCTGCATCTTCATGTTCATCCAAGTATATAATCGCAACATCTGCACCTTCTTTTGCGAAATGGACGCTAACAGATTTACCTATGCCACTATCTCCGCCGGTGATAACAGCTACTTTTCCTTTTAACTTATTACTACCTTCATAAGATTCGTGAATGAATTGAGGCGTTGGAGTCATCTTCGACTCTACACCAGGCTGCTTACTTTGAGATTGTGCAGGGGGAGTAATCTTCCCATTCTTTTTCTCCATTTTCATATGAACTGCCTCCTTAATATAAACTTATTATACTTTTACCCTATTTTTATAGAATCAATCCAAATAAATTTCTTTCTTTTATAAAAAACACCTCTTAAAAGTCGTTAAATAACCGACTTAAGAGGTGTTTTCATCTTCTTGATTATGTTCTTCTTAAAATAGCTGGATTGTTTTTATCTTTCATGTAACGGACAGTAATCCCTCTACTGCAACGAAGTAAAATTTTATGAATACAGATATTCGTGAGATGATACAGCACCTTGTTGATGTAAGCACTGATATATTTCATAGTAACGTCTAATATCAATTTTACCTTGAATGTATTTCTTTTGATAAAAATCCAATAAATGATCTAACGTGAGTGGTGCATATTTATGTTCTGTTTCGAAAGTATCTAATAATTTATTAAGCATGATTTAACCTCCATTGATAACTTATTGTTACACTATATGATTAGGCTTAGGCATTCATACACATAAATCATTTATTAAATTCAATATAGAACAAGTTTAAATGGTAAAAATAAACCCCCTATAGTAATAGAACGTTTAATTGTCTATATAAAAGGGGATAATTCCTCGTAAGAATGATTTCTATTTATTTTTTGTATTTAAGAAAAATAATGCCAGTGTACCTGGACCTGAATGAGAACCAATTGCAGATCCTACCATTTCAATTACAATATTTTCTTTTGTTACGTTAAATTTTTCTTGTATCATCTCTGATAATTGTTCAGCACGAGAAAGATCATCACCGTGGCTAATTCCAATTGTTTGATTTTCAAAATCTTGACCGCGGGATTCCATTACGTCAATCATGCGTTGAAGAACTTTTTTCGAGCCGCGAATTTTTTCTAAAGGTATAAGTTTTCCATCTTCAACATGAAGAAGTGGCTTTATTTTTAATAAACCTCCAACAAATGCTGCGGTTTTACTTACACGGCCACCGCGGTGTAAGTATTCCAAATCGTCAACGGTAAATATGTGTTCCATATGCTTGGCATGATGATTAGCTTTTTCAATGATCTCATTTACAGAAGCACCGTTGTTAGCTAACTTTGCAGCCTCTAGGACCACTAATCCATGACCGATTGATGCACATTTTGAATCGATTACATAGATATCCGCATCTGGATAGGTCTCTTTAACTTCTAGTTCCATCATTTTGGCAGCTTGATATGTTCCTGAAAGTTCTGAGGAAAACGCAATATAAACTAACGTTTTATTCTCTTCAGCATGTTTTGTAAATATTTTTTTAAAATCTTGTGCAGAAGCTTGTGATGTTTTTGGTGATTTGCCATTTCGCATCGCTTCATAAACCGTTTCTGGATTGATGGTAAGGCCATCTTCATACTCTTCGTTGTCTAGATGAACAGTTAATGGTATCATTTCAATGTTGTTTTCGTTATAATAATTCTTTGACAAGTCACAAGCACTATCAGCCAGTATTGTTATCGCCATCTTATTTCACCTACATTTCATATTTTTGACTTTATTTTAGTTTAAATGTATTTAAAATTTTAGTCAAAAAGTTATTATTTCTACACATAGTTAAAGGGGGGTACTCCATGTTTTTAATGGAAGCAAAAAGAATTGCTATAGTTATAATTGGTGCCTTATTAAATGCTGTATCATTAAATTTCTTTCTCATTGAGGCTAATGTATATGCAAGTGGATTTACTGGTGCTGCGCAGCTTTTGTCTAGTATATTTAATGATTTTCTAGGTGTTGGTTTATCTACAGGTATACTACTAGCTATCTTAAATATTCCAGTTTTAATAATGGGTTGGTATAAAGTTGGAAAAGGCTTTACAATATATAGCTTAATCTCTGTTTTTTTCTCTACTCTATTTCTTGAAATTATCCCATTAGTCGAGATATCCAGTGACATTATCTTAAATGCAGTATTTGGAGGTGTGATAGCAGGAATTGGTGTAGGTATTACACTTAAAATTGGTGCATCCACTGGTGGGATGGATATTGTAGCTATGATCCTATCGCGATTAAAAGATAAACCAATCGGAAATTATTTCTTAATTATGAATTCGATTATTATTGCAATTGCAGGTATCATGTATTTGCCAGAAAATGCGTTATACACTATGCTGACGCTGTATGTTACTACTCGCGTAATTGATGCAATCCATACTCGCTATGAGAAAGTTACAGCAATGATTGTTACGAAGAAAACAGATGAACTACAAGAGGCCATTCATAAAACGATGGTTCGTGGAATTACCATTCTTCCTGCAAAAGGAGCTTATACGAAAGCAGATAAAAGTTTAATGTATCTAGTTGTTACACGCTATGAATTATATGATCTAGAAAGAATTATCAATGAAGTAGATCCGAATGCATTTACAAATATAGTGGAAACTGCAGGAGTATACGGCTTCTTTAGAAGAGATTAAAAAAGGGTGTTCGTGTAATGAAAAAAATTGGAATCGTAATGTTGGTATTATTATTTTTGACAGCTTGTGGTAATAGAGATGAAGATGTCATCGAACCTATGGAGTCAGAATCAGAACTAGATCAACAAGCAACTTCTGTTCAATTTCGCAATGTGGATGTCAATATAGAAAGTGAACAGTTCCATATTATTGGTGAGGTTAATAGCTCTGGAGGTCTGTTCTATTATAAGGTTGAATTAAATGGTGAAATAATTCAGGAAGAAGCATATGAACAAGTTGAAAATTCAACTAATGAGTGGAGTGAATTTGAAATAGTCGAAACACTACCACGTGAAGTTTTAGAAGGTAATGATCCTCCGGTTGTCGTACTATATGGTAAAAACCAATCTGGAGAGCCAATTAATGAAAATTATGTCCCAATTGATACTCAAAATTAGCACTCAAAAATGATTAATACTCTGTGACCGCGAACAGCGGAAGCAGGGTATTTTTTATTGCATAGAAAATCATAAAATTTGTGTACTGAGATCTCTCACATCTCCAAAAGCCGAACTTTGACAAAAAAGTATATAATTGTTATATTTGACTTACGACCGTTAGGGAGGGTATTTTAAATGAAAAAAGAAATTTTTAATGCTGCTTTATCTGCATTTGCTAATAATGGGTATGAGGGTACATCATTGGCGCAAATAGCAGATAAAGTTGGAATAAAAAAACCTTCTATTTATGCACATTATAAAAGTAAACAGGATTTATTTCTTACCGTTATACGCCAATCGTTGGAAAGAGAAAAACAGCATATTGTTAGTTATTTTATAGAAGTGAAGAACAAACCGTTAGAATTTCAATTGCGTACATTTTTTGATTGGTTATGTTTAAAAATAAAAAAAGATAGCCATGTCGCATTTATTTTTCGAATGACTTATTTTCCTCCTGCACAATTAGAAAAAGAGATCGCAATTTTAGTTGCACCGTTCTTAAAGGATATGGAGAAATTGTTGAATAGATTATTACGTAATCATCCATATTTTAAAACTATTTCATTTAAGGGAGAGATAGAAACAATTTCAATTGCTTATATTACTATTGTCGATGGATGCGTACTGGAATTATTTTTTACTGGAGAGAAAGAATTTCAAAGACGTGTTAATGCGATATGGCCAATTTTTTGGCGAGGTTTTAGAGGAGGAAATCAACATGAGTAAACAGTGGATGTATGTTTTATTAGCTGGAATAGTGGAAATCATATGGGTTACTGGGTTGAATTATTCAACCACAATAATGGAATATACGGCTACAATTGTCGCTATTGTGTTTAGCTTTATTCTTTTAATTAAAGCAACTCAGTATTTACCTGTCGGCACAGTATATGCTGTTTTTGCTGGAATAGGAGCTGCAGGTACGGTAATTGTTGAAACAGTATTTTTTAGGGTACCCTTTAATCCTTTAAAGATTATTTTTATAGCGATTTTATTGCTTGGTGTAATCGGATTAAAACTGTTAAGTGATCAGCAAAATAGGAGTGAAGCCTAATGCATTGGGGAGCATTAATCATAGCGGGAGTATTTGAAGTATTTGGTGTGATGAGTTTGAAAAAAGTGGCCATGAAACAGTGGAGTGCATTATTACTGTTAGTGTTGTTCTTCGGCATAAGTTTTAGTTTATTAGGATATGCAATGGAAGGTATTACGATGGGAACAGCTTATGCAATTTGGACAGGAATTGGTACGGTAGGTTCAACCGTTGTGGGAATGTTTGTTTATGGTGAATCTAAAGAATGGAAGAGAATTCTTTGTATTGCTTTCATTATTTCTGGAGCAATAGGATTAAAACTTATTGGATAGAGGAGCTAGGTTAAATCAAATAGAAGATTGAGGTTGGGACAAAAATATTTACTCAAAAGGTAAATGCGAATGCTTCAGAAACATACTGTGCTTATCCAACGGCGGCTGGTGAGGCCCAGAATGCGGAGCATTCTGGGTCTCGCCTATACCTTATTTCCATAGGATAAGGAAGAACCTCGACAGCATTACATCGCACACAGAAAATCAATTTTTAATTTTCAAGGAGTCTCCGTATGATTTTTATGCTCAATCTAATCATCATCCGCCTTTTGGCATAATTTTGCTATGTCCCATCCTCTTTTACCAAGTAGTCTTGTTTAATAGCCGTATTTTACGAAAATCTCTTCCACTTTTGGATTAAGACTTTCCCAATCAGCATCAAACTGCTTATTCACTGTAATAAAATTTTGGTAACCAAAAACATTATCAACTTCTTCTAATTTCATAAGCTCATTTAAGATTTCATACTCACTCGTATTTCCTGGCATAACTGAAATACTATTAGTGCCTTCAAAAATTACTTTATCCGTTGTATATTTCATGGCATTTGGATTCGGTGTTGCTGAGATATGTACTCCCATTATAATTTCCTCCTAATATTACATATATATTTTATTTATATACTAACAGAAAAGAAATCAATACTAAAGCATAAAGAGCATCTAAACAATTCATTGTTTAAATGCTCTTTATATGCTCTGCTTAAGAGTTATTTTAATTGATTATGCTGTTGTAATTGCTGTTCAAGTTGTTGAAGTTGTTGTCTTTCTTCAGGAGAAGCTTCTTGATAGGCTGCTTCAATAGCTTGTTTTGCAGCTTGTTGCTGCTCAGCAGAAGCCCCTTGATTACTTATCATATTAGTGACAGCATTTTTTGCCTTTTGGTAAAGGTTATTTTCCAATTAAAACCCTCCTAGAGATTGGTCATCAGCATCTTGGTGCTTTCCCTTGGCCTGTGCCAATGTTGAACGATAGGTGAAAATCTCATCGTGTTTTTTAACTGCAGTAGCACCTTGATGGCTGAAACGTTTAGATTTACTTCGCTTGCTCAAAGTGAATACCCCCTTGAAGAGATACTTGCTTTAACCATATAGAAGTAAAAAGTGAACGTGTTATCACGCTCACTTCTAGTATGAAACGTATGAAGGATTTTATAGCAGGAAACAAATGGATTTATGATTGAATTACATTTTTAGATAATTGCAAGTACTCTTCAAGAAAAATACTTATCCCGTCTTCTTCATTGGAGACAGTTTGATGCTTTGATATAGATACAAGGGAGTCAATAGCATTGCCCATGGATACCCCAACACCTGCATAGTCAATCATTTCTAAATCATTGTCTTCATCACCAAAAGCGATGATACGTTCTTTCGGTATGTCATAATACTTAGCGATATTTTGTAATCCTACAGCTTTATTCATACCCTTACGAATAATTTCAATGATATTCCAAGGAGCTCCCCATTTACGATGTTCAATGATTTCGGCATGATAATCATCTAAATGGGATCTTAATTCTTTAATATGATCTTCTTTAGGATGAATGAGTACGGAGGTCGGATCTTCACTTAACTTGCTTTTTATATCTCCGATTATATAGCGTTCTTCATTATCTTGAAAAACTTCTAAAATTTCTTCATTATACACATCCATGTATACTTCATCTTGAACTTCAGCCAAAATATTTTTTACTTGTAATTCGTAGGAAGCATCGATTATTCTGTGGGCTGTTTTAATAGGCATAGGAGTGTGAAGTGTTTTCCATGATGCATCTAATGGGTGATGCACCAATGCTCCATTAAAATTAACCATCGGTGTTTTTAAACCGAGCTCATGATAATAGTTAATGCTTGCTCTGTGTGGACGGCCCGTTGCTATAACAACGATATGTCCATCATTCATTGCTTGATGTAAAGTATTTTTATTGCGAGAACTAATGGTTTTATTATCTTTTAATAACGTTCCATCTAAATCAACCGCAATTAAATGCTTTTGCTTTTTTGTCATTCTATCACCTCATCTGAACTAATCTTATCATTATTCAGTTAGATGTAAAGTGAAAAAGAGTTTACATTATTTGCATGAGTCGTTAAAGAAACCTTACAATAGAAGATAGGTGAATGATGAAAGGGAGTAGACATGATGATAGGGATATATGAGGAACAAATAAATCAAATTCCATACTTACATATTGTTAAAAGTGAAAACTATAATTTTGAATTACCGACAATTATTTATTTTCATGGTTTTACTAGCGCGAAAGAGCAAAATTTACCGATTGCATATATGTTAGCATCGAAAGGGTTTAGAGTACTTTTACCAGAGAGTCTTCATCATGGTGAAAGAAGTAAAGGTCTGACCGATAAGCAGATGCAAATTTCATTTTGGAATATTGTTATTCAAAATGTTCAAGAGTTAGAAGAATTAAGAAGTGTTTTATTAAAGAATCATTGGCTATTAGAAGGTAGACTAGGAATTGCAGGTACTAGCATGGGTGGTATTACAACAAGTGCAGCATTAGTAAAGTATGATTGGATTCAAGCAGCTGCTATTATGATGGGATCACCAAAGATCACAGATTATGCAAATGCCCTTATTGGTAATTTTAAAAAGTATGGAGAACTTCCAATATCAAATAATCAATTGCAACAGTTATTAAGGCAAATAGAAGCAATGGACTTATCTCATCATGTGGATACATTAGATCAACGTCCAGTAATGTTCTGGCATGGAGATAAAGATCCTGTCGTTCCTTTTGAGCATTCTTATCTTTTTTATCAAGAAGCGAAAGATACTTATATTGACGAACAGAATATTAAATTTATCAAAGAACCTGGGGTAGGACATAAGGTGAGCCGCAATGGTTACTTAGAAGCAACAGAGTGGTTTGCAAAACATCTATTGTAAATTAATTTTCTAAAATGATATAGTATGTTTAAATGGTATATAAGGGGAAGGAGGGAAATATTGTGGATGAAGCACTAAAAGAAAACTTAATGGGTGCATTAGAAAATGTAATTGACCCAGAATTAGGTATAGATATTGTAAATCTTGGTTTAATTTATGACGTAGATATGGAAGACGATGGATTATGTGTGGTGACAATGACATTAACAGCAATGGGATGTCCTTTATCTGCACATATTGAAGCAGATATCAAACATGCACTTTCCGATATACCTGAAGTAAAAGAAACAAAGGTAAGTATTGTATGGGATCCACCTTGGGGTAAAGACAAGATGTCACGCTATGCCAAAATTGCATTAGGTATTCCCGATTGATTAAAAAACACTGCTAAATTTTTAAATTTAGCAGTGTTTTTTTAATGTGTTGACTTATTGTTCATTGTGCGTTTGCATATTTTTCTTCTTTTTTGGAAGATCTTCTATAGTAAAATTCGAAAAGGAACAGAGCTACGACAACCATTGCTGCGGCAACTAAGTATACATTTGAAAAGCCAATTCCTGAAACAATTAACCCCCATACAAAAGATCCAATAGCTATGCCTAAATCATAAAGAATAAAAAAGGTTGATGTTGCATGAGAGCTTCGACTGTCGGGAGAAATTTGTATTGCGATGGTTTGGAAACCAGGTAGGATAGAACCATATCCTAAACCAATTAATCCTGCCGCAAATAGCAACATCCAGGAGCTATTCGTTACACTTAATGTAATTAAACCAATTGCAAAGAAAGTTAAACAAGGTAAAAGTACAAATCTAGGTCCTTTAAGGTCAAAACTTCTACCTATATAAGGTCTAGTTATCAGCATTACTGCTGCAAAAACTAAGAAAAAGAAACTTGCCGTTGATGCAAGACCTATAGAAGTAGCATATACAGATATAAATGACATTACACTGGCATAGGATAATGATGCTAAACTTGCAATTATAGCAATTGGCAATGCACGTATCTCAATAAAATCGTGAATAGATAGGCGTTTTTTATCATTATCTTTTAGTACAATTTTTTCTTCAACCTGAACCATCATGGAGTTAATTAGTGCAACTATCATTAAAACGCCTAAAATAAGGAATAATGTTTGAAAGCTTACATATTGAATCATCGTGAGACCGAGAAATGGTCCTAATACAACTGCTACATTCATTGCCATAGCAAAATAGCCTAACCCTGCACCTTTACGAGAAGCTGGAATGATATCAGCGGCAATCGCTCCTGTAGCAGTAGTGATAATTCCAAATGAGAAGCCATGGAAAAAACGTAAAGCTAATAGAGAAGTATAGGATTCAGTAAATAGGTATAAAAAAGAGGTAATCATAAATACAGCAACACTTATGACTAGTCCTCGTTTTTTCCCGATTTTGTCTAATAATTTTGCCGAAAAGAATCGAACAATGATAGCAGCGAGCAACATTGCTGTTACGATTAAACCACCTTCAGCCTCGTTACCTCCAAATTGATCAATTACATAAATAGGAAGAGTGGTTAATAACGCATAGAAAGATAAAAATATTAAAAGTTGTACGAGAGATATACTGATAAAACTTTTAGTCCAAATTTTTTCGAGATTCATTTTATTACACCTCTGATGTTAATTTACTAAGTAGTTGATATAATAATTTCCGCTCACCTTGATCTAAACGATGAAGCATATCATCATCAAATTGTTTCATTGTTCTTTTTATTTTTGGTAATTCTGTCTTGGCTTCTTCGGTTAAATAAATCATTTTTTCTCGTTTATCTTGACCAGGTAGTCGCTCCACCCATCCATTTTTTTCAAGTCTAGATAAAGTTCGAGTTACAGTAGGAGCTTCTATATTTAGATATTTCCATATATCTGTCTGAGTTATTGGTCCCGACTGATCAAGACAATACAAGATTGTCCATTGCGAGGCATACAAATCATATTTTCGAAGGCGCTGATTCATCTCTTTTTGGAAATAACGATATTTTTGATTATATAAGTGTAGAATATCTTTGCTCTCTATATTTCCCATGCTATCCCCCTAATTAATTACCTAGGTAAATAAAATCACTTGAACTATTCTATACCTCTTGCTATGTAATGTAAATAGCTTTTGTAAATAATTTATAAATACAAGTTTTTGCAAACGATAAAAATTTGCACCTTTTAGTTCCATAAAAAGACCTCAAAACAAGTATCATAAACTTGTTTTGAGGTCTTAAAGTATTTTATAGGAATATTAATACTAATAAACCGACAATCACACAGTAGTATGCGAAATACTTAAGGTTTCCATGTCGCATTATGTTCATAAACCATTTTAAGGCAAAATAAGATGCGATAAACGCAGTAATAAAAGCAATTAAATATGGTATCCATAATTCTTGGACATGAGGGTCTCGTACAATATTTGGAATCTCTAATACAGAAGATCCTAAACTAACAGGGATATATAATAGGAATGAAAACCGTAATGCTGTATCTTGTTTCATACCCATTAACATAGATGCTACTAATGTAGCTCCTGATCTACTTATACCAGGTGTAACTGCAACAGCTTGTGCTAGTCCTACTATAACAGCATCTTTTGTAGATAAATCTCCTTCTATCTTTCTTCCGCGTAAATTACGAATCATCCATATTGCGGCAGCGGTTATTAGCAATGTTATTCCAACCACAGTTGTACCATCTTCGCCAATAAATGCTCCAATTTCATCTCCAAATAGTACACCAACAATTCCAACTGGAATTGTTGCAATCACAAGATAAACTACAAACATAAAATCACTTTTTGATTCTTTTTCTTGCTTGAATATGAAGTTCCAACTATTTACTGCTAATCGAACAATGTCTTTACGATAAATGATTAATACGGCAAGTAGTGAGGCTAAGTTTACAAATATCTCAAACGATAAGCCTCGTGCTTCAATTCCAAATAACTCTCGAAAGATGATTATATGTCCACTAGAAGAGATTGGAATTGGCTCCGTGATACCTTGAACAAGACCAAGTATAAAATAATGCACGATTGTCCAAAAATTTTCAAACACATTCATGATTCTAACTCCTTCATTCAATTTTCTTGATTCTTTTCACCACTCCACATGAAAATGCATAGGCTATCATGGAGGAGGATAAAAAATGACTAATAAAACAATGTATGACCAATGTAACGAGCATATTCACTTATATGTATTAATACAAATGAATGATGGTTCTCAGATAGATGGTATTGTTACAGGTGTGGATAAAGAAAATGTCCACCTTGCAGTTCCAATTGATTACTCGCAAGAAAATAATTCGTATGACCATCGTGTTTTTTGGCCAGGATATGGTGGATTTGGGTATCCCGGTTTTGGATATCCTGGGTATGGAAGGAGAAGGTTTAATCGTTTGATTTTACCTCTCGCTGCATTGACGGCAATCAGTGTACTTCCTTGGTATTAATAAGGAAAACCCTTGCCAACTTTGCTGGAAGGCAAGGGTTTCTCCAATTTTATTCAGCTTTTTCTTTTAAAATGCCATCCCCAAGTACAAATACAACGATAGAAAAAATTGCTGTGAGTATGATCGCATTTTGAATCAAGAAAGGTTCTCCACCCATACTTGAAAGTACATAAGAAACAGCAGCGGCAATTAGAAATGACCAAAAGATTGTCATTATGTAGCGCATTATTAAACACCTCACTCAACTATAATCAAACTAGCTATAAACACATACACTTCATTAACAGTTATATTCTAACACGTATTCTATTATTTTGCTTATGAATTATTCAATAAATCTATAAATATTTGTGTTATATAGGAAGGAGAGGTAGTAATGAGATTATTGATTGTAAACTGTAATAGTTGGGTAGGATATCATATAGTAGATGCACTACTGATGGAAGGATTCCTGGTTGATGGCGTTATTGATCATGATGAACCAGGTGATTTAGAAATGTATTTTGGGAGAAATAGTTTATATGAGGAAGTTACCTTACAAACCAAGAAAGAGTACGAGATCGGTATCATCATAGATGATTTTATTACTGAATTGCCAAAAGGTGTGAAGCATTGGATAACTATATCAACAAACAATGACAAAAGAATTGAATCTGCCACGCAGACAATGACCTGCATCTATCCATCCTTATTGGTGGGTGAATGGATGAACATGAATGAACAAGGAGTTTACAGAAATGATGAGTTTATTCGATTTGATTCCAAATATTTTAAAGAACAAGCAATTTATATTGTTGATTTCGTAAATGCTTTATTACATTGGATACAAATGGATAATTTACCTATTTGTTTTCAAGTTTTTCCTAAACAGGAAAAGATTTCGAACAAGAAAGTTGAAAAAAAGATATTTCTCCGTAAAAATAGAAGTATAGACACAGTTATACAGTCATTAAAGAATCATTATGAGCAGTTTCAAAAATAGTTTATAAATTATAGTAAATTGGAATGGAGTGTGTTATTTGAAGAAATTATTCATAGCAATTTTATTTGTTTTTGTATGCACTCTTTCCGCTTGTTCTTATTTTGAATCTGGAAAAATACAAAATGTAGGTTTTCTTGTAGAGACGGATATTGATGCAAATCCTTGGACAAAAACTGGATATGAAGGCATGCAAGATATTGAAGATCAATATCAAATAGATGTTTTTTACAAAGAAAATATTCAATCAATGCAAGATGTTAGAGTTGCTGTAGATGAACTTGTCCAAGACGGTGTCAATCTTATTTTTGGACATAGTAACATGTATGGAGAGTATTTCATGGAATTGTCAGATAGTTACCCGGATGTTCATTTTGTTTATATGAATGGCGGGGAGGTAAAAAGTAATGTTACCTCCTTAAATTTTGATGGACATGCTATGGGGTTCTTCGCAGGTATGGTTGCTGGACAAATGTCTACAAATAATGAAGTTGGAATCATTGCTGCGCATTCTTGGCAGCCTGAAATAGAAGGATTTTACGAAGGAGTAAAACATGTTAATCCTATGACAGAGATTGAGTTAAGTTATCTTAATGACTGGAATAATACTGAACTCGCTTTAGAAGTCTATGGGGAAATGAAAGAAGCAGGTGTTGATGTTTTTTATCCGATCGGAGATTCGTTTAGTGAACCAATTATTAAGAAAGCAGAAGAAGATAGATTATTTGCAATTGGGTATCTGACCAACCAAATGAAACTTGCTCCTAATACTGTTCTTACAAGCACTTTGCAGCATATAGATCGGTTATATTTACATGTTACTGACCTTTTTGATAAATCTGAATTACAAGGTAAGATTTATAATTTTGATTTTCAGGACGAGTTTGTGGAGCTCGGGGAATTGAATGATTCAATACCAGAAGAATTCCAAGAGAAGATAAAAAATGATATTGAGCGATTTAAGGATACGGGAAATCTCCCTAATGAAGATAATTAAATGAAACGATTAATCACTAAATTTCAAAAAAGCTTACTAGCTGAGCTTTTTTGAGTTTTTAATTGATAACTATTGTATGACAAGCTATCCACTTGATTTTTTGTATTTTATACATTAAAATTAGTACCAAGTCATAATAATTGATAGTAATTATGAGTGTAAAGGGGAGAGCTGTCAAATGAATATCGGTATTCTAGGAACCGGACATTACTTGCCAACAAATGTTGTTACAAATAATGATTTAGAAAAAATCGTAGATACGAATGATGAATGGATTCGTACTCGAACTGGTATAAAAGAAAGAAGATTAGCAACAGATGAAGTGGACACTTCTGATATGGCTTTTCACGCAGCTCTTGGTGCATTAGAAGAAGCGAATTTAAAAGCAGAAGATATTGATTTAATATTAGTAGCGACGGTTACACCAAATACATCATTTCCATCTGTTGCCTGTATCATCCAAGATCAACTTGGAGCGAAGAATGCTGCGGCTATGGATGTTAGTGCTGCATGTGCTGGTTTTATGTATGGATTGATTACTGCTAAACAGTTTATCGATACAGGTGCGTACAAACATGTACTAGTAGTCGGTGCAGATAAACTCTCTAAAATTACTGACTGGTCCGATCGCACAACATGTGTACTATTTGGAGATGGTGCAGGTGCAGCTGTAGTCGGTGAAGTAAGTGATGGAAAAGGTATTCTGTCATTTGAATTAGGGGCCAATGGTGCTGGTGGAAAAGAACTTTACCTGAATCATGATGATCATATCATCATGAATGGTAGAGAAGTATATAAGTTTGCAGTCCGTCAAATGCCAGATTCTACAATAAAAGTTATTGAACAGTTAGGCTTATCACGTGACGATGTGGACTATCTAGTACCTCATCAAGCAAATATTCGTATAATGGAAGCTGCTAGAGAAAGGTTAGGTATATCAGAAGATAAAATGGCCAAATCCATAGAAAAGTTTGGAAACAATTCTTCTGCATCTATACCTATGGCTTTATCTGAGGCGGTGAAAGAGGGTAAAATAAAAGATAATGATTTAATAGTATTAGTAGGATTTGGTGGAGGCTTAACCTGGGGAGCAGTTGCGCTTCGATGGGGGAAGTAACCAGTTATTTTGGAAGGAGGATATAAAACATTGAATAATCGAGTTGTTATTACGGGATTAGGAGCATTAACCCCTGTAGGCAATACTGTAGATGAAATGTGGGAAAGTGTTACGACAGGAAAATCAGGAATAGATTTTGTGACGAAGGTAAATAAAGATTTATTTCCAGCGAAAGTAGCGGCAGAAGTTAAAAACTTTGATCCAACGAAGTACATGGATAAAAAGGATTCGCGTAAGATGGATCCATTTACACAATATGCAGTTGCTGCTGCTAAAATGGCTGTTGAAGATGCTAATTTAACAATTAATGAAGAGAATGCAGAACGAGTGGGTGTATGGATTGGTTCTGGAATTGGTGGAATGAAAACTTGGGAAGATCAACATACTAAGTTCATGGAGAAAGGAGCAAAACGTGTAAGTCCTTTCTTTGTACCAATGATGATTCCAGATATGGCTGCAGGCCAAGTTTCTATTCAATTAGGAGCAAAAGGAATTAATTCCTGCTCTGTCACAGCTTGTGCTTCAGGTGCCAATTCGATCGGAGATGCATTTAAAGCCATTCAGCGTGGAGATGCAGATATAATGATATCTGGTGGTACAGAGGCTCCAATATCAGATATGGCATTTGCTGGATTTTCTTCTTCAAAAGCATTATCCACAAATGAGGATCCGCAAAAAGCAAGTCGTCCATTTGATAAGAATCGTAATGGATTCGTTATGGGAGAAGGGGCAGGTATTTTGATACTAGAGTCTTTAGAATCTGCCCTGAAAAGAGACGCAACTATATATGGAGAGATAGTCGGATATGGTGCGACTGGAGATGCTTATCATATTACTGCACCTGCTGAGAATGGAGAAGGGGCAACTCGAGCAATGCAAATAGCATTAAAAGATGCCAATTTAGAACCTTCAGAAGTACAGTATGTGAATGCTCATGGAACGAGCACAGATCTAAATGACAAGTATGAAACTCAAGCTATTAAATCTGTATTTGGAGATCATGCAAATAGTTTAGCAATATCATCTACTAAGTCGATGACCGGTCACTTATTAGGAGCTGCAGGTGGGATAGAAGCCGTGATATCTATTAAAGCAATTCAAGATAGTATTATTCCGCCAACAATTAATTATGAAACACCAGATCCAGAATGTGATTTGGATTATGTTCCAAATGAAGCAAGAAAACAATCAGTAGATGCAGTAGTAAGTAATTCATTAGGATTTGGCGGACATAACGTAGCTTTGGTATTTAAAAAATTTGTGAAATAATCGTTCGTTATATTATTTTAAAAGGAGATTAGGGTATAAATTGCCCCGATCTCCTTTTTATTTTTGGGAAAATCTAGCATTCTTTTCTGTTTTCATTCATAGAATAAACTATATTTTGGACAAGCAGATGAGAGGCGATTAGATGGGGTATGTGTTCCTGTTCTTAGTAGGTTTTGGTATGGCGGTAACGGGCGGAGTTACGATGATTGCATATATGAATTTCTTGCCTGCTGGTTTATCGTGGGTAGATTATTTTGTTTTTGTCGCTGGTAGAGTTGAATGTTATTTTTTGCCTGTTGGTGTAAGTCTGATGTTAATTACTCTTCAACGTTATCCAAAATAAAATACATGCAGTTCTCGAATAAAATCTTACTCTGATGGTCATAATGTATCTTAAAACGGTATAAAAGTGAGGGCTGAGATATGTTGTACTTACATGATGTTTGGGTGAATTGGTTTGAGGGTGAAGAAAACGGATATAATGTTTGTCATTTCCATGAATGGAGAAAAGAAGATACGATTGAATTACTTGATCAGGTGCCATTGCTGTACATAAGTAAAGAGTTATTACACTACATTGAGAACGATATGCATGACCTGCCAAAGTCTTTATTAGATACGATTTATAAGCGAGGCTATACGAGAAAAGGGCAAAAGAGGACAGTTGTTGAATATGCTGCTGTTGTAACAGACGGTGATAATATTCTTGCATTTGACACAGTAGGTTACTATATCCCAATCCGTAAAAGTCGCTTAATTCCTCGTCAAGAACAATTGGTTTATGACATGATAGAAAATAACAAACCAGAAAACTTTGAATTCGATAATAAGATGCATGACAAAGAATACCATATGCTTTCGATGCCTCCGGAATATATTTTTGGTTTGACTAGAAAAGAAAGACAACTAAAGCAGTTATTGATGATTGGATTAGATCAATTAAGAACTACTAATAATAAAGAAGAATTACGTTATTGGTTAACAGAGTGGGATCCAAAGCAATATCCGTCTATACGATATATGGATGAAGAACAAGTATGGAATGCCTTATATGATGGAGTGAAGATTGGTTGGAGTAGTGCCCATGAAGATTTATGCAGTAAACTTATTCGTGGACAGGCATTTTTAGAAAGAATGTGGGAAGCGGAAATGGGTAATGAACAACATACTTCAAATCAAAAGTAAAAAACGGGTTTCCTCGTTCATGATTGTGTGAACGAAGAAACCCGTTTTGTTTATACCAAAACTTCGGCAGAATGAAGTTGCACTTTATTTTCGGCCTAACCCCATTGCCTTTTTAGCTTTTTTAATTGTTTTTCCAGCCGATAAGGATGCCTTATCTCTACCTTGATCAAGGATCGCGTCTAATTCATCTGATTGAATTAATTGTTCGTATTTCTCTTGAATAGGGCGGAGTGTGTCAATTACAGCATTCGCTACGCCTTGTTTGAAATCACCATAGCCTTTTCCTTCATATTTTTTTTCTAAATCAGCAATCGATTCACCAGTACAACTGGAATAAATCGTCAGTAGGTTAGATACTCCTGGTTTATTTTTCTTATCGAACTTTACAATTCCTTCTGAATCGGTTACAGCGCTTTTGATTTTCTTTTCTATTCGTTTGGGTTCATCTAGCATAGAGATAAATCCTTTTTGATTTGTATCCGATTTACTCATTTTTTTGCTAGGTTCTTGAAGAGACATAATCCGTGCACCGACTTTTGGAATTCGAACTTCTGGTACAGTAAAGATATCATTGAATCGATTGTTAAAACGTTGGGCAAGATTTCTAGTTAGCTCTAAGTGCTGTTTTTGATCATCACCAACTGGGACAACATCAGTATTATAGAGTAAGATATCAGCTGCCATAAGCGAAGGATAAGTTAAGAGAGCTGAAGAAATTGCTTCTTGACCTTGTGATTTATCTTTATACTGGGTCATTCTTTCCAATTCACCAACATAACTTATTGATTGTAACATCCAACCTAACTGGGTATGTTCTGGTACTTCAGATTGAATAAATAGCGTAGAAGAATCTGGGTCAATTCCCGATGCAATGTATAAAGCCGCTAATGATTTTATATTTTTACGTAACTCAAGTCGATCTTGTGGTACCGTTATAGCGTGTTCATCCACAATACAGAAATAGCAATTATAATTGTTTTGTAATTCCACAAATTGTTGGATTGCTCCTAAATAGTTTCCAATAGTTAATGTACCACTTGGTTGAATGCCGGAAAAAATTGTTTTCATTTTATTCACCTCAATAAATTTATTCATTAAAAAAAGCCCATTCTCCCCAAATCTAGGGACGAATGAACCGCGTTGCCACCCTTATTATCTTGAATTTACAAGATCACTTCATTAAATAAGCTCCGAAGCCCAATTCCTATTCACCTTGATGCTTGTTTTCACCAGACACAAGCTCTCTATTAATCAGTGGGCAAAGAGTACTACATCTTCTTCATCGCTTGAAATATTAATTTTTTACTATTATATCCATAGTTAAAAGAAAAAGCAAGAAGCAATCAAGTTTTAAAGTTCATATTTATAGAATCGATTTCTTAATTGTACATTTTTAAATCATTAGGTATTTATTCATGATCGGTTTTACATATGACCTTAGTATAAGAAAGTATTATAGAATTTTTAATGCTTAGGAGTTTTCGATAATCATAATAAGGGTATAGAAGGAAAAGCTAAGCAGAGTATATATACTAAAAGCTAACTAGGGAAAAATTTTAACGGATGTCACTTTTTTCATTTAAATGTAGTTTTTTTTCCTATATACTAAAATTATCATACATACAGGAGATTGATTTATATGCGGAATTGGCAAAAGAAATTTTTTGGGGTGTTCGTAGTAACATTATTTATTAGCATGATATTTGGAAATTCGACAAAAGCAGAAGAAGAAATTAATGTTGAAGCAAGTTTACATAAAGAACGATCGACCAACTTACAAATAATAGATACATCGCAAAAAATAGAGCGTTTTACTTTTGATTCCGGGTATAATTTCGAATATCCTGACGCAGTACGAGGAATTTATGTAACGGGTAATTCTGCTGGAGGCGAGAAGTTTAATTCATTAATTGATTTTGTGAATTCAACCGACTTAAATACAATGGTTATTGATGTAAAAGAAGATCATGGGAATTTAACTTTTATACCTGAAGAAGGATCTCCATATGAAGATATGGCTACTAATGTTATTTCTAACCCTGAACAAATGATGGAACGATTAGAAGAAGAGGAAATATATCCGATAGCTCGTGTAGTTGTATTTAAAGATAATGTACTAGCTAATAAACGTCCGGATCTGTCCTTTACTCAAAATGGAGAAGTATGGGAGAACGGAAAAGGTGAGTCTTTTGTAAATCCTTTTGAGCAAGAAGTGTGGGAATATAATATAGAAGTTGCAAAAATGGCAGCTGAGATGGGCTTTAAAGAGATTCAATTTGATTATGTACGTTTCCCTGAAGGATTTGAAAACAAAGATGAGGAATTAAGTTACTCTCTTGGTGATTATAAAGACTTGGATATGAATAACATAAAGAAACGTGTAGAAGCAGTATCGGATTTCGTGGCTTATGCAAAAGAAGAACTAAGTGATTATGATGTAGATGTTTCTGTAGATATATTTGGGTATGCTGCAACGATAGAAGAGGCACCAGGAATTGGACAAAACTTCTCTCGTATTTCTGAAAATGTCGATATTATTTCTTCTATGATTTACCCGAGTCATTGGTCATCATACTTCGGAATAGAAAAACCAGATACTGAACCATATAATCTTATTAATGAGTATTCAAAAGTGGAGAATCAGGTCTTAGGAGCATTAGAAAACCCTCCGTTATCTCGACCGTGGTTGCAAGATTTTGAAGCACCGTGGTTATATAGTGGTTCTACATTCCAATATGGCAAAGATGAAGTAGAAGCGCAGATACAAGCACTGTATGACAATGGTATTAATGAATTCTTACTATGGAACTCAGGTAACACATACACGGAAGGTGTAGACTACATGATTGGGAAAGATGAATAAATAAAATAAAACTCTCCTCTGATACCAAAACAGAGGGGAGATTTTGATTTTAGCAAGCGGGTATATATTAATAGATAAGGTGTAAATAAATAATTGGATATAGTATATAAGAAACTGGGTATCATTTAACATCTTGAATGAACTTAGCTATAATGAGAGATAATAATCAAAAAAAGGGGTAAATTAATGAATTGGTATGAGAAATTAAACGATTATTTTCCAGTTGAAGAAATGAAATCAAAAAAGCATATGGAATTATTACTTGAGGAAAAGGGCGACGTATATTTTAAAGATGAAAGTCCGCAGCATGTGATGATGTATGCGGAGTTCAATACATTTATTTTTATTGACTATGTATGGGTATCTGCTCAGACAAGAGGTCAGGGAGTAGGGCATAAGTTAATAGATAAGCTAAAGAACAAACGAAAACCAATTATACTTGAAGTAGAGCCGGTCGATTATGAGGATTCCGATTCAGAAAAACGACTTCATTTTTATCATCGCGAAGGATTTAAGCATGCGCAGTCAATTGGTTATAATCGACGTTCCTTAGCAACAAACGAAGAAACTCCAATGGAAATTTTATATTGGTCTCCAAATGATGATTCTGAAGAAGTGATTTATGGGCAGATGAAGCAAATGTATGAAGACATTCATACATACAAAGATAAGGAAATTTACGGAAAAGAATACCAATCATCTGAAGAAGTGTTGAGTTATGATGAGAATCGTGAAGCAGTTAATCTATTAGATGAACTAACGAAGAGGTCTTCACAATAATATAAATAAAAATCCGAGCTATCATCCTGATTTCTAGGAAATAACTCGGATTTTTTAATAACGACATTAAGAACTTTGGTTACTTGTTTCTCCAATCGTAATATTATTATTTAAACGTTCAGCTAGGCCGCTTGAAGAATTATTATCCGTTCCTTCTAATATACTTTCTTTAAAGTTATATGCACTAGAACCGTGTTCTGCAAAATCAAGTCCAGAAATTTCTTCTTCCTCTGAAACGCGAATTGGAGAAAATTTATTCATTACATATGCGAATCCACCGGTTGTAATTGCTACCCAAGCAATTACTGCAAGCACTCCAATGGCTTGGATACCTAATTGTGAAATACCATTTCCGTAGAAAAGTCCGGTATTAACAGAAAATAAACCAATTGCCAACGTACCCCATATACCACAGATTCCATGTACCGCAATAGCTCCAACTGGATCATCTATACGTAATTTTGTATCTAAGAAACGAATCCCTTCTACAAGTACTACACCAGAAATTAGTCCGACAATAATTGATCCCCCAAGAGAAATTTCTGCAGCACCTGCAGTAATACCTACTAATCCACCAAGTACACCATTCATTGATAATGATGCATCTACCTTCTTAAATCGGATTTTTGTATATAAAGAAGATGACACTAATGCGGCAGAAGTAGATAATAAAGTTGTTCCTATTACATACGGTACAAGTGATGGATCTGCTGCTAATGTACTACCTCCATTAAAACCGAACCAACCTAACCAAAGGATGAAAACTCCTAGAGCACCTAAAGGTAAATTATGCCCTTGGATAACATTGACTTTCTTTCCTTTGTACTTTCCGATACGTGGTCCAAGTATAAGTACTACTACAAACGCTCCTACAGCTCCAGTTAAGTGAACAACAGTAGAACCAGCGAAGTCACTAAATCCTATCGCAGTTAACCATCCATCTCCTTGCCAAACCCAATGTCCAACAACTGGATAAATGATTGTTGTCATTGCTGCTACAATCAGGATATAACTGCCTAGTTTAATTCTTTCCGCAACTGCTCCGGAAATAATCGTTGCACAAGTAGCAACAAACATAGCTTGGAATACGAAAAAGTCTATTTCGCTAACTCCGCTAAGTAAGAATCCATCGCTACCTATAATAGAGCCGGAAGAAGAACCAAACATAATGCCATAACCAACTAAGAAAAATAAGATAGCAGCGACACTTATCGTTAAGAAATTCTTCATAAGGATATTTAATGTATTCTTCGATCTCGTAAATCCAGATTCTACCATAGCAAATCCTGCATGCATAAAAAATACTAAGAATGCACCTAACATTACCCAAATTAAGTTAACGGATAATTCTAATGATTCGGGAGTGGGTGTTGCAGCATATACAGGAGTAGATAAAAGTAAGAGTATTATAAATAAAAGTGAAATTTTCTTTATCATGTTTTTGTGATCCCCCTTCATAATTTATATAACAGCTTCTACACCACGTTCACCTGTACGAATTCGAATGACTTCTTCCACTGGTGAAACAAAAATTTTTCCGTCGCCTATATTACCTGTCTTACAACTTTTAATAATAATATCAACAATTTCTTCTAATTGGCTTTCTTCGACCACCATCTCTACTTTTAATTTGGATAGCAATTGAATTTGAAATTCTGTTGACCGATAAACTCCTGTCTGGCCCTTTTGCTTTCCTGTACCTGCTACTTCAGTAACAGTTAATCCACCAATTCCTATTGAAGATAACTCATCGCGTAGAGACTGGAATTTTTCTGGACGTATAATTGCTTCCAATTTTTTCATTACTCCACCCCTTTAATATTAATGTTAGATTTCCTAACATGTTTAGTTATGTAAATTATCATAAATGTTTTATATTTGTTTTGCAAGTGTTTTTTACTGTTTTTTTAGAAAATTTAGAAGAAAACGTTTTCAACATTTTTGTTAAATTAATTGGAAAAAAGGTTTAATTTTAACATGCATCGGGAATGTTACTTGTAAGTGAAAAGAATCATAAATAAATAAATGAATTTTTGTTGTACCCCCCTACCTTTTGGTAGCTAATTGTAGTATAATAACTACATATGAGTTATTTAGACTTATTTTAATTTAATAAGTTGATTAAAAAGCTCGAAAATATATATTAGATTGAGGAGTGAAGTTACATGGTAACACTTTATACCTCACCAAGCTGTACTTCCTGCAGGAAAGCAAGAGCGTGGCTGGAAGAACACAACATACCTTTTACAGAACGTAATATTTTTTCTGAGCCATTAAGTCTCGATGAAATAAAAGAAATATTGCGGATGACAGAGGATGGCACGGATGAGATTATTTCCACAAGATCAAAAGTCTTCCAAAAGTTGGATGTAAATATTGATCAACTGCCAATGAAAAACTTATTCAATCTAATCCAGAAAAATCCTGGGTTGTTGCGTAGGCCGATTATATTAGATGAAAAGCGACTTCAAGTTGGTTATAATGAAGATGAGATTCGTCGGTTTTTACCAAGAACAGTTCGCACATTCCAATTGCGTGAAGCACAACGTATGGTTAATTAAATATAAATTAATAAAACTAGAAAAGATGCGGAGTATTCCTGCGTCTTTTCTTTTTTTAACAGTTATACATATTTATAATAGCGCAACTTCAAGATTTAACTTGGTAAAAATAACCAGCGGAGACTTGATAGCAGCTAAAGCTCCATATGAATAAGCTTTTCTTTCTGTGAAAATAAAGCCTTGTCTGATAAAAAATGCCCGTAAGTAATGAAAATCGAATAAGTAGCCGTATTGGCAATCTTTATTATTGATGAAATTGATTCAGTTAGATAAAATGACAAACAAGCCGAAATACGTTAGAATAACTAACTAGCAATTAATTCTAAAATAGCATTTATCTGTATCATTAAAGCAAATATTTATCGATAATGTGAAACTGTATTTATTATGGATATAGATAGATTGGTTATCCTTCACTATATGTTAATATCAGCACAAGGGTATGATTTAAAGCCCTTGAATTAAATTGAGAATTTACGGATACTTGACTACCCTTTAGTTAAGCGTCATCGCTAGAAGTGGGCATCACTCTATCCGTTGCATGCGGGTTAGAAAAATGGAAAATAAAAATCAAAAAAGATAGGCATATTAATTTCCAACGTTCCGTACACTATCATACAATAGAGGTATGAGATCAACTAAAGATTAAAATATATAGTTAACGGGTACATGCATTATAGGATAGGAAGTATGGAGGATATTATTATTTACTTTAAAGCACGCTTGATGCACATGTGGGAAGGTAGGTAGCGGATGCTTCTATAATCAAGAAGGGAGAGCGTGAATATGGAGATAGAAAGAATAAACGAAAATACAATTAAGTTTTACATTTCGTATTTAGATATAGAAGAGCTTGGCTTTGAAAGAGAAGAAATTTGGTACAATCGCGAGAGAAGTGAACAGCTTTTTTGGCAAATGATGGATGAGGTAAATTATCGAGAAGACTTTAATCCTGAAGGACCACTTTGGATTCAGGTGCAAGCGATGGAAAAAGGTTTAGAAATTATCGTTACAAAAGCGAAAGTATCTAAGAATGGTGAACATCTTGAATTAGATACGGAAGATGGCAGTGTAGATATTCCTGTCGATGAAAAAATAGAAAGTATTCTTGGTGAAAAATTCGGTAAAAACCCTAGTGAATCTGAAGAATCTGATAGTGAAGATGGTGACTTAACGGAAGATAATTTATGGATTATTGTTGAGTTTGATGATTTTGAAGATTTAATTCAATTAAGTCATCAATTCGTAGATATATCGAATTTTGGAGAAGAGACGTTATATTTCTATAACGGTAAATATTACTTGTATATGGAATTCTCCTATGATGTATTAGATGATAATCGACAAGAAGATGTCATCAGTCAAGTGCTTGAGTATGCGTCCGATTCATCTGTTTCTATTCATGTTTTAGAAGAATACGGAAAGAAAGTAATGGAAAACGATACCTTCAGTAGTATTAGGGAACATTTTCCATTACATTTGAAATAAACATTCTCTATTAAAAGAGGATGTTTATTTTTTTGGAAGGATTTTTTTTATAACTGTCGAAATAGGTCTATAGACGGGAGGTGAATTAATTTAGTGCAAAAAGCAATGAATAAACATGGTAATTTCATTATACTGTTTCAAGAATCAGAAAGAAATATCATACAATGGAAACAGAATAAAGAACCTTTTTATTGTCCAACCTGTAATTCTAAAGTAATTATTCGATCAGGTCGAAAAGTAATTGCTCATTTTTCACACTTACCACATTCATTTTGTAGATATGGTAACGGAGAGGGAATGTATCATGAAATGGGTAAATATTTGCTTTATCAATGGTTAACTGACCAAAATATTGAAGTTGATTTAGAAGTATATTTTCCACAAATCAATCGAAGAGCTGATTTGGTAATAAAAGTATTAAATAAGATAATTATTATTGAATTTCAATGCGCGAAAATATCTGCAGAAGAAATTGCGGAAAGAACAAGTGCTTACAATCAAATTAATCTGCATGTTATCTGGATTGTTGGGATGAATCAATTTCGAAGGTTGAGTAATAATCAATTTAAATTAAGTTCTTTTCTTCAATCTTGTATTCACTTATTTCCACAACAAAAAGTTCCTGTTCTATATTTCTTCGATCCAACTACTCGGCATTTTGCCTCACTATCACATATTTACCCATATCAATTTACTAAAGCTTTTGCTACGATTAATATAGCCCCAATACAAACCATCCCATTCCAAAGAATCTTTAAAGATATACCTATTTCTTTAAGATTTCCTCAAGTTTGGATTGAACAACTTCAACAAATACGTAATAAACCGATTATTCATCCAGGTAAGGAAATGAACTGGAGAAGGAAATTATATGAGCAAGGCATAATTTTTCATCATTTACCCAGTATTTGCTTTTTGCCAAATAAATGGCAAATCCATATGAATACTCCTTTTTGGATGTGGCAAACCGAAATAATTATAAATCTAATACAAGATCTTTCCATATCTGCTACATTAACCATTTCAAGATGTGCAAAGATATTAGATGAAAATATTATAAAACAATTGCCAAATATTCATCAGAAATACTCTGCAATACATTCTTTTTTAACAAATCTTGAAATCCTCGGTTATTTAAAAAAGACCTCAAATTCTACGTATGTTAAATTAAAGAATGTAGAAATGTATGTTCATCTAGAAGATGCGCTTAAAGGAGATGAAAAAATAATAACTCAATTATTTTTGGAAAAAAAGGGCAAAATGTGAGCATGATTCTATATTATTTCGTTATACTAAGTAATATACTATGTTGAGAGAAGATAAGGAGGAGTGCACATGAGTAAAGAATTACCTAAAAGAGATGAAATACCGACAGATCTTACTTGGAAATTAGAGGATATTTTCCCTAGTGATGATGCTTGGAAAGAGGAGCTTAAATCATTAAGAGCATCGTTCCCTGAAATAACTGAATTTAAAGGAAGATTACATGAGTCTGCAGATACATTATTTTCTTTATTTAAAAAGCAAGATGAGCTTTCTCAACGTTTAGGCATGCTATACACGTATGCACATATGCGTTATGATCAGGATACGACAAACTCTTTTTATCAAGGGTTAAATGCGCAAGCTGAGAATTTAATAACTATTGCCTCCAGTAATTTAAGTTATATTGTACCTGAGATTCTTACCATTGAAGAAAATAAGTTACAACAATTTTTAGAGGAACATGAAGGATTGCAAGAATATAAGAAGGTACTTGAAGATATTAATCGACAACGCCCACACGTATTAAGTGAAAAAGAAGAGGCGTTACTAGCAGAAGCATCTGAACCAATGTCTACAGGATCACAAACTTTTGGTATGCTAAATAACGCAGATTTAACATTCCCATCAATCACCAATGAAGATGGGGAAGAGGTAGCAGTAACGCACGGAAGATATTCTACATTTTTAGAATCAAAGGATAGAGACGTTAGAAAAAGCGCGTTTGATGCTGTGTACCAAACATATGAAAACTTTAAAAATACATTCGCTTCAACGTTAAGTGGTACAGTAAAGTCTCATAACTTCAGCGCAAAAGTACGTAATTATGATAGTGCTAGACAATCTGCGCTAGATGATAATAACATTCCAGAAAAGGTTTACGATAACTTAGTAGAAGCAGTAAATGAACGATTACCATTATTGCATCGTTATACAAAGTTGCGTAAAAAAGTATTGGACCTAGATGAATTGCATATGTATGATCTTTATACTCCGTTGGTGAAAGATGTGAAAATGAAGGTAACATATGAAGAAGCAAAAGAATATGTAATAAAAGGTCTGAAACCACTCGGTGATGACTATAAAAAAGTATTAGAATCTGCCTTTGAGAATCGTTGGATTGATGTTGAAGAGAATAAAGGGAAGCGAAGTGGTGCTTATTCATCCGGTGCTTATGGAACAAATCCATATATCTTGATGAATTGGCAGGATGACATTAATAATACATTCACGCTAGCACATGAATTAGGTCACTCCGTGCATAGTTATTACTCAAGAAAGCATCAACCATTCAGGTATGGTAATTATTCTATCTTTGTTGCAGAAGTTGCTTCTACGACAAACGAAGCATTGTTAAATGATTATTTATTAAATCATTTAGAAGATGAAAAAGAAAAATTATATATTTTAAACCATTTCTTAGAAGGGTTTAGAGGTACCGTGTTCCGTCAAACGATGTTTGCTGAATTTGAACATGAAATTCACAAACAAGATCAAGAGGGAGAGGCATTAACAGCTGAAAAATTCACTCAAATCTACTATGAACTAAATAAAAAATATTTTGGTGAAGATGTGGTTTCCGATGAATATATCGGATTAGAGTGGGCCAGAATACCTCACTTCTATTACAATTATTATGTGTACCAATATGCCACAGGTTACTCTGCTGCTACTGCGCTTGCACATAATATATTAGAAGGAAAAGAAGGTGCCAATGATCGCTATTTACAATTCTTGCAATCAGGAAGTAGTGAAGATCCAATCGATGTATTGAAAAAAGCTGGTGTTGATATGATATCTAAACAACCCATTTTAGATGCATTGGATGTCTTTGAAGAAAAATTAGCAGAGATGGAACAATTATTGGGCTAATAAAAAAGAGTTCGAGTTTCTACTCGAACTCTTTTTTTCTTCCCGTTACATGTGGGATATAAAAAAAGATATCCTTTTTATCGATATGAGGTATTCATTTTACTGATAGATTGTAATGTTAAATAGATACAAATGATAAAAAGGGGAGCTGTAAAATATATCGGCATCATTTCTAACATGGCAAGTAAATTTAAGAAGAAGGCTAACACGGTAAGTATAAAAAATAGAAATGGGAAATAGTTTTTGCGCCTACGCATCTTTGCCAACTTCCTCCTTTCATGAAATGTAATGAACTAGCTATTTGAGTCTATGTATTTCATAAATAAATTAGAAGTGAACTTTTTGTGAAAACATGAACATAAGTGTTGCATCTATAGAAATGAATTGTTAATATTAAAATGTAAGTTGAATACAAACAAATACCCCTTTTGTTTGATCATGAAACTTTCTCCCATCCCCCTTTGTAGATATACAAAGACGGAAATAGGATATACGCTGCCCCGTATATCCTATATTTTTGTTCAAAAAAGCTAAGACTTAAATTTGTCTTAGCTTTTTTTAGTGTCTATATATTTCCAGAATGAACCGTACTTTGCTGGAATTCGTTCCACAATTTGTTGAAACTGGAGTTTTTTCATTTCTTTTTCTGTTTTATCTAAAGACCAATCATATACGACGGAAATTTCTTTTGTACCCAAAACTTGATAATGTTTTAAAAAATCAATTAAAGGTGGTGTGGATGATGGAATTGGTGTCTTCTGCAATATTTCTTTTAGTACGAGTTCGTAAATTTCGTACGGATATAGTCCAGAAATTTTCACACCTTCATCCTCTACAGATTGATTAAAAAAAACGATTGTTGGAATATAATCAACTTCCATTTCTCTCGTTAGTTTTAAATCACACTGCAATGCTTTCTTTGCACTGGAAGAAAATAAATCACGTTCAAATTCTTCAATATCCAATTTCGCTTCGGTGGCACATTTTAACAATATTTTTTCATCAGAAATATTCTCTTTATTAATAAATAAGTTCTCTTGAAGCTTACGTACAAACATTTTTCCAGCTTTTTTACCTTGTAGTTCTGCAGCTTTTATTGCTAGGGACGGTACATAAGGATAATCAATTGGATTTTCATCCCATATATTACCATCACAACTCATTCCTGTTCGTTTTGCAGTCCGTTCCCAAATATCTTTTAATTTTTTTGGTTTTTCAAATACATCAACATTAAGATTAGATAATTGTCCACTTACAATTTGCCTAATGGTAAAAAAACGTCCATATTCAACAGAAAGTTTTTTAATATATGGTTCTAATGACCAGCATTCTGCACATAAAGGATCAATAAAAACATACATTTCTATTGGCTTCTGAACATAATCAATATAGTTATAATTGGGCGATGTGTTTGTATGATTGGAGCTGGTAAGCTCTTGTTGATTCCAACTCACATCGGATTCTCCTTTCTCTCATTCAGGCGTATTCATCATGTGATTAGCAGTTAGTGTTAATCGTTCCATCATAGCTGTACGATAAGGTTCTTTAATTTCAGCTTCTTCTAAAGCTGCTGCCATACATGTTAACCAAGCATCTCTTCGTGTTGGTGTAATGGGAAAGGGAAGGTGTCTCCTACGTAACATTGGATGACCTCTTTCTTCTTCATATAGTCTAGGGCCACCGAAAAATTGCGTGAGAAACAGCATTTGTCTCCTGATCGTTTCTGTTAAGTCATCTGGAAATATTGGTTTTAAATCTGGATGATCATTAACTCTTGTATAAAATGCATGAACAATATTATTCATTGTTTTATAGCCACCAATGGCTTCATAGATAGTACGATGTTCAATCTGTTCCATAACAATTCTCCTTGTGTAACTATTGTAGCAACCCAGTTATGGTTGTTCAACCAATCTGATCGAGGAATATTTCTCCATAATTTTTGTCAACGTTACATTTGATGGAAAAAACGCTCTATTTTAGAAGGAGTTTGTCGAATAGGTATATGATATTTATTTAATAATCCATGAAATACTTTTTCCCCATGTTCTTTTGTCGCAGATTCTAATTCTAATTCGAAATCCTCTATACCTAAATAGTTACTATGATCTAAGACCAATTGAGTGCCATTAAATTCAATTTCCATTCGATTTGTAGTAAGATATCCAGCATAATTAAGACTTGTAGGTGAGATATTCATTTCACTTAATTGTTTTGTTGTATGTGGCTTTTGTATTATTTCACCGTGTATCCATTTTTGGAATTCTTGTTCCGTTAAATCATCATGAGTTTCTAATAATCCATCTTCATGTGGTTGTTTTAAGGTTAATTGATACTGCCCTTGCTTCTTTCTAATTCGTAAAGCTGATCCATGTTTCTTTAAATCAAAATTTTTTGTTTCAAAATAATAGTTCGTTTGTTTAACAGATGAGGTTGGGAACGATAAATCCTGCTGCAACTGGATAAATTCATCCTTGGTTAATAAGTTTTTATATTCAATTTCGATTTCTTGTGACATCTTCATTGTTCTCCTATTCGTAGAAAGCTTATATCTATTATGGCTAATAACAGTTTTCAATGCAAAAAATAACTATCATCGTTATTAAATAGCAGGGGATAGTACTTGTTGATTATTTTGATTATGATAAAATAGGATTGGCAATTATTAGAATACGTTTAGGGTGATAACCATGAATTGGGAATCAACACTTGCTCCATATAAGCAAGTAGTCGAGGAATTAAAAGTAAAGTTAAAAGGGATGCGTTCCCAGTATGAAAAAGAGTCAAGTCATTCACCAATTGAATTTGTAACAGCGAGAGTGAAGCCAGTACCAAGTATCATAGAAAAAGCACAAAGCAGAGGTATTGCTATAGAGAATGTGGAAAGAGAAATGCAAGATATTGCTGGTGTAAGGGTTGTTTGTCAATTCGTTGATGATATTTATACGATTGTAGATATGCTACAACATAGAAATGACTTTGAAATTGTTGAAGAGAAAGACTATGTATCCCATAAAAAAGATAGTGGTTACCGGTCATATCATATGATTATTAAGTATCCAGTAGAAACGATACATGGTGAAATGATTGTATTGGCTGAGATACAAATTCGAACGTTAGCAATGAATTTTTGGGCAACGAATGAGCACTCATTAAATTATAAATATGATGGAAAGCTGCCATCTAAGGTTAGATTGCGATTACAAAAGGCGGCTGAAGCAGCCTTTAAATTAGATGAAGAAATGTCTAAAATAAGAAGTGAAATTCATGAGGCACAAAGAGTGTTTCATCGTAAATAATAGTCGAAGGAGAAATAATAAATGAACTTTAAAATTGTCTCAAAAGGTGATGATCGTTCAGAAAAAATAAAAGCAATGATGCGTCAATATTTATCCGATTTTGGATTAGTTTATGATAAGGAAGCCCCCGACTTAGTAATTTCTGTTGGAGGAGACGGTACATTCCTGGAAGCATTTCATCGCTATGTTCATCGATTAGAAGATACAGCTTTTATAGGGATACATACTGGGCATTTAGGTTTTTATACAGATTGGACTCCAAACGATGTGGAAAGACTGATCATAGAGATTGCAAAAACTCCTTTCCAAACAGTGGAGTACCCTTTATTGGAAGTAATTATTAGAGGAAAGTCAGGCGGGAAAGAAGATCGCATTCTTGCTTTAAATGAAGCAATGATTAAAACAGCGGATGGTTCGTCTGTGGTCTTTGATGTGGAGATAAAAGGTGAGCATTTTGAAACATTTCGTGGAGATGGAATCTGTATTTCTACACCCTCTGGAAGCACTGCATACAATAAAGCACTTGGAGGTGCAATTCTGCATCCATCGTTAGAAGCAATCCAAATAACAGAGAATGCATCCATTAATAATCGAGTTTTTCGTACTATCGGTTCACCTCTTATACTGCCAAAACATCATACTTGCTTCTTAAAACCAATGGTAGATAGCAGCTTTCTAATTCAAATTGATCACTTTACAAAGAATTATCAAAATGTAAAATCGATACAATGTAGAGTAGCAAAAGAGAAGGTACGGTTTGCTCGCTTTAAGCAGTTCCCGTTTTGGAATCGGGTTCGAGATTCCTTTGTATCGGAGGAAGATTAACTTGATTTTACGGTGGAAAATCAAGAAGAATGAAGAGGGTATGTTGATTAAAACATATTTACAACAAATCCATCATTTTTCTAGAAGGTTACTTGTTTCTTTGAGGAAGGAACCAGGCAGCATACAAGTAAACGGAACTTCACAATGGGTAACTTATAAATTGCAGAGCGAAGACATTCTAAAAATAGTATTTCCTAATGAAAGACATAGTGATGTGATCACACCGGAAAAATTACCTTTAGACATTATTTATGAGGATGCGTACTGCCTTGTAGTAAATAAACCTGCAGGACAAGCATGTCTACCATCTATGAACCATCATAACAATACGCTAGCAAATGGATTAACTTATCATTATCTAGAAAATTCGATACCTTCTACTGTTCATATTGTTACCAGGTTAGATGTGCAAACGTCTGGCCTGGTTTTAGTAGCAAAGAATCAATATATTCATTCTTTGTTTTCACAAATGCAAAAAGAAGGAAAAATTCAACGTGTATATGAAGCGATTGTTCATGGAGAAATAATCCAAAAGTCAGGCATCATCGATGCTCCTATTGGTAGGAAAGAAGGATCGATTATTGAGCGTACGATTGACGTAATCAATGGCAAACATGCTATAACAAACTATACTGTGGTACGCTCTGATTATAGAGCTTCACGATTAGAAATTAAATTAGAGACAGGGAGAACACACCAAATAAGGGTACATTTTCAATACCTTGGCCATTCTTTATACGGTGATGATATGTATGGAGGAGAAAGAGACATTATACAGCGCCAAGCTTTACATTGTAAGCAAATTACAATGTTGCATCCAATAACAAATGAAAAAATACAGCTTGACGCAAATATTCCACAAGATATGGGAATCTTATTGAAACGATTAAGGTTAGGTTGATTCGCCAAAATGAGTAAATTTGTCACTGATAAACGGTTGTTTAGAGGGGATGGAGACAAATTCATCTTCTGGAAATTGATAAGCCGTCAACTTATTTCCGAATACACAACCAGTATCAATATTTATTGTATGATTTATAATACGTGGTTCAAGTACAGGAGTATGTCCATATACAATCCATATATCACCGTGATAATGTTTGGCCCAATCGCGGCGAATTGGTTTTCCCTTTTGATCGAATTCTCCTGTAATATCCCCGTATAACACAAATGTTTTTGTTTGCTTATCTTCTTTTCCGATTAGATGCTCCGGTATACCTGCGTGTGCGATTATTACATTTATATTTTTAAAGTGAAGGTAAAGGGGAGCATTCTCATAGAGCTCCATAAATTTGATTTTTATGTTGTGTTGTTTTTCTGCTGATAAGCTACGAAATTCTGCTGTTGTTGTCTCCAATCCATGTTTTTCCATTACTTTATTTCCTAGAAAGAAACGGTAGAGCTTGTTGCAATGATTGCCTGGGATGTAATAGGCAAGTTTTTCTTTTACAAGTTGATAAACTAATTCTATTACTTTTATTGAATCTGGACCCCGGTCTGTAATATCTCCTACAAAGGCTATAAGACGATTATCAGCATGCTGATATGTACCATTTTTCTTTCGATATCCTAATTTGTACAGTAATGCTTCTAGTTCTTCTAAACAACCATGTACATCACCAATAATATCAATTTTCATATCACTAATCTCCCTATAAAAAATTTGACGGTAAACGTTACTGTGTTTTAATCTATAAAAGTTGGTATTAATTTCATAATAGCTATTTTTATATTTGAATCAATTTTATAATTAATACATTTGGTATAAAATCCGAATGTTGCGTTGTTTGATTTTCGTTACAGAACATTATTATATAACCATTACAAAATGTTCGTATTTAATAAAACTTAGCGATTATGAAATTGATTCACTTAACTGTTTAAAATTGGTTTATACTATATATTCTTATATTAGCATCGTCAAACTTCTATGTCTTATGCTACTTTCTGTTTGATTTTTAATCAACGGGGAAAAATACACTTATGCAGTGTGAAGGAAACTGGGGGGATAACAATGAAACAAGAGCGTTATGACACTCAATATGAAGAACAATTTCAAGAGCATATTGAAAAAGTGAAAACAGCCCTTCAACAAGGGCAAATTGAAGTTTTTCGTGAAGAATTTTTAGACATTCATCCTTATGATCAAGCAATGTTTTTTAATCAACAGGATGAAGAGGCAAGAGGGCAGATATATACGTATTTATCTCCTGAAGAAATGTCAGAAATACTCATAAATATTGATCTTGAAGATGTAACGGCATTTTTTGAGGAGATGGATCCGAGGTATGCTGCGATGATTTTTGCGGAGATGCCAGCCGATGATGCGGTGGACATTTTAAATGAATTGGATAAAGAAAAAGTAGCGAGTTATCTAACAATTATGGATCAAGAGAGTGCGAATGAGATTAAACAATTACTGCACTATGAGGAAAAAACCGCTGGTAGTATTATGACCACAGAATATGTTTCCATTTACAACGATATGACCGTAGCGGAAACCATGCGTTTATTGAAAACAGAAGCACCAGATGCAGAGACTATTTATTATCTGTTTGTTTTGGATGGAAATAAACGCTTAGTAGGTGTACTTTCCATTCGGGATTTAATTATTGCTGATGATGAAACTAAAATTGAAGAATTAATGAGTACAAAAGTGGTTGCAGTATCTGTTGCTAAAGACCAAGAGGACGTAGCGCAAATGTTTCGTGATTATGACTTTCTTGCACTACCTGTTGTAGATTTTCAAGACCACTTGCTCGGGATAATCACAGTTGATGATATTTTAGATGTTATGGAAGAAGAAGCAAGTGAGGACTACTCGATGCTTGCTGCGATGTCTAATACAGATATAAAAGATGACAATGCATTTCGTTCAGCTAGGAAACGATTACCTTGGTTAGTAATCCTACTGTTTTTAGGAATGCTTACAGCCAGTTTGATTGGAAGGTTTGAAGATACATTAAACCAGGTCGCTGTATTAGCCGTGTTTATTCCATTAATCGCTGGAATGGCTGGTAATTCTGGTACGCAAGCTTTGGCAGTTGCGGTACGCGGTATGGCTACGGGAGATTATGATAGTTCTGTTAAATGGAAGTTGGTAGGTAGAGAAGCAATTACCGGATTAATTACTGGAACAGTGTGTGGAAGTATTTTAGTATTAATTATTTATTTATGGCAAGGGAACTTGTATTTAGGATTTCTAGTGGGATTCTCGATTATGGCATCCTTAGTTGTTGCAACGTTGGCGGGAACGTTAATTCCAATGTTTATGAACCGACTCAATATTGATCCGGCTGTTGCATCAGGACCTTTTATTACGACGATTAATGACTTAATTTCCATTTTGATTTATTTTGGAATGGCAACGACATTTATGAGTTATTTAGTATAATGTTTTTTAAAAAAAGACGAGCACTTCCTTTCCATAAGGGAGTGCTTTTTATAAAGATTGCATATTTAAGGATATTCTCATAATTACATTAAACAGCTCTTGTTTATGTACTATTGGGTATGTGCACACAAATCATTTCTAGGTACATATACTAATTAGAGGATGAATGAAGGGAGTATAAAATAATGTCAAAAAAAGAATATGCAAAAGAGCCGTTGCTTTATATTCATCAGCCAGAATTAAATCAGCCAAAAGCCTCGATGCAACATCATTTTATAGGGAATCGTAGAGAAAGTGTGCAGCCTGCAAATGAGACGAAAGAATCCATTACTCCTAGAAAAACAAGGGGTGGAAGACAAGTAAATGCATCGGCAAATAACGAAAATTTTAATCAAAAAAACCATGAACTGAATAGTGAAAAAAAACAATTTAAAGAAATGTCTATCAGCGAAAAGATTGATTATTTCGTCGGCCGTTCGGAGTACGCACCTCCAATTAATTGTTTGGTAATTACTGATCGAAAAAAATATCGAGGGGTAATTTTAGAAATGACAAATGAAGAAGTGAAATTTCGTCTATCTAATCGAAAAAGTAGCATAAAAATCAATTATGAGGATATAAAGGATATTCAATTAGTAGGATTCTAAAAAAACACCATTCAGATGTTTTCTGAATGGTGTTTTTGCTTCTTATTAACGAAATGCATTGATTGCTGGTAAGCAAGTTACATGACAGAAACAATCTAAATCTACAGTAATACAAATGCCTGTAGCTTCTAAATCATGTGTGCTTTGTTCAGTTGGATCTTTTAAGTGATCATATCCACAGCTTTCTCCGTCACTGAGTAGCAATTCAAGAACTGCGCAATTATCTTTATCTACTTTTTTGACACGGAAGATGAAGCTAGAAAGGATATCGCCAATTTTGCTTCTGTGTTCACGAACAGCACCAAATCCTTTGAATGGTTTACAATCCTTGCAATATAGGATAACTGGAACTGTATCTAAACCGTTAGAGGTATCGTTCTCACCTAGCAAGTCGTTGATGGATTGATCACAGCTCGTATCACAGCAATTTTCTACAATGTCATTTTGAGCGTCAACAATATCTTTTAAAATATCTGCTACGCAACTTCCCGTATCGTAATTTTTTCCACAACCCATGAAAAATATCTCCTTTCGCAATTTGAATTTACTTTCCTTATAGGATATGTGTCATAGCATGGATGGTGTGGGCATATATAAGAAAAACTGTGAGTATGACTAGAAATATAAAAATAAATAATTGATTGGAGTTTGTTTTTTCAGAAAAGAGGGTATATTTTTTATACAACAGTCAATTATTAATGAGTCTATACGTATAATATATATAATTATGCTGAGAAAGGAGACTTGATATGGCTTATATTCTTCCAATCGAACATTACCAATATCAAGATTATCAGCAACGAGTGTCACAGGTGAAAATGAATAGAAATTATATTGAAGGTCCGTTTAAAGTTTTGTTAGATCAAAAACATCAAGAAGTTGCTGCGAGACATGAAGGATTACACCCCTCTGTTGATGATAAACACAAAGTATCACCGTATATTTCCAGTGAAGAAATAAGTCTATATACAGGAAAAGGAAGAAAATTTAACGATTATGTATAGCTATTGATAAATAAAAAAGTACCTTATTCTACTATGAAGATAGAATAAGGTACTTTTTTTGAGGTTAGTCCGCATCCCATTTTTGATGATTACGATTTAAATAGGGAAGAAGGAAAAGAGGTTTGTCCTTGATATACTCTGCATAAAATACATCCTCTATCCGTTCATAACCCTCTTTTTTAATCTGTTCCGATAACCATTCTATACTGAGATTTTTTTCCTTTAAATTATCCATTATTACTTCACCATCATTAATCAATGTTGTTGATAAATCGACTTCTGTTGCACTCAATTTTAAATCTTTTCGAGTAGGCATTTGATAGTCCGATTTTTTTAAAATCGATAATGTGCCATTCGCTTCTAAAACGGCAAATTCAACTTCTTGAATAGAAAATGTATCCTTTGTACGAAGTAAATGCTGTAACTGATTAATATCTAGTTTGTTTTTCTTCATAGTGTCTCGAATTAACTTCCCGTTATAAATTACAATGGAAGGAAAACCCTCTAACATGTGGCGAGTGTGCTTGTATTTTTGTGAGATAATTTCTGAGGTATACATAATTACTGCATAAATGGTAATAACGAATAATATATCAATGATTCCAGCATTTTGATCAAATAGAGCATTTCCTACTAATTCTCCAAGTAATAATGCTGCAATAAAGTCAAAGGGAGTTATTTGTGATATCTGCGTTTTCCCAAGAATTTTAGTAACAAGAAAAAGTGCAACAAAACCAATCACCATCTCAAAAAACATGCTGAAATAACCACTCATAATGAAATCTCCCTTCACATATGCATTCAATGCTTAGTGTTACCGAAAAAGTAATAATCATGTAAGGAAGAATAAAAAAAACAGGGAACCAGTTAAATCACTGATTCCCTGCATTATTATAAGTTTTTTAGCATCGTTACATGCGGAATTCCTGCATCCATAAATTCTTCTGATATCACACGGTAGCCTAATTTCTTATAGAAATTTAGTGCGTGAGTTTGCGCATTTAATTTTGCCTTATGATAATTTTGATGTTTTATTTCTTCTTCCATCGCGTTTATCAATTGTTGGCCAACAGATTTTCCACGATGATCTTTTAAAACACAAATTCTTTCTAATTTGCCATAACCATCATCTGTATACCTTAAGCGACTTGCTGCAATAGCAGTATCATTCTCAAAGGCTAAAAAATGAGTAGCAGTAGCATCATGCTCATCTAACTCTTCTTCAGCTGGTACTTCCTGTTCTTCTACAAATACAACCATTCGAATATGATATGCTTGTTCCAATTCTTCTCTTGATTCTGCAATTTTAACTCTCATGCTGAAAATTAATCCTTTCCTAAAACGAATGTTTGGTACACTGTCCAAGATTCGTTGTCCAATTGATACAGTAGTTGAAAACGGTCAACGTAATCTTCCAAATTAAAACCTTCCATTTGTAATCTTCCTAAGATATCGGAAAACTCATCGTGCTCCAATTCTTGAGCAATTGTGATATGCGGTACAAATGGATGCGTCTGATTATCATCAAATTTACCTTCATGTAATTTTGAATGCAAGTCATTAAGCTCTTGAATTGGTTCTACTTTGAAATAAATGGTATTTGTTACTGGCTCAAATGTACTTACTTTATTAATTTGAATATGAAAAGGCTCTGTTTCTTTTGCAATCTTACGAAGTTCCTCAACTGTTTCATTTAATGTTTCTTCGTCAGCTTCAAAAGATTCTTTTAATGTTAAGTGAGGTGGTATTAATGAATAACGTGGATCATATCGTTTTCTTAAAGCGTTAGCTTGATCTTGGATTGATTTAGATGGAAATATTGCAATACCGTATTTCATAATGTAACCTCCTATAGCAATTCGTTCTTTAATTAATAATCAGAAATTGTTTTTTATAGTATAGCAAAAATATACGATAAATAGAAACTTATTCAAATAAACTCGTTAATAATCGTTTCATGTCTTTTTGCCAATACTTCCAGGTGTGTTCACCTTCATCTAGTTCATGGTAGAGGTAAGTAGCACCTTTTTCTTGCAAAATGTCATGAAGTCTGCGGTTTGGTGTTAAGAAATCAGCCCGGTTTCCATCTGTCATAGAAACATCTGTTTCAGCTGTACCAATAGTATGATATATATCGATAGTTGAAAGATTATCAATTTTATCAACTGCTTCCAGTACTGTATCATCTACATATGGAGACTGCATAGCGATTTTTCCAAACGTATTTGGGTACTGAATAGCAGTCATCAGTGCTAATGTGCCAGCTAGAGAGTCTCCAATTAGACTACGTGATCTACCCATATGATAAGTAGGAATTATTGAATCTAATAAAGGTACTACTTCATGGACAAGAAACTTTATATAAGCTTTATTCTGTTCACCAGAAGGATGATATTTTTTTCTTCGATCATATTTATCCTTGTAATGAATACCAACAAAAACTGTATTATTTATTTCTTTTGATTCATGTAATCGATCACTTAAAGTCGCTACTCTACCCATTTGGAAATAATCATTCCCGTCTTGCATGATACAAATATCATATTTGTATAAGTCAGAAAATGATTCTGGCTGATAAATTTGTATAGACATCGATTCATGTAGATAATCGCTATCCATTCTTTTTTCAATCATTTTCCCTTTTCTTCCCACAATTTCCACCTCTGCCTCAAGATTTTGTTTAGTATATCGATAGTCTATCACCGATGACAAATACTGTCACTTAGAATAAGGTAGAAGGTATTAGCTATGTAGCTCATAGTAATACCCCTTTTGTTTCATTAGACTATTGTGATTTCCTTTTTCAATGATTTTCCCATTCTTCATCATCATGATTATATCTGCTTCGCGGATGGTATTTAAACGATGCGCCACAACAAAACTTGTTCTACCTTCCATAAGTCTTTTTAGAGCTTCTTGAATTTTAATCTCTGTGATTGTATCAATATTACTGGTTGCCTCATCCAAGATCAGAATCTTTGGCTCCGCCAGTAATGCTCTAGCTATAGTAAGTAATTGTTTCTGCCCTTGGCTTATGCCACTTCCATCCTGATCAAGAATCGTATCAAATCCTTTTGGTAAATGAGAAATAAATTCGTAAGCATTGGCGTTTTTTGCTGCTTTTTCAACTTCGTGGTCACTAGCAGTTAACTTTCCATATCGAATATTTTCTCTAATGGTTCCATGGAATAAGAATGCATCCTGTAATACAAAAGCCATATGACTTCGAAGGCTGGAACGCTTAATTTTCTTAATGTCCAAACCATCTAAAGTAATCAATCCACTATCATAATTATAGAAGCGGGAGATAAGGTTTATAATTGTTGTCTTTCCTGCGCCAGTGTGTCCCACTAGAGCGATTGTTTCTCCTGGACTAGCTTCAAATGAAATGTTGTCTAATGTTTTAGTGTTTTCGTATCCGAATGAAACATTGCTAAACACGACATGACCATTGGTGTCATTTATAGTAATGGCATCTTTTTCATCTAATTCTTCTTGTGTTTCATCCATAACGTTAAATACACGCTCTGCACCAGCAATGGCTGATAACAACATATTAAATTGATTTGATAATTCATTAAGCGGACGAGTAAATTGTCTAGCATATTCTGTGAATATTACGATAGTACCAACGGTTACTAAGGAAGTATCTGAAACAATTACCAATATACCGCCTACTAAAGCAATTAAACCAAAGCTTAAGAAGTTTAACATATTCATTACTTTTGGAATAAAACCAGAAATAGTTAGAGCCCAGAAACCAGTATTTTTTAAAGCGTTATTTCTTTTTTCGAATTGATTAGTAACGTAATTTTCTTGAGAATAGGTCTTCACCACGTGTTGTCCTGAAACAATTTCTTCTACATAACCATTTACTTCACCAAGGTGCCTTTGTTGCAACTTATACAATGGACCTGTTCTCCTAGTTATCCAGCGCATCGCAAAATACATTACCGGAATGATTGACATTGCTACTACTGTAAGAATAGCGCTCAAATATAGCATGACAACCAATGTACCTATGAGAGTTAGTACGCTTGAAAAAATCTGAATAACGGATTGGTTTAAGGTATTGTTAATGTTATCTATATCATTTGTTAAGCGACTCATCAATTCTCCGTGTTGGCGTTTATCAAAATAGGAAATTGGTAAGCGGTGAAATTGTTCAAACAAATTTTTTCGTAATGTATGAACTGTATTTTGAGCAATTCCAACCATCCAAAAATTTTGTAGAAACAAGGATACAGAATGAATGATATAAACGGCAATTAGAGCAAGTAATAAATACCCGAGTCCGTTAGCTTCTTGTGTAATAATGAAGTTATCAATTGCTCTTCCTACTAAGAAAGGGCCAAGTAACGCAAATATTGAGCTAATTAGGACCATTAGTATAACGAGCGTAAGCATGCCTTTTTCTATTGCTATATATTGCCAAATTCGTTTAAGCGTCGCGCCCATATTTTTGGCTTTTTTTTGTTGATCTGCATTTACACTCGATATATCAATTCTTTTATACTGAAAAGGTGCCTTTAAGGAACTATTTCGCATGATGAGCCTCCTTTTCAAATTGTGATTCAGCAATGGATTGGTATAGCTCTGATTTATGAAGCAACTGTGCATGAGTACCAATATCTAATACTGAACCGTAATCGAGTAATAAGATTCGATCAGACTTTTTTGCCGTCGATACTTTTTGGGTTATGATAAACACAGTACAATGATAACTCTCCAATGCTTGTAAAAATCGAGCTTCGGTTGCTAAGTCCAGAGCACTTGTACTGTCATCTAACATTAGAATTTTAGGTTTGCGAATTAAAGCTCGTGCGATCGAGATACGTTGTTTCTGACCACCCGAAAGATTTACCCCTTTTTGACCGACACGTGTTTCATATTTTCCTTCTAATTGCATAATGGTGTCATGAATTTGAGCGTCTTTAGCAGCTTGAATTACATCATCCATCGTTGCTTCCCGTTTTCCCCAAGCGATGTTATCAAATATTGTTCCTGTAAATAATAATGGGCTCTGAGGCACATAACCAATGCTGTCACGTAAATTTGCAAAAGAATAATCATCTAATGGTAGATCATCAACATAAATGGTTCCTTTTGTCGGGTCATATAACCTCGGCATTAATTGAAATAATGACGTTTTTCCAGAACCAGTTGCTCCGATAATAGCCATACTTTCTCCAGGATTAACGTTGAAAGAAATATCTTTTAACGAGGGTTGTTTTGCATTAGGATATGTAAATGAAACATGGTCATATGTTACTTTTCCGTATTTGACCACTTCTTTATCATCTGATGAAGCTTGTTGTTCTTGTTCATTACGCAATGTTAACACTTCTTCGATACGATTTGCAGATGCTTTCGTTCGTGAAATCGCCATTATAATGAAAGAGAACATAGAAATTGCCATTGATACTCTTAGTGCATAATTTACCATCGTCACTACTTCACCGACATTAGCTTGACCCGCAATAGTTTGTGCATTCCCAAACCATATAATGAAAATTAAGCTCACATTCATTACAAGTAGAAGTATAGGACCTGTGGATTCAATAATACGAAATGTTTTCTTGGTTGCATCAGCTAGCTCAGTATTCGCAATTCCAAATCTATCCTCTTCAAAGCCTCTGCGTGAAAATGCTTTAATTAATCGCATTCCAGCAAGGTTTTCCTGCATGACTCTATTTACGTTATCTACATTCCCTTGGACTTTCGTAAATAACTTACTCGTAATCTTCAAAACAAATAATAAGAAGATAACAAGCAGGGGAACGGTTACTAAGAATATCGCTGCTAATTGTGCATTTACAATAAAAGCCATGATAACTCCACCAATTACAGTAAGTGGAGCTTTCGCCATAATACGTAATGCCATAAAAATCGTATTTTGAATTTGGCGGATGTCATTAGTGAATCTGGTTACTAAGGCAGATGTCGGATATTGATTTAAATTGGCGAAAGAGAAATCTTGAATCTTTTCAAACAGTTTTTGACGAATATCATATCCATATGCAAAACTGACATGGGAGGAAATAAAGGAATTAATGATTCCAGAAACAAGTGAAAGTAAAGCCAATCCAATCATGATACCGCCCCAAAAACCAATATTGCCTAAATCTTGGTTCTCAATGCCTTGGTTAATCATGAACCCTAAAAATAAAGGAAGCAGCAATTCTACAGCTAACTCAACCAACATTAGTAGAAATGCTACAATAGAAGGAACTTTATAAGGTTTTATAAATGAAAAAACATTTCTCAATAATTATCCACCTTCAATTTCAGATAAAAAACAATTTTTTACTATTATAAGACGATAAAGCTTTATTATCCAGTAATTTATTTCGGTATGCGAAATTTTTATAAATGATCTTGGATATTTTTAATATGATGATATAAGTTGAAATTAGAACAAAAAATAGAGTGCTTGCGAATAGATGAACACGTTCAAATATTTTATAAGCACTTTCTGTATTTACCCAGAAAAAGACTTTTTCAATCCATTATATATTTTGATTCAAATTAGTGATAGGACTTGAGGTTACTGACAGTACTTGATTCGAAAAAATTCATCGGGACTTCGTCCTATGATAATGAAGATGAAATGTATTAAAAATTCTACTTTTTAGAAACACTTGATGAAAGTTGTATAAAAAAATAAAAGTTAGTATTTGTATATGGGAGAATTAAAGAATGTTAGTTATGAATAACACGAGAAATGTATTTGTACAGTAGTCAAAGGTGAAAGTGAACGAATAGGTGTGGAGAAACAAATGCTTGTCATAGGTAGATAGAGCGGGTATAATATTTTGTAGTTACATATTTTATGATTCCGTAGCTCAGCTGGGAGAGCGCCACCTTGACAGGGTGGAGGTCGTTGGTTCGAGCCCAATCGGAATCATCCTTAATAACTATTGATATAAAAGGCTTTCTCTTCTTTATGAAGGAAAGCCTTTCTTCTTTGTATATCCAAAATGCCGACATTTTGCCGACCAATTCCTATATTTTATTGGTTTTTGCTGTTTCCTAAAAGTGCATTATCTAGTTTCTGTTGCAATTTTATCTGCTTCTTCGATAGCATGACCATAAAAATTCATAGTTGTTGAAATATCACTTCCTTCTGTAAATCCAAGTTTTTCTTAGTATTTTCAGTAAAGGTCGAATGGTTAGAGATAGACTTCCTAATAAGTATGCAACATTTCCATAGAAGTCTGTAATAGCGAAAAAGTTTAATATGCTACCTGTAACGAAAAATATTCCTACTAATACATCTCCTATTAATTGTAAGAAATTATATTTTTCTTGAAAGTAAACTTCTAGTGATTGGCTATATATGCTAAAGTCTTGTTTATTTCCTTCTTTATAATTTTTTATTCTTGGTATTTGCATATATGTAATCTTCTCCCAATTTTTGCTATATTAATTCCCTTAAAATTCAAATTTTTACTCTACCTCAAGAAGGAATCATTCTATAGTCATGAACAATTAAGTATGAATAATTAAAGATATTATGACGTACGAACTAATTTTAATTTTTTTAGTTTATTTGAAGAAAATAGTGGAATACATTTTACATAGAAAAGTTAGTTTCATAGCTTTTCTAAATAATTTAGGAGGTGGAGAGACATGGCTAACAATCAAACTTACAAAACAGGAGAAAAAGCACCGGAGAGCGGAACATTTAAAGTTAAAAGTTTAGTGAACGGCGGATCAACTAATCAAGATAATACTGAAATTAGAGTTGAAGAAGGCGAGCAATTTCCTCCTTCTCCATCTAGTAATGAAGCTGCCAATTGGGTAAAAGTATCATAAAAAAGAAAAAGCCCTCCTATGGGGGGCTTAATTTCAAACTTTAAGTCTACGTAGTATTGCACCAATCCCAAACAAAACTAATACCCTAAAACCACGATTAGCTACTTCACTTAAAAAACTATTCCATTGGAGTATTTGATTTACGTTTAGATGAGGATTAGCATTCATAGAAGCAATATACCTATATGTGATATCACCAGTCGAATAAATTAGATATATAAAAGCAAAAATTGTAAAAATGTTCGCTATATTTATTAATCGCTTGTTTTTACTATTATCCATTATTTTTTCCTCTACATTTTCCCAAACTCATTTCATTTTAGCTCATTTTCTCTTATCACACAAATCCAAAGGGGAGCCTACCCTATTAACTGAGTAGGTTATTCACCATAAGATCCCATAAGGTCTGTATTTTCTTCTAAGTTCTTCTTGGTTAATATTATTAAATGAATAGTATCATATACCTACGGCGTCTATTTCTAATAAATCTATTTCATCCCACTCTTTTTTGTGTTAACTTTTATGAAATGTAGTTGTATAATTACTGATAAGAGGAGTATACATAATGGCATTAAGATTAGAAAAAATAACAAAAGATTTCAATGATATCAATAAACTTAAGAGATTATTTATAAAAGCATTTCCGAAGAATGAGAGGTTGCCACTTTGGTTTCTTTTAATGAAAGCTGACAAAGATTTTGTTGATTTTATAGGTTTTTATGATGAAGATGACTTTATTGGGTTTACTTATTTAATAACTAATAAGGATTTGACATTTGTTTTGTATTTGGCAATTGATAGTAGTCAAAGATCAAAAGGGTATGGGGGAGCAGTACTTTCGAAGATTAAAGAACTGTATCCAAATAATCGTCTAATTCTCAATATAGAGGCTATCATTTCTAATTCTCAAAACTATGAACAAAGAGTAAAAAGAAAGAACTTTTATATAAAAAATGGGTACGTCAATTCTGGAATCATGTTAAAAGAAAACAAAGATTATTTTGAAATTATGATTAATCAAAATGAATTAATCGAGAAAGAGTACTCTGAATTAATTCAAAGATATTCGGGTATATTCTTTATGTTTGTTAAGCCTAAGTTTATACCATATATAAATGATGAAAATTAATATCCAAACTTTTTTGAAGCTCAACATATTATCAGAATAGTATTACAATATAATTAATTTCTAATAACCTTTTTCATCCCACTCTTTTTAGTAGGTCTTTTCTGTAACGAAATAATTAAATATGACATATCAATAAAGTATAGGTTTACCCTACCTTAAAAAGTTCTTTAATATGTCACAATAGAATAACTATTGCATATATTGTGTTGTATGGCATAAACCTTTTTTATTATTAAATTCAAAGTTTACTTTGCCCTGGCATATAAAGCTAGGGCTACATATGTTGTATATATTGCTAATTGTTGATGATACTATATACAAAAGAAGAAATAACTTCCAAGTTAGTCCTTTTACTCCGCATATAAAACTTGTGGAGTTTTTTTATAACTAAAAATAAAAAATGATTAAGTATAATTTAGGTAATTTATAAAACAATAGAAAAGAATTATTTTAACCTTTAAAAATTTGCCTCAAACTATTTCTAATGCACTAAATAACCCTATGGCCCAACAAATGACTCAGCCTTTACAAAGCATGACTAACAATCAGAGCGGTCAACAATTGGCAGGTGCAGCTAAAAGTGGGACAAACAGTATGCAACAGCAACAAATGAATAATAACGCTCAATAACATTTTAATGATTTTTTTAACTATAATTTTTTAGCAAATACTTTCAAATGGTGTTCTTCTGATTTCTAGCTTCAGTTTTTCCATTTCTAACTTTTTTTGGGCTGTCAACCAAAAATTGTATGTAGTTAGGATTGAAATTACTGAGGCTATTATTTTAGCTAAGCATTCCAATTTTTTCATGTACACCTTTTTATTTTTTGGTATAATTAGAACAAACGTTTGTAATAAACATATAGATGTAAATAAAAAATCGGCCTAAAAGGCCGATTTAATTTTAAAGAAAAAGAAGATAACTTATATGAATATATTAATAAATAATAGAAAATACAGATTTTTCAAACGTTGAATAAGTTACTGAACTTGTAAATCAGATTCAGGAGTTAGGTTAAAAAAATTGTTAAATACGCAGAGTCACTACTTCCCAAAGATATCACAGCATCGAATTGTGATGTTTTTTTAAACCAGACAGAAGCCAATGTGCTTTCCCTATAAATAATCCTTTTCCACATTCCGTTATAGGAAGTTGGAGGGGGGAAAGCATGGAAATAGCAGCAGTAAAAGATTATATTTTAGCTTCCTTATATCAAGGGAAGAATCCAGCTTTTGTTGATTTTGGTGTAGAAAAAGAAACGTTTGCGGAAGCAGCGGAAGGTTTAGTTGATGACGATTTAATAGAAGATATTACCTTTAACCCATCATGTTTACAACATGATGGGTTGTTTGTATATGTACGTTTTTATGTCGAGACGTTAGGGGGACGAGTATGCCAGAAACCAAGGAGATGGAAGAAATAAAGGAGTTTATAACGTCCGTACAGATGTAAAAGTTTACAAGGTTGAGTTAAATGGAAAATAGATCAATTACGGATATGAAGAAAACCGCAGAGAAAATAAAAAAGAGTGCTGCAGATTATCGTTCCAAGGAGAACGAAAAAGATATCGAAACCATTCAAAATAATAATAGGCGGTTAATGATTGCCCTAATCACCATGATTGGGGCTTTTGTATTTCAAATTTTGTATTTCTTATTATCATTTGTATTGGAGCTTAATTGAAAGGGGGGTGAAAAGTATGGATAAAGCTACAACTATTCGTACTATTGCGCTTACTATTACTTAGGTTAATATGTTGTTTCCAACTATGGATTACAACCAATTCCAGTTGTGAGTGAAGATTACAAAATAGTCTAACGAATTTCTAAATGAACTAAAGATATTGTCCTGTGTTCCGATATTTAAACTATAAGGGTGTATAGTTAAAAAAACTAAATGGAGGTTAAGATGAAACAGAGTACAAAAATTGTGAAATATTTCTTAGTTCTTGCTTTACTAATTACTTTAGCGGTAACACCTACAAATCTAAAAGTAAATGCCGTCCCTTTAGAAACCAATACAGTAATCGATGATTTTGAAAACTATACCTCAGATGATGAGTTAAGAACAGCCTATAAACTTTGGTCATCATCTGAAGGTAGTGGTGTCGATTGGTCTTTAAGCCAAAAACATGCTCATGATGGGGCAAACTCTATGCGTATCGTCCCGATTAAGCCTTTAGATGATTGGGTATCCTTAGCTTACAATTTCCCTGCGCGTGACTGGACAGATTCTGCTGGTATTTCATTTTGGATACATAACGATGCGGACGAGCCATTAGCATTTAACTTGGATGTTAAATCCGAATCAAAGACATATGGTCAAGAAGGAACTTTTAAGGCGTCCCTAAAAGAAGAAGGCGATGCATCATGGGAAGAGCATACTTTTAGCAGTATGTTGTCTGTTCCAGGAAATTTCACTGGACTTGTCCGCATTTCTTGGGATCAATTTACACAGAAAGCGTGGCAATGTCTACAAAGTTGTGAAAATGAGCTTAACCTGGGTTTAGTCAGTGGGTTTGAATTAGGCTATAGTCCACAGGCTAATTCGAAGAATGAAATTTATATAGATTCTATTGGTCTATGGGGTACTTCCGAAGGCGGTGCGGGAGGGATTTTAGCACCTGTATGGGCAACTCCTTCAAATACGTTTAATCTGAATTATACACCGGCACCAATAGATAACCCATTAAAAGGATTTTTACCCTTTAGTGAATCGGCATCATGGCGAACTGACTATAATCAGATACCTTACAGTTTGGAGTATTTCTATATACCTTTGAAGTATATAATGACAAACTTTAATGAATACGATTGGAGCAAGCTAGAGGCTAAAATCGATGATATCGCCTCAAGAGGAAATCAGGCAATTTTTAGAGTATACCTCGATTATCCAAATAAGCCAACAGGAATCCCTTCGTTTTTGCTTGATCTCGGATTGGAGACAAGAGACTACTCTTACTATAGCAATGGGGGATCTAATGGTACGAGTATGGCACCTGATTATAATGATGAGAATCTAATAACCGCCTTGTCACATTTTATTGAAGCCCTTGGAGATAAATATGATGGTGACCCAAGGATTGGTTTTATTCAAGCTGGATTAATTGGATTTTGGGGTGAATGGCATACTTATCCGCAGAATGGTACAACTTCACTTGGAAGTTGGGACGGTGAACTAGCTGAACACGAAAATGGCCGTGCAACTGATTGGATGCCTAGCTTGGCCAATCAAGAAGCTATTATGCAAAAGTTTAATGATTCCTTCGATGAAACAAAAATACTGGCACGCTATCCTAGTGAATTTAATCGTGACCTGAGTATCGGCTATCACGATGATTCTTTTGCTTTTCAGACTTTGCCTTCTAGTCTAGGAGGGGAAGACTGGCACTTTGTCGGGCGACTGGAAGAAAATCAAGTTATGAACAAATGGAAAAAAGAGCCAATCGGCGGAGAAATGCGTCCCGAAATTCAAATGGATATGTGGGATAACGATCCACCTCAATACTTAGGTGATCCAATTGAAGGGGCTCAAGGAGAAGATTATTATAAAAGCGTGGAGCTAACTCACGTTTCCTGGCTGAAAATTCAAAACGTTTTTCAAATACCATTAGAAGAGGATGCACTCGAACGAGCGCGTGAAGGTTCACGTCGTTTAGGTTATGAATATTTTGTACCGAATGCCTATATGAACGTGGCTAATGGTCACTTGCAAGCAGCGATGGAAATTCAAAATACAGGTGTAGCTCCTTTCTATTATGATTGGAAAGTGGAAATCGCAGCAAGAGATGAAAACGGAAAAATTGAAGAGTGGACGACAGATTGGGATATATCATACATCTTACCGAAGGAGGACGGAACAGAAGAAAATAATGGGGTTCTGATGGAGTGGTCTGGTGACATTTCGCAACTAAGTGAAGGCAGCTATGATATTTTAGTTAACGTTGTTAACCCTTTATCAAATATGAACTCGAATGCTAAGACATTCCGTTTCGCTAATGAGGAGCAGGAAGAGAACGGGTGGCTGAACATTGGCCAAATCGAGATAAATGTTTCCCGTTGAAAATTAGGAGAATTGTGTAACCGCGCTGCCATTCTTTTAATAACTACCGAGCGTGGACCTGGATGATAATGTAATATAACTTCAAAAATTCGTTATGTAAAATACGACTTTTAACGAGGTGGTATTTTTAATGGATAAACTTACATTAAAAAATCATGTTTACTTGGAACATTATTTTGGTATAACAAGAACACACGTTCTGTAAGTGGAGTGAAGTATAAAAGGGTAGTGTGAATGATCGAGGTTCAATCAAATGGACTGCTATGATGATGCCAGAACATATAGAAATGCTAAAGGATTTGAAGAAGGAGCAAGTTAAAGTGAAACCCATAATTGATGAGCAAAAACAAGAAGAAATAAATTTTCAATTAAAAATGGGATTTAAGGATAACTTGTTAGTGGAAATTAAATATTATGAGAATGGGCATTTCTTGACATTTAAGGGGTATATTCAAAAAATGAACTATGAGAATAAACTGATTGAAGTAACTGAGGAGATTTATGAAAGGGAATTTATGAGGATAAAATATGAGGATATATTGGATGTTTTTATTATATGGGGTTTTCTTTTTGAGCGGAATATTCTTCTTTAATAGTGAGTGAAAGTATGAATCCTGACAAATTAGAAATGAATGCTGTCGCATACAGTATAGCAGAATACATATTATTAAATTTAATACCAATATATAATGCTAAGATTCCAAGAAAGAGGTAGCTTAATACATAATAAAATCGAAATCTTTTCTTCTTTGATAAGATAGTAATAATTATAATTGTCAAAAGCAGTATAGAAAAAGTAATTAACTCCATTCAACCACTCCTTTATACTGCAATAATAACTTGATATTGATGAATCCACAATATGTATTAAACAATCTTAATCAGTTATTTACAATAACTAAAATTAAAGAAGTAGCTATAAAAATTCCTCTCATGAGTAATTAAGGTAGTCTGACTAGAGGTAACCAACACTGCATAGGTAATAATGATTAGTTATTCACTTGATACTATTTAAATGTTAGGTCAAATGGAATATAATACTAATAAGACTTGAATAGGGAGGGGATTTTTTGAAGTTGAAATGGTATTTGCAAACATGGTTTATTAGTTTATGCTTTACTTTATCAATTTTAATTGTACCACTGATTTTAGGAATCATTCTATTATTATTACATTATAAAGAAGTGAAAAAACAAAGTGAATTTTTTAATAATGATGAAAGATACCAAGCTGCCAATTTAGAAAAAACAGTACAGAAATTAGAAAGAGAAATTGAAAAATTAGAAAAAGAAAAAGAGGATAAAACATTAAAATTTGACAAACAGATGGAAGATAGGAAGTCTGAATTAGAGGTGGTTAAAAAAGAAATTATTGATTATGAAGAAGAAGTTGCTATGCAGTCATTCGGATTTCATGATTATAAATATGTATTTGGTAGTTCAGAACTTTATAAAGCAAAATTAAATGAGATTCGACAAAAACAAAAAGATATGGTAAAAGATGATATCGCAACCGAGTCCAAAACGTGGACTGTAGATGGTAATAAGAGAAAAGGTGAGTCATTGCGAAAAGAAAACGTAAAACTTGTTCTAAGGGCATTTAATCAAGAGTGCGACACGGCAATTTCTAAAGTTAAATTTAATAATTTGGAAATAGTTAAAAAGCAAATATTAAAAGCTTTTGAACAGTTAAATAAAAATAGTAAAAATAAAGGTGTAATGATAAAAGTTGAGTATTTGGATTTAAAATTTGAAGAGTTAATACTATTTCATGAGCACCAAGTTAAAAAAGAAGAGGAAAGAGAAGAGCAGAGACAGATTAGAGAACAAATGCGTGAGGAGAAAAAGGTTCAAGACGAGATTAAAAAAGAGCGCAAAAAGCTAGAAAAAGATGAAAAACATTTTACTAATGCTTTTGAGAAGTATAAAAAGCAACTTGAAGAGGCAAATACAGAAATTCATATTGAAATTGAGAAAAAGATGGCAGAAATTAAATTGCAACTTGAAAAGATAAAAAAGGAAAAAGAAGTAGTTGATTATAGAGAGCAGAATGCAAGAGCGGGGTATGTGTACATAATCTCAAATATTGGCTCTTTTGGTGAAAATATATACAAGATTGGTATGACTAGAAGGCTAGAACCTATGGAAAGAATTAATGAGTTGGGTAGTGCTTCAGTTCCTTTTAATTTTGATGTGCATGCAATGATATTTTCTGACGATGCCCCAGACCTAGAGAATAAACTTCATAAGGCTTTTATTAATAAGCAAGTAAATAAAGTTAACACTAGAAAAGAATTTTTTGATGTCACATTAGAAGAAATTGTTGAGGTAGTTGAGAACAATTTTGATAAAACTGTTGAATTTACGAAAATTGCAGAGGCTGAAGACTATCGCAAATCGTTAAAGATATCTGAGGGGAAAATTGATGAGGGTACAAATGTAATAGCGTCTTAAATTATTGGTAAGCCCCCACAAAAGTGAGGGCTTTTTTGTTTTATTTATTTCAGTCAATGATAACCTGCTAATTTTTTCTTGCTGTTCTTACAGAAAATACCGTCAACTGCATCCTAAAAAAACAATGAAGTATCTTGCGATAAATGAGCTCTATGGATATTTTATTTAAGGATTGTTTAATTATTTAGTGGTTCCTTTTTTACAAAGGAACCACTTCTTATATTGTGAAGTCTTTTTCTGAGTACATGTAAATATATTTTTAAAGCTTTTTTAAGTATATTGTAAAACCGATACTTATGATAAAGTAATACACACCTAGAATACCCAAATTGTCAATTAAAGTTGTTGAAAATGGATTTCCGCTTACAAAGGTTTTCCAAAGTATAGAGACTAAGCTAAACATAATAGGAATGGATAAAAAGAATCCAATAAAATATATCTTTAAGTTAGAGTTCATAATTATCACCTATCTAATAGTATTTATATTTATCTAATACACTTGGCAGAGTAATATGCGAAAGATGCTGTTAAGATCTAAACTTTCAAAGCATCAACCGCCATGCAAGATTTCTAACTAGCCATAAGAATGATTTCTCCATTATAGGAAGATAGTTTCTCGTTCACTATTATTTTTTCTAATTGACAAAAATTTTCACTATCTCAAATCTCTATACATAAAAACTAATAAACTTTTAAACCACTTACTTTCAAAATGCTTCTTTCCCCAAAAAATAGCTAAGGGGAGTTTTATTTTTTATTCTTTTTCTTTGAATCGAATAAACCAAATGCAACTGCAACAGCTATAACAATACCAACCCAACTACCAATACTCATAACTAACCTCTCTTTCTAGTATTCGTTTTTTAGTGAATTTACTTAAAAATCTTTCTGCAGCACGTCCAGTAATTCGTCTGCCAATTCGCTTACCTACTTTCCTTTCTTCACAGCCTCAACATCATTTCAAATACGTAAAAACTTGTATATGTTTGATTTTAAAACCATAATATCCTCTTATATTTTCTTTTCTAATTTAACTTCATTCCTTATATGTTGATTTATTTCCTATTCTAATGAGTTGTTCACATAGGAGCAAGCGAATTTTAACAGGATTTCCACTTTTTTCGTGTTTACACTTGTTATTATATTGATATAATGAGAACAAACGTTCGTTAAAAGGAGAACAGGAACATGAGTATTAATGACAGAGGTAAAATAAAATGGACATCTATGATGATGCCTGAACATACCGAGATGTTAAATCAATTAAAAGTAAAACAAAACAGAAAGAAGAAGCCTATACTTGATGAACAACAATTAGAAGAAAACGGATTTCAATTAATGATGGCACATAAGGACAATCTTTTAATAAATATAAAGTACTATAACAATTATGATTACCATAATACCAAAGGTTACATTGATAAGATCAATTACCAAGATCAATATATTACTGTGGTTGAAAAGGTAGGCTTAGAGCATGAATTAAAAATAAATTTTAATGCGATTTTAAAAGTTACTATTCTATAGAAAAGGCCTTATTCTCGAAGAATGCCTAGTTTCGGCTAGGTTATACATCGATTTATTTGACTTTACTGATTAATTGCACTACGTTGATAATGAGTTATTAAGGATAATATAAGGTTTTGAAGAGTACCAATAGGGATGGTGACAAAATGACGTATGATTATGATGGAAATGGTGGATTGCTATGGAAGATAGTAAATGGTGAGACAACTCTGTATGTACAAGGGATTATTCATGTAGGGCATGAGGATTTCTATCCACTTGCAAATGCAACTGAAGAGGCATATGATAGTGCAAATGTAATCCTTCCTGAAATTAATGTAGTAGAACCTGAAGTCAATGCAGAAGAAATCAATAATTTGGCGTTATTTAGTGAAGGTATGAATTTGGATAAAGTGTTGTCACCGAAGTCTTTAAAAAAACTTTCAAGTATTTTAGAAGCGCAGGAGTTATCTCTAGAGAACTTTAATAAATACCAACCTTGGTATATAGAAAGTATACTAGGGGCATTCATCAGGGAGAAAAGCGATTTAAGACCTGAGTATGGTGTTGATTTATATTTCCTTAAACGAGCCTTAGAAGATGGTAAAGAAATTATTGAATTAGAAACAGTAGAAGATCAATATAATGTTTTTAGTAGCTACAATTTAGATACACAAGTCAAAATGTTAGAACATACGATAGAAACATTTGAACAACAAGCTGATTGGATTAACCAATTAGGATATAGCTGGGTACACAGTAATAGTAGTAGCAGTAAGGAAGAGCTAATTAATATTGTAACGAATGATCTTAATCGTGCTGATGATGAATATCACAAAGAAATGAATGACATTCGTAATATTAATATGGTAAACAAACTAGATGAAATACTACAGAGTGATAGTGGAAAGACCTACTTTGTAATAGTCGGTTCTGGACATACTGTAATTGACCCAAGTTTTCCAAGTATACTTATAGAAAAAGGATATAATGTTAAAAGTATCTATTAACACGATGAAATAGATTAGAAGATATGATACTTAAATATAATTTTGGTGAGCCACTTGAATAAGAGTGGCTAAAAAATGTTCAAATTGAATCTATTGATGTAAATTAAAAAATCGCCCTAAATGGCCAATTTAATTTTAAAGAAAAAGAAGATAACTTATATGAACATATTACCTACAGTCATAGAATTAATAGATAATAATAAGATAATATAACTACTGCAGTAAGAATAATGGCCTTTACTCTTTTTTAGCATAAGTTACTATAATTGTTAATTATTTATTACAATATCAGTCCCATTACTACGATTGTCCACTCTTCGAGTCCAATCGGGATCATCCTTAATATCAAGTGTTTTAGACTCTTGGTATTTTTAATTTGTCTAATGGAAAGGTTATGGAATTTACACCAAAAGTGGATAGTGAAAATAATAAATAATACTCCTTAGCTATATTTGGGGCTAAGGGGGTTTAAAGGGGTAATCTGCAATATACTGATTACATTCTCAATTACCGGATATGCAAAAAGCACCTGCAAAAAAATTCTTTAATTTTTCAACACTACTTATAAACACTACTTACTTGTAGATTGTTTTCTAATGTCAAGAAGATGATTAGTTATCAGGTCCTTTTTAACTCATAAAAATTTTTATAATGGCATTAATAAGTGATTCATGTAAATTAAAATAAGGTGTAAGAAGTCGAATCAGCAAAGGAATAAAAATTGCCACGCTATCGCCAATTAAATATACAGAAAAAAAAATAGAGGTAGCAATTGCTACCCCCATTTTTTAGTCCACTCCATTAAATACTCTTGTTTATTGGTTTGTTCATCTTTTAATTCTTTCTTTATAATGAAACCGTTCTTTTCGTAAAAACGTACTGCCGATAAATTTTCTTTATATACTTTCAACTGAATTTTATTTCTTTGTTTTTTTTCAAAGTTCAATAACTCTTTCCCGGCACCATTATTTTGATATGCTACGTCGATAAAAAGCGCTGCTAAATAGTCATCTACCATCGAAATAAATCCTACAATTTTATTTTGATTAGTTATAACATGCGTTTCCGACATCGGAATATATTTTTCCTTCATCTCTTCAATTCGTGATTTCCAATAAACAGAATCAATAAAGTCGTGTGCTTGTAATGAACCTTTGTACCAAATGTCAATCAAAATATCAATATCATTATCGTTATACGCTCTTATCATAATGTCCCTCTTTTCCGTATGCCTGATACTTCATAATTTGGCCATGGCACATCCAGTAATGTGTCCGACAATTTGCTTGCCTACTTTTCCTTTCTTACAGCATCAACATCGTTCAAATTCTAAACATTTTGTATATCTTTGATTTTAAACTCATAATGCCCCTCTTATAATAAATCATTAATCCAATTTAATTTAAATTCTATGAAGAGAATGATTGGTTATTGTTACTGTTCCAAAGAGAGCTGATGTTTTATAAAATAACGGAATTCAAGAAGTTAATTCATAGCTTTCTTCAATTAGCCCCTTAATATCATCTAAATTTTCTGTGTAATCCAAAACAATACTTACCCAGTTATTTTTATCCATGTGATATGCAGGAAAAACATTTTCTAATTCTCTTAATGATCCTATCATTTCTTTTCTTACTTTGACATTTAATACATTAATTTTTTTATTGGCATTAATTCCTAATTTATCTTCAGTGATATCCATAATTAGGCCAAACCATTTTCCGCTATCCTTATGTCTTAAAGCGGCAAAATTTGAATATTTTTCTCAAGGATAATCTGGTTCAACTTTATACTTATTTTGTGTATATTTGAAAACATCTTCTCTACTTATCATTTTATTAAATCCCTCCAATGAAATTATTCCTATTATCAATTCTTTCTAAACTTAAGGGATATTTATCTATGGCATAGGTATACAAATTAATTTTAGTACAATCTGTGTTTTCACTTAATCATCATCTTTTTGATATCAATGATTTTATTTTCTCAATAAAATAAATGAAAGAGCAGCACTTTGATATGCTGAATATTAAACGCTGGAATATGAATAATGCAGTTAAACTATAATGACAATAAACAGATATTTTTAATCATTTGCTTCGGGAAGTTTAACTCATTATAAAACATTAGATTATTGCCATTTGTGACGAGATAATTAATAATTTTGATGAACAATTTAATGAAAGGGGGAAACATTCTTGAACAAAAAAATTATTCATATCGTTAACATTACGTTAGGTGTTATTATCTTTGGAGGAATAGGTATATTTCTTGCATGGTTATATTTAACCTTTGAGACAACAGATGTTATTCCTATCAATCTCCCGATAATGATTGTTCTCTTTATTTTATGGTTAACTTTTTATATACTTCAGCTTAGATACCCAACAATAAAACTATTTCTCTTTTTCTTCATAATAGAAATTTTACTACTTACATTTATTTATATTCAATTATCAGGTCAAGTTAGTTTTGAAATCTTCGGGAATAACTAAATAATATCAACAGAAACATGTAAGATGAGATAACTGTCATATTCTAATAGGTTATATCCAATATGGATAAAACATCAAATTTTTCAATTGATTTATAAAAAGCAGAGAACACCCACAGATATTCTCTGCTGCACTATCTTATTTACTCATCGGTTCCGATAAGATAACTTCTCCATCACTGTATACATTATAGAAGCCTACCGTTCCAGTACCTCCATCTTCAATCATGGATTTACTAGATGCTTTTAGGTTGTAAAAAGTTCTTCCTTCTTTATCTACATACAGTTCACCATTACTGCTGAAAATTAGGTCGTCATTGTTTAATTCTTCTTCAGCTAGAAAAATCGCGTAATCAACAGTAAACATATCTTGACGCTCTTCAGCTAATAAGGTTGTCCAAGCCTCTTCACCAACAATTCCATCAATCATTAGTTCATGTTCTTTTTGAAAATTCATTACTTGTTGTTCAGTCTTGCTACCAAATATTCCATCGACATCTGTCTCAAATCCGAAATGATTTAACTTCACTTGTACTAATTCTACCTCTAATCCTACACTATCTACTTTGAGTGTGGGTTGATGCTCGGGTGCAATGTCCAAGATTGGTTCAAGCTTTTCAGGTACCTCAGAATTAGACTGCTCCGTTTGCGATGCTGGATGGTCATTAGAGGCCTCTACTTGTTGAAAGTAAAGTGGTGTAAACGTCAAAGCAACAGCTGGCACAATCGTTAACCATTTCTTTTTCATTATGATAGATCCTCCTTTAATTATTTGGTGCATTACTTCAGTTCCACCTCCAAATAAATTTAAACAATTTTTTAAATCTACAGGCAAAGTATATAAATAAGAAAAACGCTAATATACGATGTATAGAAGCGGTTTTTTAATGCTTGCTTCTTTAGTGATCGGTTTATAAACTGACGGTATTTATGACTATTATAGTATTAATTAACCAAGGGGATATTAAAATATCATGCCAAATAATGGTTTGATTGTATAACGGGTCGGGTATTAAATAAGATGCCTATACATAAAAAAAAGAAAAGTAATAAAGAAGAGGTGTATGGATGAAAAGTGTTACGAGTGTTTTTTGGTATTCATTAGCATTGTGTATTATCGTAGTCCTGTGGGGGTCTTATGCTCCAAGCAATCTAGAAGGATTTACGTCAGACGTTACAACATTTATATCGGATACCTTTGGTTGGTATTATTTAATAATAGTCATGCTAATGTTGATATTTTGTGTCTATCTTATATTTTCTAAATATGGAAAAATTAAATTAGGCAAAGAGAATGACAAACCTGAATTTAGTTTATTGTCTTGGTTTGCTATGTTATTTAGTGCTGGAATGGGGATGGGTTTAGTATTTTGGACTACTGCAGAACCTATTTCACATGCATTTACTAGTTCTCCTGGTGCAGAACTAGGATCCGAACAAGCGATTAACGATGGATTAAAGTATTCTTTCTTTCATTGGGGAATACATGCGTGGGCAGTTTATGGAATTGTAGCATTAGTTTTAGCATATTTTAAATTTTATAAAGACACTCCAGGGTTAATAAGTGCGACATTGGTTCCATTATTCGGTAGAAATAGTATGCAAGGACCGGCTGGGAAAATTATTGATACTCTAGCAGTCTTTGCTACAGTTGTCGGTGTTGCAGCAACCCTTGGATTCGGTTCTGCACAAATTAACGGGGGATTATCTTATTTATTTGGTACTCCGAGTACTTTTTGGATGCAGTTACTAATATTAGTGATTGCGACCATTCTATTTATTTGTTCTGCATGGTCAGGAATCGGTCGAGGGATAAAGTATTTAAGTAATATTAATATGGGGCTTGCATTTGTACTTTTACTCATGTTATTTCTAATCGGTCCTACGCTATATATCCTTAATATGTTTACACACACATTAGGAAGTTATGTATCTGATTTCTTTGATATGAGCTTAAGATTAGCTCCTCAAGATGGTGATCAAAGAACTTGGATTAATAATTGGACGGTATTTTATTGGGCATGGTGGATATCTTGGTCACCATTTGTTGGAATTTTTATTGCGCGTATTTCAAAAGGAAGAACAATTAAAGAATTTATGCTTGGGGTGTTATTAGTCCCATCGATTGTATGTTTTATTTTCTTCGCAGTATTTGGAGTCTCTGCACTAAACTTAGAACAGAATGGCATTGCTGAAATATCAAAATTTGCATTAGAAACATCTACGTTTGGTGTATTAAATGAATATCCATTAGGTATGATAATGTCTATCATCACTTTATTTGTTGTAGCGATATTCTTTATTACATCAGCAGATTCAGCGACTTTCGTTCTCGGTATGTTAAGTACTGGAGGAACGATTAACCCACAAAACTCTGTTAAAATTATGTGGGGTCTTATGCAATCTGCAGTTGCAGCGATAATAGTATATTTTGGTGGTACACAAGGTCTGCAAAACATGTTAATTATTGCTGCTCTTCCATTCTCTGTGGTAATTATTCTGATGTGTGTTTCATTCTTTAAATCTGCTCGTAGGGATCAACGTCATTGGAGGAAGTAAAAAATAAGTATAGTGATTTTCATACAATGAAGATCACTATACTTATTTTTTCTTTATAGCTTATTTCATAATAATTTCTATACATCGTAGGTTTGATATTATTTAATCTATAAATATCTTTCCTGGATTAAGGATACCAGCAGGATCAAATAATTGCTTTATATTACGCATAATAGATAGGGAATTGCCGTGTTCTAGATCTTGAAACTTTTGCTTGCCAATTCCCACACCGTGTTCCCCTGTACACGTGCCACCAACCTCTATCGCACGGATTGCTAATGCTTCATTGACGGATTCAGCTAATTGTTTCTGACCATCAATCAGAGGGTCAAATAAAATTAAAGTATGGAAGTTTCCATCACCGACATGACCCCATACGCCGCCTTTCAACCCACTATCATCAATTAACTCTCTCGCATAGGTTATTAGTTCAGGTAAATCTCTAATAGGAACACATACATCTGCTCCTACTTCATCCATTCCGTTTATAGATTGAAAAGAATAGGATAGGTCATATCTTGCTTTCCAAAGTTCTTGTTGTTCAGCAGGATCTAATGCTACAGCCCAATTTTCACAACTTAAATCATTTAGAATAGATTGAGCAAGCTCTACTTCAGCTTCCACTGCTCGCTTTGCACCTGCAAACTCAAAGAAAAGCGAAGGGCGTACCGGGAATCTATATCCATTTTGGCGATTAACTTCAGCAACACTTGCTGCGTCCATTAATTCTATGCGCTTTAATGGGATACCACTTAATAATAATTGCTGACTGGCTGTAGCACATTCATTAATGGTTTCGAATGTACATCTTGCCATAATTGTATGTTCGGGAATAGGGTGAAGCTTTAATGTTACTTCTGTTATTATTCCTAAAGTACCTTCTGATCCTGCAAAAAGATTTGTTATTAAATACCCGGAAGAAGATTTTTTTGCTTTTGAAGCTGTATGAATAATCGTTCCATCAGCCATCACTACTTCTAAATCTACCAATTGATCTTTCATTGCTCCATAACGAACTGCGGTAGTTCCACTTGCGTTAGTTGCTACCATTCCACCAATGGTAGCGTCTACGCCTGGATCTACCGGGAATTGTAGACCGGCTGAGTTAATATAATCATTAAGTCGAAACCGTGTAATACCCGGCTGGACAGTAACAGTCATATTTTCAGGTGAAAATTCCACAACCTTATCCATTTGTTCAAAGTTAATAGATATTCCTTTATTTACAGGAATGGAAGAGCCTTCAAGTCCTGATCCTGTTCCAAAGGGAGTCACTGGAATCTGATTATTTCTTGCGATTTCAAGTATGGCTTGTACTTCTTCTTTGGATGTTGGAAAACAAACAACATCTGGTTCTACCGCTTTATGTGGAGATTCATCATACCCATGGCGGAATAAGATGCTTTCATTTTGTGAGACATTATCAATTCCTAATTTTTCTATAAGTTGTTCTATATACATTGCTGTTCACCTCATAAGAATAAAAATAACTAGGAGCGATTTGGAAATCGCTCCTAGATGAAGACGATATTATACTTTAAATCTAGTAAATCATATGAGCAATTAACACTATAATCGGTAATGAAATAATCGTTCTTTGTAAAAAAATAACAAATAAATGCCATGCTTTCACAGGAATTTTAGAAATAAGTAATAGTGTACCCATTTCTGTTAAATAGATAATCTGCACAAGTGAAAGAGCTCCTATTACAAATCTAGTAATTTCAGCTTCAATGCCAGATGCTAGTACAGCTGGCAAGAACATATCAATGAAACCAATTATTGTAGCAGGTGCTGCCGCAGCTGCCTCTGGTAGTTGCATCAGTTCGAGTAAAGGAACAATCGGTTGAGAAATCACTTGGAAAAATGAAGTGAATTCTGCAACCATAAGCGCAAGTGTACCAATTGCCATTACTTGAGGAAGCAAAACAAATGCGATTCCTAAAAATATTTCGTTTCCTTGTTTTAATTGATCTTTAAATGATCCGGCACTTTTTGCACGCTTTACAGCTTGTAGTAATCCCCATTTAAACTTATTCATATTTTCAGGAACATCTTCTTGAAAATGATTTTCTGTATAGTATCTATTAGGAATTTTAGAAATTGGCGGTATTCTCGGTATAATCATCGCACTTACCACACCTGCAATAACGATGGTTAGATAAAACACAGGGAACATGTGGTCCACATTTAACATTCCGGCAATTACTAGACAGAAGGGAAGCGAAACAGTTGAAAAACATGTTGCGATTGCTGCAGCTTCTCTTCCAGTATAAAATCCATTTTCATATTGTTCACGAGTAATAACGACACCGACGTTTACATTTCCTATCCAGGAAGCTAATAAGTCGATTGCCGAACGTCCAGGTAATGTAAATAATGGTTTTATAACATTTCTTAAGATAGATCCTATAAATTCCATTACTCCAAAATTAATTAAATAAGGCATCAAGAACGAAGCAACAAAGAACCATACAATTAAGCTTGTTAATAATCCGAACATAACTTGGCCAGTTAGCTCAGAATAGATTCCTTCAATTCCAACATTATAAAAGGTCATGATCGCGAATATTGTTCCAAGCACACGAAGCGTTGTCCAAAATATTGAGACGTCGAAAAGAGATTTAAACAACGCAGATTTTTCAATAAAAGCAGGCTTGAAAATTGCTTGTACCACAGTAAATAATGTGGAGATCACCATAATATACGTAACGATAGCTGGTAACCATGCGGTTAAAGCATCGATGATCAATTCTGTAATAATGCCTAATGGTATATTGAATGTTTCACCATCAAAAATTGGAAATAGGAAAATGAATACTCCAAATAAGGAAGGGAGTAAAAATTTCATTAGACCATTTTTATCTATTTTTTCGGCTTGTGGTGTATTGCCTGATAAATTTTCTGCTTGATTGCTCATTTCAGCACGTCCTTTATATTTGTGCTAGAACTTTGTCTAGTACATCGATTCCTTGATCAATTTGTTTCTTGTTAATGGTTAAAGGTGGAATCATACGGATGACTTCCCCAGCATTTCCACATAGATAGAATAAAACTCCTTCATCTAAACAACCGTTTAAAGCTTCCATTACAGCATCACCGTCTGGTTTACCAGTCGGAGGGTCTCTCAGTTCTATCCCTAACATTAGGCCAATTCCACGTACTTCGTGGACAATCTCATATTTTTCTTTTAGATTGTTAAGCTTTGTTAATGCATAATCTCCCATTGTCTTGGCATTGTTAAGGAGTTTTTCTTCTTTCATTACGGAAAGAGAAGCGCGTGCTGCTGCACAGGCAATCGGGTTACCACCAAAAGTTGTTCCATGTGAACCTAATGGCCATTGATCCATTAGTTCTTTGGATGCAACAGTGGCACTTAATGGCATTCCTGCTGCGATTCCTTTTGCAATGGCCATAATGTCAGGTGTAACACTAAAAGTTTGTGCAGCAAACCAATCGCCGGTACGACCAAATCCAGTCTGAACTTCGTCAAAAATTAATAAAATTCCATGACGATCACAGATCTCACGTACTTTTTGTAACCAAGATTTAGGAGGGATGATATAGCCGCCTTCTCCCATAATTGGCTCTAATATCATACATGCCACTTCTTCAGGGTCTACCTGATGTTTGAAAAGGGATTCTGCATCCTTCTCTAACTTCTCTGCAAAGAATATTTCTGGGTCTTGTCCTTCTGGTAAGTATTCTGGAAGAGCATATGGTAATTGATAGGTTAACCAAGATGGTTGTTGATACTTACGATATTTACTTTTTGAGGTAGAAACACTCAATGAACCAATCGAACGACCATGGAAGTTCCCCGTAAATGAAATGACATATGGACGTTTCGTCACATGCTTAGCTAACTTTAATCCACCTTCAATTGCTTCTGTACCACTATTAGCAAAGAAGAAATTATCTAGTTTTGGAGGCATAATTTCTTGAAGTTCTTGTGCTAATTTCAAGATAGATTCATAGATAATAACGCCTGATGGTCCGTGTACAAGATGATCTGCACTATCTTTTATCGCTTGTACTACTTTAGGATGACGATGTCCGACATTTTCTACTGCAATTCCAGAAGTGAAATCTAAATACTCTTTTCCATCCGTTCCGTAGTAGTAACAACCTTCTGCTTTAATAACAGGTAGATTCGGGTGATCTTTTGCCATGCTAGGTGCTAAGAAATTTCCGATTGAGTTTACAAGTTCTTGCCAATGTTGATCTGATTTATTCATAGAAAAAAGCTCCTTTATTGTCATGAAAGTATAATAATTGTATAAATATAAATTTGATTGCATAAAAATTATATAATAAATTTGTCGATTTATGAAGGGGGAATTTTTAATTTTTATAGTAAAAAACTATTGGTATTATATTCCTGCGTGTTTGTTGTGTAATTTACTTAGTAATTAGACTTTTCAGTTAATTAATTTATAACCTAAGAATTGGAGGTTATTTAATTGGAAAGAGTAGATGTTGTTTACGAATTAATACAGGATAAAATCTCATATATTTCAAGGGTAGTGAGGAAATGTATATAATCATCATTAATTAATGTGCATATTATAAAAAATTGTAGATAGGGGTTGTACAATGGGTCCTTTGTTGCCAACAATTGTATGGATTGTATATTATATCTTCTTTCTTATTCTATTAATTGTTAGTATGTATAATATGAAAAGAGATTTTATAAGAGTACAATCATCGCAAAATTTATTGTTAATTCCGTTATTGCTTATCATTAGCTTATTTTATTCAGAGGTGTAAATGAAATCGAATATTTATGGCTGCAACTCGTTTGATTTATTTGCTATAGCTATTGCAGTAATTTATATCTACTTTCTATTTTTTCGTTTCTTCTATTTATTAATCTATTTAGACGAAGATGAAAGATATACAAATTTTGAAGTATGGAGTGTTATGTAACTTGGAACATGTATTAAAACAAAAATGGATTATACTTTCAATGATTAGTTTTATTATAAGTTTAATATTATGGCTGCCTAATTTTATCGACGAATATGGATATGGTTATTGGTTATGGACATTCTTGATAGGTCCAATTGGTATCGTACTTGGATATATAGGTAGGAGTAAGTTAGCTGTCGTGTTGAATATTCTTATAACCTTTAGTTTTTTTATCTTTATGTTTATTGGGTTTTTATGGGAAAGTATTTATTAAGTTAGATTTAATGATTTAGTTGATTATATGAGAAAATGTCTGAAAAAAGAAGTAACACAGATAGAGGGGGTATTTTTTGAAATTTTATCAAAGGTGGGAAGGGAAGCCTGTGTGTGTTACTCATTATTATTCCCCTTAAAATAATACTAAACAAATACCGTATACTTAGTTAAATTAAGAGATACCGGCAACTCAGACATAGCCAGACAGCCACATCAATGAAGCATGTAGGAATCAGTTCTAGAAAGATTTTAAAGAAAAACGGGTTCAATAAATTAAGATTCATGACGTTAAGGATGGTTATGATAAAGGAGCATCTTTTCGAGTGTTTGAGTGTTCGCTATAGATTTAACCGAATATCGTGAGTTGAGAATAATTAAAAGCGAAATTCTTAAAGTTTTATCAGACTAGTATTATGATACTATTTTACCTTGAATAAATTTTAGATTAATATTAATATTTAATAAATTATGTATTATGGTAATCTATTTTTGAACAATGTTTTTCACGTAATTTAATAACCTTTTTGTTAAAAAGGGGAAATAGCTTAAAGTAAGAATGAATGCGCTATCAAAAAGGAAAAGGTGAAAGGAGAAAAAAACTATGCTTACTTTCTTAAAAAGAGTGTCAGTATTTGGTGTTTTATTGATCTGCCTCGCACCTATAACCGTATTAGGCAATGAGCAAACACATCCCGAATCTATAGCTTTTGATCGGGCTTCTGTACATGATCCATCGATAATTAAAGCGAAAGATGGAACGTACTATGTGTTTGGTTCACTTATAGCGGTTGCTAAATCAAATGATTTAAGTAACTGGAATTCTATAGTGGACAGTGAATATCAAACTCCTGAAAATAACCCTATCTATGGTGACTTATCTGCTAATCTAGCAGAATCATTTGAATGGGCTGGGGAAGATGATGCGGATAGTACAGGAGGCTTTGCTGTATGGGCTCCAGATATATTCTGGAACAAAGACTATGTCTGGGAAGATGGTTCAACCGGTGCTTATATGCTGTATTATAGCGTTTCTTCTACTTATATCCGCTCGGCTATTGGTATAGCGGTATCAAAAGATATAGAAGGTCACTATGAATATTCGGACACGATTATGTACTCTGGTTTTACGAACAACGAAAGTTATGATGATAATAGTGATGTGAATAAACATTGGGAAAATACAAATATCTCTAATCTTATAGATGAGGGGATTATTGGTGATGTAAATCCAGATTGGTTTACCGAAGAAAGCAATTTCAACAACGCTCTTTATACGAATGCGATCGACGCCAATATTCTCTATGATGAGAATGGTGACTTGTTTATGACTTACGGATCTTGGTCAGGTGGTACTTTTATTTTAGAATTGGATAAAGTAACAGGTACACCGATTTACCCAGGGGAAGATGGAGAAACTTCTGATGGTAGAATGATTGATCGATATTTTGGTACAAAAATTGCTGGTGGATTTGGAAGATCTGGTGAAGGAACCTATGCAGTCTATGATAAAGAAACAGGTTATTATTATCTCTACATTACATATGGTGGACTAGCCTCTGATGGTGGTTATCAAATGCGCCAATTCCGATCAGAAAATATTGAAGGTCCTTATGTAGATGCTGCTGGAAATGAAGCAGTATTTCCTGATAGCTTTGATATTGGTGTAGGTAATTTTCCTGGTAATGATGATCATAAAGAAATTGGTAATAAAATGATGGGAAACTTTCTGTTTAAGAGAGACTACGGTGAAGAAGGTGCAGGAATAGGGACAGGATATATGGCGCCGGGGCATAATTCATATTTAATCGATGAGAAACTTGGAAAAGAGTTCATTGTGACACATACTCGATTTCCTCAGGAAGGAGAAATGCATCAGGTTCGTGTGCACCAAATGTTTAAAAATAGTGATGATTGGCCAGTACCGGCACCATATCACTATGCAGGAGAAGGGATTGAAGCGGTAGCGGAACCTGATGTAATTGGTAACTATAAATTTGTGAACCATGGTAAAGAAATTACCGGTGAGTTAACCGAATCAACATGGGTTAAATTAAATGATGACCATTCTATTTCTGGAGCTGTATCAGGGACATGGGAACTCTATGATGATTACCGTGTGGAGTTAACAGTGGAGGATAAAAAATACGATGGTGTGTTCATTCGTCAGTATGATCCTACATCTGAAAAATGGGTGATGACATTTAGTGCGATGTCAAATGAAGGTGTAGTAGTCTGGGGAAGTCGTACAGAAACTAGAGATGATCAAGAAATTGTAGATAGCATAAAACAAGAATTAAGTGAAAGCCTACCTGAACGTGCCATTTCCGACTTAGACTTACCGACCTTGGGAACACAAGGGGCAGAAATTTCATGGGAATCCTCCCATCCAGAAGTTATTTCACCAGAAGGCGATGTTAATCGGCCACCCTTTGAATCCGATGATGCGAGGGTTGAATTGACAGCAATAATTACATTAGGAGAAGTAACGGAAACGCTCACTCTAACCATAACTGTACCTGCACGTGAACAAGGTGGATTGACAGCGTATTATGATTTTAGTGATGGTTTTTCAGATCGTTCCGGAAATCACGAGGATGCTACTATCACTGGGGATCGGATAAATAATACAGGTGGAGAGATTACTTTTGCGGATGGTATTGTTGGTCAGGCAGCCAAATTTAATGGTCAATCTGGATTAAAGCTGGCTGATGGTTTAATTGCTAGTAATCAATATTCTATATCGTTATGGATGAAACCTGAGGAGATAACTGAATTTACTACTACATTTTTTGGGACTAGAACAGAAAATAATTGGATAAGCCTTGTACCAAACGCTCAGAATGTCACCAAAGTATGGGCGCATAATGGAGATGACTGGTACGATGCGACATCAGATTCCATTATTCCAACAGGAGAATGGACACATTTCGCGTTTACTGTTGATGAAGGAAAAGCAACTGTATATATTAATGGAGAAGAAAAGTTTTCCAATGATAATTTTCCGAATATCTTTACAACAGAAGATGCTCAATTTAGTTTAGGTGTTAACTTTTGGGATACACCATTTAAAGGATTAATGGATGAAGTTCGTGTTTATGATGGTTTCGTACTTGCAGTCGAAGAAGTGCATTCACTGTACGAAAATCCTGCATTAGAAGAAGAGAATGATACGCCAGGAAATGAAGATGAAACTGACGACGGAACAGACGGTGATGGTTCCAAAGAAGGAGAAAAGGGAAACGATGTTGAAGACCCGAAGTCTAACGTTGATAAGGCGGGGGACGATGGTAATGTATCAGATAATGAAAAGCAAGGAGGAACACTACCGGAGACTGCAACCAACAGATATAATTGGCTATTATTGGGACTGGTATTATCCACAATTGGTGGTAGTGTATTATTACTTAAGAAGAGGAGCAACACTATTAATTAAGGAATTTTAATTATACTTTAAAATGGAACTTATCAGATAAAAACTGACCATTAAAAATAAGTAAAAAAGTGAGCTCGATAAGAGGTGTTATATGAAGTTTGATGAACTTTCAGTAGGACAGGTTTTTACAACAAAATCACTAAAGGTTTCGAAAGAAGATATAACTAAATTTGCAAGTGAATTTGATCCGCAATATATGCACTTAGATGAAAAGAAAGCAAAAGAAGGAATGTTTAATGGTATCATAGCTTCTGGAATGCATACACTTGCGCTGTCTTTCAAACTATGGGTGGAAGAAGAAGTGTACGGTCAAGATATAATTGCTGGGTTACAAATGAACAATATTAAATTTATAAAACCTGTATTCCCAAATGATAAATTATATGCTGTAGTAGAGATTACGGAATTGAGAGTCTTAAAAAAGAAACAAGGTATTCTAACAGTATTGTTAAAGACATTTAATGAGGACGGAGAAAAAGTCTTGCAAGGAGAATTGTCCGCTCTGATGAGGCTATAATTTTCATGTGATTTTTGAGGAGTTTTCGAAAATGAGAGATTCAACGTGGTTACGAAATGTAAGAGTAGAGAATGATTATTTGGAGAAAGAAGGATTTACATATGGTAGTAAATCTGAAACAGTTGATATAGAGATTAAAAATGGGAAAATAAGCGATATTATAGCTCATCAAAATTTCCGCCCAGATGGGAATAATGAGATAGATGGAAAAAATTATCTTATTTTACCGACATTAAGAGAAATGCATTGTCATTTGGATAAAAGTAAGCTCGGTGTTCCTTGGAAACCGATTACTCCGGCAAATAATATTGTAGAACGGTTTACGAGTGAAATAGATGAATTAGATAATCTAACTCTTTCTTTAAAAGATAGAGCGAAAAACCTAATTGAAACGGAGATTTCTAATGGGGTTACATTTTTCCGATCACATATTGATGTTCATCCGAAAGTAGGGCAGCGATATCTTGAAGGCGTATTAGAAACCTTAGAAGAATACCAAGGACAGCTAGATTACGAACTTGTCGCATTTCCACAGCACGGTATGCTTCGTTCAAATGCATATGATGATGTGAAAAAAGCATTGGAATCCGGAGTGCAAATCATTGGTGGTGTGGACCCCTCTTCATTAGATGGTGACCTAGAAAGGTCGTTGAGTCAGACATTCGAGCTTGCAATACAATTCAATGTTCCTATTGATATTCATGTACATGATCGGGGGGAGCACGGAACAGAAACAGTTAAAAAATTAATAGAGTATACAAAGCAAAGTAATTGGCAGGGAAAAGTGGCAATTAGTCATGCCTTTGGATTGAATGACTTTGTGGGAGAAGAAAGGGAAATGGTATTTAGTGAATTAGCAGAACTTGGTATTTCTGTTATATCTAGTGTTCCAATTAATGGGAGGATTCCTCCATTAGAAGAATTAAGAACAGCAGGTGTTAACGTGAATTTAGGATGTGATAATGTTTATGATTCTTGGTCGCCTTTTGGTACTGGAAATATCTTAGAAAAATTAAATCGTTATGCTGAAATTCATCGTTTAATGACTCAGGAAGCGCTAACGGACTCTTTAGCTCTTATAACTGGAAAACCACTTAATTTAGAGAAAGGGAAAACATGGCTAAAAAAAGATATGGATGCGAGTTTCCTATTAGTAGATAGTTCATCAGCAGCAGAATTTGTGGCAAGACAAAGTCCAGTTAAATTTAGTTTCTATAAAGGGACAGTTGTGCATAGTTTGTAATGATTAAGAGGAGCAAAGAAATGGATGGAGGGAAGGAACAGCTTATTATATTGAAAGATATAACAATAATATCGGATAGTTTAAATATTGATATTTGGCTTAAAGGTGGTTGGGCTATAGACTTTCTGTTAAAAAAAATTACTACGAAAGATTATTGAGGTGTGATTTTTTGAAATTAATTGATACGGTACCTTACTTTTTAAATAACTATGAATCGTCCATCTCCTTTCTAAAAAAATATTATAGTCAATACTCTACTAGTTTTGAAGAATATTTTGCCTATCATTGCAAAGGTACAGAAGAAAGACATCTTCAGTCCATACGTAAATATCCTTCATCTTTACCAGTTATTACGGAAGTTCATCGAAATATTAAGCCAGTTATTAAAAAGGTTACAGAGAAATATAAAGTGGTTTATGACATAGAATTTCCTAATAATGTTAATTTAATTGTTGGTGGATTTAGCTCAAATGCATTTACACATAGGCAAGTTATTCCTGACGTTACTTTTTCACTTGAAAAACTTTCACCGAATCCGGATCATTTACATGTAATCGTGGCACATGAATTTGGACATGCTGCACATAACATTTTGACAGACACTACAGATGTCAATTGGAATCAGATGAGATGGGAGAATGCACTCCTTTCGTTGTATCGTGAAGGAGCGGCGACTTATTTTTCCAAAAGAATTGTCCCAAATCTTAACTCTTCTATCTACTTTTCTTATAATGACGAAGGAGAAGAATGGATGGAGTTTTGCAAAAAGGACGAAAAGAAAATAATAGCTGCTTTTCTAGATGATTACAGTAAACTGTCATCTGAAGATATGTATAAAGAGTGGTTTTCAATTAATGGTGGAACTCATTTTGGCTTCAATCGTCTTGCCTACTATATAGGATACATCTTCTTTGAAACACAAGTTAATGAATGGGGAGAAATGAATGCCATTTTAGCATGGAAAAACTCAGATTTTATAGAAACGATTCATTCATGGCTGCAAAGTAATGGTTAATAGAGAGGAAGGTTTTATTTGAAAATTAGAGAATACGAAGCTAAAGATGAAGTTGGTTGGGTACGTTGCAGAGTACTGGCTTTTCTAGATACTGCATACTACGATAACATCGTACCACATAAAGAAAAGTATGATAATCCCTCGATTGAGTTAATAGCAGAAATAGATAATGAAATTGTTGGATTAATAGACGTGGAATATGAACAACAAGAAAGAACAGTTTGTTCGCGAGGAAGTGGGTTAGGAGGAATGATTTGGCATATAGCTGTTCATCCTGACTATCAGCGAATGAAGATTGGAACGGCTTTGCTTGCAGAAGCAGAGGAACGTGCTAGAAGAGTAGGATTGAATCGATTAGAAGCTTGGACGAGAGACGATCTGTCCGTCAATATTTGGTATGAAACACAACAGTTTTTAAAAGTTGATAGTTATTTACATGTGTATATGGAGGGAGACGAGATAAAAGAAACTTTATCAAGTAAAATTCCTCATATTTTTCCTATCAAGGTATTCGCGCACTATGTTGGAAATAAGCACGAAGAAGTGAAAAATAAGTATAGACGTATACATGAATGTAATTGCTATGAGAAACGATTAGATTAGTTTGTTATGATGCATGATAGGGAGGGGAAAAGTTTTATGAGTAAAATAGGCTTACAGTTATATACTTTAAGAGAAGCTGCTACCAGTAATTTCCATAATTTATTGATAGATGTTGGGGCAATTGGATATGAAGGGGTTCAGTTCGCAGGTTTTTATGATACTCCCGCTGAGAAGGTGAATTCAACTTTAGTAAGATCAGAAATGATTCCAGCAGGTGCGCATGTTCCCATTGATCAACTTCAAGAAAATCTTGATAGCGTTAAACAATTCCACGAATCTATCAATAATTCATTAATTATCTGTCCCTATCTTCCAGAAGAAATGAGACAGACTAAAGAGGACTATCTTAAGAGCGCTGAACTTTTTAATCAAATTGGAAAGAAACTGAAAGATTCAGGGTTTCAGTTTGCCTATCATAATCACGCATTTGAATTTGAGGAAATGGAAAATGAAACCGGTTTTTCATTGTTGTTTGGAAATACGGATTCAGAATTGGTAAAGATGGAACTAGACTGTTATTGGGCCACTTACGCAAAATATGATCCTATAAAAATTATTAACAAATATAAGGATCGTTGCATATCACTTCATATAAAAGATATTAAGTTAGAGAATGGAGAAAAAGTGTCTACGGAGATTGGAAATGGTACGCTTGACGTTCGTTCTCTCATCCAAACAGGGATAAAGAACAATGTAGAATGGTTTATTGTAGAACAAGAACATTTTACGGGAGACCCGTTAAAGAGTGCCGAAAAAAATTTAAGCGCTTTAAAAGATATGTTATAAGAGACTTAGTAAACATACTCTAATTAAATGTAAAAAACCATCTCACTAAAAATGTTCAGAACTTATTGACATTTAGAATGGCTGTGGTAAGCTAATTGAAATACAATATGTGCAATGAAGAGGAGTAGTAAGGATTACTTGTTTATTAAGAGAACTGTCGGCTGGTGCAAGACAGTAAATGAGTTCCTGAACTCGCCTTGGAGCTTTAAGATTAACAAATAAATCTTAACGGGTTGCGCCGTTACACGTGTAGAGTGAGTTCGTTATCAATGAACTAACAAGAGTGGTAACGCGTAGGTAAAGCCTGTCGTCTCTTAGAGATGATGGGCTTTTTTTAGTTCTATAATAAGGAGGAGATTCAATGAGGGTTAGGAAGGCTTTGTTAGAAGATGTTCGAGGAATTGCAATCGTTCATGTAGATAGCTGGAAGGACACTTACAAGGGTATTATTCCAGATAGTTATTTAGAAAAGTTGACCTATCAACAACGAGAACAAATATGGGAATCGAATATTTCAGAAGATAAAAGTATTATATTGGTGGCGGAAAATGAACAAGGAAAAATTATTGGATTTGCCAGTGGAGGAAAAAGGTCGACCAATACTTATGAAAATGCTGGTGATTTAACTTCTTTATATTTGCTAGAAACCTATCAAGGGACAGGGATTGGAAAACAGTTACTTCGAGAGGTGTTATTACATCTTGAAGAATTAGGATATCGTAAAGTGTTTGTAGAAGTGCTTGAGGATAATCGAACGCGTTACTTTTATGAATATTATGGGGCAACATTAATTTCTTCATCCTCAATTACAATCGGAGGTAAAGTATTATCTTTACTGATATATGAATGGAATCATGTGAGTGATGTACTTCATTCACTAAGTGGTGAGGAGGAATAAAAATTGATAAAGGTACAGTTAGTTATTCCAGACATTAGATATGCAGCTACATTATCAAAGCAATCATCAGATCCAAGGATTAGAGACACGTTAGGATTAACAAAAGCACAGTCTTCTGTTCAAGGAACGATCGATTTTATTCATTTTGTAATAGAAGCAGAAAGACAAGGAAACTTATGTTCAAGAATTATTCTCAATGAGATTGACGAACCAATAGGTGTTATTACACTGAAAGAAATAGATGAAAAGAATAGTACGAGTGAAATTGGAACATGGTTAGGAGTAGAGCATTGGGGAAAAGGGTATAACGAGCTAGCGAAAAATGAAATTCTTTATCATGCTTTTGAAAATATGAAATTAGAAAGAGTATTTGCAGGGGCGAAGAAAACAAATATACGGTCTCAGAAATCTCAAGAGAAACTCCCCTATATAAAAATAGACGAAGGAGTAAATTTTCCAGAGCAACATGCTAAGATGGAGAGTGAAGCAAGAGAACCGTGTATTTTAAATGTAATTGAAAGAAATTGTTTTTTAGATTGGCATAAGAAGAATATACTCTAATACCATCTTTTTTCTGAATCTTCTATGTATAATAGTATTAGATCAATGATGAGGAGGATTTACTTTGTTCGTAACGGATTAACTACTCAAATTTCAATAAAAGGAAGGTGATTCATTAACTTTAAATAGAGGTGTTAAATTGAATAAATGGCTGATTAATACCGATTTTGCAAAGTTGTGGCTCCACAGTATATCCAATATATTAAGCAATCGTTTTCGAGAACTGATATTACCGATAATTGTACTCGGTCTTTCTGGTTCGCCGCTGTTAACATCTTTTGTACTTTTATCTCAACGAATTAGTTCCATACTCTTTTCAATTCCTCTAGGTACATGGGTTGAAAAAAGGAATCTGGTGCTAATTTCAACTATATGTAACCTGATATATGCCATGTTATTATTTCTATTAGCATGTTTGATCACTATTGAAGACTCTAGTTTGGGCATCATTGGAATCATACTTTTCCTTATGGGGTTTGTAGAACTGATGTTGCGTATTACATTGGCAGCAATGGTCCCCAAAATTGTTAGTAGGGACCGATTATTAAGTGCAAATAATTTATTAGAGGCTGCTGATGCTATCGTTACATTTATTGGTCCTGCACTAGGTGGGGTGATTTTAGCTACATATGGACCGAGCATTACTTTAGTTATTTGTGGAATTTTAATTCTTTTTTGTATGATTATTATTTCTTTAGTGAAATATCGTAATGAAAATATCAACCAAAAAGTTATTATGAATAGAAAAGAGAAGCTCAAAAACTTTATAAACGAAGCTAGAGAAGGTGTCGATTATCTTTATGCGAATGATTCACAGATCGTTTCCACTATTTCTGCTGTCGTACTTGGATTTACAACTGTATTTATAGAGCTGACGATTATTATACATGCAAAAACAGCACTTCATTTTACGGAAACTTCAATAGGTATATTGCTTTCGTGCGCGGGAATAGGGAATATTATAGGTGTACTAATCATGCCAAGATTTAAAAGAATCAATTGGTTGTACCTATTAAGTAGTCTGCTGATGATTTCATCGTTAGGAATATTATTATTAACTTCAGTGCAATCATTGTACTTAGTGGAGTTGCTACAATTATGGGTACGCTTTTATCAGGTTTAATTTCAGAATGGGATTCTAACTTAGCCTTAATTTTAGGATTTATTGTTTTGTTATTGTGCGGGATATTCATTTTAAAATATAAACAACAAGGCGTTACGATGAACAAAATTCAACCAATCTATCATAGAGTTAAAGAGTGAGTCAATTGATTTTCTAACTGCCCTGGATAGTTACACTTAGTTGTACAGATTAGTTAAGGTCAGTTTAAAGAACAAATTGTCCAGTTACACCTTTACAATAAACACCCCAAAAGTTAGATTTTCACTCTAACTTTTGGGGTGCACTACATAACTGGACCTTTTTTGTATCCTTAAGGCTGAACTATTCCAACACCCGCAAACTGAGAAACCATTGCTTTGACATCTTGTACAGGAGTTAAATTGTAATTATAGGATACAGTGTAAGTGGTTGTTGAAGTAGTTGGCTGACTTCCTGTGCTATTTATATACAAGTTGTTGGAAACATTCCAATAGCCAGGTTCGTCGCTGTACCAATAACCTAAAGGATCCTTAGAATTTTCGAAGACATTATTTTCTACAAGCAATTCTGCACCCATCCGTGCATTAATACCGGTATCAATGATCCCTTCGAAATAATTATTGTAAAGGTGCCCTTCTCCATAACGGAAAGCAGGAACACGTGAATTCAAATTTTGAAAATGGTTATGATGGAAAGTGATGTTACGATCTCCATCATCACTATCGGAAGAGCCCATTAACATCGCTTTCCAGCTGTCATGGACATAGTTCCAGGAGAAGGTAATATTATGTGCATTTTTCTTTACATCAAATAACCCGTCATAATAATCTTTGTCCACATTTAAATCTGCATATAGCTCATTATGGTCTACCCAGATATTATTAGATGGTCCTTCAATACTAATAGCGTCTTTATCACCAGCTCTTACTTCGTGAATTGTGAGATTTCGAATGATCACATTATCTGCCCGCCATACTTTAATGCCGATACCGTCAAATTCGCCATTCGTTCCAACTCCAACAATCGATACATCGGAAACATCTTTGATATTGATTTTACTATCCGAAGTATTATCAGGTGTGATCGTTCCATCTACATAAATTTTTAATGGAGTGTTATCGTCTTTATCCTTTAAGGCTTGAATGATTTGGTCACCAGTGGAAACAGTTACAGTATCTCCTCCTTCACCGCCGGTTGTGCCACCATCAAATGTAGCAAACCCGGTCATACTGAAATCAGGAGTACTCGCAGAGACAGACTGAAAAGACAAACCTAAAGACAATATAACAATAAGACTTAATAAAAAGATTTTTACATTTTTTCTAATCAATTCTTCCACACCCTTTTAAGATTTTATATTTAGTCTGCTTATCCACAAAGTCCTACATCATCCCTCCTTTTTAAAATAATATCTAAACCTTATCACGAAAACGCTTACTTAAAAATAATCATTTATTCATATATTAAACATTCTGGTTAGTTTATACTAAATAAAATCCAATAAATACAGACTATATTTACTATAAAAAATAGCTAATTACCTCGTTTTTTAAAATTTATTATTTGTTATAGAAAGTATATTTTTAGAGAATCTAATACAATGATTATAGATTTTGTCTTTGATTAATATTTTTTTTCACAGTAATTTACTAATTATAAAAATGAGAGAATAAATTAACTCTGGACACAGTCTCATTGGGTTTTACACCCGCTATTTTAATTGGCCAATAAGAGAGAAAAATTAAAAGAATCGTTGATTACGGTCATTGAAGAAGTCGTTATTCAAGAAGTATTTAAAATAATATTGACCATCTGTACTAAGTAATGCTACTGCATTAGTGGATGATTTGTAAGTTACACCTGTAAAATCAGTAATTTCTTCACCTTTAACATTTGTCCCCCTTTGACAACGCGGTGGCTGAAGCGACATTCAAAAAGATCAAAACAGAATTTGTATATATACAGTTAAGATAGTAAGAAACATACTAGGTATTTTTCAAAGAAAAAATAAGCATTGGTATGTCAACACTAAAATGGACAAAAAATTATAGGGGTAGATGAGATGTTTAAATTTCACTTTAAATAACCTAGCGTTCCATGAATTCGAATGTTATTACACCAATGAAAATAATCATTAAGTTCAAGAACAAGATGTTCAAGAGAAGTGAAATGAGCTCCGTCCATAGTAGTATGCTTCAGTTATTAATATAAGTTTACAAGCCCTCATTTTATCTGTCCGATTTAGTGTAGCTTATCCAAAGGTACCTCATAGGCGAGATGAGTGCCCGGAATTAGAGGGTGCAGGAAAGTATGGTAACTCATAGGCGAGATGAACGCCCAGAATCAGAAGGAATAGAGAAATAAGGTACCTCATAAGCGAGATGAGTGCCCGAAATCAGAAGGGTCAAAGCAGAATGGTAGCTAATAGACAAGATGAGCGCCCGGAATTAGACGTTACATGGAAATCTGGTAGCTCATTGATTGGTAGGGTGATAATCCGTTTGCTTAAGTAAAAGAACTACCTTCCGCTTCAAAGGAAGGTAGTTCCATTCATTATTTATTCAAATTTAATCTTTTCGTTTTTCCCCGCGATGGTTCCGAGTATTGCTATACATAAAGCAACAATCATTAAAATAACCAAAGGAATAGTCCATCCATTGGTCCATTCTGAGATGAAACCAAGTAGTAATGGTCCAAGTGCAGCGACCATATAGCCGACCGATTGTGCCATACTTGATAGTTGTGAAGATTGAGCCACTGTTTCTGTACGAAGAACAAAAAACATCATCGCTAAACTAAATGCTGTCCCGGCACCGACTCCAGTTAACAATAAGAAAGCTATAATTAAGTTAGTTGATGATGTAAATGTTATTCCAAACAGTCCACTAAAAAATAGAAGTCCTGCGATACATCCAATTATTCGTTGATCATTCATTTTCCCTGCAATGATTGGCGCGACAAATGTCGTTGGAATAATTCCCATCTGTAAAATTGCAATAAACCAACCTGCGTCACTTTCAGAAAATCCTTTTGCTAATAAGATATCTGGAAGCCAAGTAAACAGACTATACGGAATGAATGATTGAAAACCCATAAAGAATGTTACTGCCCAAGCTATTTTCGACTTGAATAATGCAGTAGGAGGTTGGCTCTTTACATCTACAAACACCTTTTTCCGTGATGAACGAATCATGGGTAGTCGTAATAATAATATAATTACGGCAATCAAGGAAATGACGCTCCATACTTGCATTGCGTTGCGCCAATCCAATGAAGGAAAGGAAGTAATAGGGACAGATATTCCTGAAGCCAGCGCTCCAAATAAATTCATGGTTACAGAATAAATACCAGTCATAAGTCCGATACGATATGGGAAGCTTGATTTGATTAGTCCTGGCATTAGTACATTTCCCACCGATATTGCTATCCCCAGAAGCAGTGTGCCGAATAGCAACATGGATATATCACCAATTGATCGAATATATATACCTATGGATAATACTACCATTGCCATTAATAACGTAATTTCCATTCCTAGTTTTCTAGATAGAGTAGGAACAAATGAAGAAAAAATTCCAAATGCTATTAAAGGTAATGTGTTAATTAAACCGATCATGGCATTTGTTACCTCTAATTCATTTCTAAATATTGGAATTAATGGGCCAACGGAAGTGATGGGGGACCGTAGTGTTGAAGCTATGAAAAGAATCGCTAAAATTAATAGAAATGTATAATAACGCTGTTTTGTCGAATTTGAAATACGTTGCATGGTGTTTCTCCTTATGATTAATCTTCGTTAGCTAATATATCAAAGGTTAATTATACATAAATTGATCATAAGGAGAAAGATAATAATTATTGATTATTTATTCTGAGTTTTAAAGGATTTAATCCAAAAGGTAACCAAACACATATTACAACTTATGGTAAGTATGGGGCAATGACTAACATGATGATAGAAATTGATATTAAAAAAGTACTAACTGTTTTTGAAAATTTAAATTTTTATCACTTTTATAAAATCCAGAGAATTGTAATTTGTTCCGATATAATACAAAAATAGAAATAATGATACCAATACCAGCAATTAATCCTCCATAATAATTATCTAATTGAATACCGATGGATGAATAGATAAACATAATAGCTTTATTGAAAATAAATCCCAATAGACCAAAAATTATGAGTATCCGGATGATTTCTAAAGTGAATTTCATTTTCGGCTCTCCTTAAATAGCTATAAAGTTCTACAATAATCTAAATTGAGTATTTATTAAAATTTTGCGTCTATTATAAATAAATCTACGTCTATTTAATAAAAGGGGGAAAACTAGCAATGGCACTATTGAATCTAGCAAGTGTAATATTAGGGATAATAGCATTAATTCTTCCCGTTATCAATCTATTATCCACACATAAACATAAATTGAAAAAAATTATTCTAATGTTAGTAAGTCTAAGTGCATGTTCTATTGCAATATGTTTTCAGTTATTTTATCAGCATCACCTCGTGAAAATTCAGGATTGGTCAGCTTTAATGGATGTTTCAGGTAGCACAGTTTTGATATCTGCAATACTATTGGCTTTAACGGTTACTTTAAATATTTCTTCCATTTTTGGGATGAGGGAGTCATGATAAACAAAAAGCTTGAAGCAGTGTTTTTAGATAGGGATGGAACCATTGGTGGAGATGATAAGGTACATTATCCAGATGACTTTAAGTTGTTTACGAATTCGAAAAAGAATATAGATTATCTTAAACAATTTGTTCAAGTGTTTTCATTTACCAATCAACCAGGTATTTCATTGGGAGAGGCGAGTAAAGAAGATTTCTATAAAGAATTAATGGGATTTGGTTTTGATGATGTATTTCTATGTCCACATCATCATAAAGAAGGCTGTAAATGCCGAAAACCTAGTACTGGTATGTTAAAAGAAGCTACTTATAAATATCAGTTAAATTTAAATAACTGTGTTGTAATTGGCGATAGATGGAGTGATATGGTAGCAGCTTCCAAAACAAATTCAGTAAAGATATTAGTAAAAACAGGGGCAGGAATGTCAACGCTTCATGACCATTTTGAAAAACTAAAAGAAATTGAACTTGATTTTGTTGCAGAGAATCTTACAGAAGCAGTAAACTGGATTAGTAATCGATATCACCTATCATAGAAAAATGAATGAAACAAATCAATTTATGATATATAGATTGCAGAATTAAATCGCAGTAGACAAATCGGATTAATGAGTTTATAATTAAGTTTATAAAAATATACTTATCAAGAGAGGTGGAGGGACTGGCCCGTTGAAACCTCAGCAACAGAGTGCATCTGTCTGTGCTAAATCCTGCAAGCATTAGCTTGAAAGATAAGTTGAGGTTATCGTAATATACAAATTCTCTCTTCTTATCTTTGCCATGATCATACTTATAGAAGAGGAGGATTTAAATATGGCTTTCTGGAATGAAGATGAATCAGAAAGAAGAAAAAACGAATTAATTGAGAAATTAATTGCATCTAATCATTTTAAAAAAGGGAACAAACATCTTTATGAGCTTACTACCGCAGAGTTAGAATACGAATACTTTAAGCTTCAATTTAATGATCACCCACATGCTGGTAAAAGTGCCATTCATTGGGAGAATTTTTAACTTTATATTTTGATACAAACTTTATCCTCGCATTTGCGAGGTTTTTTTATTCCATTTTTACATCAAATGTATTACTCATAGCAAATTACTTAATTATCAATTACTTTTACATAGATAGTGTCTATTCCGACTGGCGGACCAATCTCTCTGACTTCTCCAGTAAATCCGACTTCAACTTTATCACTTACTTCAAAAGTAATTTCTTCTTCTACAGATAAATCAACAGTTACTTGATTTCCAGAATTTAAAATTGACCCTTTAGTTACTTTAACAATAGCAATATCATTGTTTATCGTCTGTATATTTCCAATAAGGCTATCCTGAGTTTTAAATTTGGCATTTCGAATGTTATTAATAGAAGTGCTATCACAAGAACTGGAAAATACTAACATAAATATTATACTGATGTAATTTATCATTATTCTAAAAATCTTCATATACAATCACACCCCTAATTGATATTATATATTATTAAATGAATGAGAATTATGTATTTTTCTGAATTGAATGATAAAATGGAGTGTAGTCTGTTGGAGGTGACTGGTATGCAAATAAACTTTAAATCAATACATAGTGAAGAGGATGTTAACTTAATTTCCACATTATATAGTAAAGTTTGGAGACAAGATTCTGAAGGGATATTCCAACGAATAAAGAAACATATGGACTATGATGGTTTTCAAGGGCATATGATTCTATCGGAAGAAAATAAGTTAATTGGTTTTGCTTATGGTTATTTTTCATTGAAAGGTCAATATTACCATGATCTTATTGCTAATCATCTGAATCAACAGGAGTATCAAGATTGGTTCTCCAACTGCTATGAAGTTGTTGAAATAATCGTGGACTCATATTATCGAAAGTTAGGATATGGAAGAGAATTATTAGACAGTCTGTTAAAAGGTGCCAAAACAACTACAGCAATTTTGACAACACAACAAGATAATATGACTGCTATACAATTTTATAAGAACCAGCATTGGGAACTAGTAAAAGAGCAATTTTATCCAAATGAAGATGGAAAAGCATTTGTGATTTTCGGTAAGAGACTAAAAAGACAGTAAAGCGAGGTAATATATGATTCCGCTAGTTTATGATCAATTAAATAGGTTTGGTGAAGACGATACATTTTTTCTTTCCCTATTAAAAGAGATAAAAGGGAAAAATCTAGCTGATCTAGGTTGTGGAACAGGAAGGCTCACCTTACATTTTGCTAAAGCAGGATTTGATATAACCGCAATCGATCCAAATAAAGAAGCAATTGAGCTTGCTAAGACGAAACAAACATCCAATCAAGTTGAATGGATTATTGGAGATAGTGGGGATCTAAAGACAAACACATATGATGTGGTGATTATGACTGCAAATGTTGCGCAAGTGTTTCTTACAGATGTGGATTGGGAGCAAGTAACAAGTGATGTTTTTCGTTCATTGAAAGAAGGCGGTTCTTTCATATTTGATACACGTAATCCAAAGGCTGAAGTGTGGAAAAAATGGATGGCAGATAAAACACCCGATGTTGCAACACATCCTAAGACAGGAGAAGAATTAGAAATTTGGACCGAATACGATGGAATGGACGAAAAACAAATATTTACGTTCTATGAAACTGTAAAAAGTGTTAAGTCTGGAGAGGTTATCCAACGTGAAAAACTGCAATTGCGATTTCGTAATCAAAAAGAAGTAAAGGTTGCCTTAGAAAAATCAGGATTTTCTGATGTTAAATGTTATGGAGATTGGGAATTAAAAGAGGCAAGTGAAGAATCATCATCATTTATCTTCTATGGTACAAAATAATGATCAGAAAATATGGAGGGGGAGTATATGATGGAAGATTTTTATTGTGATGAAGTTTTAAGTGGTAATACGTTAGTGGAGAAGGTCGTGGAAACAGAAAATGTATTAGCGTACCATCATACAAATCCATATTGGCCCACTCATATAGTTGCCATCCCGAAAGTTCATATTGACTCTCTTCTTTCTTTGGAAGAAAAAGATAATGATTTATTATTGGAGTTGTTTTTTGTAATCAAGCAGGTTGCAACTATGGTAAAGGAAGAAGATGGCGCGTGTCGTGTCATTACAAACCTAGGTAATTATCAAGATTCAAAACACCTTCATTGGCATATAATATCTGGAAAGAAATTTAGATAATAATTGTTTAGTTTAAAAAAAACGAAAGTCTCAGGTAGAGACTTTTTTTATTTTATTTAAAAATTATCTTGACGGTCATATAACTGCTATGTATAATTTAAATCGTAATCATTACGAGTCGTAACTGTTACGATTTAATAAAGGAGAGAATCATTATGAGAAAAATATGGGGAAAGAGATTTAGTGTTCTATTACTAAGTCTACTATTTATAATGGGCTGTCAATCAGCAGATGATAATTCCGAAGAAGGAGCAAATGCTGAAGAAGAAAATGATCATAATCATGAGGTAGAGATTGGAGATGCACCAGAAAAAGTAAATATTAATGGAGTATCTGATCATTATCATACAGGTGATTTAATCAAATTAACTGCAGAGCTTGAAGAAGATAGTGAATTTGATCATTGGCATTGGTACATAAGAGATTCATCCAGTGATGAATGGGAAGCAGTACCAGAATTAGATGATACGAAATTTTTTGGTGATGCGGAAACTGATGGACAACAAATTATAGCAGTATTGTTTAATGATAATCATGAACCTTATGCTCAATCAGAAGTTATAGAAGTTGTAATAGATGATCACGGGCATGGACATAGTCATGCGCATGATGAAGAATCTGAACAAATTTATAATGGTTATTTTGAAGATGAACAAGTAGAAGATCGTACTTTAGGAGACTGGGAAGGCGATTGGCAATCTGTATATCCATTACATCAAAATGGTACACTAGATGAAGTCTATGCACACAAAGCTGAAGAAAGTGATGACATGACAGAAGAAGAATACAAGGATTATTATGAAACTGGTTATGTAACTGACGTAAATAGAATTGTCATTAATGGTAATGAAGTAACTTTCTTTGAGGGAGAAGAAGAACAAACTGGTGAGTACCAATATGATGGGTATGAAATTTTAAATTATGAAGCAGGAAATCGAGGAGTAAGATTTATATTTAAACTAGATGAAGAGTCTGAAGGCTTACCAACTTATATTCAATTTAGCGATCATTCAATATTCCCAACTGATTCTGGACATTTCCACCTTTATTGGGGGGATGACAGACAAGCGTTGTTAGAAGAAGTCGAACACTGGCCAACATACTATCCATCTGAAATGAGTGAAGAAGATATCGTTCATGAGATGATCGCACACTAATATATTTGCAAGCAAGTAGAGAATCCGATATTAATTGGGTTCTCTTTTTTAATCAATTTCATATTAAATGGTGATCAGTTTAATTTTCTTTGCAGACGGCAGCTTTTTAGCAGGCACGGCTTTAACTAACTAGGTTAAAGAAAACCACTTTTCCTACTGGATTTTCAAGCTCTTTTTTTCTGACCACGAGTCGTCGTCTTCCAATACAATCAAAGCCAAGTATTTCCTATAATCCATACTAAATTTATTCATATGAAAATATAAAAGGAAAATAGGATATGAATATAGAAATAATACTTAGTACCGATTAACAACAAACAGATCTCTTTAATTTTATTAAGTAAAACTTAGGATATTCTGCTTGTAACAAACGGGATAAATATAAGGAGTAATTGGAATGAAAATCTCTAAAAATGTTGGTATAACAAGTTGGATTCTTACTTGTATGTATTTTGTAATTGAACCTTTTTTTGTGATGTCTTCCATCGCTCCGTATAATTTGATGGATCATGCAATGAGTGATTTGGGAGTTACGAGTTGTGGCGAATATACCTATCCTTTAGCAGCTTATGATATTTGCTCTCCTTATCATTTTTGGATGAATATATTATTTATTGTTAACGGGATTACATTTTCAATAGGGATACTATATCTTTCTCAACAGCTAGAACAAAATAAAAAGAATCGGATAGGTACTATTTGTTTATTGTTATTAGCATTAGGAAATATTGTTTCTGGATTTATTCCTGCAGATGTAAATTTATTCTGGCATTCTATTTTTGCACAGTTAGGAATGGTAACTTTTTTAATTGGGTTATGGTTATTTGGAAAATTATTAGTCAGAGGGAAATGGTGGACTTATTGCATATTGGTTTCTCTCATCATTTTAGTAGTTTTTATTGTGCTACTTATCTTTATCTCTTTACCAGCAGGACTACTTCAACGTATGTTTTATGGTGTTACATTTCTGTGGGGTACTGTCTTAGCAGTTATTTTAGCTAATAATAAAGGTGCGTATAGGTGAATATTTAAAGGAAAGATGTTTTACTTAAATTTTGAAAGGTGTGATAGCAATGAACCAGATTTCAGTTAAAAAGGTGATTGAAAAGTAGTTTGATTCTTTTAATCTTCTTTTCAATCGTTGGTAGTATAAATTTTAATGAAAAGAGGATTCACATGTATAAAGATCGAGAGTTGACAATACGGCCAATTAAAGAAAAAGATTTGAAACGTCTATGGGAATTAATTTACAAAGAAGATAAACCCGAGTGGAAGCAATGGGATGCTCCATACTTCTCCCATAAAAGTATTTCTTATGAACGTTTCTTGAAAGAATCTGACTCATGGATTGATACTAAATCTAGATGGGTAATTTGTGTAGATAATGATGTATATGGTACAGTTTCTTACTATTATGAAGATGAACAAAAGAATTGGCTAGAGATGGGGATTATCTTTTATGAAGGCAATAATTGGGGTAAAGGCTATGGAACAAGAGCTTTAAAGTTATGGATAAACCATCTATTTGATCAATTGCCTGTAGTTAGAGTAGGTTTGACTACATGGTCTGGAAATAAGAGGATGATTCGTGTTGCTGAAAAGTTAGGAATGATGATGGAAGGAAAAATACGTAAAGTCCGTTATTATAATGGAGAGTATTACGACTCTATACGTATGGGGATTTTACGGGAAGAGTGGAATTATAAATAATATTAAAGAGGAGACTCTATTCCGAAGAGTCTCCTCTTTTGTAAAACCTATTTATCAGTAGCAATAGAGAATAATGATTTATCTTCTATCTTATGCGTTATTATCATCAATAGCATACCGAATAATATCATTCCAGCTGCAACAAATGTGATTTGTGAAAAAGAAAAACCAGAATTTAATAGTAAACTTCCTAATGTTGCACCAATAGAATTTGCCAGATTAAAAACGGAAGCGGCAATGGTACCAGATAGAGCTGGTGCTTCTGTAGCAGCTAGAATAATTTTTGAGTTTAGAATTGGAGTGGTTCCGAATGTTCCTGCTCCAAATAGAAAACATGCAACATAAGCAAGAAATGGTACAGATAATAAAAATGTAAATAAAAATAGCACTGCACCAAGTATTGCTAAGGTAACGATTAAACGTTCGGTTAACTTTGAAGGATGAATTCTTCCCGAGACAAAATTGCCAATAACGGCTCCTAGCCCAAATAAAAACAGCCCGATTGTGACACCTGTCACGCCAAAACCAGCAATTTCTCTTAACATAGGTTCTTTAAACGTATATGCAGTGAAAACACCAGAAAAACCAAAGACAATAACCGCAATGATCATTAGTATATTTTTATTTTTTAATACGGTTAATTCTTTTCTAAGTTTCGGTTGTTCTGCTGGCCTAATGTTCGGAGTAACTAAAAGTAAACCAATTAAAGTAATCGCACCTAATAAGGCTATAATCCAAAAAACAAGTCTCCAATCAAAAAAACCACCAACAAACGATCCGAATGGAACACCAAGCATAACAGCAATAGTTAACCCACCTTGAACAGCAGCTATGGCACTAGTTCTTTTTTCTGGTTTAGAAATTTCAACAGCAAGACTCATGGTTAAACCAAAGAAAGGTGCATGCATCGTTGCTGACAGCAATCTTGATAATAGAAGCACTTCAAAATTTGGAGCTAGTGCTGCAACGATATTACTTATAATAAATATAGATATTAATCCAATTAATAAGGGTTTAGGTGAGTACTTTACTGTAACCATCCGTAAGATAGGTCCGAATACAGCAACGCTAATAGCATAAACACTTAATAAAAGTCCTGTAGTAGATACTGGTACATCCAGGTCTGTAGCGAATTGTGTTAGTAATCCAGTAACAACATATTCTGTCATTCCTATCGCGAATGTACCAATCATAAAGATAGCTAGAATAGTATTTCGAGAAAATTTCATTGGCATATCATCTCACCTCTTTGTTAAAAAAATACATAGTGAATATGATATGACAGAAGCTACCTGATGTCTAGAGTAAAAATAATTATAGAAAAAATTACTTCATTTGCCTCTTTGACTTCAATAAAAAAAGGAGTAGAATATACTAAGTTAATGAAATGAAATTACATAATGAAGGTGAGATACATGAAAGAAAAATTAAAAGCATATCGATTTCCTATTATTTTACTGGCATCAATCATTATTGGGAGTATTATAGGGATTTTATTTGGTGAAGAAGCTACTATTATTAAACCACTTGGGGATTTATTTATTAATTTGTTATTTATGATTGTTATACCTTTAGTTTTCTTTACCATATCATCAGCGATTGCTGGTATGGATAGTATGAAACGTCTTGGGAAGATTTTGGGCTCTATGATTACGGTTTTTGTTGTTACAGGAATAATTGCATCTGTATTTATGTTAGTTGCTACTGTTATTTTTGAACCGGGTTCTGGTGTAAATATTCCCTTGGATACACCAGAAAATGTGGAAGAACAAAGCTTATCGGAACAATTGGTTAATACGTTTACAGTACCAGATTTTGTTGATTTATTTTCCCGAGACAATATGTTAGCACTAATTGTTTTTTCTGTATTGATTGGTGTAGCGACTGGTTTAACTGGGGAGAAGGGTAGACCATTCGCTACATTTCTAACTAGTGCTTCTGAAGTGTTTATGAAAATCATAAAACTCGTGATGTACTATGCCCCAATTGGTCTTGGAGCGTACTTTGCAGCACTTGTTGGAGAATTTGGAGCGGAATTAATTGGGGATTATGCGAAAGCAATTATCATTTATTACCCAGTTTCCGTATTATATTTTGCAATTGGCTTTACCTTATATGCATTTCTTGCTGGTGGTAAGAAGGGAGTTACTCGTTTTTGGAAAAATATCTTAGCTCCGGCAGCAACTTCACTTGGTACTGGAAGTAGTATCGCTGCTTTACCTGTAAACTTACAAGCGGCTAAACGTATTGGTGTTCCAAAGGATGTTCGTGAAACGGTACTTCCTTTAGGGGCAACGATTCATATGGATGGATCGTGTTTATCTGCAATGCTTAAAATTGCATTTGTCTTTGGCGTATTCAATATGGATTTCTCGGGATTTGATACTTTCCTAACTGCTATTGGAATATGCTTGTTGTCTGGAATTGTGATGAGTGGAATTCCAGGTGGCGGATTTATGGGAGAAATGATGATAATCACACTGTATGGTTTACCAATGGAAGCATTACCAATCATAACTGCCATTGGAGTAGTGGTTGATCCGCCTGCAACGATGGTTAATGTTACTGGTGATACCGTATCAAGTATGTTAGTAACCAGACAAATTGAAGGAAAAGATTGGATGGAGAAGAGTGAAAATTTGACCTAGACTTTTAAGGGTCCTTGCTAAATAAACGGAGTAAAAAAGTATCTTTACATTATATTCCATTATTGGTAAGCTTGGGTTGTTAGTAAATGACATTTAAATAGAATTTTTTTCACACTAGGGGAGCTATGGTAAATAGCTGAGATGAACATTGGATTGTTTAGACCCTTTATACTCGAACAGGATAATGCCTGCGTGAGGAAGTGTGGTCAATAGGCATAAGTATATTGACTACATTCTCTCATGATGAATGTGGTCTTTTTGTTTGTTTCAAAGAGGTTGTTCAAAGAGTCTGGTGAAAATAACACAGATCAGGGGGGAACTTCTGCTAAGATCGCCCACGTCCTGTGGACAACGCAGAAATCACCACATCCTGTGGAAGCTCGTTGGCTTGCTTTAGTTCCTCACGTATTAACTGCATACGTTCCGGTACTCAAAGCTAAGCCGCCTCGATCTTCTCGGTCCTTTTCATCCACCCTTTTAAACCCACACTTAAAGTGAAAAAGTTCGCTAAGGAGGAAAAATCTTTGCGAGAAAAATGGGCGTTCGTAGAAAACACTCCACAAGATGCAGCGATTAATATGGCACTAGACGAAGCTTTGTTGCATTGGCATCAAAAAGGTGAAATTCCACCAACTTTGCGATTTTATCGATGGAATGAACCGACACTCTCTATAGGATATTTTCAGAAAGTAGATGGTAAAATTGATCTTGAAGGTATTAAAAAGCATCAATGTCAATTGGTAAGAAGAATGACCGGTGGAAGTGCTGTCCTGCATGATGATGAATTGACATACAGTATTGTCATTTCAGAAAGGCATGAGAGAGTTGCATCATCTATTCGTCAAGCATATTACGATTTATCAAAAGGTATATTAAGAGCCTATCAATTGCTGGGGATTGAAGTAGATTATGCACATGAGCCAATCTCTAAAAATCGAAGCACGATTTGTTTTGAGCAACCCGCATTTTATGAATTGCTTGCAAATGGAAAGAAAATTTCAGGGAACGCACAAATAAGGAAAAAAGGAATACTACTTCAACATGGATCAATCCCTATATCTATGAATGTGGAGATGCTATTTGATTTATTACAATTTCCAACAGATCAAATAAAAAAAAGAAAGAGACAAGGATTTTATGAAAGAGCGACTACTATTAATAAGGAGTTAGGAGAAAAGCAATCCTATAAAGTGGTAAGAGATGCTTTTCAACAAGGTTTTTCAGAAATTTTAAATATCGAATTAGAGCCAATAACGTTGACAGAAGAACAGTGGAAAGAAGTGTATCAGATTGCCGAAGCTAAATATTCGAAGAGTAATATAAAAGGAGCTGTTTCACATGTCTAATCAACAAACTCATGTACGAAAGCCAGATTGGTTAAAAACAAGAATTAATACAAACAAATCTTATCGAAACTTAAAAAAGCTGATGCGTGATAATCGGTTAAATACAGTTTGTGAAGAGGCACGCTGTCCAAACTTACATGAATGCTGGAGCGAAAGAAAAACAGCTACATTTATGATTTTAGGAGATACGTGTACAAGGGGATGCCGATTCTGTGCAGTAAAAACAGGGCTGCCGAATGAGCTGGATTGGGGAGAACCAGAACGTGTGGCTGATTCTGTCACCGTAATGGGTTTAAAACATGTGGTAGTAACAGCAGTCGCTCGAGATGATTTGAATGATGGCGGTGCAGCAGTATTTGCAGAAACTGTCCGAGCTATTCGTAGAAAAAATCCAGGTTGTACTATTGAAATTTTGCCTTCTGATATGAAAGGAGATTATGAAAGTCTCCATACATTAATGGATAGTGGACCAGATATTTTTAATCATAATATTGAGACCGTTCGAAGACTTACCAAGAGGGTGCGAGCTAGGGCTACGTATGACCGTTCATTAGAGTTACTCCGACGTGTAAAAGAAATAGCTCCAAAAACACCAACAAAATCTAGTATAATGGTTGGTCTAGGAGAAGAAAAAGAAGAGATTATTCAAGCAATGGATGATTTATTAAATCATAATGTGGATATTGTTACACTTGGCCAATATTTACAGCCAACGAAAAAACATCTAGAGGTAGTGCGTTACTATCACCCAGATGAATTTGAAGAACTGAAAAATATTGCCTTAGAAAAAGGCTTTTCCCATTGTGAAGCTGGTCCACTAGTTCGTTCCTCATACCATGCGGATGAACAAGTATCTAACGCAGCAGCTCAACGAAGAATTAAATATATGAAAGGTGTAGAGAAGCAAGAAAACACTCAACTGGATTTTAATTTCTGAGTACCATAAGTAGGGCATAGACAAAGTAAAACGGGTTGCTCAAAAGAAGAATGATAATAAGATTTAGCGGTAGAAATATACTTTATGTGGGGTGAAAGTCTACCAGGTGTTATGAGCAATCAGAATCTCACCAGTCACTAGTTAGATAAGCGGAGTATATCTCTGGTTTAAACTAATCATTCGAATTTATCTTTTGAGTAAACCCTTTTGTCTTAACCTATTATTAAATAGACTATTTATTACGAAGCCGATATAGTTTGGAAACGCTATTCATTATCCATTTTGGAATTTTAGTAGGAAAATAAGTTCGATGATAGTATTTTTCATATCCATTTTTTAAATCTTGCCATTGAGTGCATTGTTTTTCCTGAGAAAAACGAGCAACATCAATAATTTTAATCGTACCTTCTTTTGTGACAATCAAATTGTGTAAATGAATATCGGATGGATTTAAACCAACGTCCCTTGCATATTGTAATCCATTGTCAACTTGGTGTACATAGTCTGATTTTAATAAAATTCCTTCCGCCAAGCATTCAAAAAAAGTTTTTCCCTCAATCAAATCCATTACCAAATAGTTGGGTCCAGACTCATAAATGGTTGGATAATAACTACTGCCTTTTAGTTTTTCATAGTTATTTTTTTCTTGAATAGCTGTTTTTTCAAAAGGTGGATAAAATATTTTAATGACTCTATGCTCTCCGTTCACTTTAAATACAACAGCACTTCTTCCCGTCCCATAAACCTGCAAATCAGGGTGATGTTTCAGTACTTTTACTTGATTATTTTTATTTGAAAATGAAACGGTAGAGACATAGAAGTTGTATTGAGATGAATTCATTATTATTTAAACTTACCTTTCCTTTTTGCTAGTTTCTTCTTAATTAATGGTAGAGCGTGTTTCTGAGCTTGTTTCATTCCTTCTTTTACCACTTTTGATTTTAATAATTTTGTGAGTTTAGACATATAATTACCTCCTTTTAAAAGTGTGGCAATAAGTCCATAAAAAGAGACCTTTGCCCACTAAATTGAGCAAAGGTCTCGCAAGCAACTTAATAAAAAGTTGCCAGCAGTGCCGAGGATTCCTCCTGTAATGACGACAGCTGCTATTATGCTACTCCCCTTTGGGATTAATTTAAATGATATTTGAATATATTATATAAGCTTGTTTTTTTATAAGCAAGCATTTAGCATCATATAATGTAAAACTCGAATCTCATTCTTAGAATATTTGGCAGTATGTGTTTGGATAAATTATACTATTCACAAGAAAGTATTCATATGACTAATAATATTATAATTACTAAAAGCCTTTTACGAGATACATCTAACTATGATAGGTGTTGATTTACTGTGGGCTATGGTTACGAGAAAAAAGAGTTAACAAAAATACACGGATGAATGAAAGGAGAGAAATGAGTGAATCGATCTATTGAAAAGATTTTGAGTACAATTGCAGTTTGTGTCGATGCAGGATTTGTAATTTTTCTTGGGATTTTTGCACTTATAATTAATGTGAATCTAAGAGAGGGTACATCTGCTGTCCCTCATGGAGATTTACCTATAATCTTTTCTATTTTTCTACATCTATTATGGCTTCCGGCAGTTATGTATTTAATTAGTTTTATATTGGGATTAATAGGTGTTCTAAAATTGAAAGTAAATAGTAAGTTATCCGGTATATTGTTTATTTCAGCTAGCTGTATAACAGGTATGTTTATTTTTACAGGATTTGGTATTCATACTTTACTGTATATCGTTGCAGCAATTATGTGTTTTGTTAGAAAACCGAAAGATAAAATTGCAGTATAATATAGGTTGAGGAGATGTAATAATGAGACAAATAATTGCTTTGGGTGGTGCTATATGAATCTACAACAACTGAAATCAACTGCTAGCAAGAATGAGGTTTAGTTTAATTCATCACTCGGCATCGATACATTTTTAGAATTTAATACTTTCCAAGAAATGATGGTCGTACTATCTTTGACCTCTTTTGATTGTAAGGTTTCTAACATAGAAAGAATTATTTCTGTATCCTGCTGTGCAGATTCTGAAAACAAATTAAAAATTCTTTCCGGGTGTGCAAAGGGTGCATGAGGACATTCTATCAAGCCATCTGTACAGAGAAAGATATGGTTTTCTCCTTTTCTTAGTTCTCGAACGCCAGTGCTATAACAAGGGACTTCTTGATTAAATGTGTTCATTTGTCCAATCCATTCAAAAAACTGTCTTTGATTCAATTGAAATTGTCCTAATCGAATTAAATCAGGATGGAAGTAGTATAATAGACAGTCTCCCACTGAAAACCACCAAATGTATTTTTCCTTTCTCAAGACGATTAAACAGGATGATTCACCCTTAATGTTTTTGCAGTCAGTTAGGAAAGTGTTGGAATTAAAAATATGAAGTAATTTTTCTTTTATTAATTGAAAACTTTGCTGAACTGGTAATTCCATAATCCTTAAAAAATCGAATCTTGCTTCCATTATATAATGGGTGATAAGTTTAGCACTATCATCACTGCTATGTGCATCCAGGAGCATGATGAATTCCCAATTTTGTTCAAGGCTCCACCATATTAAACAACCATCTTCATTTTTATTTTGACCGGTGTTAGAATTTCCTCCAAGCCGACCTAAGTTTATATGTTTATATTGAACTACGCTTGGTTCATCTATAAAAGTTTGAGCACTACCAACCCAACTAATACAATTATTCATAAGTAGAATTCTCCAAATACGATTTTAAGCGATTACAGATTTCCAGTATTTCTTGGGTATTGCCTCTTGGAGCTTCTGGCCAATCTTGTACACCGCTAGGTCCCCAAAATTTCTTTGGTGTATGAAGATAACGAGGAATAATATGTATGTGTAAATGAGGAACATTATCACCAGAAACAATTGCATAAACATGTTCCGCATTCTCGCACTCCATTAAAGCTTTGCTAACAGAAGCAATTATTAATCCAAAAGCTTTTGATTCTTCTACATTCATATTTCCTAAAGTTGGAATATGCCTCTTCAAATCTATCATTATATATCCTAGGTAACTTTGCTGATTATTGTTATCGATATGTCCTACATAAACATAATTATTTTCATATATTTTAAATTTAGATGCAGAAATGTCGCTTTTGTGTTTTTGGCAAATAAAGCAATCTTTTTCGATCATATTGTATCTCCTCCTTAAGTAATTTTTATGATTATATAATAAAAATACTGATAAGGAAATAATAATTCGAAATTATTTGTCAAAATAAAAATCTAATACTTATGTTCGTGTTAAATGAAAGAAATAATATAGGAAGTAGGGGATCTATAATTGAGAGATAATTATAACTTTGAAAAAGATAATTAGGTGTAATAATTATGACGAATAGAGATTTAGAAAAGCATCAAATGGATGGTATTATTTAGAGAGATTTGTCGAACATACGTAAACATGAAAAGTAAGCATTCCGAGAGAATGCTTTACTTTTCATGTTTACGTTGACTTTGTGATCGTCTTTTGATTTGGTCTTTTTCTTCTCATCTTTTAATTCGATTTTTAAGTCTTCCATTGGGACGTCATCGGCAAATTTTTGGTTTTCAAATTCATCTAGAGCAGTACGGTTTTCTATATTCCTTTTTGATTTTTCGTCTTTGCGTTCATTATTATTGTCCACCATTGTTTACCACCTCTTACAAATATATTCCCTTTTTTATGTAGGTAGAAACATAGATTTATAAATAAAATGTATATAGAGCACACTAGGTTTTACGGAATATGATTCTGAAGAGAATTTTAAATCAATTTCTTATTTCATCAATTCGAAAGTATCTCCTAAATTTGTATTTATAAATTTTTAACGAACTCTTCTTTTATACTTAATATCTCTATACTAAAATAAAAATATGTTTAAGTGTGTTGACAATTTGTCAACACACTTGTATATTAAGCAATGAAATTATATTAGGTAGGAGAATACAATGAGTGATAAATATTTAACTGGAGAACGATTGAGATATATATTAGACAAAGAAGGCATGTCAATGAGGCAACTTGCAAAAAGCTCAAACATTAATGTATCTACTATTTCTAGAATTATAAATGGCAGACGAAAGCCAACATTATCACATTTACAAAGATTATCCGAAGTTCTTCATACCTCTGTTCAAGATTTATTGGGAGAAGAGAAGGTATCTTTGTATGAAAAAGAAAATATCGCATTACAAGAATCATTTTATACCGTTCAGTCTACATTGGGACAAGTAGGTAATACGCATGATTTATCGATACAAGAAATCGACAAGGAATTAAAAAAGTACATACAATTTGTGCAAACAGAAGAGGGAGAATCTACTGTATTAGCAAACTACAAAGACAAGCGCTCCAAATTAGGAGATTTTAGTGGTCCGTATTTGCAACGATTAGAAGAAATGTTTTTGCGATTTTCTTCTAAGAAAGGGACCACAAAGCAATTAATTCTTATGGGAAGTGCGCTATTATATTTTATATTTACAGTGGATGTCATACCAGATTATTTATTTCCTATTGGATTTATCGATGATGCTATTGCTATTAATCTAGTAATGGGAATGCTTGAAAAAACACAATAATGTGAGGTGGGGTTAAAAGATGTAATGTAAGTGAGGGATTTTTATGCAAAAAAAGAATATATCTATTGATTACGGCATCGTTATTATCTTATTCTTGTTTTTCGTTATAAGTCTGATTGCTGTTTATAGTGGTTCGGGTCAATATGCACAAACAGAACCATTTTTTTTCGTGTTAAGACAAGTAGTATGGTATGTAGTAGGAATCTTAGTTATGATAGGTGCAGCTTATTTTGACTATGAGTTGTTAGAACGATGGGCGTTACCGTTATACCTAAGTGGAATATTTTTATTAGTGCTTGTTCACTTTTTTGGTACTACGAAAAATGGATCCCAACGCTGGATTCACTTAGGTGTGTTTGATTTACAACCATCAGAATTTGTAAAGATATTCTTAATATTATACTTAGCAGTTCTATTAAAAAAGTATGGTAAATCTCAGTTAGATTTAAAAGCAAGCCTTGTTTTAACAGGAAAAATACTTTTGGTGACGATGGTACCGTTTGTTTTCGTTTTTGTACAACCTGATTTAGGTTCATCACTAATTATTTTAGTAATTGCTTTAACGTTAATCATCGTTTCTCATATTTCCTATAAAGTAATTCTTATGCTTATTACTGCATTCGGGGCATGTTTGGCATTCCTTGTATTTACATTTACATATTTAAATAATGTATTCGAAAAACTTCTTAAACCTCATCAATTGGAAAGGATATATGGCTGGCTTAATCCCGGTGAGTACGCCTCTAATTTTGGATATCAGCTCTACCAAGCAAGAATGGGTATTGGTTCGGGTCAATTAACAGGGAATGGGTTTAATCAAGGTCAACAAGTGCAGCAAGGCAAGATTCCAGAGGCACATACAGACTTTATATTCGCCGTAATTGGAGAAGAATTTGGATTTTTAGGTGCAAGTATTTTAGTACTTCTATACTTTTTGCTTATTTACCGAATTATACGAGTAGCATTTCAATCAGAAACATTTTTTGGGGTTTATATATGTGTAGGTGTGGTTGCTTTGATTGCCTTTCAAGTATTTCAAAACATTGGAATGACGATAGGGGTGATGCCAATTACCGGAATAACATTGCCCTTGGTTAGTTATGGCGGTAGTGCATTATTAACGAACATGTTGGCAATAGGGATTGTTTTTAGTGTTCAAATTAGATCATCGAAAGAGTATCTATTTAGAGAGAAGGCACTGTAATTCTTAAAAGGAAGGGTGATGATATGATTAGAGATAAACTAAAAAGAATGGACTATTCATTAATCATTATCCCTATGGTATTAGCAATTTTCGGAATTATTATGGTGTATAGCGCAAGCTTTCCTTTTGCGTATGTACACTATGATAATTCAACTTTTTTTGTTCAAAGACAAATTCTATGGTTTCTAATCGGTCTAGTGTTTTTTGTATTCGCTACGCTTATCCCTATACATGTATACGGAAGATTAAGTCCAATTTTTGTACTGCTGTCTATCATATTATTAATTCTTGTATTACTTCCTGGAGTTGGAGTAGAAAGGAATAATTCGCAACGGTGGATACAACTTGGTTTCTTTCTATTTCAACCAACTGAAGCAATTAAGATATTTATGATTATATATTTTGCTTACATTTTTGCAAGAAAACAGTCATACATAGAAAAATTTCATAAAGGATTATTACCGCCGTTAATCATCTTACTAGTAGTATTCTTACTAATATTATCACAACCAGATTTAGGTACAGCAGCATTAATTTTACTCTCTTGTGGAATTATTGTTACTTGTTCAGGGGCAAGGTGGAGCCATCTATTGTTTTTAATCAGCACCGCAGTTGTCGGGCTTATTTATTTTGCATATTCTTCCCCATATCGTTTGGATCGATTAACGTCATTCCGCAATCCCTTTGACAATTTTGCTGGAGACGGTTATCAGTTGGTAAATTCTCTTACTGCAATTGGAAGTGGGGGATTGACTGGAAATGGGTTAGGGGCCAGCATTCAAAAGTTAGGTTTCTTACCAGAATCACACACGGACTTTATTATGGCCATTACCATTGAGGAATTAGGTTTACTAGGATTATTTATAGTTATTATAGCATACATGTTTATTCTAGTTCGGGGAATACAAATTTCGAGAAAACTTACTGAATCATTTCATCAATTTCTGGCAATAGGTATTACTTTTCAACTAATGATACAAATCATGTTTAATTTAGGAGCTGTTTCAGGCCTATTACCAATAACCGGTATAACACTTCCATTAATTAGTTATGGGGGATCTTCATTATTATTTACAATGATATCAATTGGAATATTAGTGAATCTATCTTCCTATGCAGAGGAGCAAACGGAAGAAAAAATTTAAAGATGGCAGGGAAAACTTCTTCTTCCTTGCCATCTTTATTTATTTCATTATGCATAGTAGAATTTCTATGCAGATGGTGTATTTTCGTATGTTATGGTTAATCGCTGTTCTTTCATATCTTCTACTTGCTCATTGAAATTAGTTACGACACGGTTGATTTTATAATTTAAAGTAAGGCCAATAGATACGTCATGTAACTGTAGAAGACGAGACTCACTTTGCAGAGAATCTACAATTTTTCCTTTTTGATCTTCTCCAACAATAACGTCTCCAATAAGTTTATAAAATTGATCATCTTGTTCTTGTATGTTATTCACATGTTTTCGTAATGTATCTTTTTTATATGAAAAATCTTCACTACTAAGTATACTCTCTGTAACAGTGATAGAGTGTAACTCACTCATAATTAAATCCTCCCGATTAAGTTAAACATATCAGAAACATGATCCTCTGCTTCAAATAAATCTTCAATAGACGTTCGGTACGTCTCAATATGTTTTTTCCCTTTTTCCACGGATTGTCGCATGTAGCTAATCTCCTCATCAAGATCAGCTTGTTCTAAAGGAAGAAATTCTTCATGGACATTAATTTGACGGACAGTCTTATTTAAGCGTGGAAAGTAAATGTGTTTTCTTAGTAAATCTCTATATAGACCAGGACTAGCTTCCATTTCATTTATCTTGGCCATAACTTTTTGTTTTTCTTCATTAAATGCGTTTTGAATTTCATCAGTCACTGCTTTTTCGAGGTTATTAATCATGGTGGATTTCTCTTCAAGAAGGGGAAAGCATTGTTGATACATTCGTAGTGCCGCAGATATATTAATTTGTATGTTTCCTCCTTTACTGGAGGTTAATACCATATCTCTTCCTAGATAAGATTTATTTCTGCCATCACCACTTAATGATGAAAGCATTTCTATCAGACTATGACTATCTGTAATTGCTTCTAAGTTGTGTAGAATATTACTATCCTGAATATTTTTGACGATTTCTGTGAATTTTTTCCCGTGTTGCATGATTTTTAAAATGGTACCAGAGTCTGCGCCCAATGTAGCAAATGGGTTATTCAAATCTCGTACACTTATATTTCTCTCTATTAATTCTTGAATCTCATTTAGTTCGTGCTGCAAATTACCGAACTCGGTGATTAATGTATCTTGTTGGTTCTTGGTAATATAACCAGCCTCATAGAGCCTTCCGAAAATTAATTCTGAGTTATCTGTTATGATTTTAATCTTTTCGTTTAATACCGGAACATTGTCGTTTAAGTTACGGATGACAGTATCTACTTCAGTAGGACTCGTAATATACCATTTGAAATAGTCCATACCACCACTCTTATCTTCAAATAATGAAGGGTTAACTCCAAGTAATTTCTCAATACCAGCATTCATTCCACCTTGCTCTGCTGCTATCGTGTAATCTATGGCCATTTCTTGAAAACTAACTATGATATCGTCGGGAATATCATCAACTATTTCACGTAAACCAGGAAGGGAAGGATTCGTATTAATATACTGAACGTCTCCTAATGTGAGAAAACCACGTATACCACTCACAGCGTACAGTGGGTCATCTTCAGAGATAAATTGCGTTATATTTTGTTCTTTGTCACTGTAGTAATCTTTCGCAAAATCGTGAAGTTCTTGAGGTGTGATGTCGTAGATGTCGTAAATTCCTTCTATGGAAAAAGCTTCTTCAAGAGATACTTGAAAATGTATGTCTAGTCTATATAATTGATAATAATTTGTCTGTGCTCCGTTAATACTAAAGACTTCATCAAAAGTGTTAAATACTAAATGAGCAGTTGTGTTATTATTATGTGCTAATGAATGTGCGAGTCCTATTGTATTAGTGTTATTATCTATTTCAAATTCAGTATAAGCATCGTTGGTAAAGTTATTAGTGGCAATTGCTTGATCACTTGATTGTCCTGCAAACATTGCTTTTAAATTATATTCCCAGTCTTGTATATCTTGAGTGCCTTGAGAAATTACATATACTTCTTCTGTTTCTCCTTTATTAATATAAATAGCAGTACCGTCATAACCTGATTGTTGAACTTCTAGATCATTTGACTCGGATGAGTGAAATATCTTCAAGTCTTCATCGAGTAGTTTTCCAGTTTCTTCTAAAAAAATTTTCTTTACCTCAATTTCAAAATTATTTTTGGCTTTTTCTAAAGGTATATTTTGTAGTGCTTTAGGAGAAAAATGCTTATATTCTAAGTCTATAATTCTTGTTTTAATTTCAGGGGTATTAAATAAATTTGGATTCATATAAGTCACTCACTTTTATAATCTTCAAATTTTATCGATTTAAATTGTTCAATGATACTATTTTTATGGTTATTTATCTTGACTTCGCAATTATTATCGTTCAATTCATTAGTACATTTTACGGTGGAGGTTATTTGAATTTGTTGATTATCATTCCATAATAATGAAACTAGCATTACCCTCTTATCGTTTATTTTATACTCCGCGACATCATATGTTTTTGAATTACTATCAATATTTTTAAATTCTAGGTCATAATCCGCACTCTGCGAGAGTTGCTTCTTACTACTATCTGGACTAGAGATAGCATTAAAGTAGTTGAATGTATGACTTATAAATATATCATTAATTGCTTCTCTATAACCTATAACTAGTGTTTCACTACGGTTATCTGGACCAACGATATGACTTTTTTCGTCTATAAGCATCTTCTCTGGAAAGTCCATCGTAAAACTTTTTGACTTGGAAAAGAAAGGGTAGAATCCTTCACGCACAGGCTCTATGGATTGTATAAATTCACGGGTGAATTCATCTTGAAGAGCTGGAACATCGGCTAAATCTTCAGCTTTCATTTCAGAAGGAGACGTATTTTCTTCTTTATCATTATTCATACCACAACCTCCTAGGATAAATAAGACAATTAATAATATCCACATATATTTTTTCATGAGGCATACCTCCAACATAGGTCTTAATCTTCATCGTATATAAGTATATAGATTATATACCCGGAATCAACAAAAATAAGTAAAAATTATGAAAATAATACAAATGTCGTAAGTATTATTGACTAAAAGAGGTGAAAGTGAAATGAATTAATTTAAGTTTGTTTTAAAATCATTTACTTTCATATTAATTACATCTATGGTTTTTAATATTTCAATAATATTATCTTTTTCTTTGCTTACATGTTCTTTACATTGATTCGCTTCAGTACAGGTGAAACTTACGTTAAGGTGGATTTGGCCATATTCGTTCCAAATTAATGCTGCTATAGAATAAAGTTTTTCATTAAACTTGTAGTCTGCAATGGATAAATTGGTTTCATTATTTGTTTTTATATCTTCAAAATTTAAATCTCTGCCGTGGCTAAGTGAAATTGTATTTTTACTGTTTTCTTCGACAGGCTCTCCTCTATAATAGTGTAAAATATAATTTGGATATACTTCTAAATTTCTATTAGAAGATCCCCAAGTAATAGTTTCGCTTCTATTGTCCGGACCAACTATATGACTTTCAATATTTACAATCATGTCCTGTGGAAAATCCATCGTAAAACTCTTTGACTTGGATACGAAAGGGTAGAAGCCTTCACGAACGGGTTCGATGGATTGTATAAACTCACGGGTGAATTTATCTTGAAGGGCTGGAACATCGGGTAAGTCTTCAGCATTTATGTCAGAAGGGAGTAAATTTTCTTTTTCATCATCATTCGTTCCGCAGCCTGCTATCATAATTAATATTGCTAAAAGTAACCAAAGTATTTTTTCAAGAAGCATTCCTCCAACATAACTTATCGTCTTCACCACATATAAGTATATAGATTATATACCCGGAATCAACGAAAATAAGTAAAAATTATGAAAACAAAAAAATACAGATATCACATCTGTATTTTCTACAAACAACTATTCTTTTTCTATTTTTGCATCTGTAATAATTGGATATGCCATTCTATCAATGCCTTCAAAAGTTCCAGTTACCTGAACATTATCATCTTCTGTCCATTCTTCAATTGAATCAATAACAATAACATAAATATCACCTTCTGCATCTTCAATGTGAATATGGTTACTTTCTTTCAAAGTAAATGCTTCATGTTGTACGTCTTCACTATCTGAGCTTTTCATTACATGTGTTTGTTGGTCTTCATTAATTTTTTTTATTTTTCCATGCAAATTAACCGAAGTACCACTCGAAATAATCTCGTCATCAGCGTGGTCACCTAATTCCAGACTATTCAACATTTTCCTATAGTCTGCTTCAACCGTTTCATTATTGCATGCAGCTAACAAGGTGAAACAAATTAGTAAAAGAACGATTATTTTCTTCATGATAAATATTTACCTCCGTTTATTTGTTATACGTATTGAGGCTTGGCTTGTTTGAAAAGAATACAGAATATCTCTGTGGTTACTCCTGCTGATTCACTTCCATTGCTGCTCTTATTCCTGATTGAATAGCACCTTCTATCCAGCCGTTAAAATTAGAGGTGTGGTCTCCAGCAAAATGAATTCTCCCTTCAGGTTGCTTGATAATGTCTTCCGTAATTGCAGCACCGATTAAAGGAGTTAATAGGGTGAAACATCCAGCTGAATATGGATTGAGACTCCAGTTGAAATATACTGAACGAGAGAATTGTTTGTATACTATATTCCCATATATTTGAGCAAGATCTCTTAAAATCATTTGTACCATAAGGGTGGGAGTCGTACTAGTCCAGAGTAGTGCATCTTCACCCCAACTATAGCTAGCTAATAAAACAGCTGGTCCTTTCATGCCTTTACCATAACTAGGTATGTAAGAAAATCTACTTGGGAGGTCAGAGATAGCATTTCCCATATTTAAACCTTCCCAGAACCTTTCTTTGAATTCGATGCCTATTTTTACAGAAGGTATATGAAGTAATTGACGGATAATCTGCCATTTTTCAAAAGAAATAGATTCATAGGGGGTTACATCAATAAATTGAAATACAGAGAAGGGCGAAGTGTTAATTACAAAATCTCCTTTATACGTTTGTTTTTTATCAGTTTGGACAGTAATATGTGAAGATGACTGACGAATTGCGATGACCCTTTGTTCTGTTTTTATATTTTTTTCCAGCTGCTTAGAGATAGAATACGGCAATCGGTCATTTCCGTTGTTGATAGCATCGAAATGAACGTTATCTACGGTTAAAGGCTCTAGAATATCAGTAATGACATCTACAAAACTACCTTGTGGAAATCCCTCAAGTCCAGAAATTATTCCAATTAATCTTATTGCATTTGGAGAAAGGGATGGACCTAATGGATTATTTTGTAAAAATTCTCCAATAGAATAGCCTTTATATTTCTCTTCTAGTAATCTTTGTCCCTGTTCATTACTATTTGTATATAGTTCGACAAATGGATCAATGGCTTCTTGAAGAAGTTGGTCCGCGGTTTTTCCTTTTTCATGATCAGGTAGGGGAAAGTTTAATATGTCAGGATTCACTTCATACGCTTCTCTAGTCGTTCGAATATTATTAACAAGGATGATATCTTCAGGAGTTTCGTTTATAAATGGATGAAGTTTAAGAGCGAATTTTTTGATATACGCATGTACTAGTCGATGATAATTAGGAATTCTCATAGCGCCAACATCTAAATAATTTCCTTTTGTTAATGGTTCACGTATTGTGTAAACTCTTCCTCCAATACGTTTATTTGCTTCAAGAATCACTACATCATGTCCAGCGTCCTTTAGTAAATGTCCAGCAACTAATCCAGCTAAACCAGCACCAATAATAATAATTCGTTTTGGAGTACTTTTCTCCTCGATACCATTATTGATGATTTGAAGATAATCTTCGGGGTAACGTAGTTGTGTTGGTTCTCTTGTGTTCATCTGATTACCACCTTTTTTAGAACATCATATGAGTTACCTGTGCCTTATATGCTGAAGAAATGGATGAGATGGGGTAAGGATTTGTTATAATTAGTATCACTATAGAAAAAGGTGAGGGGGAACAGAATGAATGCATATCCATTGTTTATAATTAACGTAGAAGCTGCTATCTATAATAGAGGAAAGTGGTTGATTATAAAAAGAAGTGAACAAGAAGCACATGCGGGAGGTTTATTATCTCTTGTAGGCGGTAAAGTAGAGCATTCCGAGATAGAGATAGATATAATCGAAAACGCGTTAAAAAGGGAAGTAATGGAAAAAGTCGGAATTGTCATAAATAATCCCGTTTATATTTATAGTAATTACTTTACATTTGATGCAGATAAACATGTAGTTAATATTGTCTTTGCTTGTTTATATCAAGAAGAAAATGGGAGGCCAATTATTAACAGTAAGGAAGAGATTGATAAGATAAAATGGATGAGCTCTGAAGAAATTAATCAAAATAGTAATGCACCAATCTATTTAAAAGAAAGTATTCAACGATGTGAAAATCGAATGTTCCATATTTAAATCAATTAAGGCCCAGTTATTTGTAGTTTAGTATTTGGGCCTTCTTTGATTTATCCACTACTTTTTTTACCTATCCCAATTCCATAATTCTACGCCGTCTAATTCTTCATTCTGAACAAAAGGTAAGTCCTTAAGTTTTTTAATTCTTTTACTGGACCTGTGACAACTGCGCCATAAGTGATGAACCCTTCTTTTTTGATGTATTGATATTGTGTTTGTAAATGTTTTAAGTCAAGAAAAATAGTATAGTAACTCTCTGATTGATCGAGAAGAGTTCTATATTTTTTTATTGATTGTTTTCTTCGACATAAAAGAGGGTATTCACCTTTTTTCGACAATGAAAGGACAATTCTTGTCGAAGAAAATTTATAAATTTATTGAAGAAATTTATCTGGGAACTTTCGTAATAATGAATAATAGATATAAAGGATGATTTTTGTATTGGTATTTTGTTTTATTCTGAATATAAAAATAATTCTTAATTACTGTTGATTTGTTTTGTGAAAAGTAGACTTAGTCCTTCGTATTCATTTTGCACTCCAAAACAGATTTACAACATATTCCTACAACATTTTCAAACAAGGTTTGCTAAAGTCTAGTTAGCAATTACAAAAACTACATTACTTCAAAATTTGTTTTATCGAAGGAAGGGGGAATGACGAATTTTGAAAGTGCTTTTCATATCGACTTAAGGGAGGTATACAGATGTTCCGTAAATTCTTTCTATTATTTCTATCAATCGTATTAACCTTCACGACTTTACCGATGTCAGCGCTTGCCGAACAAGAAGATGAAATACAGAGGATTATAGATAATATGTCTGTCGAAGAAAAAGTAGGGCAATTGTTTATTGTCCACGTGTATGGACAAACTCCAACTGATTCAAATTATGAATCAACAAATCTCACAAATAACCGTGGTGGTAAGAACTTTCAAGAGGTAATTGAAAATTACCATATTGGAGGAATCATTTACTTCAATTGGTCACAAAACATCGGTACCCCATTAGAAAAACAACAAGTGCATGATTTATCAAATGGACTACAAGATATTGCCTTGGCACAAGAATCCGAAATACCGTTATTTATTTCAACAGACCAAGAAGGTGGTATCGTACAGCGAGTGATTTCCCCTGGTACCGTATTCCCGGGTAATATGGCGATTGGAGCTACAAATTCAATAGATTTTGCATCCAGAAGTGGTGAAATTCTAGGAAAAGAATTGGATGCTTTAGGTATTAATATGAATTTTGCCCCAACTGTAGATGTTAATCTTAATCCTGCTAATCCAGTCATTGGTGTGCGTTCTTTTGGTGAAAATCCAGTGATGGTATCACAATTGGGAGCAGCACAAATTACAGCATATGAAAATCAAGATGTCGTAGCTACGGCGAAACATTTTCCTGGGCATGGTGATACGGATGTAGATTCTCATTATGGTCTTCCAGTTATCGATCATGATTTAGATACTTTACATGAGGTTGACTTGCCTCCATTTCAAGCAGCAATTGATGCTGGGGTAGGGGCAATTATGACAGGGCATATTGTTGTTCCGGCATTAGATGATTCTGGATTACCTGCGACATTATCCTATCCGATATTAACTGAACTGCTCCGGGAAGAAATGGGGTTTGAAGGGTTGATTATTACGGATAGTTTAGGAATGTCTGGAGCAAATGTTGTTCCACCGCATCGTGTAGCAGTTGAATCTTTTTTAGCTGGAGCTGATATTTTACTAAATCCTCCAGACGTACCTGTAGCTTATGAAGGTGTGATGGATGCTGTAGAGTCAGGGGAGATTAGTGAAGAACGATTAAATGAATCGGTGTATCGAATTCTTTCTGCAAAAATGGAGTATGGATTATTTGAAGATCCATATACAGAGAGTAGTAAATTAGATGTCATTGGTTCAGAGTCACATCTCAAAACAGCTAGTGAAATTGCAGAGAAAAGTATTACTTTACTAAAGAATAATGGAGATGTCTTACCGCTTCAAGAAGGGGAAGAAGTTTTTATTACTGGTCCTTCAGCTGCATTTCCAAATAAGATAGCAAATCTTTTAGGAGAACAAGATATTAATAGTACACATTATAGTACTGCAACCAGTCCAACAGATAATCAAATTGAAGAAGCAGTGGATAGAGCGGTAACAGCAGACAAAATTGTTGTTACAACCTATACTGCTAATACAAATGAAAGACAACAAATGCTAGTGGAAGCATTGCAAGAACTGGATAAACCAATTATAGTGTCTGCTCATCGAAATCCGTATGATTTAATGGCATTTCCCAATGTTGATGCTTACCTTAACTCGTACAGCTATTTAGATGTTTCGTTAGATGCGGTTGCTGCTTCGTTAATCGGGGATATTAATCCTTATGGAAAATTACCGGTGACAATTCCAGATTTAAATGAAATAGGAGATGGCATTGATTATGTCGGTGCGGAAAGTGCTAATGATATTAAAGCACTCGTAGAAGAACTCCATACAAATGAGGAATTAAATTCCGAAGAAGCGAAGAAGGCGTTAGAAAGACATTTAACGGCAGTGGCTCAATTTGAAAAGACAAATCAATCAACGAAAGTTATCAAACATTTGAAGAGTTTTCAAACATTAATAGATCATTACAATAAACAAGAGGCATTTAGTAAAAAGGCGTATAACTATCTAGAAACTACTAGTCTTCGTCTGATTGACCAATGGGAAGACTAAAAATAATGCCAAGCAGTAAAGGAAGAAAAATATGTTGTTTCAATCATTAATAAAATTATCTATTCTCTTTTGCTTAGTACTCTTGACGCTATTACAAATTCATTCACCTACCTCTGCAGTATTTTCCGATTCCATGGAAATTCAAGGAAAAATTACTGTTGATAAAGAGGAAAGAGAAAAAGAAACTGAAGAAACTAAATCAATAGAAGAAAATAAAATAGAAAAAGATAAATTAAACAGTGAGAAAGACAATGAATCTAAAGAAAAAGAAGTTCAAGTAGAGGAAGATACAACACAAGATAAGCAATTACCTTCTGAGGAAGGGAATGGGAATCATCATGAAGAGGATGAGACTAGTTCGGACATGGATGAAGAGGAGAAAGAAACGAATAAAAAGGAATCTAGTGAAACAACGAATTCCGAAGATGAAATAGAGGAAGATTCATAGATTAGGGAGGGGGTGAATGCTATGCGTATATCTGGTATTTTTCGAAAAGTCGGTAAATTTATATTCACATGTAGTTGGGTAGTATTAATAGCCTTTTTAGCTTTAGCACTAGTATCAAAAGCAAATGGGAACGATGGAAGTATTTTGGGATATCAGGTGAAATCCGTACTATCTGGTTCAATGGAACCTGGTATCCAGACAGGGTCCATCATTGTTATTAATACGAAGACGAGCGCAACTGACTATCAACGTGGTGATATTGTTACATTTACTGGTGAAGAAGGGATGTTAATTACTCACCGAATTCAAGAGATTCAAAATAGTGGAACGCAATTTATTACAAAAGGGGATGCAAATAATGGTCCTGACGTGAGTCCTGTTCCAGTATCGAACATCGTCGGTGAATATAGCGGCATTACCATTCCTTATGTAGGATATGTGCTGCATTTTGCCACCACTGCACAAGGAGCAGCACTATTATTTATTCTTCCAGGAATATTATTAGTTAGTTATTCGATAATTACTATTCGAAATGCATTAAAAGAAGTAAAACAATTAGTAGAAGAGAAGACAGCTTAAAAAATGAGGAGGAAATTAAATGGATATTAAAAAGAAATTAGGAACAGGTATTGCTTCAGCGGTATTAGGATTAACGCTTATTGGAGGCGGAACTTATGCTTATTTTAGTGATTCTGTAACCACAAATAATACGTTTGCTGCAGGTACAATTGATTTAGGGATGGATCCTACAGAAATTATATCCGTTGATAATATTAAACCTGGTGATGTAATTACACGAGATTTCGAGTTGCAAAATAATGGAACACTTGATATTGAGAAAGTGTTATTAGATACAGACTATACTGTAGTTGATGCAAACGGTGATAATTCAGAGGACTTTGGTGATCATATTCGAGTGGAATTCCTTTACAATGCGGACAAGCTTGATGAAGTTATCTATGAAACTACTTTGGCAGAATTAAAAGAAATGACACCTGAAGCAGTCAATGAAAATGTATTTTATCCTTTACTAGGTGAACAAGGTCTTCCGGTAGATTCAATTGACGATTTAGTTGTTCAATTTCAATTTGTAGATAATGGTGAAGATCAAAATCAATTTCAAGGAGATTCACTAGAATTGTCTTGGACATTTACAGCCTTACAAACAGAAGGCGAAGATAAATAATAGTAGATAGAAGAGGTTGGGACATAAGTTATTTGGTCAAAAGACGAATGAAAATTAGCTAAGCGTAAGAAATATACGAAGACTTATTGAAAATCAAAAATCGATTTTCTGCGTGCGATGCTGTCGAGGTCTTCCTTGTCCTGTAAGAGGAAGGCTCACCAGCTGCCGCTGGATAAGCGGAGTAAATTTCTGAAGTGGTTTCTCAAAAACCAAATCATTCGTGTTATCTTTTGAGTGAATTTTTTGTCCCAATCTCTCATTTCTATGTAATGGAGGAAGGAGGAATGTAATGAATGATCGTGTGCGTAAAAAAATAAATATATTTTTCGTAATAGTTTTATTATGTGGCGTGATATTACCTTCAACTCAAGTTGCTGCAGACAATACTGGGTATGAACCTGAAAATCCAGGAATTAAAGATGAACAAACAGATGAAGGTAATCTAGGGATGGTAGTCACTGCTCATCCACTAGCTTCGGAAGTAGGGTCAGAAGTATTAAAAAAAGGCGGAAATGCTGTTGATGCAGCGGTTGCGACCCAACTAGCACTAAATGTGGTTGAACCAATGATGTCTGGCATTGGCGGTGGGGGGTTTCTCATGCATTATGATGCTGCATCAGAAGATATCTCTATCATAAATAGCAGAGAACGTGCGCCACAAGGAGCATCACCTGATATGTTTATTGATAGAAGTAATATTGTTACAGACCCAGGAAAATTCATGCTTGGAGCAATTGATTTAAACGGAGATAGTGGTGGTGCAAAGTTTCATGTTGATGATATTCAAGTGTTCGATTTACAGTCTTCACAAACGATTTTTGAAGAGGATTTTGAGGGAGGAGAAGGGTCTTGGGATGCCGATAAATTTAATATTTATGAGCGAGGAACTACATTCTCTGAATCTAGTGGACTTGGAAAAATATTATTTGGTCCGCCGTATGGTAATAATTCATCCTCTTTTGGACAAACCACTGCAATAATGGATGAAATAGAAGATAGTGAATTATCATTGAGATTTCGTACAGATGATCCTGGCGAAGACCGTCGTCTACGATTATGGTTACGGGCGGATGAATATCGTTCAACTGGTACAACATATGTTAAGAACGGTTACGGAATAGAAATAAACTCGAATACAAATGAAGTACGTGTATTGCAGTCAAAAGATTCTACCACTTCTACTTTAGGTAGTTTTTCTATAAGTGGAACTACTGATTGGCAGAATCTACGTTTTCAAGTGGAAGGCAATCAATTACGTGTAAAACATTGGGAAGATGATGCTTCTGAACCTAATAATTGGAATATCGAAACCTTTGCTGGTGAAGTGATTCCGTTTTCTGAACGAGTACAGAGTGGTTTATCTGTAGGTGTTCCAGGGACCTTAAAAGGGTTAGAAGATGCACTTGAGCAGAGGGGAACGATGGAATTAGATGAATTGATTGAACCTGCAATTGATTTAGCTGCAGATGGATTTCCAGTTAATTGGGCTCTGGCTGATGCGATTGAAAGTAATCAGGACAAATTATCGAAAACGGCTGCTAAAGATGTTTTCTTGCCAAATGGAACTCCGTTAGAAGAAGGAGATTTATTAGTTCAGGAAGACTTAGCAAAAAGTTTTCGATTAATTCAAGAGCAGGGAACAGAAGTATTCTATAATGGGGAAATTGGAGAAGCACTTGCCGAAGAAGTAGGTGACCGCGGCAGTAGTATGGAATTGTCAGATTTAAGTAATTACCAAACAACAGCAGAGTCTCCAGTTTGGGGAGATTATATGGGATATGACATAGCATCTATGCCACCACCAAGTTCTGGAGGAATTACGATGCTTCAGCTGCTTGAAATGTTTGAGCAATTGGATCTTACACAATTCGATATACGTTCTATGGAAAAATATCATTACATGACAGAGTCGATGCATTTAGCCTATGCGGATCGAGGTGCATATATGGGAGATCCAGAGTTTTTTGATGTCCCTTCGGAAGGACTATTGCATCCAGATTATGTAGCTGAAAGGATAGAGTTAATTTCTCCTGACCGAGCGAATGATCATGTAGAACCAGGAAATCCTTACGAATATCAAGGTGGAGAACCAAGCTCATTCATTGATCAACCAGATGATAAAGTTGATGGTCAAACGACGCATTTTACAATTGCTGATCGTTGGGGAAACCTTGTTTCTTATACAACAACAATTGAACAAGTTTTCGGATCTGGAATCATGGTACCGGAATATGGCATTATGTTGAACAATGAGTTGACGGATTTTGATGCTATTCCAGGTGGAGCCAATGAAGTACAACCAAATAAGCGACCACTTAGTAGTATGACACCGACAATTGTTTTAGATGAAGGAAGACCTTATATGACAGTAGGTTCTCCTGGTGGTGCTACTATTATTACCTCTGTAACACAAACTATTGTCAATACAATTGGGTATGAAATGAGTATAAAAGATGCTATTGAAGAACCTCGTATTTATAGTAACACTTATCCTTCCATTCGTTGGGAATATGGGATTGGAGAATCTATTCGAGAAAGAATTGAACAACTAGGGCATCGTTTTGAAACGAGCCCACGAGAAATCGGTAATGTTAATAGTATTGTGCTTGATCAAGAATCAGGCATGTATTTTGGTGCAGCGGATTCAACTCGAGAGGGAACAGCAATTGGATTATCTTTTGATGATTTTCCAGGGATGATTGAATTAATTGAATTAGTAGAAATGAATGTGGAGAATGGAGAAATTAGTTCTGATGCAGGACAAACGCTTCTTACCCATTTGTCAGCTGTTCAACATTTTAAAGAAACGAATCAAATGAATAAAGCTATAAAACACCTTGAGAATATGGAAGTACTTGTGAACCATTTTTATGATAATGGAAAGATTTCTGAAGATGTCTACCATCGTTTATTAAGAGAAACATACCTAATTTTGGATTTATGGGAAATAGATGCATAATGTATCTATTTCTCTAATCAAATTTAAATGAAAAGGGTGTAAGTCGATGAACAAAAGATGGGTGCTAGCAAGTATGTTAATTGTTGTATTAGGTGTAGCGATAACGATGACTTATTTACTGATGCCAACGACAGCAGATGAAACAACTCCCGATGAGCATGTGATTGAATTAGGAGTAGATACGTTATTAGAGAGTCATATGGACTTGATTGAAGGGAAAAGAGTTGGATTGATTACGAATCCAACTGGTGTAGATCAGGAATTAAATAGTATTGTTGACCGTCTCTTCGAAGATCCGAATGTAGAGTTAACAGCACTTTATGGCCCAGAACATGGGGTTCGTGGAGATGCACAGGCAGGGGAATATGTAGAATACTATATTGATGAACAAACAGGACTTCCTGTATATAGTCTTTATGGGGAGACTAGGAAACCCACTCCAGAAATGTTAGAAAATGTTGATGTATTAATTTTTGATATTCAGGATGTAGGGGCTCGTTTTTATACCTATATTTATACGATGGCCTATGCAATGGAGGCTGCAGCAGAGAATGAAAAGGAGTTTATCGTTCTTGATCGTCCAAACCCTTTAGGTGGTAATAAAGTTGAAGGTCCAGTGTTAGATCCAGATTATGCTTCTTTTGTTGGGAATTATCCTATTCCGTTGCGACATGGAATGACTGTTGGCGAATTAGCTTCATTTTTTAATGGGGAATTTGATATAAATGTAGATTTAACAGTAATAGAAATGGAAGGGTGGAAACGAGGAATGCACTATGAAGATACGGATTTAGAATTTGTACTACCTTCACCAAACATGCCAACCGAAGATACAGCTTTTGTCTATCCAGGAGCTGCATTAATTGAAGGGACAAATGTATCAGAAGGTAGAGGGACAACTAAACCGTTTGAATTCATTGGTGCACCTTTTGTGAACAGTACAGAATTTGCTGCTTCATTAAATGGGCTGGATCTTCCAGGAGTTACGTTTCGTGCTGCATCGTTTACACCGATGTTCTCCAAGCATAGTGGCAGTTTGAGTCATGGTATTCAGATTCATATTACAGATAAAGAGATGTATGACCCAATCTTAACAGGACTACATGTTGTACAAATGTTGCATGATACGTATCCAGATGATTTTGAATTTAGAGCAGAGAATAGTAATGGAATTTCTTTTTTTGATAATTTGATTGGAAATGGCTGGATTAGAGATGGAATTGAAAATGGCGTACCTGTCGAAGAATTAGCAAATCAATGGGAAGAAGACTTGTATGATTTCAAAGATGTACGTAGAGAGTATCTACTTTATACGATACAAGTAGAAGATATCCATAATTTAATTGAAACATATTCAGAGTCAGGAGATATTCAAGATGATGCAAAGAGAAAATTTGAAATGCATTTGACTGCAGTAGAACGCTTTGAGGAAAGAAAAGATGCTTCTAAAGTGGCAAAGCATATGGAAAGCTTCCAATTACTATTAGATCAACAATTACAAGCTGGTAAGATGTCTACTCTAGCATATGAAGATTTAAGTGCCGAAACAACAGACATGATTTATCAATGGAAATAAATCTAACGAGGTGAAGCACATTGAAAATGATTCGATGGTTAAGCACCGCTGTTATTGTAAGTTTGTTTGTAATTGTTAGTTTTCCAGTAGAAATTGTTTACTCCAGTTCAATCGAGAGAATAGATTTAAAGGTTGGTACTTTTAATGTAGCTGCCGGTAACGGTTTAGATGGTGAATATAATATCGAGAGATTAGCTGATACCATAAGTGATTTAGATGTGGATATAATTGGACTACAAGAAGTTGATGTTCATTGGGGATATAGAAGTAATTTTGATCATATGATGGAGGAGTTAGCGAGTAGATTAGATATGGAATACTTTTTTGCGCCAATCTATGATCTAGAACCAGTTAATGAAGGTGATCCTAATAGGCAGTTTGGTGTGGGAGTTCTAAGTAAATATCCAATAATAGAAGCAGAAAATAGAAATATCACAAGGTTATCTACACAAGTTCCCAATCCTACTCCAACAGCTGAACCTGGATTTTTACAAGCGAAAATTAATGTTGAAGGCGCTGAAGTAATGTTTTATGTAACCCATTTAGACTACCGGGCAGACCCAACTATACGTGAAATGCAAGTTGCCGATATGCAAGAAATTATGAGTGAAGGGAATTATAATATTCTTGTAGGGGACATGAATGCTAGGTCTAAAGCTACAGAGTTAAGTCCGTTATTTACAGATTTTGTAGATGTGTGGAATGAGAACGATACAGATGGAAATACCTTTCCGGCGGATAATCCAGATCGACGAATTGATTATATACTTGCCTCGAAACGTATGGAAGTAAAAGCTGCAGAAGTACAAAATGATGTGGAATCCTCTGATCACTTGCCAGTCATTGCAGAAATTGAAGTGGTCTCTGGGAATCATTCGACTTCTTTTGAAGGATTGGAATGGTTAATTGATTATTATGAAAGACAAGCAGCTTTTCATGATCAACGCATTCACTCAGCATTAACGGGACAAATAAATGTATTAAAGCATTATCATAAAACCAATAATGTAGATAAATTACTGCGACACCTTGAACGATTAGATAATACTATTCAACATTTAGGTGAAGAAGGAATAATAGAGGAGGAGGCGGTAGTAGAAATTAATGAGGATATAAATTATTTATACAGTATTGTAGATTAGTATATTAATAGAATGTTGAGGTTGAGATCACTAAGTAATTTAATTATAGGAAAACCATGCTGTTGATTATCATACAAAATATACTTAAATTCGTGCAGAAGGTGGCATTCCAAGTTTAGTAAAAGGATGTTTATCTTAAGCTTGTAAAAAGTAAAGTGTATTTTAGGTGATCTCCCAAAGTTTTCCGTTGATTAAATAAGTGTTTCTCAACCTCTTCATTTATGTACAAAGGGAAGCACGGTAAACTTATTTACATACACAACTTTACCTGGTTGGAAAAAATGGGCAATATGAAATTAAACAACACTAAATGGAGTAGTCTGTGATAAAATAACGATACAATGCAAGTAAAATTTGTACATTACATAGTATGAAATTAGAGAAATATGTATGAACTAATCGCTGGTTTTGTTAGGAGAGGATAACATGAAGAAAAAAGTTGGTATTGTATTTGGTGGTAAGTCAGCAGAGCATGAGGTTTCTTTGCAGTCTGCTAAAAATATTGTAGATGCAATTGACTCAGATAAATACGAGGTATACTTATTAGGAATTGATAAGCAAGGAAATTGGCATGTGAATGATCGATCGCATTACTTGATAAATGAAGAGGATCCTAAATTAATTTCATTAAACAAAACAAATGAAGGAATAGCCGTTATTCCTGGAGCAGAAAAAAATCAGATAGTTACTTCAAATTCAGATACTTCTGTAGATCAGTTAGATGTAATTTTCCCAATTGTCCATGGAACACTCGGGGAGGATGGAAGCTTACAAGGAATGCTGCGAATGGCAAACATTCCATTTGTCGGCTCTAGTGTATTGGGTTCTGCTATTAGTATGGATAAAGATATAGCTAAGCGCCTATTGAAAGACGCTGGATTAAAAGTAGCAAAAGGGTATGCTTATCGAAGTGTAGATAGGGAAAGTATTAATTATGAAAGTCTCAAAGAAGACTTAGGACTACCAATGTTTATTAAACCAGCAAACCAAGGTTCGTCAGTTGGTGTTCACAAAGTAGAAAACGAAGAACAATTTTATTATGCAATTAATGATGCTTTTCAATTTGATCACAAATTACTTGTTGAAGAAGCAATCCTAGGCAGGGAAATTGAGTGTGCTGTTTTAGGCAATGAAAAACCAGCAGCTTCTGTACCAGGTGAAATTTTACCAACTGGAGAATTTTACTCTTATGAAGCAAAATATATTGATGAAACTGGGGCAATACTTCAAATTCCTGCTAAACTAGAAGATCCGGTAGTAGAGAATATACAACATATTGCTTTACAAGCTTTTAAAGCATTGAATTGTGAAGGCTTGGCAAGAGTTGATGTATTTTTAACAAATGACAATGAAATTGTAATCAATGAAATAAATACACTTCCAGGTTTTACAAAAATAAGCATGTATCCAAAATTATGGGAAGAAAGTGGAGTTTCTTATCGAGAACTAATTGAGAAATTAATAGAACTTGCTATAGAGAGAAATCAACGTGATCAAAAATTAAAGAGTTCTAGAAATGATGGGTAGGGACTAATTACTTAGTCCCTTTCTAATGCTAGATTAGTTAATAGATTTGCTTTAAGATGGTTACTAAGGTTTAAAGAATTGAGGTAGTATATAATGAATGAAAAAATAAGCATGAAAGAAAAAGTAATTAAATATGTTGTGATGAATTTACCATCCTTTTTTTTACATTTCTTAATTTTAATTATAGCTTCTTTTACGATGGATCTCAGCTTTGAGACTAGTCAAGCTGCGCAGACATTAGTTATATTAATGGTGCTCTATGTTTTAGGTGGGGTTGTACTAAAAGTACAGCCAACGATGCTGCATAATCTTTTGTCTGTTTCACTTATACTTATCTATAATATAGTTTTATACTTAGGTCCTATCTTGATTACTTCCTTAGAGCAATCAGCTTGGAATGTATGGTTGATCATGAACAGTATACCTTTTATCTATTTAGCATTTTTACATGAACAACTAATTTTAGTTGCCATAATTATTCCTTCTACATTCTTAATGATAGGATTATCTTTGAAAACTATTTTTGTACGTAAAAGAAAGAAAAATTAATAGAACATAAGATTAAGATAAAATAGCATTGCAGTATATAAAATAGGATGATTATCGGGAGTGGGGTATTAGACTTTACAAAAAATGCTTTTTCTAGTGGAATTTTCCACTAGTGCTCCTTCCGTAAGTGCTTGTCAATTTCTCCTATTTTAATTACTCAATGCTATTATTTTATTTCAAAAGAGGTTGGGATATAGTAAAAAGTTTTGCTCAAAAGACGGATGGAGATAGAATAAGCGTAAGAAATATACAGTACTCCTATGAGAGGAAGACTAAAGAGCAGACTCTGATGCATAAGCTTCCGGAGGCTCACCAGCCGCATTAGGATAAGCGGAGTATATTTCTGAAGCGGGTTTTCAAAACCTTTTTATCTGGATTTATCTTTTTGGGTAAATAATTTTGTCCCATCCTCTTTAAAATCGTAATTTCTTTATAGCGTCTTTTAGATTGGTAAGTAGTTATGCGTCTTTAAGGACATTTGATAATAATAAGCAGCTAACTGAAATTGTTGATGATAGTAATAAGCATCTGCTAACTGACGTAGATATAGTTGTAATTCAAAATGTAACGATCTTTCCTCAAAATATGGGATAATATCTTTTTTTATAAAAGATTCAAGTGCATAGGGATTCGTTTCGTTAATCCGATGCTCTAACATTTTAATATCAAGTGTTTGTTTATTAATTTTATTCCCGTAAAATTCTTGTGCGGATATTATTACTTGTTCTAGCCACTTTGTAACTTCATCAGAGCTATTTTGAATATAATAGACTTTAATAAGTTTGAGTATGAGGCCTATTTTTTGTTCCATATTACTATGGATACAAAGTTCATAGCTTTTTAACAAGTAGTCTATACCTGCTTGGAAATGTTGTTGATCAATTTCTATGGAACCATAGCTTTCATTGCATTTAGCGAGCAGAGTGGGACAATTTATCTTACTAGCAATGTCCTCTGCAATTTCGGTACATTTCCATGCTTGAGTATAGTCATGTATTTGTCGAAAGTAATTGGAAAATAACAAATGAGATTCTGAACACTCCTCTAATAAATAACGACTCCGAAAGAGTTCTAATGCTTTTTTATTATAGTGGAAAATTTTGTGTAAATCTTTTGAAGCAAAAGCTGCTTTAGCCAATCGATAATATAAATCTGTGTGCTCCTTTTGTTCGTGAAGAACGAATTTATCCATATGTTTTTCTGCTTTCAAAAATAATTGTAATGCACGAGAATGGTATTCTTGCAGATCCCAAAAAATTCCTGAGTATTTATACCAATAATATAATTCCATTTCATTAAATTTTTTGGATTGCATATTTAGATGTTGATACTGTTGCATTGCTTTATCTAAGTCATGTAATAACAAGAAGTACCTGAATTTGTGTAATTCAATGGGAATATCAATGGTAGAATTAGTGATTTCTAAAATTTGCTTAATACTATTTTCATACATATTAGTTGCACTATCTACGTCTTCTCGAAGTAAATAATCAATCCAATTTTCGATTAACTTATCATGCTCATCCTTACTTTGGTTCATTAACTCCACAGGTATGTCTAATCGTTGACTGAGGAGTTCAACTATGTCCCTTGGAGGTATTTGATTGCCGTTTTCAATCTTGGACAAATACGATACGGAAATCAGTCCATCTGCAAGTTCTGCTTGGGTCATATTGGCTTGTAATCGATAATGTTTTATAATCTGCCCAATTCTATTATCCAAATTTTAACACCTCCTTTTTTATTATATAAGGGATGCCATTGAAATACTAACATAGAGTTTAATTAATTGACGTAAAAAATATAAAAATACTTAATTTTTACTTAAAAATTAAGTATTTTTATTAAATTATCGATATAATAGAGAAAAGATTTTTGTTATGAAATGGTAATAATAGGGTATAGAATAAGAATGAATAAATTGTTAGCAAGGGAGGGATTGATATTTTTAAAAAAAGAATACGTCATATGCAAAGATATAGAGAAATTGTTGTTGCCTTTTCTAGAAATGGATTTGGGTATTTTGTAAGAGAGTTAGGATTGCATAAGATTACCTCCCTACCAAAGCGTTTATTTGAACAAGGAGATAAAGAAGTACATAATAAAACAACTGGTGAAAGAATACGGTTATTCTTAGAGGAATTAGGTCCTACATTTATAAAGCTTGGACAAATTGCAAGTACAAGACAAGATTTAATCCCAAAAAATATTATTGAAGAACTAGAAAAACTACAGGATCAAGTTGCGCCGTTCTCTTTTTCTGATGTGCAAGAAATAATAGGTAGAGAATTACAAGAACCTATAAACGCCGTGTTCAAATCTTTTGATGAACATCCAATTGCTGCAGCTTCTATTGGGCAAGTCCATTATGGGGTACTTCAATCAGGACAAGAAGTCGCTGTTAAAATACAACGCCCAAATTTAGAAGAAAAAGTACATACTGATTTGGAAATATTAATGAGTATAGCAAAATTAGCAGAGTCTAGGCTTGAATGGGCGAAAAAATATCAATTAAGTGCAATTATAAAAGAATTTTCCAATTCGTTAATTGCTGAGTTAGACTATACATTAGAAGGGCGAAATGCACATCGGATTGCACAACAATTTAAGAAACATGAGGATGTAGTTGTACCTGATGTTTATTGGAACCTTACAACTGAAAAAGTTCTCACTATGGAATATATCAAAGGAATTAAACTAGATGAGAATAAGAAGCTTGTTCGTGAAGGCTACAACCCACAATTAATTGCAGAAAAATTAATTCAAAAGCAATTTCAGCAAATCCTTATCGACGGATTCTTTCATGCGGATCCGCATCCTGGTAATGTAATGATTCTCCCCAACCATAAAATTCTTTTCATGGATTTCGGTATGGTTGGGAGATTAACATCGTCAATGAAAGATCATTTATCGTCGCTCATTGTAGCTATAATGAGACAAAACACAAAATCAATAATTAAAGCTATTTATCGAATGGGAATTGTATCAGAGAATGTTGATGCCGACTATATGTATGCAGATATTGATGATTTAAGAGACAAATATTACGATATCCCATTCAGTCAAGTAAGTATTGGAGAAGCAATTAATGATTTATTCCGTGTAGCAACCACACATGGAATAAGGATTCCAACTGACTTATCTTTAGTAGGTAAATCACTATTAACACTTGAAGGGACAGTCGAAAGACTAGATCCTGATATTAGTATTGTGAAAATCGCAGAACCATTTGGAAAAAGATTATTAAAAGAAAAATATCAACCCAAAAAAGTAGCTGATGAGGTATACCAACAAGCGGAAGATTATAAAGATTTAATAATGGATTTTCCGGATCATATTAATCATTTGTATAAAGTCATCCGCAGAGGAAAATTACCATTAGAAATATCCGTTTCGCGAGTGGAAGCATTTTTAAGAAAACTCGATCGGATAAGTAATCGACTTTCGTTTAGCATTGTATTGCTTGCATTCAGTATTATTATGGTAGGGTTAATTATTGGATCAGCTTTAGCAGGAGAATCTTCTTATCTGTGGAGCTTACCTGTAATTGAGATAGGATTTGTCGTGGCAATAGGGATGTTCCTATGGTTACTTTATTCTATCTTTCGTTCGGGAAGATTCTAAAAACATTAGTAATAAAAAATCGCAGTATCACTGGGTGATAACTGCGATTTTTTATTTATATGATAATAAATTAAAATACTTTATCACCATTAAAAATCGAATTCTTAACAACTACATAATCTACATTTCGAATAGCCTCTAATTGCTGACCGCCTGCATAGGAAATGGAAGATTGAAGATCTTGTTCCATTTCAGTTAATGTATCTTGAAGGGGGCCTTTATGCTCTACATACATTTTCTTACCTTCTACATTTTTCTTTTCACCTTTTTGAAATTCTGATGCAGAACCAAAATATTCTTTAATTTTTTTTCCGTCTTTTTCAATTGTTTCCCCCGGTGATTCCTCATGTCCAGCAAACAATGAACCTATCATTACCATGGAAGCTCCAAAACGAATTGATTTTGCTATGTCACCATGTGTACGAATCCCGCCATCTGCAATAATGGGCTTACTTGCTGCTTTTGCACACCAACGTAATGCAGCTAATTGCCATCCACCTGTGCCAAAACCAGTTTTAATTTTTGTAATACACACTTTTCCAGGGCCTATTCCAACTTTTGTAGCATCGGCACCGGCATTTTCCAATTCACGTACAGCTTCTGGAGTTCCTACATTACCAGCAATAACAAAAGAACTAGGTAAGTTTTCTTTGATATGCTTGATCATTTTAATAACTGCATCCGAATGACCATGTGCAATATCGATCGTTATATAGTCAGGAACTAATTGTTGAGCTGCTAATTCTTCGATAAATCCATATTCATCTGTTTTTACTCCAACACTTATAGAAGAGAATAAATTATTCTCATGCATATCTTTAATAAAATTCATTCGTTTTTGGGGTTCAAAACGATGCATTATATAAAAATAATTTTCCTCAGCTAAATATCTAGCAATCTTTTCATCAATAATAGTCTGCATATTAGCAGGTACAACAGGTAATTTAAATGTTCTTTTACCAAGAGTTACTGTCGTATCACATTCTGATCTACTATTTACCACACATTTTGCGGGTATTAGTTGAATATCTTCATAATCAAATACATTTTCCATAATATACACTCCTAAATACGGATGATTTTTATTTAATAACAATAAAACGTTCGCCTTTTGTAATTTAACTTATTTATTTAAATATGTCAATAAACCAGTACGTAGAATTGAAAAATAATTAATTTTTTTGAAAATATAGGTTTGATTTATTTTTGGTATGGGTAAATATTCACCAAGTAAAAAATTACTATTGTATGAAAATAGTTCCTTCGTTGGATGAAAGGTGGGGTGTCTTTTTTACTGGTATATTTTAAATTTTAAATAATTCATCGTGTTTTTTTAGGACTTATCACTCAATTTTTGGAAAACTTTAGATAGTTCGTTGACATTAAAATCCCGTTTCTTTAGGATTTACTTGAGAAGGTAACATGAATATTTTATCAACTGCGAGCACCTTCGCAAAAAATATTATATGAGGAGATGAGCAAAATGGCAGGACAAATTCGTATGAGTCCAGAGCAATTACAGGCTAAGGCAAAGAGGTACGGACAAAGTTCACAAACAATTGACCAAGTACTTAGAGATTTACAAGGTCTTCAAGATGAGTTACGCGGAGAATGGGAAGGCCGTGCTTTTGAAAAGTTTGACATGCAATTCCAAGAACTTAAGCCAAAAGTACAAGACTTCTCACAACTTATGCTAGACATTGAGAATCAACTTATTAAAACTGCTGAAGCGGTTGCGCAACAAGATGAGCAATTGTCTCAAAACTTCGGTTTAAGATAAGGTAGTAGATTAAGAGAAGGTTTTTGGGTGAGCTGCATGACATTGGTTATGTGGCTCGTCTAATGCCTGGAACTATTTAAGGCTGCTTTTTTAGAAGATTAGTAGCCTTTTCTTACACTTTCGTATTGATTCTTTCGACGTGCATGTAATGTACTATTAAATAGATTATTAGTTTTAATCACCAGGAGTGAGAAATAATGAAAAAAGTAGATAAACGGTGGATCTTATTTCTGGTTCTTATTGTTGCATTGGCATCAGGGTTATCTTTTTTATCGTTACATCAAGAAACGGAGACAGAAAACCCAAATAGAACACAAACGATGGCTATTGCAATTGTTAATGAGGATCAAGGATCAACATTTAATGGAACAGACTTGGCCTTTGGAGATGCATTTACGCAATCGATTAATCGCAACAATAACCATGAATGGTTTGTGGTTAGTCGTGGAGTGGCAGAGAGCGGCTTAGAAAATAATACATATGATATGATGGTTGTCATTCCCAATGATTTCTCCGAAAAATCATTAAACATTAATGCAGAAGATCCAGAGCCAGTTGTTTTACAATATAAAATAAACGCATCAGAGAATGCAAGAATAAAAGAAGAAGCAGAAAAAACGGCTAGCAATATATTAAATGATTTTAATCGACGTATTATTGACGTATATTTTGCAAGCGTAATTGGAAATCTTCAAGATGCTCAGGATAATGTAAGTGCAATGGTTGATAGACAGGCCTTACATACTAATGCTTTCAACAGTAATGTTCATCAACCATTATCAGGATATACGGACCAGTTCAATACAATCAAAGATCAAACGGAACATTCTACCAATAGTTTTAGTAGCTTTGAAGAACTAATAGAGTCTTATGAAAATCAATTATTGGAAGAAGCAGAGCAAGGTGAAGCGTTTGTATCAAATATCGAAGACGTAGTTGAACTAAAAGAAAATAATTTATCTCAATTACTTGCATTTAATGACATGTTTAGTCAGTTTAATCAGGGTATGAGAGCAACAGAAGTAGATGAGAAGTTACGTAATTTACAAACAGCTAATGATCAAATTAATCAGCAATTGGCTGCCGGTCAGAATAATAGTGGTCAGAATTCAGTAGCATCTGTAGTGAGAGTTCAAAACAACCCTGCAAATGATAATATCGCCACAGCTACATTAAAACTTCAAAACTATTTAAAACGTTCATCTGAACAGGTATCTGTTTTACAAGGTGATGTGAACAATTATCTAGAAAATGGTAATGAAGAGTTTGAAAATACAATTAGAAATCAAATAGAGTCAATTCTAGAAGACTCTACTGAAGATGATATTGATATTAATAAATTATTTCAACAACATGATGGAGTTGCGTTAGAAGATATTAATAACGCTATTGGCCAATTACCTTCGTTAAATGAAGATGACTTTTCAAATGTAGGATTACCAAAAGACCTTGAACAAGATATAAAAAATGTTATTCGAGTAACAGAACAATACAGGTCTGAATTTGAAAGTGTGGAAATTGAAGGTGACCGTAGCAAATTTCTGAAAGATCAAATTGAAAGTTTACGCACTCAAGTTAAAAATGGTATTACATTATCAGATACAGTAGAGCTACCCAAAAATGAAAAAGAGGGTCAAATATTTACCATTAAAATCCCAGAAGGATTTAATCTCCAATATTTAGGAATTCAACTTCCTGGTGAAGAGGAAGGAAACTACACAGAATATATTGATGAAAATGGTAGAGTACAATTACCTGCAAATAGAGCCGGATCCTTTACTGTCAATATAAAAGTTAATACTGAACCTGGGGAAGAAATATTTGATTTTTATAAACCACTTGAATGGTCCTGGAAGTTAAAACAAGAAGATTTAGATGATGTAGATAAACCAGAAAATGTTGCTTATCATCAGTCAGATCTGCAATTAGTTGCTTCTACTCAAGTTCTTAATATAAATACCGAAGAAGAGATGTCTAAGAACGATTCAAGCGGAACGCTAACAGATGGAGGAAAACCAGGTGGAGGTGATTCCACAGGCGAAGATAACCCAACTAGTGACGATGACAACTCTGGTGAAGGCGGAAAGAATGAGGGGGCTAATGAAACAACTGACCCTGTAGAAACAGAAGAACCAAGTGACCCAGAAGAACAGCCAGAGGCACCAGAAGAGGAAAATCCAGAAGAAGAACTACCTAAAGAACCAGAGAAACTGATCATTAAGAACAACACTATATCTCACAAAATAATGACACCAGTTGAGGATTTAGGAGATACAACAACTACATTGATAAATACGGTAAGTAATTCTATAGAAGGATACCTAAAACTACAATCACTATTTGAAAGTTATTTTGGTAATGATATTCATAGTTTATCAAGAAATACTGAGCCTGAAGATGTAAATCTAAAAGATGTTGCTACAAGAGAATCTCTTTACTATCTCTTCAATGAAGTAGAAATATCCGAGTTAATGATAGATTTTATAACTTCAGAAATTGTAAATAGTATGAATCAAGAGTTAAAAACACCAGTTGCAAACTTTAAAACACAGGTAGATAGATATCAAGCTGGTGTTCAACAAGCAATTCGTGACGCTGCTAAATTGTCTGAGGAAGTTGCAAAAGCAAGGGAAAGGGCAGCTGTTTTAAATACAAATCTTACGGATACTATTGAAGGCGTACAATCTTGGCGCGATGAGGCCATGTCCTTACTAGAACAGCAACATGATATTCAAGCGAGTGCAGAAGGTGAACAGAGTGCTGTTATGACTTTAGGAAGCGACTTCCAGCCGATATTATCTTCTAGTCAAAACTTAGCAGATCAAGCTTCGAATAACTTAAATACAGCTGAAAATGTTTATCAGACTTTTGAAGATATCGATAATCAAGCAACTGAGATTGAACAAAGCGGTACGAATTTAGTAAGTAATGCTGAAAATCTTGCTACCGAGATGACCGATAAGCTAGAAAATGATGAAACATTTATTGAGAATTTTACGGGTGTTTTAGCAAATAGTCGTGTCGGAGATCGTCAAAATGAAAATTTATATGATTTCTTGTCAAATCCAGTAGAAACGAGTAACGAAGGGACAATTACGACACAAAATAATACATTTACACCGTATTTCTTAGTGTTAATTAGCTTCATTGTTGTATTATTCACAGCTTATGTAATCTCGACGATTAATCAGAAGAAAGTAAGTCTAGATCAATTTGCATCAGAAACATCATTGATGGGTACGAATATGCCTATTACGGTAATTACAGTAGGTATAGGGTTACTGGAAGGTATTGTCATTGGTATTGTTTCAAGTTATTATTTACCAATTAGTGATCTCAATATGTTACAGTTAACCATTATTATGGCTTTATTGGTAACAGGTATGTTACTTGTTGCAACTTATTTACTAAGACAGATAAAAATGATAGGAATGTTCTTATTGTTAGCTGTATTTAGTTTGTACTTATTCTTTACAGACGCTTTAGGTTCTGGTACAGCGCCATTCCCATTATTAGAGAAGTTATCTCCACTGCAATATATGGAGACATTCCTCCTTCGAATTGTGGAAGGAACTGTTAACTACGGTGGAGCAATATTCATCGTACTAATGTTATTGTTAATTGGTGCACTCGGAAACCTATTGGTTATCAACCGACCTGATAGAGAGGAAGAAATGACCGATGAAAACCAAGCTGAAGCTGGTTAATTTGGCATTTGTAAGTTCCATGATTCTGCTGATACTCCTTCCAATTGGAGTATCAGCAGAAACAGGTTCTATAAAAGATGGAAGTCTGCAAATGCAAATTGATCGAATAATTAAAGATAAAGATGAAAAAAATGAAATGCGAGAAACAGAACTAGAAAGAATATTCCCAAGCCTTTTCACTTCGGAAACTTCCCAAGAAATTAATGAAAAAGTAAATGCGGAAGAAGATAAAATCGAATATATAGAGCAAAATTTATTTTCTGAAGATGTGGAAGGGAATGTAGCGATTCAAGAGGTGAAAGACTCCTTATTTCAATCTGATTATGAATCCGTTGCAGCAAGTAGCAGTAATGCAGAAGAGGAATCATCTAGTTCCAGTTCAAGCAATATCATTTTGATGACGTTTGCTGGTATTGCAGTAGCTCTATGTGGAGGTTTGTATGTCTTAATGCAAAGATTATTAGATTAGGAGAGTCGAAGTATGCCGAAAACAACACATATTAATATAACAATGGATTTTCGTCAAAAAGCATCTGGAGGATATGTATATGATTTACGTATTCCAACGCAATTAACAGTCAAACAATTATTGTTAAATGTAATGGAAACGTTAAATATCGAAAGGACGAATACAAAGTCATCTATAAAAATTGTCACTAAAAATATCGTTCTTGCTGATGACGATTTTATTGATGACCATCCTGTAGCTGATGGGGATATTCTAGTAGTTTTATAAATCTAATATTCTATGCATATTTGTGAAGGAGTTAAAAAAATGAACGAAAAAACAATAGAGATAGATAATTTTACATATACGTTCAAGCAAGATAAAAATACTGTTCGTACATCTTTGCCAATTTCTCAAACAAGAATGAAAAATATACGTCAGTTGGACTTAATGCTGCAGGCTTCGGAGTTTTTCGTGCCAATGGATATTAAGGAAGAAGAAGATACCATTCATTTCGATTATCAGCTTTATCATAAAAGGAAGTCTTGGGCAGAAATCCAAAAATTAAATCGGAATGAGAAATTGCGAATTTTGTGTAATGTAGGAAAGCTAGATCGTTTTTTAACCTCTAGAATTACTTTTTTCATTCATCCAGAAAACGTGGTATTTGACGATAATTATTTACCGTCTATTATTCATCGAGGCATAAGAGATGTTGTACCACCATTTCATATGCAAGAAGAAGCATTCCTAAAGCAGTATAAATGCTTTGTCATCGCTTTATTCTCCAAAAAATATAACTTCGATCAGCTTTATTATGGTTCCTTAGAGAAAGCGAATGAAACTGATTTTGAAAAAAAAGTTCAACAAATAACCAGTATAAAAGCTTTAAAGGAATTTTTAAAAGAGAGCTATGAACGTGAACAAGAAAAAACAGAAAAAACGATGAGCTTTGTTCCTACTAAGCGATTTCGTTTATATAAACAGTTATCGATTATTATGATTATTGTATCGGTTCTGTTAGCAGCTCCACTTATTTATTACGCTTTAATCAATCACCCATTTCAAGACAAACAATTAGATGCGTATGGAGAATTTTTAGGGAATAATTACAATGGAGTCATTACTACACTTTCTGGTGAAAATCCAGAAAACTTCCCTAGTCAAACTAAATATATGTTGGCTTATTCCTATATACAGGTAGAGAGCTTACCAGATGAGCAGAAGAGTTCTATTTTAAATAATGTATCTTTAAATAGTAACCAGGATTATTTATTGTACTGGATTTATAACGGTAGAGGAAACTTTGAGGAATCGTTGGAGAAAGCGAAATATATCGATGATCCACAACTTATTATTCATGGACTAATTCAGAATCGTGATCAAGTAAGAAATAATCCTGATTTAAGCGGAACTGAACGAGATGAAGAACTGAATCAATTACAAGGTGAACTAGATCGTTATTTAGAAGAGTACGAATTAGATCCTTTTAATGAAGAAGAGCAAAATGAACCTGCTTCTGGGGAAGGTGCCGAAAATTCAGACACGAGTAATGATGAAGCATCTACAGACAACAATGAAGAAGACAACCCTGAAAGTAACAATGATTCTAATGAAGAAGAGAATAACAACGATGGGGACGAAGAGTAATTTCGTTGAGAGATAGAGCTTGAATAGAAAGGGAGAACATAAAGATGGCAGGACATATTTTATTTGTAGCATTTCAAGATCAATTGCATAAATGCCATTTACCAGCTAATACAGATCGAGTGATAACGATTGGTAATTCCTGGTCAAATCAAGTAACAATACCTGAGATGGATGAGGAAATCATATTAGAATGGGATGGCAAAAAATTAATCTATCTGGATAACGAAATTAATGAGATTAAAAGAGTGGATTTGAAAGATAAAACGATACATTTTTATATACAAGATGAAGAACAAACAATCTACTATGATATTGCAGGGTACAACTCTATTACTTTCGGATCTCAAGAATATAATGATGTATCTATATCTGGTTGGGATGCAGATATTGTGCTGGTAAGAGATGAGAATCACTCTACCTTTTACTTAGATATTCAAGATGGAGATGTTTTCTATAACTACGGTTATATCAAAGAAGACAGGATTCTTCATATTGGAGATCAATTGTTTATCGATGGTGTTTCTATTACAGTTCATCCAGAACATATAGAATTAAGGGCTAATAAAGAAATCAAGTCACGATTAACGGAATTAATCAATTTAGACAATCCTTATGAGGGTGATTATCCCGATTATCATCGTTCTCCGAGAATTATTTATAGGGAGCCAGAAGATAAGCGAACCATTGCAAAACCGGCAAATAAACCGGCTAAACCAAGCGAACAATTAGCACGAACGATTGTACCACCGTTGGTTATGATAGCCGCTTTAGTTATTATTTCATTGGTGCAGCCACGAGGGATATTTATTATTGCCATGTTAGCAGTTACAGTGGTTACCATTATCTTCTCGATCACCTCTTATGTGAAAAGTGTGAAAAAGTATAAAGCAGATATGAAACACCGTGAAGAAACATATAAAAAGTATTTACAACGAAAAACAAAAGAATTATTTGAGGCCAGTGAGGAGCAGCGCCACGCATTACACTATCATTATCCGGATGTAGAGAAAATTAGTGAAATGGTGACAAATATTGAAGCAAGAATCTATGAAAAAACAATGTACCACCATGATTTTCTTAATTTCCGGACAGGACTAGGACGAGTGGATTCAAGTTTTGAAATCGAATTTAACGAAGAAGAATTTACTCAAGAGGAAGACGAGCTAGTTGATGCGGCTCGTGATTTATTAGGGCAGTTTAATGAGTTGCGAAATGTTCCAGTTGTTACTTCCTTAGCCAAAGGTCCGGTGGGATACATTGGCCAACGTAAATTAGTGTTGGAACAATTACAATTAATTGTGATGCAATTATCATTATTTCATAGTTATCATGATTTACAGTTTATTACGATCTTTCCGGAAGAAGAAAAGAAAGAATGGGATTGGATGCGTTGGCTGCCACATGCCAGTGTAAGAGATATCAACGTACGTGGATTTGTATATCATGAACGTTCTCGTGACCAAGTACTTCATTCCATGTATCAAGTATTGAAAGAGCGAAAACAGCTCGTTGAAGAGAAAAGTAATACAAATGAGAAATTATATTTCTCACCACATTATGTTGTTCTCGTCACTGATGAGAAATTAATTCTCGACCATACGATTATGGAATTCTTTAATGAAGATCCTAGTGATTTAGGTGTGTCAATCGTATTTGTGCAAGACGTGATGAGAGCTTTACCGGAACATGTGAAGACAGTAATTGATATCCGTGATGCAAATGAAGGAAAAATCATTCTGGAAGAAACAGAACTTGTAAACAAAAGCTTTAAACCAGACCATTTTCCAAAAAACTTTAATAAAGAGGTGGTGTCTCGTGCATTAGCTCCAATTAATCATTTGCAAAATCTGAAGAACTCGATTCCGGAACAGGTGACATTTTTAGAGCTATACAATGTGGAAAAAGTAGAAGAATTAAATATCCCAACTCGTTGGAGTCAAAACGAGACATATAAAAGTTTAGCAGTTCCATTAGGATTAAGAGGGAAAGAAGATCTAGTCCAACTTAACTTGCATGAAAAAGCCCATGGACCACACGGGTTAGTCGCAGGTACGACAGGCTCTGGTAAATCAGAAATCATTCAATCGTATATTTTATCTCTTGCAGTTAACTTCCATCCTTATGAAGTCGCATTTCTACTTATTGACTACAAAGGTGGAGGAATGGCGAACCTATTTGCTAAATTACCGCATCTCATGGGAACCATTACGAACTTAGATAAAGCACAATCGATGCGTGCGCTTGCATCGATCAAAGCAGAATTACAGAAACGACAACGATTATTTGGAGAACATCAAGTAAACCATATCAATCAATACCAGAAACTATTTAAACAAGGAAAAGTTACTGAACCAATGCCGCATCTATTCTTAATTTCCGATGAATTTGCGGAATTGAAATCTGAACAACCAGATTTTATGAAAGAATTAGTATCTACCGCACGTATTGGTCGTTCCTTAGGAATTCACTTAATTCTTGCGACACAAAAACCAAGTGGAGTGGTTGACGACCAAATTTGGTCCAACTCAAAATTTAAGCTAGCTCTAAAAGTACAAAATGCAGGAGATTCAAATGAAATTTTAAAAACGCCAGATGCTGCTGAAATTACATTACCAGGGCGAGCTTACTTGCAAGTCGGTAACAATGAAATCTATGAGTTATTCCAGAGTGCATGGAGCGGAGCTGACTATATCCCAGATAAAAATGAACAAGATTATGTTGACATGACTATTTATGCTATCAATGAGCTCGGTCAATATGATATTTTAACGGAGGATCTCAGTGGTTTGGAACATAAAGAAGAAGTAGAAAAAATACCTACAGAATTAGATGCAGTCATTGATCATATTGCAGATTATACAGCCCAGCAGGAAATGGAACCTTTAGCAAAACCATGGTTACCGCCGTTGCCTGAGAAAATCTTCGGACCAGAATTACATCCAGTTGCGTTTGAAGAAGCATGGAAAGAACCAAAGAAGCCTTTACAACCAATGATCGGGCTGCTTGACCAACCAGAATTACAGAAACAATCACCATTAACATTAAACTTATCAAAAGATGGGCACTTAGCTGTATTCTCGAGTCCTGGATATGGAAAATCTACATTCTTACAAACAGTAGTAATGGATTTAGCTCGACAACATAATCCAGAACATTTCCATGTGTATTTACTAGATTTCGGTACGAATGGATTACTTCCATTGAAAAATCTTCCCCATGTTGCTGATACATTCTTAATAGATGAGGAAGAAAAAATTGGGAAACTCGTTCGTATGATTTCCACAATTGTAAAACAACGAAAACAACAGCTAAGTAAGTACGGAGTAGCAAATATTGAAATGTTTGAGAAAGCGAGTGGCGAAACGGTACCGAATATTAGTCTAGTTATCGATAACTATGAATCTGTACGAGATGCGGAATTTGTAGATGAATTTGAGAAAACTATCACTCAGATTGCTAGAGAAGGTGCAAGCATTGGTATTCACCTAATTATTAGTGCAGGCAGACAAAGTGCAATGCGTATGCCTTTACTATCAAATATTAAAACGCAAATTGCGCTGTATTTAATTGAAACAACAGAAGCTAGATCGATTGTTGGACGAACAGACATTGAACTTGAAGAAATTGCTGGTCGAGGACTTGTAAAACTAGAAGAACCAGCGTTATTCCAGACGTTGCTCCCTGAAAATGGTGCAGAAGCTCTTGAAATTATTGATAAACTCCAAGCAACTGCGAAAGCCATGGACGAAGCGTGGGATGGAGAATACCCTGAGCCAATTCCGATGATGCCAGAAGGCGTTGTAGACTTTGAACAATTCAAGAATCAACGTCGTACGAAAAAACTAGTAGAAGAACAAAAAGTTCCGCTTGGACTGGATTTTGAAGAAGTTATGCCAGTAGGATTTAACCCAGCGCAATATGAAAATCTAACCGTAATGAGTGATCGAAAAGATGGATTAGATCGAATGATCCAATCCGTTGCCAAAAACGTGGCAATGATGGAGGGTTCCTATCAAACGATGCTTATCGATACGGCAGATCAAAAATTCAAAGACATCGGCAGCAATATGAATACGTATATGTCAGAAACAGATGGCTTACAAACAATGAAAGCAGAACTCGTTAATGAAATTGAAAAGCGTTCAAAAGATGGAGTAACTAGTGAACAAAAATGGCTAGTTCAAATTGCAAATCTACAAGACTTTGTTGAACGAACAGACCTATCTATAGACGATGCTTCAACCATGATTGATAAAGGAAGTAAAGTCGGCATTCATTTCATTATTTGCAGTGAATATAGTTATCTAGGCATGAGTTATGAACAAGTACCAAAATACTTCCGTGGTCAAGCGATGATTGGGCTGCTTAGCATGCGTCTTGGAGATCAAGATATGTTTAAACAACCATTTATACGACAAGAGAAATACCCGAATAAATATGAATGTTACGTGGCATTGGATCACCAACATGTGAAAGTGAAAATACCGGAGTAGGGAGGGGAATATTCTTGAGTTCAAATTTAACTACTTTACGAGCGCAAAGGCATTCAATAAAGGATGGAATAAATTTTTCAAGGTCAGAGGCAAATAGTTGGGATGATAAGGTTAATCGTTTACAACATTCTGCCAATCAACTTGAAGCAAGTATTAAAAAAATGGATGCTACCAATCGAAATATTGAATCGCTCGAAGTAGATAAAAGACGCTGGAAGGGAAAAGAAGAAAATAAATTTTCGGACAATTATAATGTGTATCAAAGTGATGTTCGTTCTTTTATAACAAGAACAAAAGACTCTAAAAATATAATTGAAGAAGAGATAATCAGGGCTGAAACAAAAAGAGATAATTACTTAAGTGGTATTGATCAATTGAATAGATCATTAGTTAGTATTGAATCTCAAATAGCTATAGAAGAAAGGAAGTGATTATTTGAGTAAGGAAGTAAGCATCGATACTCAACTTTTCGAATTGAATATTAATCGTTTAAGTGCTTCTATAGAAAAACTAAAATTTGATCAACATGCAAATTATTCACTTGAAAAGACCAATATCTCCCCATTTACAGATGATTTGGGGCAAATGGTCAAAGCTATAGAAATTATAGACTTATACAGAACATTATTAGTTAAAGATGTCCAAATGTTAACAGACGTTGGAGAAAACATGCGGCAGACTGATGAGCATCTAAGTAAACAACACGAACATAATAACGGACCGCAAATGATAAGATAGCGGAGGATAAAAAATGACTAATAAAGTAGATATGGGTGAGATAGAACAATTTTCAAATGACATCGCGGTTATATCTGAGGATATAATAGAATCGTTAGACCAATTAGAATTAGATATTGATCAAGTTCTTAGCATGGAAACTTTTAGAGGTAAGACAGCAGATAAAGCGAAAAATTATTTAACACATGTTCATCTAGAAATAATAAATCTGTTAAAAGAAGTTTGGTTTGAATTAGAAGTAAATTTAGAAAAACATATTGATACTTTTACATCTACTGTCGACTCTAATAGTAATGCGATTATAGAAACCATTTATTTAAAAGAAGTAGAAACAGAAATTAATAATGATTATAATAGTCTAGAGCATGAAGAAAACTCTGTTCATCAGGCAATAAATCAGGTGGCAGACATATGTCATGTTACAAAACCGAACTTAGATAATGCATTTTATCAAAAAAGAGAGGCCATAGGAATTATTGATAGAACTAATGATAATTTCGAGATTTTTCAAAAAGATGGTAAAAATGAACTTGAGAATATTGATCAAGTCATGAAAGGATTAACGAATGCAATAAATGGTGCACTTAATAAATCTGGCACTGATCGATTTGAAGTTTATAAGGAGTCGAATGGTAATCCTGTATTGCGGGAGCTGGCTGATGCCACTAGGTTTTTAGGGTATGCTCAAACTGGTGCATATGCAGCTACTTCAAATGCTAAAATTATGAAGGCTGCAAAAGATCTAGGTCTACATGTTGTTGAGTCAAAAGATAAAAAAACAGGGAAATCGATATATAGGATAAATGCTACTGAAAAAGCATTGAAAGAATTAGGTATTGCTCCAGATAAACATGCTAGGGAAGCATTGAAACATAGAAAGTCAGGAATTGCAAAGGCACATTGGAATGAGAAAACTAGAATAAGTTATATGCAAAAGGCCCCATTAAGTTATTATGATAAAAAAACAGGAAAGCATGTTTGGTCTACAACAGGAAACAGAGTGTTAGCTAATTATCCTCAATTAGAGGGTTGGAATAGTAAAGCTTCAATAAAAGAAAGAGGTAGTTTATTCTGGCAAGAAGGAAAGAAAGAACTTTCTCAGAATTTTAAAGATTCAACAAAGGTTGATCTAAAAGGTTTTGATGGAAGTGTAAAGGGTACAGCAAAGACTGCAGGTAAATTGTTAGGACCCCTCGGGGTTGGATTAACTTATTATAGTAATTATAGTGATGCTGAACATAGCGGTGGTTTATCCGGTACAGACGCTCATTCAAGGGCAGTACAAGACACAGTAATTGATACTACTGTAAGTACTGCAGTTCAAGCAGGATTTACTGCAGCAGGAACTGCGTTTATTCCAATACCTGGTGTCGGAACTGCAATTGGTGCAGCTTTTGGTTTAGGCGCAAACTATTTATTAAATAGAAAAGGAAAAGATGGGAAGTCTTTTATGGATAAAACAAAAGGAGCTTTTCACAAAGTCAAAGGTTGGTTTAGTTAGAATATATGTTTTAGAAATTATTAAATAAGAATCAAATTTTATAATACTGGGGAGTAAATTTATGCGGAAATTTAATGAGAAGGACTTTGCATCATTAAGAAGGTCAATAGAATCTGGTAGACAGGGGTTAAATAACCTTGCTGTAGCATTGATTGGATCAATATTCCTATCAATTTTTATGTTTTGGTTAGTTTATACAGTTGCTTATGATTATTCTATTTATCCTAATAAAGAATCTATAAAAAATGTTCATTTTTGGGTTTCAATAGTTATAATTGTATTATCTGTATTTGGTGCAATACCAACTCTTTTTAAAAGGTTTGAGTATTTTCAGTACTTCTTAACTATTATTACATCTCAAAATTTATTTGGTTATTTATCATTAATTGCAGCCCTTTTACTTATAGGTCAAGGTGACAGTGTAACTACAACATCATTAATTTATCTAACAATTTTAATAGTTTTTTTAGGGTTTACTGTTTTTGTTCTTACATCTTTGCGCTTTTACAAATTATTAAAAAAAGGGGAATATAGATTGGATTCTAAAAAGGATCAAACTAGAACAACTTGGGAAATAATGGTGTCTGGAAATAGAGGGTTAATAATTGCAGCAAGTGTAGGAATGGCGTTAATTTTGATTTCTTTATTTACAATGCTTCCTATTTCTTCTGTAGGAGATATTTTTATTAGCATGTTGTTTATTGGTTTGTTTTTAGCAATGCAATTTGTCTTGCCAGAACAATTGGTAATGTTGTATTGTAAGTTACGTTTTGATAGTTTTAACCATAATAAAAATGGAAATATCAAACCTCTACAAATGAAATATGAATAATTTGATTGGACATTAGTTATTAACAAAGATATAAATTCCGCAACCCAATTTTTGAGAGAAAGGATAATTATTATGGCGATAGAGAAAAGTCAAATTTATTTTACTAACTTGCTAGTCTATGAAAAAGTTATGTTAAGAAGTAATTGGCAGGATGGAGTAGCAGTAATGGAAGACTTCACGTTAAATGAGGATATTTATCGAAATGGACCCATTTTCTTCTCAGTTGAATCTATTGAAAATGAACCGAAATTTGGTAAATTCACTTACTTTCTTCCTATTAATGAAGAGGTTACTTTGTCAGAACATCCTAATTTTCGTTTTGTGAAAGAATTTGTTGTTGATGACGCATTATTATTACGTCAAGCAACTGAAGAAGTAGATTTTCATACTGCTTATGAAAAAATTAGGACTTTTGCTTTATCTGAAAACATAAAGCTAAATGATACATTCTATTGTTTTATTTTGGAAGTATATGAAGATATTATCATCGACGTTCATGTGCCTCTGAAGCAGGGAGTAGGTTTAAAATGATAGCAAACCATAAGATTGCATATCAAAATGTTGCTTCGAAGTATTATACATTTCATCCGGAAGATATGGAGAAAGTTTTAAGGGATTTTACTAAAGTCTTAGAGAATGCAGATCTTCACTTAGACGGAAGAATGTTTTTTTCGATTATTAGCGATCCACAAAGTGATGTTATGACAGCAGAGATTTTTATGTCTGTTAAAGAAGATTCAATAAAAGAAAAAATTGACCCTAAAGAAGATATTCGTTTTCGGAGTTATTTTGCGTTAAGCCCGATGGTAATGAGCAGGATAATGGATGAATTTGATCAGAACTCACAAGAAAAGTATTGGGATTTAATTGGATTTTTAGCAAAGAATCAATTATCACAAACTACTCCTGTAATTGCTGAGTTCAGAAATAGTATTTCTGGAAGAAATTATGTAGAAATGAGCGTTGGTTATAGCCAATAGCATACTTTATGAATAATTGAAAAGCTTCTTGAAGTTAAAATAAATATTTATTAAATAAAAGAAGTATATCAATCTATGCTTCTTTTATTTAAATTGTAATTATAGACCATTCTAATAAGAATTGCGTAATCTGTTATCTAGAGGAAAATAATGTTGATCAACAAAGAATAAATGAAAAGGAGGTAAATGCTAATTTGAAAACCAAATATTTATTACATTTTTATCCTTCGAAACTGAAGATATTATTCCTGATAATTTTTATATTACCATTACTAGGCGGTTCACCAATATTTGTAGTTGCGGGAATTAAAGAACAATCTTTGTTAGTAAGTGGAATAGGTTTGTTTACTGTTGTTTTTTCAGGAATATTATTTTATTTTGGTTTGAGAAGATTAATATCCCGTAAGTCATACATTACATTAACAGATGAAGAGTTAATATTAAATGTTACGACTGTTACAATACCTATTCAATGGGGAGATATCAGAGGATTTTTATTAAAAGAATCTTTCTCCACTAAGTTTATAGAAGTAACACTCTTTAATGAGGAAAAATATCGTGAGTTGCTATCAAATAAAAAAGGGATATTAACAAAGATGAATAAATTACCTATTACTATTAGTTTGGTACATATTAAACGCAAGGATAGAAAAATAGTCTTTGATGAATTTGATAGACGAACACCGAATTTGTCATATAAAATTTATGATCAATTGAAGGATGAGCAATTAGAAAAAAGGGAGTACAGACAAATCAATCGGAAATATATGCTGAAATCTTATATAATTGGTGTAATTATTTCTATAGGTGCATACATTCTTTTCGGTTTAACAGATGATAGCTACCATGTTTTTGTTTTTGTGGGTGTTATTTTGTATCCTTTTGCTAAAGTTTTTTATGATATTCTATTAGGATTTAAGTTAAGGTTTAAGGCAGATAAACAAAAAACAGGCTCTTTATATTTAGATCAATTGGATGTCTTATTTAATATATTTGTGTATATGTTTAGCATTGTAATAGCTCCACTTGGAATCTTGTATTTAATTATTAAAGCGGTAAGTAATTCTATAAAAAAGAGAATATAAATGTTCTTTACAATCCAGATCGCATAATTTCTTAATATTTATCTTAAGTTTTAAAGGTTAGATGATACTAGTCAGTTACTGCTGCTAGTTGAATAGAGAAAAGAAATTCAAGAGGTGGGATAAAACTAATGTACAATGAAGAGATATATTTTCACATATCCAAAGTGAAATTTATTATCTTGTTAATCCCTATGATTCTTTTTATGATACTTGGAGTTTCAGTAAGTATAGTTGCTTTTAAACAGGCTGACTATAAATTTGGGAGTATGGGTATATTATTTGCGGGTTTCTTTGGGCTTATGTGTTATAGGGTAATGAAAAGAATAATTCTTAATGAATACTCTCTTCTATTAACTAAAGAACAATTAATTATAAACAATCTCCATATATTAAATAACAAATTGATCATTATTGATTGGGATGATATTAAGAGTTTTGAATTAAAAGAATATAACTACTCAACATTTTTAGAGATTGTTTTACATAATGAAGAAAAGTATCATAGATTTATGTCTAATAAAGTATTAAGTAAAAAGAAAGCTCCTATTTTTATTAATTGTCATCACATTAAGAAAAAAGAAAGAGTGAGATTATTTAATGAGTTGGAGAGACGCATATTCAATTTAGATTTAAATAATACCCTCCACGAGCAGATTGATAAAGATCACATTGCAGAAGAAGACAATAAAGAAATCAATGGCAAATATATGTTAAAAGCGTATATAATCAGCTTGGTTATTTCTATTTTCGCATATATTTTTTTAAGCGCAGAAATTGATTTTTTAATACTATCTTTTCTTTTTTATCCTTTCGCAAAAATTTTTTATGATAATATACTAGGATTCAAATTAAGTTATAAGTGGAAAAAGCAAGAGATGAACTTTTTATATGGTATACATGTTTTTCATTATTTATTAAACATACTTGTTTATTATTTAAGTGTCTTAATTGCTCCACTGGGGATTCTATGCTTAATCATTAAAGTTTTTTATAAAAAGAGGGGAATTTAATGAATTGATTAGTGTTATAGTTAAAGAAAGGAAGGACTATAGAGTATTAGAGCCTTTCTTTGATAATGATATGATTGTAATATCAGTAAAAGAATAATTAGAAATGAGCAATTGTATAATTGAACTATTCGTTTTGTGGGATTAGGTTAAACACTGCAGACTAAGTATGAAATAACTCATAATAATATCCAATAATTCTAGATTTTAAACAAAGAGACTATTTAATGGGATCATTGAACAATAATACTCCCCTAAAGATAGAACCAGAATATATTATTCCTGTCTATACTAAAGGGGAGTTAAAATAAAACCAGTTACTTATTATCCCGCATGAACGGCGAACGGGCAGTATTACTTCCACTTAATGAAGTTCACGCTAATTAATCATCTACGTCTACTGTTAGTTGTTCTCCTGTTTTAGCATCAATGACTATAGTTACGTCTTTCTGATTGTCATTTTCAAATTCTATTTCATAAGTTGCTACTCCATCATCTATTTCTAAATTCCAGCTAGTAGGAACTAGTTCTTGTACTTCTTGGGCTTGGGAAGCTGTAGATAATGCATCTTCGTGACCTACATAGTCGTCAAAAACGAGTTCTTGATAATTATCATCTTTTTCTCTATTTTCTTCTTCTTGGTCGATCATGTTCTTCTCTAAATCGATTTCAGTCTTATATTCTTTTGCGTCATCAAATCCCTCTATTTCATAGGTATATTCAAAATTATGTTCATCTAATTCAATAGAAGAGATTGCAGCTCCTGTATACGTATCCGTGAAAATCTGCATAGCTTCTTTAGGAGTTAGTTGTACATCCTCTACTGATTGAGGAGATGTTGAACCTTCTTGTTGATTATTGGTATTTTCTGTCGGTGCGTCAGAATTTGTATCTGTGTCATTATTATTATTCGTACCACATGCTATTAAACCAATTGTCATAACAATGATTAAAAATGATAATTTATATTGTCTCATCTCTGAACACTCCTTTCATTCTAAGTATAGTACATAATTGATATTAGTTTGTAGTATTATTTGGAAATTATTCATGTAATAACTCATGGAAAGTATGAGTGTGGTCCGACGGAATTTACTCAAAATAGTGTTATGTCTGTTAGAATTGATGATCGTTAAAACATCGTAGTATAATAAATGATATCTCTTTGTAACGGTTCAGTAACTTGGTTATTAAGTTGATATTAAATTTTATGTAGGAAAACTTAATTAAATAGTAGATGTATGGATGGAGGTTCAAATATGAGTGAACATAAAAAGGTAGAATTGCAAAAAGGTTTTTATATCTATGGCATTATTTTATTTCTATATTGGGGATTAATGTTTTTCTTAGACAAAGATTATTTTTCAAGTAAATACATGATAGAAGGTATGTCTTTTATAGGAGTAGCAGTAATCATTTATTTTCTATTGGTTTATTTATTTCATAAAAGTGACGTTGGAAGAAAAATTGTTATGTGGGTTTTAGGTGCAGTTTTCATCGTTGCTGTTACTGGATTTTTTGTTACATTTGGCTAATTAATGTTTTGTAAATTTATAACCCAATTACATGAACAAAAGGAAGTCAATTAAATGACTTCCTTTTGTTCATTGTTTTATTAACGAATAAGCTGGTGATTACGCATAAAAATGTAACAACACATAATGTAGTAAACACCCAACCGGAACTCGTATCTTGTCTTCCAAAATATTGATAAGCATTTAAACCGTTTGCTATAGAAGATAGGAAAAGGGCAATAATAATTAATGGGTGAATGCGTTTTTGTTTCATTCGTAATTGCAACTCCTTTATCGGCTGTATTTGATTTCTCCTCCAATAATTGTCATTTCAATTGAGGTTTGGAATAGTTCATCCGGATTATTCATCTGAAAAGGATTATTTGAATATACGGTCATATCGGCTAGCTTTCCAGGTTCAATCGTTCCTTTTTTATGTTCTTCATTTGTCGTGTAAGCTGCTTGTTCTGTAAATAAGCGAAAGGCATCATACATGGAAAGTTTTTGTTCTTTGTACCAACCTTCATGGTCTTCACCGGGAGCTCTTCGTGTTACAGCAGCATGTATGCCAAGTAATGGGTTCATCGGTTCCACTGGAGCATCGGAGCCACCACCACAAATTACTCCGTTGTCTAGTAAAGTCTTCCACGCATATGCCCTTGGCATACGTTCTTCACCTAATCGATCTTTTACCCAAGGATAATCACTTGCTAGAAATCGCGGTTGAATATCTGCAATTCGATGATTACTTGCTAACCGTTTTACCAAATTATCATTTATCACTTGCACGTGTATCAGTCTGTCACGAAAATTAGAAGGAGGAAATTGATCTAAGATATCTAAAACATTTATTAATGCTTGATCGCCAATGGTATGTACGGCAACCGGCATTCCACGATTTCGTACTTTTTTAACAATGTCATAGAGTGTTTCTTGTGAGAACATTGCCTCACCATATTGGCTAGGGCTGTCGTGATAGGGTTCACGTAAAAGAGCAGTTCTCCGTCCAAATGCACCATCTGCGAAGATTTTAATTGCCCCGATTTGTAACGTATCATTACCATACCCTGTGTACATATTCATCGCGTCTAAGTCTTCTAAAAATTCATGGTTAATTAATAGATTTGTTCGTAAGCCAAGTTGTTCTTTGTTTAATAGTTCATCGAATAATTCATAGGTTTGTTTAAGTCCACCTAAGTATAAAGGATCATTAGAATGAACATTTGTTATACCATGCTGTATCGTAGCTTCTATCGTTTTTCGTAATGCGTCCTTCCATGTTTCGTACGATTTTTCTGGAATGTGTACTTGGAATAAGGTAGAAGCTGATTCTAATATTAATCCTGTTGGTTTACCGGAAGTAGAATCAACAATGATTTTGCCACCCTCAGGGATAGAAATATCTTCAGAATAATTAATTGCTTCTAAAGATTTGGAATTAATGACTGCTGCGTGTTCGCATATTCTAGTTATATACAACGGGTTAAGCGGTGCGACCTGATCTAGTTCATCTAGTGTAGGAATAACACCGTCACTAAATAGATTTTCATCCCAACCACTCCCAACAAGCCATTCCCCTGGCTTTAATGTATGGGAATGTCGACGTATAAACTCGAGCATATCTTGTTTTGAAGTTACTCCAGTTACATCTAAATCTACAAATTTGCTTGCAACCATAGAAAGATGTAGGTGACTATCTGTTAATCCAGGAGTTACCGTCAATCCTTGTAAATCAATGATTTCCGCACTTTTTGTTTTCCAATTTAATAAGATATCCTTTGTTGTACCGATGTCTTTAAATCGATTATTCTCGATTGCTACTGCTTCGACAATGGGATGATTTGATTGAAATGTATGTATCACACCATTAATATACAGTTTTATCATGGCCATGCTCCTGACTTGTGAAAGTAAAATAATTAATATACACAAAAAAACAACGATAGCCATCTATCCTTGTCCCTATAAATTCAGCACTTCCTTTATGCAAATGAGGAAAGTAACTTTATATTATCAAATTCAAAATAAAATAACAACTAAGATAACTGTGATTAATCAGATGAAATAATTATACCAAATTATTCCAGTAATATTATAGATTGTTTACAATTTTTATTCATATATTTACATGAATATACATGTCTATTATCCTTATTTGTGGAATGAATTGGAGGAGTCGTTGGATATGCTGAAGAAAATTTACCTCATGATTATAATAGCATCGCTTAATTTTTGTATTTGGACAACTACTGCGTTAGCAGATGAAGACCTTTCATTAGATAGTGAATCAGCTATATTAATGGAAGCAGAATCTGGACAAATTCTTGCAGAGAAAAACGCAAATCAGCAAATGTATCCAGCAAGTGTAACGAAAATCGCAACAGCAATTTATGTAATAGAAAATGGGAATTTATCTGATGCAGTAGAAATAAGTGAAGAAGCTACTGAAGCAGATGGTACTACTGTTTTTTTGGCTGAGGGAGAAAGAGTCTCTCTCGGTAAGCTTGTTAAAGGCTTATTAATTAATTCAGGAAATGATGCTGGTGTAGCAATCGCGGAACATATGAGTGGTAGTGTTAGTAAGTTCTCAGAAGAAATGACGAAGTTTTTCGAGGAAAAAGCAGGAATAAAAAATACGAATTTTGATAATCCGCATGGTTTGTATAATGAAAATCATTATACAACGGCAGAGGACCTTGCAAAAATAACGAAATATGCTTTGCAAAATGATAAATTTGTAAAGTTATTTGGAATGAAGTCCGTGGATTGGGAAAGTAAAACATGGGAAACAACGATATTAAATCATCATCGTATGGTAAAAGGTGAAATACCTTATGATGGGGTGACCGGAGGGAAAAATGGATTTGTGTCTCAATCTGGTTATACCCTTGTTACAACTGCCGAGCAAGATGGGATGCACTTAATTGCAGTCACGTTGAAGACGCCTCTTGCTGAACAAACCTATGCCGATACGGTAAAGTTATTAGATTATGGTTTTGAACATTACGAGCCTTCTACGATTGATGAAGGCACTTCTTTTATGGCGAATGGCAAGGAATTTAAAAATAGTGAAGATTTAACCTATGTTCATGAAGAAGGATCAAAGGTAGAGGAAGAAATTAATGAAAATGGGAAACTTGTTATAGAGGACAACGGAGAGTTATTGAAAGAATTTCAGTTGGACAATGTCGAGAAAAAACAACCAACAATGATGAAGAATAATCAAATTGAAAATGTAGATCAAGAAGACAATACAAGTTCTCTATACCTCTATATTGGAATTGGAGTCGTTGGAGCGATAATAATACTCGTTTTATTTTTACTATGGAGAAGAAGGAAGAAACGAAAGAATAATATATTTATATAATATAATGAAAACCTTAAGGTGTTCGGATGATCAGCCCTTAAGGTTTTTTAGTTAGTATCTACCAGGCTTAGCAAAAGAGGTTAAGTGTGGAATAAACTAACCGTAAGTGTCCGATTCTTTTCAGGAAACACAAGTTGAGGGAAGAACGAAATGTACTTTATTCTGATTGACATTGAAAGAATATTTATTATATACTGTATTCAACAAAGTTGAATGAAAAGAAACTTGATTGAAATCTGTGATTTTCTAAAACGAGTCAATTTCATAATTGTTAAATTTCATTTGAAAGACGACGACTCCTGCCGAAAGCGTCCGTCTTTAATGAAAATCCATGCAGCAAACATCCAGATTTCACATAAAATATCTAATTATGAAATTGATTAGAACAATAAAGATATTTACGTATATCCTACTGTAAGCGCATTCAATTATAGGAATGGGGGAGAACCAATGCGTTCATTACCATCTTATGTCCAATTAAAAGAAGTAGGCCCGAGAGACGGACTTCAAAATGAAAAGACGTGGATAACTACAGAAGATAAAGTAAATTGGATTAATATGTTATCTACTTCAGGGATAAAGGAAATCGAATATTCATCGTTTGTTAATCCCAAAATGATTCCAGCTTTATCAGATGCAAGGGAAGTAGGTAAGCGGATCATTAGAAACCCGGATGTTACGTATTCTGCTTTAGTTCCAAATCTTAAAGGGTTAGAATATGCGCTAGAAGCGGGAATTGATGGAGCGTCCGTATTTATGTCTGCTAGTGAGACACATAATCAAAAAAATATTAATAAAACGATTCAAGATACGTATCCAGTCTTAGATAAAGTAATTGTTGAAGCAAAACAAGCTGGGAAGCATGTAACAGGATATATTTCTACTGTATTTGATTGTCCTTATGAAGGGAAAATAGCCCCTGAGGAAGTGCTGATGGTATGTGAGAAATTAATCGACAGTGGAGTAGATGATTTATCGTTAGGCGATACCATAGGCACAGCAGTTCCGACGCAAGTCGAGCAATTACTCGAACTCTTGTTACAACATTATCCAAAAGAGAAATTGATCCTGCATTTTCATGATACGAGAGGAATGGCAATCGCTAATATTATGACTGCCATGCATTACGGAATTTATCGTTTTGATAGTACCATAGGTGGTTTAGGGGGCTGTCCATATGCTCCAGGAGCTGCAGGAAATGTAGCTACAAATGATGTTTTATATTTATTAGAAGGGCTTGGCATCAATACCGGTATTGACGAAAAGAAATTACAGGAATCTGGTGTATTTATTCAAAACAAATTAGACAAAACGTTGCCTAGTCGATCATTAGCTTATTTAAAAAACGCATAATTAACCCCAAACTATAGTACCAAATGTATCTACATTTTGCATTATAGTTTGGGGTTTTATTTATGGTTAAAATTTGGGCTTTAGAGAAAAGCCTCATTTTATCTATCAATATGGATTGACTCGTAAACAATGCTAGATTATGATTAGATTGATTTTAATTAAATTATGGAAGGAATGGTTCCCATCGACCTGCAAAGTATTGGAGATAAAATTAAGCAAGTTCGCTTGAGAAATAAAAAAACACAACAACAGATCGCTGATGAGTGTGGGATTTCCAAAAGCCTTCTATCTAAAATAGAAAACGGTCAAACAGCATCAGCTATCGCCACCTTATCAAAGATTTCAGATGCTTTAAAGGTACCGTTAGCTTGGGTGCTTGATGATAAGGAAGAGCAAGACTTAGTTATTCAACGAAAGTATAACCGTCCTTCAAAAGTCGGGGATGAAAGTATGGGATACTCATATGAATTACTGGCCAATCGATCGAAGTATAGTGGAATAGAACCCACTATTGTACATGTTACGCCCAAACATCGAAATTTACGTCAGGATAAGACATATACGCACTCACAAGATGAATTTATTTACATATTAGAAGGTGAAATGGAACTACTCTATAATGGAGAAAAGCAATTTTTAGAAAAAGGGGATAGTGCTTATTTTGCGGGTTCCAAACCTCATTTGTTTTTGCCAGTAAATGATCGCGGTGCCATGGTACTAACTTGTTTTATTGATCAAATATGAATAAACGAGGGAAGGGAACCAATGGAGTATGAATGTGTGTTTTGTAAAGTAGAAAATGAACCATTACAGTCGGTTATTCTATCGAATGAATATACAATGTTTTTGCAATTAAATGATACCTTCGAAAAAGGAGCGCCTTTAGAAGGAGCAGGGGTAATTGTTCCAAAAGCGCATCGTGAAACAGTATTTGATCTTTCTGAAGAAGAATGGAGGTCGACATTTGATTTATTAAAGGAAGCAAAAAAGTGGATAGATGTTCATCATCAACCAAATGGTTATAATATCGGGTGGAATGCAGGGAAAACTGCAGGGCAGCATATTTTTCACGCGCATTTGCATATTCTTCCCAGGTACGATGACGAAAAGTATGTAGGTAAAGGTATTCGTGCGTTGTTTAAACAATCGGATAATCGAACTTTCAAAGAAGTTCCTTATAACTAGAAAGTTGACTAAACAAAAAATGATGACAAACTATGTCACTTTTGGATTAATCCTTAACCATCAGTCGAGGATAAATAAAATCCCCGCTGACGGAAGTTATTATGAAGTTCCTGGTTCTTCTTTATCTACGATCGTAAATGGTCGCATCATATCGTAATCCTCGTGTTCTAGTATATGGCAGTGCCACACGTAATCTCCTGTAAAAGGTTCAAATTTTGCAATCACGCGCGTTACTTGAGCGGATGGTGCTGCTAAAGTATCTTTCCAACTTTTCTCATTTTCAGCAGGTGGAATAGGAGCATCAGTGTAAATCATTGATCCATCTTCATTATATTTCTCTAGATCAAAGGGTTGACGATCAAGAACCTGAAACTGAACGAGGTGAAGATGAATGGGATGCGTAAAATTAGTAACATTTACAATGGACCAAATTTCAGTATCACCGAGTTGAGGTTTCTCTGTTATTGGATCATGCCATAACTGATTATTGAGTAATAAAAGTGGTCTTCCGAATTGATCCTCTGATCCTACAAGTTTTAGATTTCTAATGGTATTTATTGAATTCTGCTTTAATGAAGGTATATGCGTTAAATGTTTAGGAATTCTACTCGTATCTTTTGTCGTTAAAGGCTTTGTAACTTTAAATTGCATAATATTATTAGTTTGATCTTCTGGATCTGCATCCTCGCCTAAATCATTGTTTATAGTCAGACTCTTTCCTTCAAATTCGGTAAAGTCAATCACAATATCGATACGTTCTGCGGGTTCCATAACGATTTGTCGAGTAGGAATACTTTTACGTAATAGACCACCATCAGAACCAATTTGATATATAGGTAATTCCTCATTCATAGATAATCGATACGTTCGAGTATTCGATGCATTCAATAGTCTAAAACGATATTTTCTCGGTTCAACATCGATATAAGGCCATGCTTTCCCATTAACGAGAATAGCTTCTCCTAAATAAGCAGGTACAATAGAAGGGGATGGTGCTCCTGGAATAGGCTCATCAGGTCCAGAAGGATAGTATAATGAACCATCTGGATTAAGTGTGCGGTCACAAATAACCAAAGGAATTTCATATTCTCCGGACGGAAGTTGTAAGGCTTTTTCCTCTTCTCCACGAATAATATACATTCCTATAAGGCCTGCATATACGTTTAAACGAGTAATTCCCATTGCATGATCGTGATACCAAAGTGTAGCAGCACGTTGGTTGTTTGGATACTCATATACTTCTCGAGAAAAATCCGGTCCAGTCTCTTGAAATTCCCGTGTAAACCATGCCTCTGGATAACCGTCACTATCTGGTTTTGTTACACTTCCATGAACATGCGTTACCGTTCGACTTTGTGGCATTTGATCTAGGTGATGTATCGAAGTATCTAAAGGCAATATGAGTTTCTGTGGTAGCTGGTTGATCCATTTAACATGTACTAATTCCCCTTCGAAAACATCTATGGTTGGTCCTGGAAATAGACCGTTATACCCCCATAACCTTGTTGGTGGTAAATCGCGGTGAAGCTTATGCCAACATTCTTTCATAACCACTTCATAATATGTTAAACGATTGCTTGCTTTTGTTGGTTCTAATGTAGAGATAATGGGAAGCTTATCTACAAATTTTGTTAATTTCATTTATTCCACTCCCGATAAAAACATATTACTATCTTTTATGTTTTTTTGGGTGTTATGGTTTGGGTGTTTACCTATTAATAGTAAATCTATTTGACACTATTTTTTGAGATTGTTTTCTCAATAACGGAAAATAAATATAAAAAGGAGCTGTCAATTAGCTGCAGCCCCTTTTTATGTGGAAAGATTCGTATATTCATTGAGTTGATTTAACAAATTATCTAATTCTTGGCTACATATAATCGTGTTTTCAGAGGATAATCCATCTTCTTCAGCAATTCGTAACATTTCATCCCTTTTTTTTACAATCGAGAGAACGATACTTTCTCTATCATTTTTTTTCATTTTTGTATACATTATTCTATTTGCACCTCTACTTTTATATTAGCTTGTCTCACACGATTAGGATTATCTCAAATTATTAAATAAAAATAAACCTTTTCGACAAAACTAGATATTATATTCATGCAATAAAAATGTATAATATATATCCTACTTTCGAAATACCTTCATATGACCTAATTTATAAGGAGGAAAAATAATTTAATAGAAAAGCTATTCTAATTTTTTAGAATAGAAATTAGCGTTAATAATGTCGAATTTAGTCGTTATTTGGAATACGAAAGCTATCTTTCGTTTTTTAGGATAATTAAAGAGTAGTTATTACCTAGATGAAAATGCTTACATTTAATCGGAAAATAATGTCGAAAACAAAAAAATAGTAGAGTATATATGCGAATAATTATACAGTTATATTATATTTTTTAATTTTTTGATAGAGAGTTACTCTTGATATTCCTAGTTTTTTAGCTGCTTTTGATTTATTTCCTTCTAGCTGCTGTAATGTTGTCTCTATCAATTGTTTTTCCATTGCCTCTTTTTCCATTGGTAGATTGGATATTGTCTCGTAAGAATTGAAATTAGTTGCTTGTGGCAGATAAAGTTGCATATCTTCCTTTTGGACAAGTGAATTCTCGTGAAGAATGATTATTCGCTCCATTAAATTACGTAGTTCACGGATATTACCTGGCCAGTGGTATTGAAGTAAATATTCAAATGCTTCCCCCGAAATATTAGGTGCTAATACTTGGTATTTATTTGCAAATTGATTCGAAAAACTTTTGGCTAGTATTTCAATATCTTCTATTCTTTCACGAAGAGGTGGCATCGTTAATTGGATCACATTTAATCGGTAAAAAAGATCGGAACGAAATTGTTTTTCATCCATTAGTTGCTCCAATTTTTGATTGGTTGCTGCGATAAACCGAACATTGACCTGTTTTCCTTGTGAATTTCCAATTCGATAAATTCGATTCTCTTGTAATACTCGTAAAAGTTTTACTTGCATCTCTAATGGTAATTCTCCAACCTCATCTAAAAATAGTGTCCCACCATCAGCCATTTCAATTTTACCTGCTTTACCTTTCTTTTTTGCTCCTGTAAACGAGCCGCCTTCATAGCCAAATAGTTCACTTTCAAATAAAGCACTCGGTATGGCTCCACAGTTTACGGGGATAAAAGGTTGGTTTCGTCGCTCGCTTGCTTCGTGTATAGCCTTTGCACAGACTTCTTTTCCTGTTCCGCTTTCTCCTAAAATCAATGTAGTTGCATTTGTGCTCGCAGCCTTACGTGCCAATTGGATTATCTGTTGTAGAGCATCGCTTTTTCCTTTTAGCTTTACAAATGGAGATTCGGAATTTGCTGGGTAAACTTTTTGCCGTAATTCATTTAATTCTGCAGAAGTAGTCTCTAGATTGTCGTTTAACTTTACAATTTGGGTGATATCTCTTTCCACAGAAATGGCCCCAATTAAATATTGATTGTTATCAAATACAGGGAGAGTGTTTACAACTACATGTTTATCTTTTCGTGGGCGATGGTATTGATTTTGCACTGCTTGTTTACTATCTAAAACTTTCATTACCATCAAGTCATCGTAAGCAAAAAAGTTTGTAATCGGTTGACCAATAATTGTGGACTTTTCAATGTTGTACGTATCTACTGCTGCGTTATTCCAATATAATACTGTTTTATTTGTATCTACAATTGTAATTGCATCGTCTTCGGCTTCTAATAATTGCTCAAAGAAATAATCATTCATTAAGAAAAATCCTCCTTCATTGTAAAGATGAGTGTAAACTTTCTAAACAATAACTGTAATTATAGTATACAATAAATTTCTGATTTTTCCATGGATTAAAATGATTATGTTTTTAGAAAAAAATTGAAAAAACAGGTATACCAATGGCTAACCCATTGAAATCGAATACATTTCAGAAAGTTGGCATCATTTTTGCTAGTAAAATAGTAGAGAGTATAAATACTCTTTATGAATTATTTTTCAAGGAGGTTTTTATTTATGGTATTACCATTTAAACATGAACCATTTACAGACTTTACGGTGGAGGAAAACCGTAAAGATTATCAAGCTGCATTAGCCAAGGTTAAAGGAGAATTAGGAAAAGATTATCCGCTTGTTATTAACGGTGAAAAAATTTATACCGATGACAAACTGGTATCTGTAAACCCTTCAAATAAAAAAGAAGTAGTAGGTCAAGTATCGAAAGCAACACAACAACTTATTGAAGAGGCTTTTTCTTCCTCGAAGGAAGCATTTAAAGAGTGGAAAACTTGGTCTGCTGAAGATCGTGCACGTGTCCTATATCGAGCGGCAGCAATTGTAAGAAGACGTAAACATGAGTTCTCAGCATGGTTATCATATGATGCCGGGAAGCCTTGGGATCAGGCAGATGGGGATACTGCGGAGGGAATTGACTTTTTAGAGTATTATGCACGTCATATGGTTGAACTTGAACAAGGAAAACCGTTAGCAGATCGACCAAATGAAGATAATAAATATTTCTATCAGCCAATGGGACCAGGTGTAGTAATTCCACCATGGAACTTTGCATTTGCAATTGTTTGTGGAACAACAGTAGCTCCAATTGTTGCAGGAAATCCTGTACTGTTGAAGCCATCTGAAAATACACCTGTAATCGCCTATAAATTAGTAGAGGTACTTGAAGAAGCAGGATTACCAAAAGGTGTTCTAAATTTTGTACCTGGAGACCCAGCAGAAATCGGAGATTATTTAGTCGATCATAAAGACACGCATTTTATTAACTTTACTGGATCTCGTGCAACGGGAGTTCGTATTTTTGAACGTGCAACAAAAATTCAAGATGGCCAAACTCATTTAAAACGTGTGGTAGCTGAAATGGGGGGAAAAGATACGATTATCGTTGATGAGTCAGCTGATTTAGATTTAGCTGCAGAATCAATTGTTCATTCTGCATTCGGATTTTCCGGTCAAAAATGTTCTGCATGTTCTCGTGCAGTTATTCATGAATCGGTTTATGATGAGGTGATTAAGAAATCAGTAGAACTCACAAAAACTCTTACAGTAGGTAACCCTACGGAAGATAATGTATACATGGCTTCTGTAGTTAATCAAAAACAATTCGATAAGATAAAAGATTATATTGAAGTCGGAAAACAAGAAGGTGAGCTTGTTTTTGGAGGAGAAACTGATGATAGTAAAGGTTTCTTTGTACATCCAACCATTTTCAAAGATTTAGATCCACAAGCTCGTATTATGCAAGAAGAAATTTTTGGACCAGTGGTCGCATTTGCGAAAGCGAAGGATTTTGATGAATTACTCGATATTGCAAATAACACAGAATATGGTTTGACTGGTGCAGTTATTTCGAATAACCGCGAAAATCTTAACCGAGCACAAACAGAGTTTCTTGTAGGAAATCTATACTTTAACCGTGGTTGTACTGCAGCAATTGTAGGTTATCAACCATTCGGTGGCTTTAAAATGTCAGGAACAGACTCAAAAGCTGGTGGACCAGATTACCTTCAGCATTTCTTAAATGCAAAAGTTGTAACTGAACGATTTTAATTAAGGGAGGGGTTGGGGCATGAATAGCTACTTTATGTCCCAGTCTCGTATATAAGCTGTTAGTTTCTTAATAAGGGGATAGAAGGATGGCAAATCTAACACGAGATTTCTTTATAGGATTATCAAATAATAAATTGTTGAACACCAACGCTAAGAAATATGGATTTCGTTTAGGTGCGGAAAAGTTTGTCGCAGGAACTAATTTTGACAGTATTATCGGAATAATCAAAGATTTGAATGGTAGAGGAATATCTTGTACACTAGATAACCTTGGTGAGTTTGTGACAGAAAAATCAGAAGCAATTGAAGCGAGAGATGATATCATCGACATGCTTTATAAGATTTATGAGCAACGATTAGATTGCCATGTGTCTGTAAAATTAACTCAGCTGGGTTTAGACATTGATGAAAATTTTTGTTTAAATAATATTCGTGCGATTTTAAAAGTTGCAAAACGCTTTGAGATTTTTATTAATATTGACATGGAGAAACATATCCATTATGGTAAAACATTGGAGACTCTAAACGAGCTCCGAAAAGAGTATGACAACGTCGGTACGGTAATACAATCATATTTGTATAGTGCGGAGGACGATTTGGCCGCTTTAAAGGATGTACGAATACGTCTTGTGAAAGGTGCCTATAAAGAAGATGCATCCATTGCTTATCCATCAAAAGAAGATATTGATCGTAATTTTATGGAACTTGCTAAAAAAAGGCTGTTAGGTAATACATTTACTTCCATTGCTACCCATGATCATAATATCATTGATGAAATAAAAACTTTTGTTGAGGAGCATAATATTTCTAGAGATGTTTTTGAGTTTCAAATGCTTTATGGTTTTCGAACTGAAATGCATGAGGAACTGGCACAGGCAGGATATCATTTTTGTACGTATATTCCGTTTGGAAGCGATTGGTTTGGTTATTTCATGCGGAGGCTTGCAGAGCGACCGCAGAATATTAACTTGGTTTTAAAAGATGTTTTTTATACGAAAGAGAATAAGCTAAAGAAAGAACCAGTTATAGCTGGTGTGGCTGCTCTATCGTTATTGATGTTTGTTAGTAAAAAAAGGAAAAAATAAATTTAAGGACAATTTGTATTGTTACTGAAGGGATTGCCCTAGAGTCTTTGGTATTTCCCTTCCCTTCTTAATTCCTTCCTGTCTCAGCCTTTTTCCATCTTTAAGACAACATGTAATAACAAATCAACATTGGATGATTAGTACCGTAAGTACCACAAATTCCAAGTGTGAAAGCTTGTTATATATATATTATTAAAAGACGAAAGGGAGATAGGATGTCTGAATTTACGTATCAATTTATTGCTATCGGACTATACTTTTTAGCGATGATAGCTATCGGACTATACTCATATCGAAAAACGTCAAACTTAGACGATTACATGCTTGGAGGTAGAAGCCTAGGACCGGTTACATCTGCGTTAAGTGCGGGTGCTTCTGATATGTCACAATGGCTACTAATGGGGCTACCAGGAGCAATTTATTTATCTGGTTTAGCAGAAGGTTGGATTGCGATAGGTTTAGCAATAGGTGCATGGTTGAATTGGTTAATTGTAGCACCAAGGTTACGAACGTATACGGAAGTATCTAATAACTCGATTACAATTCCAAGTTATTTAGATAATCGTTTTAAAAATAACTCCAAGATATTACGAATTGTTTCAGGTGCAGTTATTCTTATTTATTTCACATTTTATGTATCATCAGGAATGGTGGCCGGAGGAGTTTTCTTTGAAAGCTCATTTGAATTTAATTATCATTTAGGTCTTATTATTGTAGCTGTTATTACAATTTTATATACCTTGCTAGGAGGATTCTTAGCCGTAAGTATTACTGATGTTGTGCAAGGGACGATGATGTTCTTGGCTCTAATTCTTGTGCCGACAATGGCAATTTTTCATTTAGGCGGAGTTGGAGAGACAGTAAATTTAATTCAAGATGTTAATCCAGATTTCTTAAGCTTTTTCGCAGCAGCGACTACAACAGGAATTATTTCTTCGCTTGCTTGGGGGCTTGGTTACTTTGGACAACCACATATTATCGTTCGTTTCATGGCTATTAAATCAGTAAAAGAGACCACATCCGCACGTCGCATTGGAATTAGCTGGATGGTGATTTCTCTGATTGGTGCTGTATTAACTGCATTAGTTGGTGTGGCATTTTTCCATGCTAATCCTGAATTTAATTTAGCAGACCCAGAAGCTGTATTTCTAGTACTTGGTCAGATTCTATTCCATCCATTTATCGCTGGAATACTTTTAGCAGCAGTAATTGCAGCAATAATGAGTACTGTATCTTCTCAGTTACTAGTTACTTCATCTGCACTTGTGGAAGATATTTATAAAGCAGTCTTTAAATCAGATGCTTCAGATAGAACGTATGTGATGTTGAGTAGAGCAGCTGTACTACTAATATCATTTATCGCTATTATATTTGCTTGGCAGAAGAATGATACTATTTTAGGACTTGTATCATTCGCATGGGCAGGATTTGGTGCTGCGTTTGGTCCGGTAGTGTTACTTTCTTTATTCTGGAGAAAAACAACAGGTACTGGAGCCTTATGGGGGATGATTGTTGGTGCAATAACGGTATTCTTATGGGGTTATTCACCATTAGCGGACTATCTTTATGAATTAGTTCCTGGTTTTATACTAAGTACGATTGTGATTGTTGTAGTAAGCATACTTACGTATAAACCGAATCCAGAAGTGGAAAAAGAATTTGATGAAACAGTTAAACGTCTAAAAGATCATAAAAGTGGTCAAAGCTAAATTTAACTAGAAGTATAAAAGGCACTCCTTAAGATTAGTACATTTAATGTTAAGGGTGCTTTTTTGTTTTGTTTTTCAAATGTAGGGAATGTAGCATCTTAGAAGAACAATTACTAGAACATTCTAGTGAAAAAGGTTACGATGAATATATAAATTCTAACGAAAATAATTCTTTTATGTATTTTAATGATGTTATAGGAGGCATTCAAAATGACTGATGGAAAAACGTTTATTGGATTTGCAGGTACATATACTAGAAAAACAAGTGAAGGGATTTATCGTTTTACTCTTAATACAGATACGAAACAATTCGAACAAGTTGAAGTTGCGGAAAAAGTTGATAATCCAACCTATTTAACTATATCTGAGGATAAAAAATACCTTTATTCTGTCGCTCAAGAAGAAAGTATGGGTGGAGTGAAATCATTTCAAATTAATCCAGAAAAAAGTGAGTTATCATTAATTAATGGTCAGTTAGTGGAAGGTGCCCCGCCATGTCATCTTGATGTGCGCGGTGAAGTATTGGTTACTGGTAACTACCATAAAGGAGATATCGGAGTACATCTCTTAAATAATGCTCAACTAGAACAAGGTAAATTTTTAAAGCATGAAGGCAACGGCCCTCATAAAAGACAGGAAAAACCACATGTCCACTATACAGGATTTACACCAGATGGAAGTTATGTAGTTGTGGCAGATCTAGGTACAGATGAACTTGTCACTTATCGCATAGAAGGGGATTCTTTATCCCATGTAAGTACATTAAATGTTGCACCTGGAAGCGGTCCACGCCATATTGTCTTTCACCCGGATAAACCTGTGGCATATTTGTTAACGGAATTAAGTTCAGAAGTAATTGTTCTTGATTATAATAAAAAAACAGGACAATTTAAACAAAAACAAACGATCAAAGCGATTCCTGAATCTTTTAAGGATACGAATGATGCCAGTGCGATTCATATTTCTTCAGATGGTAAATTTATATATACAGGAAATAGAGGACATAACAGTATTGCTGTATTTTCCGTTGATGACAGTTCAGGAACGTTAACATTGGTGGAAATCACACCATCTGGAGGCGAATGGCCACGAGACTTCGTCTTGGATCCAACAGAACAATTCCTTATTGCATCTAATCAACATAGTGGAAATATTGTTTTATTTCAACGTAATACTGCAACCGGGAAGTTATCTCTAACAAATAGCGAAATTGAAGTACCTGAAGTAGTGTGTGTGAAATTCTTATAACTTAATCATAAAAAAGAGATGATTACAAAAGTTAAATAAGAATGAATAGGTTTTAAAAACCCGCTTTAGAAATATCGCTTTCCGTGGGCAGCTGATGAGCCTCCGGTGCTCCGCAATCCGGGGTCTCACTCCCACAGGACAAGGAAGACCTTGACAGCATTGCATCGCACGCAGAAAATCGATTTTGATTTTCAAGGAGTCTCCGTATATTTCTTGTGCTGATTCTAGCTATCATACGACTTTTGAAATACGAGTAGTCAAGAGTTTTTCCTGTTACTTTTTTAATGAAAATCAATTATTTAGGCATGGGTAATAGACCTCAAGTCTTTCTTTTTTAATGATAATTCATTATGATATTAACGGTCCATTGAGATTGCGTACGAGTAATCGTACTTTGTATTGTTCTTAACCATGGAATAAATACATTTTATTAACTTGTTCATACAAGCGCTCACGGCAACCTTGTCCTTCTTGGAGTAGGTTGTTTTTTTAACTTGTAAGAATAATAGACAATTGTTTTTTATAAGGTGTAAATAATGAAAGAGAACGAATATATTTACGTGGCTAGAAATCAAGGAGTATTATTCTTAGAGTCGGAAACCACTGAGAAAAATATAGGAGCAAGAAAACTATTGGTGAAAGTTGGGTTGAAGGAAATTCAGAATATTAAAAAGGACGATGAGAGTAGCTAACAAATACGATACTAATTAGCTTTATAGACTTATTTATGAGCATTAATGTATTTGCTATCTTCTGAAAAAACAGGTAAATCAGTCTTTTACCTGCTATAATAATAACTATAGAAACAAGGAGAAATGGGGGATTTTACATGACAACATTACAATGGAATAGCCCTAGTCAATTAAGGACTTTACTAAATGAATTAGTCAGTTGGAAAAGTATTACGTTTTCTGAAGGGGAACGGCAATTCCCAATGAAACTTTATGCCAAGTTACAGGATTTAGATTATTTTCACCAATATCCAGATCGCTTATCTTTGCATGACGCAGATGAGCGTAGAAAATTATTAACCGCTATCTATAAGCATCCAGATGCTACACAAACGATTTGTCTTATTAGTCATTTTGACACTGTTAATACAGAAGAATACGGATCTATGGAACCGCTCGCTACACAACCGGAAGAACTTACTAAATTATATATGGAAAAAAAGGAAGAGTTACCGTTTGAGATTCACCAAGATTTGGAATCGGAAGCTTTTTTATTTGGTCGCGGAACCATGGATATGAAGATGGGGCTAGTTATGCATATGAGCTTAATTGAGCAAGCTAGTATAGAAGAGTGGCCAATTAATCTTGTCCTATTAACAGTTCCGGATGAAGAGGTGAATTCATCTGGTATGCGTTATGCAGTACCAGTGTTGGTTGAGTTACAGAAAAAGTATGGTTTTACATACACTTTATTTTTAAATAGTGAACCGACGTTTCGACAAGAGCCAACGGATAATTCGCATTATATTTATACGGGTACTATTGGGAAGGTACTAGCAGCTGCTTTATTTTATGGTAAAGAGACACATGCTGGAGAGCCTTTAAGTGGCATGACATCGCCTTATATGGCTTCATATCTGACGCAAGAAATGGAATGGAATTCAAAATTTAGAGAAACGGTAAGAGGCGAGTCTACACCATTACCGGTCACGTTACAACAAACCGATCTGCGTTTACATTATTCGACCCAGACACCATACCGCTCTTCTGCGCTTTATAATTTATTTTTGATGGAACGAAGTACTTCAGAAGCTTTTGACTTATTTGAGAAAGTAGCGATTGAAGCTGCAAATAAGTGTACAGCAGCCTATAATGAAATTTGTAGACAACAAGTGGTACCACCGATAGGAAAGGTAAAAGTAATTCGCTATAAGGATTTATTAGAATATGCTACAGATAAACTAGGTGAATCTATCATTCAAGAGATTAAAGCCGATATTTATTATAATGATGAATGGGATGATAGAGAAAAATCGCTTCGAATTACCGATCAATTAGTGATTCGTTGTCAAGAATTGGCACCAGCGATGATTATCTTATTTGCGCCACCGTATTATCCAGCAGTGAACTCTTCAGACAATAAGTTAGTACAAGAATGTACGACATTTTTAACTGAAAAAGCAAAAGAAGATTTTCAGTTGGATATTAAACAGGTTCATTACTTAAATGGTATATGCGATTTAAGTTATGTGAATTATTCGGAGGATCTTGTTGGATGGGAAGAATATGAACACAATACACCAGTTTGGGGGGATACGTACCATCTTCCTTTTGATGAGATGAGTCAGCTACGGGCACCAGTAATTAACGTAGGACCATTTGGATATGATGCACATAAACGTACGGAAAGATTGCATACTGTTAATGCGTTTGAACAGTTCCCAAAGATGCTCAGAGAATTGATAGGATATATTTCAAAAAAATAACCAATGATAAAAACTGGATAAGCAATATCGAACAATAACATTTGGCACTATAATGTGAGCGACTCCGAAGGGTGTATAAGCCCAACGCTTATCTTTGAAAAACATTTTCAAGGTAAGCTGAAGCATACATGCCTGAGGAAAGTAGCTCACATTTTTTGCTAGTTCTTATATTGATTTCAAGACCTTTTTTAAAATATTTTATTCGGATTCATGATTTGGTTTGGATCGAGAGCTTGTTTTAATTGTCTCATTACAGTTAAGGCCTCTCCATGTTCTTGTTGCTGATACTTTTTCTTGCCAGTCCCGACTCCATGCTCGCCAGTACAGGTACCGCCTCGTTCTAAAGCATAAGCTACAACTTTTTCATTTAGTTCTTGAGCGTATTGGACTTCTTGCTCGTCATGTTGATCAAACATCAAGACAATATGAAAATTACCATCACCGACATGTCCTGTAATGCCACCAGGTAGCCCATAGGTATCTAGCATTAACCTAGCATGTGATATCGCATCTGCTAGATAAGAGATTGGCAGGCAAACATCGGTAATCATCATTTTCCTACCTTTATAGCCATGCACATATGCATATGCTAGATTATGTCTAGCTTCCCAAAGTTGGTTTCTAGCTGCAGTGTCAGATTCAAAGGTGATATTTGTACAATCAAAATCTTCAAATAGTTGTTCTGTAAATGCCATATCTTCTGCAAGTCCAGCTTTGTTTCCATGAAATTCAACGAATAAGGTAGGTTCTATCGAAAGGTCTAGTTCGCTATATTGATTGACTTGTAAAATAGAATCTTCATCGACTATCTCTATTCTCGCAATTGGAATTCCTGCTTGAAGTACGGAAACTACTGCTTCAATAGCTTGATGTACGGTAGGGAAGGTAGCTCTTCCGGCAGCGATATGTTCTGGAATACCGAAAACTTTTAACGTGAGTTCGGTGATGCACCCTAATGTTCCTTCTGAACCAACAAACAAGCCATTTAGATGATAACCAGAAGAAGACTTTGCAGCTTTTGTACCTGTTTGAATCGTGGTGCCGTTTGCAAGGACCACTTCCATTGTTCGTACATTATCTCGCATAGTCCCATATTTTACGGTTAGTGTACCACTTGCATTTGTAGCGGCCATTCCTCCAAGTGTCGCATCAGCTCCGGGATCAACAGGAAAGAATAAACCATACTTTTTCAGTTCCTTTTCTAACTGCGTACGGGTAACGCCTGGTTGTACTCTTACAATTAGATCTTCTGGATTAATCTCTAGGATGTTGTTCATTAACGAGAAGTTTACCGAAATTCCTGGATCATTTGGAATCACATGACCTTCCAAACTTGAACCAACACCAAAAGGATAGATTGGTACTTCATATTGTGAGCAGCATCTCGTTATGTGTTGGACATCTATTGTATTTTTTGGGAATACGACTGCTAATGGCTTATGAGGTACATGGTAAGATTCATCTTTGCTATGTTGTTCTAACAGCGTTTCGTTTTGTGTGATATGCGATATTTCTAAGTGTTTGCTCAATTCTTCTATCAAGGAAGTAATGGTTGTTTCCATGTAGAGCACTCCTTTTTAGTAGTTATAAAATTCTATGCCTGACTAATTAATTGTATAGCAAGTAAGTGTTTAAAAATATTGAAAAAAGGTTTATAATATGGACAGGATGGAGGTGATATCCTATGGGTATCGCAAATATAGGTATACCGGGTCTAATCTTAATAATTGTTATCGCTTTAATCATTTTTGGACCTAAAAAGTTACCTGAAATTGGAAAAGCTGCCGGACAAACTCTACGTGAGTTTAAATCTTCTGCGAATAGTATGATGGATGAGGAAGAACAGAAAGATAAAAAAAATGAGAAGCAGTTAAATCAATCTTCTTCCAATAATAATAAATAGTAGTGAAAAAGACGCTTACCAGTGATTATACTAAGCGTCTTTTTAATTGAAGATTCTAACTACTGTTATGTATGAAAACCCCTACTGAATGAAGTTTCTCTTTATGATGATTGCTGAAGCAGCATTGTCATTATTTCATTTGGTTGAACAGGTTTACTAAAGAAATACCCTTGTCCTTCATGACATTGTTGACTTTTCAAGTATTCGAGTTGTTTTTCACTTTCTATTCCCTCAGCAATAATTCGAAAATGCAAGTTTTTACCCATATTAATAATTGTATTTGTGATAATTTCTCCATCGCGATCAAGGTCATCGATAAACGACTTATCAATTTTTAATGTATCAATAGGAAGCTGTTTCAGATAACTTAAGGATGAATAGCCAGTTCCAAAATCATCGATAGATACATGCATTCCTAAGCTTTTTAATTCTAAAATTGTCATCATCGAACTTTCTAAATTAAGAATGGTACCTTCTGTTATTTCAATCTCGAGATATGAGGCATCTAGCATTGTTTTATTTAGAATTCCTTTCACATCTTGTACAAAGTACTTATCTTTAAATTGTATTGGAGACACATTTACGGAAATGCGTTGCATAAGTAATCCTTTTTCTTGCCAAGATTTCATTCTTCTACATACATTTTCTAATATCCATTTGCCGACAGGAACAATCATTCCGGATTCCTCTAATTTTGGTATGAACTCACTCGGCGAAACAAAACCAAATTCTCGATTATTCCATCGTAATAATGCTTCTGCCCCTACTACTTTATGACTTTTCAAATTAATAATTGGTTGATACATGATGCTAAATTCTTCACGAGCTAAAGCTTCTTTTAATTCTAAATCTATCAAATAACCACGTTCTAGAGTTTTTTTCTGCTGATTAGTATGTATACAATACCGATTTCCGCCGTTCTTTTTAGCGAGAACCATTGCTTTTCTTGCTTGTTTTAAGGAAGTTTCTATCCCATCATATTTTGAATGTCCATTTGTATAAGTTGATTTGTAGGGGAAATTAATCCCAATGCTAACTGTTAATGAAATTTGTCTATCTTGTATTTTATACGGAATACGTAATTTATTAACGATATTCTCTGCTTTCGCCATGCATTCTTCTTGGTCTAATTCTTCTTTTACAATTACAACAAATTCATCTCCATCTTTACGAAAAAGAAAGTTTTCTTTCGTTTGGAAATTTTGCAATCGTTCTGCTACCATCGTGATTACTTTATCCGCAATACGTTTACCGAATGTTTCATTGATTTGTTTGAACCTGTCTAAAGAAATATATAATATGGCCTTTACATCATTTATATTAATTTGTTGATTATCTACCCAATGATAGAGTTGATTCTGATTCGGTAACTTCGTTAAATAATCCGTATATGCAATTCCTTCGATATATTGCTCATGATGTTTTCGTGCAGTGATGTCGTAGTAAGTCGTTACCATTTTTTCTAGATCCCCAAATTGATCATAATAAGGTACCGTTGCTGCATCAAACCAACAAGTTGTATCGTCCTTTGTTTGGATTTGAATTTCTTCTTTCCAAATAGCTTCTTTTTCATGTTCTTCTACTATATGGAAGTGGGAAGGGGACTTTAGTAACCGATTAAAAGGTTTATCAAATAAGTCTTCTTCTGAGTAATTTAGTCGCTTGCAAAAAGAATCATTCGCATAAATTAAATCCCCATTTACATCTATGATGGAAAACATGGTTGTCTGATCTATTGCGGATTGAACCTTACTATCAGTTAAATAATGTTTTCTTTTTTCATTCATGAAGAATACCTCTCTTATGTATATGTAAACTCTATTTTACTAGATTTGATTATGCATAGCTATGGAAATTGACGAAAAATATGAAATATTTTCATGGTAGAATATCATTCAGAGTGGTTCGTTAATAATAGAGTTGAAAAGATTATTGACGCATAATTTCTTCTGCAGCGAAAACAGGGCGGACAATTATAGAATGAAAGGGTCTCACTCTATGGGAAAAGCACGAGCTGAAGATTCGTACGGAAAAGTGACTTTCTTTTCCGAGTTAGCTAAAGCCGTGCTTATAGATATATTTTATTCTGGCTCTCCGTAGTCTTGTCCTTGGTATCTACAGTGATTTGTTTTATGGTTGATACTTCTTCTTCAGAAGTTCCTTGTTCTACAATATTATCTACGGTCTCCATGCCTTCCGTGACTTTTCCAAACCCTGCATAATCTTCATCGAGATGGTCGGCTTTGTCTAAAACAATAAAGAATTGAGATCCTGCAGAATCAGGGTGTTGACTTCTAGCCATTGAAAGTACTCCACGTTCGTGGACTAAGTTATTTTCAAATCCATTCGAAGTGAATTCTCCGGGGATAGAGTATCCAGGTCCTCCAGTTCCATTTCCTTCAGGATCGCCACCTTGGATAACAAACTCGGGGACAATTCGGTGGAAAGTTAATCCATCATAAAATCCATCTTCAATTAGAGAAATAAAATTAGTTACTGTGTTAGGAGCAATATCGGGATAAAGTTCTATGGTAATAGTTTGTCCATTTTCCATTGTAATTGTAGCTATCGGGTTATCATCCGATTGAGTATCTTCGCTCGGTGTTTCTTCAGTATCAGAGCATGCTGATAAAAGAAAAGTAATCATTAGTATTATTATAAATAGATATCTTTGCTTCATTTTAGTTCTCCTTTATCTTTAATAATTGTCCAATGTATGTGATGACGGACGCTAACACTTGGATAAATATTGCTTACATAGTCTCACTTTAATGTCATTATAGCATGGATTTTTACATGATTGGAATTTAGAATGTGCTTTAGTTTATCCCGTATGTATGGGATAGTAGTATCTCACTAAATGAAGTTTCGCTTTATATTAAGCGTAGTGCCCACCAATTTTTTTGCTTCGTTCGATAGTGATCCCAGCTTGGGTATAACTTGATGCACGAAGGATGGAAGTGGATCCATATTTATCACGGATTGCATCCATGACATATCCAATATCATTTTTCTTTGTACGATCTTCAAATAAATCCAGCTGTGTTTCTTGCTTGTCTCTAAGGTTGGTTAGTGTTACATATACGTGACGAACCATACTTTTACCATCGTAAAATTTATTAAATAGCTGCATGCAAATATCATAGACATCTAAGGTAATGTTTGTTGGAAGATCAATGGATTGTGATCGAGAAAATCCTCCGCCGGTTTCTTTTGAATAAGAAATTCCTAAATGAATGGTCCTACCTGATTTATTTGCTGTACGTGCTCTTCGACATACTTCTTCGCAGAGGTCGAGAATACAGTAAGGAATATCTTCTTTTGTATAATCGCGTAGCAAAGATATACCATGGCCAAAACCCTTTTGTTCTTGTTTTGAAAAATCTCCGAACACAGGACTTAAATCAATTCCCCACGCATGCCAATAAAGTTGCTCCCCCATTACTCCGAATCGTTTCTTTAAATGGTCAAGATTATAATTAGCAAGCTGACCTAACGTAATAATTCCCATTCGATTCAAATTTCGCTTCATTCGTCCGCCAATTCCCCAGATGGATTCAATCGGATGAGGCCAAAGTTTTTCTTCTACATCTTCATACGTACATTCTGCAATTCCTTGTTTCTTTGCATGAAGATCCATGACAACTTTAGCTAAAAATTTATTATCTCCAATTCCAATGGAACAAGTAATGCCAAAGGAATCTAAAATATCCGCTTTTATTTTTTTCGCAATTTCTTCTCGCGTTCCAAATAAGTGTTGTAAACCGTTGACTGTAATCCACACTTCGTCTACAGAATAAGGATGAATAGCTTCCAAAGGTGCATATTGCTGCAGTAAATCAGTAATTTGTAAAGACATGTGTATATAATCCGCCATATGGGCAGGGACAATATGAATTTCCGGGTCATCTGGTAATTCAAAAAAACGACTTACATTACTTATTCCATAACGTCGCTTTAACTCAGGAGAAGCGGCAAGTACAATACTCCCTGATCGATTTGGATCGCCAACAACAGCAAGCATTACTTTCATTGGATCTAAATTGAGTTTGACTGCTTCCACGCTCGCATAAAATGAACGCATGTCGATACATAGAACATCATTACGTGGATAACTGGAATAATCCATGATTATCATCCTTTCATAAGAACGTATGTTCTATTATATGTAGAACAATAAAAAATAACAATGGAAATTTGTTACAGGGAAATAACAAGAAATAAAAAAAGGATGCAGGAAGCATCCTTCAATCCGACATACGAGAGGAGGAAAGAATTTTTAATCATGAAGAGGGGTTCGATTTTACTAGTACCAGTAAGAGCCGCCGACAATGATAAGCAAAATAAATAATACTACCAAAAAAGTAAAGCCAAATTCACCACGTTTTTCATATTCGCTCATACTTACCACCTCCTACGATATATGGCTATTATATGTGCGGAAATAAAGAACAGGGAGGGCCGATTCACTAGTCATGGACATAAAAATTACAAGAAAAGTGTAGATCATCCGTTTAGCACCATATGAATTAAGACCCGCATAAGTTTACGATTAAAAAGGAATCTCATTGGTTTCTGTAGAAATATAATTAAATAAAGGTATGTTTTTCACTTGAGAACAGGAGTGGGAGTAATGGAAGAGCTTTTAACATATATCAGTAAACAGAAAAAATGGGCAGGTGGGATACTTGGTCTTAGTATTCGTTCTGCAGACACGGGAGATATTTATCTAAGTCATAATGGAGATATTCGACTGCATCCAGCTTCGAATATGAAGATCCTAACTACTGTAGCTGCTTTACGAATATTAGGACCGGACTATAAATTTTCGACGGAGATAAGATTGGACGGAAAACTTGTTGGGGATGTGTGGGAAGGAGATGTCTATATCGTTGGCAAAGGTGATCCTACCTTGCAAATTAATGATTATCAGAAGTTTGCAGCTATTCTCTACAAGTATGGTATCAGAACAATTACAGGTAGAATTATTGGGGATGATACATGGTACGATGATATACGTTTATCGGAAGATTTAATTTGGTCGGATGCACAATATTATTATGGAGCGGAAGTATCAGCATTAACAATATCGCCTGACGAGGATTATGATACTGGATCTGTAAAAATTATTATTCAACCGAGTCAATTGGGTGAACCACCTCAATATCGACTATATCCTAACACATCTTATGTCACCATAGAGAACCATGCGGTTACCGTAGCTCAAGCTGAAGAAGAAGAATTGTGTATTACTAGAGAACATGGTGGTAACCATATTTATATGAAAGGAAACATCGGTGTTGATCATGACGTAAGGCAAGAATGGATGGCTGTATGGAGATCGACGGATTATGTAGTAGATACATTTGTTCAAACATTAAAAGAAATGGGAATAACGATTAAAGGAAAATCTAAAACAGGAAAAGCCGTTCCAAACAACACCATGTGTATATGTAAACATTCTTCTCCAAAATTAGCAGAGATCTTAATTCCATTTATGAAATTAAGTAATAATGGAATTGGAGAAATACTTGTAAAAGAAATGGGGCGTTTTGTATATGGAGAAGGTACATGGGATGCAGGATTAAAGGTAGTAAAAGAACAAATTCAATCCTATGGAGTAAATATGGAAACATTGCAAATTAAGGACGGTTCAGGAATCTCGCACAGTAATTTGTTACCCGCAAATGAGTTGTCCAAATTATTATATCGAATTCAATCGGAAAAATGGTTTCCTTTGCTGTTAGATACTCTACCTGTAGCAGGCGAGCAAAATCGAATGGTGGGCGGGACTTTACGAGAACGTATGAAAGGATTTTCTGTCAAAGCGAAGACCGGAACAATAGAAGGAGTAAGTACTTTATCTGGGTATATTAATGTGAAGACTGAGCAAAGGGTGATCTTCTCAATCTTGTTGAATAATTTAATTGATGAAGAAATAGGTAAAGAGATTGAGGATGAAATAATCGCTTACATACATGCACATGATAGTGCAAAGGTATAGTGAGTAAAAAATAGTAGTGAAATAATTTTCCACTACTTTACCATAATTTTACCACATTTCAGTGATAAGGTTTAGATGTAGGATACTAGATGTCCTTTTTAGAATGTCAAAAAAATAAGGAGAATGAACATGACAGTCAATATATATGGAGCATCTTGTTCATCAACCAGAAAAGCTCGACAATGGTTTAAAAAACACGGAATAGCTTATAAAGAAAGAAATATATTAAGACAACCTTTAACAATTAACGAATTACAAGAAATTTTACGGATGACGGTAGAAGGTACAGATGAGATTATTTCTACACGTTCAAAAATATTTAAGGAACTTAATTTAAACTTGGAAGAATTACCATTACAGACCTTGTTAGAATTAATCCACGAACACCCCAGATTATTAAAAAGTCCGATATTAATGGATGAAAAACGTTTTCAAGTAGGTTATCACGAGGACGATATACGACAATTCCTGCCAAGAAAGACAAGGGAACATTTATGGTTGCAGTGGAAATTAGATTTAGGGCTCGTAAAGGGCTAATGTAAGTAAATAAAAAGGGATGAAGAATCGTAGAAGCGGTTTTTCATCCTTTTTTTTTGGGTGAAAAGGAAGCGGAGACTGCACCTCTTAAACAAAATTTTTTTATAGATGTCGAATCTGAAAAAAAGATTTGAAAAAAATGGCGATTTAGGCTTACAATAGGAAAGAGTGCAACTAGATATATACATATAGTCTAAAATAGGAGCGGAAAGATGTGAGGAATAAAAAATTACTTTTTGTAAATCTCGGGATCCTTTTTGCCTTTATGGTCGTTGTTATTATTGGGATTTCAAGAGTGAACGCAACAACGGAAGAAGAACAACCATCTATTAGCAAAAGCAAACGAGAGAATCAATCCACGCAAATGTCCGGACTATCTCAATTAAGTAAAAAAGTTGTCTTTTCAGGAAAAGAGATATATAAACCACGCAATTTATTAGAACGAGGAGATAATGGATCATTCGTGTTAAATTCTGGAAATGTAAAAGAAGCGTCAACAGAAGGTGACGAAGTGGAAGTGCCGACTGGTAATACACATAATAGTAATTTGAATCAATCCAACAAACAAGTTACCATTGAAACCCATTCTGCTAGTTCTAGTAATGAAAGTAACCGTTCGGGGTCTAGTAATGTGAAGGAAACAACGTCATCATCTCCTAACGCTGAGAAAAAAGATGATACTAAACCGAAAAACAAAGACTCGAATACTGGTACTGATAAAAATAAAGGCAAGGGTGAAGAAAAGGGAGAAAACAAGGATAAAACTGATCAAAAAGAAAAACCAGAAGGCGAGAAAGATGGAGAAAACGGAACTAGTAAACCAAACCCGGATATTCCCCCAAAAGAGGAAGCGCCAGATGGTGATAATGAAGAAGAGAAGGATCCAGATCAAGTAGAAGACCCTGAACAAGAAAATGAACCTGGGGATGGTGGGCAGGATCCAAACCCTCGCCCTCAAACTTCTAAATAAAGAATAATATATGTAAGTCGTATTAAACGATATTTACAATATTAATAAGGAAAATTAGCCTATTCTAAAAAAATTTGATATTATATTTTTATGGAGTAATAAGTTTCTATACGTTTGTAGAATGAATTACTATAGATGATAGCGCTTATACTACTTTTATGTTATTTATAGAATGATGGAAAGGAATGAAAATGATTTATGAGTAAGCCAAAAGTTGTTGTACTTGGAGCTGGCTATGCAGGACTTGTTGCAACAAGACGTTTAACACAAAAATTATCAGCAGATGAAGCTGAAATTGTACTTATTAACAAACATAATTATCATTACGAGAGCACATGGTTACATGAAGTAGCAGCAGGTACGATTAATCCGAACCAAGCTCGTTTTATGTTAACTGATGCTGTTAATCCAAAGCGCGTTCGTTTAATTTATGACACTGTAACTGAGGTGAATCGGGATGAACAACGTGTTATTCTAGATAACAGTGAAGTGAGCTATGATTACTTAGTTTTTGCATTAGGATTTGTTTCTAACACATTTGGAATCCCAGGAATGGACGAGCACGCATTTGCAATTACAGATATTGATTCTAGTCGTCATATTGCAGAACATATTGAGTATCAGTTTGCTCAGTATTCCACAGATGAGAATAAAAATGATGATCAATTAACTATTCTAGTTGGTGGTGGCGGATTCACTGGTATAGAATTTGTTGGTGAATTAGCTGATAAGGTTCCAGAACTATGTCAAAAATATGATATTGACCGCAGTAAGGCAAGAATTATTAACGTTGAGGCTGCACCTTCTATCCTACCGGTATTTGATGACGATCTAGTATCTTATGCGAAGAAAGCCTTAGAAGATCGTGGAGTAGAATTCCGCATTGGAGCACCAATTAAAGAGTGCACGGAAGAAGGATTCATAGTTGGTGATGATAAAGAATTAATTAAAGCTGGTACGGTTGTATGGACCGGTGGAGTAACAGGTAACCCTGTACTTGCTAAATCTGGTTATGAGTTATTTAAAGGTAAGGTTAATGTAGGTCCAGATCTTCGACCTGAAGGGGAAGAAAACGTATTTATCGTAGGTGATTGCTCATGGACATTGGATCAGGAGACTGGCCGCCCGTATCCACCAACTGGACAATTAGCAACTCAAGAGGGTGCTCAAGTAGCAGAAAATATTTCAGCTCTTATTCGCAATCAACCAATCCAAGATTTTGTTTACAGTAATAAAGGTACTGTAGCTTCTCTAGGATTATCAGATGGTATTGGTAATGTGTTAAACGGTAACAAACTTCGAGGGAAATCTGCGGCTGCAATGAAAAAAGTTGTTGACGACCGTTCACTATTCCTTGTAGGTGGACCAAAAGTGCTACTGAAGAAAGGTAAATTCCGTCCTTTCTAATTGTTAAAAAGCTCTATAATAAAATCAAATAATGATAAAAAGCTCCATAGGGAGGTAAGGTTAAGTATGAGAAAATTATTTTGCTATCTTTTACTTGTCGTGACAGCTTTAGTAGGGTATAGAGCTGCAAGTGAGTATTTAGAAGACAATCGTGATTTTAGATAAAAACCTGTTAAGCCTCTTTTTTTACCTTGCATACATGATAGTCAGTAATACTCGCACTTCAAAACGTTAAAATTTGAGTGAAAGGACGAGGAAGAACAAAAAACCTCCAAACTGGATAATGTTTCTCTTTATTGCTAGCAGTATTTTTACATAGAACATGATGGAAATCGCATACTACATTTGAGGTGGTATGAAATGAAGGTATATTGTATGATTTTTTTTATTTGTCTTATAATTATGGTTCCTAAGGTAACAAATGCTGGAATTATTGAACTGTATATTGATGAAAGAGAACGTGGGAACTTGGATTTAAATCAATATCAGCTTTTAGGAAATGAAGGATTTTTGAATTTACAGAAGTTATATTCATTTATGGATGAATTACAAAATGAAGTGTACACAGAACCAAAAGACGCTTACTATGATTCCGCTGGGCAACTAAAAATAGAAAAAGAAGGTTATACTCTAGATAGAGAAAGGTTCTTAGAGCTTATTTATCAAATTTATTACACGAAAAATACTGACAAAATAACAGTCCCGACACGCCCTATTCATGCTAGGGTTAATCATGCACTATTACGAGAAATTAGTCAAAAACAAATTGGGTTTTATACTACTACATTTCGTGAAAGTAATAAACAGCGAGCAAATAATATTAAGTTAGCTACAGAGTCGATAAATAATACAGTATTGTTTCCGGGAGAAGTCTTTTCATTTAATGATACTGTTGGGGAACGTACAAGAGAAAGGGGATATCAAAAAGCTCCTGTTATTATCAAAGGTGAGCTAGATGAAGATATTGGAGGGGGAATATGTCAGGTATCATCAACATTATTTAATGCAGTTGATTTAAAGGGAATACAGATAACAGAAAGGTATGCACATAGTAAGAGAGTTCCTTATGTTCCTCCAGGAAGAGATGCAACGGTAAGTTGGTGGGGACCTGACTTTGCATTTAAAAATTTATATAATGAGCCGTTATTAATTAGGGCAAGGTCGGAAAAAGGGAAGTTGTCTATTTTCGTTTATTCTTCAGAGAACATTGATCTTTTCAAAAAAGAGACCATGGATTTACAGACAAAAAATGAATGAGGAAAAACCACATGAATGAAGATATAAACCTTAATCATGTGGTTTTTTGGTAATTAATTTTAGTGTATTTATTTAATATTTCTTATTCAGCTTTGTGAAGCTCTAACTCAAAGTTAATATTTACGTCTTCTCCAACCAGTACGCCACCAGTTTCTACTGCAGCATTCCAAGTAAGTCCAAACTCTTTACGATTAATCTTAGTGGAACCACTGAAACCTGCCACTGTGGAGCCGCTCATTGGATCTTTGCTTTGACCTTCAAATGAAACGTCTAATTTTACTGGTTTTGTAGTGCCTTTTAAAGTTAAGTCACCAGTAACTTCATAATTAGATCCAGAAGTCTTATTTATATCTGTCGCTACAAAAGTAATTTTTGGATAATTTTCTGCATCAAAAAAGTCAGCAGAGCGTAAATGGTCATCACGGTCTTTATTACGTGTGTTGATGCTGTTAGTATCAATTACAAATTCAATTTTTGCATCTGTTAAGTCTTCAACATCTGCTTCGATAGTAGCCTCAAACTGATCAAAAGTACCTTTCGCTTTTGAAATCATCATGTGTTTTACTGAGAAACCAATTTCACTATGTGCTTGATCGACATTCCAATTTGTTTTTGCCATTCTTAACATCCTCTCGAATAATGATTATTTTATACTAACTTACTTTATGTTACTAAGTGTAAAATAATTAACTATTAAAGTCAAGTATCTTTAATTAAAAATATAAGTTTGTAATTTCCTATTTTTAGTATTTTTCCCTATAACTATTAAAATAAACACGCTGACTGGTTGGTAGCCGTTACAAAAACATCGGGATTTGAAAATAATGGAATATAAGGTTTACAAGGGGGTTATAAAAAATGGACAAAGGTACAATTATAAGTATCATTGCAGTAATTGTTGCAGCAGTCAACCAAGTATTTGTATTATTAGGAAAATCCCCGATGCCAATTGATAGTGGACTTATAGAACAGTTCCTATCTGCAGTATTCACCGTAACAACCGCTATAATTGCCTGGATTAGAAATAAGAGGTCAAAATCTGATATCGAGAAAGCACATCGAAGAAATCAGGCAAAGCAAAAGAAAAAAACGAAATAAGTGATGCTGCAACAAATGGTTGGAACATAATACAAAGTTTAACTTAAAAGGCGAACGATTGTTAAAAAGCTAAAGGAATATAAGTAGACTGCTATGAGAAAAGACTAAGAGAGTTGCCCTCTCATTCTAACATAAGGTGGCGCTTACTAATCGCCCGCAGTCAGCGAGTATATTTCTCGCAGTTAATAGTTCTTTTTTGATCAATTACTTTGTTGGTTCCAACCTCTTTTAGTGTTTATTTTCAAAACTTTCGTTATAATAAGAAGATAAAAGATTTTTCTAAAATGAAGGAGAGATTTGATGTCAGTTACACTCACACCAGTCTGGGATTTAGATACGATCTTCCCAGGAGGAAGCGATTCTAAGGAATATCGGGAGCATGTTCAACAGATAAGAGAAGATATAACTTTATTATCACAACAAGTTACCCACATCAATCTGTCATCTATTAATTTAGATGAATGGGCTAAACTTTTTATAAATTTGGAGAAGTTACAAAAAGAATTTCGTGAAGCATCTGCTTTTGTTAGTTGTCTAAGCGCTCAAGACGTAAAAGATGAGCAAGCCAATCTTCTTGTTGCAGAGCGCAGTGATTTATTAGCAGAGATGGAAGGATTAACCACATTAATTGATCAAAAAGTAGCTGGAGTTCCAGAGAAAGAATGGAAAGAATTAATAAGCACACCTGAATTAAAAGAATTAGACTTTGTGTTAAGAGAAAAACGAGACAAAGCACAGAAACAATTATCGAAAGAAGTGGAAATGTTAAAAAATGACCTTTCCGTTGATGGATATCATGCATGGAATCAAATGTATGGAACTATTGTTGGGAAGATGAACGTTGAACTTGAGGAAGATGGAGAAATAAAAGCGTACTCCGTTGGACAGGCTGCAAATAAAGCAAATCATCCAGATCGTAAAAACAGAAAGTATGTATTCGATCAAATGTCTAAAGCGTGGAAAAAAGACGCAGATTTAATCAGCCAAACATTAAATCATCTGGCAGGATTTCGACTACAAACCTATAAGCATTATGGATGGGATAACGTTTTAAAAGAACCGTTAGAAAAAAATCGTATGAAGCAAGAAACTCTTGATGCGATGTGGGGCACAATAGAAAGAAATAAACATCATTTTGTAAAGTACTTAGACAGGAAAGCTGAATTATTAGAACTGGATAAATTAAGTGTTTATGATATTGGTGCTCCAATTGGAAAAAAAGAAGAAAAGAAAAGTTATTCAGATGGTGCAGCATTTATCGTTAATCATTTTGCGAAATTTAGTCCTAAAATGGCAGACTTTGCTCAAATGGCTTTTGAAAAAAATTGGATAGAAGCAGAAGATCGACCAGGAAAACGTCCTGGTGGATTTTGTACAAGCTTTCCAAACAGTGAACAAACAAGAATTTTTATGACTTATTCTGGAACGTCTTCTAATATCGCGACGTTGGCTCATGAACTCGGACATGCTTATCACCAACATGTAATGAATGATGTTAATGGATTGAATCAAAGATATGCAATGAATGTAGCTGAAACTGCTTCTACTTTTGCGGAAATGATTGTTGCAGATGCATCTGTACAATCTGCGGCAACAAAGGAAGAAAAGCGATCCCAACTCGAAGTGAAAATTCAGCGTAGTATTGCATTTTTTATGAATATACATGCCCGATTTTTGTTTGAGACGCGTTTTTATGAAGAAAGAAAAAAAGGAATGGTATCGGTAGACCGCTTAAATCAATTGATGGTAGAAGCACAGAAAGAAGCGTACTGCGATAGATTGGATGAATATGATCCAAACTTCTGGGCTTCAAAAATGCATTTTCATATAACTGGAGTACCTTTTTATAATTTCCCGTATACATTTGGGTACTTATTTAGTCTCGGAATCTATAAACATGCCCAAGAAAAAGGTGGAAGTTTTGAAGATGATTATATAGCTTTACTGAGGGATACCGGAAGAATGTCTGTAGAAGAATTAGCACAAAAACATTTACATGTTGATTTAACTAAAGATGGATTTTGGGAAGAGGCAATCTCCTTATGTGTGGAAGATGTTGAGACATTTCTTCAATTATAAACTATTGTATAAATAACCAGTTTAACGTACAATAAAATATAGCAAAAAAGTAAATAGAAAAGCCTGCAAGGGGAGCCATATGGCTGAGAGTGGACAATGATTGTTCTGACCCTTTGAACCTGATAGTTAATACTAGCGTAGGGATTGTAGTCTTTTTGATGGTTAGTAGTAATGTGTGAGCGGAGCAAAGGCTGTATAATGCAGTCCCATCAAGAAGCTTCCCTTTGGCATTACTTTTTTGTTGTGTGAAAAAACGGTTTCTGACCTTAAAGGGGAGAGTAGATAATGACAAAAATAAAGACATTATTTTTAGTCGAGGTTGCTGTATTTACGGCGCTTGCACTTTTACTAGATTTAATTCCGTTACAAATAAAATTATGGCCACAAGGCGGCTCTATTGATTTTGCGATGATTCCAATATTCATTGTTGCGTTTCGGTGGGGACTAAAAGGTGGCTTATTATCAGGATTTCTATGGGGAATGTTACAAATTGCTGTAGGGACTGCATATGTAATGGTGCCATTACAAGGATTCATAGATTACGCAATCGCATTTACAGTTATTGGTTTAGCAGGAGTTGTAGCAAAAGCAGTACAAAAAAATGTTCGAGAAAATAAGATCAAATCATACTTATTTTTAATTACTCTAGGGGTATTTATCGGTTCATTTGCACGTTTTATTGCACATTATATTGCAGGGATTGTATTCTTTGGATCTGCAGTAGAAGGACAACCAGCGTGGTTATATTCTCTTCTGTATAATGGCTCGTATATGTTACCTTCTTTTATACTGAGTGCTTTAGCTGTATTCTTTTTATTCCATAAACAACCAAAAACATTACTTCAATCAAAGTAGGCAATTTGCTCACACAAACAAAGTCTGAGGACCAAAAGTTCTCAGGCTTTTATTATTAAGTGAAAGATAGTTACAGTAGCGAAAACACTTCTCTTTGCATAGGCTATAGTACATTCAAAGAGAGGAAGAATGTAGGATGACATTAACTCTAGCGCATTTCATTTATGGGTTGTTTACACTCGTAATTATCATCACAATGATTTTTCGAAAAGGGATTGTACTGCCGACCTTATTAGGAACTTTCATATTATCATGGGTATTTAATGGCAGTATTGTTTCAGGATTTACAGCCATCTTTCATGCTAATCTAGTTGCAGCACAAGAGTTATTCAGTATATTCTTGATTATTACGTTTATGCTTGCCTTATTACATTCATTAAAAGACCTCGGAGCAGATGTGCGAATGATACAGCCAATACAAAGAGTAATGGTAAATGGGCACGTATCATTTTTTGTATTAATAGGGGTAACCTATGTAATTTCATTATTCTTTTGGCCGACTCCAGCGGTACCGTTAATTTGTGCATTATTGGTACCTGCTGCAATTAGTGCGGGGTTACCGGCAATGGTAGCTGCAGTTGCAATTGCAATTGCCGGTCAAGGCATGGCATTATCATCTGATTATATCGTCCAAGTTGCTCCAAACCTATCGGCAACTGCAGCAAATATAGATACAAGTATCGTTGCAGATCGTTCACTTATCCTCTCATTAGTTGCTGGTGGAGTTGCAATCGTAATTGCATACACACTCTATCGCAAACATATTCGTTCAAAAAATGATCCGGAAAATGAAAGAGAATTAGAACAGCTGCAGCAATCGGAGCATTCTGTACACCATCCTAAAACGAAACAGTTACAAACATGGAGTAAACTATTTGCAGTTATTGTACCAATTGCTTTGTTGGCTGTAGTCGTGTATATGATGTATGGTAAGTTTATTGCGAATACAGAATTAGTAGGTGGTGATGGAGCTGCATTTGTTGGTGGAGTTGCAGTAATATTGTTATTGCTCTCAACAGTAGCGTTTGGAAAACAAAACGCACTAGACTATGTAGGAAGTCATATTACTAATGGTTTTGTATTTGCTTTTAAAGCTATGGGGCCAGTTATACCTATCGCTGGCTTTTTCTTTCTTGGTAGTCCCGAGTTCTCAGGCAAAATATTAGGTGTAGAAGAAGGGCCTGCATTATTATTTGATATTGTTGCTTCCATTCAACAATATCTACCAGAAAGCTCATTTTTAGTTGCTTTCAGTGTGTTAATCATTGGAATTATTACTGGTTTAGACGGTTCTGGTTTTTCAGGATTGCCCTTAACGGGAGCATTAGCTGCTTCTCTTCAGACAAGTGGAGTAGATGCTGCTACACTAGCAAGTATTGGTCAATTAGGAGCTATATGGACGGGTGGCGGCACCATTGTTGCTTGGTCATCATTAATTGCAATAGCAGGTTTTTGTGGAGTATCTGTAATGGATTTGGTTAGAAAGAATTTCATTCCTGTAATAGTCGGATTAATTATAGCAACAATCGTAGGAGTTATCTTTCTTTAGAACTGTGATAAGACAATCAAATTACGATGCCTTTACTTGTTTCGTAGACTTCAATTTCAATAATAATTGGAGGTTACAGAACGTGTGAGGGCATTTTTTAATTGAAATTAATTAAAAATAGGTTATACAAATTTGTCGAATATGTTAGAATAATTCTAATAATATAATAAAGGAGGTGATGATAATTGATGACGAAAAGTATTCAATTTTTAAATTGTAAAAAAGATAGTACATAAAAAATAGATTCAGAGTAGTTAGGTTGTACTAAATAAAAGCGCTTACACATAAGTTGATACAAATATATTTTTAAGAGGAGGTATGCAATTGAATGCTATTGTTATTGCTCTAATCGGTATTGTTATTTTTATATTGGGTTATCGTTATTATTCTAAGTTTGTAGCGGAAAAGATTTTTCGATTAGATCCAAACTATGTCACTCCTGCACATCGTTATAAGGACGGTGTGGATTATGTTCCGACCAATAAATTTGTTCTTTGGGGACATCATTTTACCTCTGTAGCAGGTGCTGCTCCAATACTTGGGCCCGCAATTGCAATCTACTGGGGATGGTTACCTGCTTTTTTATGGGTAGTTTTAGGTACGGTGTTTGCTGCAGGAGTTCACGATTTTGGAACATTAGCATTATCTGTTAGAAATAAAGGATACTCCGTCGGTACTATCGCAGATAAGTTAATTGGTAGAAGAGGAAAGCTATTATTTTTATTTATTATATTAATATTAGTTTTGATGGTAAATGCAGTTTTTGCATGGGTAATTTCAAATTTATTTATTAGTTATCCATCTAGTGTTTTGCCAGTATTCATTCAAATCCCTTTAGCAATTTGGATTGGATACGCTGCTTATAAACGAAGTAAAAAAATGTTAATCCCTTCACTTGTTGCGCTTGCAATTATGTATTTAACAGCAATTTTAGCAAGTAGATTTGACTTTTTACAAATTGATCTTGTGCGTTTTATGGGTGGAGAAGATGGAGCTGGGTTGTTTGGATTAGGAAGTGTATCAACAGCATTTTTAATTTGGATTGTCATTTTAATGGTTTATGTTTATATTGCTTCGACATTGCCGGTATGGAAATTACTACAACCAAGAGATTTTATTAATTCGCATCAGTTGGTAGTAGGATTAGGCATTCTCTATTTAGGACTAATCTTCACAAATCCTAGTATTTCAGCACCAGCTATTAATGAGAGTCCAGATAAAAGTCTATTGCCATTACTATTTATCACCATAGCTTGTGGAGCTATCTCTGGTTTTCATGGATTAGTGTCATCAGGAACATCATCGAAACAATTAAATAAAGAAACGGATGCAAGATTTGTAGGATACTTTGGTGCTGTAGGTGAGGGAGTACTCGCTCTTGTATCTATACTTGCAGTTGGGACGTTATTTGCAAATACAGATGCATTTTCTCAAGCATACGCATCATTTTCAGACGCAAATGCGATAGGACTAGGTAATTTTGTAGAAGGTGCAGCTAATTTAGCGCAGGGTTTATGGATTCCGACTGATATAGCTACAACAATAGTTTCCATCATAGTTGTTAGCTTTGCAGCAACAACATTAGATACATCCGTACGTCTTATGCGTTATATTATTGCAGAGTTAGGTATTGAATATAATATTAAGCCATTAACAAAAACACATGTTGCTACCTCGGTTGCAGTATTATCCAGTACAGCTCTAGTATTGATTCCAGAGGGACCGAATGGATTTGGGTCTGGTGGTTATCTCATATGGCCATTGTTTGGTACTGCAAATCAACTCCTAGCAGCAATAAGTTTATTCCTTATTTCTATTTGGTTAAAACGTAGAGGAAGTAACTATCTCGTTACACTTATTCCGATGATTTTCGTTATATTTATGACCTTATTTGCGATGTTCCAACAAGTATTCTTTGAATGGTCTTGGTTTGGAACTGGATCTAATATGTTATTGTTTGTATTAGGAGCAATTATTTTTGTATTTGCAATTTGGATTGCTTTCACCGCCTTTCATGAATTAACGAAAAAACAAGATGATCCATTCGATAGAGAATAACGTTGATGATACTGCCTCAATAACTGGAACAATAAATACATGTTGTGCTGGTTTGAGGCAGTATTTTCATATTCGCTGTAGAAGAAAGGAGCGTTCATAATTGATGTTGGAAAAAATCAAGAAACTAATCTATTATTACGAGGAAGTCATTAGTTTGCCACATCGGCAAGAAGTGGCTAGAGAATTACGAAATGAAGATGATTTCTTCTTATTATTACTTTATTCTGAAATGCTCGGAATCCCGAACCCAGTTTACTACTATACGTTAGAGTTGTACCCGTATATTATCGAAGATTTTCATGATTGGCATTTGCGAATGGGAATGGATAAATCTCCATTAAGTGGTATTCGTTGTTGCTAATAGAAGAGAGGGGATTTGGGATGGAAGTATTACATAAACGGATTATTTTTGTTGGAGGTAAGGGTGGAGTAGGTAAGTCAAGTTCTGCTGCTGCAATTGCTTGGAAATTAGCAAAGGAGGGCAATAAGACATTACTTATATCAACCGACCCTGCACATAATGTGGGTGATATATTTCAAACAACAATAGGTGGGAAAATAAAAAAATTAGCTGATTCTCTTTATGGCTTAGAAATTGATCCTGAAATAGAGACCGATTTTTATATTCGATCCGTGAAGGAAAATATTCAAGGTGTGGTGCATGTCGGAATGATTGACGAGGTTAACCGACAGTTGGATACTGCAAAAGCTTCTCCTGGTGCCGACGAAGCAGCTTTATTTGATAAATTGATTTCAATCATTTTGGAGGAAGGGAATCAGTTTGATAAACTAATATTTGATACTGCTCCAACTGGACATACAATTCGCTTGTTAACTCTACCGGAATTAATGGGGATATGGATAGAGGGATTATTAAAAAAGCGTAAGAAAACAAACGATAATTATTCACAACTACTAAATGACGGAGCAGCTGTAGAAGATCCGATATACGATGTTTTACACGAAAGACAGCTTCGCTTTTCTAAAGCAAGGGAAATCTTACTTGATCAACAACAAACAGGTTTTCTATTCGTATTAAATCCTGAAAGACTTCCTATATTGGAAACCAAAAAAGCAATTGCTTTGTTAGGGCGATACCATCTTCTTGTTGATACTGTAATTATAAATAAAGTATTACCTGAAAATGTAGATGGCTCGTTTTATAAAAGAAGAAAAGAACATGAACAACAGTATATGGATTTAATCAATGAGTATTTTCAAAGCCAAAATAAAGTTACAATCCCATTATTTACCGAAGATATAACAAGTATGGAGCAATTAGAGAAAATGAATAGCTTTATGTAGAAGGGATGATTAGATGAGAGGATTAGTACACGATCTTGATCGAGTTACAATCAAAAATATGGACGAGCCAACACCAGCTTCAAATGAAGTTATTGTTAAATTAAAGGCAGCAGGTTTAAATCGAAGAGACTTAGCAATTCCGAAACGAAGAGGCAGTAATCAAGAGGCTTTAATTCTTGGTTCTGATGGTGCTGGAGTGATAGAGTCTATCGGAGATGGAGTGCAGAACGTACAAGTTGGAGATGAAGTAATGATTAATCCGTCATTACGATGGAAAAAAAACAGTGATGCTCCCCCAGAAGAATTTGACATTTTAGGGATGCCCGATCATGGAACCATAGCTGAGAAAATAGTGATTGCCTCAGACCAAGTAGAACCAAAGCCAGCTTACTTGTCTTGGGAAGAAGCAGCCGTGTTTTCTTTGGCAGCAATTACTGGTTATCGAGCAATCTTTACGAAGGGTAAGTTACAACCCGGTGAGACTGTATTTATACCTGGTGCAGGAAGCGGAGTTGCATCATTTCTAATTCATTTTGCTAAAAATCATGGAGCTCGAGTAATTACTACATCACGTAGTAAAGATAAACAAGAAAAAGCGAAACATTTAGGGGCAGACGTTGTACTAGATACTTCGGATGATTGGGAAAAAGCTTTAAAGGAAGAAACCATAGATATGGTTATTGACAGTGTAGGGAAAGCCACTTTTCATCGTTCTTTAGCTGTATTAAAAAAAGGTGGACGGTTTGTTACATTTGGAGCAACTACGGAAGATGTAATTGAATTTGATTTACGTTCATTTTTCTATGGACAATACCAGCTAATTGGTACTACGATGGGATGTAAAGAAGAGTTAGAGGCTGCATTGGATCATTACATTAAATATGAAACGCATCCAGTTGTAGATAAGGTGTTTAATTTAGAAGAAAGCTTAGATGCTTTAGAGTATTTAAAAGCAGGAAAACAATTTGGGAAAATAGCAATACGCATCTCTTAGAACCATTATATGTAATTAACAAAGGATAATAATAAATAATCGTAAGTAATATACTGATAATCGTTTGAGGGTAAAGGCATAGGGAGGCTCCGGTTCATGAGACACCGGAGGCTCACCAGCAGCCTGTTGGATAGGCGGAGTATATTTCTAAAAACGGATTGTTGAATCAAATCATTTGGGTTTATATTTTGACTAAATACTTCTGTCTTCCTCTTACTAAATAATCTTAGTATGTTTATTTTCTAATTTAAATGTGGTTCTAAAATGTTTTGCACTTTGTTCATTTTTTCACTACAAGCTTGATAGATGGATTTTGAAGTAGGATTATCTGTTGCTAAGGCAAAAAGTTCTAAATCCGCTTGTGATTTTTTTATTGTTGCTAATAGTAAAGCCGATTGATTCGGAGTAGCTACTGCAAGATGATCATCGTAAAGATCAACGTACAATTGACCTTGGTGGTCTACTTGTCCTAGGAATACATTTTCGAGTGTTATATTTTGTTTTTCTAATTCTGTATGAAGCCATTCTGGATTTAAAGCAGCATTTGCCAATGGTTCTAGCATGATATTGCCATCCATAATTACTGTTTGCGGTTCTTTATCAGGTGCTACGGTTATCCCTAAATCTTTAGCAGTTAAAGGTCGGTTTTCTTTTTTAGGAAGAATATTGAATGTACCAGAAGGCTCAAGTACAGCAAATTCTACATCGGATGCTAAAAAAACATTATTATCCCTTAGTTTTTCCATCAATTCATCGGTCGAGTATCCTTCTTTTTTTAAATTATCCTCCATAATCTTTCCATCTTGTATAAAAACAGTACTTTTTCCCTCTGTAAAATCTCTAACTCGTTTACTTTTTAACGAGAACTTTTCTATTCCAAAAGGTACAATAAACCAGATAAACATAGCAAGCAGTGCATAGTAAAAGTTAGTACTTGGATCCATTGTATGGACAGCGGCTATTCCTCCTAGCACAATACCTGTAATGGTCTCAAAAACATTTAATTGTGATATTTGTTTTGTGCCAAGCCATTTAACTAAAAGAAAAAGAATAATAATCAAAGTGAAGGAGCGAAATATTACAATTGTCCATTCTGGCATATGACATCCTCCTAAGATTTATACTGTGGTTCCTCTTTTGTCAATTTTATTACTTGATTGTTCATATCATTTTTTACTTCATATAGAAGTATATTTGCTTGTTCAATAGCGGTTTGCAGTTCATTATTTCGAGTAGTCTCATGTAGAGACTCTAGGGCACTTTCAATACTCTTTATAGAAGCGTAACAGCTTTTTACTTGTGATCCTACAGTCATAAATGACATCCCCTATCCTTTTGGTTTAAATATTAATGCTCCAATTACTCCAAAAATGATTGCCGCTGAAATACCAGCACTAGTAACCTCAAACATTCCTGTTACTACTCCAATCAGTCCGTGCTTCTCGGCCTCTTGCATTGCTCCATGTACAAGGGAGTTACCGAAACTAGTGATAGGAACAGTTGCTCCAGCACCCGCAAAATCAATTAAGGGCTCATATAATCCGATTCCATCGAGAATTGCACCGCTAATGACTAAAATAGTTAGCGTGTGTGCAGGAGAAAGTTTAAATACATCAAACATTAGTTGGCCGATCACACAGATGAGGCCACCAACAACAAAAGCCCAGAAAAAAATCATTCGTTATCACTCCCTGATTCAATAGATACTGCATGGGCAATACATGGAATAGGATCTTTTTGATTCACCGATAATGGAGAATGAAGCGAGCCAGTTGCTACTATTAAAATACGTTTTAGTTTACCTTCTGCCATTTGCTTTAGAAAGTGTCCGTAAGTCACGATAGCTGAACAAGCTGGACCACTTGCACCAGCTAACACTGGCTGACCTTCTCGATAAATGGTTAAGCCACAATCTACATATTGATCCGGATTAATATCGATATTTCGTTCATGCATATAATCTAACGAAACTTCTCTACCAATATGACCAAGATCTCCAGTAATAATTAAATCATAATAAGAAGGATCAATCTTCTTGTCTTGTAGATGTGCCTCAATTGTATCAGCTGCAGCTGCTGCCATTGCTCCACCCATATTGAATGGGTCGGTCATTCCCATATCCACAATTTTTCCAATCGTAGCAGATGTTACATAGGGCCCATTTCCTTGTTTTGCTACTAATGCACAACCAGCGCCTGTTACTGTCCACTGAGCAGTAGGTGGTTTTTGTCCGCCATATTCTGTTGGATAACGAAATTGTTTTTCTGCTGCAGCATTATGACTCGATGCCCCGGTTAAAATATAATCTGCACCACCTGAATTAATGATTGTTGCTGCAAGAGCTAAACTTTCCATAGAAGTTGCACAAGCACTAAACACTCCTAAGTATGGTGAACCTACTGTTTTAGCAGCAAAGCTGGTTGGGGTGATTTGATTTATTAGATCACCACCGAGAAAAAAACCGACATTTTCTTTCTCGATAGGGGATTTCTTAATTGCTATTTGACATGCTTCTTCTAGCATTTTTTGTTGTGCTTTTTCGAAGGAATCTTGATTGATCCACATATCTTCGTGTAAGGTGTCAAAGGCTTCTGGAATTTTTCCGTTTGCTTCGAAAGGTCCCCCAACTGTTCCGGTTGTTATAATTGATGGTCTATTGATGAACTGCCACGTACGATGTCCGATTAACATTACAATCCACCCCATTGAATAAGAATAGTTTTAATTAACGCAACGACAAATGCTGAAAATACCCCATAGACAATTACTGGTCCTGCTAGCTTTAACATATTGCCTCCGACACCTAAAATAAATCCTTCAGTGCGATGTTCAATCGCAGCTGAAATAACCGCATTACCAAATCCAGTAACAGGCACCGCAGATCCAGCTCCAGCAAATTGACCAATTCGATCGTAAACACCGAATCCTGTTAATAACATAGTTATAAAAATTAATGTGGCAGTCGTAGGGTTACCTACAGTTTGTTCGGTAAAATGAAATTGATATAAATAAAAGGTCGAGATACATTGCCCTATAAGACAAATCAAACCGCCAATTAGAAATGCTTTAATACAATTTATTAGAATCGGTCGTTTTGCTTCTCTTTTTTGTTGGAAATCCTGATATTTTTGTTGCTCAGGAGGGAGGTTCTTTTTTTTATTATTTGCCATTTTGTCCCACTCTTTCTTTATGTTTGTTCTTTAGCTAAGTGAATAATTCTATCTATTTCCTGATTAATCTTGTGATTAGTTATCGTATTTTCTTTAATTTTCTTTTCAATTTTTCGAGTTTCAATTAATATTTTCTTATCTGTTGAGACTTCAACATGTTCACCTTTAAATTCTTGTTTCAACATCTTTTGATATTGTTTACGTTTCTTAGCAAGCGTAAAACGTTCATGATGCTCAATATTAACGGTGACAAGCAATGTGTGTTTCGTATTGACTGCATGTACTTCCGTAACTTCTTCATATTGTGAAAGTAATTTTTTTGCTTTATTAGAAGGTTGTTGACTAGTGATGTTGGAATTGGTATTTATTTGTTCAATAGATGGATTATTATTGAGATCTTGTGTATTCTGACCTGTTTCCTGATTACATGCTGATAGAATAAATAAACACATAATAGCTATCCTAAGAATCATTTTCCTCATATCAAATACCTCGCTTTTTGTATGTAAAAGAGAGAGGGACAAAAAGTGCTTAATCAAAAGACATCCAATCAAAGAATAAATAAACAATGAAACGTACCAGGTTTAGAAAACCTTCTTAGTTTTTGCTACCTTTTATCATAAAGGAGTAAGCAACAATGAATAATAATTTATCTTTTGAATTAAACCTTTTTGTTATATCCCTAATCTCTAACAATTATTGACGATATTGGGGTTCTTCTTGTTCAATTTGTTGCATACGTGGCTCAACACTATCTAAAATGGCTTGTGTTTGTTGTGCAGCTTGTTGATAAATTTGTTGCGCTTGTTTGTTATCTGTTTGAAGGGCAAATTGTTCAAAGCTTGCTTGTGCGCTTTTTAATCCAGCGATGGTCTGTTTTACTTGTGTTCCGACAGTCACATTACCTCATCCTTTCTTAAAAGATATACATATTTATTTTGTAAACACCCTGCGTTTTTTATTCTTTTAATACATTTCCATTTAATGACAGGTGAAATAAGTGAAACTTTTTACTTGGGTAAGTCGTCTAATATAGTAGGGAGAGTAGGTAAAATGCAAAAATGGATTCGATGGATTATTTGTCTTATTTTAATTACAGGAATAGTGGTTTTCTTAAACTTGGATAAAGAAAAAGTAGTATTAGGAAAAACGTCAACAGTATCCTTTGAAGATGATTTTTTATTACATATACGTATTCAACAGACAGAAGAGGGAGTTCAAGTACAAAACTCAATACAGTATTTAGGAGATGATACAGTTGTAGTAGAACATAAACAACCTTTAATCTCTGTATCGTATAATACACATTCATTTGATGGAGAAATGGTTCAAAGACAAATGAGTAATGGAAGTATTTATTATCAACCTAAGACAGATTTAGATTTTCCTGAAGATAATGAATATATTCAAATTAAGGTGAAATGCAAAGTTGATGGGGAAGATGTAGAGTTTGAATATAAGGAAAAAATTAAATTTGATATATAAAAAGACCGAGGTCGTTTAGATTTCTTAACAACCTCGGTCTTTGTTTATCTCCATGTAATAATAGGCAATAAGCAATCCTTGCCGAAGAAGATAGGTGGGAAAGAACGGTAAGCCCAATTAAATGAAATTTCACTTTATTTTCTGTTCATATTTTTTTCTTGTACAAAAGAGCTAACATCCATACGTGTTGGAATGGCGAATTTCCTTTTCATTTGATTGGTCCATGTATCGATTCTATTATTTGAAGAACGACTTGCATAATAATCCGTTATTGTTTCATCATATTTTTGGATGTAACTTTTCTGATCTTCGAATGGTCTGTAAGTATTTTCATGGTATATAGCTTCCATAGGCAAGCGTGGTTTGATATCGGGTTGATGATCAGGATATCCAATTGCTAACCCAAATAATGGTATAACATGTTGAGGTAAATGTAATAAATCATTAAATTTACGTATATTATTACGCAAACTTCCTAAATAACAAATTCCTAATCCCATTGATTCCGCTGCTATTGCAGCATTTTGTGAAGCTAAGGTAGCGTCAATAACAGAGACCATAAATTGTTCCGTACTTTCTAAATTGTTTAGATAGTCAGGATTTTCATCTGGATTTTCTTCAAGTTGATGTATACGATGGAGATCCGCACAAAATAGTAATAAATGTGCACTTGTTTTTACATGTTTATGTCCAGAGATTTCATACAGATTTTGTTTCAGTGCACTATCGGTAACTCCAATAATAGTATATGCCATAACGTTACTAGATGTAGATGCACATTGGGCAGATTCAATAATTTCTTTTATTTGATGATCTGTTAGAGGCTCATTCGTAAATTTGCGAACCGATCGATGGTTTTTAAGTGTTTCAATAATTTTATTCATATTTTAATACCTCCTAGTCATTATTACTCTTTTTTGAGATTATCATGGTGTGATGTTCGTATTTTTTTTCTTCAGATTCATTCCAAGAACGGTATGATTGGATTGTTAATTCGTCTAGTTTTGGTGATTTTATTCTAATCTCATGATCATTTATCCAATCCACTCCTAATATTGGTCTTGTATATTCTATTATCGTATCATCGCTCTCAGGCATAATCAAAGAAACAACACTCCACTCGTCTAAATCAATAGAAACTAAATGAGATAAAGGAACATTTTGCGATTCTCTTATAAATTGAAAAATGATATTTTCGTTATTAGGGGAAACATAGTAGTTTGAATAACCTGCAACATCAGCTAATAATATTGCAGCATTACTCTCATTATCGTTAAAGATAAGATACGAACATCTATCATTAATACAAGAAAATTCAAGTAAATATACTGGTTGCTCTTCAATTGGAAGACGTTGCATATTCATATTCCTTATTGCTTCTTCTCTGTTTTCAGCTCCTTGTAAATAATAATCAAGTATAGCGACTCTATTTAAATTAATGGTGAGTTGTTCATCTTCTAGAAAGAACTCAATGTATTGATCGACTTCTTCGTCTTTTTCATCTACTTCCTCGATAAGTACAGGGTCTTTCACTTCTTCAGCAGATTCCACTTTCTTAATAATTGCATCATTATTATCCGAACAAGCAACTAATCCAAATAAGAAAATGATGCATATAAAAAATGCAAGGGATATGTATTTCATAAGACTTTTCTCCTCAGATTATTAGTATATAACTCCTATTATATATTATTTTGTGTTACTTTTCTGTAAATAATAAAAATTGGATATTAAGAATTATTTTTACCACAGAGTACTTTTTTTGGTACACTCGATAGTATATGGATAAAATGTTAGTCAGGATGGTGATATTATGAAAACATTTAAACTACGCAAACTTGAAATACTTGAGCACGATAAACAAATGGATCCATATGAAATAAAATTACTAGATGGATTAATTATTAATAGAGAAGATGAACATGATCAATGGCTAGTAGAAGCTTATATTGATAAAGCTTATGAGGATTATTTCATAGAGAAACAAAACCAAGAAATAATGATACAAGCCACTATTACAAAGGATACGAATGAACCAGCAACTTTTATTACCAATATACAATCAATTAATAAAATTGGTAATCAAATTAATGTATTATTGTTAGGAAAGATTGTTGATAAAGGAAAAAGTATTGTAGAGGACTTATTAACAAAGTTAGTGAAAGAAGGTTACGAAGGCCTGGAGCTTATTCGTGAATTTAAAAAGAGTTTTTAATTATTATACTTATCTAGGAGAAAATATATGTTTAAGAAGAGTAAATATCAACGTAATATACTAAATCAATTATCACCGGTACAATTACTATTACTGTTTTATGGTATTGCAGTCGTTTTTTCAACGATCCTTTTATCTTTACCAATTGCTCACAAACCGAATGTGAGTATACCATTTATCGATATCATGTTTACAGCTGTTAGTGCAATTAGTGTAACGGGTTTAAGTACAATAACCATAGTGGATAGTTTTAGTACAACCGGAATTATATTTTTAGCAATCATCATGCAGCTTGGTGCAGTAGGTATTATGGCGATTGGAACATTAATATGGTTAGTATTAGGGAAACGAATAGGGTTCAAAGAACGCAGTATGATAATGACTGATCAAAATCAAACTCATTTTGATGGTATGGTTAGGTTAATCAAAGGAATTATTTATGTATTACTAATCATTGAATTGATTGGATTTTTAATCTTGGGGACCTATTTTTTACAATATTTTCCTACTGCTAAAGAGGCCTATTTACAAGGTTTTTTTGGAACAATTAGTGCTATCTCTAATGGTGGTTTCGATATAACTGGACAATCGTTGATTCTTTTTAAGGATGATTATTTTGTACAATTTATTAATATCTTATTGATTATATTTGGAGCAATTGGTTTTCCTGTATTAATTGAGTTGAAAGAGTATCTTTTCCGTAAAAGGACTGAAAAAAATTTATTTCACTTTAGTTTATTTACGAAGGTAACTACATTTACTTTTTTTGTACTTATTGTGATCGGTGCTCTTGGAATTTATTTATTAGATATGAATGCATTCTTTAAAGATTTGACGTGGCATGAGAGTTTATTTTACGCATTTTTTCAATCCGTGACAACTAGAAGCGGTGGCTTGGCAACAATGGATGTTAGCTTACTTACAGAGACAAATCAATTGTTTATGTCTGGGTTAATGTTTATTGGGGCCTCACCGAGTAGTGCCGGAGGCGGGATACGTACTACAACTTTTGCTTTAGCTATTATCTTTGTCTTTACATATATTAGAGGAGGAAATAGTGTACGTATTTTTAATCGAGAAGTATATAATGAAGATTTAATAAAAGCAGTTTCAATCACATTATTCGCTATTACATTGGTTATTTTTTCAACATTGATTTTGACTGCCATAGAGCCTTTTTCATTAGAAGAAATTATTTTTGAGGTAACTTCTGCTTTTGGAACAGTTGGGCTATCACTAGGTATCACAAGTGAATTATCAAATATAAGTAAGGTTCTAATCATGTTATTAATGTTTATAGGTCGAATTGGAATTGTTACATTTTTACTTATTTTTAAGCGGAAAAAGAAGAAAGCCAAATATCATTTTCCGAAAGAAAGAATTATAATTGGTTAAGTTAAAGAAATGAACAGTAATAACACCAATCGTTACCTTTCATAACTCCCAAAACAAAATGGCTTGTGCATTTTGTTCAGCACAAGCCATTGCTTGATTTACTAAAATTAGCAGTAAAATGCAGCACCTACAATTACCAACAAGATAAAAAGCACTACAATCAATGCAAAACCATTACCGTAGCTACCGCCACCGCCACAGCCGTATCCGCCGTATCCATAGCCCATGCTTTTTCACCTCCCGATGTTACATTAATACTGTATGCATATATGGTAAATGTGTATAGACGTTTGTACCGGGTATGAAAAAAACCTTTTTGTAAAAAGGTGAGAAATATGTTTATTTTCAAATGGTTTATTGGTAATATGAAAGAAGCGGGATATACTACAATTATAGAATTGTACATAGAAAGGAAAGGGGTGCCTTTTTAATGGAACTATTATTCGGTGTTGTTTGTTTTGGAATTATTGTACTAAATATCGGGTACTGCTTAATGGATAATGAATAATAAAAAGACAGATTCGTTAAAAAATCGAATCTGTCTTTTTTAATTTGTTCTGCCCAGTTCATTAAAAGGATAAATTATTAATTCTGATTTACCGATGATATCTTCTTTTGGTATATATCCAAGTCCATTTCGGCTGTCTTTACTAATAAGTCGATTATCTCCCATCACAAAGTAATTTTCTTCGGGTATGATGATTGGACCGAAGTTGCTTGTAGCATATAATGCATCTTTAGAGAGGAAGGATTGCGTATAAGCATCTCCATTAATATATAATTGATGATCTTTTATTTCGATTTCCTCTCCAGGTAATCCGATAATACGTTTTACATAATTCTTAGGAGGTTGATGAATAATTACAATATCACCCCGGTCAGGTTCATCAAGCATATAAACTACTTTATTAAATATAACTCTTTCCCCGTTTTCAAGTGTAGGTGCCATGCTTTCACCCTCTACAATAGAGGTTGCAAATATGAACGTTCGCAAAAAAAGGGCGACAATAATAGCTAATACAATTGCTTTTATGCCACTGACCCATTCATTTTTATCTTTTTTGTTAGTCACAGTGGACCATCCTCCGATGATATAGGTTATATTAATCGTAGCATAAATTTTATTATTTTTCGAGATTAATTATCTTAAATTTTCTCAACATTATTTACTGGTTTAGAAACTTTTCTATTCGATCTAGACCCTTATTTAATACATCTTCGTGGTAGGCATATGATAATCTCATGAAGCCTTCTCCGTGTTGTGAAAAGCTACTTCCAGGTACAAGTGCAACTTTCGCTTGTTTTACTAATGTCAAACCAAATTCAAATGAGTTTTCATTTTTCATTGGAAAACGAGGGAACATGTAAAACGCACCTTGTGGTAGTTGAACATCAACCCCCATTGAAGTAAGTCGATCATACACTAAATCCCTTCTATTTTTATAAGTATCTTTAATTAATTGTAAATGGTTATCGTTAGATTTATAAGCTTCTAGTGCAGCGTATTGACTGATGGAGGAAGCGCAAGAAACATTATATTGATGAACTTTTAACATATGCTTAGACAACCAATTAGGTGCTAAAGCGTATCCGATACGATAGCCAGTCATGGAATGCGACTTCGACAAGCCGTTAATTACAATTGTTTGATCTTTCATCTCAGGGTATGAAGCTATAGATACATGAGATTGATCAAAAATAATTTCACTATAAATTTCATCAGAAAGTATAAATATCTTTTTATCTCTTAATACAGAAACGATTTCATCTAGCTCCTCCTTTGTATAGGCTGCACCAGTTGGATTGGAAGGAGAAGGGATAATTATACATTTGGTCTTGTCCGTAATTACTTCTTGTAGTTGGTGTTTCGTTAATTTAAAATTAGTTTTTGTTGTGTCTACATGGATTGATATTGCTCTTGACAGTGTTATTAATGGTTCATATCCAGGATAAATGGGTGCAGGTAAGATTACTTCATCACCAGGCTCTAAAATCGTGCGGAGTGTAATATCAATAGCCTCTGAAGCTCCTGAAGTTACAATGATTTCAGATTCTGGATGATATGAAATCTGATAACGAGATTCGTAATAATTAGCAATCGCTTTTCGTAATTCCAAAACACCAGCATTTGCGGTATAAGTTGTTTGGTTATTTTTAATTGCATGTATAGAAGCTTGTTTAATTGAATTAGGAGTATAAAAGTCAGGTTGACCAATGGTTAAAGAAACAATGTCTTCTTCATTAGAAACTAGGTTAAAAAACTTTCGAATTCCTGATATTTCAATGTTTTGTACTTGTTGATTTAATAAATGTTCCATATAATTCACCATACCTTTTTCATAATTAAGGAAAATTTTAATAAAATGTTCAAATAATTTAGATTTATAATATATTTTTCGGGTATAATAATACTAACAGATAAATAGGAGGATGACTTATGCGACCTAAAGCGCTAGATTTTGAGCAGCTAGTTAATCAAAATAAACAAGAACTTTTAAATGATGAAGAAAGTATAACACAAATTGAGCTTCGATTAGAAAATAAACAAGAAGCAATCGTTCTTGCTGAGAGACAAAAGAATTAAGAGAAAATAACTGCAGGGGACCGTATTTAGGTTCCTTGTCTTATTTGTTGTTTATTGGAAAATTGCATGATAAGGACAGCTCCAATAATCGCGAGCATACCTATAAATTGTATAATAGAAAATGGTTCCGTAAAAACTACAATGCCTATAAATGTAGCCACAACTGGTTCAATCGTTGATAATATAGAAGCTTTTGAAGCTTCTACAAATTGTAAACCATATGTATATAAGATATAGGCTAAAGCAGTAGGCAGAAAACCGAGCCCGATAGCAAGAAGGAAAGGAGCTGGATCCAAAAGTAAATGCATCTTTGCTTGATATGGGAAAAATGGAATCAATGCAACAGCTGCGACGATAAAAGTAAAGGTGGTAACACTTAAACTTGAATACTTTTGAAGCGCATATTTACTAAATATACTATATAGTGCATATCCGAATCCTGAACCTAGTCCAAATAATATCCCAGTTATATGTATATTTTGCCAACTAGATCCAGCAATACCAGCAACTAGACAAGTTCCAATTAGTGTACTAAATAAAGCAATAATTTTATATAAGGACAGTTGTTCTTTAAATAAAATCCAAGACAGTATAGTAACAAAAGCTGGTGCTGTGTAAAGTAAAGAAGTAGCAACTGGAATTGTTGTTAATTCTATGGCAGTAAACATGCAATAATTAAAGAAAATAATACTAAAAATTCCAGTACCTATAAAATATTTAAGGTCAGACCAAGCTTTTAATTTTAATTGATTTCTATTGGTCATTAATAAGAAAGGTACTAAAATAATTGCTGTGGACCACGCCCGTAATATTACAATTTCCATCGAAGTGAATCCAAATTGACTCAATTGTTTTACATACCAACTAATCGTACCCCAAAGTCCTGCTCCAATAACAATGAGTATTATATGTCGATTTAACATTAAAGTCCCCCTTGACGATCTTATAACGAAATGAATGATAACAATATGTATATCTCTTCTATATATGTCAATAATGCAAGATAAACTATAAATATAGGAAGATGATTATGTTGTTACAAGATATTATTACATTTGGAAACATAGGTATTGATGAATTATATGTTTATGTAATTCTCTTTTTCCTATTTTGCATGCTTATTTATTACTTTATCAGACCATTATCTCGTTGGGCAATAAATAGAAAGATGAATCGTTTAATGTCTTATATAGTAGTTACGCTCTTATTAGTTATATTCATATTAATTGTGACAAATTATGTTGATAGTTTTCAATTAAACCGAGCATTAAAAGTTGGTTTACAGATTAGTGCTTTATTTGGATTTTGTATCATAATTGTATCTCCAATAGCACGTTTTTTGCAAAAAAAACCAGCAAAATAACCAAAGGACATTGTCCTTTGGTTATTTTATATTTTGATGGGTATGCAATTGTTCTGTAGTATTTTCCAACCATTCATATACCGGATGGAAATATTCATTAGGTGTTTTTAAGCTATCTGGAGCTGCGTTCATCACAAGTTGCTTTTCTGTTTCAGATAGTTTCTCAAATTTGTCTTTTAATACATGTGTTTGTTCAGCATACTTGTGTAATTCATAAATGAAGTCTTGAAGTTCCATGTCTTCATTCCTCCTTTCTGTTCTATACCCAAAAGAAGAATGAATATAACATCTTAAAAACGTTTTGATTTAGTTGGTGGCCATTCCATTTTACCTAAAGAAGAAGGGGTATAATAATTCGATTGATATCTTCTTGTTTGAGAAGGATTCTTTTTTTCTGGTTTCCAACCAATATATTGATAAACTAGTTTTTTTGCTTGAGAAAGTGGCATCTTTGTATGAGGATTTCGGTATGTTTGATCTAATGAACCCAAATGCTCCAAAGTTTTAAAATCTTCCTTCGTTGGAGGGATATGAAAGAAGTAGTGGTCTACTTTTACTAGTAATGTAGAATGTTGGCTACTAAGTTTTGGATGGTCAGAAAAATGCAATCCAATTTTTCTGGCTTTTTTTTCTTTTAATAATTGATGGATTGCTTTCTTTTTAATTTGGTATAAGTGCTTTGGCTCTGGAGCGGTTTTTGCGTGTTTATTTATAGAAAATAATGCTTGTGCAAGTTTATGCACGGATACATCGTCGGACATTTTTCTTTCTCCTCCCAATAAGAAAAGATATACTATATCCTAACGCAACGCTTGTCCATTTTCAATAACTTGTAGTAAAAACAATTTAAAAATATCGTTTTTATAGTAGGAAATAGCTGAAAGAGTATTTTACTTTATAAATTAGAGAAGATCCTATCAAAATAAGTATGATGGGATCTTCTGGGATTTTATATTTATTTATTGTACCTTATTTAGATCTTGTACAATTGTTTCCATACTCTGTTCTTCTATTCCATTGTAATTTTTAATTACTTCACCTTCCGGACTCACTAGGAAAAATGAGGTGCCGTGCGTTACTTGATCTGTGCCTTCAGGAGGAGCTTGAATAAAGTTTTTAAATGATTTTATCGATAATTCTCGAATTGTTTCAAATTCATATCCAGTTAATAATGACCAATTATCAAAGCTGGCATCGTAATTTTGTGCATATTCTTTTAATACTTCTGGGGAATCGTTTTCGGGATCTACACTGAATGAAATTAACTGCACATCCAGATTTTCAGTTTCAATCATTTCTTGTAGCTGTGACATATTATATGTCATTGGCATACATACCGTTGTACAATTAGTGAAGATAAAGTTGGCAACCCACCATTCGCCTTCTAGATCGCCTAATGAAACAGCTTCATTGTCTTGATTGGTAAATTGAAAATCAGTAACTTTTTCTGACATCGTTGATTCAATATTATAATCTTCACCGCAACCTACAAGAACCATGCTTAATAAAAGTAATAATATTAAATTTCTCATTTTTTATAAATTCCCTTTCAATACTATTTTATGGTAATTGTATCATGTAAATGAATAGAGTGTGATGAACGATTTATGACATTTATTCGAATAAAACAGTCAGTAATTCCCACACTTTAAAAAAAGAGGCTAAGCAAAAAAGGATAAGTTAGGGATAAACTGTCCATAAATGACCAATTCATAGCCTTGTAGTACTAATATTTAGTGGTAGCAGAACGATAACCACAACGGTATGAAGGTGCTTATCGTTTTGCCTTTAATTCATACATGTGAAGTTCTGGCTTACATAAAAATCGATAGGGAAGCCTAGTAGTACCAATTCCACTGTTTACATAAAGGGTAAAATTTTGATGAAGTTCATATTTTCCCTGTACATATTTTTCAGCGTAGGGGGGAGTATAAAGATCCCCAATAAATGGAAAACGTACCTGACCACCATGACTATGACCAGATAATTGAACTTGGACAGGATAGTTTTTGGTGATATCGGCAAAATCTGGTTCGTGGGATAATAGAATAGTAAAATCATTTTCTTGTTGATTTTGCAAAGCCGTATTTAAATCAGGTTTTCCTAACATAACATCATCAATACCTGCCAGAGTAAAATAACTACCATCTTTACTTATGGGTACAGATTCATTTTGTAGTAATATAAATTCTCCAGCTTCCATAATATCTTTTACAATCTCCGTACCATAACCTCCATGGTCATGATTTCCATATATCCAATATTTCCCATGCTCTGCATTCATCGAGCGAAGGATTTCGACGATTCGATCGTCCCAATAGAATTGATTTGGTTTATCAACTAAATCGCCACTAAATAGTATTAAATCTGGTTGAAGCTGATTTATTTTTATAGCAAGCTCTTTAAACTGATCTAAATCATAATGGAAGCCGATATGTGTATCGGAGAATTGAATGATTTTAAAATTATGAAAGGCAGCTGGGATATTAGGATAGTGAATGGGTTCTTCAGTGATTTTTAATAGATTTGGTTCTATATCACGTGCATAAAAATATGTCCCACCACTAAGTCCAACTAAAGTTATTAAACTCCCGAAAGAGCGTTTTATAAAAGTTCTTCGGTTCATCTATCTCATGCCTCTCTTAATAAACAGATGTACAAAGTATAGCATGAATATATACAAATTTTAATTATAAAGTGAATTGTTTTGAATGAATTAAAAGTAAACAAAAGAAAAAGCTGAAAGATAACTACACAGTTAATAATTGGCGTTTTATCATTTAGTTTCTTTCAGCTTTAGTATAATGTGTTATGAATGGTCACATGATTCACAAGAGGAGATGTTCATTCCTTCTATTTGAATAGTGCTATGCGATATACGGAAAGATTCTTGAAGTAATCTTGTTGCTTCTTCTAATAATTGATCTCTATTTGTTTGTTCTGTTACTTGTATATGACAGCTCATGGATGGAAATTCGGAAGTTATAGACCATACATGAATGTCGTGTACGTCTTTTACTCCAGTTAATGACAATAAACTTCTTCTCATTTCAGCGATATTAATATTAGTTGGCTTACCTTCCATTAAAATATGCAACGAATCTTTAGTTATACGAGTACCGGATATAATAATTAGTATTGCTACAATAATACTCGCAATAGGATCAGCAATATGCCAATTAAAAAGTAAAATAAAGGCTCCAGCCACCAGAGCTCCTATAGATCCTAATAAATCACCCATTACATGGAGTAGTGCGCTTTTTAAATTTAAGTTCTCTTCAGCATTTCCCCTCATTAAGAGCCAAGCAACCAGTATATTAACACATAAACCAATAAAGGCAATAATCATCATAGTTCCACTAACTTCAGGTGGTTCAACAAAACGTCGAATGGCTTCGATAAAAATAAAAATTGAAATCAAAATAAGCGTTACACCATTAATAAAGGCAGCAATAATTTCAAAGCGTTTATAACCAAATGTTTTATTAGCGGTAATGCTCTTTTCTCCGATTTTAAATGCAAGAAGAGTTAATCCTAAAGCAGCTGCATCACTCAACATATGCCCAGCATCAGATAATAAAGCTAGACTATTGGTGAGTATGCCTCCAACAGCCTCTACAATCATAAATGAAAAAATAATAATAAAGCTCCAGAAAAGAACTTTCTTATTTGTTGTATGGTGATGATGATGGGAATGATCATGGTTGTGATCCATTATTATTCCTCCTTAGTTGTATGCTTCATATGTTCAATAGCTTGTTCTAACAATTTAATAACATGCTCGTCGTCAGGAGAATAAAAGTACATATTCTTTTCTCTCCTCTTCTTAACTAAATGCAATTGTCTTAGATATTTTAATTGATGAGAAATCGCTGATTGCGTAAGATTCAAATGTTTAACAATCTCATTAACGGAACATTCTTGCTGGAATAGTAAATGCAAAATACGAATACGAGTAGGATCAGATAATGCTTTAAATATCTGTGAAATATGTTCAATTGAGTTTTCTTCTAAATAGTTAATAGACATTGGATTCATCCCTTTACAATATGATCATATGCTCATATTGTATAATTTATTTCTGGAATTTGCAAAAGAGAATACGATATAGAGGTGTCATTTATTTTTATATGGTAAAATATAGTTGGAGTGTTTTGGAGAATGAATGGACTTATTTTGCAAGATGTAAATAGAAAGGGGCGAGTGTATTGAGTACGATTCAGGAAACCCAATTATCTGACTTGTTAATTAGTGATTATTTTGTTCCTTCAGAAAAAGTTGCCCATGTACAGATAAATAATCCATTAGAGCATGCTTTATTAGTATTAGTAAAATCAGGCTATGCAGCGGTACCGGTTCTTGATTCCTCGTATAAATTTGTAGGAATTATAGGGAAAACAGTCATTTTAAATGAAACATTAGGTCTAGAGAAATTTGAAATGGAAAGACTTGCTGAAATAAAGGTCGAAGAAGTAATGAACACAGATGTACCAACATTAACAAGGGATCATACGATACTAGATGGTTTAAATGCAGTAATTAATCATGCGTTTATATGTATTGTAGATAATGAAGGTTATTTTGATGGAATACTAACTAGAAGGGCAATTCTAAAACAAGTAAAGAAAAACATATATATAAATGCTTATAAAAAATAACAGCTTCTTTTATGGAGGCTGTTTATTTTTTTAATTCTAAAACAAAAAATCTACATAGTCTGAGTTGCGACATAACTTACCGTCTGCTAAAGTAATAAAGAGATTATTATATTGGAGGATTGAAATAATGATGGATGCTAATGAAATTATACAATTTATATCAGATAGTAAAAAAAGTACACCTGTTAAGGTATATGTAAAGGGTGAATTAGACAAGCTTTCAGTGACTAATTCAATAAAAACGTTTGTTGATTCTAAAAGTGGAACATTATTTGGTGAGTGGAAAGATATTCAAGCATACATAGAAGAAAACAAATCATTAATTGAAGACTATGTCGTTGAAAATGATCGTAGAAATTCAGCTATTCCAATGCTTGATATGAAAAATATCAATGCTCGTATTGAACCTGGTGCTATCATTCGTGATCAAGTAGAGATTGGTGATGGGGCTGTTATTATGATGGGAGCTTCGATTAACATCGGATCTGTTATTGGAGAAGGAACAATGATTGATATGAATGCAGTGTTAGGCGGTAGAGCAACTGTAGGAAAGAATTGTCATATTGGAGCAGGTTCCGTTCTTGCAGGTGTAATCGAACCACCTTCTGCTAAGCCAGTAATTGTAGAAGATGACGTAGTAATTGGAGCTAACGTTGTTGTTTTAGAAGGGATTACTGTTGGAAAAGGATCTATTGTGGCAGCTGGTTCAATCGTCACAAAAGATGTTGCTCCTAATACGCTTGTTGGTGGTACACCAGCCAAAGTACTAAAGGAAATTGATGAACAAACAAAATCTAAAACAGAAATTAAGCAAGAACTTCGTAAATTAGATAATTAAGGTTGCGTTGAATGATGTTAAATTTACAACAAATTCGAAGGGATTTACATCAAATACCAGAATTAGGCTTTCAGGAATTAAAAACGCAAACGTATCTTTTAGAACGAATTAATGAAATTGCTAAAGATAATGTTGAAATAAAACAATGGAAAACCGGAATTCTTGTATACGTTCACGGTAAATCTCCAACTAGAAAAATTGGTTTTCGTGCAGATATAGACGGATTGCCAATTTTAGAGCAAACGAATCTACCTTATGCATCATTGCATGAAGGAAGGATGCATGCTTGCGGACATGATTTACACATGACGATTTCGCTAGGGGCGATGGAAAAAGTCATTCAAGATCCAATTGATGATGATGTTATTTTTGTGTTCCAACCTGCAGAAGAAGGCCCCGGTGGAGCTAGGCCAATGCTAGAATCTGAGGAATTTCAACAATGGAAACCAGATATGATTTTTGCATTGCATATTTCTCCTGAACTTCCTATAGGAACTGTTTCTTCTAAACCTGGTTTATTATTTGCGAATACAAGTGAATTATTTATCGATTTTGAAGGTGTAGGTGGACATGCGGCATATCCCCATTTAACAAAAGATATGACGGTTGCTGCTAGTAATTTTGTTGTACAATTACAACAAATAGTCTCCAGGGGACTAAATCCACTTGATGGGTCTGTAATTACGATAGGAAAAATGGAAAGTGGATATGTTCAAAATGCTATTGCAGAAACTGCTCGTTTAGAAGGAACTATAAGATCAACGGATGCAGAATCAATAGATATGATTAAGAGTAAATTAAACCGTTTAATGAAAGGTTTTGAAATTAGCTATGATTGTTCTATTAAAGTAGATTATGGTGCTAATTATTACCAAGTAGTAAACAATGCTACCTATGTGCAGCAATTTAAAGATGTAATAACTCAAAAACAAAACATTGCTTATCAACAGGCTAGTGCTGCAATGACAGGTGAAGACTTTGGAGACATGTTAAAAGAGATTCCAGGTTTTATGTTTTGGTTAGGAGTAGATTCTTCTTATGGATTGCATAATGCAAGGTTAAATCCAAAGGAAGAGGCAATTGGAGTCGGTGTGAATGCTGTGATTTCAATGATTCAATCTTTTTGATGAATAATATTTGGATGCATTAGAGAAGCTAATTCTTAGAAATATATTTTCTAGGAGGTTAATTAAATGGCTCGAATTGCAGTAGAATCTACCTTAACAGATGTAAAGCAAGCTTTATCTGAAATGGGACATGATGTAGTAGATCTTCGTACAGAACAAGATGCATCAAATTGTGATTGTTGTGTTGTATCTGGTCAAGATAATAATGTTATGGGGATACAAACAACGAGTATTGCTGGCCCTGTGATTAATGCTGATGGTCAAAGTGCCAATCAAATTTGTGACATGGTAGACCAAAAGTTATCATAATAAAATATAATCGCAAAAAACTTGTGGAGAATAATTTTTCCACAAGTTTTTTATTTTGGGAAAGTTTAAATACAGTTATTTGTGTCAGATTAGCAATTACTTACATATATAAGAAAAGACTATATTCCAAGAGGTGAATAATATATATGCGAATTAATGATACTTTGCCAGAAAATCTTCATAGACAAGGAAAATGGTATCAAGGTCGTTCTGTTCAATTAGGGAAGCCACTATTAATTGTATTCTGGTCGGTTAGCTGTGATAGTTGTTCCGTGGCAATGAGACAATTATCTAAACTTCAAAATAACTTTAGTGATACTCAAATAATCCTTATTCATACACCACTAGTTGATGAAGACAATGATTTAAATAAAATACGTAACAAGTCTTCACAATTTAATGTAATTGCATCAAAAATTGCAGATACGGATGAAAGTTTAAGCCAATTGTTTCGGGTGAAATATGTACCTGCATTTTATTTATTTGATCAGGAAAGTAAACTTCGTTTTAGTCAGTCAGGAAAAAGTAATACATCGTTACTTGAAAACAAAATAGCAAGATTATCCAGGAGATAAAGTGTAATAAAACAATTATGAAATTGATTCAATTTAAAATTTATTGATATCAATTCGATTAGAGTATAAGAAGCAGATGAAACTGTGAGGTTCAGATGGGAACAAGTTGAATGTAAATATAGACTTAAAAACTTTTCTTTACATTCTTATGTTCCTTGTTAGATGCTTACACAACCATCTGCTTTTTTTATACATAAATTGTATGCTTATCTAACTACATAAAATAGTGCGCAAAAAAATAATTTTAAAAAAATTTAAAAATATAGTGGATATTTATTTCGGAAACCGTTATATTAATAATTACGTAAAAAGTGAAAGGAGGAATAAATTTGGAAACATTTAAGAAACTAAAACGTTTTTATTGGCCTTATAAAAAGTATTTTATATGGTCTATATTGTTTATGTTAGTTGTTACTTCGATTACTGTAGTATATCCGATTATGCTACAAATTACGATTGATGATGTTGTACTTCAGTCACGTTATGAATTAATTCCATGGATTTGCGGACTTTTCTTAGGGTTAATGGTTATCAAAGGTTTCTCTACGTTTTCGTTCCAATACTTAGGCGATCTATTCGGTATGACTTCCGTCTATAAGCTAAGAGAATCTCTTTATGATAAGTTACAAACTTTAGCATTTAAATATTATGATAATGCTAAAACTGGAGATATTATGTCCCGGTTAACTGCTGATGTAGAAGGGTTTAGGTTTTTTCTTTCAGTTGGATTTGCAGAGTTGTTACGAATAATATCACTCATACTTATTAGTTTATCTATTATGTTTTATTACTCTGTTCCATTGGCACTTGTAACAATGGCAGCTATGCCTTTCTTAGCAATCGTTGTCTTTCAGTTTGATAAACGCGTTCATCCAGCTTTTCGTAATGTAAGAAAATCTTTTGGACAATTAAATACACGAGTTCAAGAGAATATAAGTGGGATGAATACTGTCAAATCATTATCCAGAGAAGACTTTGAAATTGGAAGGTTCTCTAATAGTAATGATAATTATCGACAGAAGTATTTATTTACATCAAAACTGTGGGCAAGATTCTTTCCAATGATGGAGTTTATAGGTAATGTATCCGCAGTGATTCTGCTAGCTTATGGTGGGTTCTTAGTTATTAATGAATCCTTGAATCCAGGGGAATTGGTCGCTTTTTTTAGTCTGGTATGGTATATCATGGGACCATTAATGAATTTAGGATTTATTATTAATCAGTTTTCCCAAGCGAAAGCATCTGGAGAAAGATTGTTAGAAATATTAGAAGCGAAGGAAGATATTGTTGAGAAAGAATCAGCAATAGAAGCAACTATAAAAGGACATGTACAATTTAATGATGTCACATTAACTTATATTAAGAACGATGATGAAGCATTAAAGAATATTAGTTTTGATGCTCCTCCGGGAAAAACAATTGGTTTAATTGGTGCAACTGGATCTGGAAAAACAAGTATTACCCAATTAATTACTAGATTTTACGAACCTGAACAAGGAGAAGTTTTACTTGACGGACTTCCAGTAAGTGATTATAAGCTAAAGACGCTTCGAAGTCAGATTGGATTTGTATTACAAGAGCCGTTCCTTTTTTCTACAACAATTCGAGAAAATATATCTTATGGAAATCCTGAGGTCACAGAAGATCAAATAATTCAAGCAGCGAAAAGAGCTCAAGCACATGATTTTATTATGGAACTACCGAATGGATATGACACGCTTCTGGGAGAAAGGGGTATGGGATTATCAGGTGGTCAGAAACAAAGGATAGCAATTGCACGTGCGATTTGTATTAATCCTAGTATACTCATTCTTGATGATGCTACTTCTGCGGTAGATATGGAAACGGAATTTAATATTCAAAAAGCGTTACGTGAAGTAATGAAGAATCGTACTTCCTTTATTATAGCTCATCGTATTTCTTCGTTAAAACACGCAGATGAAATATTAGTGTTAGAAGATGGAGAAATTGTAGAGAGAGGTACACATGATTATCTCGTAAACAATAATGGTCCGTATGAACGTATATTTAAGATTCAATACCAAGATCGAGAAGAAATATTGAGTGCGGTTAAATAGGAGGTGAGATAGATGGCGAAAAATAAGGATAATCTAAAATCAGAAAGTAAACATTTACAACGGTTTCATTATACAATTGATCAAGCAATTGAAAAACCTTTTAACTGGCAGCAGATGTGGAGGCTCTTACAATTTTTAAAACCGTATTCGAAGACTTATTTACCTGGAGCAGTTTTAGCAATGATGGTATCAACAGCAATCCGCTTAGCAATACCGATTTTAATTGGTAAAGTAGCATTTGATGTTGCAATTGCAAATAAAGATACTACGTTATTAACATATTTAGTAATCGGTATTGCAATTCTTTATGGTATAAGTTTTGTTGCGAATACATTTCGAATTAAATGGGTGAATATCTTAGGACAAAATGTTATCTATGATTTGCGACAAAAGCTATTTTCTCATGTTCAACGATTGTCACACCGATTTTTTGATAGCCGTTCAGCAGGATCTATTTTAGTTCGAATTCTCAATGATATAAATTCTCTGCAGGAATTATTTACAAATGGAATTATCAACTTATTAATGGATTTATTAATGTTATCGGGGATTTTAGTAATACTATTTGTATTAAGTCCACCGCTTGCTTTAGCAGTAATTATTATTATTCCATTAATGTTTTTAATATCAACAACATTACGTCGTAAAATACGTCGTTCATGGCAAGTGGTAAGACTGCATCAATCTAGGATGAACTCACACTTAAATGAAGGTATTCAAGGGATGCGTATTACTCAATCTTTTTCACAGGAAAAAGAGAATGCGGAGTTCTTCGACGGTGTAAATACTGGGTTTTTCCAAAGTTTTCGTGATGCTGCTAAGAAGAGTGCCATGTTTCGTCCGCTTGTAGATATTTGTGATGCTGCGGGTACAATTATACTTATCTCTTATGGAGCATATTTAATATTAAATGATACCATAACAGTGGGTACATTTGTTTCTTTTGCTTTTTTTCTGGGAATGTTTTGGGAACCCATATCACGTCTTGGGCAGATGTATAATCAGCTCTTAATGGCAATGGCATCATCTGAGAGAATTTTTGAATTCCTGGATGAACGCCCTAATGTAGCAGAAAAGACCAATGCGTATAACATTGACGAGATGCATGGAGAAATCGAATTTGATGAAGTTGAGTTCTCTTACAATAAAGATAGAATTGCATTGAAAAAACTATCTATTCATATTAATGCTGGCGAGACCATTGCTTTAGTTGGTCATACAGGAAGCGGCAAGTCTACAATTGCCAATCTAATAAGTAGATTCTACGACCCTACTTCTGGAGCAGTAAAAATTGATGGAAGAGATTTACGAGATGTTACGATTGATAGTCTTCGTCAAAAAATTAGTGTAGTATTACAAGATACATTTATATTCTCTGGAACAATTATGGAAAATATACGTTTTGGAAGACCGACTGCAACCGACGAAGAAGTTATCGATGCTGCTAAAGTAGTAGGAGCGGACGACTTTATTCAACGTCTGGCAGATGGGTATCAGACAGAAGTGGAAGAGAGAGGAAATATTCTTTCAGCTGGTGAAAGACAGTTATTATCGTTTGCCAGAGCTTTGTTAGCAAATCCTAGTATTATTATCCTTGATGAAGCAACTGCCAGTATTGATACAGAATCAGAAGTGAAGATACAAAAAGCTTTAAAACGATTGTTAAAAGGAAGAACTTCTATCATTATTGCGCATAGGCTTTCTACAATTCGAGAAGCAGATAAAATATTTGTTCTTGAACAAGGAGAAATTTTGGAACAAGGAAATCATCAATCGTTAATACAACAAAGAGGAAAGTATTATGAACTAGTGAAGTCACAGTTTACCATGTTAGAAGCAATGTAAAGCAAATGGGGAGCAATTTTAAAATTAGTTGCTCCTTTTTTTATGTGCTAGTATGATAGTTGTAGTTTATAATTGGAGGCTATATAATGAATAAAGATTTTGCTGTAATTGGATTAGGTCGTTTTGGAGGAAGTATTTGTCGTGAGCTTAGTAAAGAAGGAATGCATGTATTAGCGATTGATTCAGATGAAGAAAGAATTAATGAGTATAAGAATATAGCCTATCATACAGTGCTAGCTGATTCAACAGATGAAGATGCGTTAAAACAAATAGGTATTAGTAATTTTGATCATGTAGTTGTAGCGATAGGAGAAAATATTCAAGCAAGTATACTTACAGCTGTAATTTTGACGGATATGGGAGTAAATAAAATAACCGTTAAAGCACAAAATGATTATCACGAAAAAATCTTAAATAAAATTGGAGTACATCAGGTTGTTCATCCTGAAAGAGATATGGGCAAGCGATTAGCACATAATTTTATTTCAAGTAACATTTTAGACTATCTAGAATTATCGGATGATCATAGTATTGTTGAAGTAAAAGCAGGGGAAAAAATGATTGGAAAGAGTTTGATTGAGCTTGATATCCGGGCTAATTTTGGTTGCAACATAGTAGCAATTAAAAAGGGGCATGATATTAATGTATCTCCAAGTGCTGAACAAGCACTACAAGAAGGGGACGTACTAATTGTCATTGGAGCGGATAAAGATATCACAAGATTTGAAAGAGAGCTTGTTATTGATTAACGAGGCCTTTTTCACATAAAAAAGAACTATCTTCAAGAGCGGTAATTAAAAACCCTTCAGAAGATAGTTCTTGTTTTTATTATATAGGAAATCTATTATTGATTTGTCAACCCACCGTGATTCCTTTATCTCAAAGGAAAAAGAGTTTGGGACAAAAGTATTTACGCGAAAGGTGCGAATGAATAAGTTTTGAAATCCCGCTTCAGAAATATACTCCGGTTATTCTAATTCGACTGGTCAGCCTCTGGCTCCGAATTCCGGGATCTCGCCTCGGCCTTCTTTCCACATGTCGCAATCTCATTTAAAAATACAGGCGCAAGCGCTTCGTTTCTAAACGAGCGCTTGCGCCTGTGTTCTTTAAACCTCCATGATAATTGGAAGTACCATCGGACGTCTTTTTGTTTTTTCATATAAGAATGGAGCAATCGTGTCAGTAATTTCATTTTTAATTTCCGACCATTGTGTTGTTTTGCGTTCCATTACTTTTTCTAAATGATTGGATACTAATTTTTGAGCTTGATTAATCAAGTCTTCAGACTCTCTCATATATACAAAACCTCGAGAGATAATATCTGGACCAGAAGCAATCTTGAAATCACTCATGTTAATGCTGACTACAACAATTACTAATCCTTCTTCAGATAAGATACGACGATCTCTTAGTACAATATTTCCTATATCACCAATTCCACTACCATCTACGTAAACGGAACCAGAAGGTATTTTTCCAGCGATAGCTGCATGGTCTTTACTTAGTGCAAGAACATCACCATTATCCATTACAAATGAATTCTCAGCTTCTACATCACAAAGTTCTCCTAATTTAACATGTTCTTTTAACATACGGTATTCTCCGTGTATTGGCATGAAAAATTTCGGACGAATTAAACGAAGCATTAGTTTTTGTTCTTCTTGACTTCCATGACCAGAGGTATGAATGTTACTCAACTTACCATGGATAACATCTGCACCTGCTCGATATAATTTATTAATGGTTCTGCTCACGCTGACAGTATTCCCCGGGATTGGAGAGGAAGAGAATACTACAGTGTCTCCTGGAATTAATTGAATTTGTCTATGTGTACCATTGGCAATACGAGACAATGCCGCCATTGTTTCACCTTGGGAACCAGTACAGAGGATCGTTACTTCGTTAGCTGGAAGACGATTAATCTGGTTACCTTCAATAAATGTATCCTTCGGAGCTTGGATATAACCCAATTCCAAACCAATGTTTATAGCAGATTCCATACTTCTACCAAATACAGCTACTTTACGATTGTGCTTAACAGCTGCTTCCACAACTTGTTGTAAACGATAGATGTTGGAAGCAAATGTTGCGAAGATCAATCTGCCATCGACTCTGCTGAATATATCGTGAATACTTTCTCCAACGACACGTTCGGACATTGTAAAACCAGGTACTTCACTATTTGTACTGTCTGATAGAAGGCATAATACACCTTCAGAACCAATCTCTGCCATTTTTGCAAGGTTAGCCGGTTCGCCAACAGGCGTGAAATCAAATTTGAAATCACCTGTATGAACAATGTTACCTGGTGGTGTTTTTACTACGACTCCATAAGAATCAGGAATACTATGTGTCGTACGGAAAAAGCTAACGGATGTTTTTCGGAATTTAATAATATCATCTTCTTGAATTGTAATTAGTTTTGCATTTCTTAGTAAGCCATGCTCTTCTAATTTATTGCGAATTAGTCCAATTGCTAATGGACCTGCGTAAATTGGCACATTAATCTCACGCAGTAAAAATGGAATACCACCAATGTGGTCTTCGTGACCATGGGTAATAATTAACCCTTTTATCTTATCTTCGTTTTGTACTAAATACGTATAATCAGGGATAACATAGTCAATTCCCAAAAGTTCATCTTCAGGAAATTTAATCCCAGCATCAATTAAAATAATTTCATCTTGAAATTGAATGGCATACGTATTTTTACCGATTTCACCTAGTCCACCTAGAGCGAAAACAGCAGCTTGATCATTTTTAACAAATTTCATGAGCTAGAGGTTCTCCAATTCTAATTTTCCAGTGTCTTTTTCATATTGGAGGTGTGCCTCATCCAACGGTTGAACAAATTCAATATTATAGTTATGGTCACTATTGCTTATTTTTTTACGGACTTCACGTATAGTTTCAGCTTCTACGTATAAGCTCTTGGTGCGTTCTCTTACTGGAACTTCGTTTGGAAGTTCCTGATATAAAACTTTAAAAATCATTTCATCTCTCCTAACATATAAAAAATTAATTTTATCTCTATGATATTACATTCCGTTATATTAGGTAAGTTTCCGTGGGCTTACCTAGTTTTGATAAATGGCAAATTGCATTGATTGGTAAACATAAAATGGTATTATCTAAAAGTAGTTGGTACACGTCCTTCTTTGCCTAAAAAATCTTTAAACCGTTTCTTCAGCTTTTCTTTTAGGCGCTTCAGCATGAGGACTCACGTCTCCTTCCAATATTTTACGAAAAGCAACATTAACCCTCTACCGTCCAATCCTCTTATCTATAGTATAGTACGAAATCGTAAATAATTAAATAAAAATCCATAAATTATAAAAAATAGTTTCATTATTTAACCATCTATTTAGTATGATTTACCAAAGTAACAAATCTATACGTGTGATGTAAATACTATGTTAGTGCTAATATCAAGCTAATATACAATGTTACAAGTTAATATGTACAATAATGAAAAATATAAATCCGAGAAATACGATTTTTAGTTCGCTATCTCGGATTAACGTAATTAATCCCTGAGTATAGGGTAGTAACAACCCGACACTAACTTACTCAATTGGAGAAGAATTTTCAGGGATGTTAAATGGATTTTCTTTATTGATCCGATCGAAAAACATAATTCCATTAATATGATCAATCTCATGTTGGAATACAACTGCTGGATATCCCTTTAGTCGTAATTTAACCGGCTGGTCATTGATATCGGTTGCTTTAATAGTAATCCTTGCATGGCGAGGAACGTAGCCTTCTACAGGGCGATCAACGGATAAACAACCTTCTCCACTCGATAAATAAGATTGTTCTACTGAATGGCTGATTATTCTAGGGTTTACTAATCCCATACTATACAATTTTCCATCTATGTCTTCAAAATGGATAGCGATAATCTGTTTTTCAATTCCCAATTGAGGAGCTGCTAAACCCACACCAGCTCGTAATCCGTATTTTTCTGCTATCTCTTCATCTTGACTATTTTTCAAGAATTGAATCATATCTTCTAGTAATTGTTTATCATCTTTTGATAATGGTACTTCTACAACTTCTGCATTTTTCGTTAAAGACGGGTGGCCTTCACGAACAATATCTTTCATTGTAATCATGATACTAACTCCTTTTCATGTGTAAATTAGTTTATAAATGGGTATTCATATATAATAATGAAAGTTACTTCATTTTTATACCTCTATCATTTTAACATAATCATATTCATTCCTTCATAGAATATACATATGATAGAGGTGAATTAAGGAAACTATTTACTTTTTCATCTAATTATTTATGGTATAATTTACAAAAATACTGTAAACATCGAAACAGAGATATAGGAGGAGTTATTAGTGTTTAAGAGGGGACTGCTAACGGTATTATCAATTATATTTATTCTAGTTATTACAGGTTGTAACAATGAAACTACTGAGGAAAAAATACATAGTCATTTAGAAGAGGCTGTTGCATTAGAAGAGGATTTTGAGAATCAACAAGAAGAGATTACGGAGTTAGAAGAAAAGGAACAAGAGATTTACAATCAAATTATCGATTTAGGCGTAGATGAAATTGATAAAATAAATGAACTGGCAAATGAGGCAATAACAGTTATTGAAGACAGAGAAGAAAAGATTACTGCTGAGAGGGGAAGTATTGAAGCATCAGAGGAAGAATTTAGCAATATTGAAGAACTAATTAATGATATTGATAAAGAAGAATCGTTAACAAATGCAGAAAATATGGTAGAAGTAATGAATCAACGTTATGAATCTTATTATACATTGAATGATGCATATATGAATTCATTAAGCTTAGAAAAGGAATTATACGAACTATTACAACAAGAAGATCTAGAGCAAGAAAAATTAACGGAACAAATAAATGCTGTAAACGATAGTTATGAAAAAGTAATCGAAGCGAATGAAGGATTTAATGAATTTACAGTTGAGTATAATGCTTTAAAACGAGAGTTTTATGAAAGTACGGATTTAAATGTAACATATGATGAAGAACCGGAAGCAGAACAAAAAGAGTAAATTAGATTTATAAAAACACGCGATAAACAAGTTTTATCGCGTGTTTTTTTGATGGGATATTTTACTTGAGTGATAGACCTTTCAAGATTAAAAAGCTTATACGAAGAGCATAATTGGAAGAAGAACTTCTCACTGAAATCAATTTCATTTATGATATATAAACTGTTTGAGTAGAACAATATGTTCTAAATGTTCCAAATAATGTCGACGCATAATAGAGTATCTGTATCTTTTTTATTAATACAGTTCTTATTCAATAATAATACAGTTTTACTGGAATGCTTTATTTGATGTAATGGGTTTTTTGAAATCGTTATTAAATGTGTTATTCTAAGAATACAAAGTGTTTGACCATAATAGGAAAATAAGATAATATATAGGAGACAAAAAATTGTATCATTATCTTTCTGGATATTTTTGTAACAGATTTCTTATGGAGAATGACATGATTATGATATTCTCAGAAAGGGTAGACGAATAATATGTAATTTTTTGCGATCTTGGGTAGGCTAGGAAAGAAAATAATAAAGCATATATGGAAAGGAAGAGGTGAACCATTTTGAAACAAGTACTTGAAAATATTGAGAGTCAGTTCGAAATGTTCCAAATTCTAGATGAAAATGGAAAAATAGTTAACAAAGATGATATGCCCGATCTATCTGATGATGAGCTTAAGGAGATTATGAAACGTATGGTATACACACGTATACTTGATCAACGTTCAACTGCCTTAAACCGTCAAGGGAGATTAGGTTTCTATGCACCAACTGCTGGACAAGAAGCTTCTCAACTTGGAAGCCAGTTCGCACTAGAAAAAGAAGACTTTATTTTACCGGGATATCGTGATGTTCCACAATTAATTTGGCAAGGTCTTCCGCTATATCAAGCATTCTTATTCTCTAAAGGACATTTTCACGGTAACCAATACCCTGATGAATTAAGAGCTCTTAGCCCACAAATTATTATTGGTGCACAGTATGTACAAACTGCTGGTGTAGCACTTGGAATTAAAAAACGTGGTAAGAAGAATGTAGCTATTACTTACACTGGTGATGGTGGTACTTCCCAAGGTGATTTCTATGAAGGTATTAATTTTGCTGGTGCATATAAAGCTCCTGCAATTTTCGTAGTTCAAAACAACCGTTTTGCTATTTCTGTACCAGTAGAAAAACAAACAAATGCTAAAACGTTAGCACAAAAAGCAGTTGCTGCCGGAATCGAAGGAATACAAGTTGATGGTATGGATGTTTTAGCAGTATATGCTGCAACTAAATTTGCTCGTGAACGTGCAATTAACGGTGAAGGTCCAACATTAATCGAAACATTAACGTATCGTTTTGGTCCACATACTTTATCTGGGGACGATCCTACTCGTTACCGTACGGAAGATATGGACAACGAATGGGAGAAAAAAGATCCAATCGTTCGTTTCCGTACGTACCTTGAAAGCAAAAAGCTTTGGTCAGAAGAAGACGAAAATAAGGCTATTGAGCAAGCAAAAGAAGATATTAAAAAAGCAATCAAACAAGCAGAAGAGCAACCTAAACAAAAAGTTACTGATTTAATTGCTAATATGTACGAAGAGCTACCAACTCATCTACAGGAGCAAAATGAAATTTATAAAGAAAAGGAGTCGAAGTAAATCATGGCACAAATGACAATGATTCAAGCTATCACTGATGCAATGCGCGTAGAATTGAAAAATGATGAAAACGTGCTTGTTTTTGGTGAAGACGTTGGACAAAATGGCGGAGTATTCCGTGCAACAGAAGGTCTTCAAGATGAATTTGGTGAAGATCGTGTGTTTGATACACCACTTGCTGAATCTGGAATCGGCGGACTTGCGATCGGTTTAGCATTAGAAGGATTTCGTCCAGTACCAGAAATTCAATTCTTCGGCTTCGTATATGAAGTAATGGATTCTATAAGTGGACAAATGGCGCGTATGCGTTATCGTTCTGGCGGTCATTATAATGCACCGATTACTGTTCGTGCACCATTTGGTGGAGGAGTCCATACGCCAGAATTACACGCTGATTCATTAGAAGGTCTAATGGCTCAACAACCAGGTTTAAAAGTCGTTATTCCTTCAACACCGTATGAAGCAAAAGGTCTATTGATTTCTGCTATTCGTGATAACGATCCGGTAGTATTCTTGGAGCATATGAAATTATATCGTTCTTTCCGTGGTGAAGTTCCTGAAGAAGACTATACTGTTGAAATTGGGAAAGCTGATGTAAAACGCGAAGGTTCTGATGTAACATTAGTATCCTATGGTGCAATGGTACATTCATCTTTGAAAGCTGCTGAAGAATTGGAAAAAGACGGAATTCAAGCAGAAGTAATTGACTTACGTACAGTTTCTCCAATTGACTACGAAACAATCCTAGCATCTGTAAAGAAAACAAATCGTGTAGTTGTTGTACAAGAAGCACAGCGTCAAGCAGGGGTTGCAGGTCAAGTTATTTCAGAAATTCAAGAAAGAGCAATTCTAGACTTAGAGGCACCAATTCTACGAGTTAGCGCTCCTGATACAGTTTATTCGTTCTCTGATGCAGAAGAAACATGGTTGCCAAACCATAAAGATATCGTAGAGAAAGTAAACGAAGTAATTAATTTCTAAAATAGTTTAGGAGGTTTCATAGCATGGCATTTAATTTTAAGTTACCGGATATTGGTGAAGGTATCCATGAAGGTGAAATAGTAAAGTGGTTCGTAAAAGAAGGCGACGAAGTAAAAGAAGATGATGTACTTTGTGAAGTACAAAACGACAAATCAGTTGTTGAAATTCCTTCTCAAGTAGATGGAAAAGTTACAAAGATTCACGTTGCTGAAGGCGATGTTGCAGTAGTAGGAGATACACTAATTTCTTTTGATGCAGAAGGTTATGATGATGAAGGTGATAGTGCTGATGATTCATCTTCTGAGCCTGAAGAAGAAAAATCTACAGATTCTAAAGAAGAAAAAGAAGCGCCAAAAGAAGAAGAGTCAAGCGAGCAATCTGATGATACTCGTGTAATTGCAATGCCTTCTGTACGTAAATTTGCACGTGATAACGACGTTAATATCAAAGAAGTAAACGGAACTGGTAAAAATGGTCGTATTCTTAAAGAAGATGTAGAAAGCTATCTAAGTGGTGACCAGCCATCTAGTGAAGTATCCGAGGACAAAGCTGAAGCTTCTTCTGAAGATAAACAAGAATCGAAAGCTGCACCTCAAGGTCAGTATCCAGAAACACGTGAGAAAATGACTGCAATCCGTAAATCTATTGCTAAATCAATGGTTAATTCGAAATCAAAAGCACCTCATGTTACACTTATGGATGAAATTGATGTAACAGAACTTGTTGCTCACCGTAAGAAATTCAAAGCAGTTGCTGCTGAGCAAGATATTAAATTAACTTATTTACCTTATGTAGTTAAAGCATTAGTATCTGCGTCCAAGAAGTTCCCAATCTTGAATTCTTATATTGATGAAAATACGGATGAGATTGTTGAGAAGCATTATTACAACATTGGAATTGCAGCAGACACTGATAGAGGTCTATTAGTTCCAGTTGTAAAAGATTCTGATAAGAAATCTATTTTCCAAATCTCTCAAGAAATCAATGAATTGGCAGGGAAAGCTCGAGATGGTAAACTTAAACCTGATGAGATGAAAGGTGCTTCTAACACTATTTCTAATATTGGTTCTGCTGGTGGACAGTGGTTTACTCCAGTATTAAACTACCCAGAAGCAGTTATTCTTGGTATTGGACGTATCGCTGATAAACCAGTTGTTCGTGATGGTGAAATTGTAGTAGCTCCAGTTCTCGCTGTATCCTTAAGCTTTGATCATCGTATCGTTGACGGCGCAACAGCACAACTTGCACTAAATCAAATTAAACGATTATTGAATGATCCACAATTAATTATGATGGAGGCGTAAGTAATGGTAGTAGGAGATTTTCCGGTAGAAGTAGATACTCTAGTCGTTGGGGCAGGACCTGGTGGCTATGTTGCGGCAATTCGTGCTGCACAACTAGGTCAAAAAGTAACAATCGTAGATAAAGGAGCTTTAGGTGGAGTTTGCTTAAATGTAGGCTGTATCCCTTCTAAAGCACTAATTGAAGCTGGCCATAAATATGAAAATGCTCATGGATCTGAAGATCTTGGAATTAAAACAGATAAAGTAGAAGTCGACTTTTCTAAAGTTCAAGACTGGAAGGGTTCTGTTGTTAACAAACTTACTTCAGGTGTTGAGAGTTTATTAAAAGGTAATAAAGTAGATATCGTAAAAGGTGAAGCATATTTCGTAGATGCAAATACTGCTAAAATTGCTGGAGAGAGTAGTTCTCAAACGTATAAATTTAAGCATTGTATCTTAGCAACTGGTTCTTCGCCAATTGAAATTCCATCATTTAAGTTCTCTGATCGCGTTCTTGATTCTACTGGCGCATTGAACTTAAAAGAAATACCGAAGAAGATGGTAGTTATTGGTTCTGGATATGTAGGTACAGAACTTGGTACAGCATATGCTAACTTTGGAACTGAAATTACTTTCTTAGAAGGTGCAAAAGACATCTTAGGCGGATTTGAGAAACAAATGACGCAAATTGTTAAAAAAGGCCTTAAGAAAAAAGGCGCTACAATCATCACAGAAGCAATGGCTAAAGGTGTGGAAGAAACAAAAGATGGCGTAAAAGTTTCTTATGAAGTGAATGGTAAAGAAGAAACAATTGAGGCAGATTATGTACTTGTAACTGTAGGACGTCGTCCGAACACTGAAGAGCTTGGTTTAGAACAAATGGGTGTTAAGGTGACAGATAGAGGCCATATTGAAATAGATAAGCAATGTAAAACAAGCGTTGATAATATCTATGCAATTGGTGATATTGTAGAAGGACCTGCACTTGCCCACAAAGCTTCTTATGAAGGTAAGATTGCTGCTGAAGCTATTAGCGGAGAAAAATCTGAAATCGACTACGTAGGTATTCCTGCAGTAGCATTTACAGAACCTGAATTAGCTACAGTTGGTATGTCTGAACAAGATGCAAAAGATGCTGGCTATGATGTGAAAGTGGGTAAATTCCCATTTGCTGCGAATGGCCGTGCACTTTCTTTAAATAACACAGATGGTTTCTTAAAACTAATCACTCGTAAAGATGATGGTTTAGTAATCGGTGGACAAATTGCTGGTCCAAATGCTAGTGATATGATTTCTGAGATCGGTTTAGCAATCGAAGCTGGTATGACTGCTGAAGATATTTCATTAACTATCCATGCTCATCCAACATTAGGTGAGATTACAATGGAAGCAGCAGAAGTAGCTTTAGGTACACCAATTCATACTATGTAATAAATAAAATAAAAGCTGCCAAGTAAATTGCTAATCAATTACTTGGCAGCTTTTTTCTTAATTTAAAGTAACGTTTCAATTTCTTGAACTATCTCTTCTTTCGTAATATCTCCGTTTAACTCATTTTTAATTTTACCGTCTTCAAGTATATACATGCTGCTTTCTGTACTTTCATGTTCTATGTTGTATTGGTTTAAATTATTATTCTTCGTTAATTTTTCAGCTGAAAAAGCGTAAGGATGTTTTTCTCTTAATTCAAAGATAGCATCTAAATATATATCAGGATTTTTTTTGGATTGTATATAAAGAACCTCATGATTTGTTAAATCGATAGAAATGACATCATATGGATTGGATTCTTTTTGACAAGCCGTAAGCAATGTAATAATTATAATGAAGAAAATAAATATAAAATATTTTTTCATGCTTATTCACGCCTCTCATAAATTTTACCTAATTATGAGTTTATCAAAGAAATATAAGTAAAAAGTCACTGTTAATAAAAAGTAAAATAAATGATACCGCTACAACATAATACGACAATTTATTGTTAATTTGTAAACATAATGTCAAATATCTTAGAAAAAAATTGTAGATTATTATAGTCAGTCATTATAGGTAAAAGTAAAATCCAATTAGTTTAACTTTTTTAATTCATTACACATATTAGTATTACGTGATTGATGAGAACAATGTATTATCCTATAATGAAACTAGTAATCTATTAAAATTCATCTTGGAGGTACTACATAATGAAAGTATCACGCTTTAATACTTATCTATACATGACATTGTTTTTTTGTATGGTATTGATAGCATGTAGTAATGATTCGGATTCTGTCGGAAAAGAAAAACCTAGTGAAGAAAATGAAACGAATGAAAGTGCCAATGCACAAGACAAGGAACAACCTGAGAATAATGATAAGGATCAAACGGAAGAAGAGAAAGAAGAAGAATTAGAGGAGCAAGAACCGGAATATTACATATCTGAAGAAACCGCAACAGTGTTACCACTGGATAATGCAAATGAAAATATAGTCCTTCTCACGATTGATGATGTTCCTGATGCAAATGCGGTAGAGATGGCACACACTTTAAAAGACTTAGGAGTAGGAGCTATTTTTTTTGTGAATGGGCATTTTATCAATGATGATGAGGGTGCAGAAAAACTAAAAGAAATTCATGACATGGGATTTTTAATTGGAAATCATACAAATACTCACCCAGTGCTTCCAGAGCTAACAAAAGAGGAACAAACTGAGGAGATTGTTTCTGTAAATAATCGTGTAGAAGAGATAATTGGAGAACGTCCAAAATTCTTTAGAGCTCCACATGGTATGAATTCAGACCATTCAAAGAATGTTGCCAAAGAAGAGAATATGGCTATAATGAATTGGACGTATGGTTATGATTATTTTGACGCTTATACGGAACCTAAAGCATTAACTGAAGCGATGATAACCGGTAAAGGACCTGAGGCAGGCGTGGATTATTCGTTACTAAAACCTGGAGCAAATTTGCTAATGCATGATCGTGATTGGACGAATAAGGCATTGAAGGATATAGTGGAAGGGTTACAAAATCAAGGATATGAAATAGTGGATCCACATTTAATAGAAACTTCATAATATATGATGAGAGTTAATAGGTTCAGATAACCAATTAACTCTTTTTTGTTTTATTGTGTCATACTAATTTATATTGACAGATTAATTATGTCATAATATAATGTGGATAGGACGACATAAACTGTAAAAGGAGATGACTTCATGGGTACAATAATATGCCAGGATTGTCAACATGTTATCGAACACTTTGAAGGGGAGAAGGTAACGACCTTGTATAGTACTTGTCCAACCTGTTCTTCAAAAAAACAACAGAAATAATATATATTTATGCAAAGTGGCTGGGACATAACAAAAAGATTTGATCAAAATACGGATGGTAACTAGATCAGCGTAAGAAATATACGGAGACTCCTGTGGGAATAAGGCCTAGGTGAGACCCTGGATTGCGTAGCAACCGGAGGTTATCAGCTACCCACGGAAAGCGGAGTATATTTCTGAAGTGGGTTTTCAAAAGCAAATCATTCGGATTTATCTTTTGATTAAATGCTTTTGTCCAGCCTTTTTTTGTGTAGGTTATTCAAGAAAGAATTAGCGTCTGCTGGTTTTTCATGATAGGATAATTTATATTGCTTTAATAAAGAGGTGTTAAGAAATGAGTTATCAATACCCAATGGACGAAACATGGTCAACGGAAGAAATTATTGATGTAGTAAACTTTTTTTCTTTAATTGAAAAAGCATATGAAAAACAAGTGGATCGAGAAGAAGTATTAGCTTTGTACAGAAGATTTAAACAAATAGTACCTTCTAAAAGTGAGGAGAAAAAATTATTCTCTCAATTTCAAGAGGCATCAGGGTATTCAAGCTACCACGTGGTTAAGCAAGCGAGAGAAACAAATGGATCCAGTATACGTATGTAATAGTAGGAGTCGACAAAAATGATTTGCAGAATGGCCGAACGATACTTAGTTGAAGAGTAATATATGTAACATCAGTATAATCAGACTTTTCTCTGTGAGTGTATAACTGTTTTTTGCAATATATGGATGACTGAGGGAAAAGGCATAGGTGAGCCGCTCAAGGAGCTTGAGCTACTTGGAGGTTCACCAGCCATTTTTTTAATGTAATATAATTTTGAAGTGGTTATCAAAAACACTATTGTACCCAATCTCATTTTACTTATTTTCTTTTATGCATCTCTAGAATCTATTGCTAATTGATATAATGGTAATAGATGATCGAATACATCCAAGGTCATTTGATATAGTTCTTCTCCGTTGGCAAGGATAGGATCTCCTTTTTTAATGTGTTTGCCAACTAGAAACTCTGCCTTTTTTACATCTCGAAATCGCTCGAGGTGACTTTTGTTTAAATCAGTTAACGGTATAGCTTCTTTTTTTGTGTGATCGAGGGAAACGACAAAAGTTGACGGAAGTTCCTTTATTTCATTAAAATGATCAATTAAAGCACTAGCTATTTTAGATTTGTTCGGTAATTCATATATAAATGCTAACCAAATAAATACATGATCATCAAATACACCTAATTGAAAATGAGGGTGTTTTTTGTATCCACGCTTATTATCAGCTATTGCAAGCCAAGTATCATTTGGTGGATTTACTGTACGACGTGCATGCTTTGCAATATGTAAGAACAGATCATTATTCGTTTTTTTTGATAAGTCTTCAGCAAGCGATTCTCCGATTTGTTGAAACTTTGGTTGTATCCTTGTTTGAATTGCTTCCATACGTTCGTCAAGACCGTTAATATTAAAGGTTTCAAAGTCTTTATTAGTAAAGCCGTTCATTAGTAAACATTCATCCTTTCATACGTCTAGATTATAATAATTATTATTAAGTAAATAGAAGAATAAGTCAAGTAAAGTAGTTTTATTAGGTTTGATGGCGGTTATTACAGGGAATAGAAACCTAAATATTTTCATTATTTTTGTTATTATGAAGAACAAATAATCGCTATACTCATAAAATAAAACAAATAAGTGACAGGCGTATTTAAATGATATGCCGTTAGCTAGGAGTGAGGGAATGAAGTACGTTATGGATGCTCTGCGAAGAAAAGAGGCCGAGGAAAAATTACCTGTCATTCGATTGGAAATAGATTATGAATTAGCTACTTTGTTTGAAGCACTACAAGAGAATGATACGGTACTTATTATAAAAACAAAGGAACGTTTAAAACAGTTGAGAAAGCAATGGTTAGATATTGAACAAGGAAATGTTATCTAAAAGAGGACCCTAGTATGAATTGAGAATAAATTTTTAATGCGTATTAGGGTCATTATGTTCATGAAAGGTATACTTTGATACAATATGTTTAAGCACTGTTTGGAGGGATTATATGGACTTACGTCACAGAGATACAATATACCAAAATGCTAAAGCATGGGTGTATGAAGCGGGAAAGATAATAAAAGAGCAGATGAATAACCCACTTAATATCGAAACAAAATCAGACGCGAATGATTTAGTTACAATTTTGGATAAACAAACAGAAAAATATTTTGTAGAAAAGATTAAGGATAAATATCCTGATCATCAAATAATTGGTGAAGAAGGTTACGGTGATCAACCAAAAGAATTGGATGGAACGATCTGGGTAATTGATCCAATTGATGGAACAATGAATTTTGTTCATCAAAAAAAATTCTTTGCAATATCAGTTGGTATTTTACATAATGGTGTTGGTGAAATTGGACTGATTTATGATGTGATGAATGATACATTGTATCATGTGAAAAGGGGAGAAGGAGCTTTTAGAGATAACCAACAACTAGCCAATCTATCAAAGGATAAGCAATTAAGTGAATCTATTATAGGTATGAATTATTTTTGGTTATGTGAAAACCGTCTTGTTGATTATCGAGTAATGCAAGATTTTATTCGAACAATTCGTGGAGCAAGAACTTACGGTTCAGCTGCATTAGAATTAGCATTTATAGCTGAAGGAACGCTGGATGGATATTTATCAATGAGGTTATCACCTTGGGATGTTGCGGCTGGAATTATCTTGTTGCAAGAAGTAGGTGGTGTTGTTAGTGATGTTGACGGAAATAAATGGGATCCATTAAATAAATCATCTATCGTGGCAAGCAATGCAGCCCTGCATAAAACAATTTTAGAGATAATTAAAAAAGGGAGAAAGTGATAAAAATCACTGTTTCCCTTTTTTTCTTGCCATGACGATGCCGAAGATGCCGAAGCCAATAAGTATAAATAATAGAATGAACCATATATTTCGAAAAGCAATTGATAAACCGACTAAAATAAACATTAAGACAACTAAGAACGCAAGTAATAACATTGGTAAGTTTATATTTTTCATGTTGACAACCCCTTCTTTATCTCCCTAGAATAGTATATCGAAAATTGGATAATACTTCAAAAATCAGACATAAAAAAATATATATTTCAGTGGTATCCATGATTTAGATTTAGTATGATAAATATAGTGTCAGGAAGAGGGTGGGGAAGAGTATGAGTTATGTGCATGAATTTATCCTTGATACGTTTGGGGTAGAAAATATCTTTTGGATTTTTTATGTAATCAATCTATTTTTATCAGCTATAGCGTACAAATTAGGGTTTGCAAAAAAGTTACCAATTGCAAAGAATATAATTGTATACATATTATTAATGATTGGAGTTTTTGTATTAACTATTTTCTCTACGGTTATGCGAATGCCTACAGTAGAGTGTTTGATAGTTATTATAGTGGTATTAGGTATATACCGTCTTCGATTACATAATGAAAGAAAAGATTAATCAAAAAAAGCTATCAAGATAATTGCAGTCAGTAACCAATTATCTTGATAGCTTTTTATATATAATAATTTATTGAAACACTCATAAAAAATCATCTACTTTTTTAGTTTCTTTATATAATTTAAACTTACCTGTAGATAAGCGTTTCTTTGTGTTTTTTTCAATACGATCATAGCAAGGCTCACAAAGGTGCATATTTTTTCTTCGATTTCGAAGTCGTTTTGCTTGTAAGGAATAATGTTCTATTTCTTCAACTTTGTCACAAATGGTGCACTTTACCTGCATATTTTCACCTCTATTTGGGAAAATTTATATTAGTTCAATATAAATAATAGTATAACATACAACTATTTGATGAAAAGTAAACTACATTTTTATCACGCATGCAACAGAAGTACTCCACTCTCGATGCGTCTATGAGGCTTGTCAAATAAGGTAAGCGGAGGATAAACTAACTGTAAAGGTTAGCCTCTGTTAATGAACCTTTAGGGAATGTACTTGTAGTACATGAATTTTTACTATATGTTTAATCACAAGAAATAAGGGGAAGTAAGTTAATTAAGTTACATGAAAAACACGTAACATTAATGAAAGGATGATTTCATGAAGAAACGTTATGTTCTATCAGCTGTTGGTGCAGTTGGAGCTGGAATTGCTAGCTACTATTTAGTCGATAGCAATAACCGTCATAAACTTAAAAAAATAGCGAAAAATTCCGCGAAAAAAGTGAATCGTGTATTTGAAAATGCTGGTGTACCTGATCAATCATCTGAACAAGAATTAGATCAATTAGAAAATTCAAAAATGGTATCTGAGGGTTCTCAATTTGGAGTACAATATTATAATGAAAAGAAAAAAGAAAATACCTCGAACCACCAACAAAATATACAATAAAAAAAGAAGAGGTTGGGGCACTTGTATTGAATCAAGAGATAATCCGCCTCTCGAGAAGAATCTTTTATTAAATCCCCAACCTCTTCAATTATTTATACTTAATCAATTACTATTTCTTTTATATATTTTACAGGGTTATCTTGATTGGAACCATCTCCATAATAGAAGTGAACGGGACCATCTTCTTTTAATGGTTTACCATTTTTAGAAAATAAAAAGTAACCATTAATTAGATTTTTATAAGTAATAGTTTCAAAAGAATCTTCAATTCCAGTAATTAATTTAGCTGTTGCCGCTTCATGGTTAGGTTCTGCGTTATTGATAAAATCTTTTAAAGGCATTACATAACTGTTTTTTAAAAATTCTTCACCCTCCATTTTAGATATACTCCTGTTTACTGGAGGTTTTTGAAAGCCAGTATAGTCATCTTGTTTATCTGCTTTTGATTCAAAAGCTTCTTCTAATTTAATTTTACGATCATCAAATATCCATACTGTTGGATCCAATGTTATTGGGTATTGAACATTCCCTTTTATCAAGACTATCATATTAAATATATCCCCCTATCTAGGTATTACTATTTAAGAATAGCAGACATCGCTTTCATTTTCATCTATTTGAATTGTAAGTTTTTTTTACTTTTATTTGCATTTTTTGGTTGCTAGCGATAATATAATATAAAGAAAGTCTTTTTTGTGGAGGGGATTTAAATTGATGCCTGATGTAATGATAGACCATCGTGAAAAAGCCCACGCCCTTCTTAAGGCTGATGCTGATAAAATTTTACGACTTATTGAAGTTCAGATAGAAAACTTAACCATGCCACAATGTCCTGTTTATGAGGATGTACTTGATACGCAAATGTATGGCTTATCACGTGAAATTGACTTTGCAGTGCGTCTTGAATTAATCAGTGAAGTAGAGGGAAAGGCGTTACTTGAAAACTTGGAGAAGAAGCTCAACATTCTACATGAGGCTTCACAAAATACATTGTGAGCGAGGTTCATGTATTGGCGTAGCGTACAAAAGCAAAAACTTTGCCAGCATAAACGGCAAGGTTTTTTTGTTTACATATTTGGGTATCTATAAAAAAGATAAAAAAGAGAATTAAATATAACACACTAATTAACAAAAGTGTTATACTAATATTAATCTCTTAATCTATTGTAGGGAGAAGCAATGATGCTAGATAAAATAAAAGATTATGATTACACACTTATGATTACACCTTTGCTATTAACAGGGTTTGGTATGGTTATGGTATATAGCGCAAGCATGGTGGTGGCTGTTGTAGATGGGATGGCAAGTAACCATTATCTCATAAGACAGTTAATATTTTTCGCTATATCGTCTATCGCGTTTGTATCCTGTTGTTTTTTACCATATCAAATCTATCAACGATTGATGAAGATAATTATTTTATCGTGTATAGTGTTATTAATTAGTGTATTGATTTTTGGAAGTGCTGCAAACAATGCAAGGTCTTGGTTTTCCATCGGCCCTTTAAGTATGCAACCGGCTGAATTTGCCAAGTTAGGGTTAATAATATATTTGGCAGCTATTTATTCAAAAAAACAATCCTACTTAAATGAATTTAAAAAAGGAGTACTTCCTCCGCTTATACTTACCATTATTTTATTAGGATTAATTGTTTTGCAACCTGATATCGGAACAGCTGCAATTATATTTTTAATGGCTTGTTCCGTGATATTTGCATCTGGTATAAAGTGGAAACATTTAACTATACTCGTTTTAATTGGTATTAGTTTAGTTATACTTGCAGCTCCTAATATGGTTACAGAAGAAAGATTATCACGTTTTACAGGAGCTTATCAGCCGTTTGAATCACCTGATTTAAATGGATACCAACTTATTCAATCCTACGTAGCAATTGGAGTTGGTGGTCTGACAGGGGAAGGGCTTGGACAAAGTGTTCAAAAACTTGGATTCCTAGATGAAGCACATACCGATTTTATCATGGCAGTCATTGCTGAAGAATTAGGGTTTTTAGGTGTTGTAATTGTGATTGGGTTACTTGCGACAATTGTTATACGAGGTTTGTATATAGCGAAAAAGTGTAAAGACAGCTTTGGCTCATTACTAGCTATTGGGATATCATCAATGGTTGGAATTCAAACATTTATTAATTTAGGAGCTATTAGTGGCATTTTACCGATTACAGGTGTGCCATTACCATTTGTGAGTTATGGAGGATCATCAATGTTAATCATGTTAATATCGATGGGAATCCTTAATAATATTGCAAAACAAGTTAATCAACAAGAGCAGGACAGAGAAGAGTTAGCACCAAAGCCTGCAATGCATAATCAAAACTCAACTAATATGTACAGAGGTGGTAAAAGATGGCAAAGTTAAACAAGATTAACAAAGTACTAGTAGCAAACCGAGGTGAAATTGCAATTCGCGTCTTCCGAGCATGTACGGAGTTAAATATACGCACTGTTGCTATTTATTCCAAAGAGGATTCTTCGTCTTTTCATCGATTCAAGGCAGATGAAGCTTATTTAATAGGTGAAGGGAAAAAACCAATTGATGCATACTTAGATATTGAAGGTATTATAGAACTTGCAAAAGAAGTTAATGTTGATGCAATTCATCCAGGGTATGGGTTTCTTTCTGAAAATATACAGTTTGCTAGACGATGTGAAGAAGAAGGAATTACTTTTATTGGGCCAACTAGTGAACACTTAAGTATGTTTGGTGATAAGGTTAAAGCGAGAGAACAAGCCGTAGCGGCTAATTTACCAATCATACCTGGTAGCGATGGTCCAGTAAAATCTTTAGAAGAAGTTCGAGACTTCTGTCAGAAACATGGTTACCCAATTATTATTAAAGCTTCCTTAGGCGGTGGCGGTCGAGGGATGCGTGTAGTTAAAGATGCTAATGAACTAGAGAGCGCTTATGATCGTGCGAAATCAGAAGCTAAAGCCGCTTTTGGAAATGATGAAATTTATGTAGAGAAATTAATCGAAAATCCCAAACATATAGAAGTCCAAATTTTAGGGGATAACGCAGGTAATATTATTCATTTATATGAAAGAGACTGTTCCGTTCAACGTCGTCACCAAAAATTAATTGAAATAGCACCGAGTTTATCATTGAAAGATAAATTACGGGAGGATATTTGTCAGGCAGCTGTAAACTTGATGAAAAATGTAGATTACTTAAATGCTGGTACAGTTGAATTTCTTGTTACAGATGACGAGTTCTTCTTTATCGAGGTTAATCCACGTGTACAAGTAGAACACACTATTACAGAGATGATTACTGGCATTGATATTGTACAATCGCAAATTAAAATAGCTGATGGATCTCAATTACACGATGAAACAGTGGGGATTCCAACGCAAGAACACATAAATACACAGGGGTATGCGATTCAATCAAGGGTAACAACAGAAGATCCATTAAATGATTTTATGCCAGATGCAGGAAAAATTAATGCATATCGTACTGGTGGTGGTTTCGGTGTCCGACTCGATGCAGGTAACGGCTACCAAGGTGCAATCATTTCTCCGCACTATGATTCTTTATTAGTAAAAGTATCTACATGGGCATTAACATTTGAACAAGCTGCAATAAAAATGGTCAGAAACTTAAAAGAATTCCGTATTAGAGGAATAAAAACGAATATTCCATTTTTAGAAAATGTGATGGTGCATCAAAAGTTTCTTTCTGGTGAATATGATACAACCTTTATTGATAAAACACCGGAGTTATTTATATTCCCGAAAAGAAAAGACCGTGGAACAAAAATGCTTACGTATATCGCAAACACTACATTAAACGGAGGGGAAGGTATATCTAATATTGAGAAACCTGATTTTAGACCACTAGATATTCCGACAACGACGCACCTTGACTCAACGTCATCTGGTACAAAACAAATCTTGGATGAGCATGGACCAGAAGGTGTAGCTAAATGGATGAAGGAACAAAAGGAAGTATTGTTAACAGACACGACCTTTAGAGATGCACATCAATCCTTATTTGCTACACGTGTTCGTACGAATGATTTGCTTCATATTGCAGAACCAACCGCTAAATTACTGCCAAATCTTTTCTCTGTTGAAATGTGGGGGGGAGCAACGTACGATGTAGCATATCGTTTTCTTAAAGAAGATCCTTGGACTAGACTGTTAAAATTACGTGAAGAAATGCCTAACGTTCTGTTCCAAATGTTATTACGAGCAAGTAATGCAGTAGGATATAAAAACTATCCAGATAATCTTATTGAAGAATTTGTAAAGAAAAGCGGTGAGGCGGGCATTGATGTATTCCGCATATTTGATAGTCTGAACTGGGTAGAAGGAATGAAATTGACAATCGATGCGGTACGAAATTCTAATAAAATTGCTGAAGCGGCTATTTGTTATACAGGTGATATTTTAGATACGGGTAGAAGTAAGTATGATGTATCTTACTATCAAATGATGGCAAAAGAATTAGAATCTGCAGGTGCGCATATTTTAGGAATTAAGGATATGGCTGGTTTATTAAAACCTGAGGCCGCTTATCAATTGATTCATAAATTAAAAGAGACGATTGATATACCAATTCATTTACACACCCATGATACGAGTGGAAATGGTGTATTCACATATGCTCGTGCTATTGAAGCTGGTGTAGATGCAGTAGATGTTGCTGTAGGATCAATGGCAGGTATGACTTCACAACCTAGTGCACAATCGCTTTATCATGCATTAGAAGGAACGCCATTCCAACCAAATATTAATATGGAAAACTATGAACGTATAGGTCATTATTGGGAAGGTATTCGTGATTATTACCAGGAGTTTGAAAGTGGTATGAAGGCACCTCATACTGAGATTTATCATCATGAAATGCCTGGAGGACAATATAGTAACCTTCAACAACAAGCAAAAGCGGTTGGACTAGGTAATCGTTGGAACGAAGTCAAAACCATGTTCCGTACGGTAAATGATATGTTTGGTGATATAGTCAAAGTAACTCCGTCATCTAAAGTTATCGGTGATATGACGTTATTTATGGTACAAAATGATTTAACAGAAGAAGATATCTATGAAAAAGGTGAATCTATTGATTTTCCAGATTCAGTAATAGAATTTGCTCAAGGTTACATTGGGCAGCCTTATCAAGGATTCCCAGAAAAACTTCAAAAAATCATTTTAAAAGATAAAAAACCGATAACCGTTCGTCCTGGTGAGCTATTAGAGCCAATAGACTTTAAGGTAATAAGAGATGAATTATATGAAAAGTTAAACCGTCCGGTTACTAGCTTTGATTTAATTTCATATGCATTGTATCCAAAAGTGTTTATGGATTATCAAGCATTTACAGAAGCATATGGTGATATTTCTGTACTTGATACACCAACTTTCTTCTACGGTATGAAATTAGGAGAAGTAATCGAAGTTGAAATCGAAAAAGGGAAGACGCTTATTGTTAAATTGGTGTCTATATCAGAGCCAAAAGAGGATGGTACACGGGTGGTTTACTTCGATTTAAACGGTCAGTCAAGAGAAATTACTATAAAGGATGAGAGTATTGAATCCTTGGTTGCTGTCAAACCACAAGTGGATAAAAATAATAAAAATCACTTAGGAGCAACTATGCCTGGTACTGTTTTAGAAGTAAATTGTAGTAAAGGTGATAAAGTCGTAAAAGGCCAGCACTTAATGACAAATGAAGCGATGAAAATGGAAACTTCGGTACAAGCACCATTTGACGGTGTTATAAAAGAGATTTATGTATCAAACGGCGATACGATTGCGGTTAATGATTTATTAGTAGAATTTGAATAATAGGAAGAAAAGCGTAAGCGCTCGTTTAGAACGTAGCGATTGCGCTCTTTTTTTAGGGGTGGTTCCAGCATGGTCGGACATCCTTTTCCGCCTAAGATAAAGGAATCACGGTGAATTGACGAACCGATGATAGCTTATACTCTAGAGTATAAGAGCGACTAAGCCTCATAAAATCTTCTTTATCGTTGGACGATTTCGTGAAATCGCCCTAGTTTCTGGGCGCTAGAGTTAGACGTAGCCGTTTCTGTCTATGAAAGATTGTAATACCAAATCTTTATATTTTCTTATCTTCAAAAAAAGGTTGAAGTGAAACAGTTTTTCACTTCAACCTTTTTATATAAAACAGGTGCTATTTGAATGTTTTAGTACGACTAATTTGTTTTTTTTCCCTACGTTTTGTTCGGAATGAAAGATGCATAAAAAATGATAACATTCCGAAATAGCAAGTAATAAATAATGCATGAAATAATGCCACCATTAGGTTAAGCGATGTAAAGATAATTAGTGCACCGAATAGGACTTGTAAAGTTATCAATCCTAAAGTAATCCACCAACTCCAATAGAATACTTTACTATTTTTATAGTGTTTCACCATACGTACCGTTAGGATGATGGTCCATATGAAAAGTAATCCAGCCGCTAGACGGTGCCCCATTTGTACCCATTGATAAAAGTTGTAATCAGAGATTCCGAATGAACTATTATTGACACACAGTGGCCAGTCACGACATGCTAAATTCGAATCTGTATGTCTTACTAATGCTCCAGAGTACACAACACACATTGTATAAATAGAGATTGCATAAATTTCAATTCTGTGATTTTTCTTAATATGTATATCTTCTGTATGTAATTTCTTATCTATTTCGAATAACTGAAGCATTAATAAAAAGACTGCTGCAAAACAAACTAATGATATTCCAAAATGAGTGGCTAAGGCAAAGTCTGATTGTCCCCATACTACAGCTGCTGCACCAATTAAGGCTTGAAGAATCATTAAAGAGAGAGCGGAAAATGCTAAAAACACGACCTCATTATTATGACGAAGTTCTTTCCATACTAGGTAAGTTAAATAAACAATTAATAACCCAACAATTCCAGTCACTCCTCGATGACTTAATTCTATAAACATCTCAAATGAAATCTCAGTCGGTAGAAATTGCCCTTCGCATAGTGGCCAACTATTTCCACAACCATCAGCAGAGCCGGTTTTGGTTACCAGAGCACCACCTAGTAACAGCGGAATCATACAGATCGTGGATATAACGGATAGAATTTTTAATTTTTTTGTCATAGAAGTAGCCTCGCTTTATATTTGTCTATCTATAAACATGATAATCGTAAAGAGATAGCGATTGCAATGAAATAGTTATGAACAAAATATGAACACTTTCATTGGACAGACAATTCTAATACTATCATGATTACGGAGTGTTTACATTAGCGTTTTCAAAAAAGACTTGCATATTTTAAATTTGTTTGCTAGAAATAGAGTAAGGAATAGCATGTTTGAAATCATGCCATAACATAGCATAGACAATTTTTGACGGATGGTACATAATAACGAGTATGTTCGGATTGTTTCACATTTTTGTCACATATTAATGTTCAATATGTTGTAAAATATTACATGGAAGTTCATTAGATTGTACGGATTATACGTGATACAATGAAAATGTAAGCAGAATAGGATAGAATAAAAAATAAATTCTTATTCTGGTTATTATTATGTCTTCTTACTGAACGTGAAGGGGGGATACAATGAAATGAATAAAGTAGAAATGACCTATTCTGAGTTAATAGGTAATACCTCTATCTCTAATAAACAAAAGGTAACCATGTTTATTTCAGAGGTGAAGGCATTAATAAAAATTGGGATTGTAAACTCAAACCTAATTACAACGATAGCAGGTTTTTTATTAGCTATATCGTTTACGAGTTCCTCCTTTATAAGTAATTGGGGCACATTTCTCCTTACAATTATAGGTAGTGCATTAGTAATTGCAGGAGGCTGTATCGTTAATAATTGGTACGATGTCGATATCGACCCGAAAATGTCGAGAACGAAAAATAGACCAACAGTAACCGGATTCTTTTCTCTAAAAACGGTTCTTACGATTGGTCTAGTAACAACAGCAATTGGGCTAGGATTGTTAATGTTTACAACATGGTATGCGACATTATTTGCTTTTATTGGATGGTTTGGCTATGTCGTTTTATACACAATGTGGTCAAAAAGACGGTATACGTTAAATACTGTCATAGGGAGCCTTTCAGGTGCGATGCCCCCATTAATTGGCTGGGCTGCAATTAGTCCTTCTTTCCATGTGGTACCATTTGTTATGTTCTTAATTATGTTCATATGGCAAACACCACACTTCTTAGCACTAGCAATGAAGAAACGAGATGAATATGAAGCGGCTGGAATACCAATGCTACCAGTAGTAAGGGGAATGGCAGTTACAAAAAGACAGATCATTGTCTATATAGCTTGTTTGCTTCCATTACCATTCTTTTTATTACCTACGATGGGTATTACATTTGCAGTAATTGCAACGCTCTTAAATCTTGGATGGTTGGCAATAGCCTTTACCGGACTATTTGTTGATGAAGATAAGAAATGGGCAAATACAATATTTATCTTCTCGCTGAATTATTTAATTATATTATTTCCGTTAATGATTATCGTTAAGTTACCTATATTTAACTAATGTTATGTTATTCCTTAAAAAACATATAAAAGGAAACAACAAGAAGAAAGAGAGGTATTCTTACATGAAAGGTTGGATGGGAAAATCGAAAGTTTTCTTCCTGATCTCAGCCATCGCACTGTTGATGGCTGGGTGTGGAAGAGAGAATCTAACTGCACTTGAACCGAAAGGATATGGGGCAGATCGTGCAATGGATTTAATCTTGCTAACAACTTTTATCATGATTGGTGTTTTTGCTGTTGTAATGGCAATCTATGTTATTACACTAGTTCGTTTCCGTAAGAAAAAGGGACAGGAAGACTATATTCCTGAACAAGTAGAAGGAAATCATAAACTAGAAGCAATTTGGACTATTATCCCAATCATACTCGTATTAGTTATTGCGGTTCCTACAGTGATGGGGACGTTTGATTTAGCAGATGATTCCAATGCAGATGAACATGTTAATATTGAAGTAACAGGAAATCAATATTGGTGGCATTTTAACTATGCAGGAGAAGAAGTAGTAACAAGTCAGGACTTATACATTCCTACTGGAGAGCGTGTGTATTTAAACATGTTATCCTCTGATGTTACGCATTCCTTCTGGATTCCATCTATCTCTGGAAAAATGGATGTTAACCCTGAAAACGTAAACACCATGTTTATAGAAGCACATGAAGAGGGCGTTTATTGGGGTAAATGTGCAGAACTTTGTGGCCCTTCCCACTCTTTAATGGACTTTAAAGTAATTGCAGTAAGTCCGGAAGAGTATGAACAGTGGATAGCGGATATGCAAAGTGTAGATCCAGAGGAAGTACCTGAAGATTCTGTAGCTCAAGAAGGTCAAGAACTTTTTGAAGCAAATAATTGCATGAACTGTCATGCTATTGGTTCTTCCCCAGCGGCAATAGGGCCTAACCTAACGAATTTTGGAGATCGTTCAACTATTGCAGGTATTTTAGAACCTACAAAAGAACATCTTGTTGAATGGTTAACAGACCCTGAATCCGTTAAACCTGGGAATAAAATGACCGATCAATATCCAGCTCTTAGTGAAGACGAAGCTGAAAGCATTGCAGAATACTTATTACAATTACAGCCTTCAGAGATTACTCCTGAAAGTGCTGGAAATTAAGACTTAGGATGGAAGACATGAAAGGGAGGTATAAGCATTGAGTGTTAACAGTGCTCAAAAGAGTGGTTTTGGTGCTACTTTATGGGATTGGCTTACTACCGTTGATCATAAGAAAATCGGTATTTTGTATCTCGCGGCAGGGGCATTTTTCTTCCTGTTAGGTGGACTAGAAGCGCTTATCATACGAATTCAGTTAATATCACCACAAAATGATTTCATTAGTGCTGGATTGTATAATGAAATGATTACTATGCATGGTACAACCATGATATTCTTTGCGGCAACGCCGTTACTCTTTGGATTAATGAACTATATTATGCCATTACAAATCGGGGCTCGCGATGTAGCGTTCCCATTCTTGAACTCTTTAGGTTTTTGGCTATTCTTCTTCGGAGGAATTATGTTGAATTTAAGTTGGTTCACCGGTGCTCCAGATGCAGGGTGGACAAACTACGCACCGCTTTCTTTACAATCACCTGGGCACGGGATAGATTTCTATGTAATGGGATTACAGCTATCCGGTGCAGGTACATTAATGAGTGGTATTAACTTCATCGTTACAATTGTACTTATGCGTGCACCAGGTATGACATACATGCGTATGCCATTATTTACTTGGACGACATTTGTAACAAGTATATTAGTATTATTTGCATTCCCAGCTTTAACAGTTGGATTATTTTTAATGATGTTTGACCGTATGTTTGGTACAGCATTTTTTGATGTTGCACTTGGTGGTAACTCCATTATCTGGCAGCATTTATTCTGGATATTTGGACACCCTGAGGTATATATCCTAATACTACCTGCCTTTGGTGTATTTAGTGAAATACTACCTACTTTTGCAAAAAAGCGTTTATTTGGATATACAGCAATGGTATTTGCTACATTTTTAATCGCTTTCTTAGGATTTATGGTATGGGCTCACCATATGTTTACTGTAGGACTTGGTCCCGTTGCTAACTCGATCTTTGCAGTTGCAACAATGGCAATCGCTGTTCCAACCGGTATAAAGATATTTAACTGGCTATTCACGCTATGGGGTGGAAGTATTACCATTAATTCAGCTATGTTATGGACACTTGCGTTTATACCTTCATTTACAATCGGTGGAATGACTGGTGTTATGCTTGCTTCTTCTGTAGCAGACTATCAGTATCATGATAGTTATTTCGTAGTTGGTCACTTCCACTATGTTATTGTCGGTGGGGTAGTATTTGCTTTACTTGCAGCAATGCATTACTGGTGGCCAAAAATGTTCGGTCGTTACTTACATGAAGGAATGGGTAAATTAGCGTTCTGGACATTCTTTATTGGTTTCCATTTAACATTCTTTATCCAACATTTCTTAGGTTTAATGGGAATGCCTCGTCGTTACTGGGTATTTTTAGAAGACCAAGGATTGGATACTGGAAATTTAATTAGTACAATTGGTGCTTTCTTTATGACATTTGGGGTATTGGTATTTGTTGTAAATATATTCTACACATGGAAAAAAGGTGAGAAAGCTCCTGCTGATGCTTGGGGTTCTGGTCGAACATTAGAATGGGCAACAGCTTCACCACCTATCCATTTTAACTTTAAGCAAATGCCACTCGTTCGTGGTTTAGATCCTCTTTGGATTGAGAAAATGGAAGGGAATAATAAGATGACTCCTGCTGAGCCTGTGGATGAAATTCACATGCCAAACGGATCTATTCTCCCACTTATTATGACAATCGGTTTCTTTATTGCATCCTACGGGTTTATTTATCAAGTTGATCATAAAGCTTGGTTGATCGCTGTTTATGTAGGTATGGCAATCGGGTTGGGCTGTATGCTAATTCGTTCTTTAAGAGACGATCACGGTTATCATATCCCTAAAGAAGAAGTAGAAAGGGAGGATGATTAATATGAGTCATCATGATCATTCCATTGATCCGAAGAATTTAACACAAGACCCATCAAAAGCAACGATGGAAGGGAAGCATAAGTTTCTTGGCTTGTGGATATTCTTAGGTGGAGAGACCGTCTTATTTGCTTGTTTATTCGGAACTTATCTTGCATTAAAAGACTCTACTGCTGGAGGACCTTCTACGCATGATTTATATGGTCTTGAGTTAGTCTTCTTAATGACAGTATTACTATTAACGAGCTCCTTAACAAGTGTATATGCTATATACCATATGAAAAATAACGACTTTAAGAAGATGCAATTATGGATGGGGATTACAGCAGTTTTAGGTCTTGCTTTCTTAGGATTTGAGATCTATGAGTTTGCACACTATATTCATGATTATGGATTTACATTCCGTTCTTCAGCATTTGGATCTGCGTTTTATGCCCTTGTTGGGTTTCACGGAGGTCACGTAGTTTTCGGACTTTCTTGGATTATTACATTAATGGTTCGAAATGCAAAACGCGGATTGAATCTTTATAATGCACCTAAATATAATACATTTGCATTATATTGGCACTTCATTGACGTTGTTTGGGTATTTATTTTTACAGTTGTTTATTTAATGGGGATGGTGAGTTAATTTATGACGGATAATATGAGTACCAGAAAAATTAATTCGTTCCAAAAAGCTAAAAATAAAGAAGAAATGAAAAAACAAATCGTTACATTTGCATTGATGATTTTCTTTACTCTAATTGCATTTTTTGCAGTAATGATGGAAATCGACAAGATGTTTGTAATTCCACTACTTCTCATATTGGCAGTGGTACAAATTGCATTTCAATTCTTTTATTTCATGCATATGAAAGATAAGGGACATGAAGTTCCATCACAAATCATTTATGGTGGAATATTCGTTACAATGTTAGTTATTTTAACTTTTACCGTTATCACTTGGTGGTAACATATTTAAAAAAGGTCGGGATGAAGTCATTTCCCGGCCTTTTTATGTTTTATCCCGCTTCTAGACGATGGGAGTAAATAAAATAGTAAAGTGGGGATATACTGTCCGATCTGTTTAACTATAATCCTCACTAAATAAAGTTTCGCTTTGTATTTATTTGTTTTAAAATCGTCACATGCAGTAGGAGAAATCTATTATAAATTAAGTTATAATAAGAAAAGTGGTACATAAATGGAGTGATATCGTATGTGGTTAGATATTCAAATTTTTGGTTTTCGTGCGCTATGGAGCCCATACTTTTTAATATTTGTTTTATTACTTGGTATTGCTTATTATCTCATTACAGGTCCATTGCGAAGTAAATTTGGGGATAATGATAAACCAACTGCAAAACAACAGATAATGTTTTATATATCATTACTGTTATTATATCTTGTAAAAGGTGCTCCTATTGATTTGCTTTCACATATAGCTCTAACTGCTCATATGATACAAATGGCTATATATTTACTTGTTTTCCCGATGCTTTTGATTAAAGGCATACCTGAGTGGATCTGGAAAAAACTGATGGCTACACCTGTAGTTGCACCTGTATTGAAGGTTTTAACAAAACCATTAATTTCACTATTATTGTTTAATGGGTTATTTTCTATTTATCATATTCCGGTAGTTTTTAACTTTGCAAAGTCATCACCTGGTATACATACGCTTATTTCGATTGTATTATTAATTTCGGCTTTTATTGTATGGATTCCATTACTAGCCCCAATTAAAGAATTGGACAGGCTTCAGCCATTGTTAAAGATCGGGTATATTTTTGCAAATAGTGTTTTGATTACTCCAGCATGCGTATTGATAATATTTGCATCTGAACCTCTATATGCAACTTATTCGCAAGGTGGAGCATGGTTACAAGCATTGAGCCTTTGTGTTCCACAAGATGTTTTACAAGGCCTTGCTCCTCAATTGTCTGGTCCAGAAACTTTTATTTCATTAAGTACAGTTTATGATCAGCAATTAGGTGGTATTATCATGAAAATCATGCAAGAAATTACTTATGGAATTTTATTAGGAACAATTATATTTTCTTGGTTTAAAGGTGAAAGTAATACCATTGATCCTTTGCCATCATCTTCAAAAACGTAACAAATCTTATTTTATTATTGGAGGATCTAAGAGATGCCGTTATTACCAACAATTAGTACATTTTTTATCATACTCAGTGCTGTTTTAGTTGCAATAGGTTGGATACTTATTGTGAAAGGAAAAGCAAGTGCACACAAAAAGGTAATGTTAGCTGCTGCAGTCAGTGCATTATTATTTTTTATCATCTATGTATCAAGAACAGTCTTCATTGGAAACACAAGTTTTGGTGGTCCAGATGAAGTAAAAACGTACTTTACTATTTTCCTTGTTTTTCATATAATTTTAGCAACCACTGGTGCTGTGTTTGGGATAGTAACATTAATTTTAGCATTAAAGCGGAATATTAATAAACACCAAAAAATTGGACCTGTTACAAGTATTATTTGGTTCTTTACAGCGATTACTGGGGTAATGGTGTATATATTCTTATATGTTATGTACGATCCAGGTGAAACTACAAGTATGATTAAAGCTATATTTGGATTTTAAAATGAAAATTATACTAGTGAGAATAATCTAGATAAAAATAAAAACCGAGCTATTCATTTGAGTCTCACTTGAATAATAGCTCGGTTTTTATATGTTCATTTTTGTTTGTTCGGAATTTTTTATACTTATTTTTTGTAGTATTGAAGCTCTTCTGAAACTTTTTTCAATAAGGTGTTTGCTCTCTCTACGATAGATTCTGGGAAGTCTTCGCCATCACCATATTCTACTCCATGAGGGTAATAATGTTTTCCGATTAGCGGTGGAAGTAATGTGACTACTGCACTTCTTTTATCAACATCGCCCTCTTTAGAGTGAGCCATAATACGAATGTAATATGTAACATTCTTTTCATTCGAACCAATTTTGTAATCATACGTTGCGCGCTCATAGTCCCACTGACCAGCACGAATAAATGCATGTTTTGCTGTAATATGGTCTAAAGATTGAATATCAATGACCGTATTTTCGATACCAGTGTTTTCTAGTTTCATCTATTTTTCACCTCATATATTAGTTCTACTTTTTTAAGCATAATACGAAAACGCTTCAGATGCAACGAAAAACCGATAGACGGATAAAAAATAAAGGTATACTATTATAAATAATAGGGTAAAGAGAATATATAGTAAATTTTTACATAGAATGTAGTAATTGTATATAGATGGGAGAATCAGTTATGCGTGTGATTCGTGGATTTTTAGCTATTACTATCTTAGCATTAGTCATTTTTGTTGTAATAGAACAAATTGATAACTCTCAAGAAGAAGTGATTACAGATGTAACCAATGTTGTAAAAGAAAGTAGTCATGTTCTCCAATCGAAAGTACAACCAGAGGAATCTCCATTGATTGAATTAGAAGGGGATATCTTTCAATGGATAGGAGAATCAGAAAACAAACTAAAAGAAGATTTGGGTGAACCAAACCGAGTCGACAAAAGTGCGTATGGCTATGAATGGCTCGTATATAATGGCTCAGAGAGTCAATATATTCAATTTGGTGTCGAAGAAGAGGAAATAATATCGGTTTATGCTACAGGTGATGATTTACAGATTGAACCTGTACAATCTGGGACAACATATGAGGAAGTTAACGATACGTTCAATTTTAATAATGAAATTAGTTATAATGAAGGGTTGTCTTCATACACTTTCCGACTAACGGAAGAAGACATGAAGACACGACCATTAGTAAAAGTGGATGATTCTGTATTTGTACAATTTTATTTTGATACATTTACTTCCTCTCTGTCATCTGTTCGAATATTAACTGCGAACACCTTATTATTACATCGGCCATATGAAATTGAGTATCGAGGAAATCTACCAGAACAACCAGAATTAACAGACGAACAATGGAATACAGTGCAGAAAGGCATGGAACAGCAGGTGTTTGATATTTCGAATGTCATTCGACATGTACATGAAAAAAGTCACTTAGAATGGGATGAGAACGTAAGTGAAGTCGCATACGAACATAGTAAAGATATGCATGATAATAATTATTTTTCTCATATTAGTTTAAATGGAGATGGACTAAAAGAAAGGTTAGAAGCTGGTGAAGTACTTTATGTATCTGCAGGTGAAAATATAGCAGCTCAGTATCCAGATGCAGCATCTGCAATGGAAGGTTGGTTAAATAGTGAAGGGCATCGTGAAGCTTTGTTAAGTGATGATTATAATCATTTGGGAGTAGGAGTTTATCGCTTTTACTATACACAAAATTTTTTAGGTAAAGCTTTATAAATAGTTCTTTTAAGAAGTGTATCCCTAATTTATTGAAAAAACTTTTTAGAATAACGTTGTCTTTGAAATCGAATGGTACATTGGATAATAATTCCAACGTATCATTCGATTTTTTGTTGGAAATTTTCTTCATTTTTTTGATATCCATTGCGAGAACAAATAGACACATATCAGTGAACTAGGCATAGGTTATAGTATGAATGAATGGGTAAGTGAGGTGATCAAAATGGGTAATCTAGATCCAAGTGTACAAGAGTTTAAAGACTTTGTTAATAAACATCCGAAGATCGTAAGAGAAATTAGGAAAAGCGGTCGTTCTTGGCAAGAGTATTATGAGAAATGGGCCTTGTTAGGAGAAAGTGATCCTTATTGGAATGAATTTACAGAAGCAGATACCACCGATAATCATAGCCAGCATAAATCTACTAATGAAAATGAAGAGAAAGATTTAATTAGCCAATTGATGAAATATACTCAAAAAATTGATGTAGATAAATTACAAGGACAAATTGATCAATTAAGTAAAGCGGTCGGTAGTGTTCAAGAAATGGTATCACAATTTAAAAGCACGGGTCCCAAAGAAAGTCCAAAAGATCCTTTCCACTGGATTAAAGACTAGAGGTGATGAAAAATGGACCCATCTGTACAAAAGTATTTAAAAGATAATCCTAAATTAGCAGAGTTTATTCGATATAATCCGATGTGGTATCGGTATTTAATGAGAGATCCAGCAAATATAGATAAAATGAAAAAAGAAGCAAAAAAATTTTACGGGAAAACATTTCCACAGCAAGTAAACACGATAAGTGGACAAATTCAAATGGCAAGGATGTTAGCGGAGATGGCGAAAGCGATGAAGGATTAGAAGTCATTCTATTTTCATTACATCAATAAAATGGTAGTATTAAAAGTGGAGGTGTAATGAATGATAGCTACGATGGAGTATGTCAATATTCTGGACGAATCCGAAAGATTAGGAAAGATGATTTTACAATCGGATATCATGCAGGATTACCAAACTACTCGTTCCATCATGGAAACGGATGATGAGGCACAGAAGTTGATTAGAGAATTCTCTGCAATGAAAGAGCATTACGATGATGTGCAGCGTTTTGGAAGATATCATCCCGATTACTATGACATCATGAAAAAAGTACGATCAACAAAAAGGGAAATGGATATGAATGATAAAGTAGCTGCATTCAAAATTGCAGAAAGAAATCTGCAAAAGCTTCTAGATGAAATTAGTAGTTTTGTTGCAAATAGTGTCAGCGAACAAGTGAAAGCTCCGAGAGACGGTGCAGCACTGACAGATAGTGGCTGTGGCTGTGGTAGCGGTGGTGCTTGTGGCTGTGCCTCCTAGACATATAAGGATTGGAGAAAGCTTCTTTAAAGAGAAGTTTTCCCCAGTCCATACATATAACTATTCAAAGGGGATAGATGAATGAGAGTGAACAGACAAGGAATCGTTGTCTGGTTTCAGCATATGAAAAACATAAAACAATTAAGAAAGCACGGTAATGTTATATATGCTTCTAAAACAAAGCGATATGCTGTGATTTATGTGAATCAGGACGAATTGGATGATGTAGAAATAAAAATAATAAATTACCCTTTCGTGTCTAAAGTGGAACGATCTCAAAAACCATTTGTCCGAACAGACTATGAAAATGCGAAACCAGATAAGGCAAAGCAATATGATTATAAAATGGGTATTTAATGATTTTGAATTATCCACTCAAGCTTTAGTGCTTAGTTTGTAAGAAGAAATTGAATATAGATAATAAAAAACCTGCAGAGATAACTCTGCAGGTCCCTCTGTTTTTCATATGAAAAACAAAAAGGCAAAGGGAGAGGAGAAACCGGAGGAAGAACTTATGGGGAAGTGTAAGTCTTCTTCCGTTTTACATCAACCAAACAATGTTTAGTTGAATCATTATGATATTATGGACATCGAAACGAATAATATACATTACTTATGAAAATGATTTTATTATTGATATTATTTATGGTAGGATAATGTCTGATAGTGGCAACTAATGAGGTGAAAGTATGCGAGTAATTGCAGGAATACATAAAGGAAGACAATTAAAGCCAGTACCTGGTCAACATACGAGACCGACAACTGACAAAGTTAAAGAAGCTATTTTTCAAGTGATCGGTCCTTTTTTTTCTGATGGACGAGTGTTGGACTTGTTTGCCGGAAGTGGCGGTTTAGGAATAGAAGCACTAAGTCGAGGTATGGATCAGGCCATTTTTGTTGATAAACATCCGAAGTCCATACATACTATTAGAGAAAATTTAAGGCAATTAAAGCTTGAAGATAGAGCAGAAGTATTTAGAACAGATGCTTTTCGAGCACTCAAAGCAGCAGCAAAGAGAGAACTATTATTTAATCTTGTTTTACTTGATCCACCGTATGGGAAGATAGATTACCTGGAACTAATGAATGAACTTGTCGATAATCACCTATTAGCGGATGATGCAATTGTCTATTGTGAACATGAAGATTCGCAGGATCTTCCTACCGAATATGGCCCATTCCAAGCAATAAAACAAGAAAACTATGGTGGACTAATTAATATCACCATTTATAAAGTTAATCGTGAAGGAGCGTAACTATGGGAAAGTTAGCAATATGTCCAGGAAGTTTTGATCCGATAACGAATGGACATTTAGATATCATCCAAAGGGGAGCAAATGTATTTGAGGAAGTAATTGTAACCGTTTTTAATAATCAATCAAAATCTCCGTTATTTTCAGTTGAAGAACGCATCGAGTTATTAAAGGAGTCAAGCAAACATATTCCGAATGTAACAGTTGATTCGTCTAGTCGATTATTAATGGATTATGCTAGAGAGAAGAAAGCACATGCGGTTATTCGTGGATTAAGGGCAGTAAGTGATTTCGAGTATGAGATGCAAATTACTTCTATGAACAGAAAATTAAATGAAGATATTGAAACATTGTTCATGATGACGAATAATCAATATTCTTTTTTGAGTTCAAGTATGGTGAAAGAAATAGCTAAATATGACGGAAATATAAGTGGTTTAGTACCTGAGCCGGTAGAAAAAGCATTAAAATCAAAATTTAATTATTTATAAGTGAATGACGAGTTGAACTTTAACTCGTCATTCTATTTTTTTCTTTTTTTATGGAGCAGAATACATGTTGCTATGAATATACTTATAATTGTAACCATCGGACCATAATCTTTCATCCAATAGAAGATAGACATCCAAATAGAACTATTTGGATCTAATTGAGAAACAGGAATTTCGTTTAAATTAATTGTTTTACGATCAAGATACAATGGTTGATATAGTATGATAGTCAAGATAACAGCAATACTTCCATGTAAAAGTCTGGCAAAGAAATATGGAGAGAAACGAATATCGGTTTTGGCAAGAATACTAGCAACTTGTGCATGAATAGATAGTCCGTTAAATCCTAATATAAAACTAACAATCACTGCTTTTTGTAATAGCGTGTCTGTAGTAACTTGAGAAATCATATTTGCACCTAGTGTAATTTCAAATAATCCAGAGATAAATGGCAGGCTAAGATCAACAGGTAAATGGAGTATTTGAAGTATGGATTGAAAAATAACTGCCACTGCTGGTGTTACATGAATTAAAAATAACAGTTTGATAAGAACAGAAAATAAGATGATGAATCCTCCAACCATAACTAGGGTCTTTATAGAGTTGATAACAGCATCTCCTAAAATTTCACCGAATGGCTTATCCTCTTTTAAACGATCTCGATGCATTTCTTGAAAAGCTTTTTTAAGTGAGAAGCGTTTAGTATCTTGCTTTCGAAATCGCTCTTGACGTGTACCATGGAATCTCATACAAATACCGACAATAGCATTACTCGTATAATGACAGACAGCCAATAAAAGTCCAAGTTTTAAGTCATGAAAAAAACCAGCTGATATAGCACCAAAGATAAATAAGGGGCTAGAATTATTCGTAAATGAAACTAACCTTTCAGCTTCTGTTTTACTTAATTGATTTTCTTCCCGTAATCTAGCTGTTATCTTTGCTCCTGTTGGATAACCACTTGCCATACCCATTATCCATCCGAAACTACCTGCTCCAGGTACATTAAACAAAGGACGCATGATTGGTTCGAATAAAACACCAATAAATTTTACAACTCCGAATGCCAATAGTAATTCTGCAGTAATAAAAAAGGGTAGCAATGATGGAAAAACAACTTCCCACCACATATTTAAGCCTCTAATTGCTGCTTCAAGTGCCTGATCAGGAAAAGCAATTAGTGATAGGGTGAGTAAGAGAGTAAGTCCAGAATAGACTAGAGTTTTCATTCTTTGATTCAATCGAATTTCCCCCTAAGTATGTGCTAGCTCTGTACAACTTATAATGTAAGTAGTAGAATTATGCTAGCTTGTCCTATTGAAAATGAGGCTAAGCTAAATAATGTATCTTAATACAATATACGCGACGACATAGGTGAAATATTCCATTCATATAATAGGATGGTGTATTAAGTGAAGTTAAAGGAGATGAAGGACTAGAATGCGGTTGTCCAAAAAGAATATTGCCATATTTATTGTTTTATTTATTGGAATTTATTTATTTGGTACATATAAAATGCCTTATTATATACAAAAGCCAGGTGGTGCAGATGCTTTAAATCCAATTGTGGAAGTTGAAGATGGTTTTGAAAGTACAGGAGATATGCATTTAGTAACCGTCAGTGGAATGCAAGCAACACCGTTGTTTTATATATTTGCCAAAATTATGCCTCATCAAGAAATTTTACCCATTGATCAAGTGTTTCCAGAAGGAATGAGCCAAGATGATTATATGCATGCGCAGTTACAGGTAATGGAAAGCTCTCAAGAAGCTGCTACTGTAGTTGCTTACGAAGCTGCTGGCGGGTCAATAGATATTTCCTATGAGGGAGTATACGTTGTTTCTGTTGTGGAGGATATGCCTGCGGAAGAGATATTACAAGCTGGAGATCGAATTATTGGCATTGATGGAAGAGATATAAAGGAATCCCAGGATTTAATTAATTATATTGATACTTTAACTGCTGGCGATACAGTAACTGTTGAAATCATAAGAGACGATGAAAATCTTTCAGAGGAGATTCAGTTACAACAGTTTTCTGATAACGATGAGAAAATAGGTTTAGGTATAAGTTTAGTAACGGATCGTGATGTAACTGTAGAGCCTAAAGTTAATTTTACAAGTGGGAATATTGGGGGACCAAGTGCTGGTTTAATGTTTTCTTTGGAAATTTATGATCAATTAACGGAAGAGGATATTACAAAAGGTAAACAAATAGGCGGTACAGGTGAAGTGGATTACGATGGAAATATCTATCGAATCGGTGGAATTGATAAAAAAGTGGTGGCATCGGATAAAGAAGGAGTAGATGTTTTCTTTGCTCCAAACGAAAACGGTTCGGAGGAATCTAATTATCAAGTTGCAGTTGATACTGCTGAAGAAATCGGCTCAACTATGGAAATTGTCCCAGTAGATACATTTGAAGATGCACTAGAGTATCTTCAACAGATGAATTAAATGCACAACAATAATATAATACAATAGCTAGTTGTAATTATTTTGACTGATTAAAAACGAACGAATAGGTGATGATGCATTCATCTAACAATCGTTCGTTTTTCAGTCTGATTCTTATAATTTATACGTGTGTAACGGAAGGTAATCACTGTACTTCAAAGCGATAAGGATAAATTGGGTAAGATAACCCGTAAATGTCCAGCTCTGTTCAGGTATGATTTAAATGATTATCGGAGGCTGTAATTCTTGTTTGAACATCCTTCTTTGTACATTAGCAGGAATAATACTGTAATATGCTTTTGTAGCTCGTTCTTCAATTGATAACATCGAATGATTCATATTAGCTAAACTAGTGATTATCGGTACATCAACATTCTTCTTATGGTGGTTAATATATTGTTGTCCTTGTTTATTCATAGCGAGTATACGAATATATGTTGGAGAGCAATCAACATAATCTTCATCTTTTTTTGTATTTGTAAGAATATGTATAAATATACGTTGTATTCTTGTCCATGTATAACGTTTGGTTTTAATTTTACGCATCCAATCTAAAAAAGATGTAGCGTCGTTTGCAGTTTGCTGAATTCGGAATTCTAATCCTTCAACAACTCCTTGAATATCTTGTAATTCTTTTATATTCATTGTTAAAACACGATAGCGAAGAAATGGGAAATACTTTTCAAAATCATGCCAAATAGATGTTTTTTCTTTGTAAGATTGTAGTTGCTCGAATGTCTCTATTGGAATTGCATTATGCACATCATTATCTATAGATTCTGATTGAAGCAACTGTTTGCGGATACTTGTCGCACTAGCTATACTGCCATTTATAGATTCATCATGAAAATCATTATTTTTTCTCTGAATCGTTAATGGTTTGATTGATGGTGCATATTCCTGGATAGCTTTAACATAACTAAAACCTAAAATATTATTTGGTTTTGATAAGTCCAAATTTCCTTTAGTTAGCCCTAAAGTTCCATAAGCAGCAGTTGCAGCATCAGGAAATGATAATCCCTCTGTTAAGTTGTGCTTTAACATTTTATCAAATGTCTGATTATTTTTCTTAATAGTTTTATGAGCAGTTAAAAAGGGGGATATGCTACCCGATTCACTTCCAAAACAGACGCTAGATACACCGAATTTATGTAATGTCTTAATTGCTCCGGAAGCAAAGCGATCACTATTTTGAACTGCAAAAGTATATGGCAATTCAATAATAATATCAGCTCCACCTTTAAGAGCAGCTTTTGCGCGATGAAATTTATCTATAATTGCGGGTTCTCCACGTTGAAGAAAGTTACCACTCATAATTGCAACAATACACGTTGACTGAGAAGCTTTTCTCGCTTGGCTAATATGATATTGATGTCCATTGTGGAACGGATTATATTCGACAATTACTCCACATGCGTCCATTTTTTTCACCCCTAATGTAATCAGTTAATGTTATTGTAGCAAATTTAACTATGTTTCACATCATATACTAGAGGTTAAACTAAAGTATAAAGGGAAGGATAACTGTAAAGAAAATATATTGACAAAAGTCCGTTTTTCTTTTAAAATAACTCTTGTTGCCTAGAGGTGATTTATATGAAATTGACAGTCAGTCAAATTAGAAAAGGTTCCGTTCATCAACCGTATTCTTTTGATGAACATGTAGATGTGAAAGAACTGGAATTAATGAATAACGACATTCGACGTATTGATCCTGTTCATGTTCATGGGCGTGTAGATGTACAAGGAGATCAATTCTTTGTAACATTTACCATCGAAGGAGAGATGATCCTTCCATGTGCTCGTACTTTATTAGATGTCCCATATCCTTTTCAAATTAACACAAATGAAGTGTTTTCTGATTCTGCTTACTATGGAAGAGAAGAAGAACTAGAAGAAATTCATCCAATAGATGGAGAAGTGCTTGACTTAATGCCATATATCAAGGAAAATATATTATTGGAAATTCCATTCCGAGTATTTTCTGATCAGGTAGATTCTGAAGAGGCAGCACCATCTGCTGGTGAAGGATGGGAATTAATTTCAGAGGAAAAGGAAGAGAAGTCTATTGATCCACGGATGAAGAAACTTGAATCTCTCCTTAAAAATAATCAGAAAGAAAAATAAGAATAGCTATTCAAGTTTTACTTTCATTTGAAGGAGGTGTAAGTCATGGCAGTACCTAAAAGAAGAACTTCCAAAAAAGTAAAGAACCAACGTCGTACGCATAAAAAACTACACGTACCTGGCATGGTAGAATGCTCCAATTGTGGAGAATTAACAAAACCACACCGTGTTTGCAAATCATGTGGACACTATGACGGGAAAGAAGTAGTAAATAGCTAATAGTGAACGAACAACAGATCACAATTTGTGATCTGTTTTATTTTTTCTAAGAAAACGATTCTAGCACCCCTATTTTTTGCATACATTGATAGCAAACATATTAGGAGGGGTGTTATGAACGAAACGAGACAAGATGCATGGACTGAGGATGAAGATAAAATACTTGCAGATACCGTTTTGAGGTTTATACGAGAAGGTCAAACACAACTTGAAGCTTTTAAGGAAGTAGCAAATACGTTATCACGTACATCTGCTGCTTGTGGTTTTCGTTGGAATGCAACCATTCGTAAACAGCATCATCAAGCCATTCAAAATGCGAAAGAACAACGAAAGAATGGATTTAAAAAACAAACCATCTTCGCTACTACTAGCCCAGGAGATTTTTCTCAATCACATACAATTGACACGGCGATAAAAATATTGGAAAGAATGCGTACTGAATATCCTCAAGAAAAGCAAAAAGAACAAGAGAAACTGTTAGAGCGAGTAATTAAAGAAAATGAACAACTCAAGTCAAAATTAGCAAAATATGATAGGGCTTGGGAAGAAGTGAATTCTGCATGGCTTCAGGTGAAGAATTGAATGTTTATAGAAGTATACTTACAAAAAAAGACATGAAGTTTTAACCCTTCATGTCCTTTTCTTTTACTCCTTCTGGTAACCATATTAACGGATTTTCTCCTAAATCTCTCTCCATTTCATAATGCGCTTTAATAAATCCCATTTTCTCCCAAAACCCATGTGAATTAATGCGTGGATTTGTTTTAATTGGTAATTCAAAGCTTTTTGCAAATTCCACTAAAACTTTTCCGTATCCTTTACCTTGATAATCAGGTAGAACTTCTAACTTCCACAATGTTAAATAGTCTTGGGATGGTTCAAAGTAATAATCATACGATTTGCTTACTTCATACAGGCTCATTCTAGCTATCAAGTTGTTCCCAAAATAAATACCATAAAATGGAGACTTACTATCATTTTCGATAATATTATTTTCTAAATCTTCCATCATAGTTAGTTCTTGATTACCATATTCACGAAACCGTTTAAACTTCTCCAAAGTCTTGTAATTTATTAGGAGATTTTCCACTTTAACATTTTCCATTCTGTTCTCCCCCTATTGAAACAAATAAAATAAATATTTATTAGAAAGATAACGCTTCCTATAAATTTAATTATAATACAAAAAAGATTATTTTGAAATTAAATATAACTTTTGATGTTCAGAAAAAGGAGCTAGTTATATAATGGAAAAAGGAACCAATAGTAAATGCGAATTCTTAACATAAATTTGTTTAATTGATATAAAGGGGGATATGATTATGAAGGATATTTTAATCTATACCTTTGCAACAGCGATTAGTTTTCCATTTATAGTAACAATAGGTATATATTGGATATCAAAATGGACAAGATCAAGTAATTGGAAGGCAATTCATGTAGCGGTTCATTGGTCCACTTTATTTTATATTATAGCGGTAAGTATTATATTAAATCTTTTATTACAACAATCATTTATTGGTTTTATTTTATTGTTCTTCTTAATCTTTTTAATGCTAATTATAATTTATCAAAGAAAAAAACAAACGGATGTAGAATTACTAAAAGCATTTAGAATTGTGTGGCGTGGAGCATTTTTATTGTTTTTTACATTATATTTTCTTTTAGGATGTATTTATATAGTAAATGGGGTTTGGGGAGGGTAACTATTTATCAATTGTATATTAATATATAAACAGATTAGTTTGATTAACGGATGTTTTTATGTACAATACTGATTGTACATAATTCGTAGAAGGAGAAATAGATTTATTATGAAGACTACTCCACTCTCTATACAAACAACAAATAAATTAGTGACACATTATAAAAACAATGATAAGTCTGTGATGAGATATTTTGATTACAGTTCTAATCAATATGAACAAAAACGATTAGAATACATAAATAATCGAACATATCAACGACAAAATTTTGTTGAAGCTGTTCATAAATTACATAAAAAATGGGGAGCTCCAGAAGCATCAATGGTACAACTAAATAAATTACTTGATGAACAAGCCGTTGCAGTAGTTGGAGGTCAACAAGCTGGTTTGTTAACAGGACCATTATATTCCATCCATAAAATTATATCCGTTATTCAGTTGGCAGAAGAACAAGAAAAGAAATTAGGAATTCCTGTAGTACCTATTTTCTGGATTGCTGGAGAAGATCATGATTTTGAAGAAATAAACCATACCTATGTACCAACAACAAATACGAAAATGAAAAAAATAAAACTACAGAATAAATCTATTGATGCAGGAAGAAAATCAGTATCGGATTTAGAATTTGAGAAAGATAAACTTCGTGAATGGATAGAGAATGTATTTCTTTCATTAAAAGAAACGGATTACACGCAAGACATATATTCTCTTGTACAAACAGTTTTATCTAATTCGAATTCTTATAGTGAATTCTTTGCTAAATTTATTTTTCAACTGTTTCCTAATCAAGGAATTATCTTGTTAGATTCACATGCTTCTGAAATCCGAGAGATTGAATCAGACTTTTTCCTAGAGATGATTCAACATCAACAGGAAATTAGTGCTTCAGTGAAAAGTACAATAGATAAGTTGAGAACAGAAGAGTATTCCATATCCTTAGATGCAACAGAGGATGACGCTCATCTATTTTATCACGATGAGCAACTAGGAAGAGTGTTATTACAGGTTGAAAAAGAGGGTGTTTGGGTTGATAAACAACATAATATAAGGTTAACTCTAGAAGAGCTTCAATCTATTGCAATAAATAGTCCGCATCTCTTGAGTAATAATGTTGTTACGCGACCAATGATGCAAGAAAAATTAATACCTACATTAGCGTTTGTAGGTGGACCGGGAGAAATAACATACTGGTCAGCATTAAAAGATGCATTTCATATACTAGAATTAGAAATGCCGCCTATTGTACCAAGAATTTCTTTTACTTATCTAGACCGTTATACGAGTAGACTTTTAGATAAGTATAACTTGGATTTACCTAAGATTTTAAATAGAGGAGTTAAAGAAGACAAGCAAAGGTTCTTAAATGAAAAAAATGATTATAATATTGACGAGGTAACCGAAGAGTTAAAAACTCAACTTAGTGATATCCATCAGCCTTTGAGAGATATAGCCGCTTCTTTGGGTGATGATATAAAAGCGTTGAGCGAGAGTAATTTGTCTTATCTCTTAAAAGATATTGAATTTTTAAGGAAACGTCTAAATAATGAAATTAAAAAAACCTATGCAATAGAGATAAGTGAATTTGACCGGCTGGAAATGATTCTAAGACCGAACAATGGATTACAAGAGCGAATTTGGAATCCGATATATGTTATGAATTGTTGTGGGGTAGATGTTTTCTCTAGATTGGTAAACAATCATTCCTTTGTTCATGAAGAACATTGGATGATCCATTTATAATCCCTCCACAATCCCCCACAAATAAATATATTGTATAGAAAAGCTGTCTAATCACTGATAAGACAGCTTTTTTATGTATGTTTTTATTCGATTGTTTTCTTGGCTAATGAAGAAATTTAATGATTTTTGATAAAAGTGGTGGAGGATAGTGGGGGAATGTGGTAATATAAAAAATATGAAAGTGGGGGGCGACTATATGTTTATGGGTGAATTCCTTCATAGCATTGATACAAAGGGAAGAATAATTGTTCCCTCCAAGTTCCGTGAAAATTTAGGGAACAGCTTTGTAGTCACCCGTGGACTAGATAAATGTCTTTTCGCCTACCCAATGGAAGAATGGAAGATTTTAGAAGATAAGTTAAAGCAACTCCCACTTACAAAGAAAGATGCACGAGCTTTTACTCGATTTTTCTTCTCAGGTGCCATTGAATGCGAAGTGGATAAACAGGGGAGAATAAATATTCCAGCAAATCTTCGTAGCTATGCAGGTCTTGAAAAAGAATGCAATGTTATCGGCGTATCTAATCGAGTGGAGATTTGGGCCAATGAAGCATGGGAAGATTATGTGGCGGAGTCTGAAGAATCATTTGCAGAAATTGCGGAAAACTTAATGGACTTTGATATTTAAAATTTCCAGTATAAGACAGAAGAATTAAAAGTGGGTGTTGATATGTTTGAGCATTACAGCGTATTAAAAGAAGAGTCGATTAAAGGACTAGCAATTAAGCCGGATGGAATTTATGTTGATTGTACAACTGGTGGTGGGGGACATTCTCTAGAAATTGCTTCTAGACTCAATGAGAATGGTCAGCTGTTCGCATTTGATCAAGATAAGGATGCGTTAGCTGCTGCGAGAGAAAGATTATCTACATATGCAGATAAAATTGTATTTGTGCAATCGAACTTTCGTGGATTAGAAGAACAGTTGAAAAAACATGGAATTGAACAAGTAGATGGTATTTTATTTGATTTAGGTGTTTCCTCGCCTCAATTGGATAGAGGAGAAAGAGGTTTCAGTTATAATCATGACGCTTTGTTAGATATGCGAATGGATCAATCACAGAATCTTTCTGCTTATGAAGTTGTCAATGAATGGCCATATGAACGTTTGGTTTCTATTTTCTTTTCATATGGGGAAGAGAAGTTTTCAAAACAAATCGCCAGAAAGATAGAAGCTTACCGTGTACAAAAAGAAATTAAAACTACACATCAATTAGTAGAAATAATAAAAGATGCTATACCAGCACCAGCTAGAAGAAAAGGGGGGCACCCTGCGAAACGCATATTTCAAGCATTGCGTATTGCTGTAAATGATGAGTTAGAGGTATTTAATAATGCCTTACATCAAGCAGCAAGGTTAACGGCGGTAAATGGCCGAATAGCTGTAATAACTTTCCACTCTTTAGAAGACCGAATATGTAAGCAAGCTTTTAAAAAATGGAGTACAGATAAACCTACACCTAGGCATTTACCAATAGTTCCTGAGTCGCATAAAGCACCATTTAAATTAGTGACAAGGAAACCTATCACAGCAGATACTTCCGAATTAGATGAAAACAGGAGATCACGTTCTGCGAAATTGAGAGTAATTGAAAAAGTAAATGAATGGGATCATGAATTTACGTATGAAGAAGGGTGGAGAAAATAATGAGTGTAAATCATGCACCGAAGTGGGAAACAAATACGCAGTATCATCCGGAAACACAGCCGAAAACCGTTGTTAAAAAAGTTAAACGAACAAGATGGATCACAAAAGGTGAAAAAGTGATTTACGCATTTGCAGGTGTTTTAATGCTCGCTTTTGCGGTTTATATGGTTTCGTTTTCTTCTTCAACGGATACCTTAAATCGTGAATTACAACAAATCGAACAAAGTGTAAACCAACAGAAGATTGCGAATGAAGGATTGAGTTTTGAAAAAGAAGAATTATCCCGCCCGGAACGTATTATTAACATTGCTGAAGAGAACGGTCTAAAAATTCAAAACACAGAAGTGAAACAAGTACAATCGTTCAACAACTAGGCAAGGGGAATACAAGATGAAAAAACATAGAACGACACATTTTATGTCTAGTATATATATGATCATTTTTGTAGCATTATTTTTAATAATTACAGGAAGATTCATGTATATTCAAGCGACTGGTGAAGTAAGTGGAGTGTCATTAGATGAATGGGCTGATAAACAACGAACTGCATCTTATACCATGAATTCAGAGAGAGGTAAGATTTATGATAAGAATGGTATGGTCCTTGCCTACGACCGCCCGACTTATCGAATGTACGCTATCCTAGATGAAGCTTATTCCGAAAATGCCGAGGAGCCATTGCATGTTTCAAACGCACAAGAAACCGCTGAGAAACTGGCTCCTCTTTTAGACGTTGAGGAGGAAGAGATACAAAAACCTTTACAAAACGGAATAGATAATAATCGATTTCAGGTAGAGTTTGGACAGATAGGCAAACAAATTTCCAAACAAACGAAAGATGAAATTGAAGATTTGAATATTCCGGGTATTAAATTTGAAGAAGAACCGATGCGCTATTATCCTAATGGAATGTTTGCATCCCATATTATCGGATTTGCACGGGAAGAAGAAAAGGAAACTGATGAAGGTATTGAGCATAACATAACAGGAGTTACTGGAATGGAAGATGTCATGAATGACATTTTAGGTGGGAAAGATGGTTATATTTCCTATCAAAGAGATATTTATAATAAAAAATTATTGGATCCTAGCGAAGTTATTCAACTACCAGAAGATGGAGACGATATTTATTTAACGATAGATCAAAAGATACAAACATTACTTGAAGATGTGATGACACAAGCAGATGAGAAGTATAATCCGACTAAAATGAATGCGATTATAATGGATCCTAAATCAGGAGAAATAGTTGCAATGAGTTCTCGGCCAAGTTATGACCCGAATAATCCAACTGATGTAGAAAATTGGTACAATGATCCAATATCTACACCGTTCGAACCAGGTTCTACCATGAAAATATTCACATGGGCAGCAGCAATCGAAGAAGGAGTATATAATGGCTCTGAAGGATTTAAATCAGGAACATACCAACCGAATGAAAAAATAAGACCAATAGGTGACCATAATAATGGTGAAGGATGGGGAACGATTTCTTATGATGAAGGATTTGAGCGTTCTTCGAATGTAGCAGCTTCGAAATTATTATGGGAAAAATTAGATACAGAATCATACTATGAATATCTTCAAGCATTTGGTTTTGAAGAACCAACTGGAATTGACCTTCCTGGGGAAGCTGTCGGAAAGATATCGTATAATTGGCCATCGGATAAACTACGTACAGCCTTTGGACAAAGTTCAACAGTAACCCCTATACAGCAAATGAAAGCAGCGTCTGCAATTGTTAATGGTGGAAAAATGGTTAAACCATACGTAGTAGATAAAGTAGTAGATTCATCATCAGGAGATACAATTTCAGAAACAGAACAAGAATATGTAGGTCAGCCTATATCTGAAGAAACAGCAGAGCAGATGAAGGAATTAATGTCATCTGTGGTAAATGGTGAACACGGAACAGGAAAACCATATCAATTAGAAGATTATATGGTTGGAGGTAAAACTGGTACTGCAGAGATTCCAAATCCTAATGGAGGTGGATATCTTCAAGGGAAAGAAAATTATGTGTTTTCTTTCCTAGGAATGGCGCCAATAGACGACCCTCAATTAATGGTTTATGTGTCTATCCAACAACCAGAATTAGAGCCGGATGAGTCTGGTTCAACACCACTCTCGTTTATATTTAAAAATGTAGTAGAGAATAGCTTGCATTACATGGATATTAATCCTGAAAAGAATGAAGCTCCAGATATAAATCAAATGGAGATGCCAGAGGTTGTTAATGAATCGACTTCCGAAGTGGAAAATGAAATGTCAGAAATCGGATTAAATACGGTTGTGATTGGGGAAGGTTCTAAAATACTCGCTAGTAGTATTGAAGCTGGATCATCCGTTCTTCCTAATGAAAAAGTTATTTTGGTAACAGATGAGCCCACTATGCCAGACATAAAAGGATGGTCTCTTCGTGAAGTAATGATTTTAGCTAATTTATTAGATTTACAAGTAGAAAGTTTTGGTTCAGGATATGTTACAACTCAAAATATCGATGTTGGAAATCCGTTGCGATCTGGAGATTATCTAGGAGTTGAATTAGAAGAGCCAAACTCTACTAGTGAAAATGAAGAACCTCAAGAAGAGGAAAATGAAGAAGAAACGGGAGAAGGCGAATCTGAGTAAACGATTGTAGGACAAACAGTGTTCTATTCAAAATTCTTTATTCATATAGTGGATACAAAGTAGCCTAAGAAGGAGTTGGCTTATGAAACGTGTATCTACTGTAACGATAAAGAAAAGAATAGTCACTGTTTTTCTTTTGGGAGCATTGATTATAGCGGTTATTATTGGTCGCTTAGCTTATGTACAATTTGTTCTCGGTGATGATTTAGCTGGACAAGCAAATGAATTATGGACAAGAGATATTACTTTTGCAGCGGAACGGGGGTATATACTTGATTCAGAAGGGGAGGTTTTGGCGGAGAATGTCACAGCCCCGACGGTGATAGTAATGCCAAGGCAAATAACAAATCCAGAACAAACAGCCACACAACTTGCAAAGATATTAGATGTACCTCAAGATCGTGTATTGGAAACAATCACCAAAAATACATCGAGTGTAATGATACGTCCAGAAGGTATTAAAATAACAGACAAACAAGAAAAAGCGATTCGTGAATTAGATTTATCTGGAGTTTATTTAGCGAAAGACTCGAAACGATATTATCCAAATGGCGATGATTTATCTCACGTACTAGGTTTTACTGGTATTGATAACCAAGGGCTAATGGGATTGGAATTGTCTTACGATGAAAAGTTAAAAGGGGAAAATGGCAGTCTATCACTTTATTCAGACGCGAAAGGAAGAAAATTAGATGATTTAGCAGATGAATATAATCCTCCTGTAGATGGGTTGAATTTACAGACTACTATTAATACTAAAGTGCAAACAATTATTGAGAGAGAGCTCGATAAAGCCACAATAAAATACAATCCGGATGGAGCATTAGCTATTGCGGTGAACCCGAAGACGGGTGGCATATTAGGAATGTCATCGAGACCAAATTTTGATCCGGAAAACTACCAAGATGTTGATGCTTCTATTTTTGGAAGAAACTTGCCAATTTGGAGCACTTATGAGCCTGGATCCACATTTAAAATTATTACATTAGCAGCAGCGTTGGAAGAAGGAGCTGTTGATTTAGAAGAAGATCGTTTTCATGATGATGGGGATATTGAAGTTGGTGGAGCTACGATTCATTGTTGGAAAAAAGGTGGACATGGCGACCAAAGTTATTTAGAAGTGGTACAAAACTCATGTAACCCAGGTTTTGTTAATCTTGGTCAAAGACTGGGGACAGAAAAATTATTTTCTTATATTGATGCTTTTGGATTTGGTAAGAAAACAGGAATAGACCTACAAGGAGAAGGAAACGGGATATTATTTCAACCTGAGAATGTAGGTCCTGTTGAGTTAGCGACTACGTCATTTGGACAAGGTGTTTCTGTTACACCGATTCAACAAGTAATGGCGGTGGCAGCTGCAGTTAATGGAGGATACTTATATAAGCCATATATTGCGGATGAATGGATAGATCCAGTGAATGGAGAAACTGTGGAAAAGTTTGAGCCACAATTACAAAATCGAGTTATTTCTAAGGATACTTCAGAAGAAATAAGATATGCATTGGAGAGCGTCGTCGCGCAAGGAACAGGACGTCCCGCATATGTTGATGGTTACCGAGTAGGTGGGAAAACTGGTACAGCCCAAAAGGTTGGCCCAAGTGGAGGTTATATGGAAAATAACTATATTGTCTCATTTATTGGTTTCGCTCCAGCAGATGATCCTGAAATTGTAGTATATGTGGCAGTTGATAATCCAAAAAATACCGTTCAATTTGGAGGTGTGGTAGCTGCTCCAATTGTAGGTACAATTATTGGTGATAGTTTGAGAGCAATGGAAGTTGAGCCTCGTACAGATGGATTAGCAAAGGAATATTCTTGGCCAGATCAACCGAAAGTAGAAGTTCCAGATTTGGTTGGAGAGTCTACACAAAAATTACCAGAGTATCTCGTTGATTTAAGTGTGGTTACTAGTGGAGAGGGAGATACGATTATAGAACAATCTCCGAAACCAGGTACCATGTTAGAATCTGGTTCCACTGTAAGAATCTATTTAAGTGATGAAAATGAATAATGAAAATCATCGTTAAACAAGAAAAAATTTGCTATAATAGGAAGGTCAATCGAAATGAAACAGGGGTATTTACATCCTCTCCCTATTAAAAAAATTGAAAATACCTAAATAGTATTAATTAGAAAAAAGGTGTATATGATGGAATTAAAAAAATTACTAGAAAGTCTTACATTTTATAATGTGAATGGTGAAGTGGAAAATTGTGAAATAACTTCACTAGAAATGGATTCGAGAAAAGTAACTAGCGGAAGTGCATTTGTATGTATTACAGGATTTACTGTAGATGGACATGATTATGTAGATCAAGCGGTGAAAAAAGGAGCATCTGCAGTTTTTACTAGTAAACCTCTAACGAAAGATTATGAGGTTCCAATCATTCAAGTGGAAGATACCAATAGAGCGTTAGCGATGCTTGCAGTGAAGTATTATGATTACCCAACAAAACATTTTCCACTTATTGGTGTAACCGGAACAAACGGAAAAACAACCGTTACTTATTTGTTAGATAAGATTTTTGAGTATCATCAAAAAAAAGCTGGAGTAATTGGGACAATTCAAGTGAAAATTGGGGAAGAAACTTTCCCTATTGTAAATACAACTCCAAACGCACTTGAACTACAAAAAACGTTTCATATGATGCGTGAAAAAGATGTAAAACAAGGTATAATGGAAGTTTCCTCTCACGCTCTAGATATGGGAAGAGTGTATGGGTGCGATTATGATATTGCAGTATTTACTAATCTATCACAAGACCATTTAGATTATCATCAAGATATCCAAGATTATTTACGTGCGAAGAGTTTGTTGTTTGCTCAACTTGGTAATGGTTATAATGGTGAAAAGGAAAAATATGCAATCATTAATGATGACGATTCATCAAGTCATTTATTAAAAAGAAGCACTGCACAACATGTAATAACATATAGCTGTAAAAAAGAAGCGACTATTATGGCAAAAGATATTGAACTCACAGCATCTGGTATTCGTTTTAAATTACATTCTCCTCTAGGTGAAATTGCGATTCAAAGTAGATTAATGGGAATGTTTAATGTTTATAATATGCTAGCGGCAAGTGCGGCAGCTATCGCATCGAAAGTTCCTTTGAAAGTAATTCAAGAAGCATTAGAGTCAATTGAGGGAGTTAATGGAAGATTTGAACCAATTGCAGAAGGACAAGATTATTCTGTAATAGTTGATTTTGCACATACGCCAGATTCTTTAGAAAACGTCCTACAGACAATAAAGGACTTTGCTAAACGAAATGTCTATGTGGTCGTTGGATGTGGTGGAGATCGAGACCGTAAGAAAAGACCACTGATGGCTGAAGTGGCTTTGAATTATGCTGATCATGCGGTGTTCACTTCGGATAATCCGCGTACAGAAGATCCTCAAGCGATTTTAGATGATATGACTGCTGAACTTGATTCAACAAGTGGTAGTTATGAAGTTGTGGTAGATCGAAAAGAAGGAATTGCTAAAGCAATTCAATCTGCTCAAAAAGATGATATTATTTTAATCGCTGGAAAAGGTCATGAGACATATCAAATTATTGGTCATACAAAATATGATTTCGATGATAGAGATGTTGCAAGGAATGCAATTAAGCAGAAAGGGGTGTAGACACCTTGTTATTCACAGCAAAGTGGTTGGCGGAATTATTTCCTAAGCATCAGGGGGAAATAAATACAACTATTTCTATCGAAGAAGTAACTCGAGATACGAGACAACCAAGTTCAAACGCCCTATATATACCTATTGTTGGAGAAAGATTTGATGGACATGATTTCATTTTTGAAGCAATCAGAAATGGTGCCGTCGCAACATTATGGGATAAGTCCATTAATTTACCAGAAGAATGGGACGATTCTTTTCCTGTATTTTTTGTAGATGATACTATTTTAGCTATTCAGCAGCTAGCTAAGTCCTATCGTCAACGTGTCAATCCTATTGTAATTGGTGTCACTGGTTCTAATGGTAAGACTACAACCAAAGATTTAATTACATCAGTGGTAAAAACAAGTTATAAAACAGCAGCTACACAAGGTAACTTAAATAACCATATAGGATTGCCGCTTACTATTTTATCGATGCAATCCGACACTCAGGCACTTGTCCTTGAGATGGGGATGAGTCAGTTTGGAGAAATTAAGTTATTAAGTAACATCGCGGAGCCGGATTACACGGTTATTACGAATATTGGCGAGTCCCATATTGAAAATTTAGGTTCTCGTCAAGGTATTGCAAAAGCAAAATTGGAAATAATTGAAGGAATGAAGTCAAAAGGTAAATTATTTATTGACGATGACGAACCTTTATTATCTAAAGAAAATATAGGTATCGATCATTCTCAAATAACCGGGATTGGTTTTACCAAACAAAGTGATATTTTTGTATCCAATGTAAAAGTGCATCCTAATCGAACTTCATTTCAAATAGCGGATGAGGCTTATTACGTTAATTTGCTTGGTAAACACCATGCAAAAAATGCAGCATTCGCTTACTCAATTGGAAAAGCATTGAATATTTCACATGAGAAGATGCAAATAGCTTTAAATAAGCTTGAAGTTACTGGAATGCGTTTTGAATTAAAACGTGGAAAAAATGGTGTCCATATCATAAATGATGCATATAATGCCTCTGCCACTTCCATGAAAGCGTCCATTCAAGTAGTAAAAGAAATGGAAGGTTTTCAAAGTAAGATATTAGTGTTGGGAGATATATTGGAATTAGGTACATATTCAGAACACTATCATCGTTCGGTTGTCGAGGTTATTGATCCCAGGATTTCAGAAATTTATACTTACGGAGAGCAAGCTTTTTATATTTATGATGAAATTGTTAAGCAACACCCTGAAGTAAATGTACATTATATAAAACAAAGAGAAGATGTCGTTCCCTTGTTACGTAAGCATTTAAATAATAAAACATTAATATTATTTAAAGCATCTCGAGGGATGAAATTTGAAATGTTTATTGAAGAATTACAGCAGTAATCGAACATCTAGTTACTTAGTTGGACGGTTTAATACGTGAGGAGGAAATGAAGTGGACTTAACTGGATTATTAATTACAATAGTTGTAGCATTTCTCATTACCGTTCTTCTATCTCCTATTTTTATACCATTTTTAAGAAGATTAAATTTTGGACAAAGCATTAGAGAAGAAGGACCACAGTCACATAAGAAAAAGACAGGGACACCTACGATGGGTGGACTGATGATTATATTTAGTATAATCATTACGTCACTTATAATGGCGAGTAGAATGGATGAAGGAATTAGTTACCAGGTATGGTTGTTAATTTTTGTGTTATTTGGGTACGGTTTATTAGGCTTCTTGGATGATTTTATAAAAGTTGCAATGAAAAGAAATCTTGGACTTACTTCTAAACAAAAATTACTTGGTCAAATAGTAATTGCACTTGTCTTTTATTTTATATTAAGAAATCAAGGGTTTTCGACGGTCATTTATGTCCCAGGGACTGAACTACAATTTGATATAGGTTGGTTTTATGCCGTATTAGTTATTTTTATGATGGTCGGAGCTTCCAATGCAGTAAACTTAACAGATGGATTAGATGGGTTATTAGCGGGAACCGCCGCTATTGCATTTGGAGCATTTGCTATCATTGCTTGGTATGGAACACCTGATCATGTAGTAGCTGTCTTTTCTTTAGCAGTAGTAGGAGCATTGCTTGGATTTTTAGTTTTCAATGCACATCCAGCAAAAGTATTTATGGGTGATACAGGCTCACTAGCCCTTGGGGGGGCAATTGCTGCCATTTCTATCTTATTGAAATTAGAAATTTTACTGATTATTATAGGCGGAGTTTTTGTAATTGAGACATTGTCAGTTATTATTCAAGTTATCTCATTTAAAACAACTGGTAAACGTGTATTCAAAATGAGCCCCTTACATCACCACTATGAACTATTAGGATGGTCAGAGTGGCGTGTAGTTACCACTTTTTGGTTAGTTGGTTTATTGTTTGCCATGCTCGGTGTTTATATTGAGGTGGGAATGTAATGAATGTACTTACAAATTTTCCTTATCAACATGTACTTGTATTAGGATTAGCTAAAAGTGGTACAGCAGCAGCAACTGTTTTATTGGAAAATCATATACAAGTTACAATTAATGATGGAATGGCAACATTAGAAGATTCATCCGTACAGAAATTACAAACAATGGGAGCGGAATTAGTATTAGGATCGCATCCACTTTCTGTGCTTGATGAAAAAGATATCATCGTGAAAAATCCTGGTATTCGTTATGATAATGTAATTGTAGAAGAAGCCGAGCGACGAGGGATACCAGTTATATCGGAGGTTGAACTAGTTCATTACTTAACAAATCAGCCTGTAATTGGGATAACCGGATCAAATGGAAAAACTACTACGACAACATTAATTACAGAAATGCTTCGCCAAAGTAATGTTTCTGTAAAGGTGGCAGGAAATATTGGAGTAGTTGCAACAGAAGTAGCTTCTTCATTACAACCTGAAGAAAAGATGGTTATGGAACTATCTTCTTTTCAGTTACAAGGGACGAATCAATTACAATTTTCAACTGCTGTCCTTTTAAATTTATTCGAAGCACATTTAGATTATCATGGTTCCTTTGATAATTACGTCCAAGCAAAATGTAATATATTTAAAAATCAAAACGAACATGATTATTTAATTTATAATGCAGATGATGATAATGTTTCTGCTGTAGTTAAAACCGCAAGAGCGACAAAAGTACCGTTTTCTAGTTCTCGTCCATTTACTGATGGCGCATGGATGGATGATGAGTTTCTGTATTTTAAGGATGAGAAAATCATTGCTATTCGAGAAATTGTACTTGTAGGTAAACATAATATGGAAAACATTTTAGCTGCAATTGCTACTGCAAAATTAAATGGTGCTTCTAATGAAGGGATTTATCAAGTGTTAACAACATTTTCAGGAGTAAAGCATCGGTTAGAGTTTGTTGGTGTAATAAATGGGCGTTATATTTATAACGATTCAAAAGCGACAAATATATTAGCTACCAAAAAAGCGTTAGCAGCTTTTAACAAGAATGTTGTATTACTGGCCGGGGGATTAGACAGAGGAAATACATTTGAAGAATTAATTCCTTATTTACATCATGTGAAAGCAATGGTCGTATTTGGCGAGACAGCAAATAAACTTAAAGATGCTGGTGTTGCTGCAAACGTACCAGTTATTGAGAAAGCATTTGATGTTCAACAAGCTGTAGAGGTAGCATTTCCTCTAACGGATGAACAGGATACCTTACTGTTGTCTCCAGCTTGTGCAAGTTGGGATCAGTACAAAACTTTTGAAGAAAGAGGAGACATGTTTATACAAGCCGTGCATAGACTGAAGTAAGGGGCTTGTACACATGAATTTCCGATTAATGTTGCACCCCTTATTCTTAAGTAAAGATTAGGGGTGTTTTTCTTTGTTTAATAAACTAAAAGAGCAGCAAAAGCCAGATTATATACTATTAATTATTTTATCATTACTACTAATAGCTGGAATTGTAATGGTCTTTAGTTCTTCTTATATATGGTCAGAGTATAAATTTAACGATGCCTTCTACTATTTAAAGCGACAAGCGCTATTCGCTGGTGCTGGAGTTGCTGCAATGATATTTTTTATGTTTATTCCATATTATACGTGGAAAAAATATGCAAAAATGATTTTATTCATTTGTTTCGTACTATTATTGCTTGTATTAATTCCAGGAGTGGGAATGGTTCGTGGTGGTGCGCAAAGCTGGATTGGCATAGGGGCATTTAGTATTCAGCCTTCTGAATTCATGAAATTAGGATTGATTATTTTCTTGGCATCTTTACTTTCGGAATATCAAAAGTATATTACTTCTTTAAAAAAAGGTTTCTTACCATGTTTATTATTAATTTTTACAGCGTTTGGATTAATTATGTTACAACCAGATTTAGGAACAGGCATGGTTCTCGTTTTAACTTGCATGATTATGTTGTTCGTAGCTGGTGCAAAGTTAAGTCATTTTTTCGGATTAGCAGGAATTGGCGTCATTGGTTTTATAGGTTTAATTGCTTCCGCACCATATCGAATTAATCGGATTACTGCCTTCTTAAATCCATGGGAAGATCCACTAGGGCATGGATTTCAGATTATACAATCTTTATATGCAATTGGTCCTGGTGGATTGATGGGGTTAGGTTTAGGAAATAGCTTACAAAAATATTTTTATTTACCTGAGCCGCAGACGGACTTTATATTTGCGATTATTGGAGAAGAATTAGGATTTATTGGAGGAGCAATGATAATTATATTGTTTTTCCTTCTGCTGTGGAGAGGAATTAAAATTTCACTTGAGGCTCCTGATTTATTTAGTCGATTATTAGTAGTGGGAATATCTTCTATGTTAGCATTGCAAGCTATGATTAATATAAGCGTAGTTATAGGATTGATCCCAGTAACTGGCATTACCTTACCCTTCTTGAGTTATGGTGGTTCATCACTTACGTTAACGCTATGTTCGGTAGGAATTCTATTAAATATAAGTAAGTACTCCAAAAGTATGGAAAGTAAATAGTCGGTAGAAAGTAGCTTTTATTGAAAAACTTCATATTCTATGTGATGTACACTACATCTAATGGTAGGTTTTGTGATATAATTTCTGTAAATAGAAGAAATGGCACATAACCTACCATTTCTATATTTAAAATGTTGATAAAGGAAGAAATGGAGATGAGTGACAAAAATGTAGTTTCAATAGAGGATCGTATTCCGAAATTGAAACATGCAAGAAAAAAGAAAGCGAATAGGCGTCTTATATTCTATCTATCTATCTTTTTTCTTCTAATAGCTATTGTTGTTTACTTGCAATCTCCATTAAGTCATATAAGGACGATTGAAGTAAATGGAAATACATTTCTAAATGAAGAAAAAATTATTAAATATAGTGAATTAACAACCGATACGAATATATGGACAATTAATACGAAATCTATTGAACAAGCTATTGCGAAAGATCCAGTCATTAAAAACATCCAAGTAAACAGAAATTTCCCCTCTACAGTAACGATGGAAGTAGAGGAACAACCAGTAATTGGTTATATTAATGTAGATTCGGATTATGTTCCAGTATTAGGAAATGGTGAGGTTTTGTCTGGTAATAATCAAGGTTTTACTGGTAATGCACCCTTTTTACATGGGTTTAATGAAGAACAATTAAAGCAATTAGCAACAGAAATGAAAGATGTCCCACAGAGTATTATGAGTCTAATTTCTGAAATTCATTGGGTCGAAACTGACGAAGATATTAATAAAATTATGCTATATATGAATGATGGGTATACCGTTTTAGGATCCTTAAGGGAAATAAGTAATAAAATTTCTGTATATCCTTCCATTGTCTCACAGTTAGAACCAGAAGATGAGGGAGTTATTCATATAGGTGTGGGTGTATATTTTGAATCATATCATGATGACGAAGATGTTACCGAACTAGAAGTTGATGAAACATCAGAGAATGATTCGGAAGATGGAGCCGAAGAGGATTAACATCAAAATAAAGTCACATAATTGTTTTTATCTACGAAAACTATATTATGTACCATTTTTTTGGTAAGTGAAAAAGGGTTATGACCTATTTATGTTGAATAACCTATATATATTTTATTTTTTCATTGAAATCTTTTAAAATAGTAGACTCTACAATGAATGGATAACGTAGTTTTAAGAAACATACTGAATGTTTCTGTAGGAGGTGCCTTTAATTGGATAATAGTGAAATTTTAGTAAGCCTAGATATTGGAACGACAATGATTAAAGTTATTATTGGAGAAGTACAATCAGATTCTCTAAATATTATTGGAGTAGGAACAGCAAAGTCAAATGGTATGAAGAAAGGTGCAATTGTTGATATTGATCAAACTGTGCATTCCATTCGAAATGCTGTAGAACAAGCAGAACGTATGGTTGGCATGCATATTGAACGAGTGGTGGTAGGTGTTAATGGCAGTCACATTCAACTACAGCCTTGTCATGGTGTAGTTGCGGTCCAAAGTGAGAATCGTGAAATTGGAGATGAAGACGTTACGAGAGTCATTGATGGCGCACAAGTAATTTCTATACCACCAGAACGTGAAATAATTGATGTCATACCTCGACAATTTATTGTAGATGGATTGGATGAAATAACAGATCCGCGAGGAATGATTGGTGTTCGTCTTGAAATGGAAGGCACGATTATTACTTGTTCTAAGACAGTTCTACATAATATATTAAAGTGTGTGGAGCGTGCTAATTTAGAGGTATCTGATATTTGTCTTCAGCCTCTAGCTGCTGGTACAATAGCACTGTCAAAAGATGAAATGAATATGGGAGCAGCTTTAATTGACATAGGCGGAGGTTGTACGACTGTATCTGTTTTTGAAAATGATCATTTAGTCTCTTCAAGTGTAATTAGTCTTGGTGGAGATAATATTACGAAAGACCTTTCCATTGGTCTACGAACCTCTACGGAGGAAGCGGAAGATATTAAGATGAATTATGGACACGCATTTTATGATGATGCTCAAGAAGATGAAACATTTGAAATATCAACAATTGGAAGTAATCAAAAACAAATATTTAATCAATTACAAATAGCAGATATGATTGAAGCGCGACTAGAAGAAATCTATGCTTATGTAGAAAGAGAAATTCGTAAAATGGGTTATAGAGAACTTCCAGGAGGGTATGTATTAACCGGTGGTACAATTGCAATGCTAGGAAGTCTAGAGTTAGCACAGGATTTATTTTACTCAAATGTACGAGTTGCAATTCCTGATTATATTGGAGTAAGAGAACCGCAATTTACTTCTGGAATTGGAATTCTTCAATTTGCTTATCGTAATGCGAAGATACAAGGTAAAGATTTATATCCATCAGTCGTCTTGGATACAGCTAGCCCACAAAAACCTAAAAAACAAGCAAAACCATCCAAAGAGAAAAAAGAAAAAAATGAAAGTAAAAAGAAAGAGTCAGGCTTTGCAAATCTATTTAAATATTTCTTTGACTAATAGATTTTAAAGTTACAAATTGATTTCGTTTAACATGTAATCTGGATATTAGGAGGAACGTACTATGTTGGATTTTGATACAAATATGGAAGAACTTGCAACGATTAAAGTAATTGGAGTAGGTGGAGGCGGAAATAACGCCGTAAACCGAATGATTGAGCATGGTGTTGAAGGCGTTGAATTTATTGCTGTAAATACAGATGCACAAGCATTAAACTTGTCAAAAGCTGAATCCAAAATTCAAATTGGAGGTAAGCTAACAAGAGGATTGGGTGCTGGAGCAAATCCAGAAGTAGGAAAAAAAGCTGCGGAAGAAAGTAAAGAACAGTTGGAAGAAGTACTAAAAGGTGCGGATATGGTATTTGTTACTGCCGGAATGGGTGGTGGAACTGGAACGGGTGCTGCCCCTGTCATTGCACAAGTAGCTAAAGACATAGGTGCATTAACAGTTGGCGTCGTTACTCGTCCGTTTAGCTTTGAAGGAAGAAGGCGTTCTACACAAGCAGTCTCTGGTATTGATACGTTAAAAGGAGCTGTAGATACACTAATCGTTATTCCTAACGATCGTTTACTTGAAATTGTTGATAAGAACACACCAATGCTCGAAGCTTTCCGTGAAGCAGATAATGTACTACGCCAAGGTGTACAAGGTATTTCTGATTTAATTGCAAAACCAGGACTTATTAATGTTGACTTTGCTGACGTGAAAACAATTATGTTTGATAAAGGTTCTGCTCTAATGGGAATTGGTATTGCTACAGGAGAAACAAGAGCAACAGAAGCAGCGAAAAAAGCTATTTCTTCCCCGCTATTAGAAACATCTATTGATGGTGCGCATGGAATTCTTATGAATATAACAGGTGGAACAAACTTAAGCTTATATGAAGTTCAAGAAGCTGCTGATCTAGTAACTTCTGCTGCTGACCAAGAAGTAAATGTTATCTTTGGTTCAGTAATCAATGAAAACTTAAACGACGAAATTGTTGTCACTGTTATTGCTACTGGTTTTGATGAAAATGCTAAAAAAGTTGATACAAGACAAAAACAGCAACGAACAAACATTGGTCAGTCACAACAAACTGCTACTAAAGATATGAATGAAGCTGCAAGTACTAGAGAATCACAACAACACCCGCAGCAGCCGCAAACTCAATCTCGTCCACGTCAGGATGAGGAAGAATTGGACATTCCAACATTCTTAAGAAATCGTAATAGAAATCGATAGGATGTAAATAAGCTAAATATAAAAATTCCAGCTATTAGATAGCTGGAATTTTTTTGTTCGTATTACAGCAAAAACGTGGGTTTTATTGGAATGAAAGATGACGGTTCCTTCTCAGGTTTGTATTTACCTGAAAAAATGTTCTTCTTTTTAAGTTAGCTAAAAACCTTGTCTTGTAAAAAGCATCCGTTTGTAATGAAAATCAAAACAGCGAACGTTCGGATTTCAAACGAAATATCTTATTAATTGAATACGATTTTCTCACCACCTATTAATATAATAAAACGAACCTTCGACATATTCTTTATAAGAATTCGTGAATTTAATTATAGTATTTATAGAACATACTCCAAATTTTACTTATATAGCTTGTGTTCCCATTGACAGGATTAGGTATAAAAAGTGTAAATTAGCTTATTTATGCATACAAGAAATGACAGACTTTGCTTAGCTCGTCATCTATACTTTTCATTAATTCCATTTCATTACTAATCTATGTTTTTCACACACTACCATTTGCATCAGGGAAGGAAGAGAGTTATTGACTATTTACCTCGATGCTGTCTGGATGCTGAATTTTTTGATTGATCTTATGTTACTTATGTTAGTAAAACTACTTGCAAGAGATTCTGTGAATATGTTGAGGCTTTTATTTGGGGCATTAATTGCATCTTTCATTGTACCGATAACCATTTTTTATCCAGAGTCTTTTATTAATGGAGCTAGTGGGAAGCTCCTTTATTCCGTATTGATTATATTTAGTGCCTTCGGATGGAAAGGTACATATCAGACATTGAAATTATGTTTATTGTTTTATTTTGTATCATTTGCTATTGGTGGAGGATTAACAGCTATACATTTTATGCTGTCAAGTCCTGTTTCTATGACAGCAAATGGTATGATCACATTCAATAAAGGATTTGGAGACCCAATTAGCTGGTTATTTATTTTTATTGGATTTCCAATTATCTGGTACTTCACAAAGAGACGTATGGACGAGCATGCTGGGGAACAAATTAAGTATGATCAAATGTGTGAAGTCTCGTTAACTCTAAATCAAAAAATACGACAAACGACCGGTTACATTGATAGTGGAAACCAATTGATTGATCCGTTGACAAAAAGACCAGTTATTATTTGTGATCGAACGTTTTTAAGTGAATGGTTCACAGAAAATGAATGGTTTCAACTGGAAAATGCAAAAAATAACTTAGAAATGGATGAAATTCCAAAACGTTGGCAGGATAAGATACAAATTATTCCCTATCAAGGTGTAGATGGTGGAAGTTCAATGATGATTGGTATTCGACCAGAAAGAGTGATAGTTAATTATAATGATCAGCAATTACTTGCTACAAATGTGATCATAGGAATTCAATTTGGAAATTTAGTGCGAGATAATAGCTATCACTGTTTATTACATCCACAAATTATGAAACAGTCAATTATACATTCAGCATAAAGGAGTGAAGGTTGTGCGCGTTTGGAAAGTTAAACTAAAATTGCGTTGGTATCAGCTGTTAATGAAATTAGGTTTAAAGTCAACTGAAATTTATTATATTGGAGGAAGTGAAGCACTACCACCGCCTCTTTCCAAACAGGAGGAACAAGAACTGTTAATTCGTTTGCCTAAAGGAGACAAGGCAGCTAGGGCGATGTTAATCGAGCGAAACTTACGATTAGTCGTTTACATTGCAAGAAAATTCGAAAATACCGGCATAAATATTGAGGATTTAATCAGTATTGGTACGATTGGATTAATAAAAGCAGTGAATACATTTAACCCCGAGAAAAAAATTAAACTAGCTACGTATGCATCACGTTGTATAGAAAACGAAATATTAATGTATTTACGTCGAAACAATAAGCTGAAATCTGAAGTTTCATTTGATGAACCATTAAATATTGACTGGGATGGAAATGAGTTACTATTATCAGACGTAATGGGTACAGAAGAGGATATAATCACGAAAAATTTGGAATCGACCGTAGATAAAACTTTATTAAAATCCGCATTAGAAAAGCTCAATGCACGAGAAAAACAAATAATGGAATTGCGCTTTGGACTCATAGGCGAAGAAGAAAAAACACAAAAAGATGTAGCTGATATGTTAGGAATTTCTCAGTCTTATATATCTCGTTTAGAGAAAAAAATAATTCGTCGATTAAAAAAAGAATTTAATAAAATGGTATAGCTTGATGTAATAAGGATTTTTCCATTTTTTATAATAGGGGGTCCATTTGTCGGTTGCATAAAAAATCCTTCCAGGGGAGATACTGTCCATGAACAGCATCATCGACTGGGAGGGTTGACTATAATGACAAGACATAAAGTAGAAATATGTGGGGTTGATACATCAAAGCTACCCGTACTTAAGAACGACGAAATGAAGAAACTATTTGTTCGAATGCAAGAAGAAGGAGACCTTACTGCACGAGAGGAATTAGTAAATGGTAATCTACGTCTCGTGTTGAGTGTTATACAACGATTTAATAATCGTGGTGAATATGTAGATGATTTGTTCCAAGTAGGTTGTATTGGCCTAATGAAATCTATTGATAACTTTGATTTATCACACAATGTGCGTTTTTCCACGTATGCTGTTCCAATGATTATTGGTGAAATAAGACGTTATCTTCGTGATAATAATCCAATTCGAGTGTCACGTTCTTTACGAGATATTGCATATAAAGCATTGCAAGTTCGTGAAAAATTAATTAGTAAAACTTCAAAAGAACCATCTCCGGCAGATATTGCGAAGGAAATGGATATACCTCAAACAGATGTTGTATTTGCTTTAGATGCTATACAAGACCCCGTTTCACTTTTTGAACCAATTTACAATGATGGAGGAGATCCAATCTTTGTTATGGACCAAATTAGTGATGAAAAAGATAAAGACTCAAGCTGGGTAGATAAACTATCTTTGAAAGAAGGTATGCATCAACTCAATGAGCGTGAAAAAATGATATTAAACAAACGTTTCTTTCAAGGAAAAACTCAGATGGAAGTAGCAGATGAAATTGGTATCTCACAAGCTCAAGTATCTCGCTTAGAAAAAGCAGCAATAAGTCAAATGAATAAGCAAATGTTCGAATAAGAAATAGGCGATGTTACAGTTAGAAAACCTGACCGCGGTAGATAGGTCAGGTTTTTTTGTATTGAAAACTTATTTTACGAAAAAATTAGGCTTGCTTGCATATATTGTATAAAGAAAGGATGATAGCTATGGTTAAATTATCGGAACTACAGATGAAAGAAATTATAGCAGTAGATGATGGGAGTAGGTTAGGTCATATAATTGATTTAGAAATAGACGGGAATAATGGGAGGATTCTTGCGATCATTGTAGAAGGCAAAGAAAAAAAACAAGGAATGTTTGCAAAAGCAGATGAACTTTTGATTGCTTGGGAAAAGATCGTTCGGATTGGTGAGGAAGTAATTTTAGTAAAAGAGATTTACGGACCTGGTATCTATGGTAGTGCATAAGGAAAATATTTCATAAATATGATACCATTATGACAAGATGAAATAGTATTTTCCGGGGGGATATGAGAGTGAAAGATATATTTATACAAAAAGAAGCGAGTTATTTTCATGTGGAAGAGTGGGAAAGAGAATATCCTGGACTATTGGTAGGCTTTACTACGAAAAATGGTGGTACAAGTATAGATGAATACAGTTCTTTAAATATGGGATTTCATGTAAATGATGACGAGAGTAATGTACTACAAAATAGAAAAGTACTGAGTAACCAATTGCAAGTAAATTTATCTAATTGGGTAGCTGGTGAACAAGTACATGATACGAAGGTGGCACTTATCCAGCCAAAAGATGTTGGTTGTGGAAGTAATACAAATAAAACATCATTATCTGGGGTAGATGGATTAATTATCCCTGCTAATGTAAATGCCTTAGCTGTATCACTATATGCTGATTGTGTTCCATTGTATTTTTTTGATCCGGTGACGAAATTTGTTGGAATTGCGCATGCAGGTTGGAAAGGTACAGTAGGGAGAATTGCAACTGAAATGGTACAGCCATTTGTAAACCTAGGATCTGATAAGAAAAATATTAAAGTAATTATTGGACCATCGATTTCAGTGGAGAATTACCAAGTGGATCTAAATGTTATTGAGCATTTAACTGAAACGGAAATGCAAATATGTACGAAACAAGTATCCGATAATCAATTTTTATTAGATTTAAAGGAGTTAAATAGAGAAATTCTTTTACAATCTGGTATTTTTCGTCATAATATAGAAGTAACCAAATATTGTACATATCGAGACGAAACGCTATTTTTCTCTCATCGTCGCGATAAAGGGAAAACAGGTAGAATGCTGGGATTTATAGGATATAATGTGTAAAAAGGGTGGAGAACGACAAAATGGTAGATGTAGCAACGAATTTATCTAATATAGAAGAGAACATTAGACAAGCTTGTGAAAATGTAAACCGTGATCCTGAAGATATTCATCTTATTGCTGTGACAAAATATGTTACAATTGAACGAACCAAGGAAGCAATCAATGCAGGAATTAACAATCTCGGTGAAAATCGAAACGAAGGTTTTTTAGAAAAATATAATGAAATTCAAAATCAAGTCCAGTGGCATTTCATTGGATCTCTACAATCACGTAAAGTTAAGGATATCATTAATCAAGTAGATTTTATACATTCTTTGGATCGATTATCATTGGCTAAAGAAATAAATAAACGAGCTGCTCATCCAGTTAACTGTTTTATTCAAGTAAATGTGAGTGGGGAAGAGTCGAAACATGGCATTTCTCCAGAAGAAGTAATTACATTTATCGAGCAGTTATCGATATACGAAAATATTAAAGTAGTTGGTCTAATGACAATGGCACCACATGTGGATGATCCAGAAAATGTGAGACCTGTATTTAAAAAATTGAAAAATCTCCGTGATGATGTAACAAAAAAAAGTTTACCACACGCACCTTGTAAATGGCTTTCAATGGGAATGAGTAATGATTATCACATTGCGATTGAAGAAGGAGCCACACATGTACGTATTGGGTCAAAACTCGTTGGATAGAATTTTTAACAAGAGAGGTGAGGGAGATGAGCTTTAAAAATAAATTAAAAGATTACTTCATGGGTGAAGAATATGAGTATGAATATGTTGATGATGATGATGATAAGACTCAAGAACCAAAACAGAAAGATTCTAAAGCGAGCACAAAAAATGTAGTTAATTTATCTAGCGTGCAGCATAGTAACTCTCGAGTAGTGTTAATTGAACCACGTAATTACAATGAAGCACAAGAAATTGCGGACAATATTGTTAATCGCCGTGCGGTAATTATTAATCTGCAAAGGGTAGATCATCAACAAGCAAAACGAATTGTTGATTTCTTAAGTGGTACTGTATATGCTGTCAATGGTGATATCCAGAAATTAGGAGCAGAAACATTTTTATGCACACCAGATAATGTAGAGGTATCAGGTACAATCTCTGAGATGTTGTACGAACAGGAAGAATATGATAAAGGATGGTAACAGCGTATGATGCAAATTTTAAATCTTATTAGTATGGGTATCACAATATATAGCTTTGCTCTATTTGTTTATATTATGATGTCTTGGTTTCCAGGAGCAAGAGAATCCTCATTTGGAGAACTGCTTACAAAAATTTGTGAACCTTATTTAGAAATATTTCGTAAGTTCATCCCACCACTAGGTATGATTGATTTATCTCCAATCGTAGCTATTATAGTACTTAATCTTGCACGTGCAGGAATTTTTGAGTTTTTCCGAATGTTTATGTATTAAAGAAAGGAATTATCATGGAAGTTTATCAACATTTTCGAAAAGAAGAACAGCCTTTTATTGATCAAGTACTTTCGTGGAAAGAACAAGTAGAACGTTCTTTTATTCCGAAGCTAACGGATTTTCTCGACCCTCGTGAGCAAGAAATAGTCATAATGTTGATGGGGGAACAAAATGAGGAGCTTCAGGTAAAAAGTTTTGGCGGTGATAATAATAGTGAGAGAAGGAGAATGCTATTAGCTCCAAAATATGAAGGAATAACAGAGGATATGTTTCAAATTGAACTACTCGAAGCAAATTTCCAACCAAAATTTGTAACGATAGACCATCCAGATGTAATGGGAGCTTTTTTATCACAAGGAATTAAGCGGAAAAAACTGGGTGATATTATCATTTCGGATGGGAAGATACAAATTATTGCGGCCTCAGAAATTTCTCCATTTGTACAAATGAATCTAACATCGATTAAAAAATCATCTGTTCATTTTGAACAGCAGGATTTACAATTACTGATAAAAAAGAATGAAAGCTGGATTGAGCATGATCGAACCGTGTCCTCACTGCGTTTGGATACGATAATTAAAGAAATTTATCCAATTTCAAGAAAAGAAGCCACTACTTTTATCCAAAAAGGATTAGTAAAAGTAAATTATAAAATAGTTGATGACAATAAATTTCAATTGCAGGAAAAGGACATGATTTCGATTCGAGGTCATGGAAGAAGTAGGCTTACTACTATAAGAGGAAAATCAAAAAAAGATAAAGTGAAAATTACAATTGCTACACTGAAATAATGGTATAATTAATGCAGGAATAATTATTTATTTGTCGAATTAATGTGTAATAAGGATTTTTAAGTATTTATATCGCTTAAGGAGGTGACGATGGTGGCATTATCACCATTGGACATTCATAATAAAGAGTTTGCAAAAGGATTTCGCGGATATGATGAAGATGATGTAAATGAATTTTTAGATCAAATTATTAAAGATTATGAGCTAGTTATTCGTGAAAAGAAAGAGTTAGAAGAGGAAGTTAGACAATTACGTGAGCGTTTAGGCCATTTTACTAATATTGAAGAAACATTAAACAAGTCTATTCTCGTTGCACAAGAAACAGCAGAAGAAGTAAAAGGAAATGCTTCAAAAGAATCGAAACTAATTATAAAAGAAGCAGAAAAGAATGCTGACCGTATTGTAAATGAGGCACTTAGCAAAGCGCGTAAAATTTCTTTAGATGTGGAAGAGTTGAAAAAGCAAGCGAAAGTATTCCGCACTCGAATGCGTATGTTAGTACAAGCGCAATTAGAAATGTTGGGTACGGATGATTGGGAAGAGTTGTTTGATACAGAGATCGATGAAGAATTAGAGCTTTTAGAACAACAATCATAGTGACTTGACGTTTATGTGAAAATTACATATAATTCTATAAAATATATAGAAATATGAACAGGTAAAAGCAATGAAAGAGACAGTATAGAAGTAGAACCGATACAGCGAATTGAGGATGGTGTGAGCTCAGTATGGTAAGCTTTTAGAAGATCACTCTTGAGTTTTCATTACGAAATAAGTAGTAATGAACGGTTCATCTCCGTTATCGGTTTTAAAGTGAATGTAATGTATCAACATTAGATTTATAAGGGTGGTACCGCGAGTCTTCTCGTCCCTTTTGGGATTAGAAGGCTTTTTTTGTTATAAATAGGAGGTTTTATTGTAATGGATTACAAACAGACATTATTAATGCCAAAAACTGCATTTCCGATGCGTGGAAATCTACCAAACAAAGAACCAGAACGACAAAAACAGTGGGAAGAAACGAATCAGTACGGAAAAAATTTAGAACGTACAAAAGGTCGACCTTTATTTATTTTACATGACGGTCCTCCTTATGCTAATGGAGATATCCATATTGGGCATGCGTTAAATAAAGTGTTAAAGGACTTTATTGTTCGATATAAATCAATGACCGGATATCATGCACCATATATTCCTGGATGGGATACACATGGTTTACCAATTGAGACGGCATTAACAAAGAAGAAAAAAGTGAAACGTAAAGAAATGGATGTAGCTGCTTTTCGTAAGTTATGTGAAGAATATGCACTTGGACAAATTGATAATCAACGCCAACAATTTAAACAATTAGGAGTTCGAGGTGATTGGGATAATCCTTATATCACACTGACAAAAGATTATGAGGCATCACAAATTAAGGTTTTTGGAGATATGGCGAGAAAAGGATATATTTATAAAGGCTTAAAACCAGTCTATTGGTCTCCTTCATCTGAGTCTGCATTGGCAGAAGCGGAGATTGAGTATCAAGATAAGCGCTCACCATCGATTTATGTAGCCTTTGAAGTGAAAGATGGGCAAGCTTTATTATCCGGTGGAGAGAAATTTATTATTTGGACTACGACACCGTGGACATTACCTGCAAACTTAGGAATCAGTCTACATGCTGATTTAACATATATCGTTGTCCAAGTAGAAGATGAAAAGTATATTATTGCAGAAGCTTTGTTTGATGATGTAAGAGAATCACTGGGTTGGGAGAACCCTCAGGTGTTACAAAGCTTTAAAGGTAAAGAAGCAGAAAGAGTAGAAGCAAAACATCCATTTTACGATCGAACATCACTAGTAATGTTAGGAGAGCATGTTACAACAGACGCTGGTACAGGATGCGTTCATACAGCACCTGGACATGGGGAAGATGACTTTTATGTCTCCCGTAGCTATAGAATAGATGCTTTCTGCCCGGTAGATGAGAAAGGTGTGTTTACCCAGGAAGCACCAGGATTTGAAGGTTTATTCTATGATGAGGCTAATAAAATAATCACAGAGAAATTAGATGCAAGCGGTGCTTTGCTCAAGTTAGAATTTATTACACACTCCTATCCGCATGACTGGCGAACGAAAAAACCGACTATTTTTCGTGCAACAGCACAATGGTTTGCCTCGATTAAAGATTTTAGAGTAGATATTCTGGAGGAAATTAAACAAGTGAATTGGTATCCTCATTGGGGCGAAACGCGATTATATAACATGGTTCGAGACCGAGAAGATTGGTGTATCTCTAGACAACGTGCTTGGGGTGTCCCTATTCCAGTGTTTTACGAAGAAGATGGCACACCAATTATTACAGATGAAACGATCAATCACGTCTCGGAATTATTCCGTGAACACGGTTCAAATATTTGGTTTGAAAAAGAAGCTAAAGACTTATTACCAGAAGGGTTTACTTCCGAGCATAGTCCAAATGGTAATTTTACGAAAGAAACAGATATTATGGATGTTTGGTTCGATTCTGGATCTTCGCACGAAGGTGTTTTGCTAAACAGAGAAGATCATCAACGTCCAGCTAATGTATATCTCGAAGGAAGTGATCAATACCGTGGCTGGTTTAACTCATCTTTATCTACCTCAGTTGCAGTAACTGGAAAAGCTCCATATAAAACAGTAATCAGCCATGGTTTTGTTTTAGATGGTAATGGTAGAAAGATGAGTAAGTCGTTAGGAAATGTCATCGTACCATCAAAAGTACAAAAACAATTAGGTTCTGATATTTTAAGACTATGGGTATCTAGTGTTGATTATCAGGCAGATGTTCGTATCTCTGATGATATTTTGAAGCAAACGTCGGAAAGCTATCGTAAAATCAGAAATACGTTTCGATTCCTATTAGCAAACCTTGCTGATTTTGATCCTAAAACTGATCGTGTAAAAGAAGAGGACCTGGAAGAAGTAGACCGTTATATGATCCACCGTTTGCAGAATGTACTAGCGGAGGCACACAAAAACTATAATCAGTATGAATTTGCTCCTGTCTTCCAACAAATTCATCATTTTTGTTCCGTTGATTTAAGTTCATTTTATCTTGATTTTGCGAAGGATATTCTTTACATTGAAGCGAAAGACCATCCTCGCAGACGTAGTATTCAAACGGGATATTATGAAGTGCTAACTAGTTTAGTGAAACTAATTGCCCCAATTATTCCGCATACTGCAGAAGAAGTTTGGGAATACATCCCAGGAGCGGAAGCAGAAAGTGTTCATTTAACGGATATTCCAGAAGCACGGCAAGTTGTAATTAATGGACAAACGGTGGATAAATGGAATCACTTTATGAAAATCCGAGATGATGTATTAAAAGCTTTAGAAGAATCTCGGAGTGAGAAAGTTATTGGTAAATCATTAGAAGCAAAGATATTTATTGCAGCTAAAGATGAAGAGACTAAAAAAGTATTAGAACAAATGGAGCACTTACATCAATATTTTATTGTCTCAGAAGCAGTAGTTGTTGATAAGTTAATAGATGCAAAAGAAGGTAACTATGTAAATGTATTGGTTGAGGTACACCCTGGAGACACGTGTGAACGCTGTTGGGTCTCTTCAGAAACAGTAGGTGAAAATAAAAACCACCCATCTTTATGTAACCGATGTGCTGATGTAGTGACCAAACATTATGCTGAATGAAAATGTATTACCATATAATATAATTTAAATTAAGGCAGATGATTTCTGTGGGAACGAATGTATAACTTGGAGAAACAATAATATTTCTAAGTTAACGTTGTTCAGCACCAGCTGTTACCCAGGAATCGCTGCCTTTTAAAATTAAAACAATGTATTTCTGTTAAGTAAGAAAAGCCCACTGCCTTGATGAATATCTTTGTATTTTTCCCTCAAAATTATTTTCTACAGTTCCATCCATTTCCTATGTTTTTCTTCACTTACTTTAATGTGATTATTGGGGTTGAAGGAAATCATTCATCCTAAAGATTTTTTCTCAATATTCTACCTATGCTTTTTGATAACTTGTATGATTTTGAACTACGTTTGTTCTTGAAAATGTTTGAGCACCGGTATAAGATAGAAAGAGTTCGATTAGAATCGAGGGATAAAATAAATGATTATGTATTATTTAATTGCTATTGTGCTCGTTATTATTGACCAGCTAACGAAATGGTTGGTAGTTTCACGTATGGAGTTAGGGGAATCAATACCTGTTATTGATAATTTCTTCTATATAACTTCACATCGAAACACAGGAGCAGCCTGGGGAATATTAGAAGGACAAATGCTCTTATTTTATATAATTACTACTATAGTCATTGTTGGGATTATTTATTTGTTACATACACATGCGAAAGGTGATCGAATATTATCCGTTGCGCTTGTGGTAATCTTAGGTGGAGCGATAGGTAATTTTATTGATCGTATATTTAGACAAGAAGTAGTTGATTTTGCAAACTTTTACATCTTTGATTATAATTTTCCGATTTTTAATGTTGCAGACTCGTCATTAACCATCGGTGTAATTATATTTATCATAGCTACAATTCTGGAAGAAAAGCGTCAGAAAGGAAAATCAAAATCATGACAAAGAGTCAACACATCGTGACAGAACAACAAGGAAAAACTAGAGTAGATAAACTATTATCGCAATTGCTTACGGATCAATCACGTTCACAAATCCAAGGATGGATTGATGAAGGATTAGTGGAAGTAAATGGTGTTTCTGTAAAAGCAAATTATAAGTGTGTAGAAGGTGATACACTTACATGGGAAATACCTGAAACGAAACCATTAATATTAGAACCGGAAAATATTCCATTAGATGTTATTTATGAAGATTCAGATGTCATTGTTATCAATAAACCAAAAGGGATGGTGGTACACCCTTCTGCCGGGCATCAATCTGGTACACTTGTACATGCTTTGTTGTATCATTGTGATGATTTATCTGGGATTAATGGTATAGAACGCCCTGGTATTGTACACCGAATAGACAAAGATACAAGTGGGTTATTAGTGGTTGCAAAAAATGATATAGCACATCAAAAACTATCTGAACAATTACAACAAAAACAATTGAAGCGTAAATATGTGGCTATTGTTCACGGTGAAATTGGACATGATACAGGCTTGATTGATGCTCCAATCGGTCGTGATCCTAAAGATAGGCAAAAAATGGCAGTTGTAGATAATGGGAAATCTGCTGTTACACATTTTCGTGTAATAGAACGATTTCCTGACTACACGATTGTGGAGTGTCAGCTAGAAACTGGAAGAACCCATCAAATTCGTGTGCATATGCAGTATATCGGTTTTCCGTTAGTAGGAGACCCAAAATATGGTCAACGTAAAACAATGAATGTAGATGGTCAAGCATTACATGCAAAAGAAATTGGTTTTTATCATCCACAAACAGGTGAGTGGCTTGAGTTTGACGCAAACCCACCAGAAATATTTACAGATGCGCTCAGCTTTATTCGTAAAATGTATTGACAGTTCGAGAATCTTTTGGAATAATACAAGAAGAATAGTTGAATAGAACCTTTAAAAAATAGTCCAGAGAGGCTAAAAAGGGAACGCATATTATTTGTATAAGTATGCCCTTTTTCCTTTCTTGGAAAAGGGCATTTTTAGATTGAGGTGAGATATGCAGATGAAAAAGAAAACGGAAATACTGGATGCAGCATCCATACAACGAGCATTAACAAGAATGTCTCATGAAATATTGGAAAAAAATAAAGGTGGAGAAAATCTTGTCTTGATTGGAATAAAAACAAGAGGTGTCCCACTAGCAAAGCGTATCCAGCAGAAAATTAAGCAAATCGAATCTATTGAAGTTCCATTAGGTGAACTAGATATTACCATGTATCGAGATGATCTTGATAAAGTATCTGAACAAGAGGGACCGAAGATTAACTCTGTTTCGATTGGAATGGATATAACTGATAAGAATGTCATTTTGATTGATGATGTATTATTTACTGGAAGAACAGTTCGAGCAGCAATGGATGCTGTTATGGACGTCGGTCGCCCATCTACAATACAGCTTGGTTCACTCGTGGATAGAGGGCATCGTGAATTACCGATTCGTGCTGATTATGTTGGTAAAAATATTCCGACATCGGATCGAGAAATTGTTGTTGTCCAATTAAGTGAGCAAGATCAAGAAGATCTTGTATCCTTATATGAAAAATAAATATGTTCAGCTTTTAATCAAATCCCGTGAGGTTTGAAAGGTTGTTTTTTGACTACGTATACTTTGGATACCTATATATTCCAGGATACGTATAGCTCTCTGCAACCTTCTTGCAGAGAGCTTTTTTTATAACTAAATCTTCGTAATTGCGGATACATGAAGGAGGAAATCGATGAGACATTTTATTTCTGTTAATCAATTGGAAGCCGATGAAATGTATCAAATAATACGAAAAGCAAATGAGTTAAGAGATCGACCAAACCAATTAAATCGCCAATTATTTGCTGGCAATCTATTTTTTGAACCGAGTACTCGAACAAAAATGAGTTTTACAGTTGCAGAACGAAAATTAGGTGTGGAGATATTGGATTTCCATATAGAAGCATCGAGTTTGGCAAAAGGTGAATCGTTATATGACACAGCAAAAACATTTGAAGCCATCGGTGCTAATTTCTTAGTAATTAGACATCCTTCAGATCAATGGATAAGTGAATTGGAACAGGAAGGAAAATTAAACATTCCAGTCATTAATGCTGGTTCTGGCAAAGAAGAACATCCAACTCAATGCATGCTCGATTTACTAACGATGTATCAAGAGTTTGGTTCCATTAAAGGATTAAAGGTTGTGATTGCTGGAGATATAAAACATAGTCGGGTAGCTAGATCGAATGCAAAGGCGCTTACTAAGTTAGGCGCAAAAGTAATCTTTAGTGCCGCACCAGGATTTGAAGACCGTTCGTTAGAGTATCCATATCTGACCATGGATGAAGCCATAGAAGAAGCTGACGTCTTAATGTTACTGAGAATCCAACATGAAAGACATCTTCATAAAGCAGAGACTTCTGATTATCTATCACTGTATGGATTAACGAAAGAAAGATATAAAAAATTACAAGACCGTGCAATTATTATGCATCCTGCTCCAATAAATCGTGGGGTAGAAATAGATACAAGTTTAGTAGAAAGTGAGAAATCAAGAATTTTTAAACAAATGGACAATGGGGTCTACGTACGAATGGCAATTATCATGCACGTATTATCAGAATGGGGGATTATTCATGAAAACAATCTTATTAAACGCAACTCGCTTACTGCCATCTAATGAATTAGAGAAAGTAGAAGTACTTATTGAAGACAATAAAATAACAAAAATTGCATCGCAGATTCCTGATGAGGCAGAAAACTATATTGATATAGAAGGAAAGTTGCTACTTCCTGGACTAATTGATGTCCATATTCATTTACGTGAACCTGGTGGAGAACATAAGGAAACAATAGAAACGGGAACGATGGCAGCTGCAAGGGGTGGATTTACAACCGTATGTGCAATGCCAAATACGAATCCAGTTCCTGATCATCAAGACGCTTTAACGAGTTTACTTTCCAAAATAGCAGATGTTGCACATATACGTGTATTACCATATGCATCAATTACCAAGGGTTTGAATGGAAAAGAAAGAACGGATATTCAATCATTGCTCGATGCTGGTGCATTTGCATTTACAGATGATGGCGTGGGTATACAGACGGCAGATCAAATGTATCAAGCAATGAAAGATGCAGCACGTCATAACACTACGATTGTGGCACATTGTGAAGATAATAGTCTTGTATATGGCGGCGTGTTGCATGAAGGAGAAGTAAGTGAACGTTTAAACTTACCAGGAATTCCTTCTTTAAGCGAGTCGGTACAGATTGCGAGAGATGTATTATTAGCAGAAGCGACAGGTTGTCACTATCATGTCTGTCATGTTAGTACAAAAGAATCGGTACGTGTGATTCGCGATGCGAAGAGAGCAGGCATTCATGTAACAGCAGAGGTTTCCCCGCATCATCTATTACTTAATGAAACGAATATTCCAGAAGATAATGCAGACTGGAAGATGAACCCTCCATTGCGTTCAAAGGAAGATCAAGAAGCACTATTCGAAGGGTTAATGGATGGAACCCTTGATTTAATTGCAACCGATCATGCGCCTCATGCAGCGGAAGAGAAAGCGCTTGGATTCAAAGAAGCACCTTTTGGCATCGTAGGATTAGAAACAGCATTCCCGCTTCTATATACACATCTGGTTTTAAAAGGAAAAATGACGCTATATCAGTTAGTAGAAAGAATGACCGAAAAACCAGCAGCGACGTTTCAACTTCCTTATGGAAAATTAGAAGAAGGTAGTGTAGCTGATGTTACTGTCATTGATTTAGAAAAAGAAGAAACAATTCATCGTGAAACTTTTTATTCAAAAGGTAAAAACACACCTTTCGATAATTGGACAGTAAAAGGAATTCCTGTACTTACAATGGTAGATGGAATAGTCGTATATGAGGAGGCTAAACAACATGAAAAAGCGTAAATTAATTCTTGAAGATGGAACAGTTTTTAATGGAACAGCTTTTGGCAGTGATTCCGAATCTAGTGGAGAGATTGTATTTAATACAGGAATGACAGGTTATCAAGAAGTCATAACCGACCCTAGTTATTGTGGTCAATTCGTTACATTAACCTATCCTCTAATTGGAAATTATGGTATTAATCGAGATGACTTTGAAACAGTGACACCATTTATTCATGGTCTTGTTGTAAAAGAGTTTTGTGAATCTCCATCTAATTTCCGAAATGAGGAGACTTTAGATACTTTTTTAAAGGCGCATAATATTCCTGGGATTGCAAATATCGATACTCGGAAGCTTACTCGAATCATTCGAAAGCATGGTACAATGCGAGCCGTCATGGTCGATGAGGAGAAAAATGAGTATAAGGTTATAGATCAATTAAGACATGCTGAAATGCCTCGAGACCAAGTGAAACGAACATCAACAAGTAAACCATATGTTGTACCAGGAAGAGGGCTACGAGTGGTAATGGTAGACTTCGGTGCAAAGCACGGAATCTTGAGAGAATTAACAAAGCGAGATTGTCATATCACTGTTGTCCCTCATAACTATAGTGCGGAAGCAATTTTACGATTAAAACCAGATGGAATAATGTTGACGAATGGACCTGGGGATCCAAAGGATGTTCCAGAAGCAATTGACATGATAAAACAACTTCTTGGCCAAATCCCTATCTTTGGTATTTGCCTTGGACATCAATTACTGGCACTTGCTTGTGGAGCAAATACGGAAAAAATGAAATTCGGACACCGGGGAGCGAATCATCCAGTAAAAGATTTAATAGCTGGAAAAACCTATTTAACATCACAAAACCATAGCTATGCAGTTAATGCCTCATCACTATTAGAAACAGAACTCGAACTAACTCAGATTGCATTAAATGATGAAACGGTAGAAGGGATTCGCCATACTACATTTCCTGCCTTTTCTGTTCAATATCATCCAGAAGCTTCACCAGGACCAGAGGATACCAATTACTTATTTGACGAGTTTTTAAACCTGATTAAGACCAGCACAGTGAAACAAGGAGGAGAAGTATATGCCTAAACGTACAGACATCAACAAAATTCTTGTAATCGGATCAGGACCAATCATTATTGGTCAAGCTGCGGAATTTGATTACTCAGGCACGCAAGCTTGTCAGGCTTTGAAAGAGGAAGGATATACTGTAATTTTAGCTAACTCTAATCCTGCGACCATTATGACCGATCATACTGTAGCAGATAAAGTGTATATGGAGCCATTAACAGAAGAGTTCTTGACTAAAATTATTCGTAAAGAACATCCTGATGCCATTTTACCTACATTAGGAGGACAAACAGGTCTGAATTTAGCAATGGAACTGTTTCACAAAGGAATCTTGGAAGACCATCAAGTTCAACTGTTGGGATCAGCACCAGCTTCGATTGAAAAAGCAGAAGACCGGGAGCTATTCCGTAAATTAATGAATGAGTTAGGCGAGCCAGTTCCGGAAAGTGAGATTGTACATACGGTAGAAGAAGCGTTCGATTTTGCTCATACTATCGGCTTCCCACTAATTGTACGTCCTGCTTACACACTGGGGGGAACTGGTGGTGGAATGTGTTATAACGAGGAAGATTTAAAAGAAATTACGAAAAATGGCTTATCCTTATCTCCAGTGAATCAGTGTTTGATCGAACGAAACATTGCGGGATTTAAAGAAATTGAATATGAAGTAATGCGGGATAAGAATGACCAAGCTATTGTAGTGTGTAATATGGAGAATATTGATCCAGTTGGAATTCATACCGGTGATTCAATTGTAGTAGCTCCATCGCAAACTTTGAGTGATCGTGAGTATCATCTGCTGAGGAATGCTTCGTTAAAAATTATTCGAGCATTAGAAATTGAAGGTGGATGTAACGTACAGTTAGCTCTAGACCCGAATAGTTTTCATTATTATATAATCGAAGTTAACCCGCGAGTGAGTAGATCGTCTGCCCTTGCATCCAAGGCAACTGGATATCCCATTGCAAAAATTGCTGCAAAAATTGCAGTCGGCTATTCCTTGGATGAAATTATTAATCCAATTACAGGTAAAACTTATTCAATGTTTGAGCCTGCGCTAGATTATGTGGTTACAAAGTTTCCACGCTTTCCATTTGATAAGTTTACGGCAGGAGATCGCCGCCTTGGAACACAAATGAAAGCAACCGGAGAAGTGATGGCAATAGGGAGGAATCTGGAAGAATCTCTATTAAAAGGGGTACGATCGTTAGAAATAGGTACAGAAGAGCTATTTTTGAAAAAAGCAGTAAATATCACGGAAGACGAGTTAGTAAAACGATTAACTCGAGCAGATGATGAACGCATCTTCCTAGTTGCAGAAGCGCTCCGTCAAGGATATTCTGTTGAGTGGATTTTCAACCATACGAAAATCGATCCTTTCTTCTTACATGCCATTGAACGAGTTGTAAATATGGAAAACGAATTGAAAAACGATGTTGGTAATTTAGAAAAATTAACAAAAGCAAAGCAATGGGGACTGTCCGATTCTGAAATTGCACGACTATGGGAAATGGCTGTCGATGATATTTATCAGATTCGCAAAGAAAATCAAATTGTGCCCGTGTTTAAGATGGTAGACACCTGTGCAGCAGAATTTGCATCAGAAACACCATATTTCTATAGTACTTATGAAGAAGAAAATGAATCGATTGTTACGGATCGAAAGAAAATATTAGTTTTAGGTTCAGGACCGATTCGAATAGGTCAGGGAATTGAATTTGATTATGCAACCGTACATTCTGTTTATGCGATTAAGGAAATGGGTTACGAAGCGATCATTATGAACAATAATCCAGAAACTGTATCTACTGATTTTACAATTTCCGATAAACTATACTTTGAACCATTAACTTTAGAAGATGTTATGCATGTTGTCGATTTAGAACAACCAGAGGGAGTTATTGTTCAATTTGGAGGACAGACAGCAATAAATCTGGCAGAAGGGTTAGAAAGAAGAGGTGTTCGCATCCTTGGAACAGGATTAGACGATATTGATCGTGCAGAGGATCGTGATAAATTTGAAGTTTTATTAGATGAATTAGATATACTTCGACCAAAAGGGAAGGCTGTACCTCGATTAGATCAAGCAATTGACACAGCAAATGCAATTGGCTACCCGGTACTTGTTCGACCTTCCTACGTAATCGGTGGAAGCAGAATGGAAATTGTATATAATGAACAAGAATTAGAAAATTATCTAAAAAAATCCAGTCATATCGATTCTGCACACCCAATTTTAATTGATAAATATTTAACGGGTATGGAAGTAGAAGTTGATGCGATTAGTGATGGTGAAACAACGATTATTCCAGGCATCATGGAGCATATCGAACGTGCAGGTGTCCATTCCGGAGATTCGATGGCGGTCTACCCACCACAACGGTTATCAACTACTGTTAAAGAAAAATGCTTAGATGCTGCGATAAAAATTTCAAAAGCGCTTCAAGTGAAAGGCTTAATAAATATTCAATTTATTATCCGCGAAGAAGACGTGTATGTTCTGGAAGTAAACCCTCGGGCAAGTCGAACGATTCCTTTCTTAAGTAAGATTACGGGGGTTACAATGGCAAATATCGCAACAAGATGTATTCTTGGTGAGAAACTAGCAGAACAAGGTTATGAAACTGGAATTCTACCAGAGCAGGATCAAGTATCAGTAAAGATACCCGTATTTTCTTTTGAAAAATTACGTAGCGTAGACACCATTCTTGGACCAGAAATGAAATCGACTGGTGAAGCGATAGGCTATGACAGAACGTTAGAAAAAGCACTTTATAAAGGATTGATTGCTGCAGGTCTGACTGTACCTCAAGAAGGAGGAGTACTTCTCACTGTAGCTGATAAAGATAAATCAGAGATGTTAGAAGTAGCGGAACATTTTCACCAACTAGGTTTTGTACTATATGCAACAGAAGGTACAGCAGAATATGTAAAACATGAAGGGAATTTACCGGTAGTTCCTGTTGCTAAGATTGGAGCAGAAGAACCAAATGTACTCTCAATAATAGAATCGGGGCAAGTCCAGTTTGTAATTAACACCTTAAATTCTGGCCAAAAACCTCGTTCTGATGGATTTTTAATCCGAAGAGAAGCAGTAGAACATGGAATTGCTTGTTTGACAAATATGGATACAGTAAACGCCATATTACGTGTTATAGATGCCACAACATTTAGTGCGAAACCGATTGGATTAGAAAAGGTGGTCATGTCATGAGAAAGCGTGAGACAATGTCTGTTCTATCAGTAACACAAATTGCTACAGACACCTTTGAGATGATAGCGGAAAATAGTAGAATTAGTGAACAGGCAAAACCAGGACAATTTGTACACATTTACATTCCTGGACATACGTTAAGACGTCCGATCTCTATTGCAGCAGTGGATCCTTCCACTGCTAGCGTATCGCTTGTATTTAAAGCAATTGGAGAAGGAACCAAACAATTATCAAACTATCAATCGGGAATGCAAATTGATGTGTTTGGACCGAATGGGAATGGTTTTTCTATAGATATTTCTGAAGATGAACGGGTACTGTTAATTGGTGGAGGGGTAGGTGTTCCGCCTATGTATCACTTGGCAAAACGGTTATCGGAAGAAACTTCTATAGATATTGTCTCGGTACTTGGCTTTCAGACAAAAAATGCTGTTTTTTACGAGGAAGAATTTAACCGGATCGGTGAAACGTATATTGTAACCGATGACGGTTCTTATGGGACACATGGTGTTGTTACGGATATAGTAGGACAATTTAAAGATCGTACACAATACTTTAGCTGTGGTCCATTACCAATGTTAAGAGCGGTGAAAAGTAAGCTCAGTCATATCCCTGGAAAGGTTTCTTTAGAGGAAAGAATGGGATGTGGAGTAGGTGCATGTATGGCCTGTGTGCTGCCTACCGTGGATAATCATTATAAGAAAATCTGTAGTGAAGGACCAGTATTTGTTGCTGAGGAGGTTGTCCTATGAATCTATCAGTAAAATTACCAGGATTAAACTTAAAAAATCCCATCATGCCAGCATCTGGTTGCTTTGGGTTTGGGAAAGAGTACAGTGAGTATTATGACTTAAGCCTTTTAGGTGGAGTAATGATGAAAGCAGCCACTCAATTTGAAAGATTAGGTAATCCAACTCCGCGTGTAGCAGAAACTAGTGCAGGAATGTTAAATGCAATTGGTCTTCAGAATCCGGGAGTCCAACAAATAATTGACCAAGAAGTTCCTCGACTTGCAAAATATGATACATCTATTATTGCAAATATTGCAGGTAGTTCTATCGAAGAATATGAGTTTGTAGCGGCTTCGTTTAATCAAACAGAAGATGTACATGCACTCGAATTAAATATTTCTTGTCCAAATGTTAAACAAGGTGGAATCCAATTTGGTACTGACCCTACCATGGCAAAAAAAGTAACGGGTGTAGTAAAGAAAGTGAGTAACAAACCTGTTTATGTAAAACTTTCGCCGAATGTGCATAACATTGTTCAGATGGCAAAAGCAGTGGAAGAAGCTGGTGCAGATGGGTTATCGATGATCAACACATTAACTGGAATGAAGATTCATCTGCCATCACGAAAACCGTTAATCGCCAATAAAACCGGGGGGCTGTCTGGTCCTGCAATAAAGCCTGTTGCTATTCGTATGATTTATGAAGTAAGACAACAAGTTTCGATTCCAATTATTGGGATGGGAGGAATCTCTAACGCAGAAGATGTTTTGGAGTTTCTAATAGCTGGTGCAGATGCTGTCGCAGTTGGCACTGCGAATTTTCAAAATCCATTTGCTTGTGTAGATATCATAAACGAGTTACCAGTAGTATTGGAGCGGTATGGGTTTCACTCAATTGAAGATGTTATTGAGACAAGGGGGATAACGGTATGACGATGTTTGTAGCACTTGATTTTCCTAATTGGAAACAAACAGAAGCATTTTTAAATAACAATGCGTTACAAGGAGTTCCTGTTAAAGTTGGTATGGAACTATTCTATAAAGAAGGTCCTAAGGTAATCGAAAAATTAAAAAAGAATAATCATTCGATATTTTTGGATCTGAAATTACATGACATACCAAATACAGTTCATCGAGCAATGAAAAATATAGCTTCTCTAGGTGTTGATTTAGTTACAACACATACACTTGGCGGAAGTGAAATGATTGCTCAAGCAAAGCTTGGACTTGAACAATCACATACAAAACTGATTGCAGTAACTCTATTAACATCAGTAGATGAAGAAGTTGTTCAACAACAATTACGATTACCTGGTAATGTACCGGCTAATGTTAATCACTTAGCTAGAATAGCAAAAGATGCTGGAGCGGATGGGGTAGTTAGCTCTGTCCATGAAGTAGCATCTATCAAAAAAGTATGTGATACATCTTTTTTAACACTAACTCCAGGAATAAGGCTTGACAGTTCACATGTTCATGATCAAAAACGTGTTGCAACACCAGAACTGGCAAATCAAGTCGGAAGTGACTTTATTGTAGTAGGTAGAGCGATAACGCAATCTGATCATCCATACGAAACATATATGGAAGTAAAGAAACGATGGGAGGAAGAATAGTATGAAAAAACAAATTACAAAGGAACTATTGGATATAGGAGCAGTACAAATAAATTTAGATACATATTTTACTTGGACATCAGGATTAAAATCCCCCATCTATTGTGATAATCGTTTAACAATGAGTTATCCCAAAGTGCGAAAAAAAATTGCTCAAGCATTTATTCATATGTTAGAAGAAGAGAGCATTAAACCTGATGTGATAGCAGGATGTGCTACAGCTGGCATACCACATGCAGCATGGTTATCTGATCTTTTGAATTTACCTATGGTATATGTAAGATCAAAACCGAAAGTACATGGAAAAGGAAATCAAATAGAAGGTGCTAGTGTAGAAGGAAAAACAGTACTAGTAATTGAGGATTTAATCTCTACTGGTGGTTCGTCTATTGAAGCAGCAAAGGCACTACAACAAGCAGGAGCAAATATTTTAGCCGTCTATTCAATTTTTACATATGGGCTGAATAAATCAAAAGAAGCTTTTTCTCAAGCAAATATCGCTTACAAATCCATTACAGGTTTTGATGATTTAATTCAAGAACTAATTAGTTCTGGTGAGTTATTAGAAGAAGAAAAAATTGAATTATTGACTTTTAGAGATAGTTTGTAAAGGTGTTAAAACATAAGTTATGAGTTGAGGTTAGAAAAAAACATCCGTCCAGAAATATAATAAAAAAAGGGCTAGGTGAGTTTCCAATGATAAAGATACAGAGGACTCACCAGCTGCCTTGTAAAACGAAAAACCTTAAATTTATTTCTAGCGTTAAACTTTTAAAGTGTTTTTCGATTTAATTAATCTCCTTTCTGATACATTACCATCCATTCATCAATTGAAAATGATAGAAGTTGCTCTTTTTGTTGCTTAACATCAAAATAAGCTTTTACTCTAGTATTAGCATCTAAAAGATAAGATTCCACAGCATTTTTCTGTTTTGGATCTTCAACAGTACGATTAACCCAATCTTGGAAGGGGAGTATTTTCTTTTGAAGTTGCTCTTTTCTAATAGATAAAGGGTAGGTAGAAATAATTTGTTTCCATTCAGAAACCTTTAACGATCGCATATGACTAGGATCACGTAATTTTTCTAATTCGTTTACATAGAGGTCAAGTTCGTTGTCCTCACTGGAAATATTATCAACGAAAATAAATGTACCTTTTGGTTTTAGTACTCGATTTGTTTCTTCTATAAATTTTGTAGGATTTGGGAAATGATGAGCTGCAATTCGGCAACTTACGATATCAAAAGTTTGATCTAAAAACGGCAAGTTCTCTGCATCAACAACGACATATTGGATATTTGTATAGTTTATTAAATGATAACGTGTTTCTTGAAGCATTTCAGGAGTTAAATCAGTTGCTATCACATTTTTTACATGGGGAGAAAATTGCTTCGCTACATGTCCACCACCTGTTGCAATATCTAACATAACCATTTCCTTATTCGGTGCTGTCCATGCGATCATCTTTTCCAATTCTTTTTCATTCGCGTGAGTTTTACTTGTTATATACGCATTACTATTCTTAGCGAATGCCTTCTTTACTAACGATTTTTCATCCATCAACATCTTCCTTTTCCATTTAATTTTAGAATTTCATTTACTATTAGTTTATGTGGTATGATGTAATAAGTAAAATACAATAAATTGATTGGTATTGATAACATATACTTATATGAGGTGTTTTAAATGAGGATGGATGATTATGAATTATTAATACGTTTAAATGAAATTGGTACCATTCGTGGAACGGCAAAGGCTGTTTTAATTTCCCAACCAGCTGTTACTCAACGTTTAAAATATATGGAAGACTATTTTGGTGAAGCAATATTTATTCGAACTTCTAAACGTCTACTACCAACTCCTGCTGGTGAGATTATTATTCAACATGCAAAGCGAGTCATTTATCAAGAAAAAGTCTTAAAGAACCGATTAGCAGAGACCGGTGAAGAAATCCAAGGAACCCTCTCTATTGCTTGCTCTACTTTAATTAGCCAGCGATTTTTACCGAGTATCTTAGGTGAATTTACAGCTAATTATCCGAAAGTAACAATTGATTTAGTTACAGGTATTAGTGAAGATATTAGACGAAACCACAAAAAATATCATATTTGTATCATAAGAGGCGAGAAATTAAAGGAAACGACTTCTGTTCATTTATTTGATGATCCACTGTATATGTTTGATACAGAACATTTTCCATCTAATCAAGTAAAGGAAAGGCCGTTAATTTCTTTTAAAAGTGATGATAGTATGCATGAACTTGTTGATAACTGGTTATATCATCAACAAGAATCTATTAATCCCGTAAAAACATTAACCGTAGATCAAATCGAAACTTGTAAACAATTTATGAAACAAGGAATTGGAATGGCAGTTTTACCTGAAAGTGTTTCTGATCATCTAAAAGAAGAATATCCTCATATTGCGCTTGAAATTAATGGAAAGCCGGTAACACGCGATACGTGGGTATGTTATCAAGAAGGCATCCGCAAATTACCACAGGTAGATCATTTTCTAGAATTATTACAGAAAACTACTTTTTAAAATTTTTATGTTTACAAATTATATTTAACGGAAATATAAGAACTATACGTTAAATTAATAAGGAGTAGTGATCGTATGAGTGATATTCTATTTACTTCAACAGCTACAGCAAAAAATGGTAGAGACGGACATGTGAAATCAGATGATGGGATTATTGATGTAGATTTAGTTAACCCAGCTGGAGGTAAATCCGATAAAAAAGGATCTAATCCAGAGCAACTATTTGCTGCAGGATATTCTGCTTGTTACGATGGTGCTCTAAATCATGTTGCATCTGAAAAAGGGAAGAAAATAAGTTCTGAGACAACTGCAGATGTCCATTTTATGAAAGATACTTCTGATGGCGGCTTTAAGATTGGAGCTACACTCCATATTAAAATAGAAGGCGTTAGCCAAGATGAAGCGCAAGAATTAGCAGAAGCAGCACACGACTTCTGTCCTTATTCAAAGGCAACGCGAGGCAATATCGAAGTAACTTTAAAACCAGAAGCTGTTTAACATCTAAACAATAAAAGGTTCAAACCAATTCAGGTTTGAACCTTTTTTATAAGCAAAATCTCACTTTATCCTTTTCTTAATCGATCGACAATTTCTTTAGACGGCGTTACATAAATAGTTTTTTGATTATCATAAATGACATAACCTGGTTTGGCGCCGTTTGGTTTTCTGACATGACGAATGGAAGTATAATCCACCGGAACCGAGGACGATTGCTGAGATTTGCTAAAATAAGCAGCTAATTGAGCAGCTTCTTTTATCGTTTGTTCACTAGCTTGTTTATCTCGGATAATCACATGAGATCCGGGGATATCTTTTGTATGCAACCAAATATCATCTCGATTTGCTAAACGCATCGTTGCATATTCATTTTGTTTATTGTTTTTGCCGACAAGGATCGTAGTACCTTCGGAAGAAATGTACTCTTCAGGTGCTGGTTGTTGCGGCTTCTTTTTCTTCTTCGTCTGTCGTTGTTTTTTTAAATAACCTTCTTCTCTTAACTCTTCACGTATTTCCTCGATATCCTCTGTACTAGCAACATCTAATTGTTGTAATAACTGATCTAAATATTGAATTTCCAAGTCTGTACGTTTAATTTCTGATTGCATAATTTGCCTTGATTTTTTTAATTTAGCATAAGTTTTAAAATAACTTTGTGCATTTTCACTTGGTGATTTTTGAGGGTTTAGTTTGATTAATACTTTTTTTTGGTCAGGATCATAATAATCAACAACCTCTACCTGCTTATCACCAAATTGAACTTCATGCATATGAGCAGTTAAGAGTTCTCCTAATCGCTGGTATTCATCGGCGTGTTCTGATTTTTGTATGGTTTGTTGATGTTTTTTTAGTTTTCGTTCATTTTTCTGCTTTTCATTTTTTATAAATCGATATAAATCTTTTGCTTGTTGCTTTACTCTATCACGTTCCGCTTTTCCTGAGTAGAACGTATCTAACATTTGATTTACTGATTCAAATGGTTCTTTCTCAGCATTGCTTTTTGATGTTAATGGAAGTACGTGAAAATCTTCTTTTCCATTTCGGTAGATTGTTGGAGTATATTCATGTGCATCTAATCGACGTTGAACTTTTTCAAACATGGATTGATATTGTTCATTTGTACCTAAAGCTACTTTTGATGCAAAATCTTTCGTAATCAATGGTGAAAAACCTTCCAGTATTTGTAGCATCTGCTGATCAATTTTGCCGGAATTAAAATCAAGCTTTTGAATAAATTGGTCACTTGAAAGTTCTAATGGATGAAACTTTTGTTGATCTGGTGGAGATTGATATGATTGTCCAGGAAGTATGGAACGATGTCTATTTTGTGAATAAGAAATATGTTTTAAGCTATCAATGATTACACCTTTTTCTTGATCGACTAAAATAAGGTTACTATGTTTTCCCATTAGTTCCATTATTAATTGTTTATAGCTTATATCACCAATTTCATTCCTTGTACGTATTGAAAATATTACAATTCGTTCCATACCTTTTTGTTCGATTTTTTCAACAATAGCTCCAGATAAATGCTTTCGTAATACCATACAAAACATCGGAGGCTCTTTTGGATTCATATAAGTATCATTTGTTATATGGAATCTAGCATATGTTGGATGTATCGAAAATAACAAAGACTGATTAACAGAGTTGTTCCTTACTGTCATGACAATTTCACTATCAGTTGGTTGATAGATTTTTGCAATTTTACCACGAACTATTTTATTTTCTAATTCTTCGGTTATGGCTCTAGTAACAATACCATCAAATGGCATAATAAATCACCTCTTGCGACATTATAGCATTTTTTTGTTAAGAACGGCATAGATATGGATTAAGAGCTTGTACAATCTATACATTGTCGGAGGAATGCTGATGAAATGGTATCAATTAGATGTAGAAAAAGTAGAGCAGAAGCTCCAAGTAATTTCAAATCGCGGTCTAAATAACAAACAAGCAGTGGAAAGAAGAAAACAACATGGTGAAAACATATTAGAATCTAAAAAGCAAGTTTCAAACTGGATTCTATTTTTCAAGCAATTTCAAGATTTTATGGTGTTGGTTTTGTTAGCCGCAACATTAATCGCTGGTTTACTTGGAGAATATATTGATGCAATCGCAATTATGGTGATTGTATTAATAAATGGATGCATTGGTTTTTTTCAAGAACAAAAAGCAGAAAATTCACTAGAAAAATTAAAAGAGCTTTCTGCACCAATTGCTAGTGTATTACGTGAAAAACAATGGGAAAAAATATCTTCTCGGGATATTGTTGTCGGAGATGTAGTACGCATTAATAGTGGAGATCGCATTCCAGCTGATATTCGTATTATTAAGTCTAATGGTTTGGAGACCGAGGAATCTGCATTAACTGGAGAGTCACTACCCGTAAGCAAGCATGCTACAGCAATAACTGCTGAGAACTTAGATGTTCAAGATCAAACGAATATGGGGTTTATGGGGACAATGGTCACTCGTGGTTCTGGAACTGGTGTTGTTGTTGGTACAGGCATGAAGACAGTGATGGGCCAGATAGCATCTCTCATTGAAGGAACGAAAAAAACCGTAACCCCACTTGAAATGAAATTGGCAGAATTAGGGAAAATCTTAATTGTAGTTGCTCTCTTATTGACGGTTCTTGTAGTTGGAGTAGGGGTAGTACAAGGCCATCCTATGTACGAAATGTTTCTTGCAGGTGTCTCACTAGCAGTAGCAGCTATTCCTGAAGGACTACCCGCAATCGTGACAGTTGCATTGTCTCTTGGAGTACAACGAATGATACGAAAGAAAGCAATTGTACGCAAATTATCTGCCGTAGAAACCTTAGGATGCGCATCAGTTGTTTGTTCTGACAAAACAGGAACCATGACAGAAAATCAAATGACCGTTAAAGAAATGTATTTGAATGGTGAATATTTATATGTAACTGGAGATGGATACCAAACACAAGGTGATTTCTTTTTAAACAAAAATAAAGTAGAACGAACGCATCCTAATTTGGAAACGATGCTTCTATATGGGATGATATGTAATCATTCTCAGTTGATGGTTAAAAAAGGAAAGAACTTTATTGACGGAGATCCAACGGATGGTGCTTTATTAGTTGCGGCACGAAAATTAGGTTTACATGCTGATAGGAAAGAAGATTATCATGTTATTAAAGAATTACCATTTGATTCTGATCGCAAACGAATGAGCATAATTGTTGAAGACAAGAATGGAATGAAGATGATTATTACTAAAGGTGCTCCTGATGTTTTATTACCTCGATCCACCTATTATTTAGATGAAAATGGAAGGTCACTATTAAAAAAAGAAGATACTAAAGAGATTGAAAATGCAGTGTATCATATGGCTGGAAAAGCTCTCCGTACGATTGCGATTGGAGTTCGTATTTTACCAAATAATATGGATATAGATAGTACAATAATCGAAAATGAACTAACATTTATCGGATTGTATGGATTAATGGATCCACCTAGGAAAGAAGTGAAGTCAGCGATACGGGAATGTAAAGAAGCAGGAATTAAAACAGTAATGATAACAGGAGATCATGCACATACTGCTCGAGCAATTGCAAGTCATTTACAATTGTTACCTGAAAACGGATTACTATTTGAAGGAAAACAATTAAACAACATGTCAGATCAGGAATTGGAAAATGTAATTGAAGACGCATATGTTTTTGCTAGAGTTACTCCTGAACATAAATTGAGAATAGTAAAAGCTTTTCAAAATAAGGGGCATATAGTTGCTATGACAGGAGATGGAGTTAATGACGCTCCAGCTATCAAAGCAAGTGATATTGGAATAAGTATGGGGATTAATGGTACAGATGTAACAAAAGAAGCTTCATCCCTCGTATTAATGGATGATAATTTTGCAACTATTAAATCAGCAATAAATGAAGGCAGAAACATCTATGAAAATATAAGGAAATTTATACGATATCTTCTAGCTTCTAATGTTGGAGAAATATTAGTTATGTTATTTGCTATGTTACTAGCATTACCGCTACCACTTGTTCCGGTACAAATACTTTGGGTGAATTTAGTGACGGATGGATTACCTGCAATGGCGCTTGGTGTGGATAAAGCAGAAAGCGATGTAATGAAGCGTGGACCAAGGAATCCAAGAGAAGGTATTTTTTCAAGAGGATTGGGATATAAAATTGTATCAAGAGGAATATTGATAGGTATTGTTACATTAATTGCTTTTATGGTAACGTATCAAAATAATACTGAACACCTAATTTATGCACAGACTACTGCTTTTGCTACATTAGTAGTTGCACAGTTGATTCATGTTTTTGATTGTCGTAGTGAACATTCCGTTTTTGCAAGAAATCCATTTGGAAATATGTACCTTGTTTATGCGGTAATTTCCTCCTTACTATTGTTATTTGTTGTAATTTATTGGGAACCGCTTCAACCGATCTTCCATACAACTTCTCTTAGCATAATAGATTGGTTGTTAGTTGTTGGATTAGGAGCAATACCAACTGTACTCTTCGGTTACTCAAAAAAATAACCGAACTTTTAAGAAATGAGATCATTAATTTCCCGGATTTTTACGCGTCTGAGAGTAAGTACCGTAAAAGTTCGGGTATTTTGTTATAACTAAAAACCCCTCTTGATCAGGTTAGTTGTTCCTCATTATCTAAAGTTACTATAGATTCTATATTTGGTTTGCTAAATTTTTTTTCTCTTCTAACTCTTCTACACGTATTGTGTCTAGCAAATTTATGGTATAAAATTCGATAAAGATAAAGTATAATGTTACTATTAGAGGAGAATAATCAGAGAAAAAAGTAGTTGTAATATGATTGAGGGGGAAGTAAGTTGAATTTAAGTCTAATAAATATTGGTTTCGGTAACGTTGTTTCTGCCAATCGAATAATTTCAATTGTTTCACCGGAGTCTGCACCTATTAAACGTATTATAACCGTTGCTAGAGATAATAATAAACTAGTGGATGCTACATATGGTAGACGTACAAGAGCAGTTATTATTACAGACAGTGACCATGTTGTTCTTTCTGCTGTTCAGCCAGAAACTGTTGGTCAGCGAGTAATTAGTAATGATGAAATTTCAGATGAGTAGAATCACATAGTAGGAGGAAATAAGTTGATAAAAGAGAAAGGCATTTTATTTATTCTATCTGGTCCATCCGGAGTTGGAAAAGGGACGGTAAGAAAAAAACTATTTGAAGAAGAAACGGATTTACAATACTCTATTTCTATGACAACTAGAGATAGACGACCTGGTGAAGTAGACGGTGTTGATTATTTTTATAAAACAAAAGAAGAATTTGAGCAATTAATTAAGGATGGCCAGCTTTTAGAATATGCTCAATATGTCAATAATTATTATGGAACACCTCGTAACTATGTGGAAGAAACGTTAGAAAAAGGACAAGATGTATTCTTAGAAATAGAAGTGCAAGGTGCATTACAAGTAAAAGAAAATTTCCCAGAAGGCGTGTTTATATTCTTGTTTCCACCAAGTCTTGATGAGTTAAAAAACCGCATTGTAAGTCGAGGAACAGAATCTCAAGAATTGGTTTTAAATCGATTAAAGGAAGCGCGTAACGAAATCGAGATGATGGATGCTTATGATTATGTAGTGGTTAATGATGAAGTACAGCATGCGGTAGATAAAGTAAAAACAATAATTAAAAGTGAGCATTTGAAACGAGAGCGAATTGCAAAACAATATAAAAAGATATTGGAGGATGAGTTATCATGATGTTAGAACCTTCTATTGATGCTTTACAAAAACGAATTAAATCCAAGTACAGCCTAGTAACACTATCTGCAAGAAGAGCGAGACAACTGAGTGAATCTAAACAACCATTGGTTGAAAAGTCAAAATCTCATAAGTTTGTTGGTATGGCTCTTGAAGAGATTGAAGCAGGAAAATTATATATCGAGAATTAATATGAACCCTCTGCCACACTGCGGAGGGTTTTTCGTTGTTGTATAGGAATTATAAAATTAGTGTGTGGTGGATAATTAAATAACTGAACCAGCCACGTCCGGCGCTTCGCCTTTGTTCTGATAGATCGTTAATACTTTTCAAAAGCGATTGTTCTCATAATATGTTATAAATAAGTTAGAATGATCGGATAGTTGAAGGGGGTAGAATCATGCTAAAAAACAAGAAAATTTTACTTGGTGTTTCTGGTGGAATAGCTGTATATAAAGCATGTGGTCTGGCAAGTAAACTAACTCAAGTAGGTGCAGAGGTCAGAGTAATAATGACAGAAAGTGCTCGTGAATTTGTTTCACCACTTACTTTTCAAGCATTAACTAGAAATCCAGTATATACAGATACATTTGATGAAAAAAACCCAAAGAAAATAGCGCATATTGATATAGCAGATTGGGCAGATATTGCCATTATTGCTCCTGCTACAGCAAATATTATTGGTAAACTGGCTAGTGGACAAGCAGATGATATGCTCTCAACTACGATGTTAGCGACACAAGCGGAAGTCTATATAGCGCCTGCAATGAATGTACATATGTATGCTCATCCAGCCGTGATTAAAAATATGAAACAACTTGAATCTTGGGGTTATCACTTTATTGAACCTGGTGCAGGTTATTTAGCATGTGGTTATGTCGGAAAAGGAAGACTGGAAGAACCTGAAGAGATTGTTTCCGTCATCCAAAGACATGTTTCACAACAACAATATTTACATGGGAAAAAAATCCTGATTTCTGCAGGTCCTACTCGAGAAATCGTAGATCCTGTTCGCTTTTTCTCTAATCGTTCATCAGGAAAAATGGGATTCGCCTTGGCAGAGGCAGCGGCAAATCTAGGAGCGGAAGTTACACTTGTTTCAGGTCCGGTTAATTTACAAATAAATCATCCCAATATTAGACGAATCGATATAACCTCTGCTGAAGAGATGTTTGATGTGATCACAGATCATTTTGATCAACAGGATATAGTGATTAAATCTGCAGCAGTTGCTGATTATCGTCCTAAATTCATTCATCAAGGAAAAATGAAGAAAAAGGACGGAAATTACACAATTGAAATGGAAAGAACAAAAGATATATTAGCAACACTAGGTGAAAAGAAGAAACATCAATTTTTAGTGGGATTTGCAGCTGAAACAGATACTCCGATTGAATACGGATTAGGAAAATTAGATCATAAAAATCTAGATGCAATTGTTGTAAATGATATTAGTTCAGATGGTGCAGGCTTTGAGGGAGACACGAATATCGTTACGTATATAAATAAGAAAAAACAACAAGAATCAATTCATCAAGCAACAAAGACAGATATAGCTTATAAACTATTTGAATGGATTATCCGAGACTTAAAGGATGATGACCGTTGAATATAGCTAGTGTTATCGTGGATGTACCATCTAGTTCAACAAATCAGACATTTGATTATCTTATTCCTGAGCAGTTTCAGGGAGTTATTCAAAAAGGTATGAGGGTAATTGTACCCTTTGGACCAAGAAAAATTATGGGATTTGTGACAGGAGTTAAAGATGATACTTCGTTATCAAAGGTAAAAGAAATTATAGATGTCTTGGATATAAGTCCAGTTTTAACAGAAGAGTTATTAAGTTTAGGTAAATGGGTTTCTGAAAAAACATTAAGTCTATCCATTACTGTTCTACAAACGATGCTTCCACAAGTTTTAAAATCTCAGTATAGTAAAGATTTAGTAAGAGAGACAGAGGCGCAATTGCCAGATGAACTTGAGGCATTATTTGCTGGACGTGAATCCATTGACTTTGATGAGATTGGAAAATCAACTATCTCATATAGAATAATTAAAAATCATATTGATTCTGGTGATTTATCCGTGTCATATCATGTACAATCTAGAATCACGAAGAAATATCAAACGATGGTAATCCCTTCAAAACCTCCAATTCAGCTAGAAGAAGAGATAATGAGTTTATCGAAGAATGCGAGTAAACAAAAGCAATTATTATCTTATCTTGCAGATCATCAAAGTGAAGTAGAAAAGAAACATCTATTACAAATAACCAATGCTTCTGCACAAACACTAAAGGCAATTGAAGAAAAGGGAATTGTTCAAACCTATCAAAAAGAAGTTTTTCGTGATCCATACAAAGATCAATTTATCGAAGCTACTTCTCCTCTATCTTTAACAATGGAGCAAACTCAAGCCATTGAACCAATAAAAAAGAGTATGGAAAACCATACCAGTGAAACTTTCTTATTACATGGGGTAACTGGTAGTGGGAAAACAGAGATCTATTTACAAGCAATTCAACAAGTCATTGAAGAAGGTAAAGAAGCTATTGTGCTTGTACCGGAAATTTCTCTTACCCCTCAAATGGTAAAAAGATTTAAAGGGAGATTCGGTAGTAAAGTAGCGGTCATGCATAGTGGATTATCTTCCGGAGAGAAGTACGATGAATGGAGAAAAATTCATGGTCAAGAAGTTCAAGTAGTAGTAGGCGCTCGATCAGCGATATTTGCACCTTTTGAAAATCTAGGAATTATTATTATAGATGAAGAGCATGAAACAACATATAAACAAGAGGATCAACCGCGTTATCATGCAAGAGATGTCGCGATAGAGAGGGCAGAGTATCATCAATGTCCGGTTGTACTTGGGAGTGCCACTCCATCCCTTGAATCCTTTGCTAGAGCATCCAAAAATGTATACACATTATTAACATTACAGGAACGAACCAACCGTCAAACCATGCCCAAGGTTGATATTGTAGATATGCGTAATGAATTACATGCGGGTAATCGATCCATGTTTTCTCGTCCATTAATGGAACAAATAGATGAAAGGTTACGTCGCGGAGAACAAATTGTACTTCTATTAAATCGACGTGGATATTCTACATTTGTCATGTGCAGAGACTGTGGTCATGTATGTGAATGTCCCCATTGCGATATCGCATTAACATACCACAAAAATGCACAACGTTTAAAATGTCATTATTGTTCTTATGAACAAGCGGTGCCACAAATTTGCCCTGAGTGTGAAAGTGATTTGATACGATATTTTGGTACAGGTACACAGAAAGTAGAAGAAGAATTAGCAAAACAGATACCTGATGCTAGAGTAATTAGGATGGATGTCGATACTACAAGAAGAAAAGGTTCCCACGAAAAACTCTTGAAACAGTTTTCCGAAAAAAAGGCAGATATATTATTAGGAACACAAATGATTGCTAAAGGTCTTGATTTTGCTAATGTAACATTAGTGGGTGTACTTTCTGCAGACTCTATGTTGCATATCCCAGACTTTCGATCATCTGAACGAACCTTCCAATTACTAACACAGGTTAGTGGAAGAGCTGGGAGACATGAACTTCCAGGGGAAGTAATAGTTCAAACGTATACTCCAGAACATTATAGTATTGAGTTTGCATCTGAGTATGATTATGATAACTTTTATCGGAAAGAAATGGCGATGAGAAAGGCGTTTCAATATCCACCTTATGTATTTTTAGGGCTAATTACAGTAGCCCACGAAAATCATGCGAGAGCAATTCAAGTTACCCAGGAAATTGTACAGATGCTCTCCAATATTGTGGAGAAAAGAACAACCGTATTAGGGCCAACCCCATCTCCTGTACCTAGGATCAAAGATAGATATCGTTATCAATGCATGATAAAATACAAAAATGAGCCAAATCTGCATGAATATCTTGGTCATATACAGGATCATTTTTCTGATGAAATTAGAAAACAGCAATTACAATTAACAATTGATATGCAACCTTATTATATGATGTAAATAAAGCGTACAATGAAAGAAGGTATAAGTAATGAAACGAATTGTATTTATGGGTACCCCAGATTTTGCTGTACCAGTATTGCAGAAGTTACTAGAATTAAATTATGACATTGTGTTAGTGGTTACCCAACCCGATCGTCCCAAAGGTAGAAAAAAAGTAATCACACCACCACCAGTCAAAGAAGAAGCGATCAAACACAATTTAGAAGTATTTCAACCAGAAAAACTACGAGACGATTTCAAAATGATTATAGATTTAAAACCTGATTTAATAGTAACAGCAGCATATGGACAAATATTGCCAAGAGAGATATTAGAAAGTCCATCATATGGTTGTATTAATGTACATGCTTCACTTCTCCCAGAATTACGCGGCGGTGCACCAATCCATTACGCAATTATGCAGGGGAAAGACGTGACAGGCGTTACGATTATGTATATGGCAGAAAAATTAGATGCAGGAGATATTTTGACGCAGGTTGAAGTTCCGATTGAACAAGATGATCATGTCGGAACGATGCATGATAAATTATCGCAAGCTGGTGCTAACCTACTTATCGAAACACTTCCTTCATTATTTAATAATGAAATAACACCAAGGAAGCAGGATGAAAGCTTAGTTACTTTTGCTTCTAATATTAAAAGAGAAGAAGAACGGATTGATTGGTCAAAATCAGCTAAAGAAATCGTAAATCATATCAGAGGCTTACATCCATGGCCAGTAGCGTTTACAACCTATGAAGGGCAAGTAATGAAAATATGGTGGGGAGAAGAAACGTCCCCATTAAACAAATCTGGTAATATTGGTGAGATTATTGAAAAAGATTCAAATGGGTTCTATGTACAATGTGGTAATAAGTCAATCGTAAAAATCAGTGAAATCCAACCTGCTGGAAAAAAACGTATGTTGGTTGAAGATTATTTAAAAGGTTCTCAAGATCGAATAAAATTAGGAGTTAAATTAGGTGATTAAAGATGAAGTATCAACTACGTAATACGATGCTCGATATATTAATTCGTATTGAAAAAGATCATGGTTTTAGTAATTTACTTCTAAACCATGAATTAAAACAACGACAATTTAATGAAAAGGATGAACGTTTACTTACAGAAGTAGTGTATGGAAGTTTACAGCATCAGATGACATTGGATTATTATTTATCTAAATTTATTAAATCAAAGAAAAAGTTAGATGTTTGGGTTCAACCCTTATTAAGAATGTCATTTTATCAAATGATTTATTTAGAAAAAGTTCCTGACCATGCGGTAATTCATGAGTCTGTGGAAATTGCAAAACAGCGTGGTCATCAAGGAATAGCATCTTTTGTGAACGGAGTATTACGTAGTTTACAACGCCAGGGAGTACCATCTTTAACAGATATTAAAGATCCAATAGAACGTATAGCGATTGAGACGAGTCATCCAGAATGGTTAGTAAAACGGTGGGCGGAAATGTATGGTATGGAAACTACTGCGAAGATGTGTAGAAATAATTTAGAACATCATCCACTTTCCATCCGTATCCAACCTTTGCGAACTTGTAGAGAAGAAGTAATGCAAGAGTTGAAAGAATCAGGTATTGAGTCTCGCCCCTCTATATTTTCTAACCAAGGGATTATTATTGAAAAAGGTAATATTTTTAGAACAAACCTTTTAAAAGAAGGAAAAATCACTATACAAGATCAAAGTTCTATGCTTGTTGGGGAAATGTTAGCAGTGGAATCAGGAATGCATGTATTGGATAGTTGTAGTGCCCCTGGAGGAAAAGTGACACATGTAGCTGAGAAGATGCAAGATCAGGGTATTATCCATGCTTTTGATTTACATGCCAAAAAAATTAAATTAATTGATGAAAAAGCATCTACGTTGCATCTCACTTCTATCCATGCACAAAAAGGAGATGCAAGGAAACTAGCAAGTAAATATGAGAAGGAATCATTTGATCGCATTGTTGTCGATGCACCTTGTTCTGGGTTAGGAGTAATTAATGGAAAACCTGAAATTAAATATGAGAAATCCAAAGAAGATATACAACGCTTAGCAAAAATTCAACAAGATATCTTAAACGAAGTGATTCCATTATTAAAAGAAAATGGACTATTAATTTATAGTACATGTACGGTTGATAAAGAGGAAAATAATCAAGTCGTTCGTCAAGTCATTGAGAATCACCAAGATATCTACATTGATTTCAGCTTTCGTGATGAATTACCTAAAGAATTACAAGATGCTCCTGGATGGTCAGGAGAAGGCTTGCAATTATTCCCTCAAGATTTTCATACAGATGGTTTCTTCTTAACGAGATTAAAAAAAATCCGATAATTTCGTTTTGTTATTGGTAAAATTGTGCAATACTTGATGTAAAGGTAGTTAATTATGATTATAATGAAATAAAATCGGAGATAGGGGGGGAACAAGTGGAAGGACATTTTCTAACGGATCGCGGTAAGGTACGAAATCATAATGAAGATGCTGGTGGATTATTTTACAATAAGAGTAACCAACTAATTGCAATTATTGCTGATGGTATGGGCGGTCACCAAGCAGGTGATGTAGCTAGTAAGTTAGCAACCGAAAGTATTAAACAAAAATGGTTAGATACCGACCGCTTGGAAGGACCAGAACAAGTGGAAGCTTGGTTAAAAGAAGCAGTTCAACAATCAAACCAACATATCTTTCAAAAGTCACAGGAAGATAAGCGTTGTGAAGGAATGGGGACGACAGTAGTCATTGCTGTTGCTTTAGAGGAATACGTAACAATTGCTCATGTTGGAGATAGTCGCTGTTATCTACTAAACGAAGATGGCTTCCAACAAGTAACTGAGGATCATTCTTTTGTAAATGAATTAGTTCGTATCGGACAAATATCTGAAGATGATGCTGAAATACACCCTCGTAAAAATGTGATTTTGCGTGCGTTAGGAACGGATAATCAGGTTAATGTAGATTTAAAAACGTTAACATGGCAAAAAAATGATCGATTATTATTATGCTCGGATGGGTTATCGGATAAGGTAACTGAACACGAACTTGCGGACTTTACAGATTCTACTAAGGATATTGAAGCAATTGGTAGTGAACTGATTCAGTTAGCAAATAATCGGGGAGGAGAAGATAATATTTCTCTGATATTAATTGTCCATGCTGATAATTCTGTGGAGGCAGGTGATCCTGTTGAATAAAGGAGAACTGCTAAATGAACGGTATAAGATAATAAAGAAAATTGGCGGAGGCGGCATGGCTAATGTCTATCTTGCTAGAGATACGATTTTAGAACGCGATGTTGCTGTGAAAGCCCTTCGCATGGAATATATACATGATCAAGAGTTTATCGCTCGATTTGATCGTGAAGCGCAATCAGCAACGAGCTTATCTCATCCTAATATAGTAAATATATTTGATGTTGGCGAAGAAGATCAACTATTGTATATGGTGATGGAATATGTAGATGGAATGACGTTAAAAGAATACATACATCAACATGGGCCAATTGATGTGCCAGAGGCATTAGATATTATGAAGCAATTAACATCAGCAATAGCTCATGCACATGCAAATGAAATTGTTCATCGTGATATAAAACCACAAAATATCTTAATTAACAGTATTGGACAAGCCAAAGTTACCGATTTTGGCATTGCAATGGCGTTAAGTGCTACTGCTTTGACCCAAACTAATTCTATTTTAGGTTCTGTACATTACCTTTCTCCTGAACAAGCACGCGGGGGAATGGCAACGAAAAAATCTGATATTTATTCAATGGGGATTGTTTTATATGAATTATTAACGGGAAAGTTACCTTTTTCGGGACAATCACCTGTGTCTATCGCACTTAAACATTTGCAGAATAATACACCGTCTGTGAAAAAAGCGAATCCTTCTATCCCACAAAGTGTGGAAAATATTGTGCTACAGGCAACGGCAAAAGATCCATTTCATCGATATAATAGTATTTATGAATTAGAAGAAGCATTAGAAACTGCGTTGGATCCAAGTCGATTGGATGAGGAACCATTTACATTACCAGATGAAGTTGGTGATGAAACAAAAGCGATTCCAATCATTACTGATCAAGATAGTGTAGTCGATAATAATGAGGATACCATTATCCATTCGGCAAATCAGAGTACGAAAAATTATCCAGAAGAAACTCACTCTAAAGATAATAAAAAGAAGAAAAAAGTAAAAGTGAAAAAAGAAAAGGCGAAATCCAAGAATAAAAAACCAAAATCAAAAAAGAAAAAAGTATTTTGGATTGTATTTTCGATTCTACTTCTAGCACTATTGATAACTGGTATTACTGTATTTGCAACACAACCGAAGGATATTCCTATGCCGGACGTAATTGAGATGGATTCTGAAGAGGCAAAACAGATACTTGAAGAGAACAATTTAGAAGTAGAAGAAGAGGAAGTATTCTCAGATGAAATTGAAAATGGACTTGTTGTACGTACTGACCCGAATGCCGGAAGAACAGTCAAAGAAGGTTCATCCGTTACCATCTTTGTAAGTCAAGGGCAAGAAAGAGTGGAATTTGAAGATTATGAAGGGCAAGATTTTGAGCAAGTAAAAGAGCTACTAGAAGAAGAAGGATTTACCGATATTACCTCTTATGAAAAAACATCTGATGAGCCAGTAGGTGAAATTATTTCTCAAATACAACCAGAAGCGGGTAGTGAAGTAGTTCCTGGAGAAACAAAGGTAATTTTTGAGATTAGCTCTGGACCAGAACTGGTTAGTTTAAATAATTTAACTGGTATGACAAAAGAAGAAGTACAGGATTATATCGATCGCAATGAATTAACGATGAATTCTCATGAAGAATACTCTGACAACGTGGATGAAGGTAGAGTAATAAGGCAAGATCCACCTTCTGGAACGGATTTAGAGAAGGGCTCAAGCGTTGATGTATATTTTTCAATGGGTCCAGAAGAAATACCTCCTCGTTCGCATACGGTTTCTTTCACAGTAAATTATGAGCCTCAGGAAGATGGAGGTTCGGAGAATGAAGAAGGTAATGAGGGAGAGCCGCCAGTAGAACAAATAGTTCGAGTGTATATTGGGGATGCCAATAATGACATTTCGGATGTTTACGAAGAAAGATCGATTACAGAGGAGGAAGAATTCACCTTTACCTTAATGGTTCCGCCAGATTCAGAGGCAGAGTATAAAGTTACAAGGGATGACGAGGTAATAAGAGAAAGAAGTGTTTCTTATGAAGGAGAAGAAGATTAGATGGCTGAAGGAAGGATTATAAAAGCACTGAGTGGCTTTTATTATGTACAATCAGATAATCAACAATACGTGTGTAAAGGGAGAGGGTTATTTCGAAATAAAAAAATAACCCCTTTAGTTGGTGATTATGTTGAATTTGAGCCAAAAGATGGTAATGAAGGGTATATAATGGAAATCAAAGAGAGGTCGAATGAATTAATTCGACCTCCAATTGCTAATATCGATCAAGCAATTATTGTAAGTTCTGCGGTTGATCCTGATTTTAGTACGTTACTGCTGGATCGATTTCTAGTATTAATTGAATCCAAACACATTGAACCGATAATATTAATCACAAAAGTAGATTTATTAAACGAAGATCAGCTTGAAAACATCAAGGCATATAAACACCAATATGAACAAATTGGATATCGAGTAGAATTAGTTTCTTCTAAGAATCAGGATCTATTGCCTGAATTAGAACCTTATTTTGATGGAAAAGTATCTGTTTTTGCAGGACAATCAGGAGTAGGAAAATCATCCTTAATCAATGTGTTAGATCCTTCTTTATTATTAGAAACTGCTGAAATCTCTAAAAGTCTAGGTAGAGGTAAACACACTACTCGACATGTCGAATTAATGAAGATAGGGAATGGTCTAATTGCTGACACACCAGGTTTTAGCGTATTAGAGTTTCGCGAGATTGAAGCCGAGGAATTAGCTGATAGTTTTCCTGAATTCAGTGCACGAATGCATTTATGTAAATTTAGAGGGTGTATGCATGATAAAGAGCCGAAGTGTGCGGTGAAAGAAGCTGTAGAAAATGAGGAAATAGCCGTTTTCCGTTACAAACATTATTTACGTTTCTTAGAAGAAATACAGACAAGAAAGCCGAGGTATTAGTATGACAAAAATAGCACCATCAATATTATCAGCGGATTTTGCAAAACTAGGAGAAGAAATTAAGGAAGTGGAAGATGCAGGTGCAGATTACATCCATGTTGATGTGATGGATGGACATTTCGTTCCTAATATAACAATTGGTCCTTTAGTTGTAGAAGCAATCAGACCAATCACGAACTTACCTTTAGATGTCCACCTAATGATTAAAAATCCAGACGCATATATTTCTTCGTTTGCAGAAGCAGGTGCATCTATTATTACTGTACATCAGGAAGCATGCCTGCATCTACATCGCACTCTACAATTAATTCGTTCATACGGTGTAAAACCAGGGGTGGTTATTAATCCAGCAACACCAGTAGAAACGATTAAACCGATTCTTACAGAAGTAGATCTTATATTAATAATGACAGTTAATCCTGGTTTTGGTGGGCAATCATTTATACAAGAGACAACTTCAAAAATAAAACAATTAGCAGATTGGCGAAAAGAGTATAAACTATCCTATGAAATCGAAGTGGATGGTGGAGTGAATGAAAAAACAGCTGGGATATGTACAGCTAGTGGTGCAGATGTATTAGTAGCTGGGAGTGCAATATTTAATAAGGAAGATCGACAAAAAGCAATCGAAACGTTAAGAGAAAAGGCTAGAGGTTAATGAAAACCATTGGCATAATTGGTAATGGCCCAAAAAATATGCTTCCCGATCTAACTCAATATAATCATGAAATAGATTCATGGATAGGTGCAGATCGTGGAGCACTTTATTTGGCGCAGTCTAATATTCATATGGATATTGCACTTGGCGATTTTGACTCAGTTTCTAACGAAGAAAGACAAACGATAAATAAACATGCCAAGGACGTATTGACTTATTCTCCCGAAAAAAACTATACTGATCTAGAAATTGCCATTCAAATAGCTAGTGAACAGCAGGTGGATCGTATATTACTATTTGGTGTTACTGGTGGCAGACTCGATCATGAGCTGATGAATATTCAATTATTATATCAGTTGCTTCAAAACGATGTTGAGGGAAGAATTGTTGATAAAACCAACCAGATTCAAATGATAGAATCAGGAGAATATACTATCGAAAGTCATGGCTATACCTACATATCTTTTATTGCTTTTACAAATAAAGTAGAAGGATTGACTTTAGAAGGTTTTGAATATCCTTTAACAGAACAAACAATTGAATGGGGATCCTCTTTATGTATTTCAAACAAGCTTAGTCAAAAAAAAGGTACTTTTTCTTTTCGGGCAGGCATACTATTACTAATAAAGAGTTGTGATACGATCCAGTAACCTTATAGATACTGGATGGTAAAACAGGAGGGGTCCTTATTCATGAAATTTTATACGATTAAGCTTCCTAAGTTTGTTGGTGGATTTGTGAAGGTTGTCATAGGTATTTTTAAAAAAGATAAGTGATAAGTAAACAGGCTTTTGTCATTGATGGCAGAAGCATTTTTTTTCATAAAAGTGCAACTTCATTCCGTGTGGGTGTTCTACCTCTAAGGAATATTAGTTGAACGTACTTCAAGAAATCCACATAAAAAACCTTATGCCTTTGGGGCATAAGGTTTTTTGATCATACGATTATCATTGTATATTAGACGCGCTCAACCTTACCTGATTTTAGGGCGCGAGCGGATACATAAACTTTTTTCGGTTTACCGTCTACCATGATACGTACTTTTTGTACATTAGCTTTCCAATTACGCTTGTTGGAATTCATAGCGTGAGAGCGTTGGTTACCACTACGAGTTTGACGTCCAGTTACAACACATTTTCTAGCCATGTTATTCCCTCCTTACTCTATAACTGTCTCAGTATTACTAATTTAATTTACCATATGTAACCTAATAATGCAATTGAATCTTTCACAGATAGGGATTTAACTTACTCTAGTTATCCGGAATATGGGGTAACCAAATTATGGGATAAAGAAAAAAGACTTGACAGATTAAGGTATTTCGTCCATTGTATAAAGGGGAAATTTTGTAAGCACTTATACTTAATCTTAGTACTTGCTTTTAAATTTATTAACGTTGTAGTATAATTTATTCAACTGTCTATCGTTATTATATGTATTTATCTTTAATAATGTCGAATGATAAGAAAAATCGAAATATATCGCTAGAGAATAGGTATAAATTGCCTCCAATTCTAGTTAAGACAATGTAGAAATAACAAGTAAACAACTAAAATTAATTGATTTTTAGCTTAACCATTTATAGGGTGTAGACTACCAACTTCTATATGAAAGCACGGATTTATAGATAACTATAAAGGAGGAACTATCAATGTCCATTGAATTAAACACAAATGACGGCCAAATAACGATTACAACTGATGTAATAGCAACAATTGCTGGGGGAACGGCAGTTGAATGTTATGGAATCGTAGGAATGGCTTCAAAAAGTCAAATAAAAGACGGAATTGCTGAAATGTTACGTAAAGAAAATTATTCACGTGGAATAGTTGTCCGTCAAGAAAAAGATAAGTTACATATTGACATGTATATAATTGTGAGTTATGGAACAAAAATTTCTGAAGTTGCTAATAATGTGCAGTCACAGGTGAAATATACATTAAGCCAATCATTGGGATTATCAATTGACTCTGTCAATATTTTTATTCAAGGAGTTCGTGTAGCGAAAGATTAATTGCTACAGTTTATGAGGAGGAAATAGAGTGGCGATTGAAAAAATAGATGGCACAATGTTATCACAAATGGTGCTTTCCGGAGCACATCATCTTTCAAATAACGCTAAGAAAATAGATGCTTTAAATGTATTTCCTGTACCAGATGGAGATACGGGCACGAATATGAATTTGTCGATAACTTCTGGCGCTAATGAAGTAAAAAAACAAGAAACCAATCATGCATCTGATATTGCTAATGCATTTGCAAAAGGATTACTGATGGGTGCGCGCGGAAATTCTGGAGTTATATTATCGCAAATTTTTCGTGGCTTTGCGAAAGGAATGGAAACCAAAGAAACATTATCTGTTAAAGATTTAGCGAAAGCGTTTGACGGTGGAGTTGCAACTGCGTATAAAGCAGTTATGAAACCGGTAGAAGGTACGATTCTAACAGTAGCAAAAGATTCTGGAGAGAAAGCAATGGATATTGCAGATCAATATACGGATATCATCGAGTTTATGGAAGAAGTATTAAAAGAAGCTAAAGCGTCATTAAAACGTACACCAGATTTATTACCTGTTTTAAAAGAAGTTGGTGTCGTAGATTCAGGTGGACAAGGACTAGTAACGATTTATGAAGGGTTCTTAGCTTCATTAAAGGGTGAGGAACTTCCAGAAGATGATGCTTCTAATGTGAATATGGATGAAATGGTAAATGCGGAACATCATAAAGTCACACAAGACTTTATGGATACGTCTGAAATAATTTATGGATATTGTACAGAGTTTATGGTTAAGTTTGAAGACGATAAACTAAAGCAAAATCCATTTAACGAAGATGACTTCCGTAATGAACTTAGTGAGTTAGGTGATTCATTACTCGTTGTTTCAGATGATGAAATCGTAAAGGTACACGTTCACTCTGAAACACCAGGGACTTGTATGAACTTAGGGCAACGATATGGTAGTTTGATCAATATGAAAATTGAAAACATGCGTGAACAGCATACTGCCATTGTTGGTGATAAGAAAAAAGAAAAGCCAAAAGAAAAAATAGAATTTGCTATTGTAACGGTCGCAATGGGTAGTGGGTTAAAAACATTATTTGAGAGTCTTGGTGTAGCGGTAGTTATTGAAGGTGGACAAACGATGAACCCAAGTACGCAAGATATAAATGAGGCAATTAATCAAACTAATGCTAAAAATGTAATTGTTTTACCAAATAATAAAAATATATTAATGGCAGCAGAACAAGCAGCAGAAATTGCTGATGTAAATGTCCGTGTAGTCCCAACAAAAACAATTCCTCAAGGAATTAGTGCGGTATTATCATTCCATCCGGAAGTAGATATTGATGAAAACAAAGCAGTGATGGAAGAAGCTAGTCTACAAGTAAAAACAGGGCAAATTACGTATGCAGTTAGAGATACAAAAATTGATGGTTTGACGATAGAAAAAGGTAGCTTCATGGGGCTTAATGAAGGAAAAATTGTGAACACAAACAAAGATCAGTTAGAGTCAGCAAAATCATTAATAGAAAAATTGGTAACAGAAGAAGATGAATTATTAACTATTCTTTATGGAGAAGATGTTGATGAAGCAGAAGTTGAGAAATTAACAGCTTTCATTGAAGATACCTACGATCTTGAAGTAGAGATTCATGATGGAAAACAACCTATATACTCTTATATCTTTTCTGTAGAATAATATTTAAAAACAGGCGATGGGAAATATCCTTCACCTGTTTTTATTATGAATTTGTGTTAATAATAAAATAAGCTGCTGATACATACAGCAGCTTATTTTTATAATTAAATACCTATTACTTTTAATGCAAACTCCAAGAAAAATAATCCTGAAATAATTAGCAATGGTTTTGAAATTTCTTCTTTTTTACCTAAAGCCCATTTTACAATCGGGTAAGCAATAAACCCAAAAGCCATTCCATCCCCAATACTATAAGTAAAAGGTATCATGACAACAATTAACAGAGCTGGAATACAATCTGCAAGTTGCTGTAAAGGTAAATGCTTTATATTCTGTGCCATAAGAAAGCCGACAATAATCAAAATAGGACTAATTGCTGTATTAGGAACTAAAGATATCCAAGGGATGAATATAATCGTAGCCAGGAACAATATTCCTGCAGTGATTGCCGCTGTCCCTGTTTTTCCTCCTGATGCAATTACCGCAGCATTCTCAGCACTCGAGACCGTTGGAGATGTTCCAAACAAAGCAGATGTCAGTGAAGATGTTGCTGTAATTCGAAATGCTTTTTTATACCCTTTTTGTTTATCCAACATATCGAGTTGACCGTTTAATATCCCCATATTCTCAAATATAAGAATTAGTGATAGCGTAAATATAGCCAGCCAGAAGGATATATCTCCAATAGCTTGAAAAGAAGGTATAAACACCAATTCGCTTAGTTGGAAATTAATCGAACTAGCCTGTCTCGTTTCAACGCCAGTTACTAACGCAATCACAGTACCGATTACCATTGTTATTAAAAAATTAGCTGGAACATTTTTAACAAACAGGAAAATAGCAATAAATAAGGTAACTAAACCAGTAATCACTGTAGGTGATGTAAAATCTCCAATCGCAATTACGGTGCTATCTCCACTAATGACAATCCCGCTTTTTTCTAAACCGATAAGAATTAAGAAAAATCCTAATCCGACAGTAATAGCATGTTTTAATGAGTCGGGAATTGCTTCCTTTAGGATACTCCCTAAACGAGTAAATGCGGTAATGACAAATATAAGACCGGCAATCCAAACAACGGCTAAGCCTTCTTGAAATGAGAAGTTGTTATTACCGATAATAGAATATGCAAATAATGCATTTATACCCATTCCAGGAATAAGTATAAGAGGAAGTTTACCAAATATCCCCATTATCATCGTTCCAACAAAACTGGCCATGATTGTAGCAATCATTCCAGTTTCTAAAGAAACTCCTGCCTCACTTAAGATAGACCCATTCACAATAACGATATAAACAGTTGTAAAAAAGCCAATTACTCCAGCAATGATTTCCTTTCTTAATAAATCATGTTGCTCCATAATAAACCTCTGCAATCATGCTGTCCCTCTCCCGCCCGATAAAGACCATATGCTTTATCCACAAAGAAATATTATAGTGACAGAAAGAAGGAAAGTCAAATTTACCTTAGTATTAGAAAGTATGTTCGTTTTGATTCATGAATAATATAGGGATTTTTGTTATAATGTTGATGTAAGAAGAGCTTAATAAAGTAAAAATAGGCGGTGACAACACATGAAATATAATTCAGTGTTTGATATAATCGGCCCGGTTATGGTTGGGCCATCTAGTTCACATACGGCAGGTGCTGCTCGAATAGGGAAAGCTGCGAGGAACCTTTTTGGAAAACAGCCAAAATGGGCGAAAATTCATCTATATGAATCTTTTGCAAAAACGTATCGTGGTCATGGAACTGATTTTGCATTAGCCGGAGGATTATTAGGATTTGAAACAGATGATCCTCGTATGAATGACGCGTTAAAAATTGCAAAAGATCAAGGGTTAGATATCGAATTTATAGAAGATAGTGCTTCAGCAGATCATCCCAATACTGCTCGTCTTATAATTGGTGATGAAAATGACCAACAAGAACTAATGGGAATTTCAATTGGTGGAGGAAAAGTTGAAATTACTGAATTAAATGGTTTTGAATTGCGATTGTCTGGAAATCATCCTGCAATTTTAATTATGCATAATGATCGATTTGGTGCAATCGCTTCAGTTACAAGGATACTTGCAAAACACGAAATAAACATTGGACATATGGAAGTTAACCGGAAAGATATTGGAAAAGAAGCTTTAATGGTAATTGAAGTCGATCAAAATATAGAAGATCCAATACTAAAAGAATTAAAAGCAGCAGATCATATTATTTCAATTTCAAAAATTGTAAGTTAAGTTTGGATGAATGGATTTCAAAGGAGGGTTTGACGATGTTTCGAACAGTTAAAGAATTAGTTGATATAGCAAACGAAAAACAAATACCGATATCAGAAGTAATGATTTTGCAAGAGATGGAAGTAAAAGAACAATCGAGAGACCAAGTCATGGCTGAAATGGAAAAGAATCTCCAAGTTATGGAAAATGCGATTGATGATGCGTTAAAAGGTGTAGAATCTGTAACAGGATTAACAGGTGGAGACGCTGTTAAAGTACAAAAATATATGAAAGAAAAAACACCTTTATCTGGAAATTTAATGATGGATGCGGTAAGTAAGGCAATGGGAACCAATGAAGTGAATGCGGCAATGGGAATAATTTGTGCGACACCAACTGCAGGTAGTGCAGGGTGTGTGCCAGGTACACTATTTGCGGTAAAAGAACAGCTCAATCCTAGTCGCGAGGAAATGATCCGTTATTTATTTACCTCGGGAGCATTTGGTTTTGTTGTAGCAAATAATGCATTTATTTCGGGCGCAGCTGGAGGCTGTCAAGCAGAAGTAGGTTCAGCTGGTGCGATGGCATCTGCTGCTATAGTCGAAATGGCTGGAGGAACACCAGAACAATCTTCACATGCATTTGCAATGACATTAAAAAACATGCTGGGATTAGTTTGCGACCCTGTAGCAGGTCTGGTAGAAGTTCCTTGTGTTAAACGTAATGCAGGCGGATCTTCATTAGCAATAGTATCTGCTGATTTAGCTTTAGCAGGTGTAGAAAGTAGAATTCCTTGTGATGAGGTTATTGGAGCGATGTACCGTATTGGAAAACAAATGCCATCTAGTTTACGTGAAACGGGAGAAGGTGGGTTAGCTGATACACCAACTGGTCGTTTATTAAAAGAGAAAATATTTGGGGTATCCGTGTAAAGAGAGTGTGATTTAAGTGGTACAAAAACCTGTAACAGAAGTAAAAGGAATTGGAGAAAAAGTTGCCGAGCAATTAGCGACGATGAATATTTTTACTGTAAAAGATATGTTGGAATATTTTCCGTATCGATACGATATTTTCGAAAAAAAACCGCTACATGAGTTAATTCATGATGATAAAGTAACGATAGAAGGGAAAGTGGTCCATGACCCTTCCCTTACTTTTTATGGTAGAAAAAAATCTAGACTTTCCTTTACCGTAGAAGTTGATGGTGTAGCTGTAAAAGCTGTCATGTTTAATCGTTCATTTGCTAAAAAACAAATAACACAGCAAAGTTGGATTACCTTAACTGGGAAATGGGATGCGCACCGTCTGCAAATAACGGTCAGTAACTATCAATTAGGAAGAATGGAAGAAAAAAGCTCTATTAAACCAATTTATTCCGTTAAAGGTGATTTTACATCATATAAACTTCAAAAACTTATCCATCGTACATTAGAAGATTCTCTAACAGAAATTAAAGAAATACTCCCGGCTAAGTATTTAGATCAATACAAATTACCCAGTCGTGAGAATGCGGTTAAAACAATGCATTTTCCAAAAAATCGTGTGGAGTTGAAGCATGCCAGAAGGAGATTTATATATGAAGAATTTTTGCTTTTTCAATTAAAAATGCAACTATTTCGTAAGAAACAGCGTGAATCTACAACTGGTAATCGTCAAGATTTTGATCATGAGAAATTGATATCTTTTATAAAGAGCTTTCCGTTCGAATTGACCCACGCACAAAATCGAGCGCTTAAGCAAATATTAAATGATATGAAAGATCCATATCGGATGAATCGTTTGCTTCAAGGGGATGTTGGTTCAGGAAAAACGGCTGTTGCTGCAATTTGTTTGTACGCATCCGTGACATCTGGTCAACAAGGGGCGTTGATGGTGCCTACAGAAATATTAGCAGAGCAACATTTTCAATCCCTTCAGCAAATGTTTGGAGTTAGAGCTAAAATTGCTCTATTAACTGGTTCTGTAAAAGGAAAAAAGAGAAAAGAACTGACTGAAAAAATTGAAAATCAAAAGATAGATATTGTTATAGGTACACATGCATTAATTCAAGACGATGTTTTTTTTAAAAACTTAGGATTAGTAATTGTAGATGAGCAGCATCGTTTCGGTGTAGAACAAAGGCGGGTGTTACGCGACAAAGGTTTATACCCAGATGTTTTATTTATGACAGCCACGCCAATTCCTAGAACACTCGCAATAACAGCTTTTGGTGATATGGATGTATCAGTAATTGATCAACTTCCTTCAGGACGAAAAGAAATAGAAACGTTATGGGTTAAAGCCAATACCTTTGATCGTATATTAGACTTTGTGAGAAAGCGTGTGGATGAAGGCGAGCAAGCATATGTAATAAGTCCGCTCATTGAAGAATCAGATAAACTAGATATACAGAACGCAGTAGAATTATATCATCAGCTCGAAGCTTATTACTCTGGAGATGTTCAAATTGGATTAATGCATGGGCGATTAGCCACAAATGAAAAAGAAGAAGTTATGCGTCAATTCGCGGAAAATAAAACTCAAGTACTTGTCTCTACAACGGTAGTCGAAGTGGGTGTGAATGTTCCGAATGCGACAATAATGATTATTTATGATGCAGAGCGTTTTGGATTGTCGCAACTACACCAATTAAGAGGAAGAGTAGGCCGTGGAGAGAAACAAAGTTATTGTATTCTTATTGCTGAACCAAAAGGAGAAATTGGAAAAGAACGTATGCGAATTATGACAGAGACTACAGATGGATTCGAGTTGTCAGAACAGGATTTACAGTTACGAGGGCCTGGGGATTTTTTTGGGAAAAAACAAAGTGGTATGCCGGAGTTTAAAGTAGCTGATATGGTGCACGATTATCGAGCGCTAGAGACGGCGAGGGAGGATGCATCGATAATTATTGAAAATGACCTTTTAGAGGAGAAAAGTTATCAAGATATTCGTTCCCTTTTAGAAGAAGAAATAGATCGAATGGAAAAATTGGATTAATAGATAGCTTGCATAAATAAGCTGGCTATTATATATTACTATTAGTACCAAGTCTTAAATTTGAATGAAAGATAGTTGATGCAGATGAAAAGATCGAAAGTTGAACGTCAGAATATGCTTAAAGAAAAAATAGAATTAACTCCTTTTGTAACGGATGAGCAATTAGCAAAAGAATTCCAAGTAAGCATTCAGACGATTCGTCTGGATCGGATGGAATTAGCTATTCCAGAGCTAAGAGAGAGAATAAAACACGTGGCCACCAATCAATGGAATGAAACAGTTAAGGCTTTGCCTTTAGAGGAAGTCATTGGAGAAGTGATTGATTTAGAGCTAGATGAACGTGCTATATCGATTATGGATATTACGCCAGATTTAGTATTTTCTAGAAATAAAATAGCTCGTGGACATCATTTATTTGCCCAAGCAAATTCACTTGCAGTCGCTGTTATCAATGATGAACTTGCTTTAACAGCAAAATCAAATCTTAAATTTACGAGACAGGTAAATGAAGGTGAACGTGTTATTGCAAAAGCTATCGTAAAAGGAAAAGACACTCGAGATCGGACAATTGTAGAAGTGAATAGCTACGTAGAAAATGAACTTGTATTTACAGGTGAATTTTTTATGTTCCATTCTAGTAATGAAAAAGGAGAAATTTAACATGCGCTTAGCGATAGATGCGATGGGTGGAGACCATGCGCCAAAAGAAATTGTTCTTGGTGCAATGGATGCTGTAAAGGAATTAGATGTTGAAATCACTTTATATGGTGATAAAGATCAAATTACTCCCCATCTAACAAATGATAAAAATATTACAATTGTACATACAGAAGAAGTAATTACGAGTGAAGATGAGCCAGTCCGTGCAGTTCGGAGAAAGAAAAATGCTTCGCTAGTATTAATGGCAAATGCAGTTAAAGAAAAAGAAGCTGAGGCGTGTATATCTGCTGGGAATACTGGGGCCTTAATGAGCGCAGGGCTATTTGTAGTTGGAAGAATTCCTGGTATCGATCGACCAGCTCTTAGTCCAACATTACCAACGGTTGACGGTAAAGGGTTTTTAATGCTTGATGTCGGAGCAAATGTAGAAGCTAAACCAGATCACTTATTGCAATACGCAATTATGGGCTCCATTTATTCTGAAAAGGTAAGAAAGATCCAACAGCCAAGAGTAGGGCTTCTAAATGTAGGAACAGAAGACGGTAAAGGTAATGAACTTACAAAGAAAGCATTTGAATTATTGCAATCTGCACCAATTAATTTTGTGGGGAATGTAGAATCGAGAGATATTTTAAGCGGCGTTGCTGATGTAGTAGTAACCGATGGATTTAGCGGAAATATTGCGCTAAAAACGATTGAAGGAACAGCGGAAACAATTTTCACCCTCTTAAAAGGAACGTTAATGTCTTCTACCAAAACAAAATTAGCTGCCGCATTAGTGAAGAAGGATTTGGGAGGACTAAAAGATAAGCTTGATTACTCTGAATATGGAGGCGCGGGCTTATTTGGACTTGCTGCTCCGGTAATTAAAGCACATGGTTCTTCCAATGCAAGAGCAATCTATAATGCTATTAAGCAAGCAAAACATATGGTGGAATTTAATGTAACACCAACGATAGCAACTACAATTGAATCTATTGGGAATGTAGAGGAGGAATAAATTTGAAAAAAGTAGCATTCATGTTTCCTGGCCAAGGATCACAAACTGTCGGGATGGGTAAGGAATTATACGATGCAAATCCAAAGCTCCAAGAACTTTATTTAGAAGCAAACCAAATATTAGGTAAAGATATTCAACAATTAATGTTTGAAGGTCCTGAAAATGAGTTAACTCAGACAGAAAATGCACAACCAGCTCTATTACTTACGAGTGTAGCTATTCAAAAGTTACTTGAGGATCGCGGTGTAACTCCTGTAATGACAGTTGGGCATAGTTTAGGAGAATATAGTGCACTAGTTGCTTCAGGGGCATTTACTTGGCAAGATGCCTTGTCATTGGTTCAAATTAGAGGTCGTTTAATGGAAGCAGCATTTCCAAAAGGACAGGGAACGATGGCTGCAGTACTAGGTCTTGATGCAACTACAATTGAAGCTGCTTTATTAGAAATTACAGATCAAGTGGTTGATATTGCTAACTTAAATTGTCCTGGACAAGTTGTTATTTCTGGATCTATTGAAGGTGTAGAACAGGCAACTATTCTCTTAAAAGATAAAGGGGCAAAACGAGTACTTCCCTTAAATGTAAGTGGACCATTTCATTCTAAGCTAATGAAAGCAGCAAATGATGAATTTGCTACTTATTTAGATAAAGTGGAAATAAGTGATGCAAAACCACCAGTATATGCAAATGTATCAGCAAGTGCTACTTCAAGTAGTGGAGAATTAAAAGGGTTACTGTTAAAACAACTATATTCACCAGTTAGATTTGAAGAGTCAATAAATCAAATGATTGAAAACGGTGTAGATGCTTTTGTAGAAGTTGGGACAGGGAAAGTATTATCGGGTTTAGTGAAAAAAATTAATCGTAGAATGCCTACATTTGCAATTCAAGATCAGGCATCACTCGATAAATTTATGGAATGGTATGAGGAGGATGCATAAATGCTACAAGGAAAAAATGCGATTGTAACAGGAGCTTCTCGAGGCATAGGTAGATCTATTGCACTGGAACTTGCAAAACAAGGTGCAAATGTAGTGGTGAATTATGCAGGAAGTGAAGCTAAAGCAGAAGAGGTAGTTCAAGAAGCAATAAGTTTTGGTGTCCGTTCTTTCAAAGTTCAGACAGATATCTCAAACGAATCAGAAGTAAAGGAAATGATGAAGTCTGTTACCAACGAATTGGGTTCTATTGATATTCTTGTGAACAATGCTGGAATCACAAAAGATAATCTTTTGATGCGGATGAAAGAAGATGAATTCGATCAAGTAGTACAAACAAACTTAAAAGGTACGTTTTTATGTACAAAGGCAGTAACGCGTCAAATGATGAAACAAAAGTCTGGCAGAATTATAAATGTAGCTTCTATAGTAGGAGTGAGTGGGAATCCAGGACAAGCAAATTATGTTGCTGCAAAAGCAGGAGTAATTGGATTAACAAAAACAACAGCAAAAGAATTAGCGTCTCGAAATATTTTAGTGAATGCAGTAGCTCCAGGATTTATTTCTACGGATATGACTGATCGATTAAGTGAAGAACAACAAGATTCACTCTTAAATCTTGTGCCATTAGAACGCTTTGGTAAACCGGAAGATGTAGCAAGAGTTGTTCGTTTCTTAGCAACAGAAGATGCCAATTATATTACTGGTCAAACCATTCATATTGACGGTGGTATGGTGATGTAATACAATGACATAGCTAAAGTTTTAGCTATAGTATGAGGTATATGTATAATCTTTGAAAGGGGGTGAAGGAAGTGGCAGACGTATTTGATCGAGTAAAAGAAATTATAATTGATCGCCTTGATGTGGAAGAAGCTAAAGTAACCATGGAAGCATCTTTTAAAGAAGATCTAGATGCAGATTCTCTAGATGTGGTGGAGCTTGTTATGGAATTAGAAGATGAATTCGATATGGAAATCGCAGATGAGGATGCTGAAAAAATAAATACAGTAGGTGATGCTGTAGATTACATAAACAGCAAAGCTTAAGTGAATATTTGTTTACTCAGAGGTTGGGATATAATAAAGAGATTTAGTTTAAAGGCGAACAATCGTATAGCATAACGAAAGAAATATACGTTAATCCTTAGAGGAGGGACATGTCTTCTCTAAAGAAAAGCGAAGTATTCTTTAAAAGTTATGTTTTAGTTTACCTTTATTTAAATTCTCTTGTTGTCTCAACCTTTTATCTTTTAATGTAAAAGTTTTTGGGACCACCTAGCTAAAGCTCTAAGTTTCCGACTAGAAGAAAACAAATTCGTCACTTATGTAAGTTTTATTTTATTAATTAGGAGGTGTCTAAATGGATATACGTCCATTAGAGGAGCACTTAGGTATCTCTTTTAAACAAAAAGCATTGTTAAAGGAAGCCTTTACCCATTCATCGTATGTGAATGAGCATCGGAAACAACGACTATCGGATAATGAGCGTCTAGAATTTTTAGGAGACGCAGTTTTGGAATTAGCAGTATCACAGTATTTATATCGTAATAACAAAGATATGCCAGAAGGAGAAATGACTAAGCTTCGAGCGGCAATTGTATGTGAGCCTTCCTTAAAAAACTTTGCAGAAGAGTTGGAATTTGGTAAATTTCTGCGGTTAGGCAAAGGAGAGCAGCAAACTGGAGGAAGAGAAAGACCTGCTATTTTAGCAGATGCTTTTGAAGCATTTCTTGGGGCGCTCTATTTAGATCAAGGCTTTGACAACGTGTTAGATTTCTTAAATATTCATGTGTTTCCTAAATTAACAACGGGTGCTTTTTCGCATGCGATGGATTATAAAAGTCAGTTACAAGAATTTGTTCAGCAACATAAAGATCAAAAAATTGAATACAGAATCATCGAAGAAAAGGGACCATCTCATAATAAAGAGTTTGTTGCGGAAGTTGTTATTCAAGAAAAAGCTGCTGGAAATGGTACTGGTCGTACCAAAAAAGAAGCGGAGCAACGAGCTGCCAAAAATGCGCTTGATGCTATCAATAACAGTTAATAAAAAATCTCAAGGTAAAAGTTATCCTTGAGATTTTTATGTATATTATTTACGTATACTTGATAGTTCTTGAATAAATGCTTGTTTTTCAAATGCGCTTAATTGTCCCTTGCTTTTAACCATTTCATACATCATCTTTAGATCTTCATATTTATCAAGGTTGTAATCTTCCACTTCCATAATAGATCGATTAACAATTTGAAGTTCCTCTGATAGTGTATCCAATATATATTTCATATTTTCAGTGCTAGGTTGATCTAGATTCATCATCTTCCTCCTTCAAATACTTACCTTTTTGTTCTATATCATAACATAGGTTGATCCATTCAAGACTACTATTTTTCAAGAAAATATTAAAAAGCTCTATATGTCTGTCGAAATTAGTGAAATATAGGAACCAATTGGTCTCAACCATATGCGAAATAATGATAATATGGTAAAATAAATTAGTTAAAAACGTATAAATTGGGTATATAATAACTCGTTTACATAGATATTTTTGCTGACTCAGAGATGTTATCTTAAAGTTTAAACAATTGATTCTATTACAAAGTATAAAAGAATCAAATCTAATCCTTTTTGAAAAGGTAACCTAAAGAGAGTACAGCTGGTTTAAAAATAGGAGAATGATAATGTATTTAAAACGTTTAGAAAGTAAGGGATTTAAATCATTTGCAGAGCGAATAAGTGTTGATTTTGTTTCCGGAGTAACAGCGGTAGTAGGTCCAAACGGAAGTGGAAAGAGTAACATTACAGATGCAATACGTTGGGTGCTAGGCGAGCAATCTGCAAAATCATTACGTGGCTCTAAAATGGAAGATATTATATTTCAAGGTAGTGATACGAGAAAAGCATTAAATGTAGCTGAAGTAACACTTGTACTAGATAATCAAGATCAGCGTGTTCCACTAGATTATGAAGAAGTTAGTGTAACAAGACGAGTCTATCGATCTGGAGAAAGTGAGTTCTATATCAATAAACAACCATGTCGTTTAAAAGATATAATTGACTTGTTTATGGACTCAGGCTTAGGGAGAGAAGCTTTCTCGATTATTAGTCAAGGAAAAGTGGAAGAGATACTAAGTTCTAAGGCGGAAGAACGTCGAACAATATTTGAAGAAGCAGCTGGAGTCTTAAAATATAAACAACGAAAGAAAAAAGCGGAATATAAACTTGCAGAAACACAGGAAAACTTAAATCGTGTGGAAGATATCATCTATGAGATTGAACAACAAATAGATCCTATGGAAGAACAAGCTGATCGCGCAAAACGCTATCAACAATTACAAGAACAATTAAGAGATACAGAAGTAGCACTATTAATAACAGAAATAGAACGAATTCATTCTGATTGGCAAATAGTGTTACAAGATTTAGAGTCAGAAAAAGATAATCAAGTAAAGCAGCAGCAGCAAGTGAAGACAATTGAAAATAGATTATTTGAACAAAAACAGGTTTCTTCAACCATTGATGAATCGTTAGAGAAATTACAATCTACGCTATTACAATCGACTGAGCAATTAGAAAAGTATGAAGGAAGAAAACAGTTACTTGATGAACGGTCGAAGCATTTCGGTGAAAATCGAGAAAAGTTAACGCAGCAACTACAAGAAATCGAACAACAAATAGTAGTACTTGCTAACGATTTAAAAACCGAACAAAGTAAATTAACGGATATTCAACAGTCTAAAAAACAAACCAAAGACAATGTGGAATTACTTCAGCAAAAGTTATCTACCAGTCAAGAAAAAATTGCAGACCAAATTGAAGACTTGAAATCCGAATATATTGAGCTTTTAAATCAACAAGCTGCTAAAAGAAATGAACTACAATCCGTATCACAACAAACTGAACAGATTGAACAAAAAAATAAGCATCAATCATCAAAATTCAAGGATCTAATTGCAAAAAGAGAGCAATTACAATCGGAGAAAGAAGAAGTCGAAAAAGTATTAGAAACCATTGATACAGATTTAAAAGCAAAAGAAAAAGAAATGATGACTTTAAAACTCGAACTACAGTCAGAGCGAGGAAATTACGAAGATGCACAATCTAAATTGTACCAAGGTTATCAATACATCGAAAAACTAAAATCTAAAAAAGAAATGCTTGAAGAAATGAAAGAAGATTACCAAGGGTTCTTTCACGGTGTAAAATCCATTTTGAAAGCAAGAGAAGACAAGAAACTTACAGGAATTGAAGGAGCAGTTATCGAATTAATGGAAGTCCCAAAACAGTATGTGACTGCAATGGAGACTGTACTAGGTGGTCAAGCACAGCATATTGTAGTTATGGATGATCAAGCAGCAAGAAAAGCAATTGGCTGGTTAAAACAAACCAATAATGGTCGTGCGACATTTCTTCCTCTAGCTTCTATTCAGGAAAGATTTATTGCAAATGAGTGGTTAGGGAAGATTAGAAAACATGAAGGTTTTGTAGGTGTTGCTGCAGAATTAATTAAAATCGATGACAAATATAAAAAAGTACTTAGTCATTTAATGGGGCATGTAATTATCACGAAAACATTAAAAGACGCGAATGAAATTGCCAAACAAGTGCAACGCCGTTATCGAATTGTTACGTTGGAAGGGGATGTGGTCAACCCTGGAGGATCGATGTCTGGTGGAGCACAAAAAAAATCCAATCAATCTTTATTTACGAGAGAAAAAGACTTACAAGATATTGCTGAGCGATTAGAGGAATATCAACAAAAAGCCCAACAATTTGAACATACAGTAAAGAAACGTAAAGAACTTGTGCAACAACTGGATAACAAACTTTCAGAAGGGGACAAAGACAAGTCTTCATTGCAAGAACGATTACAATCCCAAAGAAACACGATGAATGAATTAGATATAAAATTGACATCTGTTAATGATAATTTATCTATTTATGATATGGATAAACAACAATATGCCCAAGACGTGGATCAATTATCTTCTAGGAAAAATAAATTAACAAATGAGTTAGAATCTATTAAACAGCAGTTGATAAAAATACAATCAGAAATCGATAAGTTAACAGAAGAAGAATCTCTTTGGAAAGAAAATCAAGAAAAACTTCAAGATGAATATCATCATTTACAAGTATTATTAGCAGAGCAAGAAGAGAGACTAAAGCATCAACAGTTAAAAACAAAAGAATTACAAGATCAATATGCAGAAGCAATAGAGCGAAAAGATGATCAGGTTGCTGAATTAATAAATCTAGATGAAATCCATGCCACCGATGAGTCGGAGGAACAAATAGACGAAATTATAGCAATAAATCGAAAGAAGAAACAAGAAGCTTCAACGAAAATAGCTGAGCAACGAGAAAAAAGAATGCAGCAAGTTCAGTATTTAGATCAATTGGATGAACAATTGAAAAAAGAAAACCAACAACTTGAAGAAATAAATGAAAGAAAACAGCAGTCTGAAGTGAAATCCAATCGACTTGATGTAGAATTAGAGAACCGATTAAGTCAATTAGAAAAAGACTATACCACGACGTATGAGAGAGCGTGTGAAGAATTTGACAAGGTAGAAAATATACAACAAACTCAAGTGGAAGTAGACCAGTTAAAAGCGGATATTGAAAGACTTGGCACTGTTAATTTAGGTGCGATTGAAGAATTTGAACGTATTTCCGAACGATATAATTTCTTGTCAGAACAAAAAAATGATCTAGTTGAAGGAAAACAGACATTATACTCCGTTATTAGTGAAATGGATACAGAAATGAAAAATCGTTTTGAAGAAACATTTAATAATATTAAAGAGGAATTCGCAACGGTATTTGTACATTTATTTGGCGGTGGGCATGCAGAACTAAAGCTAACTGATCCAGCCAATTTATTAGAAACCGGAATTGACATTATAGCTCAACCACCTGGAAAGAAACTACAACATCTTGGGTTATTATCCGGCGGTGAACGGGCATTAACAGCAATCGCTTTACTATTTGCGATATTAAGAGTTCGACCAGTACCATTTTGTATTTTAGATGAAGTAGAAGCAGCATTAGACGAAGCAAATGTAGCTAGATTTGCTAAATATGTAAAACAATATAGTAAAGAAACCCAATTTATTGTTATTACTCATCGTAAAGGTACAATGGAAGAGGCAGATGTATTATACGGGGTTACGATGCAAGAGTCGGGAGTATCAAGATTAGTTTCTGTTCGCCTTGAAGATACAAAGGAATTAATTAGTTCATAGGAGGAATGTACTGATGGGATTTATGGATAAGTTTAAGCAAAAATTTAAGCAAGATAATGAAACAAAAGAAGTTACAGAAAAGTATCAAGAAGGAATGAAAAAAACCCGTAGCTCTCTCTCTGGAAAACTCAATAATTTAATTGCTCGTTATCGAAAAGTAGATGAGGACTTTTTTGAAGAATTGGAAGAAGTGCTTATTACAGCAGACGTTGGTGTGACAACTGTCATGGATCTTGTGGAAGAATTGAAGATGGAAGTTAAGCGCCAAAATATAAAAGATTCAGAGCAAATGAAAGACGTTATATCTGAGAAACTTGTTGAGATTTATTATGGGGATGAAGATGAATCGATTGAAAAACTTCAAATAGATGGTGATGGTTTAAAAGTAATATTGGTTGTTGGAGTAAACGGTGCTGGTAAAACAACAAGTATTGGGAAATTGGCTCATCAATTAAAGCAAGAAGGTAAGAATGTAGTGCTAGCTGCAGGAGACACATTCCGTGCAGGTGCAATAGATCAATTAGAAGTGTGGGGAGAACGCGCAGATGTACCTGTAATTAAACAAAACGAAGGTAGTGACCCTGCTGCTGTAATTTATGATGGGATTCAAGCTGCCAAATCTCGTAATGCAGATGTCTTGATTTGCGATACAGCAGGTAGATTGCAAAACAAAGTTAATCTAATGAATGAATTGTCAAAAGTAAAACGTGTGATCGAGCGAGAAATTCCAGATGCACCTCATGAGGTATTGTTAGTATTAGATGCAACAACTGGTCAAAATGCACTTAATCAAGCTCGTACCTTCTCTGAAGCTACAGATGTTTCAGGAATTGTATTAACCAAATTAGATGGAACTGCAAAAGGTGGAATTGTATTAGCCATTCGAAATGAATTACAATTACCAGTGAAATTTGTAGGGTTAGGAGAAAAAATAAACGATCTGCAACAATTTGATGCATCAGCATTTGTCTATGGTCTATTTTCAGATATGGATATTGAAGCAAAAGAAGATTAATCTATTATTTCCTTGACAATAAAACATTCTGTTCGCTATGATGTTCGTAAAGGAAAATCACTTAACAAGAGGTGTTTCCATTGTTAGATAAAACGACACGTATTAATTATTTATTTGATTTTTATCAAGAACTATTGACACCAAAACAACGAAATTATATGGAAATGTATTATCTAGAGGACTATTCCTTAGGAGAAATTTCCGAGTTGTTTCAAGTATCAAGACAAGCGGTTTATGATAATATAAAGCGAACAGAAGCAATGCTTGAATCATATGAAGAAAAACTTCATTTGTATTCAAAGTTTGAACAACGTGTTAAGCTGTTAGACAAGTTGAAATTACTGACAACAGATAACCATGTACATGAATATATTCAAAAACTAAAAGACTTAGATTAGGGGGACACCTTCTATGGCGTTTGAAGGATTGGCTGACCGCCTGCAGAGTACGATTAAGAAGATAACAGGTAAAGGGAAAGTATCTGAGCAAGATGTAAAAGAAATGACAAGAGAAGTTCGTCTAGCTTTATTGGAAGCAGATGTAAACTTTAAGGTAGTTAAACAACTTATAGCACGAATTAAAGAGCGTGCAATTGGACAAGAGGTAATGGAAAGTTTAACTCCTGGCCAACAAGTTATAAAAGTAGTAAAAGATGAACTAACCCAATTAATGGGTGGCGAGCAAAGTAAAATTGCTGTTGCTGATCGTTCTCCTACAGTTATCATGATGGTTGGTTTGCAAGGTGCAGGTAAAACAACAACAACTGGAAAGCTTGCAAATCACCTACGTAAAAAACACAATCGTAATCCACTTCTAGTCGCGTGTGATGTTTACCGACCTGCTGCAATTAAGCAATTAGAAACATTAGGTACTCAGCTAGATATGCCTGTGTTCTCAATGGGAACGGAAGTGAATCCTGTTGATATTGCACATAAAGCGATTGAGCAAGCAAAGGAAGACCATCGTGACTATGTGATTATTGATACAGCTGGACGATTGCATGTAGATGAAAATTTAATGGATGAGTTACAGTCGATTAAAAATGATGTGAAACCTGATGAAATATTTCTTGTTGTCGACTCGATGACAGGTCAAGATGCAGTAAATGTAGCTGAAAGTTTTAATGAACAACTTGATATTACTGGAGTAGTGTTAACAAAACTTGATGGCGATACTCGTGGAGGGGCTGCGCTATCTATTAAGTCGGTTACGGATAAACCAATTAAATTTGCCGGTATGGGAGAGAAACTAGATCAATTAGAAGCTTTCCACCCTGAACGAATGGCTTCCCGTATTTTAGGTATGGGAGACGTATTATCGTTAATTGAAAAAGCACAAACAAATGTGGATGAGAAGCAAGCAAAAGAACTTGAAGAAAAAATGCGTACCATGTCCTTTACATTTGATGATTTCCTAGAACAGATGGGACAAGTAAAGCAAATGGGTCCACTGGATGAATTGATGGACATGATTCCTGGAGCAGGAAAAATGAAAGGATTAAAGAATGCACAATTTGATGAAAAACAACTTGGGCAGGTAGAAGCAATTATTCAATCGATGACAAAAAAAGAACGTCAAGAACCAAGTATTATTAACGGGAGTCGCCGTAAGCGTATCGCAAAAGGTTCAGGTACATCCGTTGCACAAGTGAATCGTTTACTCAAGCAATTCAATGAGATGAAAAAAATGATGAAACAAATGACCAATATGCAAAAAGGGAAAAAAGGAAAAGGCGGATTTAATTTTCCTTTCATGTAACTCTTGATTTATAGACGGTTATATACTAAAATAACCTTGTAATGGAAAAACACTTTACAGACTTTTATATTTCTGATAGAATTTAAACTTGTCAGGATAAAAGTTATTGCCTGTATTAATTACAACTAAGGCACTCGTCATTAAAAGCTGACGATTAAGCTGAGTTTAAAAATGAAAAACAATTTATTGGAGGTGCAAAAGCATGGCAGTAAAAATTCGTTTAAAACGTATGGGATCTAAAAGAAACCCATTTTATCGTATTGTAGTAGCTGATTCACGTTCTCCACGTGATGGTCGTTCCATTGAGCAAATTGGTACGTATAATCCGGTTGTGAATCCAGTAGAAGTTAAAATAGATGAAGAAAAAGCTCTTGATTGGATGTCAAAAGGCGCTAAACCAAGTGATACTGTTCGTAATCTATTCTCAAATGAAGGCATCATGAAAAAATTCCACGAACAAAAAAATTCAAAATAAGTAGTGTGATATCATGAAAGCCCTAATAGAATCGATTGTTGCCTCGTTAGTTGATTATCCGGAAGAAATTGTTATTAATAAGACGGAGGAAGAATCCAAAGTCGTGTATCATTTAACAGTGCACCCGGATGATGTAGGAAAAGTAATTGGTAAGAACGGTCGAATTGCTAAAGCGATTCGAACAGTTGTTTATGCTGCAAAAACGGAAGGTAATAAACGTATTTATTTGGATATTATGTAAAGGGAAAGTTGACCCAAATATTGGGTTCTTCTTTCCCTTTTTACACTTCAGTTTCAGTTCAGTGATTAAAGTAATTGAGTTTATTTCATACTACGTTTAAAATGTTAAGATCAGGATTTCTTACAATATATATTAATATGAATGGATTTGTTTTGCCTATATAATAATGTTTGTACTTATACCTTGTGATAATATTTTGTGAAATAGAAAAATCTATTAGTGTAGGGTAGGAGCTGTAGTTGTTGTGAAAATAGTAAAGAAAATTACAGTAAAACAAGTCGTTACCGAAACAAGTAAACAACGTATATACCAAGGCTTTTATAATCATAAATTGCGTCTTGAACAAGAGTGTCAACAGTTAAAGTTTGAAAAGCGCAAGTTACAGCATAAAGCTTCTGTAAATCCTCAAGAGATAGAAGATCGATTTGAACAAGAAATTAACAATCGAAAAGAAAAGATAAAACTTCTTGATTTTAAAATCGAACAACTTAATGAAATCCAAATTGGAAGTGAAATTATTGAAGATGAGGTTGAAGCTCTTGTTGAGGTCGAAGTTGGTACAAATTGGAGTAAACTAATGAAGGAACAAGCAATTATTATTAAAGATGATAAGGTTATACGTATTGATGAATAAAGCAGGTGATTAAAAATGAGTGAAGGTAAGTTTAACATAGGAAAAATTGTAAATACTCATGGTATACGTGGTGAAGTGAAAGTTGTTCGAATTACAGATTTTGAAGACAGATTCTCCTCAGGTAATACAGTGTATTTACAAGATAATCAGGGGGAATATAAGCCATTAGTAATTGCTACACATCGAGTCCATAAAGGGTTTGATCTTTTACAGTTTAAAGGCTATAAAAATATTAATGAAGTTGAAGCTTTTAAGGGATTGATGTTATCCATTGATGAAGATCAATTAACTGATTTGGAAGAAGGAGCGTACTATTATCATGAAATAGTAGGCTGTAAAGTATTTACAACTGATGGAGAGGAATTAGGAAAAGTAAAAGAAATACTCTCCCCTGGAGCAAATGATGTATGGGTTGTACAACGTATAAATGCGAAAGATTTGTTAATCCCATATATTGAGCAGGTTGTGAAAGAAGTAGATAATGAAAACAAAATAATCAAGATTCAATTAATGGAAGGAATGCTTGATTAATGCATATTGATATATTGACATTATTTCCAGAAATGTTCCATGGCGTATTTCAGTCCTCCATTTTGAATAAAGCAGTAGAACGACAACAATTTACTTACGAACTTGTGAATTTTAGAGAGTATAGCAAGAATAAACATCAAAAAGTGGATGATTACCCCTATGGTGGCGGAGCAGGAATGGTACTGACTCCTCAGCCAATTTTTGATGCGGTTGAGGCAGTAAAAAGTAAGCGAAATTCAAATCCTAGGGTTATTTTAATGTGTCCACAGGGTGAAACATTAACACAACAAAAATCCGAAGAACTAGCAAAAGAAGATCATTTAATTTTTATTTGTGGACATTATGAAGGTTATGATGAGCGGATTAGAGAGCACATCGTTACCGATGAAATATCAATTGGTGATTATGTTCTAACTGGAGGAGAATTAGGGGCGATGGTAGTAGTAGATAGTGTGGTTCGACTATTACCTGATGTACTTGGAAACCAACAATCTGCCCCACAGGATTCGTTTTCTACAGGCCTTTTGGAACATCCTCATTATACAAGACCAGCCGATTTCAGAGGGTATAAAGTACCGGATGTATTACTTTCCGGGAATCATGCTAATATTTCCTCCTGGAGAAGAAAACAATCGCTTCTTCGAACATGGAATCGTCGTAAGGATTTATTGGATAACATGGAATTGACTGATGAAGACAAAAAAACGTTAAAGAATGATAAATCCGATGAAATTTTGTAAATAGCTAGTTGAACAATCTATTTTGTTATGGTATATTAATAATTGTGCTTATGTGCGTATAAGTACGATAAACGATGTTCCGCTGTCCTTACTTGTTCATGAGCATTAGTTTGGAAGGAGTGAAAGTCATGCAACAATTAATCGCTGACATTACAAAAGATCAATTACGTACGGATCATCCTGATTTTCGACCTGGTGATACTTTAAAAGTACACGTAAAGGTTGTTGAGGGTAACCGTGAGCGTATTCAGGTGTTTGAAGGTGTTGTAATTAAACGCCAAAACGGTGGAATTAGCGAAACATTTACAGTAAGAAAGATTTCTTACGGTGTAGGTGTGGAACGTACATTGCCATTACATTCACCAAGAATTGATAAAATTGAAGTTTCTCGTCGCGGTATCGTACGTCGTGCGAAACTTTACTATCTACGTAATCTACGTGGAAAAGCAGCTCGTATTAAAGAACGTCGATAAGAGTCGAGCAAACAAGGATAAACGAAAGAAAGGAGCTTTGCTATTGATAGCAGAAGCTCCTTTTTACATATCTATTATATTTGAGTTGTCTAGAAACACATATTTAGCTTACAATATATAGTAGAAAGATAAGACACGGAGGGGACTGGATGGCTAGGGATAAAGAAAATAAAAAGAAAAACGAATGGTTAGATTGGATTAAAGCACTATTATTAGCTTTTGGACTAGCATTCCTTGTAAGAATGTTCCTATTTGCACCAATAATAGTTGAAGGGCCGTCGATGTTCCCGACGTTGCATGACCGTGATCAAATGATTGTCAATAAGTTATCTTATACAATTGGTGAACCAGAACGGTTTGATATTGTTGTGTTTCACGCACCTACCCAAAAAGATTTTATTAAAAGAATAATCGCTTTACCTGGGGAACATGTAGCTGTAGAAGATAATACGTTGTACATTAATGGAGAAGAAGTAGAAGAGCCATTTCTAAATGAACAAAAAGAGAACTTGCAATCTTACCAAACACTTACAAATGATTTTACGCTGGAACAGCTTCCAGGAAATTATGATGTAGTACCAGAAGGACATGTTTTTGTATTAGGAGATAATCGTAGTAATTCAACCGATTCTCGTATGATAGGTGTTGTACCAATGGAAGAACTGGTGGGAGAAGCAAGCTTTGTTTACTGGCCATTTGATCGAATTCATCTGATAGGAAAAGGAGAATAAAAATGGCTATACAATGGTTTCCAGGCCATATGGCAAAAGCAAAAAGAGAAGTAGAAGAGAAATTAAAATTAGTTGACTTTGTAATTGAATTAGTAGATGCAAGAGCACCTCTTTCATCACAAAATCCAATGCTAAAACAAGTGTTAAATAATAAACCGAAATTAATTGTACTAATGAAAAAAGACCTTGCAGATCAAGAAGTAACAAAACGATGGGTTGAAAAATTTAACCAGGAAGGCATTCAAGCGATTGATGTGAATGTAAATCATAAAGCAGACATACAAAAGGTTATCCAACAAGCAAAATTACTTGGTCAGGAAAAAATAGAGAAATTAAAACGAAAAGGTATACAACCTCGACCTGCACGAGCAATGATTGTGGGAATACCAAATGTTGGAAAATCAACGTTAATTAATCGCTTAGCAAATAAAAAAATAGCTAAAACAGGAGATCGTCCAGGGATAACGAAACAACAGCTTTGGATTAAAGTGAAAAAAGACTTTGAATTATTAGATACTCCCGGAATACTATGGCCCAAGTTTGAGGAAGAAGTGGTAGGATATCGTCTAGCTGCAATTGGAACAATAAAAGATCAATTATTACCACTACCCGATGTGACTGCATTTATTATTCGTTACATGGCAGAGCATTATCCAACTCAATTAAAAGACAGATACCAATTAGAGGAAATGGAAGATATGGTTGAAGTATTCGAATCCATAGGTAGGATTAGAGGCGCTTTGGAAAGCGGCGGCCAAGTAAACTATGATAAAGTAGCTGATATTGTTATCCGTGATTTACGTGTAGGACGATTAGGGACAATAACATTGGAACAACCAGAGGATAGCCCTGTATCATAGCAGATATGATAATAGGAACACGAATAATACATCCATGAATAGTTGGCATTTTGTCATCTTCATGGATGTTTGCGTGTGTATTGGATCGTCCAGGAGAGAAATGAAATTATTTATATGTAATCATAATGAGCCGATAAATAATGAAAGAAGGAAAAATATGAAATCAGCTTCTATTGCAAATATAAAATCACAATTAAACAACGGAGAACTAAATAATAAGGACATAGAAGAATTATACAAAGATAGTAGAAAAGGTGTGCAAGCATTACTAAAACGTTATGAAAAACAACAAGAAAAACAAGTTGCACTAGAACAAGCGTTCATCAAAATGAGTACTTATGAAAATGAAGCTTATCGTAATGGAAATCATTATATTGCTGGTGTGGATGAAGTAGGGCGAGGTCCATTAGCTGGTCCAGTAGTTGCCGCAGCAGTTATCTTACCAAAGGACTTTTACCTTTTGGGTATTAATGATTCAAAGAAATTGTCTGAAGAACAAAGAAATACATATAGTACCTACATTAAACAACATGCAATCGCCTATCAAATTTCATTTGTTGATAATACCATTATTGATGAAATTAATATATATGAAGCATCAAAACAGGCAATGAAACAAGCAATTAGTGGACTAGAACCATACCCAGACCATGCATTAATAGATGCTGTCCCGTTAGAAGGACTAAACTGCACATATGAAGCAATTATTAAAGGCGACGCTGCTAGCGTACATATAGCGGCAGCTAGTATTTTAGCAAAAGTTGCACGTGACAATTGGATGAAAGAGTTACATGAGGAATATCCAGTATATGGATTTAATTCCAATATGGGCTACGGTACTAAGGAACACCTCCAGGCTTTAGAAAACTATGGTGTTACTCCTTATCATCGTTATTCGTTTGCGCCTGTACATAAATATCCATTTACATCATCATTGAAAAAATAATCGGAGGTGATTCTATGAGTATTCATCGTTTATTAGGTGATAAAGCTGTACAACAAGTCCATTTACCATCACATCAACAGTTGAAATCCGGAGATGTTGTTCAAGGAAAGGTAATAAAGCTTTTTCCTGATCATAAAGCAAAAATTAACCTAGCTGGTAAGCAGATGATCGCGCAGTTGGAGACACCTCTAATTATAGGAGAACGATATCATTTTCAAGTAAAACATACGCAGGATCAAATTCTTCATCTCCAAGTATTAGCAAATAACTTCAAAAATAATACAGAGCAATCTGCAATACAATTGATTCAGCAATTAGGATTAAAGCCGACAAAGATATCAGTCGCATTTATGCAGTCCTTAATCAAGCAGCAAATGCCATTTAATCAGAACTCATTTATACAATCTGTTCATTTATTGCAATCAAGAGTGGCTAAAGAAATTCCAATAAAACAACAGTTTGGAGTATTACATAATCTAATGGAAAAAAAGCTGCCTATTTCCCATGCCATATTTCAATCGACAATGAAATTATCTACCGGTGGTATTAGTAATTCGATAGAAGCTTTATTAAAGGAAAGTCGAAATCAAAACATAAGATTTAACCCTCTCTTATATCAACTTGAACAAGTAAATTCAGGGTTTAAAACTGAAAATATGTCGATTATTAAATACATGGCTTCTGATCTAAATAACACTCAAACTAACGGAAATTTATATCATATATTTAAAAATCTCGGTATGATTTCACCATCGATAACTAAAAATCAGTGGAATCAAGCATGGATGTCAATGGTGGAAAATACCCCTAAATCATTGGTAGAAGGTAGAGCTCTTCCTTTTTCTATGGATCATTCAGCGTTAATGAAAGGGATCGACCAATTAACAGCAAATCAATCAAAAATAATCGAGCTTACTCGTTCAATGTTACAAGTGAATGATGGGAGTGTGACGCACTCAAAAAATCTTATTAATTTCCAAAAAATAGCGGATTTATTACCCGAATCAATATCCCTTCGGTTTTCTGAAGCCTTGATGAAAGGACAACCAAGGTCTTTCTTAGAAACATTAAACAATCCTAATACGTACCATGAACTTGATAATATGTTGAAAACATTACAGAATCCTGTACTAAATCATTCACCGCAGTTAGGAAAAATACAGCAATTATTTTTACAACAAGTACAATGGATGAATCAACGTGCGGGGCTAAATTATGAGCACCAGTTAGCACATCAGCAAATAGATATAAATAATGTAAAGGCTCAATTGATACAACTTGTCCAGAGCTCTAGCGGTAGTTTAGCTGAAAAAGCACAACAACTTTTAAATCATATTCAAGGGATTCAAATTAATTCCATAACAGAATCTAACGGATTTTTACAGGCTTTTTTACAAATACCAGCTCAGAAATTAGGTTTAGCAAAAGATATAGATTTACAGTTTGAAAGTAAAAAAACAAAAGATGGAAAGATTGATCCGGAGTATTGTCGTGTTTTATTTTATTTAAGTTTGAATAATTTAAAAGATACAGTAATTGATATGCATGTTCAAAAGAGAAATGTAACAGTTACGATTTATAATGATTTCACCGATCTAGAAAATTTTGTAGGAGCGATGAAAGAAAATTTAAATCAAGGTTTGAAGCAAAATGATTATAGACTATCATCTGTACATATTAAAGCAATGGATAGTTTGAATGAAGGTGATAAAGAACATCGGGAAAAGCGATATCATCCATCATCATATCAAGGAGTTGATTTTAGAGTATGATAGAAAAACGACATAAGGCAGCAGCACTTCGTTATAATCAAGACAATAATATAGCACCAAAAGTTACTGCAACTGGGAAGGGATTAGTCGCTGATGAAATTATAAAGCGAGCAACAGAAAATAATGTTCCAGTTATGAAGGATGAATCTTTAGTAGAAATACTTGCAGAATTAAACATTAATGAATCTATTCCAGATGAGTTATACATGGCAGTTGCGGAAGTGTTTGCATTTGTTTACAAAGCAGATAAAGAATTTAAGAATACTGATTCATAAAGTTAATCTTGACTACATAGGGGACGGTTCGTTCTTCCTTTATCTAATGTTAGTTGAAATTATCAAACGTTATTCGCTAATTCTTGTTAAATTCTCATTTTTTTAATACAATGGTAATGCATTGAATTTGATAGGAGGATGGAAGATGAACATTCACGAGTATCAAGGTAAACAAGTTTTACGGGAATATGGGGTTAAGGTTCCTAACGGCTATGTTGCATATACAGTGGACGAAGCTGTACAAGCTGCGGAAAAGCTTGGCACATCTGTAAACGTTGTCAAAGCACAGATTCATGCTGGTGGCCGTGGTAAAGCAGGTGGAGTTAAAGTTGCAAAAAGTCTTGATGAAGTTCGTACATATGCGGATGAAATATTAGGAAAGACATTAGTAACTCATCAAACTGGACCTGAAGGAAAAGAAGTAAAACGTTTACTTATTGAAGAAGGCTGTGACATTCAAAAGGAATATTATGTTGGGGTAGTATTAGATCGTGCCACTTCTAGAGTTGTTATGATGGCATCAGAAGAAGGTGGAACTGAAATTGAAGAAGTTGCTGAAGCGACTCCAGAAAAAATCTTTAAAGAAGTAATAGATCCAGTTGTTGGATTAACACCTTTCCAAGCTAGAAGACTAGCATTTAATATAAATATTCCAGAAGAATTACTAGGGAAAGCAGTGAAATTTATGTCTGCTTTATATGATGCCTTCGTTGCGAAAGATTGCTCTATTGCTGAAATTAATCCATTAGTAACAACTGGTGATGGTGAAGTGTTAGCGCTCGATGCAAAATTAAACTTTGATGATAATGCTCTTTATCGTCATAAAGATATCCAAGATTTAAGAGATTTTGAAGAAGAAGATGAAAAAGAAATCCAAGCTTCTAAGTATGACTTAAGCTATGTATCCCTTGATGGAAACATTGGTTGTATGGTAAATGGAGCAGGACTTGCTATGTCTACCATGGATATTATTAAACATTATGGCGGAGATCCGGCTAACTTCCTTGATGTAGGGGGCGGTGCTACTGCAGAGAAAGTAACAGAAGCATTTAAGATTATTCTTTCAGATAAAAACGTAAAAGGTATTTTTGTTAATATTTTTGGTGGAATTATGAAGTGTGACGTTATTGCTGAAGGTGTTGTAGAAGCTACAAAACAAATTGGTTTAGAGATTCCACTAGTTGTGCGTCTTGAAGGTACAAACGTTGATGCGGGTAAGAAAATTTTAGATGAATCTGGATTAAATATTACTTCTGCAACATCTATGGCTGATGGGGCAGAGAAAATTGTTGCTGCAGTAAAATAAGCGTATTAAACCGAGAACTTTACGATAAGGAAAGGACGGACGAAAATGAGTGTTTATATTAATAAAGATACAAAAGTGATTGTCCAAGGAATTACTGGCGGAACTGCACGTTTTCATACAAAACAAATGCTAGATTATGGCACTAAAATCGTTGCAGGTGTAACGCCTAAAAAAGCAGGTACAGAAGTTGAAGGAGTACCTGTATATAATACGGTAAAAGATGCTGTCGTTGCTACTGGTGCGACTGCTTCCGTTATTTATGTTCCAGCACCTTTTGCAGCAGATGCAATTATGGAAGCAACAGATGCAGAATTAGATCTTGTCATTTGTATTACGGAACATATTCCAGTATTAGATATGGTCAAAGTAAAACGTTATATGGAAGGTAAGAAGACACGCTTAGTTGGACCAAATTGTCCTGGTGTGATTACTGCAGATGAAACAAAAATTGGTATTATGCCTGGCTACATTCATAAAAAAGGTCATATTGGTGTTGTTTCTCGTTCTGGTACATTAACGTATGAAGCTGTACATCAATTATCAGAAGCCGGTTATGGTCAAACTACAGCAGTCGGTATCGGTGGAGATCCTGTAAATGGTACGAACTTTATCGATGTGTTGGATGCATTCAACCAAGATCCAGAAACAGAAGCAGTAATCATGATTGGTGAAATTGGCGGTACTGCAGAAGAAGAAGCTGCTGAATGGGTGAAAGCTAATATGAATAAACCAGTTGTTGGCTTCATTGGAGGAGCAACTGCACCTCCAGGAAAACGTATGGGACATGCTGGTGCAATCATTTCTGGTGGAAAAGGTACGGCTGATGAAAAAATACGTACGATGGAAGCTGCTGGCATCAAAGTAGCTGATACTCCTGCTGTGATGGGAGAAACGATGATTGAAGTACTAAAAGAAACAGGCTTAGATGAAAAGTGTAAAACACATTAAATAAAAAATAGAGATTGGGATATTCTATACTAAGAAAACGAGCGATTTCAATAAGTCAATTCGTTTGGTTTCTTTTATTTCAATCTCTATTTCCAATATATCTAATTAAAGGAAGTGGTAGCTTGGAATTATTGAAAGCGAAAATTGTCCATCTTTCTAGATGCCGTTCTATTACTCGCTCATTACTACGTAACATTCTTCAACTTGATCCTTCATTAAATAAAACTTATCAATCCTCTGCAAGTCAACTTTCCGGTTGGTTACATATTTCCTTGAAAAAAGCGGAATATATTTATTCTGATCTTCATAATGTAGGTTTACAAAAACAAGTAATTAAAGATATGCAACTTTATCAAACTGTAACCATAGTTGACGAATATTATCCACCTATGTTAAATACTATTAAGGACGCTCCTATCGTTTTATACACGTTAGGTGATGTAGATATTTTAAAGAAATTACCTAGTTTAAGTGTGATCGGAACAAGGAATCCTACATCACAAGCTCAAAGGAAAATGGCTGTTATTTTACCATTAATTCAACAAGGCTGGGTAATTGTAAGTGGTATGGCTAGAGGTATTGATAGTTTTGCTCATCAAATGGCTTTATATCACAATGGAAAAACAATCGCTGTCTTAGGGGGAGGATTTCATCATATATATCCAAGCGAGCACTTACCATTGTTTCATGAAATAACACAAAAGGGATTAGTGATTACAGAATATCCCCCTGACCAACCACCAAAACGTCACCAATTCCCAGAAAGAAATCGTATCATCAGTGGCTTGACGATGGGAACACTTGTTATTGAAGCGATGGAACGAAGTGGTACACTTATTACTGTAGATCAAGCCCTTGATCAAGGAAGAGAAGTATTTGCGATACCAGGAAATCCATGGGTGCAACAAACAAAGGGCTGTCACCAAATGATTCAAGATGGTGCAAAATTAGTCCAAGAAACAAAAGATATTACTATAGAATATGAAGGAATTTTACTTGAAAATTAAAAATGTTTTAACTGAAGTGTTTGACAAAACAGAGATCTATATTTAGTATTAGAAAAGATTTCATTTCGTAAAATTGTCAACCTCATTTTGGGAGGAAGGTACATGTCAGATTATTTAGTTATCGTTGAATCTCCAGCAAAAGCAAAAACGATTGAGCGATATTTAGGAAAAAAATATACAGTAAAGGCTTCCATGGGTCACATCCGTGATTTACCTAAAAGTCAAACAGGTGTAGATGTTGAAAATAATTTTACACCGAAGTATATAACCATTCGTGGTAAAGGTGATATTCTTAAAGAATTACGTAAAGCAGCAAAAAAAGCAAAAAAAATCTATCTTGCTGCCGACCCCGATAGAGAAGGAGAAGCGATTGCATGGCATCTTGCATATATTTTAGGTGTCGATCCCTCCTCTAATTGTCGAGTTGTCTTTAATGAAATTACAAAAGAGGCAATTAAAGAGTCATTCAAAAATCCACGAGCAATTGACTTAGATCTAGTTGATGCCCAACAAGCTAGAAGAGTGTTGGATCGATTGGTTGGTTATAATATTAGTCCATTACTATGGAAGAAAGTAAAAAAAGGACTAAGTGCAGGAAGAGTGCAATCAGTTGCTTTGAAAATGATTATAGACCGTGAAAAAGAAATACAAAATTTTAAGCCAGAAGAGTATTGGTCTATAGATGCAAAATTCCAAAAGGATAAGGAAACATTTGAAGGATCCTTCTATGGAATAAATGGAAAAAAAGTAGCACTAAAAAACGAACAAGATGTAAAAGATATTAAACAACAATTAAATGGGAAAACATTTGCAGTAGATAAAGTGAAGAAAAGGGAAAGAAAGAAAAATCCTGCTCTACCTTTCACTACCTCATCTCTACAACAAGAGGCTGCAAGAAAGCTAAACTTCCGTGCAAAGAAAACGATGATGATTGCGCAACAATTATATGAAGGTATTGACCTAGGTAAAAAATCCGGAGGGATTACTGGTTTAATCACATATATGCGTACTGACTCTACTAGAATATCCAATACCGCAAAAGAAGAAGCAAAGAACTATATTAAAGATAATTATGGAGAGAAGTATTTAGGTAAACAAGGATCAACGAAGAATAAAGAAGGAGCGCAAGATGCGCACGAAGCGATTCGACCAACTTCTGCTGTAAGAGATCCGAAAACTTTAAAGAATACTTTATCTAGAGACCAACTGCGTTTATATAAACTGATTTGGGAACGGTTTGTAGCTAGTCAAATGGCTCCAGCAGTGATGGATACAATGACCGTCCATTTACTAAACAATAACATTGAATTCCGAGCAACTGGATCAAAAATTAAGTTTAAGGGTTTCATGAAAGTTTACGTAGAAGGTAACGATGATAACAAGAAAACAGAAGATAAATTATTACCTGATTTAGAAGAAGGTATGCAGGTTGATTCAAAAGAAATTAAACCGAATCAGCACTTTACACAGCCGCCTCCTCGATACACAGATGCACGTCTCGTACGTACAATGGAAGAGATAGGCATAGGAAGACCATCTACCTATGCTCCTACACTAGACACTATTCAACGTAGGGGTTATGTATCGATGGATAATAAACGCTTTATTCCGACTGAGCTTGGAGAAATTAAATGTGATCTAATGATTGAATTTTTCCCTGAAGTAGTCGATGCAGCTTTTACTGCAAAAATGGAAGATGATTTAGACTCTATTGAAGAAGGAAAGATAGAGTGGAAACAAATTATTGATAGTTTTTACAAAGACTTTAAAGTAAGGCTTGATAAGGCAGAAGACGAGATGGAAAAAGTTGAAATAAGAGATGAACCAGCAGGAATCGATTGTGAGAATTGTGGTCATGAAATGGTTTATAAAATGGGGAGATATGGAAAATTCCTCGCTTGTTCAAACTTTCCAGAGTGTCGTAATACAAAACCAATCTTAAAAGAAATTGGTGTGGATTGTCCAAAATGTAAAGAAGGCAATGTGGTTGAACGAAAATCAAAGAAAAAGCGAACATTCTATGGATGTGACCGCTTCCCTGAATGCGACTTTGTTTCATGGGACAAACCAATTGCTAGAAAATGTCCAAAATGTGAGTCTATGCTAGTAGAGAAAAAGAATAAGAAAGATACACAGGTCCAGTGTACAAATTGTGAATATAAAGAAGTAGCTCAGACTTAAATTGTATGACTTGTAGAGTTGGATTAGCTCCCCTCTATAAGTCTTTTTTTGTTTTAATACGTTTTACTTAAATATGCAATGGGAATACTTACGTATATAAGGAGTGGATTACAGTGGATACTCACAATATATATTATGTAACCATTGATACCAAGGAAATTAGAACCTTCTCTGTTCCAGACAATGAAATTGAATTTGAAATTAAAGCGACGGATGAACAAGTACTGGAAATAAAGGAAATATTCTCTCGTCTTGATAAAGAATCCAAAAATGCAATGAAGTATATTGGTTTTAAACCCTTCGATGAATGGGGTGCTGATGATGAGCGAGATAGTTATAAGGAAGATATAAATAACTTATTCTCGATAATAAAAAAACTGGGAACCAAAGACACACAAAGAAAATTATCTGAAATGGGTATAAATAATTCTTAAATTGGAAATATAGAGACTATGTAGTTCACAGAATATTCAACGATATCGACTTTTTTTATGTTTATAAGATTTGATATTTGACTAGGAGCCATTTTCTTATTATAATCACTCTTTGGTAAGGTAAAATACTTTACACACGACAATCGGCTATTTTGCAATAATATCATTGCAAAGTCATTAAGATTGTATATCATTCTGAATTTTGTTACAATTTAGTTAAGTTCATTGCTTTATCGGTTAGAGTGTGTTATTATTTATTCGCTGTGCAATGAGGTGGACGTAGGTATGAACCCATTAGAAATATATATAGACACATTTGTAGAATTTCTACAAATAGAAAAAAACGCTTCACCTTACACCGTGAAATATTATCGGAATGATCTGGAAATTTTCGCGGATTTCCTTCACTCAGAGGGGATATCTCATATTGCAAATGTAACATATAAAGATGTACGCATTTTTCTAACTTCTTTATATAAGCAAGAACTTAGCCGTAGATCCGTTTCAAGAAAAATATCTACATTAAGAAGTTTTTACAGATTTCTAGAAAGAGAACGATATGTGGAAGGAAACCCTTTTGTACAGTTACATCTACCGAAAACAAGTAAACCGGTTCCTGGTTTTTTGTATCAAGAGGAATTGGATAAATTGTTTGAGGTTAACGATATAACAATTCCATTGGGGCAAAGAGATCAAGCTTTATTAGAGATGTTATATGGAACTGGAATTCGTGTGAGTGAATGTCAAAACCTACGTTTACAAGATATCGACTTTTCAATCGGTACTATTTTTGTTCGAGGGAAAGGACGTAAAGAACGTTACGTACCATTTGGAAGTTTCGCTGAAATAGCGTTAGAGACTTATCTTCAAGAAGGAAGAAACAAGTTATTACAAAAAAGTAATTCAGACACGGAATTTATTTTTTTAAATTCCCGTGGACGTCATCTAACCACTCGAGGAATTCGTACCATTTTAAATAAAATCGTCGAAAGAGCCTCTTTGACTGTACATGTACATCCTCATAAGTTGAGACATACATTTGCAACGCATCTATTAAATGAGGGTGCTGATTTAAGATCCGTACAGGAGTTGCTCGGCCATGAAAGCCTATCCTCGACACAAATATATACACATGTGACAAAAGATCATTTGCGGGAAGCTTATATGAAAAGTCACCCTAGAGCAAATGGGAACAAAAGATGAGGTGAGGGTAATGACAATGGAAATGCATGCAACAACTATTTTTGCTGTGCAACACCTGGGTCAAAGCGCCATGTGTGGAGATGGTCAAGTAACATTAGGTAACTCCGTTGTAATGAAGCACAAGGCGAAAAAAGTTCGAACTCTCTATAATGGAAAAGTTCTTGCAGGGTTTGCTGGTTCGGTAGCGGATGCGTTTACCTTGTTTGAAAAGTTTGAGACCAAGCTACAATCATTTAATGGTAATTTAACAAGAGCTTCGGTAGAACTAGCTCAAGAATGGCGTACAGATAAAGTACTTCGTAAATTAGAAGCAATGTTAATTGTGATGAATAAAGAACATATGTATTTGGTATCTGGAACTGGTGAAGTGATAGAACCTGACGACGGCATATTAGCTATAGGATCAGGTGGGAATTATGCTTTAAGTGCTGGAAGAGCGCTTGTCAGACATGCTGATAATATGTCTGCTGCTGATATAGCTCGTTCTGCATTAGAAGTTGCAGGAGAAATATGTGTGTTCACTAATGATCAAATTACATTAGAAGTACTTGAATAAAAGGAGGCTATCCATTAATGGGAATGGATTATACCCCAAGGCAAATTGTTGAGCAGTTAGACCAGTTTATTGTTGGTCAAAGGCAAGCAAAAAAATCAGTAGCGGTTGCACTTCGTAATCGTTATCGGAGAATGAAATTAGATGAAGGGTTCCGGGATGAAATTGTCCCTAAAAACATTCTCATGATTGGTCCAACCGGTGTAGGAAAAACAGAAATTGCTAGAAGACTTGCGAAATTGGTGGGAGCACCTTTTATAAAAGTTGAGGCAACAAAATTTACTGAGGTTGGGTATGTTGGTAGAGATGTAGAATCCATGGTAAGAGACTTGGTTGAAATGGCAGTGCGTATGGTAAAAGAAGAAAAAATGGCTGGAGTAATGAGTGAAGCGGAGGAAGAAGCTAATAAAAAGTTAGTAAAACTATTAGTTCCTGACTCTAAAAAGAAATCAGCTATGAAAAATCCATTCGAAATGTTATTCCAATCAGATGGATCTGATGGAGAAGATGAAGCGACGGAACAAGATTCACATGATGAAATTCGTTCAAAACGAAAAAGAATCACTCATCAATTATCTCTTGGAGAACTCGAGGATCATCTTGTTTCTGTAGAGATTGATGAAGTTCCTCCATCCATGTTTGATATGTTACAAGGATCGGGTATGGAGCAAATGGGAATGAATATGCAAGATGCTTTTGGTCAGTTTATGCCAAAGAAAAAGAAAAAAAGAAAATTACCAGTATCAGAGGCTCGTAAAGTACTCACACAACAAGAAGCTCAAAAGCTTGTAGATATGGATGAAGTAGCTCAAGAAGCTACTGCTCGTGCAGAAGGATCTGGTATTATCTTTATTGATGAAATTGATAAAGTAGCTGGTAAACAAGAGAATGCAGCAAATGTATCCAGAGAAGGTGTTCAACGAGACATTTTACCAATTGTTGAAGGTTCTACTGTTGTAACAAAACATGGAACTGTAAAAACGGATCATATGTTATTTGTTGCTGCTGGAGCTTTTCATATGTCAAAACCTTCTGATTTGATACCGGAATTACAAGGGAGATTTCCAATTCGGGTAGAACTTGAAAAATTAACAGTGGAAGATTTCAAACGTATTTTAACGGAACCTTCCAATGCTTTAATTAAGCAATATCAGCTTATGCTGCAAACAGAAGGTATAAATGTTGAATTTACTGACGAGGCTATAGAAAGACTAGCAGAAATTGCTTATCAAGTAAATCAAAACACAGATAATATTGGTGCTCGACGATTACATACGATATTAGAAAAACTTTTAGAAGATTTATCGTATGAGGCGCCAGAAGTAACAATGGAAAAAATTGAAATTACGGTTGGTTATGTCGATGATAAACTATCATCTATTGTTCAAGATAAAGATTTAAGCCAATTCATACTATAATTTAAAATATTGAATGGAGGAAATATCATGGATTTATTAAGTAGAGCAAGAAAAATCAATGCAATGTTACAAACAGCAACAGGGAAGTCAGTGAATTTTAACGAAATGTCTGCATCATTACGCGACGTTATTCGTGGGAATGTTTATATTGTAAGTAGACGCGGAAAGCTATTAGGGTTTGCTGTAAATCAAGAGATTGAGAACGAGCGTATGAAATCTATGTTAGAAGAGCGTCAATTCCCAGAAGAATATACAAGAGGATTGCACGATATTCGTGAGACTACGGCTAACTTGGATATCGAAAGTACTCACACAGTGTTTCCGGTAGAAAACAAGGAATTATTTAAAGATGGACTTACAACAATTGTTCCGATTATCGGTGGTGGAGAACGTTTAGGTACGTTAATTTTAGGTAGAGTTAACGAAAGCTTTAGTGATGATGATTTACTATTAGGAGAATATGGTGCAACAGTAGTAGGAATGGAAATTCTGCATGAAAAAACAGAAGAAATAGAAATGGAAGCACGTAGTAAAGCTGTAGTACAAATGGCGATCAGCTCACTTTCTTACAGCGAATTAGAAGCTATTGATCATATCTTCGAAGAACTTAATGGTAAAGAAGGATTACTGGTTGCAAGTAAAATCGCAGATCGAGTAGGAATTACTCGTTCCGTAATTGTAAATGCACTACGTAAATTAGAGAGTGCCGGAGTAATTGAGTCTCGTTCACTAGGTATGAAAGGTACGTATATTAAAGTACTGAACGATAAATTCTTAGTAGAGCTAGAAAAGTTACGTACAAGATAAAGCGAGTTTCTAGTAGGAGAAGTTACAGATGAAGATTTATGTTGGAAATTTGAATATAATGTAAAGTTTTCACAAATATGTAAAGGAGTCGATGAAAATCGACTCTTTTTTTTGTTATACTAAAGATACATTATGTGGGTAATAAAACCCAGTATATTAGACTAACTATATACATAAATTTTCCAATTTACCTTTAAAACTATGATATTATTCCATATATTACCAAAATTAAATAGCGGAAATTGTCGTCTAGTGTATCTAATTACAAAAAAAGGAAATAATTAGGGATAAAAGACCTAGTTAATTATGGTCATTTTTGTTTCAAATGAAGGAAAATGTCGAAAATACATAGACTTTGTAAAACATTTAACTTAAAATGTTCGTATCAGCATAGGAATTTTTGGGTGTTAAAAATAATGAAGGGGTTGATTAAGAGGTGGATTTATTTTCAGGTACTATATCTAAGTTACAACACTCACTAGATTATTCAACAGCGAAGAATAATGCAATTTCTAATAATATTTCAAATGTAGATACGCCCGGGTACAAATCGCAAAATGTTGTTTTTAAAGATACATTAGAAAATACAATGGCTACGATAGATGCAAAAAGAACGAACGATCGTCATTTGTGGTTTAATCAGTCATTCTCATCTCCTTATCGATATGTAACTAATCACTCTACGGCTTATAACCACAATGGGAATAATGTTGATGTTGATAAAGAAATGGCCGAGTTGGCAAAAAATCAAATCTATTATAACGGTTTGATTGATCGAATAAATGGTAAATTTGGAAGTCTGCAAACCGTGATTAGAGGAGGTAACTAGAATGTCCATATTTAATTCTATGAATACGAGTGCTAGTGGATTAACAGCGCAGCGATTAAGGATGGATATCGTTTCTTCAAACGTTGCTAATGCTCAATCTACTAGAGCAACGATAAATGAAGATGGGGAATTTGAGCCATATCGTAGAAAAATGGTTACTTTACAATCAGATCAAACTCAGTTTAAAAATGTTTTAAAACATGCAACATCTTCTGCGTCTACATCTGCGTCTGGTGTAAAAGCAACATCCATTACCGAGGATGATGAACCTTTTAAATTAGTGTTTAATCCTCAGCATCCGGATGCAAATGAACAAGGGTATGTCGAAATGCCTAATGTGGACCCTTTAAAAGAAATGGTTGACTTAATGAGTGCGACTAGGTCCTATGAGGCGAACATTACAGCTTTGAATGCTAGTAAAGGCATGTTAATGAAAGCATTAGAAATTGGTAAATAGATAAGGAGTGATCGATATGACTATTTCAATTATGAGCAATAATGTCACTCCGATTCAATCAAAAGAATTGGTTAATCAAGTTAAACAATCACCTAGTGAAGTGCAAGCGAATTTTGCTTCTACATTAAAAAATGCGATTGAAGACCTAAACCATATTCAATTAGAATCGGATAAAAAGACAGAAGCATTTGCAAGTGGGAAGATTGACGATTTGCATGATGTTATGATTACTGCACAAAAATCGAGTGTAACACTTGAAACTACTGTTCAGATGCAAAAGAAAGTGATTGACGCATATAACGAAGTAATGAGAATGCAAGTATAACTTAGTGGATATCATTAATTCTTTTAATTTATATGTGTTTAGTGGGGGAAGTATATGAAGGAAAAATTTTTAAAAGGGAAGGATTCCTTAACGACATTTTGGGCTTCCCGTTCCAAAGTTCAAAAGGGAAGTTTCATAGGGGGATTTCTTCTAATCATTTTACTAATAGGTGTAATTACTTTTGCATCGACAAACACAAACTATGTACCACTCTATAACAACTTATCAACGCAAGAAGCTGGTCAAATTACTACCGAGTTAGAGTCTCGAGGCGTTCCTTTTGAGTTAGAGAATGGAAGATCAACCATTACAGTTCCGGAAGAGCAGGTTGATACATTATTGTTAGATTTGGCAGCCATGGGACTTCCAAATAGTGGTAGTATTGATTATTCATTTTTTAGTGAAAACACTTCTTGGGGCATTACAGATAATGAGTTTAACGTAATGAAGTTAGATGCCATGCAAACAGAACTTGCGAATTTAATCAAAAGTGTTGAAGGAATTCAAGATGCACAAGTAATGATAAATGTTCCAGAAGAACCAGTGTTTGCTACGGAGGTAACGGGTGAAGCAAGTGCTTCGATCGTCTTAAATACACAACCGGGATATCAGTTTGAAGGGAATCAAGTAGAAGGACTATATCATTTAGTTTCTAAAGCAGTTCCAAATTTACCGGCAGAAAATATTGTTATTATGAATCAATATTTTGAGTATTTTGATCAAAATACTCAACAAGCGGCGAATCAAGATACATATACACATCAACAAACTGTGAAAAAAGAAGTGGAAAGAGATATACAACGAAGATTGCAACAAATGCTAGGAACGATGGTAGGTAATGAAAATATTGTTGTCTCCGTTACAGCAGACATAGATTTTACGCAAGAGAATCGAACAGAAGAATTAGTGGAACCAGTAGACATAGAAAATATGGAAGGATTACCAGTTAGTTTAGAAACTATTCAAGAATCTTACGTTGGTGAAGGTGCAGCAGAGGCTGGAGCAGCAGGTACTGGTGAGGAAGACGTAGCCAACTATCCAGCTGGTGATAATGGAGACGGAGAGTATGAACTAGATAAAGAAACGATTAATTATGAATTTAATCGAATTCGTCGTGATATTGTAGAAAGTCCTTATAAAGTTCGAGATTTAGGTATTCAAGTGGCAGTGAACAATACGAGAAATGTAAATAATGAGGTAGAGTACCTCTCACAACAAGAGCAGACCTCTGTAGAGGAAGGGATAAGTTCCATTTTAAATTCGATTATTACTTCATCTATCGATGGTGAGTACAACCAAGATTTAGTACCTGATGATAAAACCTCAATCGTATTTCAAGAATTTACAGAAACAACTACACCAGGCTCAGAAGGTACAGCTGGTATTCCAACTTGGTTGTATGTTGTAGCAGGAATCTTACTACTCGTTATTATTGTATTATTGTTCTTCTTAATACGAAATCGAAAAACATCCGAAGAAGTAGTCGATGAGTATGAAGAAATAAATGAGCAAACACCGATACCGGACTTGCCAGAAAAAGAAGAATCAGATGCTACCATCAGAAGAAAGCAATTAGAGAAAATAGCAAAAGAAAAACCAGAGGATTTTGCAAAACTATTGCGTAGCTGGATTGGTGAAGATTAGGAGGATGTGAAGTGGCTAGAACAAAAGGTGCGTTAACAGGAAAACAAAAAGCAGCAATTCTTCTAATATCTCTAGGACCAGACGTTTCAGCACAAGTATATAAATATCTATCAGAAGAAGAAATTGAAAAATTAAGTCTTGAAATTTCTTCGGTTAAAAAAGTTGACTCCAATTTAAAAGAAGAGGTATTGGAACAATTTCATCAAATTGCTTTAGCTCAAGATTATATAACTTCTGGAGGTATTGGTTATGCCAAAACGGTATTAGAAAAAGCATTCGGAAAACAGGAAGCATCTAATATCATTAATCGGTTAACATCATCATTGCAAGTTAGACCATTCGATTTTGCAAGGAAAGCAGACCCTCAACAAGTACTTAATTTTATACAGGGAGAGCATCCGCAAACGATTGCACTTATATTATCTTATTTAGATCCTGAACAGGGTGGACAAATTCTTTCCTCTCTACCGCAAGAATTGCAAGCTGATGTTGCTATAAGAATTGCGACGATGGACTCAACATCACCAGAAATAATCAATCAAATTGAACAAGTGCTGGAAAAAAATATCTCTTCGTCTGTAACCGAAGATTACACTCAAACAGGCGGAATTCAAGCAGTTGTAGAAGTGTTAAACGGTGTAGACAGAAGTACAGAACGTACAATATTAGATGCACTTGAAATTCAAGATCCTGACTTAGCTGAAGAAATTAAAAAACGTATGTTTGTCTTTGAAGATATTGTTATTCTTGATAATCGTGCTATACAACGTGTTGTGCGTGAAGTAGATAATGAAGATCTTCGTTTAGCATTAAAAGTAGCTAGTGAAGAAGTGAAAGATATTGTATTTCAAAATATGTCAGAACGAATGGTACAAACCTTTAAAGAAGAAATGGAATTCATGGGACCAGTTCGATTACGAGATGTCGAGGAAGCTCAAACTCGTATCGTAGGGTTGATTCGTAGATTAGAAGATATAGGTGAAATTGTAATTGCAAGAGGTGGAGGAGACGATATCATTGTCTGATCAAACAAAACAAATCTCAATCAGATCAATTGAATCCATTGTTCCAAAGCGATTAGAACCCGAACAAACGGAAGAAGTAATTATCCAAAACTTACAACAAAAGATACAAGAAGAGAAAAAATATTTGCAATCACTTCAAGAGAAACAAAATTCGTTAATTCAGGAAACGAAAGAAAAAATTGCTACAGCGCAAGCACAGTGGCAAGAAGAAAAGAAAAAACTTATGAAAGAAACAAAACAAGTCGGTTATCGAGATGGTTACGAACATGGTAAACAAGAAGGCTATGATTCTTACAAAGAAAAATTAATCGAAGTAAATAATATAGTAGACGCAACAATAAAAGATTATCATAGTGAACTTGATAAAAGTACGGAAACAATATTAGGACTATCCGTATTAGTCGCAGAGCGCATTATAGAGAATCAACTCACTGAGCATCCGAGTCAATTTTTAAATATTGTAAAAGCGGCGGTTCATGATATAAAGGGTCAACCAAAAGTATCGATTATTTTACATCCAACAAATTATGAACTAGTTTCCACTCACAAAACGGAATTACAACGCATAATTGGTAAGGATAGTAAACTGGCTATTTATGTAAATGAAGATTTGAAAGAAACAGATTGCTTAATTGAACATCCTTTTGGACAAATTGAAGCTAATATAGATAGTCAACTGACAAAGATTCGTGAAGCATTAATGGATTTCTTGATGGAGACGAAAGCATAATGATAGATCAATATAGAGAAGTTATAGCTAAAGTAGATACGTATAAACGTTATGGAAAAGTAATCAGAGTTGTAGGATTAATGATTGAATCTGAAGGCCCGACGGCTAATATTGGAGAGGTTTGCTATATAAAAACTTCTCCAAATACGGATCATGCGTTATTAGCAGAAGTTGTCGGATTTCGAAATGAAAAAATAGTATTAATGCCTTATACAGAGGTTACTGAAGTTGGTCCGGGTTGCCTTGTTGAAGCAACAGGAAAACCTTTAACAGTGAAGGTTGGCAGAGGATTAATCGGAAAAGTTCTAAATTCACTAGGAAAACCGTTAAATGAGTCAGAAGAATTACCGAAAGGTTTAGCTAATTTTATGACTGAACAAGCCCCTCCAAATCCACTTGATCGTCCGCCAATTCGAACGCCGTTACAAGTTGGAGTAAAGGCAATTGATTCTTTACTTACCATGGGGGAAGGGCAAAGAGTTGGCTTATTTGCGGGAAGTGGAGTAGGAAAAAGTACACTTCTTGGAATGATTGCCAGAAATAGTAGTGCCGATATAAATGTTATTGCGTTAATAGGCGAACGAGGAAGAGAGGTTCGAGAATTTATTGAAAATGATCTCGGTCCAGAAGGACTAAAGAAATCAATTGTTGTTGTCGCAACTTCTGATCAGCCTGCACTAATGAGAATAAAAGGAGCTTATACAGCTACTGCAATTAGTGAATATTTCCGGGATTTAGGGTACAAAGTTAACCTAATGATGGATTCGGTAACTAGGGTCGCAATGGCACAACGTGAAATTGGACTTGCTGTTGGTGAACCACCAACAACCAAAGGTTATACGCCGTCTGTTTTTTCCATTTTACCTAAACTTTTAGAGCGTACTGGAACGAATGCTAATGGAACAATCACTGGTTTTTACACTGTTTTGGTAGATGGGGATGATATGAATGAGCCGATTGCCGATGCGGTTAGAGGAATTTTGGATGGGCATTTTATTCTTGATAGAAAGTTGGCGGAGCGTGGACAGTTTCCAGCAATAAATGTACTGAAATCAATTAGTAGAGTTATGAATGTTATTGCAGATGAGGAACATAAAGACCTAAGCCAAACATTACGCAAGCTGTTGTCTACCTATGAAGAGAACCAAGAGTTAATCACGATTGGTGCATATAAAAAAGGAACCAATCATGAAATTGATAAAGCTATCAGTTTTCAACCTTATATTCAAGAATTTTTAAAACAAGGTATACACGAAAAACGATCGTTTGTTGAAACAATACAAATGATGAAGAATCTACTACATGGAGGGGTGTCCTGATGGTAGAAGTAGTTGGTTTAAATAGAATAAGAGAAATTAGAGAAAACGAGAAGAAGGTTGCACAATCGGCATACAGTCAGTCAATGGAAACATTCGAAAAAATAGCAACGGAACTTTATAACTTGTTACGAACAAAAGAGAGTGCGGAAGCTTCATTTGAATCGTATATTCAAAATACAACTTCAATTGAAAAAATAAAGGAACAAGCTGCCTATATTGAAAAATTAAATCAGCGTATTCAAAGTGTTCAACTTCTCGTACAACGAGCAAGAAATGACATGGAAATAAAACAAGAAAAACTGTCAAATGCTTATGTTGAAGTGAAGAAGTTTGACAAGATTATTGAATTTAAACAAAAAAATGAAATAGAGGAAGCGAAAAGAAAAGAAGCAAATTGGATGGATGAAATGTCCATGCAACAATATTTAAGCCATAAGTCTAGGTGAATATTATGAACAATAATGAAGAAAAGAAAAAAATGAATCCTTTTATCTTGGTGTTATTTGCTGGTGTCATTCCACTATTCGTTGTTGCTATATTAGCTGTTTTTGTTCTAGAAATGGCTGGGGTGGAAGTGGTTGATTGGGCAAAAGAAAAAACAAGTAATGTACCAATTGTTGGTGAGATGATTAAAGAAGATCAACCTACTGAGGAATCCACACAAAAATTAGAAGCTGCACAAGCAAAATTGCAAGAAAGACAAGATGAGATAACGGAATTAGAAAATTCTATTGGAGATTTAGAATCTACTATAAAGCAATTAGAAGATGAAATTCTTCGCCTTGAACATAGGAATGATTCGAATAATAACACTGAAGAAAATCAAAATCCCGAAGAAGATGTTGCGAATGAAATGATTCAATCATTTACCGAGATGAAAGGAAAGCAAGCTGCTCAAATTCTTGAATCAATTGATGATGATCAATTAGTTGTTCGTATACTTACAGGAATGGAACCCGGAGATCGTGGAGAAATATTACAACGTATGACTAAAGAAAAAGCAGCCAGATATACTGAACTCGTCATGGCAACAATGGAGAATGAATAATTAAATCCACAATTGAAAGGAGGTGAAAAAGTGAATGTCATGATGTTGCAAGCAATGCAATCTATGTCAAGTACGCCAAAGTCTGATTCATCTTTAATAAATAAAAAAGTAGAAAACTTTCACAATTTATTAGCGAATACTGATACAAAAAGCAATGGATTATCGATGGACAAAGAAAATGGATTCACTTTAACTGAAAAACTAGTTAATGAAGAAGTTCCTGAAGAATTATTACAATTTCTTCAAGAGACTGATTTATTTGATTCTTTAATGAACCAAGTTCAATTGATGCTCTCTGAAAGTGTAGAAGAAAATAAATCTTTAGTACAAATTCAAGAGTCGGTTGCTGCATTAAATATTGAACAATTAGCTTATAAAATTATCGCTGATCATGATTACTTTCATGCATATGTGGATAAGTTGGTTTCACCAATTAATCTTAGTTGGACGGAAGATATTGTAGAAGTAGCTGGAAATATGAAATCTTTGACGCCGCAGCAGATACAACTGACTGCAATAGAATTACTACAAAATATTTCGAATAAAGGGGATATTCATACGGTTGCCCCGAAGATAGCATTATTGTTAGAGCAGTGGAATCAGCAGTTAAATAATCAACAGATTAAATTACCAGCAATACAACATACACAGAGTTTTATATCTAATCAGGTGAATACTGTTAATGAATTAGAATTAGAAGGAATTTGGTCGAAGCTCTTGCAAGTAAGTGATCAACACCTTCAACAAAGAAATGGACCAAAAATAACATCAACGGATGTCAGCTTGTGGTTAAACAAGATAATTGATTTCGATAAACCACTTACCTATACATCAATGAATCAGTCAGTTCCGATTTCTAAACTAGAGCAATTTTATATTCATTTAAGTACCAATTCTGTAAACCAGGCTCAAGAACACCAGTTGATCGATAAATTCAAACAAATTATACAATCAAATAAATTGCAAAACTTCTGGAATGGAAGTGGTGGACTATCTATTAAGTTAAGTCCACAACAACTGGGTGATATGACGATAAGAATGGCGCAAGTCAATGGAGAAATGACTGTGAAAATATTGGTCTCTTCTATGGCTGCAAAAGAAATGCTTGATTCGAATTTACATCAATTGAGAAATATCTTCTCACCGCATCAAGTAATGATTGAAAAACAGGATGTATTAATGAGTACAAATAGCTTACAAGAATCTAAAGATAGCACCGAAGAGCAACTTAAAGAACAGACGAATGGTTCTAATCAACAAACTGATGAAGATGAAAAAGATACTGGCACACATGATTTTGAAGAGTTTATGGCAGAATTACTCAATGAACAAATTTAGGTAGGTGAAAAAATGACATCAATTGATTCATCTTTATATTTAAATAATCAACAGAAGGTACGCACACCAAGTCAAGAATTAGGAAAAGAAGAATTTTTAAAATTACTGATGGTTCAGTTGCAAAATCAAGACCCAACTAGCCCAATGGACGATTCTCAATTTATGTCACAGATGGCGACTTTTTCATCCTTAGAACAAATGATGAATATGTCCAATTCTATTGAAATGTTAGTAAACAATTCACTCGTATCTCCTGTTCTTCAATACAGTCACATGATTGGAGAAGAAGTCTCCTATATGACATTTGATGAAGAAACAGGGAAAGAAACAGGCGTGGAAACTAGTAAAGTAGTTGGAGTGACTCAAAACCAAGGATGGGCAGTTTTTGAATTAGAAAATGGTGAACGTATTTATGCAGATGCTGTGGTACAAGTCGGGAAATCAAACATTGACGATGGTGAACAAGGTGATGCGGATCCAGATAATGAAGAGGAAAGTGAATAGTAATGGATCATCGTATTTATCAGACAATACCATTTGTTATACCACCAACAAAAACGAGTCAATCTAAGCAACAATCAACTGTCTCGTTTAAAGATGTCCTGCATGAACAAAATCAATTAAAGATAAGTAAGCATGCTTCGGAAAGAATGCATGAACGCAATATTTCAATAGATGATAAGCAATGGGACTTGATCCAAGGAAAGATGCAAGAAGCAAAAGAAAAAGGAGTAACTGATTCTCTTGTTGTTTTAAATGACGCAACACTTGTTGTAAGTACAAAGAATAATACAGTAGTAACGGCAATGAATCGTGATGAATTTGCAAGTAAGATCTTTACAAATATTAATGGAACGATTTTAATTCAAGATTAAGCTGGACCCCATAGGGAGGCTTAATAAACTGCAGAATGACAGACGCAGAATAAAGAATAAAGGGGAAATAATCATGTTACGGTCAATGTATTCAGGTATTTCTGGAATGAAAAATTCACAAACGAAACTAGATGTTATCGGTAATAATATCGCTAACGTTAATACAACTGGTTATAAAAAAGCAATGGTAAACTTCCAAGATATGATGAGTCAAACAACTTCTGGTGCACAAGGGGCAACAGCAACCCGAGGTGGCGTGAACGCTTCTCAAGTAGGTTTGGGTTCAACGATTGGTGCTATTTCTAACATTCACACACAGGGCTTTCAACAAGTTACAAATAACCCATTAGATTTTGCTATTGAAGGTGATGGTATGTTTGTGCTGGTAGAAGGTGTAGATGCCAATGGAGGAACAACGAATATAGATTTAGACAACGTCACAACTGCGTATTCCCGCGCAGGAAACTTTTTCTTAGACGATAATGGAAACATCGTCAATTCTCAAGGACTATATTTAGTTGGTTTTGTTGGTGATCCGCCACAGGAATCAACAATAAATATTCCAGAGACTGCACAAAGCTTCAGTGTACAGTCCAATGGAACGATCAACTATATTGATGCAAATGGAGATACACAAGTGGCTGGTCAAGTTGCTTTAGCCTCTTTTTCGAATCCATCTGGATTGCAAAAAGCAGGAAATAATTTATATTTAGATTCACCGAATGCAGGACTAGCTGATCAATTATATACACCAGAATCTGAGAATCTAGGTTCTTCCGTTGTCAGTGGTTCATTAGAAATGTCAAATGTAGATTTATCTGAAGAATTTACGGAAATGATTACAGCACAACGTTCTTTTCAAGCGAACACACGAATCATTACTACTTCAGACGAAATATTACAGGAACTTGTAAACCTAAAACGATAAAAGGGAGGTAGGGAGTGACGACATTGCTTCGTTACTCCCGCCAAACAGATGATTCATTTAACGAGATTAAATAATGAAAAATTCGTTTTAAATGCAATTTATATTGAACAGATACAATCACTGCCAGATACAACAATTTCATTGATAAACGGAAAGAAAATTGTTGTAAAGGACAATGCTAGTGAGGTACTTCAACAAGTTACAAGCTATTATCAAACGATTGGCTTACAACAATTATCTTCCAAGGTAGGTGAAATAGATGAGTAAACTTATGAAAACAATGATTACTTCTTTAGTAATTTTACTTGCAGGCGCGATTACAGCATTAGTAATAGTTATAAATATCAGTACACCAGAAAAAGTGAGTGGGGAACAATCGATTGATGACATGGTGGAATATTCATTCGAGTCGCCTGAAGTTACCACGGATTTAGAGGATGGTGCCTTTGTTCGTGTCCAATTTCAAATTATTGCTGACAGTAGTGATGCTAAAAAGGAATTAGAAAAACGAGACTTTCAGTTGAAGAATATTTTAATAAAAGAATTGGCGAAAAAGAATAAAGAAGATTTTCAAGCTGGATTAGGAGATATTGAAGAAGCTCTGAAGAATGAATTAAATAATTTAATGACAGAAGGCAACGTTACTGAAGTCTATACGATAAGTAAGATCCTTCAATAGAAGCTAGCTCCTGCTAGGAGGTGAACGTAATACATGGATGAAGTTTTATCGCAGAATGAAATTGATGCTTTATTGTCCGCTATTTCTTCTGGAGAGATGGATGCAGATGAATTGAAAAAAGAAGAAGAAGAGAAAAAGGTTCGAGTTTATGATTTTAAACGTGCGCTTCGTTTCTCAAAAGATCAAATTCGAAGTATATCTCGGATACATGAAAATTATGCTAGAATGCTAACGACATTTTTTGCTACACAATTACGTAGTTTTGTAAATATTTCTGTTACATCTGTTGATCAAGTACCGTATGAAGAGTTTATTCGCTCGATTCCAAAGAAAACCATCCTTAATTTATATAGTATGGAACCATTAGATGGTAATTTGATTATGGAAATTAATCCTAATATTGCTTACGCGTTACTTGATCGTTTACTGGGTGGAAAAGGAAGCACAATTACAAAAGATGGCAATTTAACAGAGATAGAGAAAACATTACTTATGCAAATGTTTGAAAAAGCAGAAGACGCATTAAAAGATGCATGGAGCTCGGTTGTTGATATCGAACCAGTATTAGAAGAATTTGAAGAGAATCCGCAGTTTATGCAAAAGATTGCACCTAATGAGACAGTAGTTGTCGTATCTCTTACAACGATTATCGGAGAAACAACAGGTATGATTAACATGTGTATACCTCATGTTATTTTAGAACCGATTATTCCGAAACTGTCAGTACATTACTGGATGCAGTCAAAATCGAATAAAGATGAACAAGCTTATGGTAAAATGCAGCAGAATTTGAAGAAGACAGAGGTTGAGTTAAAGGCCATTCTTGGGGCAACAACGATATCAATTCATGATTTTCTCCACTTTCAACAAGGGGACATTATATCGCTTGATCAACCTATTGATGCACCATTACTGTTATCGATATATGATCAACCGAAGTTCTTTGCACAGCCAGGTAAATTCAAAAACAAAATGTCTGTTCAAATTTTAGAAGAAATTAAAGGGGTGAATGAAGATGATGAATGATGGAATGCTTTCTCAAGATGAAATAGATGCTTTACTTAAAGTATCAGAGGATGATTCTGAAACATCAAATGAAGAAACATCACAAGCCTATTTGTCTAGCATCGAGATTGATGCTTTAGGAGAAATTGGGAATATCTCATTTGGTAGTTCTGCTACAACATTATCCACATTATTAAATCAAAAAGTAGAAATTACAACGCCAAATGTAGAAGTAATTGAAAAAGCTGACATTGATAGCGAAGTTACGTTTGAACCTGTCAGTGTACAAGTGAATTACATAGATGGATTTTCTGGTAAGAATGTATTTGTAATAAAAGCGCGTGATGCAGCAATTATTGCTGATATTATGCTAGGTGGAGATGGAACAACTCCAGATGAAACATTGAATGATATTCACTTAAGTGCTGTCCAAGAAACGATGAATCAAATGATGGGGGCGGCTGCAACTAGTATGTCCACTGTCTTTGATATGAAGGTTGATATTTCACCTCCTGAAATTATAAATGGAATTGAAGATAATGCTGATAAGATTGTGTTTGATGAAGATGTATACGTTAAGGTGTTTTTCAGATTAACAGTAGGAGATTTAATAGATTCTAACATGATGCAATTAATTCCATTAAGTTTTGCAAGACAACTTGTGGATCGACTATTACATGCTCCAACAGAAGCTGCTGCTGTATTAGAACTAGAAAAAACAGCTTCAGAAGTTTCACAACCTAAAATGGATCATGGAACCAGGAATGAAGATATAACCCAAACTTACGAAGAACAGCCAATTCAAGAGGAAATAAAAAGAGAAACAAATTATTTAGGTAATTCATCTGTTTCTAGTAATCCAACTGTGCAAGAAGCGGCATTTTCTAATTTTGAAAGTTCTACATTGTCCAAACAAGAACACAGAAATCTAGATATGCTATTAGATGTTCCTTTAAAAGTGACTGTGGAATTGGGGAGAACAAAACAATCAATTAGTGACATTCTTGATTTATCAGCAGGATCGATTATTGAATTAGACAAACTAGCAGGTGAACCAGTCGATATACTAGTGAATGAAAAACTCGTTGCTGAAGGTGAAGTAGTTGTTATTGAAGAAAATTTCGGTGTAAGAGTAACGGATATTATTAGTCCAACCGATCGAATTAAAAACCTAAAAAAATAAAAGATGGAAAGGGAGTTTAAGAATGGGACAACGAATTTTAATAGTGGATGATGCAGCTTTCATGCGAATGATGATTAAAGATATTTTGACAAAAAATGATTTTGAAGTAGTAGATGAGGCACAAGATGGAAACGAAGCAATAGAAAAATTTAAAGAACATAAACCAGATTTAGTAACAATGGATATTACAATGCCAGAAAAAGATGGTATTAGTGCGTTAAAAGAAATTAAACAAATTGATTCAGAAGCAAAGATTATTATGTGTTCTGCAATGGGCCAACAAGCAATGGTAATTGATGCTATTCAAGCAGGAGCAAAAGATTTTATTGTAAAACCATTCCAAGCGGATCGTGTAATTGAAGCTATTCAAAAAGCGTTATCTTAAAAGTGAGTTGAGTAAAGTGAACTTCAATAGAATCTTACTAACATGGGGAGCAGGAATACTTTTTATCTTATGTATACTGCCCCTTCCTGTGGGGGCGGCCCCAAATGTGTCAGATTGCATTAAAAATGATGAAGAATGTTCAGAAGAAGTAAATTTCGAAGAAGAACCTGAAGTGATAAATGAAGATAGTAATAACGGTATGGTCGTTAATGGAGATAATTCCAGTCCGTCATTAGTGTTTGAAATTATTAAAATGTTTTTTGCATTAATACTTGTAATAGGTTTAATTTATGTCGTATTAAAACTTCTTGGAAAACGAAACAAGTTAGGTAGTAACATCAAATCTTTGGAAAATGTCGGCGGAATTTCCGTTGGACAAAATAAGTCGATACAAATTGTACGAATTGGGAATCAGGTTTACATGGTTGGAGTAGGCGACAATGTGGAATTACTTCAAGAAATAACTGATGAAGAGACAATTCAACAAATTCTAAATGATGAACAACAGTCAGAGGATTTCCTTGGAGCCAACTTTATGTCTATGTTGACAAAGAATAAAAAGATAAACACGCGAGAAGATGATTCAGACCAATCATTCGAAAAGCATTTTGAACAAGAACTGAATAACCTTAAATATAATCGAGGTAAAATGATTCAAAAGTATAAGGAAGATTCTCATGAATGAATTTATTGATATTTTTTCCAGTTCCGACCCAACCAACATATCGACTTCTATAAAATTATTATTACTACTAACGATTTTTTCATTGGCGCCAGGAATTTTAATTTTAATGACAAGTTTTACTAGAATTATTATTGTTCTTTCATTTGTGAGGACTTCACTAGCAACACAACAAATGCCTCCTAACCAAGTATTAATAGGAATTGCATTGTTTATGACCTTTTTTATTATGGCTCCTACTTTCTCAGAAGTTTATGAAGAGGGGTTGGCACCACTATTTAATGAGGAAATCACCTTGGATGAAGCATATGAGAATGCTAGTATGCCATTAAAAGAATTTATGGCTCAACATACTAGGCAAAAAGATTTGGATTTGTTTTTAAATTATACTCAAGCTGATCCTCCGGAGACTGTAGAAGATATACCACTCACTACATTAGTACCTGCATTTGCAATTAGTGAGTTGAAAACTGCTTTTCAAATGGGATTTTTGATATTCATTCCCTTTTTAATTATTGATATGGCTGTAGCAAGTATTTTAATGTCTATGGGTATGATGATGCTTCCGCCTGTAATGATTTCACTACCGTTCAAAATATTATTATTTGTACTTGTGGATGGTTGGTATCTTATCACCCAATCATTATTAGGTGGCTTTTAGAAAGGAGCATGTGTCATGAGTAGTGAATTAGTGTTAACGTTAGCTGAACAAGGCGTCGTTACTATCTTATTAATTACCGTTCCATTATTGTTACTTGCCTTAGGAGTTGGTTTACTCGTAAGTATATTTCAAGCAACGACACAAATTCAGGAACAAACATTGGCATTTATTCCAAAGATAATTGCAGTGTTGGTCGGATTAGTATTTTTTGGACCTTGGATGTTAACAACAATTGTGGAATTTACATCAAATTTATATCAGAATTTAAATCAATTTGTAGGTTAAAACATGTTAGAGTATATAGATTTGAATACGTTACCTGCATTTTTATTAATATTTGTCCGAGTCCTAGCATTTTTTGTGATTATGCCGTTATTTTCTTATCGGTCAGTTCCCGTACAATTTAAAATAGGAATTAGTTTTTTTCTAGCAATTATTATGATATCTACTGTTGATACTACAGGAGTAGCTGTTAATAATTTATATGTTTTTTTAATTGTAAAAGAGATACTAATCGGGATATGTATTGGCCTGATTGCTTATATTATTGTTGCCGCTATACAGGTTGCCGGCGGATTTATAGATTTTCAAATGGGATTTGCAATCGCGAATGTGGTTGATCCTCAAACAGGAGCACAAAGTCCATTAACAGGTCAGTATCTTTATATCATTTCATTATTATTTTTATTATCCGTTAATGGACATCACATTATCTTAGATGGAATTTTTAATAGTTATTCTTACATACCTTTAAATCAATTTCTACCTTTTGGAGAAGAGTCGATTGTTCAGTTTGTGATAACGACTTTTAATACGATGTTTTTAATTGCATTTCAAATTGCGATTCCTATCGTTGGATGTTTATTTTTAGTTGATGTTGCTCTTGGGATCATTGCCAGAACTGTTCCACAAATGAATGTGTTTGTTGTTGGATTACCATTGAAAATTCTTGTTAGTTTTGCTGCTATATTAGTATTCCTTGCGCTTTATATGAATCTAGCACAACGCCTTTTTGAGACAATGTATAGAGTTATGAATGGCTTAATGTCATTGTTTGGAGGTGTATAACTTGCTTTTAAAATTAGATTTGCAATTTTTTGCAGGTGAAAAGACAGAGAAGGCAACTCCAAAAAAGAGACTGGATGAACGAAAAAAAGGTCGAGTAGCCAAAAGTCAAGATGTTAACACGGCATTATTGCTTTTGGGATGTTTTATCGGTTTGTTCGTATTTGGAAGCTATATGCTTCAATACATGACTGGATTTTTCGAAAAATCTTTTACTGAGTACATTCATTGGGACATTACAGAAAAAAACGTTCAACTAATGTTTAACAGTGCCTCATTAGATGCAGGGTTGATGTTGGCACCAATAATGATTATTGCGATCATTACTGGAATGGCAGCAAACTTAGTGCAAGTAAGGTTTTTGTTTAGTACAGAGCCATTAAAATTTGATTTGAAAAAGATTGACCCAATTAAAGGTGCAAAGCGTATATTTTCCATTCGAGCTCTAGTAGAGTTTCTAAAATCTATGTTAAAAATTGTGTTTGTTGGTTTAGTAACATTTTCTGTGATTTGGATTTTTAAAGATGACATGTTAATGACAGCATTTCTCGATGCAAAAGGTGCGCTAGGTTTTTTCGCCTCTGTCACAGCAATTATGGGGTTTGCCGCAATTATCTTACTCATCTTTCTTGCGTTATTTGATTATTGGTATCAGAAATTTGATTTTGAAAAAAATATCCGGATGTCTAAACAGGACATAAAAGATGAATATAAAAATGTTGAGGGAGATCCATTAATCAAATCAAAAATTAAAGAAAAGCAACGACAGATGGCAACGAGAAGAATGATGAGTGAAGTACCTAATGCAGACGTCATAATTACCAACCCTACCCATTATGCAATTGCAATTAAATACGATGAAGCGAAAGCAAACGCACCATATATTTTAGCAAAAGGGACAGATCAAATTGCTCAAAAGATTAAAGAGATTGCTAAAAATCACGGTGTAATGATGGTAGAAAATCGCCCTTTAGCACGGGGACTACATGATGCTGTAGAAATTGGTGAATTAATCCCAGAAGCATACTTTCAAGCAGTAGCAGAAGTATTAGCTTATGTTTACAGGGTGGAGAAAAAAGCATAACAAGTTAGGAGAGAGTTGTATGAAAGCGCGAGATATATCAGTACTTCTGGGAGTTATATTAGTAATTATCATGTTAGTGATTCCACTGCCAGGAGCACTTCTTAGCTTTTTTATATTAATTAATATTATCTTAGCGCTAATTGTTATTTTAGTTGCAATGAATACTACAGAACCATTGCAGTTTGGTGTATTCCCAACATTAATCTTATTGTTAACATTATTTCGACTTGCGTTGAATGTATCTACAACTAGATCGATACTTTCTGAAGCAGAAGCTGGTGGAGTCGTTGATACGTTTGGAACGTTTGTTATTGGAGACAATCCATTTGTTGGTTTTGTAGTATTTATCATATTAGTAATTATTAATTTCTTAGTTATTACAAAAGGTTCTGAGCGAGTTTCTGAAGTGGCTGCAAGATTTTCCCTTGATGCTATGCCAGGAAAGCAAATGAGTGTAGATGCTGATTTGAATGCTGGACTTATTTCCGAAGCGCAAGCAAAAGAACGTCGTGAAAAAATTGAAAAAGAAGCAGATTTCCATGGTTCGATGGACGGTGCTAGTAAGTTTGTAAAAGGGGACGCCATTGCTGGAATTATTATTGTTATCATCAATATATTATTTGGATTAATTATCGGAATGGTGCAAATGGGAATGTCCATGGATGAAGCAGTAAATACATTTATGAGATTAACAGTTGGTGATGGATTGGTAAGTCAGATTCCCGCACTTTTAATTTCAACTGCAACAGGTATTGTAGTTACACGTTCTGCAGGTAACAATAACTTAAGTGCTGATGTTATGGATCAATTATTACAGTTTCCGAAGCTACTTTATATTGCAGGAGGAACTATTTTCTTATTAGGTCTAACTCCAATTAATTTTTTCTTAACAACTAGTTTGGCGGCGATTTTAATATTAGGTGGGTATTGGATGCAAAACCGGGCAACCAAAGAGGAAGAACCAACGGTTGAAGAAGAGGAAGAAACCGAATCTACTGCATTAAAACAACCAGAAAATGTAGTCAGTTTATTAAATATGGACCCTATCGAGTTTGAATTTGGTTATGGGTTAATTCCACTAGCTGACACAGCACAGGGTGGGGATTTACTTGATCGTGTGATTATGATACGTCGTCAATTAGCAATTGAGTTAGGATTAGTTATCCCGGTTGTAAGAATTAGAGACAATATCCAATTAAATCCAAATGAATACCGGTTGAAAATTAAAGGCAATGAAGTCGCTAACGGGGAACTAATGTTAGACCATTATCTAGCAATGACTCCAGACTTTGGCGAAGAAGAAATAGAGGGAATTGACACGAAGGAACCCGCTTTTGGACTACCTGCAAAGTGGATTAATGAGGAGATAAAGGATGAGGCGGAATTATCTGGCTTCACGGTGGTTGACCCACCTTCTGTAGTGTCTACACATATCACAGAAGTAATTAAGCGTCATGCACATCAGTTATTGGGTAGAGAAGAAACAAAACAATTAATTGATCACTTGAAGGAAAGTAATCCAATTTTAGTTGAAGAAGTAACACCAGAACCATTATCTACAGGTGATGTACAAAAAGTTCTTGCGAAACTGTTACGTGAAAGTGTCTCTATTCGTAATTTACCGATCATATTTGAAACATTAGCTGATTTTTCTAAAATGACTAATGATACAGAGTTACTCGGGGAATATGTAAGACAATCACTGTCTGCACAAATTACGAAAAATTACGCACAAGATAATAATCAAATGAAAGTTATAACTGTATCAGGAAAAGTAGAAAAAACCATTGCTGATAACATTCAACAAACAGAACATGGAAATTATTTGTCTTTAGACCCAGAAACACAGCAAGAAATAGTAAAATCAATTCATGCCGAAGCAGAAAAGTTATCATTACAAGAAGAAACAACCATTCTTATATGCTCTCCTGCTATAAGAATGTACCTAAAACAGTTACTAGATCGATTTTTACCTCAAGTTGTTGTTCTATCGTACAATGAACTCGAACCAACTGTTGAAGTTCAAAGTGTAGGGGTGGTGAATATTGCATGAAGATAAAAAAATATACAGCACCAACAATGCCAGAAGTGATGAAAGAAGTAAGGAAAGATTTTGGAACAGATGCAGTAATTTTGCAATCCAAAGAAGTAAAAAAGGGTGGTTTCCTTGGTCTGTTTAAAAAGACATTTATTGAAGTTGTAGCTGGAGTAGATCCAGAACCAATTATTAGTAAATCATCCCCTAGTGAGAAACAAGTTACAGAACATACTCAACAAAGTCATAACAGAAAAGTGAAAGAAGAAAATCCACTTCGGGAAGAAATTCTAAATTTACAGCGTTTGATTGAAGTACAAGGAAGAACAAGTAAACAAGAATTTACACCTGTTTATCAATTAGCCTATGAGCACCTATTAGCGCAAGAATTATCGCCATCAATTGCTGGGCAATTAATTAAAGACGTAAAAAATGATGAAACGAATCAAGATAAGTACCATGATCAAGAGACAATTTTAATTAAAGTAAAACAATTAATATCTAACAGACTAGAGCAAGTGGATATCGGGTTTACTTATGATCATCGAATTATTCAATTTGTTGGACCGACAGGGGTTGGGAAAACGACAACCATCGCAAAAATTGCAGCGAAACTTTATTTAGAAGATAAAAAGAAAGTTGCATTTATTACATTAGATACTTACCGTATAGCGGCAGTAGAACAGTTGAAAACTTATGCAAAAATATTACACATCCCCGTAGAGGTGGCATATAGTAAGGAAGATTATCGAAAAGCAGTAGAGAAATTTTCTTCTTTTGATGTAATTTTAGTAGATACTGCAGGTAGGAATTATCGAGATAATCAGTATATGAACGAAATAAAAGAATGGCCAAGTTCTCTTAAAGTGACCAATTATTTAGTGTTATCGATGACCTCTAAGCCTAAAGATATGTTGGATATATATAGGCGATTTCAATTACTCGATGTTCATGGTGTTGTCTTTACAAAATTAGATGAGACGGAACAATACGGGAACATTTTAAACATTTGTTGGAACAATAAAATAAGAATTGGTTATTTGACAAATGGACAAGATGTTCCAGAAGATGTCATACAACCATCTGTCGAAGAAATGTCGCATCTAATTCTAAGTGATAACAATGAAAATTGACCAAGCAGAGGGGTTGCGAAAAAGGCTAAGTGATTCCGTTCACCAAGCGAAAACAGTAGCTGTTGTAAGTGGTAAGGGAGGAGTAGGGAAATCAAATTTTGTTGTTAATTTTTCTCTACAACTGATAAAACGAAATAAAAAAGTATTAATCTTAGATTTAGATATCGGAATGGGCAACATTGATATTCTAATAGGAAATCGTTCTACTTATTCTATTGTTGATTTACTCAAAAACGATATACCACTTAATAGTTTAATAGAAAAGGAATCAAATGGTTTACATTATATTGCCGGTGGTTCGAGTTTATCCCAGTTATTCAAATTAACTGATCTTCAAAAAACTAGATTTTATGAAGCTTTTGATACGCTTATACATCAATATGATTATATTTTTTTTGATATGGGAGCAGGAGCTACTGAAGAGTCCTTATTTTTCACACTATCAGCTGAAGAATGTATTGTTATCACAACGCCAGAGCCGACATCCATTACAGATGCATATGGGATGGTAAAGCATATCGTATCCAGAAATGATCAACTTCCTATTTATGCAGTTTTAAATAGATGGAACAAAAGAAGTGATGGGATAGCCTCATTAAAAAAATTCCAAAATGTTATCCAACAATTTTTATCTGTAGAGGTAAAAGCTCTTGGGGTTATTCCGGATGATGTATTAGTTGTAAAGGGAGTTACCGCACAACAGCCGTATTCTGAAGTTTACCCAAGATCTAAAGCCTCAAAAGCTATAACACATTTAGCAGATGTTTACTTGCAAGAAAAAAGGAAGAGTAATTCCGCAGACACAAGCTTTCTAGGTAGGTTAAAGAACTGGATGGAAGGGTGATCTTATGAAAAAAGTTCGAGCAATAGTGATTGATGACTCGGCATTTATGAGGAAAATAATTTCCGATATTTTAGATAACGACCCAAGAATTGAAGTAGTAGCTGTTGCTTGCAATGGAGAAGATGGACTAAACAAAGTCATACAGTTATCTCCAGATGTGGTAACGCTTGATGTCCATATGCCTAAAATGAATGGCCTGCAAGCTTTACAACGAATTATGAATGAACATCCCGTTCCTGTTGTAATGTTATCCAGTGTTACGAAAGCAGGAGCAGAAAAAACAATTCAAGCCATTTCAAGTGGTGCAGTAGATTTTATCATGAAGCCTTCGGGATCTATTTCATTAGATATTCGAGATGTAGAAGAAGAAATTCGTAAGAAGGTTATATTGGCTTCTACGGTAAAGGTGAATCCTACCCAAGAAACCGCGGAAGATAATATACAATCAACAAAGACCATAGCTAATATAGATAGAAAAAAAAGATATCGAAGAAGTATAGTTGCTATAGGTACTTCTACCGGAGGACCAAAAGCATTACAAAAGGTGTTAATGGAATTGCCTAAAGATATACAAGCTCCAATCGTTATTGTACAGCACATGCCGCCTGGATTTACAAAATCATTAGCTGACCGATTAAATTCGATTTGTGCAATTTCAGTTAAAGAAGCTGTTCACGGAGAAATATTGCAATCTGGAACAGCTTATATCGCACCAGGAGGATTTCATATGAAGGTGGAGAATGTAGGCATGTCCTTAGCAATAGCATTAGATAAATCTCCTCCGTTAAAAGGGCATCGACCGTCTGTAAATAATCTTTTCAGTTCTCTTCAACATATTAAAAACTACAACAAGATTATCTGTATTTTAACAGGAATGGGCAATGATGGAACAGACGGTTTACAGCAATTGAGATTACATGATGCATCTGCTATTTCGTTAGCTGAATCTGTAGAGACTGCGATTGTATATGGCATGCCAAAAGCTGCGGTGAATGCTGGATTAATCGATTATGAAATCTCATTACAGGAAATACCTGGTTTGATTGTAAAACAATTAAGATAAATTATAGGAGGTATACAAAATGGAACAAGGAACAATAAAGAGCATTAAAATGATTGTTTTTGACTTAGATGGTGGGGAATACGCACTTCCTGTTGAATGGATTGGCTCTATAGAGAGTATGATGCCTATTACTCGCATACCTCATAAGGAAGATTATGTGAAAGGAGTCATCAATCTACGCGGAGTGGTTATTCCAGTTATTGATTTACGTCTAAGGTTAGAAAGAACGAAAACAGATATTAATGAAAATAAACGAATTATCATTTCAAGAGTCGGAGATCAAGAAGTAGGATTAATTGTTGATGAAGCAAATGATGTAATAGATATCCCAGTAAATATTATAGAGGATGCTCCTGAAGTTATTGATTCTGTAAAACCAGAATATCTAAGTGGAGTAGCAAAAATAGATGATCGACTATTAATCTTACTAGATATGCATCACGTCTTATCACTAGACTCAGAAGATTCTACTTGGTTGGAAGAAGAGGAATGAGTAGAAAGCGATTAAATGAAGATCAACGTGACGTGTTGAGAGAAATTGGCAATATCGGTGCTGGAAATGCTGCGACTGCCTTATCCCAGTTGCTTAATCAAAAAATTGACATGAAAGTACCGAAGGTAAACGTAGTTGGTTTTGATGAAGTCATGGATTTGATTGGTGGTCCGGAACAAACAATAGTAGGATTAATGTTTCGTATTAATGGAGACATTCCTGGGACAGTGTATGTAATATTACAAATTGAAGAAGCAGAATATCTTGTGCGTAAATTGACAAATAATCCAGATTACTCTTTGTTTGATAATACGGAAAACCAAGAAATTGCAATATCTGCATTAAGTGAGATTGGCAATATTTTGACAGGTACTTATTTATCCGCATTGTCCGATTTTACTACCATGAATTTGCAACCTTCTGTCCCTTATTTAGGCATCGATATGGCAGGTGCAATTTTAACTGTAGGATTAATTGAGATATCTCATACAAGTGATTATGTGATTATTATCGATACAGAAATGCATCAAGATGATAAACAATTTGAAAAAATTAGTGGTAAATTTCTTTTTATACCGGATCCAGAATCTTTCCATAATCTATTTACAAAGTTAGGAATTGACTATAATGACTAGCGTAAAAACCACTGTTGTTAAAGTTGGTATTGCGGATTTGAAAATTATCCAATTTCCCCAATTGATTCGTACATCTGGATTGGGATCTTGTGTTGGGACTGTTATATATGATGAAATAAAAGAAATTGCGGGATTATCGCATGTATTGTTACCGAATTCGCAACAAGGAAAGCAAACAAACACTAACCCCTATAAATATGCAGATACGGCTATTCCTTATCTATATCAAGAACTTATTAAACGAGGAGCAGAAGAATCATCATTAAAAGCTAAATTAGCCGGGGGAGCTCAAATGTTTCAATTACGAACTGGTACTGACATGATGAGAATTGGCCCTAGAAATGTAGAATCCGTAGAGCAGGCATTAACCGAACTTGGTGTACCTATTGTAAGTAAGGATGTTGGTGGTAACGTTGGTAGGACAATTGAGTTTGATCCAAGATCTAAACTACTTGCTGTTCGAAAAATAAATCAAGAATCAATGATGATTTAAATCCAGAAATAAGAATAGAAAGGGGAGCTTCAAGTGAATATGACAAATTCTCCTCTGGAACAAAAACTGTGGGACAAATGGAAAAATGATCAGGACGGGGATGCAGCCAATCAGTTAATTAATAATTATATGTATCTTGTTAACTACCACACTGAACGTATTGCAAGTCATCTTCCAAATAACGTAGTGAAAGATGAAATAAGAAGTTTTGGTATTCTCGGACTTTATGATGCGCTAAAGAAATTTGACCCCTCCAGAGATTTAAAATTTGATACGTATGCTTCTTTTCGGATAAAGGGTTCGATTATGGATGGCTTAAGAAAAGAAGATTGGTTACCTCGATCTATACGGGAAAAGACAAAAAAAGTAGAACAAGCAATTGAAGAATATGAACAAAGCCATCAAAGAGAAGCAAATTCTTCAGAAATTGCTAAACTAACAGGTATGAGCACCGAAGAAGTAGAAACTACGATGAAAGATGCGTTATTTAGTAATATTTTATCCATTGAAGAAAAACCAAAAGGTAACTCCGATCAATTAAAAGAAGGCATTGGATATTCGATTTCTGATGAAAGAGCTATATTGCCAGAAAACCATATTATTAATGAAGAGTTAAAAGAGGAGCTTATTCAAGGAATTAAACTATTAAATGAAAAAGAGCAGTTGGTTGTTAGTTTGTTTTATAATGAAGAACTTACATTTACTGAAATTGGCCAAGTCGTTGGATTAACTACTTCAAGAATCTCACAAATTCATAAACGATCTATCTTTAAATTGAAAAAAACGTTAGAAAAAATACAAGCTATGTAGTAGCTTGTACAAAAGCGATAAAGTGAAACTTCATTCAGTGGGGTTATTACTGCCCGTCATATACGGGAAAAGGGGTAAAAGGGATGAAAGTAGATAATTCGTGGAGAATTTATACGAGTAAAGACAAAATGGCTGCCTATATAGAAATAGAAAAAGAGGCATTATCAGAAGAAGATATAGCATTGTTTCATGAATCAATTGAAAACCAACTTCATGAACATGGAATAGTTCATGGTATCAAGGAAGATATATTAACTAGCATCGATTTAACTGTTATAGAACCTATTCTTATAGCAGAAGGTACGAAGCCAATAAATGGTGAAGACGGTAGGCTAGAAATTCTAGCAAACTTAGACACTTCTATTAATCGAGAGGAGCATTGGGATTATCGAGAAGTTATGCGAATACCGAATGTCACAAAAGGTCAATTGCTTGCCAAATTAATCTTACCTAAAAAAGGTGTAGATGGGGTAGATGTTACAGGAAGAGATTTAAAGGCGAAGGATGGAAAACAGAAGAAGATTCGAGCGGGAAAAAATGTTGTTTGGAAAGAAGATGTTCATTCTTTTTATGCTGTTAGTGATGGACAAATTAGTATTAACAATCAGCAAATTCAAGTATTACCTGTATTTAAGGTGAATGAATCGATATCCATGAAAACAGGGAATTTGGATTTTGTTGGTAACATTGAAATACAAGGGGATGTACCGTCTGGTTTTGAGATTAAAGCAGAAGGTGATATACGTATACAAGGCATGGTAGAAGGGGCAACAATAATAGCTGGTGGATCTGTTTTTATTATGGAAGGTATAGCTGGGAAAAATATCGGAAGTATTCAAGCTGGAAATGATATTGTACTTGGTTATTGTAATCACTCTCATATACAGGCTGGGAATGATTTATATGTAGAAAAATCGATTCTTCATAGTGATTGTACAGCAATCGGGCATGTGTTTTGCAAACTAGGGAATATCATAGGTGGAACAGTATCTGCTGGGAAAACAATGGAAGCGAAAGACATCGGAAACCGATTAGGAATTACGACAGAGATTGCATTTGGAATTAATAAGAATGAATATGAAAAAGAAAAACAATTACTTAATCGAAAAAAGACTTTAGAAGAAGATGTTGAAAAAATACGAAAAGTTGGTGACAGATTACGTAATGGAAGTATAGATAATGACCCGAAATTACGCTTATCATTGTTGCGACAAAGAAAATTATTAAAACAAACAGAAGAAGAACTGCAATTAATTGATCAATCTTTATTCGTAATTCAATCGACAATTGGTTCTGAAAATAAAGCATCTTTAACTGTCCGAAATTTCATTCATCCAAATGTTATTATTTCTTTTGGAAAATATAAAAGAATTATTAAAAGTGCTCACCATTTTGTCAAAATCCAAGTATCAAAGAATGAAATTGAAATTATTCCGTTATTTGAATAATTAAAGGAGATGCTTGTATGGGTTGGAAATCAATTGAGATGCAAGTAGCGTTACCTCGAGTTCAAGATGCAGGAAAGATACAGGATCAAATGGATAAACAAGGACAACATCTTCAGGAATCGCTAGCGCAGTTACAAGCGAAAAAACAAGAACTGAGAAGTAAAAAGGTGAATGAATTGAATCATACATATAAAGTAGATTCAAACAACAAACGTAAACATGAGAGTAAAGATGAAAATAAAGATGACAATCAAGAGCAAAAGTCAGAGCATCCGTTTTTAGGAAGCAAAATTGATTATAATGGATAGTTTAGGGGTGAATTATGTCTTCTCTTTTATGGATTATCAGTTTTTTATTACACATGATTGCCTTATTAGCAATTTATAAATTATTACAACAAATTCAAGTCTTAAAGCAACGACCTGCTTCTGAATCGAATATAGATTCAAAACTAAAACATTACATAGAAGAAATTAGACAAGAGAACCAAAATCTACAAGCGTTAATACAGAAGGGGGCTACTCCTGATCAAAAGCAGCAAAGTAATGGTGTATTAGAAGAATTTAATCTCCAAGAGGAGCCATTTAGTGAACAAATAAAAGAGAACTTCTCAAGTGAAGATGCAGAAGATACAGTTGAGGCATCATTGGAAGCACGAGTATTACAACTTTATAATCAAGGCAAAACAATTGACGAAATTGCAAGTGAATTGGAATGTGGCAAAACAGAAGCTGAGATTATTATAAAGCTTCATCAAAAAAATGTTTGAAATAACTTGCTTCACTAATCATGTTGTGGTATAGTAACTTTTGGTGTAAATAGTCTAGTCATGAACGATTAGAACAAAAAACACACGTATAGGGATTTGTAGGATTGGTGCTGATATGAATCAGTGTTTCTACAAAGAAGATCTATACGGAGGAAAAAACCATTAGGAGGAATGCAACATGGCAGCAATTTCAATGAAACAATTGCTAGAAGCTGGTGTACATTTTGGACACCAAACTCGTCGTTGGAATCCGAAAATGAAGAAATATATCTTCACGGAGCGTAACGGCATTTACATCATCGACTTACAAAAAACAGTTAAAAAAGTGGATGAAGCATACAACTACGTAAAGGAAATCGCATCAAATGGCGGTACAATCCTTTTTGTTGGTACAAAAAAACAAGCACAAGATTCTGTGCGTGATGAAGCAATCCGTTCAGGTATGTACTTTGTAAATCAACGTTGGTTAGGTGGAACATTAACAAACTTCCAAACTATCCGCAAGCGTATTAATCGTTTGAAATCCATTGAGAAAATGGAAGAAGATGGTACATTTGAAGTATTACCTAAAAAAGAAGTTGTAAATCTATTAAAAGAAAAAGAACGTTTAGTGAAATTCCTTGGTGGAATTAAAGAAATGACTAAGCTTCCAGATGCATTATTTGTAATCGATCCTCGTAAAGAGCGTATTGCAATTGCTGAAGCTCATAAACTAAACATTCCAATCATCGGAATTGTAGATACAAACTGTGATCCAGATGAAATTGACTACGTTATTCCAGCTAATGACGACGCTATTCGCGCCGTGAAGCTTTTGACTTCAAAAATGGCAGATGCTATTTTAGAAGTGAAACAAGGGGAAGAAACAGAAGTAGTTGAAGAAGAAGCAAACGAAGCTGTTGCTGAAGAAGAAGCGGCAGAAGAAGTTTCAACTCAAGAGTAATCATTGAAAAGGTGAGGGTGATAAGAGGATAGAAGCCTTTTATCACCCTTTTTTAAAGAATTAAATTATTGATTTTAAGGAGGACCATACATGGCTATTACTGCACAAATGGTAAAAGAACTACGTGAAAAAACTGGTGCTGGAATGATGGATTGTAAGAAAGCACTTCAAGAAACAAATGGTGACATTGGACAAGCAATTGATTTTCTACGTGAAAAAGGAATGGCAAAAGCTGCGAAGAAAGCAGACCGTGTAGCAGCAGAAGGATTAACTCATATTGAAGTTGATGGTAACAAAGCTGCTATTATTGAAGTAAACTGCGAAACTGATTTCGTTACAAAAAATGATCAGTTTAAACAATTATTAACGGATCTTGGAAAACATTTAGTTGCTCACCAACCTGCTTCTGTTGAAGAGGCTCTTCAACAAAAACTGCACGGTGATGGAGATACAATTGATTCTGTAATTACAAATGTTGTTGCAAAAATTGGTGAAAAAATCTCTCTTCGTCGTTTCGAAGTAATTGAGAAAACAGACAATGATGCATTTGGAGCATACTTACACATGGGTGGGCGTATTGGAGTTCTTTCATTACTTGAAGGTACTACAGATGAAGAAGTAGGTAAAGATATTTCCATGCATGTAGCAGCAGTAAATCCTCGTTACGTATCTCGTGATGAAGTAGCTGAAGAAGAAGTGAACCGTGAACGTGAAGTATTAAAAACACAAGCATTAAATGAAGGTAAACCAGAGAAAATTGTTGAAAAGATGGTAGAAGGTCGTCTAGGCAAGTTCTTTGAAGAAATTGTATTATTAGAGCAAAGCTTCGTAAAAGATCCAGACCAAAAAGTGAAAAAATATGTAGCAGATAAAGGTGCTACTGTAAAAACTTTTGTTCGTTATGAAGTGGGCGAAGGAATGGAAAAACGCGAAGACAATTTCGCAGAAGAAGTAATGAGTCAAATTAAAAAATAGTTGCAACAAATTAGGGGACATTAATTTGTTCCCTATTTTGGCAAGTAAGGGTATTTTTAAGCTTTACCATATAAGTGTAACTGGAACTTTAACGTATGGTTTACCAAGCTTATTAATTAGTAAAAGTGATATAATAGTAAAAACTTTTTCTCTGGAGGTTATTATGACGACAGCACGTTACAATAGAGTTGTGTTAAAATTAAGTGGAGAAGCTTTAAGTGGTGATCAAGGATATGGAATCGATCCAAAAGTAATCCAATCTATTTCAAAACAAGTAAAAGAGGTTGCCGACCTTGGTGTTGAAGTTGCCATTGTTGTAGGCGGAGGAAATATTTGGAGAGGTAAAGTCGGTAGTGAAATGGGAATGGATCGTGCATCCGCTGATTACATGGGAATGCTTGCTACGATTATGAACTCTCTTGCATTACAAGATGGTTTGGAAACAATCGATGTTGAAACAAGAGTGCAAACATCCATTGAGATGAGACAAGTTGCAGAACCTTACATAAGAAGAAAAGCTATTCGCCATCTAGAGAAGAAACGTGTTGTCATTTTTGCAGCAGGAACGGGTAATCCATATTTCTCAACAGACACTACTGCCGCATTAAGAGCAGCTGAAATCGAAGCGGAAGTAATTTTAATGGCAAAAAATAATGTTGATGGAGTATATACGGATGATCCTAAGATAAACAAATCAGCTAAGAAATACGAATCGTTATCATATCTTGAAATGTTAAATGAAGGTTTAGGTGTAATGGATTCAACGGCTTCTTCATTATGTATGGATAATAATATTCCATTAATTGTATTCTCAATTATGGAAGAAGGAAATATTAAACGGGTCGTTCAAGGTGAGACGATCGGAACAACAATAAGGGGGAAATAAAAATGTCAGCTTCTGTATTAAAAGAGATGGAACAAAAAATGGATCAAGCGGTACAAGCTTTTTCTAAGAATTTAGCTTCCGTAAGAGCAGGACGTGCTAACCCAAGTATTTTAGATAGTGTGTTTGTAGATTACTACGGTGCTTCTACACCTTTAAACCAATTAGCAACAGTTGGAGCTCCTGAAGCAAGACTCTTAACAATCACTCCATATGACAAAACTGCATTAGGTGATATCGAAAAAGCAATTCAAAAAGCAGACCTCGGTCTATCTCCATCTAGTGATGGTAATATTATTCGAATTAATATTCCTGCACTAACACAAGAGCGACGTAAAGATCTTGTTAAAGTGGTTGGAAAGTACGCAGAAGAATCTAGAGTTCAAATCCGTAATATTCGTAGAGACACAAATGATCTGTTGAAAAAAATGGAGAAAAATGGTGACTTGACGGAAGATGATCTTCGAGGTTTCCAAGATGATGTTCAAACATCTACAAATGATTATATTAATAAAATTGATCAATTAGCTAAAAATAAAGAAAACGAAATTATGGAAGTGTAATTACGGCCTTTTATCCTCAGTTTATTCTGTACAAGTTACTGATTGTAAGAATGAAATAGGATGCTTAATTAATGAATTTCTCTTAAGTTTTAATTACAAATTCCAAAAGGTATTTCACTTTGGTAAATTATTCTATAAAAAAATCGATTTTCTAGATGACAGTTTTCTTCTTACGTAGTAAGATGCCATTAAGCCCTCTTATTAAAGGGGGCTTTTGTATTCTGTTAGGAAAGTCGTTATAATTGGGTAAATGAGAATAGTCATTTACAATATATTCATTTGGCATGGTCATGCCTTTCATACCTTTTTCTTCAAGTTAGAAAGAAAGGTTTGTGAATTAACAACCATTCGGGGGACGGATTATGTCTATCAAAATTCCTTTTTTATCAAAACAAGTAAAAGAAACGGAACTAGAAGATTGGGATAACATTCCCAGTCATGTTGCTATCATTATGGATGGTAACGGTCGTTGGGCACAAAAACGAGGATTACCTAGAATCGCTGGACATAGAGAAGGTGTGTCTACAGTAAATCGAATCGTCAAAGCCGCTGTTAATGCAAATGTAAAAGTATTGACACTTTATACATTTTCTACAGAAAATTGGAAACGACCGAAATCTGAAGTTGATTTTATATTGAAATTACCAAAAGAGTTCCTGCATGTATATTTACCAGGTTTAATAGAAAATAATGTTCGTGTACAAACAATTGGTGATTTTAATGCAGTACCTAAGCATACACAGGATGCGATAGAATATGCCATGGAGAAAACGAAGGACAACGATGGTTTAGTACTTAATTTTGCGCTAAACTATGGAAGTAGGTATGAAATCATACATGCAGTAAAACAAATAGTGCAAGAGACGAAAGCATCTGAATTTGACGTAGAACAATTAGATGAAAGTTATTTCGAGAAACATTTATTTACGAACGGTTTATCTGATCCAGATTTATTGATTCGTACTGGAGGAGAGTACCGTCTGAGTAATTTTATGCTTTGGCAGCTTGCTTATACGGAATTTTGGTTTACCGAAAAACTCTGGCCGGAATTTGATGAAGATACATTTCTTCAAGCGTTGATGGAATATCAACAACGAAAGAGGAGATACGGAGGTATATAAGGTGATGATTTTTTAATGAAGCAAAGAACAATTACAGCATTACTCGCACTATTAATCTTTGTCCCATTCATCCTTATCGGTGGACTTCCATTCATGATATTGATCTATCTAGTAGCTACAATTGGTTTATTAGAGCTATTACGGATGAGGCATATTGGAAATTATATATTTCCTTATATTTTATCAGTTTGTTTAGTTTGGCTAATACTATTACCGACTTACTATGGTGCAATATTTAATTGGTTTACAAGATATGAGCTAATTGCTTTATTAATCTTAATTTTATTAGGTTATACCGTATTAGTGAAGAATCGTTTTACGTTTGACCATGTTGGTTTTGTAATTTTAGCCGCATTCTATGTAGGTCTTGGATTTTATTATCTGTTGGAAACACGAAACGGAGATAATGCATTAAATAATATTTTATTTGCCTTCTTCATTGTTTGGGCAACGGATACTGGAGCTTATCTATTTGGTAAAAAATGGGGAAAACGTAAGCTTTGGCCAACCATTAGTCCAAAGAAAACAGTAGAGGGGGCATTGGGTGGAATACTAACAGCTTGTATCGTAGCAACTGTATTTCATTTGATTTCCCCATTTGAACATACATGGTTAATTGTAATTATTGTAACGATATTGGCATCGATTTTTGGGCAAATTGGTGATTTAGTGGAATCAGCATTTAAACGAAATTATGATGTGAAAGATTCAGGTAATATACTACCTGGTCATGGTGGAATATTAGACCGATTTGATAGTATGTTATTTGTTTTTCCGTTATTACATTTTATACATTTTTTCTAAAATAAATTTAGACGATTTTAGTCGAAAAGGTTAATCTTAACCTTTTCATGAATATAATTAACGGAGAGCTTGTATACTTAATTCGAATGCCTGCTCCACTAAAAGGAAGGTGTTATTATGACAACGGTTGTTGCATTTATACTAATGTTTGGAGTTTTAGTTTCCATTCATGAATGGGGACATTTAATTTTTGCAAAACGAGCAGGTATGCTCGTAAGAGAATTCGCAATCGGTTTTGGGCCTAAAATCTTTTCCTTCACTAAGAATGAAACCTTGTATACGATTCGTTTAATTCCTGCTGGTGGGTACGTTCGTGTAGCTGGTGAAGATCCTGAAATTATTGAATTAAAACCTGGACATCATATTGGTCTTGAATTTAATCAAGATGGTAAAGTGTCTAAAATCATTGTAAATAACAAATCAAAGCATCCTTATGCTAGAGTCATTGAAGTAGAAAATGTAGACCTAGACCATAAATTAATAATTGAAGGATACGAATTAGATGATGATGAAACCCGATTATCTTTCGATGTTGATGAAAAAGCAATGTTTGTAATGGACGAGCGTGAAACACAAATCGCTCCATATAATCGACAGTTTGCTTCCAAGTCTACAGGTAAACGTGCTATGCAATTATTTGCTGGGCCAATGATGAACTTTGTATTAGCGATAGCGATTTTCCTTATTTTAGGGATTATTCAAGGTGTGCCAGTGGAAGAAGCTAAACTTGGTGAAATTCAACCTGATACACCAGCTGAACAGGCTGGTTTCCAACAAGATGACGTTATTACACAAATAGGTGATCAGTCCATTTCTACTTGGGAAGAATTCACTTCCATTGTTCGTGAAAACCCTGGACAAGAATTAGATATGGTGGTTCAACGAAATGGTGAATCACAAGATATATCTGTTGTTCCAGGTGAAGCGGAAGCCGTGAATGAAGTTGGGGATCCTATTACAATTGGGCAAATTGGGGTGTATCAAGGGTTTGAAAAAGACGTATTAGGTACGTTTGTTTATGGAATTGAAAGAACGTATGATACAACCACCATGATTATACAAAACTTATTTATGTTAGTAACAGGGCAAGTTTCTATTGAGCTTTTATCGGGGCCGGTTGGTATTTATGACGCTACAGACCAAGTGGTTCAGACTGGTTTTTCAAACTTCCTTTTATGGACAGCGATGTTAAGTATTAACTTAGGAATAATTAATCTAGTTCCATTACCAGCTTTGGATGGTGGACGTTTGCTCTTTGTAGGGCTCGAAGCTGTTCGCGGGAAGCCGATTGCTCCTGAGAAGGAAGGTATATTCCATTTTGTAGGGTTTGCTTTACTAATGTTACTAATGATTGTAGTTACATGGAATGACATTCAGCGATTATTCTTGTAAAATATATTAAGAGAAACTAGAGGTTGGGACTAAATAAAAAGTTTTGTTCAAAAGACGAACGGATATTTTGAATTAGTGTAAGAAATATACTTAGACTATGGAACAAGGACAAGGTAATCCACCGTAAAGCAAACGGAGGTTTCATCTGCCACCCATTAGATAAGCGAAGTATATTTTTGAAGCTATTTTCAAACACCGTTCATTGGAAGATATCTTTTGATTAAAAACTTTTGTCTCAACCTCTTCCTTTTTGATTCATCTTTCTTTAGAGGAGGGCAAGAAGTGGACATTTCAAAGAAGGAAAAGCTAAAATTATTACTAGAGCAAATTCAGATGCCAGAGAACGAAATCGAAGCACATTTTTCTGATTCATCTCTACAAAAAGTAGAAGTACATAAAGCAGATAAGAAATGGAATTTTTATATAAATATAGATCATGTACTTCCTTTCCAAACTTATCAATTGTTTCATCGTTCTCTTAAAGACTCCTTCGCATCCGTTGCAGAGGTAAGTTTAACTTTGTCTGCTGCAAATAAACATTGTCCGGAAGGCGATATACAAATATATTGGAAGCATTTTATTGCACAAACCTCTTTGTCTCCTGCTTACCGTGATCTAGTATTGGATCAAGCTCCCAAAGTTTCCAATAATAAGATTATGTTAACTGCTAGAAACGAAGCGGAAGCATCAGCATTGAAGAAAAGGCTTGAAACTAAATTTCATCAGTTCTGTTTGTCAATCGGAAGTCTACCATACACGCTTGAAGTTGAAGTGAAAACTAACACAGAAGCAATGAAAGAATTTCGAGATAAAAAAGCACTCGAAGACCAACAGTTAGTTATGAAAACTGTACAAGAAAAAGAGAAAAGAGATAAGGATAAGTCTGTTCCAGATCAGCAACCATTAGCAATTGGTTATAAGATTCAAGATGAACCAATCACAATGGATCAGATCATCGATGAAGAGCGTCGCATAACTGTCCAAGGATATGTATTTGATGCAGAAGTGAGAGAATTACGTTCTGGAAGAAGTCTACTAATTATTAAAGCAACAGATTATACAGATTCAATCCAAATAAAAATGTTCTCCAAAGGTGATGAAGATGCAGCTAAATTTGCATCAGTGAAAAAAGGCATGTGGGTAAAAGCAAGGGGAAGTATTCAAACCGATATGTATACGAATGAACTAGCTATGATGGCCAAAGACATTCATGAAATTCATGTAACACAACGTATGGATGAGGCTGCGCAAGATAAAAAGCGTGTTGAACTTCACACACATACGACGATGAGTCAAATGGATGCAGTTGTTTCTCCTGAAGCCTTAGTAGAAAGGGCTGCGAAATGGGGACATAAAGCAATTGCTATAACAGATCATGCCGGCGTACAAGGATTTCCCGATGCGCATAATGCAGGGAAAAAGCATGGTATTAAAGTACTTTATGGAGTAGAAGCGAACCTTGTCGATGACGGCGTACCGATTGCTTATAACGAAGCGGATCGAGATTTATATGAAGATACATTTGTTGTATTTGACGTAGAGACAACCGGTCTTTCTGCTGTTTACGATACAATTATAGAATTAGCAGCAGTAAAAATTAAAGGCGGAGAAATTGTTGATCGATTTGAGTCATTTGCAAATCCACATCATGCATTGTCTCAGACAACTATAGATTTAACTGGTATTACAGATGATATGGTAAAAGATGCTCCTGAAGTAGCTGATGTTCTAAAGGATTTTCATACATGGATGGGCAACGATATATTAGTAGCACATAATGCTAGCTTTGATATGGGATTTCTTAATCAAGGATTTCAAAGAATCAATTATGAGAAGGCATCCAATCCGGTAATTGATACATTAGAATTAGCACGATTTTTATTACCTGAACTACGAAATCATCGCTTAAATACACTTTGTAAGCATCTTGATATCGAATTAACACAGCATCACCGTGCAATCTATGATGCTGAAGCAACAGGATATCTACTTTGGAAATTGGTTCAACGTTTAGTAGAAAAAGAAATTAGCAATCATTTAGAATTGAACAATCATATGGGTGAGAATAATGCATATCAACGTTCAAGACCATACCACTGCACATTATTAGCACAAACTGAAGAAGGCTTAAAGAACTTATATAAATTAGTATCTAGAGCTCATATTGATTTCTTCTACCGGGTACCTAGATTACCTCGTTCTGTATTGCAAAAACACCGCGAAGGAATTTTAGTTGGAACAGCTTGCGATAAAGGGGAAGTATTTGAGACCATGATGCAAAAATCTGAGGAAGAAGCAGAGCAAGTTGCTGATTTCTATGATTATATTGAAGTACAACCACCTGAGAACTATACCCATCTTATTGAAAAAGATCTAGTTCAAAACGAATCGCAAATCTTAGACATTTTACGAAAACTCGTCAATCTCGGAGATAAAATGAAAAAAAACGTAGTTGCTACTGGTAATGTACACTATTTAGATAAACATGATAAGCAATATCGTCAAATCTTAATAGGTTCGCAAGCAGGAAATCCATTGAGTCGCCATAAGTTACCAGATACTCCATTCCGTACAACGAATGAAATGATTAAATGTTTTCACTTCTTAGGTGAGAAAAAAGCGAATGAAATTGTCGTTGAAAACAGTCAACAACTAGCAGATTCCATTGAAGAAATTTCACCGGTGAAAGATGGTTTGTTCACACCAAATATTGAAGGCGCTGAACAAGAGATGCGTGATTTATGTTATAACAAGGCCAAAGAGGTATATGGAGATCCTGTTCCACAAATTGTTGTCGATCGTTTAGAAAAAGAACTTGAAAGTATCATTGGTAATGGGTTTGCAGTCATCTACCTCATTTCTCAAAAACTTGTAAAGAAATCTTTAGATGACGGATATCTTGTGGGATCACGTGGTTCAGTTGGTTCTTCTTTTGTAGCAACCATGACAGAAATTACAGAAGTAAATCCATTGGTACCGCATTATGTTTGTAAAGAATGTCATTACCATGAATTCTTTACCGATGGTTCTGTTGCTAGTGGATTTGATTTACCGGATAAAGAATGTCCTGAGTGTGGGAAACCCTTAACGAAAGATGGACAAGATATTCCATTTGAGACATTTTTAGGGTTTAAAGGAGACAAAGTTCCTGATATTGATTTGAACTTCTCTGGTGATTACCAACCTCGTGCACATAATTACACGAAAGAATTGTTTGGTATTGATAATGTATATCGTGCAGGAACGATAGGAACTGTTGCTGAAAAAACTGCTTATGGATATGTAAAAGGATACGCTTCAGATAATCAGTTTGTGTATAAAAATGCTGAAGTAGACCGGCTTGTACAAGGATGTACTGGAGTAAAACGAACAACAGGACAGCATCCTGGAGGAATTATCGTTGTTCCTTCTGATAAAGAAATCTATGATTTCACGCCAATACAATTTCCTGCAGATGACCGTAATAGTGAATGGAGAACAACGCACTTTGATTTCCATTCCATTCATGATAATTTGTTGAAACTTGATATACTAGGACACGATGATCCAACAGTCATACGTATGTTGCAAGATTTAAGTGGCATGGATCCAAAAACTATTCCGACCGATGATGAAGAAGTAATGAAAATCTTTTCTGGTACGGAATCATTAGGAGTAACACCGGAACAAATAAATTGTAAAACCGGTACATTAGGAGTACCTGAGTTTGGTACCAAATTCGTTCGACAAATGTTAGAAGATACGAAGCCAAAGACCTTTGCAGAGCTACTCATTATTTCTGGATTGTCACATGGTACGGATGTATGGCTTGGAAATGCCCAAGAGTTGATTAATGATGGCATCTGCCAATTACCAGACGTAATTGGATGTCGTGATGATATTATGGTTTATTTAATGCATAAAGGATTAGAACCATCGATGGCATTTACAATTATGGAATTTGTTCGTAAAGGAAAAGGGCTTAAAGATGAATGGATAGACGAGATGAAAAAACATGATGTACCAGATTGGTATATCGAATCTTGTAAAAAAATCAAGTACATGTTTCCGAAAGCACACGCGGCTGCATATGTGTTAATGGCTGTTCGAATCGCTTATTTCAAAGTTCATCATCCGATTCTATTTTACGCTGCATATTTTACAGTACGTGCAGATGATTTTGAACTTGATACGATGATCAAGGGTTCTGAAGCAATTCGTAAACGAATGGAAGAAATTTCTGTTAAAGGTAATGACGCATCTCCAAAAGAAAAGAATTTACTTACAGTACTAGAAATTTCACTAGAAATGTGTGAACGAGGTTTTTCTTTTAAGAAAGTTGATCTATATCAATCAAGTGCGACCGACTTTATTGTTGATGGAGAAAGTTTATTGCCTCCATTCAATGCAGTGGATGGATTAGGCACAAACGCAGCATTAAATATAGTAAAAGCGAGAGAAGAAGGGGAATTCTTGTCTAAGGAAGATTTAAGAGAGCGTAGTAAAATTTCGAAAACGGTATTGGAATACTTGGACAATCATGGTTGCTTAGAAGGAATGGAAGATAAAAACCAGTTATCCTTATTCTAATACGTATTGTATAGCATAGTTTTTATAATAAAAGGATATCCTATAAACAGATGTTGACTAGATTAATAAATCGTTCTATTACACAAGTACTAGAGCCGTTTGCATTGGTAAGATAACTATGCTATACTATTTTTTGGAAAGAACGTTCGATACGTACGGTTTAAAAGAGTGGGTGAATCGCCCACTCTTTATTCTTACCCATTTCCATGAAGAGTTTAGCTTCCCCCTAGCCGATACATCTGGCAGGGGTTTTATATTGAATGAATTTAATTTAAGTCGGAATTTAAGGAGGATGAGAGTATGAGTTCTCATGTGGTTTCTTTAACGGAAGAGTTGGTTACTCCAATTTTAGAAGAAAAGAATCTAGAATTAGTAGACATTGAATATGTAAAAGAAGGCAAAAATTGGTTTCTACGTGTATATATAGATAAAGAAGGCGGTATTGACATCATGGAATGCGGAGAAGTTTCAGAACTTCTAAGTGAGAAGCTTGATGAGTCAGATCCAATTACAGAAGCATATTTCTTAGAAGTGTCTTCTCCAGGAGTAGAACGTCCACTCAAGCATAAAGAAGACTTTGACTCCAGTATAGGGAAAAATATCTTTGTGAAATTATATGAGCCTATTGATGGAAGTAAAGAGTATGAAGGTACATTACAATCCTTTGATGGAGAAATTGTAACAATGGAATATAAAGTGAAAACGCGTAAGAAGCAAGTAGAGATACCTTATAACAAAATTGCCAAAGCAAGAATTGCTGTTACGTTTTAATAAAAGGGGGAAAAGTAAAAGTGAGCATGCAGTTATTTGATGCGATTGAGAATTTAGCAAAAGAAAAGGGAATTGATAAGGATATCTTAATGGAGGCCTTAGAAGCAGCCTTAATCTCAGCGTACAAGAAAAACTTCAAATCTGCTTCCAATGTAAGAGTAGAGTTGAATGAAGAAACCGGAAAAATGGCAGTTTATGCACGTAAAACAGTAGTAGACGAATTAGAAGATGTACAACAAGAAATTTCTTTAGATGAAGCAAAAAAAATTGATCCAAACTATGAAGTGGATGATGTTATCGAGGTAGAGGTAACACCAAAAGATTTTGGCCGTATCGCTGCACAAGCTGCAAAACAAGTTGTGACTCAACGAGTTCGAGAAGCAGAAAGAGGTGTGATTTTCTCTGAGTATGTTGATCGTGAAGAAGATGTCATGACGGGTATAATTCAACGAAAAGATCCACGCTTTGTATATGTTAATTTAGGTAAGATTGAAGCAAAACTAGCTGAATCTGAGCAGATGCCTACAGAGGAATATCATGTGCATGACCGTTTGAAAGTGTTTGTTACGAAAGTAGAAAATACAAGTAAAGGTCCACAAATCTTTATTTCTAGATCCCATCCTGGTCTATTAAAACGACTATTCGAAATGGAAGTTCCAGAAATTTATGATGGAACTGTAGAAATAAAGTCAGTAGCTCGTGAAGCAGGAGATCGCTCTAAAATTTCTGTGTATGCATCTGATCCGGAAATAGATCCAGTTGGTTCTTGCGTTGGACAGCGTGGACAACGAGTTCAGGCAATTGTAACTGAACTAAAAGGTGAAAAGATAGACATTGTTCAATGGTCAGAAGATCCAGTAGTATATGTATCTAATGCATTGAGTCCATCAAAAGTAGTTAAGGTGTCCGTGAACGAGGAAGAAAAATCAACGACGGTGGTCGTTCCAGATTACCAGTTATCCCTAGCAATTGGTAAGAGAGGCCAAAATGCCAGATTGGCAGCTAAATTGACAGGGTGGAAAATAGATATTAAAAGTGAATCCGAAGCAAGAGAAGAAGGATTACTCGATGAAGGTGAATCCTATTCTGACAATGAAAATGACTTGTTTGAATAAGGAGGTAAATGTCATTGGTTAAGAAGAAAAAGGTTCCAGAGCGTAAATGTATAGTCACCAATGAAATGAGACCGAAGAAAGAATTAATACGTGTCGTTCGAAATAAGGAAGGGGAAGTATTCGTCGATCCATCAGGTAAGAAAAATGGTAGAGGAGCGTATCTTTCCAAAGATAAAGAAGTAATTGACCAGGCAAAACAAACAAATGTATTGAATCGAACTTTTAATACAGAGATTGATGAATCTCTTTACGAAGATTTGTTACAAGTAATAGAAGGCACGTATCATGAATCCTAATTACCTAAATATTCTTGGGCTCGCAGTACGTGCACGTAAATGTGCTTTTGGTGAAGAGACAATCTTAAAAGAAGTTCGTTCTAACCGTGCAAAATTGGTCTTGTTAGCAAGTGATATTGGACCACAAACGAAAAAAAAGATAACGGATAAATGTAATTATTATAAAATTCCGTTTCGATTTGTTGATGATCGTGATACTATTTCACATTCAATCGGAAAGACCCATAGAGTAGCTGTCGCTATTTTAGATGCAGGCTTTGCAAAAAAGCTCATATCTCTAATTGGGGAATAAATTCGGGGGTGAACGTATGAGTAAAATACGTATATATGAATATGCAAAACAAAATAATATAGCAAGTAAAGAAGTAATTAACTTCTTAAAAACAGAAGATGTTGAAGTTACGAATCATATGTCAGCAATTTCTGATGAAGTTGTCAAAAAGCTAGATAATAAATTTAAGGCAAAACCAGAGAAAGCTGACAAAGAACAACATCAACCTAAAAAACAACAACAGAATAAGCAGAAACCAAATCAGCACAAACAAAAGAATCAATCCAAACTGAATAAAAACAAGAAACAAAAAGGACCAAAGAAAAATCAACAGCAAGAGAGACCAGCTGCTAAACCAGCAGAAACTCCAGGGAAAATAACTTATCATGGTACACTAACTGTACAAGATTTAGCTGATAAGCTTAATAAAGAATCTGCTGAGCTTATTAAAAAGCTAATGTTCCTTGGTGTAATGGCTACAAAAAATCAAGACATCGATGATGATGCTATTGAATTAATTTGTGGTGAGTATGGTGTAGAAGTTGAAAAAGAAATCATACTAGAAGATACAGATTTAGACAAATATATTGAAGAAGATGCTGAAGAAGATAAGCAAGAACGTCCCGCTGTTGTAACAATAATGGGGCACGTAGACCATGGGAAAACGACATTGTTAGATTCCATTCGTCATACAAAAGTTACAGCAGGTGAAGCAGGTGGAATCACCCAGCACATTGGTGCGTATCAAGTGGAAAATGATGGTAAGAAGATTACTTTCTTAGATACACCTGGACACGCTGCGTTTACTAGTATGCGATCTCGTGGCGCACAAATTACTGATATTGCTATCTTAGTTGTTGCTGCAGATGATGGTGTGATGCCTCAGACTGTAGAAGCAATTAACCATGCTAAAGCGGCTGAAGTTCCAATTATTGTTGCAGTTAATAAAATGGATAAAGAAGGAGCAAATCCTGACCGTGTTATGCAGGAACTAACAGAGCATGAACTAATTCCTGAAGATTGGGGCGGTAACACAATTTTTGTTAATCTTTCTGCGATTAAAAATGAAGGTATCGATGACTTATTGGAAATGATTCTTCTTGTTTCAGAAGTAGAAGAATTAAAAGCAAATCCGAATGCAAAAGCGTTTGGAAGTGTTATTGATGCTCAACTCGATAAAGGTAGAGGTTCTGTTGCGACGTTACTTGTTCAAAATGGTACCCTGCGTGTTGGAGATCCATTAGTCGTAGGGAATACTTATGGTAAAGTACGTGCAATGGTGAATGACATTGGAAATCGTGTAACAGAAGTTGGACCATCTACACCAGTAGAAATCACTGGTCTACATGGTGTACCACAAGCAGGAGATCAGTTCCTTGTCTTTAAAGATGAGAAGAAAGCTCGTCAAATCGGTGAAGCACGTGAACAAAAACAAATTGACGCGAATCGTGGCTCCCAATCTACCGTTAGCTTAGATGATTTATTTGAACAAATTAAGCAAGGTGAAATGAAAGAATTAAATATTATTGTAAAAGCAGATGTTCAAGGATCTGTTGAAGCACTTGCTGCATCTTTACAAAAAATTGAAGTAGAAGGCGTAAACGTTAAGATCATTCATACAGGTGTAGGTGCTATTACAGAATCAGATATTATTCTTGCTTCGGCATCTAAAGCGATTGTTATTGGATTTAATGTTCGTCCGGATGTAAACGCGAAAAACGCAGCGGAATCAGAAAAAGTAGATCTGCGCCTTCATCGTGTTATCTACAATGCGATAGAAGAAATTGAATCTGCAATGAAAGGATTACTTGATCCTGAGTATGAAGAAAAAGTAATCGGTCAAGCAGAAGTACGTGAAACTTTTAAAGTTTCACGAATCGGTACGATTGCTGGAAGTTATGTAACAGATGGGAAAATTACAAGAGATGCTGGCGTTCGATTAATTCGTGACGGAGTTGTATTATATGAAGGAGAACTTCAAGCTCTTAAACGATTTAAAGACGATGTGAAAGAAGTTCAAACAAACTACGAATGTGGTATTACAATCTCTAATTTCAATGATATTAAAGAAGGAGATATTATCGAAGCATTCGTTATGGAAGAAATTGAACGTAAATGATTGTCTATGCAGAAATAGAATGTATGCTATATGATGGTCATTCCTTAAAAGATAAACGTTCTATTATTAAGAAGGTAATATCTAAACTTCGTCAGACGTCCAATGTATCTGTTACAGAATTAGATTTTCATGATTTATGGCAGCGTACCAAGTTTGGTATCGTATCGATTTCTACTGACTATGTGCATGCCGAGAAAATCATTCAACATGCGATTGGTCAAATTGATTCGTTTTCAGAGTTAGAGAGAACAATTACAAATGTGGAAAGATTATAAACCACAGACGTACAGAGGTGATAGATATGGCAGAATTAAGAGCTCATCGGGTCGCAGAGCAAATGAAAAAAGAACTTGGTGAAATTCTCTCTAGAAAGATAAAAGATCCACGTGTTGGATTTGTAACCGTAACTGATGTGGAGGTTACTGGTGACCTTCAACAGGCAAAAGTGTATATTTCTGTTCTTGGAGATGAGAAGAAGAAACAAGATACACTATTAGGTCTTTCAAAAGCAAAAGGATTTATTCGTTCTGAGATTGGTAATCGAATTCGTTTAAGAAAGACACCAGAATTAACATTTGAATTTGATGAAGCATTAGAACAAGGGAATCGCATTGAAACAATTCTTAGAGACTTAAATAAGTAAATCAGAATCTGATCCAGCTATCAGCGTTGGGTCAGATTTTTTATACGTGGAAAAATCCATATTAGTAATGAAGAAGAAGGGAGACTTTAAGATGAATGGTATTCTTCCGTTATGGAAACCAAAAGGACTAACGTCACATGATTGTGTGATACGTTGTCGTCGATATTTTAAGACTAAAAAGGTTGGACATACTGGAACATTGGATCCAGAAGTTGAGGGGGTATTACCTATATGTATTGGACAAGCTACAAAAATTGTTCCGTTTTTGACAGATACGAAAAAGGTATATGAAGCTACGGTACAACTTGGAAGTTCAACCGAGACAGAGGATGCGACAGGAAAAATAGTAGAAACAAAGGAAGTATCTGATTTTCCTACTATAGAGAAATTACACGAAGTACTTCAAACTTTTCTAGGAAGAACGAAGCAAATCCCGCCAATTTACTCCGCTGTAAAGGTAAACGGAAAAAAATTATATGAATATGCTAGAGCAAATGAAACAGTGGAAAGGCCTGTGAGAGAAATTGAAATATTTGAATTAACGCTTACCAGTGTTAATGAGAAAAATCATTCGTTTGACATTCGTATCGTTTGCTCTAAAGGTACTTATATACGTACGTTATGTGTAGATATAGGAAAAGCGTTGGGGTATCCAGCACATATGTCTTTACTTGTTCGCACAAATACTGGGACATTTTCTGAGAAAAATACGATAACTTTTGATATGATAGAAGAGGCTGTTTCCAATCAATCCGAAGAAAGATTATTAGTTCCAATTATAAACGGTTTGCAACATTTGGATCAGATTGAAGTAAATGAAGATATGAAAAAAAGAATTTTAAATGGCCAGAAACTTTCATTACAGAGAAATCATCACGAGCACACAGATCCGTTTGTATTTGTCCATAGAGGAAATGTACTGGCTATTTATCAATCGCATCCAACAAATGAAGATCAGATAAAACCAGTACGTGTATTTGCAATTGAAGATAAAAAAGTGTAGGTGAAGAAGTTGAGGACAATAGAATTAACATATCCACATAGCTTGCATATAGAAGAATTACCAGAAACCGTAAGTGCAATTGGATTTTTTGATGGTATTCATCAAGGTCATCAAAAAGTAATTACAACCGCAGTACGAGAAGCCGAAAAAAAAGCGATGGATAGTGCAGTGATTACATTCCATCCACATCCTTCCGTAGTATTAAAGAAAGATACGAAACAGGTTCAATATATAACTACGTTGAAAGAAAAACAGGAAGTTTTACAGGAGCTTGGTGTAGATCGTCTTTATATTATTACTTTCAATGAACAGTTGTCCAAACTAAGTCCACAAGAATTTATTGATCACTTTATCGTTGGATTACATATAAAACATCTAGTTGCGGGTTTTGACTATTCATTTGGTTATAAAGGGAAAGGAAATATGAATAATATTTCAGATTACTCCAACGAAAAATTTACTTGGCAGAAGGTAGACCAGGTATCTCTAGATGAAGAGAAAGTAAGTTCAACACGGATCCGGCAAGAATTAAAAGAGGGTAATGTAGAAAAAGTACACCAATTATTAAATAGACCGTATCAATCAACTGGCATGGTAATTAAAGGGGCACAACGTGGAAGGGAACTTGGTTATCCTACAGCAAACATTGATGTTCCAAATGATTCACTTTTACCACGCCAGGGTATTTATGCTGTATATGCGTGGATAAAAAACCAACGTTATGAAGGCATGGCGAATATTGGCACTAACCCAACTTTTACTGAGGACAGGCAGGACGTATCTGTCGAGGTATATATTTTTGATTACTCTAATGATTTATATGGAGAAGAATTAATCATTGAATGGCTGGATTATGTTCGCCCCGAAGAAAAATTTGATACAGTTGAAGCATTAATCGATCGAATGAAACAGGATGAACAGGAAATTCGATCCTATTTAACAAAAGAATAATTATCTTACTTGATTTTTTTCGTCATAAGCTGTATGCTTATATTCGTACAACCGTCGCTTGGCATCACGTAACTCCGACGTATGCTAGGGGACTGGGGATCAAGAATTTTTAGGAGGTGTGCCATATGGCAATTACACAGGAACGTAAGAATGAAATTATTAGCGAGTACAAGGTTCACGAAACCGATACTGGTTCTCCAGAAGTACAAATCGCTGTACTAACGGAAGAAATCACTTCTTTAAATGAACATTTACGAGTTCATAAAAAAGATCATCATTCTCGTCGCGGTCTTTTAAAGATGGTTGGTAAACGTCGTAATCTATTAACGTACCTACGTAACAAAGACGTTACTCGTTACCGTGAATTAATAAAAAAACTTGGCTTACGTCGATAATGTTAAAAAAAGCAGGAGCAATCCTGCTTTTTCTATTACCTATAATTGTTGTTACATATGATTCTGGATTGATTCCTATTTATGGATAGTTTATGCTATAAAAAGAGAATGTTTTTGATGTAACACCGAAATGCATTTGAATATAGAACTGCTACAGATATATTGTCGTAGCATGAAAGGAGAAATAGAAATAATGGCAGAAGAAAAACAACTATTCTCCACAGAAATTTCCGGGAAGAAATTTACCGTGGAAGTTGGAGAATTAGCAAAGCAAGCAAATGGTGCTTGTATGATTCATTATGGCGATACATCTGTCTTATCCGTAGCAACTGCTTCCAGTGAACCAAAGGACCTTCCTTTCTTCCCACTAACAGTAAACTACGAAGAACGACTATATGCAGTTGGTAAAATACCAGGAGGATTTATAAAGCGAGAAGGACGTCCAAGTGAAAAAGCGATCCTTTCATCTCGTTTAATAGACCGACCTATCCGTCCATTGTTCCCAGACGGTTTTCGAAATGAAGTGCAAGTAATTAGTACGGTAATGAGTGTAGATCAAGACTGCCCATCAGAAATTGCCGCTATGATTGGCTCTTCAATTGCGCTTGGCGTGTCTGATATTCCATTTGAACAACCAATCGCTGGTGTGAATGTTGGACGAGTAGACGGGGAATTTATTATAAACCCAACAATTGAGCAAGAAGCAAAAAGTGACATTGAATTAACTGTCGCTGGTACAAAAGATGCGATTAACATGGTAGAAGCAGGAGCAAATGAAGTTCCAGAAGATATTATGTTAGAAGCAATTATGTTTGGCCACGAAGAAATTAAGCGCTTAGTTGCTTTCCAAGAAGAAGTTGTCAAGGCATGTGGAAAAGAAAAATTTAAAGTTATATTATCTGAGTCTGAAGAAGAGCTAGTTAAAAATGTTCATTCAGAAGCAAAAGATAAGATTGTAACTGCAATACAGGTACAGGAAAAACATGCGCGTGATGAAGCGATTAAACAGGCAAAAGAAGAAATTGTTGCTCATTATGAAGAACAAGAAGTCGAAGAAGATGTAATCAAACAAGTAAAATCAATTCTAGATAGTATGGTAAAAGAAGAAGTTCGTCGGTTAATCACGAAAGAAAAAATTAGACCTGATGGACGAAAAGTGGATGAAATTCGACCGTTATCTTCCAGAATCCACGTATTGCCACGTACACATGGTTCTGGACTATTTACTCGTGGACAAACACAGGCACTTAGTGTGTGTACACTAGGCGCACTTGGTGATGTGCAAATTTTAGACGGTTTAGACTTAGAAGAGTCAAAAAGATTTATGCATCATTACAATTTCCCGCAGTATAGTGTAGGCGAAACAGGTCCAATCCGTGGGCCAGGTCGTCGTGAGATTGGTCATGGAGCACTTGGGGAACGTGCTTTAGAAAAAGTAATTCCGGATGACAAGGAGTTCCCATACACAATTCGACTTGTATCAGAAGTTTTAGAATCTAATGGTTCTACATCACAAGCAAGTATTTGTGCTAGTACATTAGCAATGATGGATGCTGGAGTGCCAATTAAAGCGCCGGTTGCAGGTATTGCTATGGGACTTGTTAAATCAGGTGATGATTATACGATTCTTACAGATATACAAGGTATGGAAGATGCACTAGGAGATATGGACTTTAAAGTAGCTGGAACCGCTAAAGGGGTAACTGCTTTACAAATGGATATTAAGATTGACGGGCTATCTCGAGATATTCTAGAAGAAGCACTTTCTCAAGCTAAAAAAGGTCGTATGCAAATACTAGAATCGATGTTAGCGACAATTAAAAAACCGAAAGAAGAACTATCTGAGTTTGCACCGAAAATCTTAACAATGGCAATTGATCCAGATAAGATTCGTGATGTTATTGGACCAAGTGGAAAACAAATCAATCAAATTATTGATGAAACTGGTGTGAAAATTGACATTGAACAAGATGGAAGTATCTTTATTTCCTCAACAGACAACGAAATGAACAAAAAAGCGAAACAAATTATTGAAGATCTTATACGTGAAGTGGAAGTAGGACAGATCTATCTTGGTAAAGTAAAACGAATCGAGAAGTTTGGAGCTTTCGTAGAATTGTTTAAAGGGAAAGATGGTCTCGTTCACATTTCAGAGCTTGCAGAAGAACGCACGAACAAAGTGGAAGATGTTGTTTCCATAGGTGATCAAATTATGGTTAAAGTAAAAGAAATTGATCGTCAAGGTCGTGTGAATTTATCTAGAAAAGCAGTTATTCAAGATGAGAAGAAAGCAAAAGAACAGGCGTAATTAATCATTAAAAGGCGATAAAAAGAAGCTGAACCAATTTATTTTCAGTTTCTTTTTTGCATGCGTCTTGTTTTTACATATGAAAGGCAAAAAAATACATATCATAGGTAGTACATACTTGTCCTCCTTTTGCATAGACATGTAAGGGGAGGGGTTTGTATGAGGCGCTATCAAAAATTTGTAAATTTATTTGTTTTTATTATTTTAGTCTTTACTGTAATCGATCTTAACTATAATCCATTTCAGTTAAATCCTTTAGAGGTATCGATGGAAGTACCGACTTCTTCCACTGATGAACTTTATATGGAAATAGAACAAAAAAGTAAAGAATATAAGGAAGAGCCGCAGAATGCCTATATAGATAATGTGTGGAAGAAAACACCGGGTAGAAATGGTAGACAAGTGGATGTGAACGCATCCTATGAGAAAATGAAAGATGATGAAAATCGTTTTAACGATGATTTATTTGTATTTGATGAAATTCCACCTAAAGTGTCTTTGGATGATTTGCCTGCTTCTCCTATTTATCGAGGTCATCCTGAAAAACAAATGACTGCTTTTTTAATTAATGTTTCTTGGGGAGAAGAGTATATTCCTGAAATACTACAAGTGCTAAAGAAACATGAAGTAAAGGCCACTTTTTTTATTGAAGGTAAATGGGCAAAAGAAAATTCGGAGATTGTACAAATGATTGATGAACAGGGACATTTAATTGGCAATCATGCATACAATCATCCCGATATGGCAACACTTTCCGAGGAGGAAGCTTATAATCAAATTAATCAAACGAATCAAATTTTAAATGCGATCACTGGTGAGACTCCTAAATGGTTTGCTCCACCAAGTGGTAGCTTTAGTGATACTGTTGTACAGACTGCTGCAGATTTAAATATGGAAACCATCCTTTGGACGGTAGATACTATTGATTGGAAGAATCCGTCTGTATCTGTGATGGTCAATAGAATAAGAGAAAAAATTCATCCTGGGGCAACCGTATTGATGCATCCTACAGCTTCTAGTACACGAGGTTTAGAAGAGATGATAACGATCATTAAAGAAAAAGGATATAAAATTGGTACGATTGAAGCATTATTAAGTGAAGATAGATAACCTGAGGATTTTAGGAGGAAATTTTGTGATAGAAAGACATACATGCAATAACGGTTTACGAATTGTACATGAACAAATTCCAGCAGTGCGTTCAGTAACCATTGGTATTTGGATATTAACAGGATCTAGAAATGAATCCAATCAAAACAATGGAATCTCTCATTTTTTAGAGCATATGTTTTTTAAAGGGACTGCTACAAGATCCGCACAAGATATTGCAGAAGAGTTTGATTCTATTGGTGGTCAAATAAATGCATTTACTTCCAAAGAGTATACATGCTTTTACGCGAAAGTGTTAGACACACATAAAGAATATGCCTTGGAAATATTAGCTGATATGTTCTTTAACTCTACTTTTGATCCAGAAGAGATGGAAAGAGAGAAAAAAGTAGTATTAGAAGAAATAAAAATGTATGAAGATACACCAGATGATATTGTACATGACTTATTAGCAAAAGCATCATATGGGACACATCCATTAGGTTACCCAATATTAGGTACAGAGGATCAATTACTTTCTTTTGATTCAGCTCAATTGAAAGACTATATTGAACATGCATATTCTCCGGAACGTGTAGTTATTTCAGTAGCTGGAAATGTAGACGCTTCATTTATGAAGACGATTGATTCTTCATTTGGTAGCTACACCGGTAAATCAAATTTAGTTGAAATAATTAAACCTACATTTTTAGCTGAGTCGATTGATCGTCATAAAGATACAGAACAGGCGCATCTATGTCTTGGTTATCAAGGATTAGAGCAAGGTCATCCGTTATTGTATAGTTTAACAATTATGAATAATGTATTAGGTGGTAGTATGAGCTCGAGATTATTTCAAGATGTACGTGAAAAACAAGGTCTCGCTTATGCAGTATTTTCTTATCATTCCACATTTATTGATAGTGGATTACTAACGATTTACGGTGGAACAGGTAAAGAACAATTATCGGTCCTTGAAGATACGATTCAATTGACGGTGAATACATTAATTCAAAATGGCTTAACAGATAAAGAACTAAGGAATAGTAAAGAGCAATTAAAAGGTGGCTTAATGCTAAGTCTTGAAAGCACTAATAGCCGCATGTCTCGAAATGGTAGAAATGAATTGTTATTAAAAAGACATCGTACTCTAGATGAAATGATACAAGAAATTGATGCAGTGAGTCATGATACGATTCAACAAGTAATTAATGAGGTATTTAAAGAAAAAGCTGCTCGTGCCTTAATCGCACCTAAAGCCAACTAGACAAGATAAATAATCAAAAGTAAATCCGTTCCGTTTTTTGAGGAGCGGGTTCTTTTTTTGTTTAAATATAAATGTTTTGTATTTAACTTTTGTGTTAACACTTTTCTACCAACCACTTGTTCTTTGTTTTAGAATTTCTGCTATCATGATTACTTCTTGTATTGCATAGAATTGATTTAATAGTAAGTATTAAAGGAGTGATATTTTGGTGCGATTTCGAGATATGAGCGATAAGGAAATAATTAATGTAAGCGAAGGGAAACGTCTTGGTGTTTTAGGACAAACAGATCTAGAGATAAATGAAGAAAATGGACAGATTGAGGCTTTTATTATCCCAAGTTATAAATGGTTTGGACTTGTTAAAGAAGGAGAAGAGACAAAGATTAACTGGAAATCCATACGAAAAATTGGTGAAGATATGATTATGATCGATACGGAATTGATGGATTCTTAAATATGGCTATTTGTCACGATTAGAGTGACAATAGCCTTTTTCTTTGCATTAATCGTTGGAAATATTCACTCCCTGCCGCTAAACACATAAGCTATAAAGAAAAATGAATAAAGGAATTGGGAGTTTGGAGGTTTATAATCCTTATGAATCGATTAATAGCAGTAATTGGTGGAGATGCAAGATATTTAGAGCTTATTAAGCAATTAAAAAATGTGCCAAATAATAAGCTTCTTTTATGTGGATTTGATAAATTAGAACAAGGTTTTACAGGTTTAAATGAATTAGAATTAGATGAGCTAGATCCCTCGACTTTAGACGTGGTTATATTACCGATTACAGGTATAGATCAGAATGGAAAAGTCGAAACGGTCTTTACTGATAAAGAGATTCATTTAGAACCTAATTGGTTTCAACAGTTGAAGAAAACGTGTGTTGTGTTCACAGGAATAACGAATGACTATTTAACAGAACAAACGAAAAATTCAGGAGTAAAACTAATTCCATTATTAGAACGGGATGATGTGGCCATTTATAATTCCATTCCAACAGCAGAAGGTGCAATTATGATGGCATTTGAACAAACAGATCAAACGATTCATTCATCACGGGTGATGGTGGTTGGTTTTGGAAGAGTAGGAAACACAGTAGCAAATAAGTTTTCTGCTTTAGGTGCACACGTGTCTGTATGTGCTAGAAGTATAAAGGATCTGGCGCGTATTACGGAAATGGGCTTACAAGCAATTCCGTTGAGCAAGATGGCAGAATATACGTCTGAGTGTGATATTTTGATTAACACAATCCCTGCACTCGTTGTTACGAAGGAATCTATACAACATTTACCAACCAATGCAGTGATTATAGATTTAGCATCAAAACCAGGAGGTACAGATTTTACGTATGCAAAGAGAAGAGGTATTAATGCTATATTAGCGAGAAGTCTTCCGGGAATTGTTGCTCCAAGAACAGCTGGGAAAATCTTGGCAGATGTCGTTAATCAGATATTAGATGAGGAGAGGAGCGAATCATGACTCTTAATGGTAAACGAATTGGATTTGGGTTAACTGGTTCTCATCATACGTTTGAACACATATTTCCTAAAATTGAGGAACTTATCTCACTGGATGCTGAAGTGATTGTTTTTGCTACAGAAACCGTTCAATATACAGATACGAAGCATGGAAAAGCAGCTGATCATATAGAGCGTTTAGAGGAAATTACAGGACATCCCGTCATTCGTACCATTCCAGAAGCAGAACCTTTTGGTCCTGATCGTCCGTTAGATGTTATGGTTGTCGCTCCACTAACAGGTAACTCAATGAGTAAATTTGCACATGCTCATACGGATAACAGTGTATTAATGGCAGCGAAATCAACATTACGAAATAATCAACCTGTCGTATTAGGTATGACAACAAATGATGCATTAGGACTAAATGCTGTAAATCTAGCTACTTTATTAAATAGCAAAAATATCTATTTCATTCCGTTTGGGCAAGATCATCCTTTTAAAAAACCAAACTCACTATCTGCAAAATTAGATTTTCTAATCCCTACAGTAGAAGAAGCGTTACAAGGGAAACAACTTCAGCCGATAATTGTACCTTATCAAGAGTAAAGTATGTTAGAATAGTTTACTAGAGAACAGAATTAGAATGTGGAAGGGAGTCATTTTAATGACACAGGAAACAAAGTATAACGTGGCAGTAGTTGGCGCGACAGGCGCGGTAGGACAAAAAATCATCGAATTATTACAAGACAAATCATTCCCAATTAACAATTTAAAATTACTCTCGTCAAAACGTTCAGCTGGTTCTACTGTTACCGTAAATGGCAAAGAAATTATTGTAGAAGAGGCTACACCCGAATCTTTTGAAGGGGTAGATATTGCTCTATTTTCTGCTGGTGGTTCTGTATCCAAGCGACTTGCTCCAGAAGCAGTAAAAAGAGGTGCAGTAGTAGTAGATAATACGAGTGCTTACCGTATGGATCAGGATGTACCTTTGGTTGTTCCAGAAGTAAATCCGGAAGACTTAAAAAAACATCAAGGAATTATTGCAAATCCTAACTGCTCTACTATACAAATGGTAGCTGCATTACAACCTATCAAAGAAAAGTACGGTTTAAATAAAATTATTGTTTCTACCTATCAGGCAGTTTCTGGTGCGGGAAATGAAGCAATTGATGAATTAAAGACACAATCACAGCAACAACTTAATGGCGAAGCATTGGAAGCAAATTTACTTCCTGTAAAAGGTGATGAAAAACATTTCCCTATCGCTTTTAATGCTTTACCACAAATTGATGTATTCCAAGAAAATGGATATACATTTGAAGAAATGAAAATGATTAATGAAACAAAGAAAATCTTACATGATGATGCATTACATGTAGCAGCAACATGTGTACGTCTTCCTTTTGTTACTTCTCATGCAGAGAGTGTGTATGTGGAAATAGATGAAGCCGGAGTACAAGTAAAAGATATTTGGAATTTATTAGAATCCGCAGATGGAATTATCCTAGAGGATAATCCAACCAGTCAGACATATCCTACTCCGTTATCAGCTGAAGGAAAAGAAGAAGTGTTTGTTGGTCGTGTGCGTAAAGATTTAGATGAAGATAAAGGATTCCATCTCTGGGTAGTATCTGATAATCTATTAAAAGGGGCAGCTTGGAATACAGTCCAAATTGCACAAACATTAATTAAGAATCAATGGTTAAAAAAATAATCGAATACAAAAATACAATCATCCAATAATCAAACTTGGATAACTTATAGAGGTGTTTTAAAGTGCAAGTGATGGTCCAAAAATTTGGAGGAACTTCGGTACAATCCGCAGAAAATAGAGAGCATGTCATTCGTCATATTCGTGAGGCATTAGTGCAAGAATATAAACTCGTAGTTGTAGTATCTGCTTTAGGTAGAAAACCAGATCCTTATGCGACTGATAGTTTACTTGGACTTGTAGACTTCCCAACCAATACAAATTCACCACGTGAACTTGACTTACTTATGTCTTGTGGAGAGGTAATTTCTTCTGTAGTTTTATCGAATGAACTTCAAAAAAACCATATTTCTACGGTTGCTTTAACTGGAGCGCAGGCAGGCTTTGTTACGAATGAAGATTTCAATCGAGCAAAAATAAAAGAAGTGAATCCTTCTAGAATCTTAAAAGAATTGGAAACACACGATGTTGTAGTTGTAGCTGGATTTCAGGGACAAAGTGAGTCTGGTGAAATAACTACTATCGGACGTGGAGGTAGTGACACTTCTGCTGCAGCTCTAGGTGTTGCTTTAGCTGCAGAAAGAATTGAAATTTTTACGGATGTGGAAGGTATAATGACTGCTGATCCACGTGTTGTAAAAAATGCCAGGCCACTCGATGTTGTAACGTATACAGAAATATGTAACTTGGCCTATCAAGGAGCAAAAGTAATTCATCCACGTGCAGTAGAAATTGCAATGCAAGGGAAAATTCCGATGCGAATCCGGTCAACCTATTCCGAACAGTTAGGTACATTAGTTACTTCATCTCGAGTTCATGAGCTTGGAATGGATATACCTGATCGGATGATTACTGGTATTGCACATATTTCACCAGTAACGCAAATTAAAGTTCAGACGAAAGAATCAGCTTATCGTGTCCAATCAGAAGTATTTAAAGCGATGGCCGAAGCAGGTATATCGGTTGATTTTATTAACATATCACCGACTGGTGTCGTCTATACAGTTCCAGAAAATTTAACAACCAAAGCAATTGAGATACTAGAAATGTTAGGTTTCCATCCAGAGGTAACGGAAGGGTGTGCCAAAGTATCTGCAGTAGGAGCAGGAATGAGTGGCGTTCCTGGTGTTGCATCTAAAATCGTGCAGGCATTAACCGATTCTGGTGTGCAAATTCTGCAGTCTGCAGATAGTCATACCACGATTTGGGTATTAGTGCATAATGATGATTTAGTCACTGCAGTAAATGCATTGCATGATGTATTTGACCTTAGTGTTACCGAAGAACTACAAGAAAGCTAAGTGAATAAATCGAAGCAAAAAACGGCTGGACGAAAAGCAGAAATAATCTGGATCGTTCAGCTTTTTTTAATATTGACGATTTTAAAGTAATAACTATGATGTAAAAGAAAGAATTGATATATACCGAATTTAACTTTGAAAAAAATTGAATCATCCTAAACACTACTTTGATCGAATGTAATACCGTAATATCAATAATTAGAAATAGATGAAGTATGTTTTACTTGTTTGTGCTCATACTAGGAATAAGTAGTAGGAAAGGGGATTTTTAGTATGAGTTTTCAAATGAATGATGATGATAACAAACCAGAAAAGGAAAAAGGTAATAATTCGTCTTCGTTGGTTGAAAAAATCCAACAGCTTGGACAATCAAATGTTCCACAAGCACCGGATTCGAATATTCATGTGCTTTCTATTATTGGTCAGGTAGAAGGACATGTGCAGCTTCCTCCTCAAAATAAAACAACAAAATATGAACATCTGTTACCACAATTAATTGCGATTGAACAAAATCCTAAAATAGAGGGACTTGTTATATTGTTAAATACAGTTGGTGGGGATGTAGAGGCCGGTTTAGCACTTGCTGAAATGATTTCTTCCTTATCTAAACCAACAGTGTCTATTGTACTTGGTGGCGGGCACTCTATTGGGGTTCCTATAGCGGTTGCTACTGATCACTCCTTTATCGTACCGACAGCAACAATGACCATACACCCAATACGTTTAACCGGTCTAGTAATTGGTGTACCACAGACATTTGAATACTTAGATAAAATGCAAGAAAGAGTTATTGACTTTGTCGTAAATCATTCGAACATTAAAGAAGACAAATTCAAGGAATTAATGTTTGCGAAGGGAAATTTGACACGAGATATTGGAACAAATGTAGTTGGCAAAGATGCAGTTGAGTTTGGTTTAATTAATGATGTTGGTGGTGTTAAAGAAGCAATGGAAAAATTAAATGAGTTAATTGGACCAAAACAAAAGGCAGGAGAAGATAAATCATGATTTTATACACGCCACTAAGTTATCATGATGTATTCCCGGCTGATCCAAGTTCCTATCAGAATGTGGAACCGGTAGTGTATCAAGGAAAAACCGTTTATGCTACACGCCAAGAAAATGGCAACTATCAAATTAATCAATTATTATCAACAGATCCAAATGATTACTTAAATGATGATTTTTTACCTGGAAGAATTATTAGCTGATACCGATTTTTCCCAAATCTATGCTATAATGGAAGTAGAATAACCCTTGCCGTTTTTTTGTGGGCAAGGGTTTGCTATTCGTAAAAGTAATAGATGTTGGGGTGAGAAAATGGCCGCGAAAAAAAGAAAGAAAAAAAGAAAAAATTCTAAGCAAGTAAAGCGATTAAAGATAGAGTTAGTTGGCCTACTTCTTATATTTCTTGCAATATTTGGTAGCGGAGCAGCTGCGCTAAGTGATGGTGCTATACCAGGATGGCTGGAGAATTTATTTCAATTCTTCTTTGGTATTTGGTACTTTATTGCATCTGTATTTCTACTTGTAGCAGGATTTTACTTATTGATAAAACGAAAATTACCAGATTTTCTACATCGTAGAATGATTGGATTTTATATTCTTTTAGCTGGTGTACTGATGTTAACGCATATTCAAGTATTGGAAAGTTTACTAGTAACAACAGAAAACACCTCTATTATTGGAATGAGTTGGACATTATTTTTTGATTATGTAAACGGAACAGGTACGTTGGTTCAAACTGGTGGAGGAATGTTCGGGGCAATTCTTTTCACGTTTTCACATTATATGTTTTCCATTACTGGATCAAAAATTGTTGTTGTCTTTTGTTTGTTAATTGGTGCTATTTTCCTTACGAATTTATCAATTGGAGAGGTGACTTCTAAGATATTCACTAAGGTAAAAGCGCTTATAAATTTAACTAAGGAAAAATGGACGCAGTATCAATCTGAAAGAAAAGAAAGAAAGCATCAGGCATATATTGATGATGAAAGCAGACAAGCTGAGAATGAAATAGAAGATAATCTGGTGACAGAGATTGATGTTTCAGAAAGGGAAGAACCATTTATCAATGATTTTACAGATGTAGCATATCAAGATAATGTACCGCAAGCCACAGAGAATAAAGCACCAGCTAAACAAAAACAAGCCCAAAGTACGAAAATTGATCAAAGTTTAGCTGATGATAGTAAAGACGAAGCAATGCCAATGACAGCTAGGGAGAATCACGATTATGAACTTCCTATGCCAGATTTATTAGCAGATCCATCTTATAACTCGCAACAGCAAGAAAAGTCACAAATTCAAGCTACAGTACGTAAGTTGGAAAAAACATTTACAAGCTTTGGTGTGAAAGCAAAAATTACGAAGGTACATGTTGGCCCAGCTGTTACGAAATATGAAGTATATCCTGAAGCCGGGGTAAAAGTTAGTAAGATCGTCAACCTTCATGATGATATTGCACTTGCTTTAGCAGCAAAAGATATTCGTATTGAAGCACCAATTCCAGGGAAATCTGCTGTTGGAATAGAAGTTCCAAATAAAGAAATTGCAATGGTTTCTTTACGAGAGGTGTTAGATAAAACCTGGTCTAATAAGACATCTAAACTTCTTTATGCTCTTGGTAGAGATATATCGGGTGAAGCTGTTGTTGGTGAATTGAATAAAATGCCCCATCTATTAATTGCAGGTGCGACCGGAAGCGGAAAAAGTGTTTGTGTCAATGGCATAATTACGAGTATTTTAATGCGTGCAAAACCTCACGAAGTTAAAATGATGATGATTGATCCTAAAAAGGTAGAACTTAACGTCTATAATGGTATTCCCCACTTGCTAGCACCAGTTGTAACTGATCCAAAGAAAGCATCAAGAGCACTGAAAAAGGTTGTAGCTGAAATGGAAAGACGTTATGATTTATTTTCTGAAACAGGAACAAGAAATATTGAAGGATACAATGAATATATTCGAAAGCAAAATCTAGCATCTGAAGAACAGCAGCCACACTTACCTTACATTGTTGTTCTTGTAGATGAGTTGGCAGATTTAATGATGGTAGCCTCAAATGATGTGGAAGATTCCATTACGAGATTGGCACAAATGGCTCGTGCAGCAGGAATTCATTTAATTATTGCTACACAACGTCCTTCGGTAGACGTTATTACAGGTGTTATTAAGGCAAATATTCCATCACGTATTGCATTTAGTGTATCCTCTGCGACAGATTCACGTACCATCCTTGATTCAGGAGGAGCTGAGAAATTATTAGGAAGAGGCGATATGTTATTTATGCCCGTAGGTTCTTCAAAACCAACACGTGTTCAAGGTGCATTCTTATCTGATGAAGAGGTAGAACGTATTGTAGACCATTGTATTGAACAACAAAAAGCATCTTATCAAGAAGAAATGATTCCAGAAGAAACAAATGAAGTAGTTGAAGAGGTTGATGATGATCTTTATGAGGATGCAGTTCAACTCATTTCAGAAATGCAAAGTGCTAGTGTATCAATGTTACAGCGTCGATTCCGGATTGGTTATACTAGAGCTGCAAGACTGATTGATGCTATGGAGGATAGAGGAATAGTAGGTCCTTATGAAGGGAGTAAACCAAGGGCAGTCTTGGTTCCTAAACCTACAGAAGAACAAACGACTTCCTCGTAATGACCTTAATGTGATCCTTATTCTAGTGTTATCATGAATAAGGATCACATTTTTGATGAAATTTACCATGGTATTAGGGATTTATTTCTTTTAAGAAGAGTGGTAATATAAATTCTAGTATGCAAGAAAACGATTTCGTAGTTGGCATTAGTGGAGGTGAATTATATGTCTATTCGTGCGGATGCAAGACATTTATATTTACAAGTTATTGATGAAATTCGAAAAGAAATTGATAGAGGCGTTTACCTAGAAAATGAAAAACTCCCATCGGAATATGAATTGTCAAAGCATTTAGGTGTTTCAAGAGCTACCTTAAGGGAAGCACTTCGTATTTTAGAGGAGGATAATGTAGTAACTAGGAGACATGGTGTAGGAACTTTTGTAAATCCAAAGCCGATTTTTTCATCTGGGATTGAAGAGCTAACGAGCGTTACACAGATGATTGAACAATCTGGAAAAGTAGCAGGTACACAATATTTATCTGCTGAAGTTGTCCAAGCAACCGATGAAGATCGCTCCAAATTTAACAATCAGTCATTAACATCATTATCTAAAATTGAACGTGTTCGTACGGCTGATAATGATCCTGTAGTGTTTTGTATTGATAAGATTCCAACTAAGTTGATTCCGATTGAAGTATTACGAGATGAAGCGTCCATTTTTAATGTGTTTGAATCCTATACGAAGAAACGTGTTGCATATGCGGTTACATATATTGAACCGGTAAGCTATCATGACCGAATTTATAGTATTTTAAATTATGCATCTGATCAACCGTTACTATTATTAAAGCAAGTGCATTATACGAGTGATGATGAACCAGTTCTATATTCATCTAATTATTTTCGAGCAGATACATTTAGCTTTTATGTATTACGAAAACGTGTTTAATAAAGGAGGTGATTTTCGTTTCTTACGAAAATCACCTCCTTTAATGTAATTATCTGTAGGCACTTCTTATATTAAGACTTTAAGAAGGTTAGAAAATGTCTCAATAAGAATTAACAAATCAAGGTTTTGAATAGAATCATACCGATCCGTAGCAATGGAAATCTTACTTTAATTAGAACATTTAAATTCCCCAACGGATAATAATTCTTTAATCATAATCCTTGTTCAAATTAAATTTATTAAGATACATATGATTAAAATACTTATAATTAGTAAAAAATAACAGCATATAAATTAAAATCGATTATCACTGATAAAAGGTTTTGGGGAACAAGTTATATATAATTAACTTAATGTAGGGAGAATCTAATGAGAAATTATTTATTAGATGTCTGGAATATAATTGATCCAATATATTACACATGTTCACGATTACATAGCGTATCTGAAAATGATCAGAAGAATAGTAATAATACGTTGTTTCGAGTTCGGTTAACTAATTATCTAGGAAATGACGTAGTTCTGCAAGACGGCACTATTATTCATAAACATGATCTATTGTTGAAAATACATCTTCATAATGTAAAGATACTAAATGAATTGCGTAAAACCGATAATCAGTTTAAAAAAGCTTTATATATTTACCATGAAATAAAACGTGGGCTACCTATGTTGGCAAATTATATAAGTCTTCATGAAAAAAGTAATGAAATTAAGGGGATCATAGGAATTACCTCATTGTCCCAGGGTGCGAATAAGTTAGGATTTGAAGTATTTGACATTAAGAATACTTACTATCGTACGTATAAAAAATACGCAATCTCTCCAATGAATTTTATCGCAAATACAAGTATCAAAGCTCCCGTTTATTTATTGATGTCTAAAAACAAATTAATTAATACTTACCATTTTTCTAGGATTTGAAGAATTATGATAACAACTTCTAAAGCAAATATGAAATAAGCAAACTGAGTTTAATACTGATTTTTGGGCAGGTTAGCTAGCCTTGTCCAAATAATATGTATTAATTTATATTTTATTGGAAATTAAAGAGGTCATATGGAGTTGAGCCAATGAAAAGTAATAATGGAAAGGCATTATTTCTACCTTTTATGCAAATTCCTACAGGTCATCATCATGTAGCGGAGGCTTTAATGGATGAACTTAATAAGAGTAATCATTCTATTCAATCAGAAAAAGTAGATATCCTCGCATATAGCTATGGAAAGTTAGAAAGAATAGTTTCAAATACCTATCTATTGTGGATTAGGTTTATTCCACATACATATAATTGGATGTATGATCAAGTGGCTAATAGTGAACTAACAAGTAATAGAAAAATCTTGTTTGAGTTTTTGTTTCTATCTTTTTTTAAACGACTAATAAAAGAAACCAAACCTGAAATACTTTTTTGTACGCATGCGCTACCTTCTTATCTTGCAGGTCGCTTAAAAAGTACGCATAACCTTAGTGCTATTATCGTAAATGTCTATACGGATTATTTTGTTAATAATATATGGGGAATAGATGGTATAGATTATCATATTGTTCCTTCTGTACAGGTAAAGTTTCATTTAATGCGTAAAGGAGTGAAGGAACAAAATATATTTGTAACCGGTATACCAGTACATGGAGCATTTTATCCAAAACCTATTGCGTTTCAAACCAATAAGATAAACATATTGGTAACTGGTGGAAGTCTCGGAATAGGAGATATAGATGAATTACTGCCACATAAATCTTCACTTAAAAATCTTCATTATTATGTATTATGCGGAAAAAATAAACGTTTGTATGAAACATTAAAGAATAGGAGAAATATAAGGATTACCCCTATCCCTTATATTAATAATAAACAGGAAATGAATAGGATTTACGATAAAGTAGATGCTGTACTAACAAAGCCCGGCGGTGTTACTGTAAGTGAATGCTTGAAAAAGAAGAAAGTCATATTTATTAGCAATACCTTACCTGGTCAAGAGAGAATCAATTTAGATCAATTAAAATATTTAGGATTAGTTATTCCGATCAATCTACATAACCAAACAGTGGAAAATCAGATTGTAAGTTTTTTTTCTAGCAAATCAAGAAGAAGACAATATCAAGCTAATATGGAAAGATATCATAGCAGCTTAGAAAATAAATCAATGATAGAAATATTAGATTTGATCATAAAAAAATAATCTGTATTTCATTGTAGATAAATAAATATCAGTTGGTTCAATTTTGTAATTATTGACTCATAGATAGGATGAAAATAAATAATGGAAAACTATTCAAAAAATCATAAGCCAATTATCTTATTAAATATCGACTCTTTAATGTCCATGCCATTAGAAACAGCGGCTCAAACAGGACATGCACCTGCCTTACAATTTTTAATGGAAAAAGGTTCATATATCCCCAATTTGGTCAGTTCATTTCCAACAATGTCGGTAACAATTGACAGTACACTTATAACAGGAACATATGCTGATAAGCATCACATTCCAGGATTAAATTGGTTTGATGATGCTAATAAGCAAATCGTTAATTATGGGACAGGCTTACGTGAGACGTTTCGGCTGGGGATGCGTAAATCTATTCATAATATGCTTTATCGTCTGAATAATGAACATTTAAGTAATACTGTTTCGACAATATATGAAGACTTAGCTAATAAGGGAATTCCTTCAGCGTCGATTAATTCATTTGTTTACCGTGGGAATAGTCCAAAACGACTTCAGGTTCCTCGATTACTATCTACATTTACGCGATTTGAAGATGGAAAATGGACAACTAATACTTCTCCGATTTTCTCATTAGGTCTTTTTTCTAAACTACGCAAGAGGGGATTTACAAAACAAATCGCAGCGGGTAATCATAAATTTACAGCTAAAGAATTACGTTATTTAATTAAAAAAAATAAATTACCAAGCTTTACATTTTGTATTTTTCAGGATTTGGATGCTCGAATGCATTTTCGAGGTCCCATGGATATCAAAGGCATTGCAAAAATAGATAGGGAAATTCAAAAAATATTGAATTTGTATCCGACCTGGGAAGAAGCAGTTAAACAAAATATTTGGATGGTAATGGGGGATAACGGACATTCTCCAACAGGTGGAAATTATCGCAAATATGTCATAGACTTACGGAAATTATTGAAAAAATTTCAAATATCTAGAATTGAACGCCCAGTCAATAATAAAGATCAACTTGTCATATGTGTAAATCAGCGAATGGCATATATTTATGTATTGGACAAAGCGCTTCCCTTGTATAAGGTTAGTGATGTACTTAAAAATGATCCTCGAATTGATATAATTGCCTGGAAAGATAAAAATTCAGTTCATGTTTCTTCAGGCGTAAAAGACGGTGAGTTGCACTTTTCTCCATCAGGACAATATAAAGATGAATATAATCAAACATGGAAGTTAAAGGGAAATCATGAAATTCTAGATTTACGACTTACAAATGACAATGAGGTGTTCTACGGGCAATACCCAGATGCATTAGCTAGGCTTAATAGTGCTTTGAACTCTCACTCTGGTCGTTTTATTGTTGTAAATGCGAAACCTGGCTATGATTTTAAGGCACAGTTAACACCTTTTCATATAAGTGGTGCAGCTCATGGTTCTTTGCATAGACAAGAATCCCATGTTCCATTAATAATTGCAGGTACAAGCATAAAACCAAAATATTTCCGTCTAGTGGATATGAAAGAATATATTCTTCAATTAATCTTATAACATTAAATTGTAAATAAACTTCGTTTTTTTACGGAGGGTAATTTGCTTTTTTAGTAATTATTAATAGGTGATTTCGCTCTCACGACAACATTATTATTTTCCTGTATAATGGATGACAGCTGGAAAAATAGTGCAGAATAGGAAAGATGAATATTTTATTGGAGGGTGCCCATGAAAGTACAAGTTAAACAACAGACCATTGATGGGATGAAGTTTCATTTAGTTCCAAATAAAAAACATAAAACAATTTCTCTTATTGCAAAATTACGTGCTCCATTACAGCGTGATACAGTAACAAAACGCGCGTTACTTCCATATGTACTAAAACAAGGTACGGCGTCTTTCCCTACTCGAATGGATTTACAAAAAGAATTGGATGAATTATATGGTGCAACTTTAGCTATAACTGGCGGGAAAAAAGGAGAAAATCATATCCTGACGATTCGACTAGAAGTAGCAAATGAAAAATTTATTCCAGATGCATCTACAGTAATGCGTCGTGCTGCAATGTTATTTGAAGAAGTACTTTTTCAATTGAATGGGGAAGATGCATTTAAAGAAGAAATTTTTGAACGTGAAAAAAAGACATTGTTACAGAAGATACATGCTCTAAAAGACGACAAAATGAATTATGCAAATACACGATTAATGGATGAAATGTGTGAAGTTGAACCTTATTCCTTACATGTACAAGGGTATGAAGATGATCTGATTTCCTTGCAAAATGAAGATTTATTTGCATATGCAAAGTCTATTATCAAAGAAGACACGATGGATGTTTATGTGACAGGTGATTTTCAAATAAAAGAAATGATGGAATTAATGGAAGAGCTATTGTCTGGAAAAACAAATCAATCGAATAAGCCAGTGGCTCCAAGTAAATCAGAATCATCGTCTAGCTCTTCTCCAAAAGAAATTGTTGAAGAAGATACTGTACAACAAGCAAAGTTGCATATTGGTTACCGAACGAATATTTTGTTTGAGGACCCAAAATACGCAGCTTTACAAGTGTTTAATGGTTTATTTGGAGCATTTCCAAGTTCTAAGTTATTTATTAATGTACGTGAAAAGAATAGCTTAGCGTACTATGCATCTTCACGATTAGAAAGCCATAAAGGTCTTATGGTCGTAATGAGTGGTATTGCTCCTGAAGATTATGTAAAAGCTCGAGACATAATCCGAGAACAAGTAGAGGAAATGAAAAAAGGTTCCTTTACCGATGAAGAATTTGAAGAAACAAAACAATTAATTATTAATCAACTTTTAGAGACAATGGATCATCCGCAAGGTTTAGTAGAGCTTTTGTATCAACAGGAAGTTGGCGGGAAAATCCTTCCACCAGAACAATTAATTAAAGATATTAAATCCGTAACGAAACAACAAGTGATAGAAGTTGCTAAGGAAATTGAAGAAGATACAGTTTATTTGTTAACGAGTAAGGGTGGTGAAAAAAATGAATAAAGAAGTATTTCAAGAATTAGGTGAGACCCTTTATACAAAACAATTACCTAATGGATTAAACGTATATTTATTACCAAAGTCAGAGATGTCGAAAACATATGGAATTTTCTCTACAAACTATGGTTCCGTTGATCAAACGTTTATACCACTCGGTGAAAATAAAAAAATAACAGTTCCTGAAGGAGTTGCTCACTTTTTAGAGCATAAGTTATTCGAAAAAGAGGATAGAGATGTTTTCGCTGATTTTAGTAAACAAGGCGCTTCACCAAATGCGTTTACTTCATTTACACAAACAGCATATTTATTTTCTGCGACAAGTCAAATTGAAAAAAATGTGCTCACGTTAATTGATTTTGTTCAGGACCCATATTTTTCTGAAGCGTCCGTTGAGAAAGAAAAAGGAATTATCGCACAAGAAATTAAAATGTACGATGATCAACCGGATTGGCAATCCTTCATGGGGACGATTAAAGCAATGTTTCACGAGCATCCAGTGAACATAGATATTGCTGGGACCGTAGAGTCTATATCTTCTATAACTAAAGATGATTTATATACTTGTTATCAAACGTTTTATCATCCTGAAAACATGAGTTTATTTGTTGCTGGTAATTTTAATCCTCAGTCAATGATGGATTTAATTACAGATAACCAATCCAAGAAAGATTTCCAAAAGTTGGAGAAGATTCAACGATTTTTACCAAATGAATCTGATCAGGTAGCAGAAAAAAATAAAAAAATTACAATGCCTGTGTCTATACCTAAGTGTACAGTGGGGATTAAAGAACCAATAAATAATTTAAAAGGAAACGATTTTCTCCAAAGAGATATGTTAGTTGGAATGTTTTTAAGCCACTTTTTCTCAACAGGAGGACCATTTTACCAAGAATTATATGAAGATGGATTAATTGATGATTCCTTCTATTTTGAGACAAATTTAGATGCAACATTTGGTTATTCTTTGATAGGAACAAATACAGATCAACCAAACCGATTTAGTGATCGGGTAAAAGATTTATTGCTATCAACAAAAGATATCAGATTAGATGAAGAAACATTTACAAGAATGAAGAAGAAGAAAATAGGACAGTTATTACGTTCGATGAACTCACTGGAGTTTACCGCAAATAAATTTACTTCTTATTTAAATTTAGGTGTGAATTTGTTTGAAATCGTTCCATTTATACAACAATTAACTGTGGATGATGCAAATCAATTTTTACATGAGTGGATTGTTGAAGAAAGATTAGCTACATGTACAATTTCTGCAGAATAAGGTGAAAATATGAGGGGAAATGTACTTGTTATTGGTGCGAGTGGAGAAATCGGTATTGCTATTGCTCTTAAACTCGCTCGAGAAGGATATTCATTGTTATTACATTACCATCAAAATGTTGAACCGATATTACAATTACAACTTGAATTAAATGAAGATGCTATCTTAGGATTTTATCAAGCTGATTTAAGTACCAATGATGGAATACATCATTTAATTAATCAATTGGACCTTGAGATTGATGGTATTGTGTTTGCTGGTGGTAATGCACATTTTAATATGTTTCAAGAAAGTTTAGAGACAGAAATGGATGAAATGTTACATTTGCATGTTAAAGCTCCTTGGATGATTACTAAACACTTATTACCTAATATGATACGAAAAAATAAAGGTCATATTGTATTTATCACTTCTATTTGGGGTGACCGTGGTGCAAGCAATGAGGTGATGTATTCTTCTGTAAAAGGTGCTCAAAACAGTTTTGTAAGAGCCTTAGCGAAAGAGGTGTCTTTAAGTGGTATCTCGGTTAATGGAGTAAGCCCTGGTTTTATTCAGACAAAAATGAATGCACATTTATCAGCAGAAGAAGTTCACTCCATTATCGAAGAAATCCCTCTTAATCGTGCTGGCTTACCTGAGGAAGTAGCAAATGCGGTTCACTTTTTGATAAGTGATCAATCGAGTTATATTCGTGGTGAAATTATTGAAGTTAATGGAGCATGGTAAAAATATACTTTTTCATGAATATTTTCGATCGAATCCTCAAATAATAAGTTTGACTCTATGAATATGAGGAGGAAATCGAAATGTCTATTTTAGATAATTTTGACTCATGGAAAGGTTTTTTAGCTGATCGACTCGAGCAAGCTCAGGCTAATGGAGCAGATCAGAAAACAATTTCTGGGTTAGCAGCTGAAGTGGGAGACTATCTTGCACAAAGTGTAAATGCTCAAAATCCGGAAGAAGAAGTTCTAAAGGAATTGTGGAATGCAGCTTCTGAAGAAGAACAACAAGCTCTTGCTAATACAATGATCAAACTTGTTCAGAAAAAATAATTATGATGAATAATTAGAGGAAAAGTTGTATAGTTGTAACTGTACAACTTTTTCTTTTTTATCGATTCGACAGTTTTTTTAGAAAATCATTTAAAGTTATTTTGAAAAATAGTAAAAAATGTTATATTCTAATAGAAAATTTTACATAAATTCGTTATGATAATACATAGTACTGAATATAACCTATTATATAAAGGGGTACATTATGGAAAGAGTAGAGTGGTATTTAGAATATGAGAACCTAAAAAACCGACCAGGCTTACTTGGAGAAATAGCTTCTTTGCTTGGAATGCTTTCCATTAATATAATTACAATCAATGGTGTAGAAAATTCACGAAGAGGAATGCTATTGTTGTCGAAATATGATGAAAATATTATGAGATTAAAGTCTATACTAAGTACTATGGATGCAATAAAAGTGCATAAAATTAGAAAACCTAAGCTCCGTGATAAGATGGCAGTTCGTCACGGTAAGTACATTCATACGGATAGTGATGATCGAAAGACCATTCGATTTGTAAGAGACGAGTTAGGTTTACTTGTTGATTTTATGGCTGAATTATATAAAGTTGAAGGTCATAAACTAATTGGAATTCGTGGTATGCCACGGGTGGGAAAGACAGAATCAATTGTTGCAGCTAGTGTTAGTGCCAATAAACGATGGTTATTTGTTTCAAGTACGATGATAAAACAAACTGTTCGTAAAAGTTTAATCGAAGGTGAATATAATCCAGATAATATTTATATTATAGATGGGGTAGTCTCAAAAAGAAAGGCGAACGAACAACATTGGCAATTAATTCGTGAAATAATGCAACTTCCTACTATTAAAGTAGTTGAGCATCCTGACATATTTGTTCAATCTACGGAATATAGTATGGATGATTTTGATTATATCATCGAATTACGCACGGATGAAAATGAAGAGATTACATATGAAACAGTAGAAAAGCAAGATTTTCATCAGCAGGACGGGTTTTCTATGTTTTAATATTTTTTGATTATGGAAGGTGTTTTATATGGATGTTGGTGCGAAATTAAAAGAGGCACGTTTATCTAGTGGGATTTCACTAGATAGTTTACAGGAAACGACAAAAATTCAAAAAAGATATTTAGTGGCAATTGAAGAGGGTAATCTTCATATTTTACCTGGTAAGTTTTATGCAAGAGCTTTTATAAAAGAGTATGCAACTGCTGTAGGATTGGATCCAAATGAACTTCTCGAAGAACATAGAGAAGAATTGCCTAGTACGGAAGAGGAAAATGTTCAATATACACGTATTCAACGAACAAGAAGAGAAAATAATAGTAATGATAAAGGTTCACGCATTTCTTCAAGTATTCCTTCAATTATTGTCGTTCTATTAGTAATTGGTATTATTATTGTTGCTTGGTTATTTATCCGTGCTAATTCTTCTGATGCTACAGATCCATCTGAAGAACCTCAGGAAAACAATGTTATTATTGAAGATGGAACCAATGATTCTAATACTGATTCAGGTGAAGGAACATCTAATGAGGGTGAAGAAGAGAATAATGAAGAAAATGGTGATGCTGCTGAAGATAATAACGAATCTGAAGACAGTCCATCTGAAGAACTATCTGTTGAAGTAATCGAGGAAGGAACCGGAAGTTCACCAAATTCAGTTATTGGTGTAAGCAATTACGGTGATGAAGTTACTGTTTCTGTAGATGTAACTGGCGATGGCGAGGAATCGTGGTTAGAGGTTACAAGTGGAAGTGGTGAATCTTTATTTAGTAGTGTCTTCAACGCTGAAGCAGCTCCTCAAGAATGGGACGCTTCTGATTTTGATTCTATTTCATTAAATGTTGGATATGCGCCAGCCGTAACCATCTCTATTAACGGAACAGAAATAGAATATCCAGTAGACATGTCTACCGTACACCAAAAATTAGAAATTCAGTTTAATTAATCGTAGAAAGAGGCTGGGACATAGCTAAAAGATTTGGTCAAAAGACGAATGTTATTTTGAGAAATTTTAAGAAATATACGCAGACTCTTGTGAGGACCGCGGGATTGCTTAAGCAAACGGAGAATCATCGATTGTACTAGCGAAGCATATTTCTGAAGAAGCTTTTCAAAATACTTTATTTCGATTTATCTTTTGATTAATTCTTTTGTCCCAGCCTCTGTATTTAGTAATTAAAAGATGGAGGTAGACAGAATGAATTTACCAAATAAGTTAACGTTTTCCAGAATATTAATGATTCCAATTTTTATATTATTATTATCTATTCCTTTTCCTTGGGGGGCTTGGGATATTGGAAGTACTGAATTACCAGTTACCCATTTTCTAGCAGCACTGATTTTTATTATTGCAGCTGCTACGGATTGGGTTGATGGTTACTACGCTAGAAAACATCAATTAGTTACGAACTTAGGAAAATTTATGGATCCACTTGCAGATAAGTTATTAGTATCTGCAGCACTGATACTATTAGTGGAAATGGAAATTGCTCCGGCATGGATAGTCATCATTATAATAAGTAGAGAATTAGCTGTAACTGGTTTAAGATTAGTGGCTGCTGGTGAAGGAATCGTCCTTGCAGCAGGAAGTATGGGTAAATTAAAAACTGCAACACAAATGATTGCGATCGCAGTATTATTACTACATAATTTCCCATTTTCTTATATTGATTTTCCTTTTGGAATAATCATGCTTTATCTTGCATTAATTTTCACTATTATCTCCGGAGTTGACTATTTTGTTAAAAACTGGCATGTGATGAGGGATTCAAAATAATGAAAAATTATCAAGCTGAAATAGTCGCGGTTGGAACAGAACTGTTATTAGGTCAAATAGCGAATACAAATGCACAATGGTTATCCGAAAAATTAGCTTCTTATGGTATTAATATATACAATCACACAGTAGTAGGAGATAATCTAGGACGAGTTGAGCAGGCTTTCGAGCTTGCTCAATCGCGTTCTGATATTGTCATTGTTACAGGTGGCCTTGGACCGACTGCGGATGACCTTACTCGTGAAGGATTCCAACAGATGACAGGATTAGCATTAGTTGAAGATCAAAAAAGCATGGAAAAAATAGAGACATTCTTTCAAAATCGCGGACAAACGATGACACCAAATAACCGAAAACAGGCTCGTGTATTTGAAGGGTCTACAGTATTAACAAATAACGCAGGAATGGCACCTGGAATGTACGTTCATTATCAATCTTGCCATTGGTTCTTTTTACCGGGAGTGCCTCGTGAGATGAAACATATTTCGCAAGAGGAACTATTTCCATTTTTAGAGACATTAACTGGTAAACAACGAATTATACAATCCGTTGCCCTAAAATTTAGTGGTATCGGTGAATCAGCATTAGAGCATGCATTATCAGACTTAATTGAAAAGCAAACTAATCCAACCATTGCTCCACTTGCACAAGATCAAGCCGTTGTCATTCGTCTAACTGCAAGTGGAGAAACAAAACAAGAAGCAGTAGAAATGTTAGAACAAACAAAAACACTAATTTTAGCAAGAATTGGAGAGTTTTGTTTTGGTGAGGATGATGAGTCAATAGAAGAGGTAGTTGTTCAACAACTAAAACATTTAGGTTATTCAATTAGTGCAGCAGAAAGTATTACCGGCGGAATGTTTTCTCAAAAAATTGTATCTGTGTCTGGAGCTTCGAATGTGTTTGCAGGTAGTTATATAACTTACCAGACCCGTATCAAAAAAGAAGTGTTAGAAATTCCTAGTGAAACTATAGATTCTCATGGTGTGGTTAGCCATGCATGTTCAGATATAATGGCATCAAATGTTTCTCGAAAAATGCAAACAAATTTAGGGATTTCATTTACTGGAATAGCAGGACCGAATGAACAAGAAGGGAAACCAGTCGGTACAGTCTATATCTCACTAGTAGATGATGATGAAGTGGTTGTTTCTAAAAAATTTAACTTTACTGGAAATAGAAATCATATACGGGATAGAGCTTGTTTAAAAGGATTTGAAATTATATATCAATATTTAAAAAATAAAAGTATTAAGAGTTAATAGTAGAAATCTATATTTACTAAACTATTTTTATAGCTTTTTTCTATATTTGATTATAAATAGATTATTAAAAAATAAGAACATCCATTCGTTTTTTTCTTGTTAAATACATAAAAACATTGTATGATAGATACAGATATGTGAAGGAGGTAGTTTCTTTGAGTGATAGAAAACAAGCGTTAGATATGGCTTTAAGACAAATAGAGAAGCAATTTGGTAAAGGTTCCATTATGAAAATGGGGGAAAATGAAATTCCAAAAATCGCTACTATCCCGAGTGGATCATTAGCATTAGATGTTGCCTTAGGTATCGGTGGTTATCCTCGTGGTCGTGTAGTCGAAATATATGGTCCGGAGTCCTCAGGTAAAACAACCGTTGCACTTCACGCTATTGCTGAAGCACAAAAACAAGGTGGACAAGCGGCATTTATAGATGCAGAGCATGCTCTTGATCCAGTATATGCGAAAGCTTTGGGTGTAAATATTGATGAATTACTATTATCTCAACCAGATACAGGAGAACAAGCTCTAGAAATTGCAGAGGCACTTGTTCGAAGTGGAGCTGTAGATATTATCGTAGTTGACTCTGTAGCTGCGCTTGTACCAAAAGCTGAAATTGAAGGTGAAATGGGAGATTCTCATGTCGGTTTACAAGCACGTTTAATGTCACAAGCTTTACGTAAATTATCTGGAGCGATAAATAAGTCAAAAACAACGGCAATATTTATTAACCAAATCCGGGAAAAAGTCGGTGTTATGTTCGGAAATCCAGAAACAACACCTGGTGGTAGAGCATTAAAATTCTATTCTTCAGTACGTTTAGAAGTAAGAAGAGCAGAAACATTGAAGCTTGGTAATGATGCGGTAGGAAATAAAGCACGAATTAAAGTTGTGAAAAATAAAGTTGCCCCACCGTTTAAACAAGCTGAAGTGGATATTATGTACGGAAAAGGGATTTCTAAAGAGGGAGAAGTATTAGATATTGGTTCTGATCTAGATATCGTTGTGAAAAGCGGTGCTTGGTATTCCTATAATAATGATCGTCTAGGACAAGGCCGTGAAAATGCAAAACAATATCTAAAAGAAAATGAAGAAGTATTAACTGAAATCCATCAGTCTATTCGTCAGCATTATGAGCTAGATAAAGTGGATGAAGATAAGACGGAAGAAGAACCTTCTCAAGAGAGTCTTGATTTAAAATAAACATAGTCCGGCTTGTATAAAACTCTAAGATCATAAACAAATGGTCTTAGGGTTTTTTTATAAAATTTGTGTGCTGTGGATAACGGGCGTTTGCGTCTTTGTTCTATATTTGTGATTTCTTTGATTTCAATATTCAGAAGAGCTTGGCAACATGGATATTATTTCCGGCGATTCCTTGACATTCAACCAATTGAGAATTAATATTAGAAGTGTATAATTTTATAATATCCATTATGAAATTAATATTTGATGCATTTAGAAAATGTTACATGCCGACACATATGAAATGTACAATTTTATAGGCAATAGGAGGTGAAATCATGGACATCGTTATCGTCGTCATCTCCATTTTGCTTGCTCTGATCGTCGGTATTGTTGTTGGTTATCTGGTACGCAGATCTATTGCAGAAGCAAAGATCTCTAGTGCGGAGAGACTTGCAAAGCAAATTGTCGAAGAAGCACACAGAAATGCAGATGCCGCCAAGAAAGAAGCGCTTCTTGAAGCAAAAGATGAAAATCATAAATTCCGTCAACAAGCGGAGGATGAAATAAGAGAGCGCCGTATGGAAGCTCAGAAGCAAGAAAATCGTCTGATGCAAAAAGAAGAGAATCTGGACCGAAAAGGTGAAACCTTAGACAAACGTGAGTCGAGTTTAGAGAGTAAAGAACAATCTCTAACCGAACAACAACAACAAATTGAAGAAATGAAAAGCAAAGTGGAAGCTATGAAAGACGAGCAGCAAACTGAGCTTGAGCGCATTTCAGGATATACTTCTGAACAGGCGAAACAGATTATTTTAGAGCGTATCGAAAAAGAGGTACAGCACGAATCAGCAGTAATGATTAAAGAGTCTGAAACACGTGCAAAAGAGGAAGCTGATAAAAAAGCCAAAAACATTTTATCTCTTGCCTTACAGCGATGTGCTGCAGACCATGTTGCTGAGACAACGGTTTCTGTTGTTAATTTGCCGAATGATGAAATGAAAGGTCGTATCATTGGTCGTGAAGGTAGAAACATACGAACTCTAGAAACCTTAACTGGAATTGATTTAATTATAGATGATACTCCAGAAGCAGTTATACTCTCCGGTTTCGATCCAATTCGACGTGAAATTGCTCGTATGGCATTAGAGAAGCTCGTGCAAGATGGTAGAATACACCCTGCACGTATCGAAGAAATGGTTGAGAAATCTAGACGCGAAGTGGACGAATATATTCGAGAAGTAGGTGAGGAAACTACTTTTGAAGTAGGAGTTCACGGCTTGCATCCGGATTTAGTGAAAATCTTAGGTCGTCTAAAATATCGTACAAGCTATGGTCAGAACGGACTGAAGCACTCAGCGGAAGTTGCTTACTTGTCAGGATTGTTAGCGGCTGAGCTAGGAGAAGATGTGACATTAGCTAGAAGAGCTGGTCTACTACATGATATCGGTAAAGCTATCGACCATGAAGTAGAAGGAAGTCATGTTGAAATCGGTAAAGAGCTAGCAATGAAGTATAATGAACACGAAGTCGTGATTAATTCAATTGCTTCCCACCATGGAGATGAAGAAGCGACATCAATTATTGCAGTATTGGTTGCTGCTGCAGACGCATTATCTGCAGCGAGACCTGGTGCTAGAAGTGAAACGCTGGAAAATTACATTAAACGACTAGAAAAACTCGAAGAAATCTCAGAATCCTTTGATGGCGTTGAAAAATCATTTGCTATTCAAGCGGGTAGAGAAATTCGTATCATGGTTAGACCTGATGAAATAGACGATATTGAATCTGTGCGCATCGCACGTGATATTCGTAAGCGAATTGAAGGCGAACTTGACTATCCTGGACATATAAAAGTTACTGTAATAAGGGAAACAAGAGCAGTTGAATACGCGAAATAAAAGCAGCGGCTGGAATATATTCTGCCACTGTAAGAAGAATTCCGGTTATCCATTAGATAACCGGAATTTTTTAATCATATCTGATTAGTACAAAATGGTTATTATTTCATATACTACATAAGTTTAATGGAGTAAGCATAGCTTTACTTGTATTTGATTATTCTTGTGCATCTAATTACCGAATTGTTTTTGACAATCGCTATTAGGTGTGAAAAACTAAATATATATATTGTAGATAGGATGATTGTTAGAATGAAAATTTTATTTATAGGTGATGTTGTTGGATCACCTGGTAGAGATATGGTATTTGAGTATCTACCTAAACTAAAGGATAAATATAAACCCCACATGACAATTATAAATGGGGAGAATGCTGCCGCTGGTAAGGGAATTACAGAAAAAATTTATAAACAATTTCTTGAAGCTGGTGCTCAAGTTATAACAATGGGAAATCATACGTGGGATAAGAAAGAAATCTTTGAGTTTATTGATGATGCTCATAATATGATTCGTCCAGCAAATTTTCCAGATAGTAATCCTGGTAAAGGAATTGTCTACTCAAATTTTAACGGTAAAGAGATTGCGATAATTAATTTACAAGGAAGAACCTTTCTACCGCCTGTAGATGATCCTTTTAAAAAAGCAGACGAACTTATTGAAGAAGCAAAGAAGAGAACAGATGTTATATTCGTTGATTTTCATGGAGAAGCAACGAGTGAAAAACAAGCAATGGGTTGGTATCTAAATGGCAGGGTATCGGCGGTTGTTGGGACACATACCCATACACAAACTGCTGATGAACGAATATTGCCAGGCGGTACCGCATATATATCTGATGTGGGGATGACAGGCCCGTATGATGGTATTTTAGGTGTAGAAAGAGAGACGATATTGAAAAGATTCTTAACATCTCTTCCGGTACGTTTTGAAATTGATAAAACGGGAAGAACACAGTTAAATGGAGTAATTATTACCATCGATGATACAACGGGCCAAGCGAAAAACATCGAGCGGATTATGATTAACGAGGACCATCCATTCTTCTCGTAATAATGATTTGTTGCTCCTAAAGGGAATATGCTAACATCTCCAAGAATATAGTAGCAGTATAATTACAATAGTGCATGAGGAGGTACTAGTAATGGAAGTTTTAAAAGTTTCAGCTAAATCGAACCCAAATTCAGTAGCAGGAGCCTTGGCAAATGTACTAAGAGAACGTGGTACAGCAGAGATACAAGCTATAGGTGCCGGGGCACTAAATCAATCTGTTAAAGCAGTAGCAATTGCACGTGGTTTTGTTGCTCCGAGTGGTGTCGATTTAATTTGTATTCCCGCATTTACGGACATCTTAATTGACAACGAAGAACGGACAGCGATTAAATTAATCGTTGAACCTCGATAACAGCGGAAAAACCTTCCTTTTAAGGAAGGTTTTTGTTTGTGTATAGGCTTTCAATATTGTACTATTTGGAAAGAAGCTTTATACTATAGTATTGTACATATGTAACAATGATTCGAATGAAGAAAGGGGATACCTGATGAACGAACAGCAACGCAAACAGCAGTCCCAGATTCGTACAGAGCAAGCAAATGTAGAAAGAATTAAAAATACGTCCAGTGAAGATATGATTGCTAAGTATTTCCAACAAGAGTACGAGCCGCAGTCACCTGATATAAAAAAAGCTAGAAAACGTAAAAGAGAAGATGTTCAATTTCATTATGACTTTTCGATTCCAGAAGATATGGAGAAGATAGGACGCGGGAAGAAATTTTTAATTCGAACTTACGGTTGTCAGATGAACGAACATGATACAGAAGTAATGGCTGGAATTCTATCGGAAATGGGATATGAATCGACAACCGTTACAGAAGAGGCTGATATAATCCTGTTAAATACTTGTGCAATCCGTGAAAATGCAGAAAATAAAGTATTTGGTGAGATTGGTCATTTAAAACCATTAAAATTAGAAAATCCAGATCTCATTATTGGGGTTTGTGGTTGTATGTCACAGGAAGAGTCTGTAGTAGATCGAATTCTAAAGAAACACCAACATATCGATTTAATTTTTGGAACACATAACATTCATCGTCTACCACACCTTGTTAAAGAAGCATTATTTGGAAAAGAAATGATTGTAGAGGTATGGTCTAAAGAAGGTGATATTATTGAGAATTTACCGAAAGCTCGCAAAGGCAAAATTAAGGCTTGGGTAAACATTATGTATGGATGTGATAAATTCTGTACTTACTGTATAGTTCCAATGACGCGCGGAAAAGAAAGAAGTCGCCGACCGCAAGACATTATTCAAGAGGTCCGTCATTTAGTAGCTCAAGGTTATCAAGAAGTGACACTTCTCGGCCAAAATGTAAATGCCTACGGGAAAGATTTTGAAGATATCGAATATGGCCTTGGAGACTTAATGAATGATATTCATAAAATTGATATTCCTCGTGTTCGATTTACGACATCACATCCAAGAGACTTTGATGACCGATTAATTGAAGTATTAGCTCAAGGTGGTAACTTATTAGATCATATCCACTTGCCTGTTCAGTCAGGAAGTAGTGAAATCTTGAAGAAGATGAATCGTAAATATACAAGAGAAGATTATTTAGAATTGGTTCGGAAAATACGTATTGCAATGCCAAATGCAACGTTAACAACGGATATTATTGTAGGATTCCCGAATGAAACAGAAGAACAATTTGAAGAAACGATTACCTTAGTGGAAGAGGTTGGCTTTGAAGCAGCATATACGTTTATTTACTCACCACGTGAAGGTACACCTGCTGCTCGTAAAAAAGATGATGTACCTGAAGAAGTGAAAAAGCAACGTTTATACCGTTTAAATGAACTAGTAAACAAACAATCTGCAGCATCCATGAAAAACTATGCTGGTAAAAAAGTGAAAGTTCTAGTTGAAGGTGAAAGTAAGAAAGATCCAGACGTGTTAGCTGGTTATACAGAAAAAAATAAACTCGTTAATTTCAAAGGTCCCAAATCATCTATTGGAAAGATTGTAGAAGTAGAAATTACAGAAACCAAAACATGGTCTTTAAATGGCGTGATGGTTGAAAATACAGTTGAGGTGAACTAGTATGACAGAATATACTCGCAAAGAAGTATTGGATGAAGCAAAGAAGTTAGCTAATATGTTAGCAAGTACAGAAGAAATTGACCGTTTTAAACAAGTGGAAGCAAAGCTTAATGAAAATAAAAAAGTTCAATCGCTCATCCAAAAAATTAAAACATTACAAAAACAAGCAGTAAATTTTCAAGCATATGAGAAGAGAGAGGCTTTAAAACGTGTAGAAGAAGAAATCGATCGTTTACAAGCTGAAATTGATGATATACCGATTGTTCAAGAATTTAAAGAAACACAAATTGTCGTTAATGACGTATTACAGTTAGTGTCTAAAACAATCGCTCGTGAAGTGACAAATGAAGTGATTGAATCAACAGGTGGAGACGTACTAGCGGGAGAGACAGGTTCTAAAACAAAAAATAAGTCAGGATGCTCACATTAAGCAACGTCTGTACTCTGAAATAATGATGAAACTATATTGATCGAGGAAACCGTTATAGTGGATTTATTCCAACGGAAAGCTTGGGAGAAAACTAAATCAAAAGAAATGTAATAATAAGAACATTAAATTGGAATTGTACATAGGCTCTCTGTAAGAGAATGCCTAAAAGTGCTAAAGGAAAACTTAACAAAGCGTACATGCATGACGTACATTTTCATAGTTCTTTTACACTGATTTTTCTTTTGAATAATTTCTTTTACCCAAGCTTTTTATGTGTGTGTATAACTAATATACAGCGATTATGTTCATAATAATTTTCATTGGATAAGATAATCTAATCATTAAAACTCCTTCTTTTTTTCATTATCACGAAATGCTATGCACTTTAGGTATTTGTCTTGCATAAAATGACTATGAAAAAAGAGGAGGTAAAAGTAATCATGACTTTTCTTGATAAAGAATATAGAGAAATCATAACAAAAGCAGTCTGTGGTAAAGGTAGAAAGTTTACCAAAGAAAACCATACGATCTCCCCATCACATCGACCAACTAGTATATTAGGATGCTGGGTCATTAATCATTTATATCATGCTACGAAAAAATCCGAGGATACTGTAGTTGTCACTGGAAGCTATGATATTAATGTATGGTATTCGTATAACGACAATACGAAAACCGAAGTAGTTACAGAGAGAGTAGAATATAAGGATACAATTCCACTTTCGGTGAAGGATGATAATTGTATTAATGATGAGTATGATGTGATTGCAAAAGTATTGCAACAACCAAATTGCCTTGAATGCAAAATCAGTGGAAAAGGAAGTAATATTTCTGTTGAGATTGAACGTGAATTTGTTGTTCAAGTTATTGGGGATACAAGGGTTTTTGTAAAGGTTAATCCGAAATTAGATCATGATGATGACGATGAAGAAAGTGTTTGGGATCATAAGATGACGGATGATGAAGCAGAAAAAGTAAAACCAGACTTTTTTAATCATATTCATAAGGATTAATCAGAAGACGAGGGTATAATTACTCTCGTTTTCTTTTTTCGACAGAATTGGACAAGTATAGGGTCAAATTATGCTATAATGGATGGAAAAAGATACGGTAAGTTGGAGGATTTAACATGGCAAAGCTCACGCCGATGATGGAACAATACATACAAATAAAGAATGAATACAAAGATGCATTCCTTTTTTATCGACTAGGTGATTTCTACGAATTATTTTATGAAGATGCTACACGTGCAGCACAAGAGTTAGAGATAACCTTAACAAAAAGAGCGGGTGGCAAAGGGGATCCAATTCCAATGTGTGGAGTACCTTATCATTCTGCTGAGAATTATATAAAAACATTAATCGATAGAGGATATAAGGTAGCGATTTGTGAACAGGTAGAAGACCCTAAAACAGCTAAAGGTGTTGTTAAAAGAGAAGTTGTCCAAATGATAACACCTGGAACTGTTATGGAAAGCACAATGTTAACCGATGGAGAAAATAACTATATTGGGAGTTTATCTCATTTTCAAGATGGTTCTTATGTTATCGTGTATAACGATTTATCTACTGGTGAGAATCGTCTAGCTTTAATTAATGATGGATGGGATGCTGTCATCCATGAATTTTATAATCAACCAATCAAGGAAATTGTTATCTCAAGCAACCTCCCAGAAGAAATGCAACTTCAATTAAAAGAACGTTTGAATGTGACACTGTCTTATCAAGATGAAGTTACCTTTAATGCAGAGTTTCGTGAATTAAGTGAGAACTTAAATGATGAGCGATTAATGAAAGCATTCAGTAGGCTATTAAACTATATTCAAACGACACAAAAAAGATCATTACATCATTTGCAAAAAGCAGAAGTTATTGAATTAAAACAGTATATGAGTCTGGATATGTACTCCAAAAGAAATCTAGAATTAACAGAGACAATCATGAAAAAATCAAAACACGGTAGTCTTTTGTGGGTACTTGATAAAACTGTAACAGCAATGGGAGCAAGAACATTAAAAAAATGGTTAGAACGACCATTGTTAAGTAAGCAAAAGATAAATGAGCGATTAGAAGTGGTGCAAGGTTTTTATGATGGTTTTATGGAAAGAGAGAGTCTTCGTGATTTATTAAAATCAGTATATGATTTAGAACGACTTTCTGGACGTATTGCATTTGGTAATGTAAATGCCAGAGACTTAATTCAATTAAAACAATCTTTATCTCGGATTCCAGCTTTACAAGAAACTTTAAAACAATTCGATCAACCTGAAATTACAAGATTAGCAGAGTTGCTTATTTATCCAGAGCAGATGGTTGAATCTCTTGAAATGAGTATTGTAGATGAGCCACCCATTTCCATAAAAGAAGGGTCATTAATCAAGGAAGGTTACCATGACCAATTAGATACCTACAGAGATGCTTCTAGAAATGGGAAGAAGTGGATTGCCCAACTAGAACATCGAGAACGTGAAGAGACAGGTATACGTTCCTTAAAGGTCGGTTATAATCGTGTATTTGGATATTATATCGAAATAACAAAACCGAACCTTCATTTATTACCTGAAGGACGTTATGAGCGAAAACAAACTTTAACGAATGCTGAACGCTTTGTAAACGAAGAACTGAAAGAAAAAGAAAAACTTATTTTAGAAGCAGAAGAAAAAAGTGTGGAGCTTGAATATGATTTATTTATTCAAATAAGAGATCAAATTAAAGAAGAAATTCCACTGATCCAACAATTAGCTCATATAATTAGCCAAATTGATGTTTTACAAAGTTTTGCTTCTGTTAGTGAATCGAATAATTACGTTCGACCAGAATTTAATGACGAACAGTTACAAGTGACTAAAGGGAGACACCCAGTAGTTGAACAAGTAATGAAAGATGGAACCTTTGTACCGAATGATGTTGTCTTTGATAAGCTTCAAAATATGCTATTGATTACAGGACCGAACATGTCTGGTAAGAGTACGTATATGCGCCAGGTCGCGTTAACTGCAATTATGGGACAAATTGGTTGCTTTATTCCAGCAGAACAAGCTACGCTATGTATATTCGACCAAATATTTACTAGAATCGGAGCTGCGGATGATTTAGTATCTGGTCAAAGTACCTTTATGGTAGAGATGTTAGAAGCTAGACATGCAATTTCCAATGCTACCGATCGAAGTTTAATATTATTAGATGAAATCGGAAGAGGAACTAGCACGTATGATGGTATGGCATTAGCTCAAGCGATTGTAGAATATATTCATAATAACATTGCCGCAAAAACGTTATTCTCTACACATTATCATGAGTTAACAGCATTAGAAGATTCTCTTCACCATTTAAAAAATATTCATGTTCGTGCACAAGAGCATGAAGGGAATGTCATATTCCTTCATCAAATTAAAGAAGGTGCAGCTGATCAAAGTTATGGTATCCATGTTGCTAAATTAGCGGAGTTGCCTAGTGAACTTATTGAACGGGCTTCGGTAATTTTAGAAGAATTAGAAGATGATTCAAATAAGAAGCTTACACCGATAAAGGATAAATTAGAGTCTGGGCAGCTATCTTTCTTTGTAGAAGAATCGAATAAGAAAAAAGCCGAAATGCCGAAACAGGATAAACTTCACAACAACCAAGAACAGTCTGTAATTGAGGAGTTAAAGAATGTAAATGTATTAGATTTAACGCCATTAGAAGCAATGAATGAATTGTATCGCCTACAAAAAGGATTAAAGCAATAATAGAGAGGGTGATATCATGCCAATAATTCAAATGCCAGATGCACTCGCAAATAAAATTGCAGCTGGTGAAGTAGTAGAAAGACCAGCATCGGTTGTCAAAGAGCTCTTAGAAAACAGTATTGATGCAGGTGCAACGTGGATAAGAGTGGAAATAAAAGAGGCAGGACTGGAAGAAATTCGTATCACAGATAATGGTGCTGGAATGGAAGAAGATGATGTGGAACGGGCTTTTCTGCGTCATGCAACTAGTAAAATTAAAAACGAATCAGATTTGTTTCATGTTAAAACACTTGGTTTTCGCGGAGAAGCATTAGCAAGTATTGCATCTGTTAGTAAACTATCTGTGCAAACTTCCCAAGGAGATCAAGCAGGTACTCTCTTGCAGTTAGAGGGAGGAAGTCTCAAGCATCGAGGAAAAAGCGATGCAAGGCAGGGGACAGATATCACTGTCAGTGAATTATTCTATAATACACCTGCACGATTAAAGTATATGAAGAGCCTTCATACAGAATTAGGTCATATTTCGGATGTATTAAATAGAATGGCTTTAGCACATCCTGAGGTTCGGATAGAAGCCCTGCATAATGACAAAGGACTTATTAGAACAACTGGAAATGGTGATATTCTCCAAGTCATTTCTCAAGTTTATGGCATGAGTGTAGCAAAACAAATGTTACCGGTCGAACTTAAAACGTTAGATTATAGCGTACATGGTTATATCGCTAAACCTGAAGTGACAAGGGCTTCTCGAAATTACATGTCGACAATTATTAATGGACGATTTATACGAAATATCGGATTAAATAAAGCGATTTTACAAGGCTACCATACGTTATTGCCTATTGGACGTTCGCCGATTGTTGTACTCAATGTTGAGATGGATCCGATACTTGTGGATGTGAATGTACATCCTGCGAAATTAGAAGTTCGATTTAGTAAGGATAAAGAGCTTTTTACTTCAGTTGAAAATATGATTCGTGATCGATTTAGAGAGATTACATTAATTCCTAAAGTAGAGAAACAACCCACTCAGAGACAAAAATCGGAGCAATCTTCTTTTCGATTTGATACAAATAACCGTAAAGGATTACCCATGCATTCTGAATCTTTTTCATCACAAGATTCCCGTTCTATCATACGTGATCAAACAGAAAAATTTGATCAGCCTCAAACTGAAGATGGAGCGATTAATCATGAAATCGAGCGAAATTCAAATCTGACTGATAACTATAAACCAGAGGTAACTGAAGAAGTATCGGTGGATATGTCGACATCTCCATTTGAAGAAGTTGATAATCCAATACAAGAAGAGCAAACTAAAACATTTGATAAACGTGTCCCGATGATGTATCCAATTGGACAATTACAAGGTACTTATATTTTGGCTCAGAATGAGAATGGATTATATATGGTCGATCAGCACGCAGCTCAAGAACGTGTGAAATATGAATTTTTTCGTGATAAATTAGGAAAACCAATGAACGAATCACAGGAATTATTGATTCCAATGACGTTTGATTTCTCCAAGCAAGAATCATTGTTTATTGAAAATCATAAAGAAGATCTCGAACAAGTTGGACTATTTTTTGAGGCTTTTGGTAATCAAACTTATGTAATTCGCTCTCACCCCACTTGGTTTCCAAAAGGATTTGAGGAAGAAGTTATCCGTGAGATGGTTGATCAGGTGATGCATGAATCAAAAATAAGTGTAGAGGGTATTCGAGAAGAAGCAGCTATTCTGATGTCTTGTAAACGATCGATAAAAGCGAATCATTATTTAACATCAGATGAGATGTACCAACTTCTTGAAGATTTAAGAAATACAACTGACCCTTTTACTTGCCCACATGGAAGACCGATCATCGTTCATTTTTCGACGTATGAATTAGAGAAGATGTTTAAACGTGTAATGTAGCAGTATAAACTTACTCCTTTATGTCAAACCTAGAAATATTAGTACGTAGGTTAACATTTGGAGTGAGAGACATGGACAATCAACGATTAATAAATTTTTTAAATCAATTACTTTCAAATTACTTTGTGTTATATGTAAAATTACATCGTTATCATTGGTTCGTCAAAGGCGTTCATTTTTTTACATTGCACGATAAATTTGAAGAGATGTATGAACAAATTGCTGTTCAACTTGATGAAATTGCAGAACGTATTTTAATGATTGGTGGAAAACCCTTAGCAACAATGGCAAAATATATCAAAGAGTCTACAATAGAAGAAGCGGCTGCAGATGATGAAGAAGCGGAGATTATTCAACAATTAGTAAAGAATATAACTCAATTAATCAGTGAAATCCAAAAAGAAGGATATTCTCTTACAGAAGAGTTTCATGATCATCCTACAGAAGATTTATTGACAAGTCTACATGCCGATTTAGATAAAAAGAAATGGATGTTAGAATCCTATCAAAAATGATGGGTTCATTTAGGGGAATGTATATGAAAGAAACAGTTATATCGATTGTCGGACCTACTGCGGTAGGGAAGTCATTACTAGGTATTGAAATGGCCAAGCGATTTAATGGAGAAGTCATTAGTGGGGACTCTACACAAGTATATACTGGCATGGATATTGGCACTGCAAAAGTTACAAAAGAAGAAATGGATGGAATCACACATCATATGATAGATATTATTTCTCCAGATGAATCTTTTTCAGTTGCTGATTTTCAATTACATGCGAAGAAATGCATTGATGACGTATTACGAAGAGACAAACTACCTATATTGGTTGGTGGTAGTGGATTATATATTCAGGCTGTGTTATATAATTATAATTTTTCAGAGCAACGTCGTGATGAATCCTTTACAAAACGAATGGAAGAAATGATTAAACTAGAAGGGCCTGACCAATTATATAAAAAATTAAAAGAAGTCGATCCTGTACAAGCTGCAAAAGTACATCCAAATAATCATCGTAGACTAATTCGTGCACTAGAGGTTTATGAAACTACTGGAATGACAATGACAGAGTACCAACAACAGCAACAACTTGAATCACCTTATAATCCAATCATAATTGGCTTAGATATGGATAGAGATGTATTATATGATCGAATAAACCAACGGGTTAATCATATGATTGATACTGGTTTAATAGAGGAAGTAAAGAATCTAATAGACAGAGGATATGAAGACTGTCAATCTATGCATGCGATTGGTTATAAAGAAATTATCCAGCATATTTCTGGTAATCAACCGATTGAATACGCAATCGATGATTTAAAGCAAAATTCTAGAAAATATGCAAAACGACAACTTACTTGGTTTCGAAATAAAATGAATGTCCAATGGTATAAGATGGAACCGATGTTAATCGAGGAAAAAATTGAATTTATTTTAAAGGATTTAGCAGGAATTTTAGAAGAAAAATCGAATTAATTATTATAGATAGAAAAGAGGAGGAACTTTCCCATGGCTCAATCCGTCAATATTCAAGATCAGTACTTAAATCAGCTAAGAAAGAATCATATTTCCGTTACTGTATTTTTAACAAATGGTTTTCAATTACGAGGTTTAGTCAAGGCATTTGATAACTTTACAGTTTTATTAGAAACGGATGGAAAACAGCAGCTTATCTTTAAGCATGCTATATCCACGTTCTCACCGGTTAAAAATGTTTCACTCGATAAAGAATAAGATGTAAAAGCCAGCAGCGAAAAAACTGCTGGCTTTTTAAATGGCTCTAAAATGAAAAGTTATAATCAAAAGACAAATGGTAGTAAAATGGTAAAAAAATAGGTAGCGTAGGAGAGGGATTCACCATGTCCTATTCTGTTCGCTTAAACCGAAGCCACCATTCTAAGTTTGTTTACTTTATCTCTTGATTAAATATATTTGTTCCAACCTTGATTAGTTTATGTCTCTATCAGTTTATGTTTCACAGTCTGATTCGTTTCATTAGCATTCTTCACAAAGTGTCCAGATCCTAACCAAGCAGACAGCGCGAATATTAAGTAGATAGCTTGCGTGGCAAATGCACCTTGTAAAAATACTTGTAATCCCATTCCTAATCCTAGAGAAGGTACAACGATTAAAAACGTTCGAAAGATCCTCTCAAATCCTTTATTCTGAGGAAGGGGCCAAAGCCGCGAATAAAATATTCCTAACGCAACCCCCAATCCGGTAACAACGAATAGTTGCAATAGTATTATTGGCGCAGGAAATGGCCATCCCATAATATAATGTCCAAGCAAGTAAAATATCTCCAAAAACAAAGTGATCCCTATTACTTTACGAAATGCTATAAGATTCAACCAAGGGTGTAGAAGAAAGAAAACTACCACTAAAGCTCCTAATAATATTGTCCACTCCATCATTTTTCCTCCCTTCTTTAAGATAGCTAGTATTACTTATCATCTTTTGTAGCAGCTATTTCTTCTTCATCTATTTCCGGCGCACGAACATTCTCAATCAATTGTTGAATTTCAATAGGTGGTGCTTGTGTATTTCTAGAGACAATAAAACTGACAACAAAGTTCAACAACATTCCGATTACACCCACGCCTTGCGCGTTAATTCCAAAGAAATTCTCAATGATTGGACCATCTGTTCCAAATATAGATTCGGATAAGATTAAACCTATGGTTATTAATGTAAATGTCAAACCGGTTAGAATACCTGCAATTGCACCCTCTTTATTCATACGTTTATCGAATATACCTGTAAGGATTACTGGAAATAAGCTGGCTGCACCTAGTCCGAAGGCAAGTGCCACAACTTCACCCGCAAATCCTGGTGGTCGAATCCCTACATAGGCAGCAATTAGTAATGCGACAAATAATGTGATTCTACCTACTCTAAGTCGCTGTTTCTCAGATGCTTCTTGATTAAATATTCGGTAGTATATATCGTGTGAAACAGCACTTGTCATTGTTATTAGTAGTCCAGATGCCGTTGATAGGGCAGCTGCCAGTCCACCTGCAGCAACTAATGCAATGACAAAAGGTGCTAAATTTGCAACCTCTGGAGTAGATAATACAATAATGTCACCATCAATGACTACTTCATTATCTGGTCCGCTCGTAAAATTAATCATACCGTCCCCATCTAAATCATTGAATTGCAGTAATCCAGTTGTTTCCCATTTATTAACCCATTCAATATCCTGGACTTCTTCAAGTGGTTCATCAGCAATTGTATTAATCAAGTTATACTTTGCAAAAGCACCAACAGCAGGAGCAGTTAAATAAAGTAAAGCAATGAATACAATTGCCCAAACCGCAGACCATCTTGCAGATCGTACGCTTTTAACTGTATAGAATCGTACAATAACGTGAGGAAGTCCAGCAGTTCCAGCCATTAAAGCTAATGTAATCATAAATACATTGAGTAAAGATAAGTTGGTAAAAGGCTCCATATACTCATTCATACCTAAATCAATCTGGATTTGACCTAGTCTTTCTACAATGTCACTTCCGATTAACGAGATTTGTGGGATCGGATTCCCGGTTAATTGGAAAGATATTGCGATAGCAGGAATAAGAAAAGCGATGATAATAACAAAGTATTGTACTGCTTGTGTCCAAGTAACCCCCTTCATTCCTCCTAATAAAGAGAAGAACCCAACGATTGCCATTCCAATTAGAACACCTACAATAATGTCGACTTGTAAATAACGACTAAATACAATACCAACTCCGCGCATTTGACCAGATATATAAGTCAAAGATATAAAAATTGTAGCAATCGCAGCAACTGCACGTGCGCTGTTAGAATAAAAACGATCTCCAATAAAGTCAGGAACGGTAAATTTACCGAACTTACGTAAATATGGGGCTAATAGTAACGCTAATAATACGTAGCCCCCAGTCCATCCCATCAAATAAATCGTTCCATCATATCCTAAAAATGCTACTAGTCCAGCCATTGATATAAATGATGCAGCTGACATCCAGTCCGCCGCAATGGCTGCACCATTTGCTACAGTTGGAACATTTTGACCAGCTACATAAAAGCTTGACGTATCACGTACACGGGACCACCATCCGATCGCAGTATATACAAGAAATGTAAACAGTACTAACGCAATAGTAATTGCTTCTACACTCAAATTAAAAACCCCCCTTTATTTATTCGTGTGATTGTCTCTCATTTTTTATTGAATCTAAGTATTCTTTGTCTAATCGATCCATTCGAATGGCATATACCAAAATTAATAATATAAAAACTAAAATGGCTCCTTGCTGAGAAATCCAAAAGGAGAGTGATACCCCAAAGAAAGGTACATTACTTAAAGGACCCGCGAATAAGACTCCGCCACCAAAGCCAACAATAGCCCAAATAGCAAGCAGAATCGTTATCAATTTTAAATTTTTCTTCCAGTATTTTTGTTGATTATCATCTAATGTTTGGTAATTTTGTTTATTCTCCAATATTAACCCCTCCTTAAAAAATGAAAGAAAAAGTAAGCTTAAGAAACCTCCTCCTCCCAAAACAGAAAACGCTTACATAATTTCAATAAAAAATATACTGAACATTCAGCTATGAATTCAGTATATTGTAAATACTTCTATTTATTTTAAATTTAAACCTAAAATGTAGGATATGAGGGTTAAGTTGTAGTATAGCGTTTTAAAATGTATTATTGATTTACACCTTGTAGTGCATCAAATAAACCTTTAGCAGCAGTTCTGCTAACTGGTATTGTTGATTCGTCTTGATCTTTGATTACTAAATTATAAGCGCCATTAAACCATGGTGTAATTTCTTTTATGCAGTCCATATTTACTAAATAACTTCGATGTGGGCGATAGAAAGGAAAGCCAGATAGCTTTTCTTCTAGCTCTTTCAGGTTCATTTTTGTTTCAATAACTTCATTCGATAAAAAGTGTATTTTTAATGTTCGTCCTTCGCGAGCAGCAAAGCCAATTTGATTGGGGTCAATAACAATCATTTTTTCATCAAGATTTACGACTAATTTATCGATTTTCGGCTTTCGTACTTCTTTATTAGGGAGTGCCTTTCTAATTCGATTCATAGCGATCTTTAACCTTTCTTCATCAAATGGTTTTAATAGATAATCAGTTGCTTGTATCTCAAAAGCTTGTACACCATAGGATTCATATGCTGTAGTAAAAATAATAATTATATCTCGATTTTCATACTCATTCCGTAATTTTTTTGCAATTTCTATGCCATTTATCCCAGGCATATGAATATCAAGAAAAATAACATTCGGATTGTATTCTCGATACAATTTAAGTAATTGATCTCCATTTTCTGCACTAGGACATAATATAATATCATTTTCTTGTTGCAAGAGATATGTAAGCTCTTCTCTTGCTAATCTTTCATCCTCTGCTATCATTACATGAATCTTCAACTATATACACCTCCTTGGTTTTAATACGTGTTCATATGAAATTGTTCGACCTTCTTACAATCACGATTTGGTATTATAAATTGAACCATGCTTCCATTATCTATATTTTGTATTTGAAGTTCACTTTCGTCACCTAATAAACTTATTAAACGTTGATTAATATTATACAATGCAATTCCATTCCCTTTATTTTGTTGATGTAAAGGTTCCTTACCTAATAATGGAAGTAAGCTTTCTTCAAATCCTTGCCCATTATCCAATAATTCTATCAAGACATTATTTTCTATCTTACTTATATTGATCGTAAGTATCCCTTTGGTTGTAGCCAGAGACAAACCATGTTGAATGCTATTTTCAACAAGAGGTTGTAGTGTTGCTGGTGGAATTTCGATATTTAATAAATGATCATCGACATGAATAGAGGTAGTAATTTGATCTGGAAAACGTGCTTGAACAATTTCTAAATATGCTTGTAGATGTTCCAGCTCTTTATGAAGTGGAACAAGAGATACGCTTGCAATTTTTAAATTTGCTCTCATAAACTGACTTAACTGTACGAGAATATGTCTTGCTTTTTCTGTATCCACACGTAATAGGCTGTGAATTAAATGAAACGTATTGAACAAGAAGTGTGGATTAATTTGAGCTTGTAGATTACGCATTTCAGCTTCTTTTAATAATTTCTTCACTTTCTCTGCTTCAAGCCCGCTAATTTGATTGGAAATAATTGTTCCTAAACCTTTTGCTAATGTTATTTCGACTGCTGTTATCTGTTGAGAATGTCGGTAGTAGAGATTGATTAAACCAATTACTTCTCCTGATCGATAAATAGGTACCATAATGGCAGTTTTCAACTTACAATTGTCTACACCACATTGGATATCACTTTGATGATAAGCAATCTGAATTTTTCCTTCTTTTACTGCTTTACGAGAAAGTCGCATCTTTAATGGTTCTTCAGGTCGATGGTGGTCATCTCCTAATCCGACATGGCTTAATACTGTTGTTCGGTTTGTAATCGATATAGCTGCAATATCTAACTCATTAAATAATAACTTAGCCATCTTATTAGCATTCATTGTACCAGGTTCTTCACTTAACAAAGGGAGTGCTTTTTCTGCAATTGTTAATGCACGATTTGTTTCTAAAGCTGCTTCTTTTTCTGTTTCATTTAATGCTAATCGTATCATCATTGTAAAAATAGCCAATGCAATAGAATTCGTAACTACTAGCGGAATACCGATCGTATTTACAATTTGTACTCCAATTTGTTGATCAGGCAACATAATGAGTAATAATCCCATATGCAAAACAGGAGGAAATATTCCAATAAATAATGCTTTATTGGGCGACATTACTCTATCATCTGAAAAGAATTGACCAGCCCATCCTGTTAATAAACCAGCTAAAGGGTTAATCAAACTATTTGCTATCCATCCTCCGCCACCTAAGAAAATGATATACAATCCAGCTACCATTCCTGAGCCTAATCCGACAAATGGTCCTCCAAGTAATCCTGCAATCATAACTACAACGACACTAAATCCAATTAACACTTCATCTACTGCAACATTCATGATCCAAGCTTGCATGATTAACTCATTACCAATCATAACGACTCCAGCGTGTGCACCGATAATACTAATTAAGCCGAATATAAGCGAATGAAGGATGACAGTTTTTAAAGTAATATCTTTATCTAACAACGAACGAAATAATGGTATTCTCGTTAAGATAAATGCCATCAATAATAACAAACCGATACGTTGAAATAAAACAATCGTTAGTTCTATCAAGAATTCTTCACTCCAATCCCCGTGTGAATCTTCATCAACATATCTTGATAATTTCCACGATCACCATTTGGATCTAGAAAAGTTCCAATAATACAACCTAAAAATCCTATTGGTATTGCAACTATTCCAGGGTTATTGAGGCTAATTAATTTCATGCCCTCTGGACCGAGGAGAAATAAAGCTGCGGATATAATCAAACCGGAGAATAATCCAATATAAGCTCCAATTTTAGTGAAGCGCTTCCAATAAAAAGTGAAAATTAGTAAAGGAAATATAGTAGAGGCAGCAAGTGAAAATGTCAAAGATACTAAATAAGCAACATTTGTATTTTCTAAACCAATGGAAAATCCAATAGAAATAACTCCGATGATAATCGCTGTTGTTCTAGCAACGAGTAATTTTTTCTTCTCACTGGTATCTTTCTTATTTAAATAATGGACGTAAATATCATATGCGAAAGAAGAAGTAGCTGCAAATATAAGTCCGGTAACAACAGCAATAATTGTTGCAAATGCAATTGCCATAACAAATGCAACAAGAAAATCTCCGCCTAAAACATCAGCTAGTAAAAATACGGTTAAATTGCCTGTTGAATCCGATTGTGTTAATGCGTCCCAGCTAACAAGACTAATTGCACCTAGTCCTAAAATCAAGGTCATTAAGTAAAAACAGCCAATTAGCCAAGTCGCTGAAATTGCTGAGAGACGAGCATGCTTAGTATTTCTTACGGTTAGAAAGCGTATTAAAATATGAGGGAGACCAGAAGTGCCTAAAATTAACGTTAGCATAAGAGAAAACATTTCAATATTATTATGTAGTAAATTACCAGGTGAGAAAAAATCCTCTCCAAGTGGACTATTAACGGGAGCTTGATTTATTAAAAATGGAATATCCCATTTAATCCATGATAATAAAATAAACAATAACATCAATGTTCCAGACATGAGAAGCACTGTTTTTATAATTTGCACCCATGAGGTTGCAACCATACCCCCAAAAACAACGTAAATGGTCATGAGAATACCTATAATCCAAACCGATGAAATATAATCTACTCCTAATAACAAACGGATTAATAATCCAGAAGCTACTAATTGTGGAATTAGATATAAGATGGAGATAATAATTCCTGTAGCTGCCACAAACAAGCGCATATTTCTTCCTGAAAATCTTGAAGATACTACATCACCAACAGAATATGTACCCAAGCTATGTACGGGTTCAGCAATTAATAGTAGTAGAATAATATAGGAAACAAGGAATCCAGTCGCATATAAAAATCCATCAAAGCCGTAATAAGCGATTAAACCAATTATCCCTAAAAAGGAAGCGGAACTAATATAATCTCCTGCAATAGCAAGTCCATTTTGAAAACCTGTTAAACTACCACTAGCAATATAAAATTGCTCTGTAGTTTTACTTCGTTCCGCTGCCCAATGCGTCATAATTAATGTGCCTGCAACAATAGCTAAGAAGAAAATGAAATAAGTGAAATTCATTAAAAAGCTCCTCTTTTGGATATCGATTTTAGCTTTACTATTTATCTGCTCATTCGTCTCCAATAAAGCCAACCAATTAACCAAGTAAGTGGAAAGAAACATAAAAGGTATATCCAAAGAGCTACAGTATTTATATCTAGGAATGAAATGATCAATGGGAGAGATATAAATAAACAAAGAAAGATTATTGTGGTCATAAAATGTAAACGTTGTCTTCTTTGTTTATGCAAAAGTTCTATTTTTGCAGTTTCTGTGTAGTGTACTTTTTTAGAACCATTCCTCATTTTCTCACCACTTTATTGTAATAGGTAACTTGAAATAATTATAATTGAACTCATTAATTTTAGTCAATATTTAAAAAATTCTTATATGTATAGTGATACAATAAAAAGGACTTACCTGTTGTGTTAAACTACAGGTAATAAGTCGGTACTGCAAGGGTTATGTTCACAAAGCGAACTATGAGGATAGATTGTTCGAAGTATCTGAGGAAATTTAGAAAGAAAATACTTTAGATGTTAATTATGTATTTTTTAATTAGCATATAAAGTTTGAATTACCAATAAAACTAGAGCAATATGAAAGAAATTTTCGATTTATATTTGCATTATAATTTTAAGGAATACATTTAATTAGAGGTGAAAACATTGAAGGATACAAATGCTAAAGAATTTATAATAGAATTAGAAAAGCATCGAAATGAGGAAGATGTAGAAAAAATGAAACGATTCATAAAGAATTCTGATTCTAGCACATTATGTATGGGGTTACATATGCGTACAGTTTTTCAGATTGCAAAGCGATTTATGGAAACGCCTTTGACTGAGGTCGAAAAGTTGCTAGATAGCTCCTATTATGAAGTGAGAATGGGCGCTGTTAGTATCATGGATTACCAGGCTAAAAAAAAGCAGATTACTGAAAGTCAAAGAAAAAGCTTGTTCGATCTCTATCTTCGTAGACATGATCGTATCAATAATTGGGATCTTGTAGACCGATCGGCACCTTCTGTAATTGGCATATATTTAATAGATAAACCAAAAAACATATTATATGATTTAGCTCGTTCAAACAATATGTGGGAACGTAGAACGGCAATCGTTAGCACACATGCATTTTTAAAAAAAGGTGAAATTGATCATACTTTCCGTATCGCTGAAATACTGCTTGATGACCCTGAGGAACTCATTCAAAAAGCTATAGGTAGTTGGATTCGAGAAGCAGGTAAACAGAATGAACAAGCTTTAAAACGTTTTTTGAACAAACACGTATCCACTATGTCTAGGATTACACTAAGATATGCCATAGAAAAATTTGATAAAGAAACGAGAAGATTTTATTTGTCTAAGTGAATAATTCTATAGTAACTATTTATTAAGGAGCAATTATTTTTAATAGAAATTAGGTAAGGAGTAAAAAGGCTTAAAGTGTGAACTGTAAACCGTAATAAAAGAAAATATTTAAGCAATGTATAGTTGAAAAGAAGAGTTTTATGATGAAGAATAGTTCGGTTAATAAGATAAAAATTTTGTTGCTTAAATTACATTCTATATATAAAGATGCGTAAAATGATATTTTCAGTTTGTCATTCAGTAATGGTAGCAAGATTCTCTTGTATTAATTTTAAGCCCACAGTGTGATTCGCTGTGGATATGAAAATGCATGACAAATAGTAGGTGCTGATGTAAGAATATTCATTTGAAGGGAAGGGAAAATAATGATTTATAATTTAATTTCTATTTGGAGGTTTAATTGATGAATGCGAAAATAAAACAACAAATACCGTATTATGCAGTGATATTTACTTCACTAAGGACAGGAAGTGATAATGGATATGGAAAAATGGCACAAGCAATGGAACAGTTAGCTTCGAAGCAAAAAGGATTTCTAGGTATTGAAAGTGTTAGGGATAATAAGATAGGTATTACTATTTCATATTGGGAATCACTAGAGGACATTGATAATTGGAAAGAAAATTCATCTCATAAAGTAGCTCAAGAGAGAGGGGAAAAAGAGTGGTATAAACATTACAACGTTCGAGTTTGTAAAGTTGAGAGGGACTATTTTTATCATATGTAATCCTTTCTTAATGATAGTTATAAAAGGTTAGAACGGAATTTTAATGGAGATGAATCTTTACAAAATCGATAACTGAATATAAGGCCAATTTCTAAAAAGTTACTGATGATATGGAGAAGGACAAAAATAAAAATAAGTTTGATATTTCTTGCTTAATTAACGAATCTTTTTTTAAAATCATGCCTATATAGAAAAGATACAATGTATCTAATTAAGAGCATAAGTAAAAATGAAAATACTGCTGTAATCGTATGTCAATTTAGATATTCTCCTGAACAATAATTTCAGAAGTTTTCTTCATAGTTAACAGGGATTGGTTATATTTGAAAATAAATTTCTAAAGTGGATTAATGATATGCTAATATAAATAAATTTATCATTTAGACACAAAATACATAAGAATTTCTAGGCATTTGTCACCCCTTTAGGGCGTTTGCGTATACTGTTAAGGAGTAAGGGGTGATGGTTGATTGGCACAAGTTCAAGGATATAAAAACGGAAGAATAAATATCATCTTGCAAGACCAAAAGGTGATGGAGCAGCCAAAAGCAGAATCACGTACTGCAGTAGCGAAACGGACGAATAGTCCTTTACAATTAGTCGACAGAGAATTTTCCTCTTTTGTTGGGTTAAAGGATTTAAAAACATCGATTAAAGAAATATATGCGAGTATACTCATTAATGAGAAACGAAAAGAATCAGGGTTAAAGGATTCAAAGCAAGTGCTTCATATGTTGTTTAAAGGAAATCCTGGCACGGGAAAGACAACGGTAGCTCGTAAGCTTGCAAAGATTTATCATGAAATGAACATTCTATCCAAAGGTCATTTTATTGAAGCGGAACGTGCAGATTTAGTAGGAGAATATATTGGGCAGACAGCACAAAAAACACGAGCGATTATTCAGCGTGCTATGGGAGGTGTCTTATTTATTGATGAAGCGTATTCGCTTTCCCGTGGAGGAGAAAAAGATTTCGGTAAAGAAGCAATTGATACGCTTGTCAAACATATGGAGGATCAACATCAAGATTTAGTGCTTATTTTAGCTGGATATCCATATGAGATGGAACGATTTCTAACGTTTAATCCTGGATTGGAATCACGATTTCCATTTATACTAGAATTTGATGATTATGGTGTGGAAGAATTAATGGAAATTGCAAAGCGTATGGTAGATGAACGAGAATATAAATTTTCTAGAGAAGCAGAATGGAAGCTGAGAAATCATTTAGCGAGAAAAGTTCGCGCCTGTAGTGCGAATTTTTCAAATGCTCGTTACGTTCGAAATGTGATTGAACGTGCGATACGCCTTCATGCGGTCCGTTTATTATCCGAGGATAATTATAGTTCAAACGACTTAATGTTATTGACTGGAGAAGATATGTTGTTAGATATAGAATAAGGGTATACTAATAATAGTGAAAAACACAAGAAAGAGGTTCATACATGACGCAAGAGAAAGTATTAGTAATTGCCGTAAATCAAACAAAACAAGAAGATCACCGATTTCAATCTTCTTTACATGAACTTGTCTCGTTATGTAAAACAGCTGGTGGTACGGTCGAAGAAATAATCACTCAAAAGCGCGACCGTATTCACCCTGCTACATATATGGGGGAAGGGAAGCTACATGAAATTCATGAAATTATAGAAACTAAAGAGATAGATATCGTTGTTGCCAATAATGAATTATCTGCGGGTCAAATTCGAAACTTATCAGATGTATTTGGTGTTCGAGTGCTTGATCGTAGCCAGCTGATTCTTGATATATTTGCAATGCGTGCGCAAACCAAGGAAGGGAAACTCCAAGTAGAACTAGCGCAGTTGGAGTATTTGCTTCCTCGCTTGCATGGACAGGGCACACAATTATCTCGGCTTGGAGCAGGTATTGGTACGAGGGGGCCTGGTGAAACCAAATTAGAGACAGATCGACGCCACATTGAACGAAGGATTTATGATATAAAACGTCGCCTTCAGTTAGTGGTTAAACAGCGTAGTCAATATAGGAAACGTAGGAAAGAAAATGACGTATTTCAAATCGCAATTGTTGGATATACCAATGCTGGAAAATCAACACTTTTCAACCGATTAACCAAAAGTAGTTCATTAGAAGAAGATCAATTATTCGCTACACTAGATCCGTTAACAAGAAGAGTAAAGTTACCGTCGGATATGATTTGTTTAATAACAGATACGGTTGGATTTATTCAAGATTTACCCACAGCGTTAATTGCAGCATTTAAATCTACATTAGAAGAAGTTGCTGAGGCAGACTTCTTATTGCATGTGGTTGATGCGTCTGATTCTGATTTGAACCAGCAGCAAAAGACAGTGCAAAAATTATTAGAAGAACTTAATGCAAATCATATTCCGATACTTACGGTTTATAATAAAAAAGATTTAGTACATGGGGAAGATTTTATTGCTAATCAATTTCCGAACGTATTAATTAGCGCTTATGATGAAAATGATCTTTATCATATGATGTTACAGATAGAATCTATTTTAAAAGAAGAATGGGGTTTTTACACTACGCATGTACATCCGGAAGAAGGAGATTTACTTTATCGACTAAAAACAGAGACACTGATAACACATAGAGAATTTAATGAGGAAAAGGAACAATATGTTGTACAAGGATTTGTTCGATATAACCATCCTTTGAATCGTTTGGTAGAGGAGAAATAGTCATCATGATGGAGTTACTTATGGAACAAGCAGAACAAGATTGTACATTACAGCATAAAGATATACAAAAAAATGTAGAAATCAACCAAAAGCGTGTGCTTAATGCATTTCGTCATCATCGCATCAGTGATACCCATCTCCAAGGAACGACGGGGTATGGATACGATGATATTGGCAGAGATTCTTTGGAGGCAGTATATGCGGAAGTTTTTGGTGGTGAAGACGCGCTCGTTCGCCCTCAATTAGTTTCCGGCACTCATGCTATTACGACAGCTTTATTCGGTGTGCTTCGACCAGGGGATGAACTGGTTTATATTACTGGTAAGCCATACGACACAATGGAAGAAGTAATAGGAAAGCCAGGAAAACAAGAAGGATCTTTATATGACTTTAATATAGGATATCGTGAAATTTCTTTACTTCCTGATGGGACTGTGAATTACAAGCAAGTGAAAGACAGCTGGACAAGCAATACAAAAGTAATTGCCATTCAACGATCGAAAGGATATGATCAGCGTCCATCTTTTACTATAGATCAGATTGGTGAAATGATTCAATTTGTAAAGGAAATAGACCCGTCTGTTACTGTATTTGTCGATAATTGTTATGGGGAATTTACGGAAACGAATGAACCACTTCATATAGGAGCAGATTTAATGGCAGGGTCGCTCATTAAAAATCCAGGAGGTGGTCTGGTTCGTGCTGGGGGGTATATTGCTGGAAATAAGGAATTAATCCACCTATGCGCTAATCGTTTAACTGCCCCAGGACTTGGTAAAGAAACGGGAGCGTCATTAGGGATGTTGCAAGAGATGTATCAGGGATTTTTCTTGGCTCCTCATATTGTTGGAGAAGCGTTGAAAGGAGCAATTTTAACTGCTAGATTTTTAGAGTTAGCAGGATTTCAGACATCACCGTCGTATTTAGATAAAAGGACAGATCTAATCCAAACAGTTACATTTGATGAAGCAGATCAGATGATCGCTTTCTGTCAATCTATACAGGAAAATTCTCCGATTAATTCCTATGTAAAACCATATCCAAGTGATATGCCGGGTTATGAAGATCAAGTCATCATGGCTGCTGGTACATTTATACAAGGTTCAAGCATAGAACTTTCTGCTGACGGGCCAATTAGAGCTCCTTATACAGCTTATGTACAAGGTGGTCTAACCTATACTCATGTTAAAATTGCGTTATTAGAAGCAATAAAAACATTAAAAGATAAGGGTTTAGTTTCGTAAAATTAGGGAAAATTTAAATGGATAGATAATTTCATGTTAGAAATGCTAACATTTGTTTGACATATAAGCTAACGTTGAATATAATAGCATTATAAATGAAAAGGGGGTCATCTTTTGAATGATAAAGATCGGCGTTCCATGCCCTTGTTTTCCATTGGTATTGTTATCAAACTTACAGAGTTAACTGCAAGACAAATACGATACTATGAAGAAAATGAATTGATAGCACCAGAACGTACCAAAGGTAACCAGCGTTTGTTTTCATTCAATGATGTTGACCGTTTACTAGAAATCAAGGATTTACTTGATAAAGGCTTAAATATGGCTGGGATAAAGCTATTATTGGCTGAAGGACAAAAAGTTGTTGAGACATCTAAAAAAAATGACTCCAACATATCTGACAGGGAACTTCGAACTATTTTAAGAAATGAGTTGAACGAAGCTGGAAGAATGGGGAAAACTAGTATTCGACAAGGGGAACTTGCTCGTTTCTTTACGAGCCAATATCAGTAGTAAGTTAGAAAAATGATTACTACATACAAAGAACGTAGTGGGATTTTTTCTGATCATAAAAATCAAATTAAATTATAGGAGGAGAACGAATGGGTAAGTCATTTACGAAAGAAGAAGTTATTAAGCAAATACAAGAGGAAAATGTTAAGTTTATCCGATTACAATTTACAGATATGCTAGGAACAATTAAAAACGTGGAAATTCCTTATAGTCAATTAGATAAAGCTTTAGATAATAAAATGACGTTTGATGGTTCTAGTATTGAAGGTTTTGTACGTATTGAAGAATCTGATATGTTATTATACCCAGATTTAGATACTTTTGTAGTATTTCCATGGACTTCTGAAAAAGGTAAAGTAGCACGATTCATTTGTGATATATATAATCCGGATGGTACTCCATTTGAAGGTTGCCCACGCTATAACTTGAAGCGCAATCTAAAGAAAATGGAAGAGTTAGGATTTGATGCATTCAACATTGGAACGGAACCAGAGTTCTTCTTATTTAAATTAGATGAAAAAGGCGAACCAACTCTTGAATTGAATGACCACGGTGGTTATTTCGACCTTGCACCAACAGATTTAGGTGAAAATTGCCGTCGTGATATTGTGTTAGAATTAGAAGAAATGGGCTTTGAAATTGAAGCTTCTCATCACGAAGTTGCTCCAGGGCAGCATGAAATTGACTTTAAATACTCGGATGCAGTAAAACATGCAGACGATATTCAAACTTTCAAACTAGTAGTTAAAACAATTGCTAGAAAGCATAACTTACATGCTACATTCATGCCGAAACCATTATTCGGTGTAAATGGATCTGGTATGCATGTGAATATGTCCTTGTTTAACGGGAAAGAGAATGCATTCTATGACACTAGCGGTGAGCTAGAATTAAGCAAGACTGCATATCAATTTATCGCTGGTATTATTAAGCACGCGACTAACTTTACAGCAGTAACTAACCCAACTGTAAATTCGTATAAACGTCTAGTACCTGGATATGAAGCACCTTGTTATGTTGCTTGGTCTGGTTCTAACCGTAGTCCTTTAATACGTATTCCAAGTTCTCGTGGATTAAGTACACGTGTTGAAGTACGTAGTGTAGATCCATCTGCTAACCCGTACATGGCTCTAGCAGTACTACTTGCATCAGGATTAGATGGTATTGAACAAGGTTTAGAAGCTCCAGAATCTGTAGACCGTAACATCTATGTTATGGATAAAGCTGAACGCGAAGCTAACGGTGTTCAAGACCTTCCAGCAACATTGAAAGATGCAATGGATAACTTGAAACAAGATGAAGTATTAGTAGCTTCTCTTGGTGAACACTTATTCGAGCACTTTATTGAAGCGAAAGAAATTGAATGGGATATGTTCCGTACAACTGTACACCCTTGGGAACGTGAACAATATCTATCAAACTATTAAGCTTGATAGAATAGAGTTTTTAAGGTAGTGGTTTGGTGGGTGTGCTTTTATGATTTATATTGGCACCCCGAAACACCCACGAAAAAATTTATTTTAAAATACCTTCCATGTATTTTTCAAATTGGGAGGTATTTTTTGTTTCTAGTTTACTTGAAATGTAGGAATATACATCAGACGTTATTTGAATGCTACCATGCCCCAGTCTTTCTTGAATATATTTCATATCTGCCCCAGCTTCTAATTGTAAAACTGCATGAGTGTGTCGTAGGGAATGTATAGGTAAAGGTTTCAATTTTGCTCACTTTAATATGCAAGTAAAGGCATTAAACAAACTTGATTTTGGCATGAAATTACCATCTTTTCTACAGGAAGATTACTGGATAGATCGAATAGAATGATGGTGACGGATAAAACTTCTTTGTGTTTGCAACCAACTTGATTGAAACAATGAACAAATTCATTGTAATCACTTAATTTGACGTATACATCTCTACCTTTCATGCCATCATATGGTTTAATGACAACAAGTAAAATAGATTTTGCCCATCCCACGCTCTATTAAATTCTTTATTTATAAATTCAACATTTTCCGGAGCAGGGATACCTTTTCCTCTTAGCATTCTACTAGTAACTTCTTTCCTATTAGTTCTTGTGCCGCAAGTGCAGTATTAAAAACTACTTAGAATTTCCCCTCGTCTAATTAAATATGACTTTTTGTTATATGCCATTTTGAATCTTTATTTAGGCAAAGGTTGAAATTCTATTCCTCTTTCGTAAGCTCTAGAAGAGTATGTATCTGGAAATGAATACGGTTTCACTTTTGTCAATAATGAAATTGTGGGAATTGCCAATAGACTTCATAAAGAGAGGGTACCGAGATTTGTATGTGAAGATTGTCAAATCGAAATATTAATTAAATAAAATAGGGGGAGCTACGACTCCCCTATCCCGTGTGGAGGCAGCTGCACTGGGTTATTTATATTGTAAGTTTTGGTGTTGGATTGTTAGGGGGGTTAAATTGGACAAGACGGATGATTACAAAACAATTGTTACCGCAGTGATAACAGGAATTATCAGCGGAGCTATTGCTTTATTTTTTGCTAAATTTTAAGACTTGAAGAAGGTGAAAAGCATGGATAAAGCGACACTAACACGCACCATAGTATTAGTTATTGCATTGGTTAACCAGTTCTTGGTGATATTTGGATTAAACCCTATACTGGGACAGAACAACTATGGGGAGAAGTAATAGCAATGATTATTACTGCTGTAGCTGCTACATGGGCATGGTTCAAAAATAACTATGTAACTGCTAGAGGTAAGAGTCAAAAAGAAGTATTACAACGAAATAGCCTTATTAAATAGGTGGCTAGTCCAAACGGGCAAGCCACTTTTTTAATACAAAATATTAAGGAGGAATTTATAATGAGTAAAATTTATTTAGATCCAGGACATGGTGGAACAGACCCGGGTGCAGTAGGAAACGGACTGCAAGAAAAGAATGTTAATTTAACAATTGCACTTAAAACTAGAGACATTCTTAATCGTGATTATGAAGGGCATAGCATTCGTATGAGTAGGACAAGCGACACGACTCGGAGTCTTGCACAACGTACAAATGATGCGAATAGTTGGGGCGCTGATTACTTTGTGAGTATTCATATTAATGCTGGTGGTGGAACTGGTTACGAGGATTATATTTACAATGGCAGTGTTTCCAATAACACAGTGACTTACCGTGATAGAGTTCATGCAGAAATTATGAGACAAGTGGATTTTAGAAATCGGGGTAAAAAGCGTGCTAACTTCCATGTATTACGTGAATCAAATATGCCTGCTGTATTAACAGAGAATGGATTCATTGACACAGTAGCTGATGCAAATAAGTTGAAATCAGATGCTTATCTTAATCGTATTGCGCTAGGTCATGCCAATGGTATTGCACAAGCGTTAGGGTTAAGAAGAAAATCTGGTGGAGGTAGCACCTATACGGTACAATCAGGAGATACTCTTTGGAGCATTGCCCAAGCCCACAATATGACTGTGCAACAATTAAAAGACTTAAACGGATTAACTGACGACACTATTTATCCGGGGCAAGTTTTAATTGTTAGCAGTGTCGGGGCTGTTTATCATACAGTTCAATCCGGTGAAACGCTTTGGGGAATTGCACAGCAGTATAATACAACGGTTAGCGCAATCAGAAGCCTTAATGGATTGACTGGTGATATTATTCGGCCTGGTCAGAGATTACGGGTAAGATAAATTAAAATAAAAATCCTGCTTTTGGTAAATTACCAGAGGCAGGGGGTTATTTGTATATTACTTATCTATTACATGAAAAATACTATATTACTAAAAAAACTATGTATGAGATAATTAAGTATTAGGAAATTAGTTTATACGTTATAAGCTTTCACATATAAAAAGACTCTGATATCAAAACCTTAACTGTACCCACCTCTGATGGGAAAAACTAAAATGAAATTAGTAACATCTCAGTTTATTTTGAAAGTAATGGGGAAATCTTACATTATTCAGAGCTTTATGTTTGAAAATCTGAAAAAACACATTTAAGTTGAACTATTACTTAATGGTGAAGTTCAAGAACACGGAGTTACAAATGAGGAATTCACCACCGCTGAAAATTACCAAAAAAATCAAGAGGGAGCTATTCAACCTGCTGGAGTGGATTGGAATGCCTTTCTAACATGTATGGGCATTACAGGTGTAGCAACTTCTCTTATATCATCTGTTTGTGGTCTTGCATGTGCAGCTGGTGTATTAGTATTTAATGCGGTCACTGTTTCAGGCTGTATAGCTGGAAGTTGGATATAATTGATATAAGGTAGGTGAATAATGTGGAGATAATTGCTTCTCTTCTATTAGCTTCAGCTTTGATTTTAATAGAGGCATCTTCAAAGAGAAAAGAACAAAAAATCAAATTACAGCTGCATATTTACTTTTAGGATCTGCTTCCATACCGCTAGCTATATTCTTCGATAATATGTGCAAGTGAAATACAAGATAAACAGGAGAAAGTTTCATGGCACAAAAATAATTGATATATAGAATACTTATGTTTTTACCGGAAGAAAGATTGAATGAAGCGTTATTAGGTGAAAAATATAATAAGGCAAACCTGCGTAAGTTTTTTAAGGGCCTCTGAGTATGAAGTAAGCGAAACAAAGAAAGAAACAGATAATTTTTTAAAGCTTTATGACCAAAAGTAGACAATTAAATAAAAGAATTTCCTTATCAAAAGTATCTAAATTCATTTGTACTATGTTTATTGGTGGATATAAATGCTATCTGAAAAGGAGAAGAAATAATAAGAGAGCAATTGTCGAAGTCAGATCCAGATGCACTGAATACCTGCTTATCAACGATAACTTCGGAGTTAATGATGACATTAAGACATCACAACGAAAACGCAATGACAACAAAAGTAGTCAAAGTAATGGAAAGGACTGAGTATAACGCTCTGTCAGATGAAGTAAAAGACAGAGTATGAGGTGGAGAAATGCAATCTTCCAAGCCGCTGTGGAAGTTTTAGGATGGAGATAGTAAAAAAGCAAGGGATTATTTAATGCCCATACTTTTTTGCCATTTAGAACTATTACCATAAATAGTTTAAATTGTATATAAGTGAGTTTATTATATAATCGTGGTCATTGATTAAGTATTCAAAGAATATTCGGGAATAGACATCTCAAAAGTTCTCAAAGGGAGATGTTTTTTTAATTTATATTGATATGTATTTTTTGAAAAAAACTATTAAACTTTGTTTATAACTAACCGATAAAAGAATTAACATACAAGGAGGTTTTATACATGAAAAAATATTTGTTTACTTTAATTGCCGGATTGTTACTTATCTTAGCTGCTTGCGGTGATTCTAGTGATAGTGAAGATGCTACAGCAGAAGCAAGTGATACAAGTAATGAGACTACAGAAGAAAGTTCTACCAACGACAAAGAAGAAGCGGGGGAAGAAAATACCGAAGTATATTTTAAAGACAATGAAGCTAAAATTGAAGATTTAAAAATCCAAATCAAAGATACTAAAGTAATAGATGTAGGCGAACCAGGAAATGAATATGGAGAGAAACCAGTGTTCGCTATCTGGTATGAAGTAACCAATCTTTCTGACAAAGAGCTAGATCCTACCACTGCTTGGATGGCAATGTTTACTGCTATACAAGACAATGATCCTAATGCAGTAAATGAATTAGGCGTCGGTATGTTACCTGATCAAGCTCATTCTGACACACAGTTAGCAACTATTAAAGAGAACGGTACAGTAGAAAATTCTATAGCTTATGAACTAGATGATTTAGAAACACCAGTAACATTGGTTGCTACTCAAGGAATCATGGGTGATGAAATAGGAAGTCAAGATTACGAAATTAAATAAAGAATAATTTATTAAGGCATCTCATAATGAGGTGTCTTTTTAAATAGAACTGATACTATTTTAAAGTTAAAATATAACCTGATATAAATACAGGGTGAATTAAATGGTGAGAGATTTTACAAAAGACCTTTAAATTTGATTTATGATACATTAGCCCTCAAAAAACAGCTAAGGGAATTTTTATTTCTTTATTTTAAAATAGTGTAAAAAGCAGGTTAAGAGTGTTCAATATACATTGTACAATCACTAAGGTCCAGTTATTATTGCACTATAAAGGAGTGATTCAATGGAGTTAATTACTTTATCTATAATGCTTTTGACAATTATAATTATTGCCATTTTATCAAAGAGGAAAAAGTTTAGATTTTATTACGTAGTAAGCTATCTTTTGCTGGGTATTTTCGCAATATATATAGGTATTAAATTTAATAACGTATATTCTGTTATATTATATGGAACAGCATTTATTTCTAACTTATCAGGATTTGTACTCTCACTTACTATTAAGGATGACTATGCGACTCAAAATTAAGTCCCCTATCTGGGGGATTTTTATTTCATACAAAAAATAAAAAAGGCCACCCACTTAGAGTGGCTTCTTTAATCTAAAAGTTTATAAATAGTTCTGGATCAATTCCATTACGTGATTGCCAAGAGCCTTCATGTATTTCAAAATGTAAGTGTTGTCCGGTAGAATTACCTGTATTGCCCATGTAACCTAATAACTGCCCTTGTGGGACAGTTTGTCCGACGCGTACTTGTAAATTACTTCTCATATGTGCATAAACAGTAGTGTATTTTTTATTAATAATATTATGTTCTACATAAACCACGTATCCATAACTGGAGCTATAATCAGCTCTTGTGACTTTTCCAGAAGCTGATGAAACTATTTGGCCACCATTTCCTCTAGCTGCAAGGTCAATCCCATAATGAAAACCACTTCCCCTAGGTCCATAAGTACTGGTTACGGTATAACCACCGTTTACCGGTACTATAAATTTTGACTGATTGTCTTTTAGACTAATCCATTTTTTGCCAAGCCATGTTTCAATTTGATACCATCCATCAGACGTTACATTAAAAAACTTTACAGTTTGAGCTCCAATAGATGCCGGTCATTTAGAATTGAAAGAGGGCTCGTCATATAATTTATATTGTTTATCTAAAGTTAGATTTTGTCTGTAAGGTGCTATCCACTTATTCCCTAACCAAGTTTTTACTAACCACCAACCACTCTCTCTTTTTGCGATTACAGTGATTTCTTGCGGCTTAATAGAGGCTCCGGTTGATTTTGTGAAATTAGGTTCGTTATAAATTTTTACAGTCTTACTTAAATTTTCTTTGATACCGTTAGGTGCAATCCATCTTTCTCCTAGCCATGTATCAACTCTCCACCAACCATTGTCTTTTTGTTCATATACTGTTATAGTCTGTTGTTCTATAAAAGCAGAAGTACTTTTTAAAAGATCTGCTTCATTGTATATTCTAGTTGCAAAGCTGAGTTCAACTTCTACTCCATTAGGAGCAATCCATTTTTCACCCAACTAAGTATCTACTTTAATCCAACCATTGGTTCTTTCATCTAGTATTTCTAGAGTTTGAGGTGCTTGTGGCTACTTTACTAGGTTATTATTGGTGCGGTACATGTAGAAGAGAATTAGAACCAAAAGACGGAGTAATGGTAGGTGAAGTAAGAACAATGATGCATATAACTTATGATTGTCTTGGAAAGAAAAAGAGATTGACAGAGGATACGCAGAAGATATTATACTTAAATATAATTTTGGTGAGTCACTCGAAGATTAAGAGTGGCTTTTTTCATCATTCTCATTAAAATATAGTTCGTCTACTATACAATTTAACAAGTTTATAACAGTTTAGTAATAGAAATGAATTATTATTATCCAACTCGATATAACAACTTGGCTAACACCTATCCAGTCTGTAACCATTAATATTGGAAAAAGGAACGTTTGTTAATTAATATCCATAAATAGCATTTTTGAAATGTGGGTAACGTAGTCTATACAGTTATTTAGTGCTAATTATCAAACTTTTTTAAATTTACTGTTGACTTCGTTGGTTTTTAGCGGTAAAATGCTTACAATTCATATTGTATTACTATGAATAATTTTCTCTAAAAAATACTAAGAAAACGGGAATAAGCTGAATGTATTATAACGTCTGGGAGGGATGTTAAATGGGTGGCTATTCAGTTACCTATAGTAATTTTGTTAAAGACCCTTATAAAGACTGGGTTCCTGATGATGAGACAAAGGGTGCTTCGAAAATTCTGCAATGGGCCTATAAAGAGTACGGAACTAATATCGTATATGCTTGTAGCTTTGGGGCAGAAGGAATTGTTCTGATTGATCTTATATCGAAGACACAAAAGAATGCTGATATTGTTTTTCTAGATACTGATCTTCATTTTCAGGAAACATATGACTTGATAAGAGATATGGAAGTTAAATACCCAGCACTGAACATTCATATCAAAAAGCCCGATTTATCCTTGGATGAGCAGGCGGCAGAGTATGGTTCAGCCTTATGGAAACGTCAGCCTGACCAATGCTGTTATATTCGAAAAATTAAGCCGTTGGAAGATGCATTAAGTGGTGCACCTGCTTGGATTTCTGGACTTCGGAGAGAACAGTCGGTATCAAGAAGCAAGACAGATTTTGTCAACAAAGATGAACGATTTAAATCAATTAAAGTCTGTCCCTTGATTCATTGGACGTGGGATGAGATATGGGACTATATTAAAGACAACGACTTGCCTTACAATGAATTGCATGATAATGGCTACCCAAGTATTGGATGCATTCCTTGTACTTCACAAGTGAGTGATTCCGATCATTCACGTGCTGGAAGATGGGCGGGCATTCAAAAGACGGAATGTGGTCTTCATACCTCTGATTAATTACTAAAAACCCTCTATTGTATCTAGAGGGATTGATTGTTTAATTAATTCCTAGTAAATTGGTCCGCAAACTTATAAAAGTAGTATTTACTTGATGTATCTATAATGTGAGGTGAAATATTTTGCTGCTACAGGAAACAAACAGTCCGTTTAATAAAGAACAATCTGATTATCTTAATAAGCTATTACCGACGTTAACGGAAAGTCAGCGTATTTGGTTAAGTGGTTATCTGTCAGCTACACAGTTAGCTGATAGTAATACCGAGGCCCAACCAATCAATTTGATTTCAGACCATGAAGAATTACTTAAGTCAGTCAAAGAAACAAAATTAAGGGATGTAACCATACTTTACGGGTCGGAGACTGGCAATGGTCAGACCATTGCAAAGGACTTGGGCAAAAAAATAGAATCAAGAGAATTTAAAGTCACTATTTCTTCTATGGATGACTTTAAACCAAAAGACCTCAAGAAAGTGCAAGATCTCTTCATCATTACAGCAACACATGGTGAAGGAGAACCTCCTGAAAATGCAATATCTTTCCATGAATTTCTACATGGCAGAAAGGCGCCAAAGCTGAAAGATGTTAGGTTTTCTGTTCTCTCCCTTGGCGACCAGTCGTATGAATTCTTTTGCCAGACTGGAAAAGAATTTGATAAGCGTTTGGAAGAGCTGGGAGGGGATAGGCTCTATCCGAGAGTTGATTGTGATGTGGATTTTGATGAACCCACAGCTGAATGGGTGGACGGCATTCTTCATGAACTGTCTAAAGCAAAACCCACCCATGACACAGTTCTGAACGTGCAATCCGCTGGTATTGTTACGGAAAGCCCCGTTTATTCAAGAACCAATCCATACCATGCGGAAGTATTGGAAAATTTGAATCTTAATGGTGAAGGATCGAATAAAGAGACCTACCATATGGAGTTATCTATTGAGGATGCAAACCTTGAATTTGAGCTAGGTGATAGTCTTGGTATTTATCCTAAAAATAATCCTGAAATGGTGGAACAGCTTATCACTAGTTTGAATTTCGAACCTGAAGAAAGTGTTTCGATCAATAAGCATGGGGAAAGACGATCGTTACGAGAAGCATTGTTGTCCAATTTTGAGATATCAAGAATCACAAAACCATTATTGGATAAAGCCGCACAGTTTTTTAATAATGATAACTTAAAAGAACTTATGGCTCCGGAAAAAGTTGAAGAACAGAAAGCCTATATACAAGGGAGGGATGTCATCGATTTGATTACGGATTACCCGCCAGTAGATATGACACCAGAAGAATTTATTCAAATTCTCAGAAAAATGCCGGCAAGACTGTATTCTATTTCCAGCAGTTTTAAGGCGAATCCGGATGAAGTACATATCACTGTCGCAAAAGCCATTTATACAGGTCAAAGGCAGGAACAGGCTGGTGTTTGTTCTGGCCAGTGTGCGGAAAGGGTAAAGCCTGGAGATCTATTGCCGATTTACATCCACCACAATCCAAACTTTAAGTTTCCTAATGATGTTGACACACCTGTAATTATGATTGGACCTGGTACAGGAGTCGCGCCTTACAGATCCTTTCTGGAAGAGCGTGAAGAAACAGGAGTTAAAGGCAGAACCTGGCTGTTCTATGGAGATCAGCATTTTGCCACTGACTTTCTCTATCAGGTGGAATGGCAAAACTGGCTGAAACACGGAGTACTGACCAAGATGGATGTGGCCTTCTCACGAGACAGTGCTGATAAGGTTTACGTGCAACATCGAATGTTGGAGCATAGCAAGGAACTCTATCAATGGTTGCAAGATGGAGCAAATATCTATGTATGCGGTGACGAAAAGCATATGGCACATGATGTACACCAAACACTTTCAACAATTATTCAGAAGGAGGGCTGCTTCAGTATTGAGGAAGCGGAAGCGTATTTGACTGATATGCGAAAACAGAAACGGTATCAACGCGACGTTTATTGAAATAAGCATACGAAAAAGGGGCTGAAAGAGTGACGAAGTCTAATATTTCAAAAGATAATGATCCATTGGATGAAGTGGAGGACATAAAGGAAAGAAGTAACTTTTTGCGGGGTACAATTGCAGAAGGATTGGAAGACCGAATTACTGGAGCGATTTCTGATGATGATAATAAACTATTAAAGTTTCACGGAAGTTATCAACAGGATGATAGGGATTTACGAGATGAAAGACGTCGGAAAAAACTAGAGCCTGCTTACCAATTTATGATTCGAGTCCGCACTCCAGGAGGTGTTACGACGCCGGAACAATGGCTGGTGATGGATGACTTAGCTCATAAATATGCTAACGGATCGATGAGATTAACAACCAGACAGACATTTCAACTACACGGTATTTTGAAATGGGATCTGAAAAAGACTATGCAGGGAATGAACCAGGCTTTGATGACCACAATTGCAGCCTGCGGGGATATTAATAGGAATGTCATGTGCAATGTTAATCCCGAACAGTCTGATGTACATGCTGAGGTATATGAATGGTCGAAAAAAATCAGTGATCACTTGCTGCCGGAGACAAATGCTTATCATGAGATCTGGCTAGATGACAAAAAGATTGTAGACAGCCGTGAGGAAAATGAACCGATCTATGGATCTACTTACCTTCCAAGGAAATTCAAGATTGGTATTGCGGTTCCTCCATCGAATGATATCGACATCTATTCTCAAGATTTGGGATTTATAGCAATCGTGGAGGAAGGAAAATTGTTAGGTTTTAATATTGCTGTTGGCGGTGGAATGGGAATGACACATGGTGATACAAATACCTACCCACAAATATCTCGGGTAATTGGTTTTTGTCTGCCTGAGAAAGTTACAGAGGTAGCTGAAAAAGTAGTAACGATTCAAAGGGATTTCGGTAACCGTTCGAACAGAAAGAATGCCCGTTTCAAGTATACGATAGATGCCAGAGGAATTAACTGGTTTGTAGAAGAATTGAATGAAAGGTTAGGCTGGGATTTGGAAGATAAACGATTCTATGAATTTGAAGCTAATGGTGATAGTTATGGATGGATAAAAGGAAAAGACTATTGGCATCTAACCTTATTCATTCAGAATGGTCGGATAAAGGATTTTGAGAACTATCCACTAATGACAGGTTTGCGAGAAATTGCAAAGGTCCATAAAGGTGATTTCCGTCTGACTCCGAATCAGAACCTGATAATTGCAAATGTATCCAGTAGCAACAAGAAACAAGTCAATGATCTGGTAGAAAAATTCAAACTTACTGAGGGAAAGACTTATTCCGGGCTCAGAAGAAATTCAATGGCATGTGTTGCCTTCCCAACATGCGGGCTTGCCATGGCGGAATCGGAAAGATATTTGCCGGAACTTTTGGACAAAATCGAGGTCATACTTGACGAGTCAGGTCTTAAAGAAGAAGAAATAGTCATCCGCATGTCAGGTTGTCCGAATGGTTGCTCACGTCCTGCATTGGCAGAAATCGCCTTTATTGGCAAAGCTCCTGGAAAATACAATATGTATCTTGGTGGTAGCTTTAATGGAAGTCGACTCAACAAGCTTTACAAGGAAAATATCGGCGAAGAGGAGATTTTGGAAACCTTGCGTCCTATATTTTTAGACTTTGCTAAAGACAAACAGAAAGATGAGCACTTTGGTGATTTTGTGATTCGTGCGGGGTATGTGGAAGAAGTTAAATCCGGTTTGGATTTTCATGCAAGTAAGGAAGCACGGACGTAGTTGATAACGATTCGGGAAGGGAAGTGAAAGAATGGGAAAGGTTTATTTGGTGGGAGCCGGTCCTGGTGATCCGGAACTGATTACGCTTAAAGGCTTAAAAGCGATTCAGCAATCTGACATTATTTTATATGATCGATTAGTGAATGAGGAGTTATTAGGCTATGCTTCGGAAAAAGCCGAATTGATTTATTGCGGTAAAAGTCCGGAACACCATTCACTTTCACAGGACAATATAAACAAATTACTCTGCAGATATGCGAAAGAGGATAAAATTGTTACAAGACTGAAAGGCGGCGATCCGTTTATTTTTGGAAGAGGTGGAGAGGAGGCGATGATTCTAAAAGAAAATGGATTCATTTTTGAAATCGTTCCTGGAATAACTTCTGGTTCCGCAGCACCTACCTATGCAGGAATACCTTTAACGCATCGGGATTACAGTTCCTCCGTATCTTTTGTTTCGGGTGTTAGTAAAACTGGTGAGGATCATGAAAAATATTGGGAACATCTCGCGAAGAGTTCGGATACCCTTTGTATTTACATGGGAGTAAAAAGCTTGCCTGAGATTTGTGAACGTTTAATACGCTATGGCCGTCATTCTACAACTCCGATTGCAGTGATCCATTGGGGAACGACAGTAATGCAGCAAACCGTGACAGGGACGTTGGAAAATATCGTTCATGCTGCAGACAGCTTAAAAAATCCTTCCATGATAATTATTGGAGATGTAGTGCGGCTAAGGGAACAGATTCAATGGTTTGAAGAGGAAACCACTGAACATGATTTCAATCCAGAAGTGGTGATTGGTTAGTTGGGAGGTGCAGTTGTGCAAGGAGTACTTTATGTCAGTCATGGCAGTCGTATACCCGAAGCAACAGCAGGTGCAATTGCTTTTATCAACGAAGTGAAAAAACAGATTGATATCCCATTGCAGGAAATTTGTTTTCTAGAGATTTCCAAACCAGACGTCGGGCAAGGGGTAGATAATTTGATCAAACAAGGAGCTACGAAGATTGCTATTGTACCTGTTCTCCTGTTGCGAGCGGGGCATTACTATCAGGATATTCCAGAAGAAATCAAACAACTTAAAAATAAATATCCACTCATACAATTCATCTATGGGGAGCCACTTGGCGTACAAAATCGCTTGACGAATGTTTTGGTAGAACGAATTGAAGAAACTAATATCCAGCCAGATGAAGGATCAAAAATCCTGCTTGTAGGCCGAGGTAGCCGTAGTCCCCAAACACAAAAAGATATTGAGCAAATTGCATCGAATTTACAGCTGAAAATGAACCTCCATGTCGATGTATGTTATTTGGCTGCTTGCAGTCCTTCCTTTGAACATGGATTAAGGTCCTCATTGGAGGAAAATTACTCACGTGTTTTTGTCGTTCCTTATCTATGGTTTACAGGAGTACTGCTTCAGTCGATGGAAAGAGAAATCAACGTGATGGAAAAGCAGGGTAAGGATTTCATTCTGTGTAGTGAGTTATCTAAACATCCGATTATGGTCGAAGCATTGAAAGACCGGGTTCAGGAAGCAATTCACTCAAACAAAATTTATAACTCTACAAGGGAGGTTAGATGATGGCTTTCACTCCAATGATGATTGATTTATATGACAGGCATGTGGTGATAGTTGGAGGAGGCAAAGTAGCCCTACGAAGAGCAAAAACACTTTTGAAAAATGATGCTGTAGTAACAGTAATTAGTCCGAAAGCAGTGGAAGATATTGTATATCTGTGGACAAAAGGACAATTGCTTTGGAAAGAAAAGTATATAGAATCCACGGATCTTAAAGGTGCCTTTCTTATTATTGTCGCAACGAATGATCCAATTGTTAATTACAATGTAATCAACTGGGCACCAGAAGAATCACTAATCAACGCTGCCGCAGATGTAGAAAAGGGAAATGTCGCATTTCCATCTTTTTTTAGACGAGGAGATCTCTCTATCAGTGTATCAACGAACGGAGCGAGTCCGCAATTTGCTGTCAAAATGAAAAAAGAGCTTGAATGTTTATATAATGAAGACTACGGAGATTATGTCGATTTTTTATCTGTGTGCCGTCAGCTTATTAAGGAATCATTTTTAGATAGATACCAACAGAAGTTGTTGTTAAAAGAGATTTTGTCAGAAGAATTTTTAGACAGAGAGAGACAGAGAAGTTTTATTGAGTCGTTGAATAAAAATGGAAAAATGATCGAAAGAGTGAATCAGAATGATGGATAATGATTCTAAAAGAATTGGCATTGCAGCGAGCCGAAGATCGAATGAAATCTCAACACTTGTTAAAAAGATTAATGGCACACCTGTTGTGTTTTCCATTCAAGGAGAACAGGTTTTAAATGATGAAACGAGTGAACGAGATGTGGAGGAATTAATTGCCAACGCTTTTGATTTCGTTGTGCTTACTACCGGAATAGGAGCTTCAACATTGGAAGAAGCTTCATGGCGTGTCAATCGTTTCCCCGAATTTATCAGAAAGCTAAGTAGTATACCGTTGGCAATACGTGGAAGTAAAACTGAGAAATGGCTTAAAAAGCATTCCTTGAATGCAAAAGTTGTTTCAAAAGATGGAACAATGGAAAATCTGCTAAATTCCTTGACGCCGTTAATAGGAAGAGAGAGCAATAAAGTTTTTCTTCAGACATATACTGAGGACGATTTGGTATTGAAAGAAAAACTAGAAAGTATCGGCTGTAATGTATATATGTCAAAGCCATATCGTTACAGAAATCCAGATAAAGAAACCATAGACAAATTGGAGTTAAATATAGTTGAGCAAAATCTAGATGCCGTAATTTTCACGAGTAAAACCCAGGTCAAGAATTTATTCCGAACGGCTATTGATACAGAATTATTAGCAGAAGCATTTAATAATCATGTAACTGCTGTAGCCGTTGGTAAAGTGACCGCCAATCAATTGAATCAATATGGTATCGGGCGTGTGGTTCAGCCCGCAAATCAAAAGATGGGCGCCATGATAATCGAACTTAGGGATTATCTATCGGCAAATCCAAATCAATAACTTGATGGAGGTTTTGAATATGAAATCTGTAAAAAAGAAAGAACGGGTAAACATCCTGCCTCATGGTGGCAAGCTCATCAATAGGGTAATAACCAGTGAGAAAAAGGAATCGTATCTACATAAATCAAAATCATTGCCCACATTAAAACTAGACGCATGGAGCTTATCAGATTTGGAGCTCATTGCCAATGGTGGTTTCAGCCCGTTAACTGGATTTATGGGAGAGGAGGATTATCGAAGTGTCATCGAACATGTACACTTGAAAGACGGAACAGTCTGGAGCATTCCTATTACATTGGCCGTAAATAAAGAGAAAGCAACCTCCTATGATATTGGTACGACGATAGCTTTGTTTGGAGAGGACGATATTTTATATGGTGTGCTTGAGTTGGAAGAAAAGTATACCTATGACAAGGAAAAAGAAGCAAATCTCGTTTATGGTACGACAGACACTGCTCATCCTGGCGTTAAAAAACTTTACGAAAAAGGAGATGTGTACCTTGCTGGGCCGATTTTCATGTTGAATCGTCCGAGTCATAGTAATTTCGAAAAGTTTTATTATGATCCGAAAGAAACAAGGGAAATGTTTGCTGACTTAGGGTGGAAAACAATTGTTGGTTTCCAAACACGTAACCCAGTTCATCGCGCCCATGAATATATTCAGAAAAGTGCTTTAGAATCTGTTGATGGATTGTTGTTGAATCCATTGGTGGGTGAAACAAAATCAGATGACATTTCTGCGGAAATACGTATGGAAAGCTATCAGGTTATTCTAAAAAATTATTATCCAAAAAACCGTGCAAGACTTGTCATTTATCCAGCCGCTATGCGATATGCCGGACCTAAGGAAGCAATTCTTCATGCGATTGTTAGAAAGAACTATGGATGTACGCACTTTATTGTCGGTAGAGATCATGCTGGTGTAGGAGATTACTATGGAACGTATGAAGCACAGGAATTGATTTCCCATTATGAAGAAGAACTAGGTATCCAGATATTTAAATTTGAACATGCTTTTTATTGTGCCAAATGCGAGAATATGGGCACTGAAAAAACGTGTCCGCATGGAAAAGAATTCCATATCCATTTGAGTGGTACCAAGGTCCGTGAGAAGCTTCGCAATGGAGAGCAGCTACCTAAGGAATTTTCCAGACCAGAAGTTGCATCCGTACTTATGAAAGGATTGAGCAAGAACAATACAAATTAAAGGGTGTTTCCCGTGTCAGCAGAAATGATATTCGTACTCCTGATGGTTATTGCCATGCTGGGAGCCTTGCTTTTTGAAATGGCAAGTCCATCGATTGTTGTTTTTACGGTCCTTACTATATTCCTGATAACGGGTATTCTTAATCCGTCTGAAGCTTTGAGCGGATTTTCCAATGAAGGGATGATTACTGTTGGTCTCCTTTTTGTTATGGCAGGAGCAGTAAGGAAAAGTGGAATTCTTGAAGACCTTATGAAATCATGGATGGCTGGAAGCGATAAAATGATCGGTTCTGTTGTGCGTTTTTTCATTCCTGTTTCACTTCTTTCAGGATTCCTGAATAATACACCAATCGTCGTCACTTTTATGCCGATAGTAAAAGGCTGGTGTGAAGAAAAGGGGATTGCACCTTCGAAGTTCTTGATCCCCCTTTCTTACGTAACAATACTAGGGGGAACTATAACAGTCCTTGGAACATCTACCAATCTAGTAGTTCACGGAATGCTAATCGATTATGGTTATGGCGGTTTTACTTTATTTCAACTAGCAATCGTAGGTATACCGATAACTATAGTTGGTCTTATATATATTTTTACGATAGGCTACAGGTTTCTTCCGGAGAATAAAGGTCTTCAGCAACAAATTGATGATGATCCTAGAGAATACTTGGCAGAATTAATTGTGGATCAATCTTTTTCATTTGCCAATCAAAGTATTAAATCTGCTGGATTAAGGGATTTAAAAGGTTTGTACCTAATCGAAATCATCAGAGAAAATGAACGAATTTCCCCTGTAAGGCCGACAACAATCATCCAGTCAGGTGATCGATTAATCTTTACCGGACTAATTGAGACTCTTAGAGATGTGCAAATGATAAAAGGATTAACATTACGAACAGGTACAAATCTGGAACTTAGTGAACTGAAAAATGGTAATACTGAGATTGTGGAAGTAGTTATAGCGCATCAGTCATCGCTGCAATCAAAAACGATTAAACAATTAGAGTTCCGTTCAAGATTTGATGCAGGTGTGATAGCCGCTCATCGAGAAAATGAACGAATTGAAAGTAAAATAGGAGACATTGTCCTAAAACCAGGAGATACGTTGCTACTATTAGCTGACAAGGATTTTGTTGAGAAGTATAAGCATTCCAAAGACTTTTATATCTTAACTTCTCCAGGTACTACGGAGACATTAAGAATAGACCCTATAAAAGGGTGGTTTACTCTCCTTCTGTTTTTTGGATTGATAGCACTCGTGACATTAGGTGCGCTATCCATGTTTAAAGCTATGACCATGGCAGTTGTTCTGTTGCTGCTGTTCAAGGTAATAACTCCAGAGGAAGCAAAGAAATATATCCATTTTGACGTATTACTATTGATTGCAAGTTCATTTGGCATCGGATTGGCCATGTCGAAAACAGGTTTGGCTGAGTATATTGCGGAAGGCATGTTGATGTTGGGAAAATCAGCAGGTCTGATTTTGCTCTTACTATTGATTTATATTTTGACAAATATTTTCACAGAGATAATTACGAATAGTGCTGCAGCAGTCTTGATGTTCCCTGTTGGGATGGAAATGGCAAGGAGCCTTCATGCTGAACCAATGGGATTTGCAGTAGTAATTGCTATTGCAGCTTCAGCTAGTTTTATTACGCCAATCGGCTATCAAACAAATATGATTGTATATGGCCCTGGAGGCTATAGATTTATAGACTATCTAAAAATAGGGACACCACTCAGTCTGATAGTGATGGTTTTGACTGTTAGCATTGTCATTTACTGGTGGTATTAGGAGGGAAACCATGAATAAATCTACTAATATCGTATGGCATCAATCCAGTGTAAAGAAAGCAGACAGAGAAAATTTGAACAATCATAAAAGTGCTGTATTGTGGTTTACTGGATTATCGGGATCAGGTAAATCTACCTTATCTTCGGCATTGGAGAGTGAATTGTTTTCAATTGGGACACACACCTATCGTCTTGATGGGGATAATGTCCGGCATGGGTTAAATAAGAATCTTGGCTTCAGTCCGGAAGACCGGACAGAAAATATTCGTCGTATAGGAGAGGTTTCCAAATTGATGGTTGATGCGGGATTGATTACTTTGACAGCATTTATCTCTCCTTACCGGGAAGACAGGGATCGTGTAAGAGCAACTCTTGCACAAGGTGAATTCATTGAGATTTACGTGAAGTGTAGTCTAGATATATGTGAAGTTAGGGATCCGAAAGGGTTATACAAAAAAGTTCGTTTGGGTGAAATTAACAATTTCACTGGAATTGATGCTCCATATGAAGAACCACTTCATCCAGAAATTATAGTAGATACGGAAAATCAGACGCTGGAAGAATCCGTTCAAATGATTATTCAATATTTGAAAGAAAAGCAATACATCAAAGGCACGAGTTGAAAATGAAGCTTGTGTTTGCTAAAAGCGTTCTTCTGCATTTGGCACAGTGGGGTTATCCATGGGGTTTACTGCTGATTTAAGTGAAAGAGGAAAATTGTTATTATATATTGATGTTAGCAGGAAGAATTGAAGAAATTCTAAAGGTAATATAGGCTGGAGATGTCTTTACCGGATAAATCATGTTAACAAAAGAGGAAAAAATAGACAATTTATTTAGGTGGCTAGTCCTGTCGGGCAAGTCACTTTTTTCATATAAATGGTAGAAAAGGGAGGAGAGTTATATTATATGCCATTTCGAGATTATAGAGTAACATCTAAGTTTGGTTATAGAAGAGATGTGTGGACAGGAATCGGATTCACTTTTCATACAGGGATAGACTTAGTTAAGTATCATAAAGCAAGTATTCAAGCATTTACAGATGGGGAAGTTATTTTTGCTGGTATGGGTAGAACTGGAACTGGTTTAGGCGGTTTTGGAAATGTAGTACTTCTTCAGGATAAAAATAACCGAGGGCAATTATATGCTCATTTGGATAGTGTATCCGTACAGCGTGGTCAATATGTAAAGAAAGGGCAAGTAATAGGAGAACAAGGGGATACAGGAAAGACAACTGGTTCTCATTTGCACTATGAAGTGCGTAAAAAAGCTGAGACTCAACCTCCATATGGCTGGACCTCAGATAGGACGAATAACTGTTTAGATCCTACGAAATATTTACAAAACTATCGGGATAACAAGCATATTATTCAGGATATTCAGTCTGGGTTAAATACTAAATATGAAACAGGTTTATCCATAGACGGTATATCAGGTCCGTTAACAATTAAAGCAGCAATCAAAGGATATCAAATAGAATTAAATAAACAATTCAATGCAAAACTAAATGTTGATGGTATATGGGGGCAAAAAACAAAAGCCGCTACAGTTACAATAGCAAGTGGCGCTAAAGGAAATATTACCTGGATACTTCAAGCGATGCTTTATATTAAGGGAGAGAATCCAAAAGGATTAGATGGTATTTTTGGTACTAATACAAATAATGCAGTGAAATCTTTTCAACAAAAGGAAAGTATCCTCATTGATGGGAAAGCAGGAAAAGTTACTTGGGAGAAATTATTTTTGTAAGTCTAAATTGTATTAATAAACATCAAAGTTTGGTGAATATTAACTTTGATGTTTATTAATTACATGTAATTTATTTTAAGTAGGGGTTTTCTACATTTTAGATGGGGGTGTATTGTAATATAGTGGAGGAGCTGGTGGTAATTTAGGTGCACTTCCCCAAAAAACGGGTTCACTTACATATTTATATTCTCCTCTTCCATCAAAACTTGGGCCATGTGCCCACCTACCTTTTTTACTTTCTTCGCCTTCTGAGAAATTAAATAGTGTATATGATACTTCTTGAAATTCTTTTGATCTAGGGAAAGTTGAAGGAACCACGATATCATTCTCACGTTCTTCGAGCTCTCTTATCGCAGCAAACCACTGATTTTGATGATATGTATCTCTTGCAATAAGAAAAGATAACATATCTCTTACACCTGGATCATCGGTCATATTATATAAGCGAGTGACTTGTAATCTTCCTTGTGACTCCGCAGTAAGGTTAGCACGAAAGTCCGCTAATAAATTCCCGCTGGAAATGATGAAATTTGCAGTCCATCGATTTCCATTGCTATCTGCTGGCATTGCTCCAAGTCCACTAACAATCGCATGTTGTGGGTTAGAACCCCCTAATATAGCTGCTAGAGCAGGATCTGTGTCATAAGCATTCTGCTGCGTCTCAAATGGTGCATCGTTTAATAACCTAGCTATCATTGTAGCTAACATTTCTACATGACCAATTTCTTCTGTTCCAATATCAAATAACAAATCACGATATTTAGGCTCTGCTCTACTGTTAAATCCCTGGAATAAATATTGCATCATTACACTAATTTCTCCATACTGTCCACCAAGTACCTCTTGTAATTTTCTAGCAAATACGGGATCAGGCCTACTTGGTTTTGCCTCGAATTGCAATTCTTTAAAATGATAAAACAATGCTTATTCCTCCTTCCATATAATAAACAATTAAGTATATGCAGATAAAAAGTCGAATATTCTATACTAAACACATTGTTACACAATAAATTTTAAGTATAAGGAGAAGTTGTATAAGATTAAAATATCTCTTTGAAAATAATTTGAATGTTGATACCGGTAGTCCAGTTTACTAGACGTTTAGTATGGGAATTATAAAATAGAATTACTGAGCTAAATGTGTTTTATTACCATTGTTTCTGATTTTTAGAGGGAGATATTAATAACTTGCGGTAATTAAAAATAGTTTTTATATAGTTATTACAGTAATCTAACTTACTTATATTATTAGTTATTTAATAAATTCATAGAATGAATACGGTGATTTGGTACCATGTAGCCAAAGCGATTAATAATCCGGCAGATCCTAATTTTAGAATATTTTCTTTTGACTTAATTTTTTTAGTTTCGATTACTTCTAACGTAGTAACGATGATTAAGATTATACATAAGAAAGGTAATGTTAAAAAATCTACATACTTAGTTAGATAATATATCCCTAGAACCATTGCTATAAGGGCAGTTGGAATATAAAAACTTCGTCGTTGATAGAATTTATCTGACATTTCATTTCTCTCCTTTCATTTCTTAATATTATAATATTAGTGTAATTCTAGATTTATGTACAAACTATGCAGACGGATAAATTCTATCGATATAAAAAGAGTTTAGCTATAGAAAGCCAAACTCTTTTTATTAGAAAATATTTCGATATAGACCTATCACTTTTCCAAGAACTGTTACATTCTCATAAAATAAAGGTTCCATTGTAGCGTTTTCTGGTTGTAGTCGTATACGTTTTTCTTCTTTAAAAAATCGTTTTACTGTTGCTTCATTTTCCTCAGTCATTGCTACAACAATCTCTCCATTTAATGCTGTGTTTTGTTGTTTAACAATTACCATGTCTCCATCTAAAATGCCTGCCTCAATCATACTTTCACCATCAATTATAAGTACAAATACATTATCGTCTGGACCGGCACTCGAACTTGGAATTGGAACAAATTCTTCGATATTTTCAACCGCTGTAATTGGTATCCCTGCAGTAACTTTACCAATTACAGGTGCATAACGTGCTTCGTCTTTTGGAAGCTGTTGTTCCATTTCTGGATCAATAATTTCAATTGCTCTTGGCTTAGTAGGATCTCTTCGTATGTATCCTTTGTTTTCTAACCTTTCTAAATGCCCGTGAACAGTTGAGCTGGAAGCGAGTCCAACTGCTACAGCAATTTCTCGAACTGATGGTGGATATCCTTTTAACTTTACTTCGCTTTTAATAAAGTCAAAAATCATTTGTTGTCTTTTTGATAGTTTCGTCATCAAACGTTCACCTCTAGCATAGGTTTTTATTAATGATAGTTTATCATTTTACTATTAAATAAGCAAACACTCGTTCTAATTTTTGTTGACAAGATCATATGTTCGGTATATACTTTGAATCAAATAGGAACAATTGTTCGATAAACGGATGAAAGGAGCTTTTAATTATGCTGAAGAAAATTACTAGAACCGATGCATTCTATGTGATAGCATTTGCTTTAGCGCTCGCTTTTTTATATTTCTCTATGGTAACGAGCGGTTAATTAAACAGGAGGAAGTTAGGATTGAAAGCAGTAGTATATTGTCGAGTCAGCACGGATAAACATACACAAGAGTCTTCCCTTATACGCCAACGGGAGGAATTGCAATCATTAGCAAACAAGCTAAACTTTACGGTTATTGATTGTATTGAAGAGCAGGCAAGCGGGTACGATATCGAACGAGAAGGACTCTTTCAACTTCTCGAATATTTTTCAAGTAAAGAAGCGGATTGTTTATGTATTCAAGATGAAACTCGTTTAGGTAGAGGGAATACAAAAATTGCACTTTTTCATCAATTAGCTAAGCTAAATATCCCTATATATACTGTAGCTCATGAAGGTGAATTGGTACTGAATGAAGCCGATTCGATGGTATTACAAATTGTTGGAATTGTAGAAGAATATCAGAGGAAAATTCAAAATATGAAAATAAGAAGAGGAATGCGAAGAGCAGTACGTGAAGGATATCGACCTGAAAAAAATTTAAAACAAATTAATCAGTCTCCTGGTAGAGATCGAACGGAAGTGCCCATTGAAGAAATTGTTCGATTGCGGCAGAATGGGTTAACATTTAATGAAATTACAAAGGTGCTCAATGGTTTAGATTATAACGTTTCAAAAGCTACTGTACACCGTAGATATCAAGAATATCAAAATACTTGAATCTGGATTCGAGGTAGAGTACGATAAGAGGCAGGATATGAAATCCTGTCTTTTTGTCATTTTTAATAGTGGGGAGGTTGACACCATGTTATCTAAAGATAAATTAGAGAGAATTAATTTTCTGTCTAAAAAATCTAAAGAAGAAGGATTAACAACAGAAGAAAAAGCAGAACAAAAGAAGCTTCGTGAAGAGTATTTAAAGAATGTACGTAGCTCTTTTAAGAACCAATTAAGTACAATGACAGTTATTGATCCAAAAGGTAATGACGTTACTCCCCAGAAGCTTCGTGATTACCAAGACCGAAACAAAAAACATTAAATTCTATTGGTCATGCTTGTTGTCATGATAAATTCAATATAGAATGAAGAAGTAAAGGCTTTATTTTGAAAGGGGTAGACAAAATGTCAGGCAATGTAGAACAATTATCAATAAATACGATTCGTACGTTATCCATTGATGCTATTGAGAATGCAAACTCAGGACACCCAGGATTACCAATGGGTGCGGCACCAATGGCGTACACATTATGGACAGATTTTATGAATCATCATCCAAAAAACTCAAAATGGTTTAACCGTGATCGCTTTGTATTATCTGCGGGACACGGATCAATGCTATTATACAGCTTATTGCATCTTTCCGGGTATGATGTATCTATTAAAGATCTAAAAGAATTTCGTCAGTGGGATTCAAAAACTCCAGGACATCCGGAAGTACATCATACCGATGGTGTAGAAGCAACTACAGGACCATTAGGACAAGGTATTGCGATGTCTGTAGGTATGGCTATGGCAGAAGCGCATTTAGGTGCAACGTTTAATAAAGACAGATATTCTGTAGTAGATCATTACACGTATGCCCTTGTGAGTGACGGCGATTTAATGGAAGGGATTTCTCATGAAGCAGCTTCTTTAGCAGGTCACTTAGGATTAGGTAAATTAATCGCACTTTATGATTCTAATGATATATCGCTAGATGGAGATTTAGACCGTTCTTTCTCTGAGGAAACAGAAAAACGTTTTGAAGCTTATGGTTGGCAAGTATTACGAGTGGAAGATGGAAACGATGTAAACGCAATTCGTGAAGCGATTAAACAAGCGCAAAGTAATACGAAACAACCAACACTTATTGAAGTGAAGACTATTATAGGATACGGTTCTCCAAATAAATCAGCTTCTGCTGCTTCACACGGTGCTCCATTAGGAGAAGATGAAATAATATTAACAAAAGAATTTTATAAGTGGAATCATGAATCATTCCATGTACCAGATGAAGTATATGCTGATTTCCAAGAAAAAATCGTAAACGATGGAGAGAAGAAGGAAGCTGCTTGGAACAAGCTTGTTGAAGAATATAAAGAATCTTATCCTGAATTAGGAGAACAATTTGATCTAGCAATTAATGGTCAACTTCCAGAAGGATGGGAAGAGGAACTTCCGGTATATGAGCCTGGTAGCAGTATTGCAACTCGTGCATCTTCTGGTGAAGTACTAAATGCAGTAGCTAAAGCAATACCTAACTTCTTTGGCGGAAGTGCAGATTTAGCTGGTTCAAACAAAACAACAATAAATGAAGAAGGCGACTTTACAAAAGAAGATTATTCTGGTCGTAATGTATGGTTTGGTGTACGTGAACATGCTATGGGAGCGGCGTTAAATGGTATGGCCTTGCATGGCGGTTTACAAGTGTTTGCTGGAACGTTCTTCGTATTTAGTGATTATCTTCGCCCTGCTATTCGACTAGCAGCAATTATGAATATGCCTGTAAATTTTGTATTTACTCATGATTCAATTGCAGTTGGTGAAGATGGTCCGACTCACGAACCAATTGAACAGTTAGCATCATTAAGAGCAGTTCCAAACTTATCACTTATTCGTCCGGCGGATGCTAATGAAGTACAAGCTGCGTGGAGATTAGCTCTTGAATCTGAACATCAGCCAACAGCGCTTGTTCTTACTCGTCAAAATCTTCCAACACTAGAAGGTACGAAGGAAAATGCGTACGAAGGTGTGAAAAAAGGGGCTTATGTAATTAGTAAATCTGGGAAAGAAACTCCAGATGCATTATTACTAGCTACTGGTTCAGAAGTTCAATTGGCAGTACGTGCGCAAGAAACATTAAAAGAAAAAGGTATCGATGTTCAAGTCGTTAGCATGCCTTCATGGGATCGTTTTGAAGCTCAAGAAGATGCATACAAGAATGAAGTACTACCAAAAGAAGTGAAAGCTAGAGTAGGAATTGAAATGGCAACTTCATTTGGATGGGAACGTTATGTAGGTCTTGATGGAAAAGTAATCGGTATTAATCGCTTTGGTGCTTCTGCAAAAGGTGAAAAAGTTATTGAAGAATATGGATTTACAGTAGATAATGTTGTAAAACATGTGGAAGACTTGTTAAAATAATATTTCTGTTTAGAAGAAAGACGATTCCGTTAAGGTTTCGTCTTTCTTTTTATGATTTTAGTTGAATTCGACAAAAGAAGAAGTTATTTGCGAACTAATTTGACAACATTTGAATGTCTACCTTTCTATAATAGTTAATAGAAGGGGGAATACGGTATGAATGCATACTCTATTTATTGGATTAAAGAACCAGTGGCAAAAAGCTATTTTCATAAGAGTGATTTATTGCATCGATTTTTTAATGAATATGAGAACGACCCCGAAAGAAATTATTTGAGTAAACAGTTTTCATTTATAACTCAGAGGTTTCACTTGTATAAATTTGCTATGCATTTAAAACAGTTTTCATCACCGAACCTTTATGTGAAGCGAATAGGCAATCGAATTCAAATAAAACGGGATCAAGAAGTGTTATTTCTTTATGTAGAAAATGGGGGATTATCGTTACGTTGTTCCAATCTCGAAGCTGCTGTATCGATTTTATTTCCTGTACTAGAAGACATTCATCCATTCTTTTTTGTACAGGGACAAGATAATAAGCATTTTGGATGGATTTCTCCAATGACTCATGATAATAAAAATGAGCTACAACAGGTATTGTATTCATATTTTTAATTGATTTAGTGAAAATTGAAGAACGGAATTACAATCTAAGTAAATTTAGATTGTAATTCCGTTTTTTAGTACTGGTAAAGAAGGGATAATCTAAATTATGTAGAATAATATCTATTATTAATAACGAGAAGGAAGGTTATCCTTATGAAAAATGAGCATGAAGTATTGTTTAATCAAGTAAAAACGTATCGTAATGATGTTCTATCAGTTGTTGAAGATGTATCGGAGTATGAATCAGAAATCATACCCAAATATTTTAAAAACAATATTCGTTGGAATTTAGGACATATCTATTTAGACCAATTTTTGTGGATAGAGACATTAACGAAAGAGTATTCAAGTATTACAAAAAATTTAATGAAGTGGTTTGGATTTGGAACTTCACCCGATAACTTTACTTCTGAAACCCCAAGTTTTGAGGAATTAAAATATTTGCTAAAGCAACAACCTATAGAAATTGAAAATTGTTATAGACACCAGCTCTCAAAAGAGTACCCTCCTATTGAAATGGAGATGTATACAATTGAACAAGTATTAATTCGTACGATTTTTCACGAAGGAATGCATTTACAAGCAATTATAGATATTAAGAAACATCTGTAACTCCAAAATGCTCATCAATTTTAGTTATATAGTTTTATATACCAAATTTTAACATTAAATTAATAATATATTGGTACAATACGTAAGTATCAGGACTATAGAACTATTAAAAGGAGAGAGATGAGCTGCATGTTATCATATTTAAAAAGAATTTTAGAAAAGACTTCATTTAGGTTGCGATTACTTATATTATTTATCATTTTAACTGTGCTTTCTGTATCCATGGTTGGAATTATCTCTTATTATCAAGCAAAAAATATTACCTTAAATACAATAGAAGAACGATTGATAAGTGAAACGGAACTAATGGGTTATATTGCTGAAAATTTACACTTTACATACATAAGTGACCCCGATTACTTTATGCAACAACTGAATTCAAATATACGAACGCAGAGGGAAAGGCTGGAGTCAGATGGGATTGATTCAGAATATCTGTATATTCGTAATGGAGATGTTACTGCTTTTCCAGTTAGTGAAGGTGAACTACCATCCATACCTACTTCACTTGTGACTGAAATAGAAGAGAATGGAAATGGGCAGATTACTAGAAATATTGATGGAGAAGTATTTACCATTTCTTTTCAAACAATGGAGGAAGTGAGTGGAAGTTATGTTGTGTTAGTTCGTAATGCTTCTTTTATGGCTCCAATTACAAATATGGGAAATATATTAGTATTAATAATTATTGCCAGTGTTCTTATCTCTCTGATTTTATTAATAAAGTTTATCAAATCATTAACGACTCCATTAATTGATTTACAGGAAACGATGAAGGAAGTAAAAAAGGGGAATTTCATAATTTCTTCACCTAATACAACGATTCCTGAAATTAAGTCCTTACATAGCAGTTATGATATTATGATGAAATATATTCAGCAGATGCTTCAAGAATTGAAAAGAAGTATGACCTCATTACAAGCAACTGGAAACCAGCTGAAAAGTTCATCTACACTTACATTACAATCGAGTAAAGAACTAACGAATTCCATTTCAATTGTAAACAAGGGAGCAAAACAAACAGCAAGCAGTTCGGAAAATAACTTGAAAACTACGGTGGAGATGAAAGATAAAATTGAAGAGCTGTTTAATAATATGAATAATATCCTTCATACTTCTAAGAAAATGAATAGTACTGCAAATAAAGGAGACAAAAGTATAAAGAAGTTAATATCTACTTTTGAAGACTATGAAAAAGATGTAAATGAATTAACAAAGACTGTAGAAGCGGTATTTCATCAATCATTGTATATTTCTGAACTAGTACAGTTAATCCAAAAAGTTTCAGAACAAACAAAATTATTATCATTAAATGCTTCTATTGAGGCAGCACATGCAGGTGATAGAGGTAGAGGTTTTGCAGTAGTAGCCAATGAGATTGGTAAATTAGCTGAACAATCATCTGAAGCGGCTAATAAGATCACTAATTCAATAGCTCATATGGAAGAGTTAACGACGAATGCATCCGATGAATGTAAGCAAATGCTAATGAATTCAAAAGATAATTTAAATATTGCTACGGGATCCAAAAATGAATTGAATTATTTAATGTCGGATATTACTGATACGATAACAACTATTGTAGATATTCAACGTGAACTTCATTCTTTAGAGTCTTACTTACCTGTACAAAAAGAATCTTCAGAACAGCTTGTGGCTTTATCGCAACAAACTTTGGCAAGTACGGAAGAAATGCTTACAAATAATAAATTACAAAATGAGCAGACGAGTAGTACTCTTAGTATAGGAATGGATCTCATACAATTGTCTAGTTCATTAACTAAAATAATAAATCGATTTAAATTTGAAAGTAACAATATAAAGTGATAGTAGATATCATTAATTAGGTATTATGAAATAGTTTAGTTAGGATATTATAGTAAATAGTATTTTTTGCGAAACCGTTGTATTCTTAACTGTAATCTAATATACTGTATTAGAGACAACACGAAGGAGGAAATTCAGTAACATGAGTACTATATGGGTAGTATTAATTGCAATCGCAGCATTGGTTGCAGGTGTTGCTCTAGGATTTTTTATTGCTAGAAAATATATGATGAGCTATCTTAAAAAGAATCCACCTATTAATGAGCAAATGCTTCGTACGTTAATGATGCAAATGGGTCAAAAGCCATCACAAAAGAAAATTAATCAAATGATGCGTGCCATGAATAACCAATCTGGTAAAGAATAAATTCACTTACTATGTAAGTGAATGATTACATAGAGTTCATTTGGTATTATGTGATCTAGACTCGCAGAAAGCCACTTTATAATAAGTGGTTTTTTATTTTGTTTTAGAAAAATGAATCGCATGTTCTTACTTAAAAATGAATAAAATGTATATATATTGTCATATTATCTTCTTTTAATTAGTAATACATCTGTTAGAATAGAATATGACTTGTTAGGGGGCAGTTAGCTTATGTCAGAAATTAATATTTTTCTTGCCTTTAGTGCGGGATTTCTATCATTTATATCGCCTTGTGTGTTACCGCTTTATCCAGTGTTTCTTTCATACATTACTGGTATGAGTATGAATGAAATTACAGATGACAATAAACGAATGGATAAAAAAGCAATATTACACACGCTTTGCTTTCTAATCGGATTTTCTAGTATTTTTATTATGATTGGGTTTACAACAACTTTTATTTCTGAATTTTTAATGACCTATCAGTCAACAATTAGACAAGTTGGAGCAATACTTATTATTTTCTTTGGACTTGTAATTGTTGGTATCTTAAATTTTGAGTTTTTAATGAAGGATCGAAAAATTCAATTTAAAAATCGTCCGGCAGGTTATATAGGTTCTGTTTTAATTGGGATGGCTTTTTCTTTAGGGTGGACACCATGTACTGGACCAATATTAGCAATAGTCTTATCACTAGCAGCTACACAACCTGATATTGGTATGGTTATGATGATAAGTTACATATTAGGTTTTTCTATTCCTTTCTTTGTACTCGCTTTTTTCATTGGAAAATTAACTTGGTTTAAAAAACATAGTCAGTTATTAGTAAAAATAGGTGGCTGGGTGATGATTTTTATGGGGATAGCATTATTCTTTGATTGGATGACGAAGCTAACCTCTTATTTAGCTTCATTATTTGGATTTTCGGGTTTCTAATCATACTATATCATGTATAATAGATTGTAGAATAACCATAGTAAACATTTTAGTTCAGCTTAGGGAAGAGTGATACCATGTATTGGGCAATAGCAAGTACCGTCGTATTTGCTCTCATGGCAATTACGATGGTTTTCGTAAGAATGCGTGCGTCAAAAAAACCTGCGACAATAAAGAAGATTATTTTACCTCCAATTTTTATGAGTACAGGAGCGTTAATGTTTGTTCTACCAATATTTCATATTTCATGGTTGCAGGTGTTAGAAGCACTTGTTGTAGGAATGATATTTTCTATATTTTTAATTAAAACCTCACGTCTTGAAATAATCGGTAACGATATTTATGTGAAACCGTCTAAAGTTTTTCCTTTTATTTTAATAGGGTTATTAGTGATTCGAATTACTATTAAGATTATTATAGGAAGCACGATTTCTGTAGGAGAAACAACAGGAATGTTCTTCTTATTAGCACTTGGAATGATAGGAACTTGGAGGCTTGCAATGCTCTATCAATATTTGCAGCTTAATAAAAAACAATGTGCTTAAGATAGTGGCACATTGTTTTTTATTTTTGATATTTTTCTCTCCAATCGAAGTCATAATTATCTTTTGACTGTTGGAAAAGTGGTTCATATGGAGTTGTATCAATACTCTTCTCCTTTAATTTTTTTCTTAAAAATTTATGATCGCGTTTTGGTGTAGCAATAATATATCCTTCGATTATGGTTGAACGTTGAATGATATTTTCTTGTTTATTAATAGATAGCTCACCGATTTTACTGGCAATTCTTTGTCTTGCCACATCTCGAAATAGTTCGGGTACGGGTGAAACAAGTTCTTCCAAGAATTCTTTTTCTTCATCTTTCCATTTATGTCTAGTCTCTTCTAAATAGTGTTCTTCCCAGTCCATAATGGACTTTCCATCTTCTTTTGGAAGACGTTTCAAAAACTTACGAAACATAAAGTAACCACCTATAGCCATAAGGCTAATCAGCAAAAATCCCCATATAACTAATATAATAGACATCATAATAACGCATCCTGTTCTTAAATTAAAAAAACTTATGAATATTGTTTAATATTATAATAATTAATTTATTTTTTAATGTTTTTGTAGTAACATAAACATAATCATTGGATAAAATTGTCTTTGATTTCATTATAATGTCAATTAATCTTAATAACAAGTGTCATATATCAATCGTCATAATCATACATATTATGTAAAAGGTAATTCTGGAAGGAGCACAGTTATGAAAAATAAAAAAGATAACTATGTAACAGAACGGAACTCGAAAACTCCTGAAAGTCTTAAAAATATACAGCATGCAACAGACTTGCCTGACGAAATTATAAATTGGATAGATAAGAAGAGTGATGGAATATTTGTTTTATTAGATTCAGTTGGTGAAATATTATATATTACAGAATCTATCGAACGGATTTTAGGTTTTTCTCCATCAAAACTAGTGGGATTACATTGGGATGAAATGGTTTCTGGAAAGGATGTAGAATTCGCTAGAAGAAAAGCTGAGTTAACAAAGAAGACTATGAGAGATTTCAATCTAAATGTTCTTAATAACGATGGAGATTATGTTCCACTCACTTGCGAATTCGAATATTATAGAAATGTTGATAATCAAACTTATGTATTAGTTTATTTGAAAGATCTTACCGTAAAGAAGGAATTAGAAGATATGATGGTTCGTTCAGAAAAAATGAATGTTGCAGGTCAATTAGCTGCCGGCATAGCACATGAAATTAGAAATCCACTCACATCATTAAAAGGTTTTCTACAATTACTTCAAGCTGGAGTTAACCATAAAGAAGAATACTTTAATATTATGATAGAAGAGATAGAAAAGATAGAATCGATAACTTCTGAGTTATTATTTATTTCAAAACCACTAACAGATAATCGTTCGGAAGAAATTATAAGTGACATGATCAATGACGTTATTATGTTATTAAGTCCTCAGGCAAAACAAAAAAATATAAGTATTATGAAGGTAGGTTCTTGTAATCAAGCAATCGAATGTGACCGTTCACAAATCAAACAAGTGTTGATTAATTTAGTGAAGAATGCACTCGAAGCGATGGAAACAGGTGGGGAAATAATATTAACTAGTGAGGAAGTAGGAGATAATGTTATTGTATCGGTTATTGATGAAGGAATTGGTATTCCAGAGGAGATACTACATAAGCTAGGGGAACCTTTTTTTACTACAAAACAAACTGGTACAGGCTTAGGATTATTAATTACGAAACAAATCTTAGAAGCGCATAACGCAAATTTTGAGGTGTACAATAATAAAGGGAAGGGTAGTACATTTAAACTTGTATTCTGATAAATTATAACTTTCCTTATAGTACTAATATAAGCTTATGTTATAGGGTTACATAACTAATTCGAATATAGTTTTCAAGGATTTATAATTGTTTTATTGTTTAGATTCCTATATTATAAGTATGTAAGGTCGACTAATTTAAAATATGTGTTTGATTAAAAAAAGTAATACCTCATTAACTTAATTTTAATGAGGCTGAGCAAATGAAAGGGGTAACATATATGACTGACAACAATGCGTTTAACGCAAGGAAGCAGTTCGAATTAAACGGTAAAAAGTATAACTACTACCGTTTAAGAAACTTAGAAGAAGCTGGTAAGGGCAAATTAGATCGTTTACCATTTTCTGTTCGAGTTCTTTTAGAATCCTTACTTCGTCAACATGATGGGCATCAAATTAAGGACGAACACGTGGAGTCCCTAGCGAACTGGGGAACAAAAAAGGCAAGTGGGGCAGATGTTCCTTTTAAACCTTCACGTGTAATATTGCAAGATTTTACAGGTGTTCCTGCAGTGGTAGACCTTGCTTCCTTACGTAAAGCAATGGTAGATCTAGGTGGCGAACCAAACAAAATCAATCCAGAAGTTCCAGTAGATCTAGTTATTGATCACTCCGTACAAGTAGACCAATATGGAACTCAAAATGCATTAAAAGCAAATATGGATCTTGAATTTGAGCGGAATGCAGAGCGTTATGAATTCCTTAACTGGGCACAAAAAGCATTTAATAATTACCGCGCAGTTCCACCTGCAACTGGTATTGTCCACCAAGTTAATTTAGAGTACATCGCGAACGTTGTGCATGCTTTAGAAACCGAAGATGGCACGTATGATGCATTTCCAGATACTTTAGTTGGTACCGATTCGCATACGACAATGATTAATGGTCTTGGTATTCTTGGTTGGGGTGTAGGTGGTATCGAAGCTGAAGCTGGAATGCTAGGACAGCCTTCTTACTTCCCAGCACCAGAGGTTATTGGTGTTAAATTTACTGGTACGTTCCCTAACGGAACAACTGCTACAGACCTTGCTTTAAAAGTAACTCAAGTATTACGTGAGCAAAATGTAGTTGGTAAATTTGTGGAATACTTTGGACCAGGATTAAAAGATATGCCACTTGCAGATCGTGCAACCATTTCTAACATGGCTCCAGAATACGGTGCAACTTGTGGTTTCTTCCCAATTGACCAGGAGTCATTAGATTACTTGAAGCTTACTGGTCGTGACGATGAGCTAATCGCACTTGTTGAAAAGTATTGTAAAGAAAATGATTTATGGTATGATGCAGATCAAAAAGATCCAGAGTATACACAAGTCATTGAAATTGACCTTTCTGATCTTGAGCCAAATCTATCCGGACCAAAACGTCCACAAGATTTGATTGCATTATCTGATATGAAAAAAGAATTTAATAAAGCGATTACTGCTCCAGAGGGTAATCAAGGCTTTGGCATGGACAAATCTGAGTTTGATAAAGAAGTTACTGTAAATCATCCAAATGGTAAAGAATCTGTGATGAAAACAGGTGCGCTTGCTATTGCTGCAATCACTTCTTGTACAAATACATCTAACCCTTATGTAATGTTAGGTGCGGGCTTAGTGGCGAAAAAAGCTGTAGAAAAAGGACTTCATGTGCCAGAATACGTAAAAACTTCGTTAGCTCCTGGTTCCAAGGTTGTTACTCGTTATCTTGAAGATGCCGGATTACAAAGCTATCTAGACCAACTAGGATTTAACTTAGTAGGTTACGGTTGTACGACTTGTATAGGTAATTCTGGTCCATTACGTGAAGAAATAGAGCAAGCTATTATGGATAGTGATTTAATTGCTTCTTCTGTACTTTCTGGTAACCGTAACTTTGAAGGTCGTATTCACCCACTTGTAAAAGCAAACTATTTAGCATCTCCACCATTAGTGGTTGCTTATGCTCTAGCAGGTACAGTAGATATCGACCTATCTAAAGAACCTCTTGCAAAAGACAAAGACGGTAACGATGTTTACATGAATGATATCTGGCCAACATTAACTGAAATTAAAGAAGAGGTTGAAAAAGTAGTTACGCCGGAAATATTCCGTAAAGAATATGAAGATGTATTCACTTCTAATGATAAGTGGAATGAAATTGATACGACTGATGAACCATTATTCGAATGGGATGATGATTCTACGTATATTCAAAATCCTCCGTTCTTTGAAGGGTTATCTGCAGAAGCCGGTAAAGTGGAAGCTTTAAACAATTTACGTGCGATTGGATTATTTGGGGATTCTGTAACAACTGACCATATTTCACCTGCTGGTGCGATTGCAAAAGATATGCCTGCAGGTAAGTTCTTGCAAGATAAAGGTGTATCTCCAAGAAACTTTAACTCTTATGGTTCTCGACGTGGTAACCATGAGATTATGATGAGAGGTACATTTGCAAATATCCGAATCCGTAACCTTTTAGCTCCTGGGACAGAAGGTGGTTATACTACTTACTGGCCAACTGGAGAGATTATGCCAATCTATGATGCTGCTATGAAGTATCAAGCAGATGGTACAGGTCTAGTAGTTATTGGTGGTAAAGACTACGGTATGGGGTCATCACGTGACTGGGCTGCAAAAGGTACAAATCTATTAGGTATCAAAACGGTTATAGCTGAGAGTTTTGAGCGTATTCACCGTTCAAATTTAGTAATGATGGGTGTATTACCATTGCAATTTGAAAAAGGGGATAGTGCGAAGAAATTAGGTCTGACTGGAAAAGAATCATTTGATGTGACAATTTATGAATCAGTTAAACCAGGAGAACTTGTAGAAGTAACTGCTACAGATGAAGAAGGTAAAGTAACGAAATTTAATGCAGTTGCACGTTTTGATAGTGATGTAGAAATTGACTACTATCGTCATGGTGGTATCTTGAGAATGGTATTACGTGATAAAGTTCAAGTATAATTGAATGAATAACTAAAAAGGAGTCCTTGCATAGAATTGCGGGGGCTCTTTTTTATTATGAACCTGTTTTTTCTTTCACTGTATTGTTGATAAAATATGTCTATTTTTTTAACTGCTATGTATTTACTTTACAAAGCGTAATTACCAACTTAGGATAGAATTAACTGGAAAATAAGATGGAGTTGGCAAACATGTTTAAGAAGATTTTTGGATTCATGCTTCTATTAGTATTAATAGGAATATTACTTAGCAATATCATTCAAAGTAATTACGAGGGAAACCATTCAGAACCCGATTATCATGTAACAGGTGATGATAATATGCAGGGTGGCACTATTGCACCTGTAGAAAGTGTTGGACTTGAACCAGGGGATAAAGCTCCTGATTTTGAGCTAGAAACATTAGACGGGGAATCATTTCGTTTGTCGGATTATCAGGGCAAAAAGGTAATCCTTAATTTTTGGTATACATGGTGCCCACCGTGCAAAGAAGAAATGCCAGAGATGCAACAGTTTTATGATGATTATAAAGACGAAATCGAAATAGTAACGATTAATATGACAGAATATGAAAAAAAACAACAGGATGTTCAAGAATTTATTGATGAGTATGATTTTACTTTTACTGTTCCATTAGATAAGAATTCAGAGGTGGCAGATGCATATACGATATATGCTGCACCGTCTACATATTTTATTGGAACGGATGGTACAGTTCAACAACCAAGAAAGATCGGACCAATGGATTATGAATTTATGCAAGAAATGGTTGAAGGTTTAAATTGATAACATGATTATAATTGTTTAAATAATTGGTAATACTTCACAAAAAGGAGGTATTGCCATGTCTTTAAAAAAGAAACTGAATTTTGAAGAATTGGTAGCAGAAAATAGAAAACAAATATTAGCAGATCGTTTAATAATGGAGAAAATTGAACAATCAATGGATCAACGAATGGAACAATCCATTAAGAAAGTACAAGATTAATAAAAGGGGGGCATCCGACAACATAATGTTGGAGCCTTTTTTTATAGAGCAGTCTATTTTATTATTACTATTACCTAATTTTGTATTAAGTGGATTCCAGGCCTGGTTTTTAAAGCAACAAATAGAATAAATGAGTTTAATTATTTCATCTTCCAAATCCGTTGTGATAGGATAATATCAGGATGAATAGGGGGAAGGACATTGTTAACAGTAAAAACACCAATAGAAGTACGTTATCAGGAAACAGATCAAATGGGAGTCGTATATCATGCAAACTACTTAGTTTGGTTTGAAATAGGAAGAACCAAGTATATAGAAGCAATAGGCCTAAAATATAATGATATGGAAAATCATGGGGTAGTTTCACCTGTTATTGATGCAAATATATCTTTTAAAAGACCAATACGCTATGCAGAAGAAACGTATGTTGAAACCTGGTTAGAATCTTATGATGGAGTTCGAACGGTTTATGGCTATAATATCATTAATGAACAAGGGAAAGTAGCTGTAGAAGGAACAACTACACATACAATTGTCAATAAAGAAACATTCCGACCTTTATCCGTTCGCAGGACTTTTCCAGAATGGCATCAAGCATATCAAGAACAATTAGAAGGGGAATAGTTAATGGCTTTTGGCTTAAAGCGAGAAGAACTTCAAAGTTGGAAAGAAAATGTCCGGTCTGGAAAAATTGATTTTTTAACGCATTATTGGTTAGACGATCGTTTTCCCGGGTGTAATACAGTTACAAAAGTAGGCTGCAGCGATCTAAACAAGTTAAAAGCATGGGGAAGAAAGCATGGCCTACAAGATAACTGGATTGATATGAATGAAGAATTTCCTCATTATGATTTGTTTGGAGATTTTCAAATTAAAATTCTGAGAGAAGAAGAACAATGGAATCAAATCCAGAGGTTTAAATTAGAATAGAAAGTGTACCATACCAAAAATCCGAGTTCTTTTTAACAAGAACTCGGATTTTTAAGTAGATCAAATTCATTATAATATATTTTGCATGAAATCCGAATGCTGCTCTATTTGATTTCCATTGCAGTCGGACGTTTTTAGCAGGGAGTTGTTCCAGTAATCCTAAACATAAATATTTAACTATCACTGCATATTTGTTTATAAATGGACCTTGCTAATGGAATCTTAGCAGCATTTTCATTAAAATATTGATTAAGCGTCTGGGTATTCTATTTTCGGTTCGCCGTTTTTGGTATCAAAGGAAACGGAAAGGTTACTATCTTCAAAATACCATGCATCCGATTCTTCTACAAAGAATTGGATATTATCTAAAGTCGTAGAGGCATGCGCATTTTTAGGAGATTCTTCTTTAACACCTAATGAGAATCCAGCAATCCGACCACCGACTCCACCGTACCGTACAAAAAATCGAAGGGATGATTTTTCTGATAAATTTAATTCTTCTTTGTACCAAATTGCTGCTTCTTCCGATACATTAATCTTCATGTCGAACAACTCCTTTTTCTAGCTCATTTTCGTTGTTGTTTTTTTCTTTTTTATCTGGAACAACATCCACTCCACCAGGGTGAAAAGGGTGACATTTACTAATCCTTTTTATAGTTAATATACCACCTTTGAAGGCACCGAAACGTTTGATTGCTTCTAATCCATACTCTGAACAAGTTGGATAAAAACGACAACTAGAAGGAGTGAAGGGGCTAATAGCACTTCGATAAAATTTTATTAGTCCGATAAAAATAAATTTCATGAAATAATCTCCTTTATTCGGAGCTTTTATCATATGTTATTGATGCGATTGCGTCATGCATATGAATGGATTCTTCATTGCGACAAGAAACGTGAAACTTACTCACAAATGGCATCTCATATAAATCTGCTGCAATGAGACGAACCATATCTTCTACAAAGCGTGGGTTCTCATATGCTTGTTCCGTTACCATCTTTTCATCAGTTCTTTTGAGTACAGGGTGGAGTCTTGCACTTGCATTACTTTCTGCAGCTTCTAATAATGCTAATTTCCAATCAATATTATCTTCGTCAAAATCTTCTATTAAAGTAGCCTCAAGAGTAACATTACCTCTCTGATTATGTGCACTATATTCACTAATTTCCTTTGAACATGGACATAACGTCGTAATCCAAGCTGATAATGAAACTTTTAGGCTGTATCCAGAATCTTTATCGTAGGTAATAGATAATTTAGCATCTGCATGATTCATTCCAGTGGATTGGGATTCTGGACCTTTACGTTCATAAAACCAAGGGAAGGCAACTTCTATAGTTGCATCATTTTGTTCTAATTTTCCAGAAAGCTCTTTTGTGAATCGTTTTAATTCTGATATAGAAATATTCATTCTATTAGAACTATATTCTTGAAGTAACTCCATAAAACGACTCATATTCGTCCCTTTGGACATTGTAGGAATGCTAGATGAAAATTCAAATGTACCAATACTTGTTTGTTCTTTTGGTGCTAAATCACTGTAAATAAGAACAGGATATTTAACATTTGATACTCCGACTGCATCTAGCTTAAATAAAAAGTCTTTTTTGGTATTTTGTAAATCAGCCATTTTATTTTTTTCAATTGGTTTCGTTTTTTCAATTGGTGGTACAGAACCGAATAATTTATGTCGTTCTTCCTTTGGTGGAAGTTGTTTTTTCGGTATTGATTTCATTTGTTGCATGGTGAAACACCCTTTCCTAGCAAAGAAGTGCTGTTTTTGTCGTATGAAGTCAAACATATTGACTAGGGTTTAGTATACTTAATAGAAAACAATTATTCAATTTATCGGTCTTCTATTGCTTTTTACATCCAGCTAATTTTGGGCTCAGTACCGTTCTTAATTCTTTTAATATTTTCTCTGTGACGGTAACAGACGACACTGGATAATAAGAATACTACGATAGAAAGTCCTAAGTCTTGGTAGAAGATTGTAACAAGTAAAGACACTAGTCCTGTAATAATGGAAGAAAGTGATACATATTTCGATAAATACAAGGTTAGTAAAAATGTAGCTACCATTATTACAAATAGTAATGGATACATTCCAAGGATCATTCCTCCAGAAGTCGCTACAGCTTTTCCACCTCTAAATTTTGCAAAGATAGGATACATATGCCCTACTACTGCTAATAGACCAATTGCTAGCACATATACATTGGCATCAAATAATTGTGGCAATACAGTTGCAAGGGTACCCTTTAATATATCTGCCAATGTAACAATTGCTCCGGCTTTTGTTCCTAAAATACGAAAGGTATTCGTTGCACCTAAATTACCACTTCCATGTTCGCGAATATCTATGTTATAGCCTACTTTTCCAACAATTAATGCAGATGGAATAGAGCCTAATAAATATGCAACAAGTCCAAAGATAACATAATCCATTCCTTTTCCTACTTTCCTCATTCAATGTTAGCTTGCAAACGCTCTACCGCTATTTTAGCACGAACTACTAAGATTAAGAACAAAAAATCAAAAATAAATAGTTGATTACGGTGTTTATATTAATTTTAATGGGGGAATATTTAACCGAAGGAGGTAAGAGATGATTACATTTAAAGATATAAAGAAAACATATCCAGATGGTACAACTGCTGTAAGTAATTTTAATTTACAGATTAAACAAGGGGAACTAGTTACTTTAATTGGACCAAGTGGTTGTGGTAAAACAACTACTATGAAAATGATTAATCGACTAATTGATCCTACTGAAGGTTACATATACATAAATGATAAGCCTGTGTCGAATTATTCGATTCATGAACTTCGTTGGAATATCGGCTATGTGCTGCAACAAATTGCATTATTCCCACACATGACAGTTCGAGAAAATGTAGCTATAGTCCCTGAATTAAGAAAATGGAAAAAGAAGAAAATTGATAAGCGCATTGATGAATTATTAACAATGGTTGGGATGGAGCCTTCCATATTTAGAGATAGGTATCCAAGTGAATTATCTGGTGGACAACAACAACGTATTGGTGTGATTAGAGCACTTGCTGCTGATCCAGAGATTATTTTGATGGATGAGCCATTTAGTGCTTTAGATCCAATCAGCAGAGAACAATTACAAGAAGATATATTAAAATTACAAAAAGAAATTAAAAAGACGATTGTTTTTGTTACACATGATATGGATGAAGCCATAAAACTTGCAGATCGGATCTGTTTAATGAAAGACGGAGAAGTTGTTCAAGTTGGCACACCGCAACAATTGATGAAGTCACAGGAAAAATCGTTTGTTCAAGAATTTATGGGAGATTATCAGTCGCCATGGGTTATGAATGTGAAAGAACTTGTTTCACAAGATTCTAAATATACCATGATTACCGCTCCTACAAACGACTATTCTGAAGTGTTAGGTTTTAAAGTTCTTTTAAATGAAGATTCTATCTTTCAAGGTGTTATTCAAAATGGGAAAGTATTGGAAGAACCGATAACAATACCAGAAAATGCAACGATAGAAGAATCTTCCGCTTTAATGCAAGGTCAAGATCAATCAAGATTCCCTGTACTTGATGAGAATGAAAAACTAGTAGGTATAGTTAGTTCTCAAGCGATTGTTCAATATCTGTATGAACAGGAAAAGAGTCGGGGAGGAATTCCATCATGAATGAATTTATTGAGGTATTTCAAAATCGACAAGAGATGTTTTACCATGCCGTTTGGCAACATCTACAAATATCCTTATTATCTTTAGCAATTGCAATAATAATTGCTGTTCCGATAGGGATTATATTGACCAGATATAAACGTTTAGCAGAACCAATCATTGGTGTATCTGCCGTTTTACAAACCATTCCAAGTCTTGCTGTTTTAGCGTTTTTAATTCCTTTTTACGGTATTGGTACTACCCCAGCAATTATAGCATTAGTACTTTACGGACTATTACCGATATTAAGAAATACGTACACAGGGATTGTTGAAGTGGCCCCTGCACTACGTGAGGCTGCCAGAGGCATGGGAATGAATACAGTAAAGCGCCTGCTTAAGGTGGAATTACCACTGGCAATGCCTGTAATAATGGCAGGAATACGTACGTCAATGGTATTAATTGTTGGTACAACGACAATAGCGGCATTAATTGGTGCTGGAGGACTTGGGGATATAATTTTACTAGGTCTTGATCGAGGTGGAGACATTCCTTTAGTATTACTGGGAGCAATTCCGGCAGCCTTATTAGCAATTATTTTAGATGTTATCTTACGATTGTTTGAAAAGCTATCAAAGAAATATGGAATACAGGCATTCTTGGTTATGCTTGCAGGAGTTATAATTATTTCAGTAGCCCCATTTATATTACAACAAGAAAGAGAACCAGATATAGTAATCGGCGGAAAGTTAGGTGCGGAGCCAGAAATTCTTATGAATATGTATAAGTTACTTATAGAAGAAGAAACAAATCTTCAAGTCGGGTTGGAACCGAACTTGGGAAAGACCCCAATGGTATTTAATGCATTACAACAAGGTAGTATTGACATATATCCTGAATTTACAGGAACAGTTATTGTTTCTCTATTAGATGAACAGGCAGAATCGAATGATTCTCGAGCAGTATATGAACAAGCAAGAGATAGTATAAAGGAAGAATTCAACTTAGAATTATTAGAACCAATGGAGTTTAATAATACGTATGCAGTTGCTGTTACACAGGAGTTAGCAGATCAGTATGATTTAGAAACGATTGGAGATTTAGAAACATACCAGGATAACTTGACAGCAGGTTTTACACTAGAGTTTAATGATCGATATGATGGATATGTAGGCATGCAAGAAGTATATGACATTAACTTCTCTGATGTTAAAACAATGGATCCAGGTTTAAGACAAGGTGCAATAGAAAGTGGAGAAGTGGATGTGATCGATGCTTATGCTACCGATAGTTATATGGTAGACTTAGAATTAATTACACTAGAAGACCCAGAGAATTTATTTCCACCTTATCAAGGTGCACCGCTCATGAGAGAAGATACGTTAGAACAATATCCAGAGTTAGAAGATATATTAAATCAATTAAGTGGAAAAATCACTGATCAAGAGATGCGAGAAATGAACTATTTAGTTGATTACGAAGATGCCTCAGCAGATGATGTAGCGAGAGATTATCTCCTGCAAGAAGGTCTATTGTCTGAATAAAAGAAGGAGGAGAAAACATGACTTGGCAAAATCCAACCAATGAAAAATTAAGCAGTATTTTACAAGCAGCTAAAACGATTGCAGTAGTAGGTTTGTCCAATAATCAAGATAAGACAGCGTATCAAATTTCACAGCGAATGCAACAATTAGGTTATAAAATTATCCCTATAAATCCTAATGTTGATGAAGTGTTAGGTGAAAAAGCTTATCCAACTTTAGCTGAAGTTCCAGAGAAGATAGATATTATTAATGTTTTTAGAAGGCCAGAACATTTACCTGACGTAGCGAAGGATGCCGCAAATACGGACTGTCGAATGTTTTGGGCACAACAAGGGATAGTAAACGAAGATGCTTATCATTTCCTGAAAGATCAAGGGTTCGAAGTGGTTATGGATCTTTGCATAAAGGTTGTTCATTCAGTTTTAGTGAAGTAAAATAAATCATTAAAAAACTGCTTTCCGTACTAGTATAAAAATCTAGTAACGGTAAGCAGTTTTCTATTCAAAGATAATTTTATTTATTATTTTAAAATGTTATGTGATATGGTTATTCATGCATGAATTTGCCAATTATAGTATACTAAGTAGCATCGTTTACGGTAATATTAATGTAAAAGTGAAATTACATCGAGAGATATTTACAAAAAAGAACAGTTGTTCTAAGATGATTGTTAAGGTAAGTTGGGGAAGGAGAAGATGGCACGTGACTAGTGATTATCAATATTCAGACAGCTCCATACAAGTATTAGAGGGGTTAGATGCTGTTCGTAAAAGGCCAGGTATGTATATCGGGAGTACGGATATACGAGGTCTTCATCACTTAGTGTATGAGATAGTAGATAATGCAGTAGATGAAGCACTTGCTGGCTATGGTAATGAAATTCAAGTAACTTTACATAAAGATGAAAGTGTATCAGTAAAAGATAGTGGGCGAGGAATGCCTACTGGAATGCACCAAACTGGAAAGCCGACTACTGAAGTAATCTTCACTGTACTCCATGCAGGTGGAAAGTTTGGACAAGGAAGTTATAAAACAAGTGGAGGGCTTCATGGTGTTGGTGCTTCAGTAGTAAACGCCTTATCCGAATGGTTAGAAGTTACGACGTTTCGTGATGGTTTCCAATATCAACAACGTTTTGAAAATGGTGGTAGACCGGTAACTACACTAGAAAAAAAAGGTTCTACTCGAAAAAAAGGGTCAATTATTCGCTTCAAGCCTGATCCAACTATTTTCTCAACAATTGTTTATAATTACGAAACAATATCCGAACGATTACGTGAGTCTGCCTTTTTATTAAAAGGTCTAAAAATAGAATTAATTGATGAACGAAATGAAAAACATGACGTATATGAATATCCAGAAGGGCTGAAGTCATTCGTAGAATATCTGAATGAAGAAAAGGATTCTTTACACCAAATTGTCTTTATCGAAGGTGAACAACAAGAAATTGAAGTAGAGTTTGCTTTTCAGTTTAATGATGGTTTTGCAGAAAACATGCTTTCATTTGTTAACCATGTGCGTACTCGAGATGGAGGAACACATGAATCGGGAGCTCGTTCGGCTATCACTCGTACGGTTAATGATTATGCGAGAAGGCAAGGCTTATTAAAAGAAAAAGATAAAAATCTGGAAGGTACAGATATACGTGAAGGATTGACAGGGGTTGTTTCTGTTCGTGTACCTGAAGATAAACTTCAATTTGAAGGGCAAACAAAAGGAAAGCTCGGTACAACAGAAGCGAGATCTGCTGTAGATTCTGTTATATCCGAACATCTAAATTACTTTTTAGAAGAAAATCCTGATATCTCTGGAATGCTAATTAAAAAGTCAATTAAAGCAAAAGAAGCACGAGAAGCAGCTCGAAAAGCACGAGAAGAAGCAAGATCAGGAAAAAAAAGGAAACGTAAAGATGCCCTGTTAAGTGGGAAGCTTACACCCGCACAGTCCAGAAACCCAGAAAAAAATGAATTATATCTAGTGGAGGGTGATTCAGCTGGTGGATCAGCAAAACAAGGAAGAGATCGAAAATTTCAAGCTGTTTTACCACTTAGAGGTAAGGTAATCAATACGGAAAAAGCCAAATTGCAAGATGTATTTAAGAATGAAGAAATTTCAACAATTATCCATACGATAGGCGCTGGTGTTGGTGGAGATTTTAATCTTGCTGATGTTCAATATGACAAAATAATCATCATGACTGATGCTGATACAGATGGAGCGCATATTCAAGTATTATTACTTACTTTCTTTTATCGATATATGCGTCCACTTGTTGAAGCAGGAAAAATCTTTATTGCATTACCTCCTTTATTTAAAGTATCCAAAGGAAAAGGGAAACAAGAAAAGATTCGTTATGCATGGGATGAACAAGAATTAAAAGTTGCCATTCAAGAATTAAAACAAGGATATACTATTCAACGCTATAAAGGTCTCGGTGAGATGAATGCTGACCAATTATGGGAAACTACGATGAATCCTAGTTCTAGAACGCTTATCCGAGTGTCTATCGATGATATTGCACGTGCAGAACGTAGGGTAACTACTTTAATGGGTGATAAAGTTGAGCCTCGTAGAAAATGGATAGAAGGACATGTTAAATTTGGACTTGAAGAAGATGCGACTATACTTGAGAACGAAAATATTCATACAGAAGAGTAATGTGCCTGACTTATAGATGAAGGTCCGTTTGAACACGCAATAATAGGGGGGATTCAATTTGTCTCAAACAGAAAAATATCTCGATCTACCTTTAGAAGAAGTAATCGGAGATCGATTCGGTAGATATAGTAAATACATTATTCAAGACCGTGCCCTTCCTGACGCGAGGGATGGGTTGAAACCTGTACAACGACGTATTTTATATGCTATGCATATGGAGAGAAATACACATGATAAACATTTTCGTAAATCAGCTAAGACTGTAGGTACCGTAATTGGTAATTATCATCCACATGGTGATTCTTCTGTTTACGATGCCATGGTTCGATTAAGCCAGGACTGGAAAGTAAGAAATGGATTAATCGAGATGCATGGAAATAATGGAAGTATTGACGGCGATCCACCTGCAGCAATGCGTTACACAGAAGCGCGTCTATCCAGTATTTCTGCAGAGCTATTACGGGATATTGATAAAGAAACAGTAGATTATATACCCAACTTTGATGAAACAACAGATGAACCGGTTGTATTACCATCAAAATTCCCCAATTTACTAGTGAATGGATCTACGGGTATTTCAGCAGGTTACGCTACGGACATACCACCTCATAATCTAGAGGAAGTCATGGATGCGGTAATTTTGAAAATTGATAAACCTGAAGCTTCTATAGATGATTTAATGAAGTTAATGAAAGGACCAGATTTTCCTACTGGTGGAATAATACAAGGGGTCGAAGGAATTCGAAAAGCGTATGAAACAGGACGAGGAAAAGTTATTGTCCGAGGAAAAGCTACTGTAGAAACTATGAAAGGCGGCAGAGAGCAAATTGTCGTCACCGAAATACCATATGAAGTAAATAAGGCTACAATGGTTAAGAAAATGGATGAATTACGTATTGACCGTAAAGTGGAAGGAATCGCTGAAGTTCGTGACGAGACAGACCGAACTGGGTTAAGGGTGGTAATTGAACTCAAAAAAGATGCCAATAGTGAAGGTGTTCTCAACTATTTATATAAAAATACGGATTTACAAATTACGTATCACTTTAATATGGTAGCGATTCAAGATAAAACACCAAAACTATTATCATTACCTTCTTTGCTCGATGCTTATATTGCTCATCAAAAAGAAGTTGTAACAAGACAAACCACCTTTGATCTAAACAAAGCAAATGCACGCGCGCATATCGTAGAAGGGTTAATTAAAGCCATCTCAATACTTGATGAATTGATTGCTACCATTCGTGCATCAAAAGATAAAGGTGACGCGAAAGCACAAATTAAAGCAAAATACGACTTTACAGAAGAACAAGCAGAAGCAATCGTCATGCTCCAATTATATCGTTTAACGAATACTGATATCGTTGAATTAGAAAAAGAAGCAGCTGAATTACAAGAAAAAATCAAAGAATATGAGTCGATCTTAGATAGTGAGAAAAAGCTTTTCCAAACAATCAAAAAAGAGTTACGACAAATTAAAAAGAAATTTGCTGATCCTCGTAGAACAGTTATCGAAGAGAAAATAGAGGAACTAAAAATTAATATTGAAGTAACTGTCGCTAGTGAGGATGTACTTGTTTCAGTGACGCGAGACGGTTATCTAAAAAGAACCAGTTTACGTTCCTATGCTGCTTCAAATGAAGAAGAGTTACCGGTAAAAGACGATGATTATCCTATATCTTTACTAGAAGTAAATACAACGGACAACTTGCTGTTATTTACAAATAAAGGTAAATACATTTTATGTCCTGTTCATGAATTACCAGATATTCGTTGGAAGGATATGGGTCAGCATATTTCTAATATCGTTCCGTTGGATAAAGAAGAATACCTGATTCGGTGCATGCCGGTCCGAGATTTTAAAACAGCTGATGGATATCTGATCTTCTTTACGAAAAACGGTATGGTTAAGCGAAGTGAGTTCCAGTTATATAATGCTCAGCGGAGGTCAAAAGCATTAATTGCTCTAAACCTTAAAGGGGACGATGAAGTTGTTCATGTTAGCCATACCAATGGAAATATGGATGTATTTATCGCTACGTATAAAGGGTATGGGTTATGGTACCATGAGTCAGAAATATCGATAGTCGGACAACGAGCAGCTGGAGTTAAATCAATTTCATTAAAAGACGATGATGAAGTTGTAAATGGACAAGTATTTGATGATTTATCAGAACCATCTTTAACATTAATTACACAACGAGGCTCTTGCAAACGAATGAAATTGAAAGACTTTGAAAAAACTACCCGTGCAAAACGGGGTGTAATGATGCTTCGTGAGCTGAAAAACAAAGCACATCGTGTAAAAGGCTTTTTCGCTTTACAAGATCATGAGGGACAACCGGTTTGTTTCCAGACAGCAAATGGAAGTATCCACGAAATTGTGCCACTAACATTAAAGGCCACAGATCGGTATAACAATGGGTCCTTTATTATTGATACGGATCATGAAGGAGAAGTCATTCATGTATGGAAACGAGCAAATTATGAAAAACCGTTCGATGAATAATTAAATAACTACAAATTTTAGGCAAATGTAGGAAATCTACATTTGCCTATTTCATTCCTTTTGATAAAATAGAATGTAGAATCGAATGTATGATAATTCTTAACCATTTGATTTTTATGACTGAGTAACAGCTTGTTGCTTGAAAAAAGGAGGATGTACATGAATTTTGAGCTTACGAAAGAGCAGATCATGATTCGAAAGATGGTTCGTGATTTTGCAGAAAGCGTTATCCAACCAAGGGCTATCGAAATTGATACGAAAGCTGAATTTCCACAAGATATCTTTAAACAAATGGGAGAGTTAGGATTACTTGGAATCCCTTTTCCTGAAGAATATGGTGGTTCAGGTGGAGATACGATATCTTATGCACTTGCAGTGGAAGAGATTGGTCGTATTTGTGGAAGTACAGGACTCAGTTATGCTGCTGCAGTCTCCTTAGGTGCAAGTCCAATTTATTATTTCGGAACGGAGCAACAAAAGCTGGATTTTTTGAAACCGCTTGCATCAGGAGAGGGTCTTGGAGCGTTTGGATTAACTGAACCAAATGCTGGATCTGATTCTGGTGGTACAAAAACAACAGCTAAAGTTGATGGTGACGACTATATCATCAATGGGGAAAAATGTTTTATTACAAATGCAAGCTATGCTAAATTCATAACCGTTACTGCAGTAACCGAAATAAATGCTAATGGTCGAAATCGAATTTCAGCAATTTTGGTTCCAACAGATACACCCGGAGTAACTATTACAAGTAATTATGACAAAATGGGAGTTAGAGGATCCGATACAGCAGAAATCGTACTAAATGATGTTCGTGTACCACGTAGTAATTTATTAGGTACAGAGCATAAAGGACATCCTCAATTTCTTCAAACACTAGATGGGGGGAGAATTTCCATAGCAGCATTAGGGGTTGGTATTGCTCAAGCAGCGTTAGATAAGGCATTAGCATATGCAAAGGAACGTAAACAATTTGGAAAATCTATATCTAACTTTCAAGCGATTCAATTTAAGCTTGCAGATATGGCAATGGAAGTAGAACTGGCCCGAAATATGGTATTTAAGGCAGCTTGGCTGAAGGATGAAGGAAAGAACTTCTCTAAAGAAGCTGCGTATGCAAAACTTTTTGCTACAGAAACAGCTACACGTTCAGCTAATCAAGCAATCCAAATTCATGGTGGTTACGGATATATGCGTGAATATGAAGTAGAAAGATACTTACGTGATGCAAAATTATTAGAGATTGGTGAAGGAACATCTGAGATTCAAAGACTAGTAATTGCTAGACAGTTAGGATGTTAATGTGAGGAGGATTCTATGATTAAGAGATTGTTAATTGCCAATCGAGGTGAAATTGCTCGGAGAATCATTCGGACATGCAAACAATTAAATATTGAAACAATCGTCATTTACTCGGAAGCCGATAAAGATACTTTATTTGTTAAAGAAGCAGACGAATCTTATTTAGTTGGTGGAAATCGAGTACAGGAAAGTTACTTAAATGTAGATAAAATCTTTGAAATAGCCAAAGAAGCAAATGTTGATGCTATTCATCCTGGTTATGGCTTTCTTAGTGAGAATGCAAGTTTTGCTAACCGTTGTTTTAAGGAGAATATTACTTTTATAGGGCCATCTCCTGAAATCATTGATTTAATGGGGGATAAAATAGCAGCTAGAAAGACAATGAAACAGGCTGGTGTACCGATTGTTCCGGGTACAGAAGAGGCGATTTCCTCTGTTGAAGAGGCTGTAATGTATGCAACGGACATTGGTTATCCAATTATGCTTAAAGCAGCTGCTGGAGGCGGCGGAATTGGAATGCAAATTGTTCATAATAATGATGAATTAGTTAAAGCATTTGATAGCAATTCAAAAAGAGCTGCAAACTTTTTTGGTGACGGTTCCATGTTTTTAGAGAAAAAAATAGAAGAAACAAGACATATCGAATTTCAAGTTTTGGCTGACTACCATGGGAATGTTGTTCACTTATTCGAAAGAGAATGCTCCATTCAACGAAGAAACCAAAAAGTAATCGAGGAAGCCCCTTCTCCATTTGTAACCGATATATTACGTAAAGCAATGGGAGAAGCATCTGTTCGAGCAACAAAACAAATTAACTATACGAATGCTGGAACAATTGAATTTCTAGTTGATGGGGAAGGAAACTACTATTTCTTGGAAATGAATACTCGTGTACAAGTGGAACATCCAATTACAGAGGAGACAACGGGTATTGATATTGTTGAACAACAAATTAAAATAGCCCAAGGTGAACCGTTGCAATTTAAGCAAAATGACATACTGCAAACTGGCCATGCTATTGAAGCTAGAATTTATGCAGAAGACCCGATTACGTTTTTCCCTTCACCTGGTAATATTACTCACTTCTCTTTACCAAAAGGAGAGTGTATTCGAAACGAATGTGCAGTAAAGGAAGGGGATCAAGTAACGCCATTTTACGACCCGATGATATCAAAGCTCATTGTCAAGGGTGATACAAGGACAGAAGCTATTGCAAACTTAAAAGGTGCTGTGAATCAATTTAAAGTAGAAGGAATTAAAACAAATATCCCGATGATAAAAGAAATAATTGATTATCCCGCTTATGTAGAGGGGAATACGACTACAACATTTATCCAAGATTACTATCAAAAATAAGGAGGAATTATCAATGGAAGTGAAAGCAAATATGGCAGGAAATGTATGGAAGATCACAGTAGAACAAGGAAGTAAAGTAGAATCTGGGCAAGATATTGTTATTTTAGAATCAATGAAAATGGAAATTCCAATTGTCGCTGAATCAGCTGGTACATTGAAGGAATGGAAAATAAATGAAGGTGATTTTGTAAACGAAGGTGATGTCCTAGCGATCGTCGAGTAACTGTTATTAGGAGGATTCGATGGAATATTTAAATTATGAAATAGTAGAGAAGTATACCGGAATTATAACTTTACAGCGGCCTTCGGCAGCAAATGCGTTGTCCCAAAATCTATTAAATGAATTTAATCAATTACTTGATGATATCGAGCAAAATAAAATGATTCGTTGTGTTATTGTAACAGGTGCAGGAACGAAAGCTTTTTGCGCTGGTGCAGACTTAAAAGAGCGAAAAGGTATGAGTGATGATCAAGTGATTCAAGCAGTCAAACGAATTGGGGAGACGATTAATCGAATAGAGAAATTACAAATACCAGTAATTGCTGCAATAAATGGTGTTGCTCTCGGTGGAGGATTAGAACTAGCTTTAGCATGTGACATTCGAATAGCCGCGGAAAATACGAAGCTAGGCTTAACAGAAACATCTTTAGCGATTATCCCTGGGGCCGGAGGGACACAACGATTACCAAGAACAATTGGTGTCGGTCATGCTAAAAGACTTATATACTCTGCTGTTCCAATAACTACAGAGGAAGCTTTACGTCTTCATTTGATTGAGCGGTCAGTCAACGAAGATAAATTAATAGATGAAGCTCTTCAATTAGCAAAAAGAATTTCATCTAATGGACCGCTTGCTGTGCAGCTAGCGAAGAATGCTATCAACAATGGTCTAGACACAACATTAGAAAAGGGACTAGAAATGGAACATCTATCTTATCAGAAAGTAATACCTACTCAAGATAGATTAGAAGGCCTTCAAGCATTTGCAGAAAAGAGAAAACCGGATTACCAAGGCAGATAAGTTAAGAAAGGAGAGGGTAAAATGGATTATATTCAGGAATTAAAACAACGAATAGAAAAAATAGAACAAGGTGGAAAGCAAAAGTATCACGACAGTAACGCTGATAAGGGCAAATTATTTGCTCGAAAACGGATTGAACTTTTATTCGATCAAGATGTTATTGTAGAAGATGCGTTATTTGCCAATCATTCAGCAGAAGATTTACCTGCTGATGGGGTTGTTACTGCAATCGGAAAGATTAACGGACAGACGGTATGTGTAATGGCGAATGATTCGACTGTAAAAGCGGGTTCTTGGGGGAAACGAACGGTAGAAAAAATACTGCGAATTCAGGAAACCGCCGAAAAAATGGAAGTGCCGATCCTCTATTTAGTAGATTCAGCTGGTGCAAGAATTACCGACCAAGTCGAAGTGTTTCCAGGTCGCAGAGGAGCGGGGCGCATTTTTTATAATCAAATAAAACTTTCTGGTAAGGTACCACAAATTTGTTTATTGTTTGGTCCTTCTGCTGCAGGTGGAGCATATATTCCAGCCTTTTGTGATATTGTCGTAATGGTAGATGGCAATGCTTCTATGTATTTGGGGTCACCGCGAATGGCGGAAAAAGTAATTGGTGAAAGAGTTACACTGGAAGAAATGGGCGGAGCTAATATGCATTGTTCTGTTTCTGGGGTTGGAGATGTGCTAGTCGAATCTGAGGAAGAGGCTATCGCTTTCGCAAGAACTTATTTAGAGTATTTCCCTGCGAATTTCCGTCAAAAACCAGTGCCTAAAGAAGCGAAAGCGCCTAAGAAACTAGATAAAACTATTGATGAAATAATACCAACAAACCAGAATGCTGCATTTGATATGTATGAATTAATTAATCGAACGATTGATGAAAATAGCTTTTGTGAAATCAAGAAAAAGTTTGCACCAGAATTAATAACTGGTCTTGCTAGATTAAATGGAAAGAGTGTTGGTATTATTGCAAATCAGCCAAGGGTAAAAGGAGGAGTTCTTTTTACTGATTCAGCGGATAAAGCGGCGAAGTTCATTCAACTTTGTGATGCATTTGAAATACCACTGCTATTTTTAACAGATGTTCCAGGATTTATGATTGGAACAGGAGTAGAAAAGCAAGGGATTATTCGGCACGGTGCAAAAATGTTATTTGCGATGAGTGAAGTTACAGTTCCAAAAATATCGGTAATCGTGCGAAAAGCTTATGGAGCCGGACTTTATGCAATGTCGGGTCCAGCATTTGAACCCGATTGTTGCCTAGCTTTTCCTAACGCACAAATTGCGGTTATGGGGCCAGAAGCTGCAGTCAATGCTGTAGAAGCGAATAAAATTGCTAATTTACCTGAAGAAGAAAGAGCTGACTATATTAAACAGAAACAAGATGAATATAAGGAAAATATTGATGTATATCGACTTGCTTCTGAAATGGTAATTGACGATATTATCAATCCAAATGAACTGCGTAAGGAATTAATTCAACGCTTCAGTATTTATGAGAATAAAAGAATGACATTCACAGAAAGAAAACATGGTGTTTATCCTGTTTAATATTGTATATATTTATCCCGAATGAAGTAAATTACATTCGGGTATTTTTGTGTTTTTTATATGAATTTTAATTCCATAACAAAATATTTTTTATGAAATACGAATGTTCGCTGTTCTACAACTATTACTTGAATTAACTTTTAAGTTTACCATATTTTTATTATGTAAACTAATGTTATGCGATTTTTGGTGGCGAATGTTCTTATAATTACGTATAATAGGGGTAAAATGCGGGCAGGGAAAAGGAAGGGAAGACAGTCATGGTCGTTCAACATCAGAATACGATTAATCAAAATCAGATTATTGCATTATATGAAAGAATGCGTGAATATAGTGATTTTATTCATGCGGATCGAATGATTGATGTATTAGAAAAATATCAAAACCAAGAGCTGATTATCGCATTAGTGGGACATTTTTCAGCAGGGAAATCATCGATGATTAATCATTTAATGGGGTTAGAATTACTTGCGAATAGTCCAATACCAACAAGTGCAAATATCGTTAAAATTACTTCCGGCCAAGGGGTTGCCAACGTCTATTTCCATAATGGCGATAAAAAAGTGTATACAGAACCATACGATTTACAAGAAATTAAGCAATATTCCACAGACAAACGACAAATTAGTAGGATTGATATTAGTACGAGCACACCTATCTTACCAGAAGGAACAGCGATATTAGATACCCCAGGAATCGATGCTGCAGATGATTCAGATCGGATGCTTACAGAATCTGCATTACATTTAGCTGATTATATGCTTTATATAACAGATTATAATCATGTCCAATCAGAAGTTAATTTACAATTCTTACAAACAATGGAAGAGAAACAGCTTCCTTATGTTGTAATTGTTAATCAAATCGACAAGCATGACGATGAAGAATTAACGTTCGACGAATTCCAACAAAAAATCAAACAAACATTTGATCAATGGAATTTACATCCTTCGAAGGTTTTCTACACATCTCTTAAAGACCCACAAGCAAACTATAATCAATGGGATGAGCTATATGCATTTGTTTACCAGATGCTTACCAATAAAAAAGACTATCTTAATACATTCACTAGCATGATGCATATTTTAGAAGATCATAAGTCTTATGTACATAGTGACACCGATAAGAAGTTAGAATTATTTGCAGCGGATACCGAAAATTGGTCAGAAAAAGAGGAGAAATGGAATGAATTGTCAGATCGCCTACAACAACTTACACAACAAGGTGAAGATTTAAAAGAGTCATTTACAAGAGAACTTCAGCAAACTTTAAAAAATGCTTATCTAATGCCTGCTGAACTTCGAGAAAAAGCAAAAACGTATTTAGAATCGCAACAAACTGGCTTTAAAGTGGGTGGTATTTTCAAATCACAGAAAAAGACGGAAGAGGCAAAACAAGAACGGGAGCAACAATTTTTAGATGGGCTTAACGAATCCATACAAACAGCTTTAAAATGGAAAATACGTGATAAATGGTATGAAGAGATAAATAAACAACAGTTACCTAGTAGTCTTCGCGAACAAATTCTTCCTTATATAGAATTACAATTAGATAAGCAGGACCTAGCTAAAGCTATCCGCAAAGGAGCAGAAGTAAACGGCGATTTTGTTTTGCTTTATACGAATGATTTGGCAGAGCAGATAAAAGGCAAATTCAGACGTCAAATGAGAGTGATGCTTAATGAAGTGTCAAAACAATTACAACAACATAATGCTCAAGAAATTTCTAACATAGAAAAGGAGCTAAACCATTTAAATCAGTTAAAAGAAACAGTTGAAAATAAAGAAGTAATTATTCAAGAGAAAAGAGAGTATCTTCATCTTTTAGAAGTGACGCTGGTTGATCCTAAGCCTTCTAAAGAAACGTTGGAAGAAATGCAGAATCAAATTCATGTGCGTAAACCCAATGGCACGTATAACGAAGAGGACACTACTGAGCAAATGGCTGATACGAAATCAGAAATACAAAAGATTGATAATTATGTGGAACAGAATAGTGCTCAGCTTTCCCAAGTTAGTATACGAACATTACAAAAGTCGATGATTGAAGCGAGTTCAATTTTGAATCTGTCAGGTTTTGAAAGTTATCAAAATAATCTAAATAAACGAGAGTATAGCTTAAAAAACCGTTCTTATACGATTGCATTATTTGGTGCTTTTAGCGCCGGAAAATCATCATTTGCGAATGCGTTGATTGGTGAAGAAGTTTTACCTGTGTCGCCTAATCCAACTACGGCAGCTGTAAATCGAATTCGTCCAGTACAAGAGCCTTATGAGCATGGTCAAGTAGTTGTATCAGTAAAAAGTGAGGCTGCGATGATTCAAGACATACAGCGGATAACAAAAGCCTATCGTCCCCCAGAAGGTACACTAGAGGAACTTATTGAATGGGTAGACAAAAAAACAATTACAAAAGATGAAAATCTTCAGCGCATGTATCGTTCTTATTTAGCAGCGATCGAAAGTGGTTATCAGCAAATGAAAGATTATCTGGGTAGTGAGATGATTATAACTTTACAGGAGTTTTCTTTTTTTGTAACAGAAGAATCAAAAGCATGCTTTATAAAAGAAATGGACCTGTACTATGATTGTGGTATTACGCAACAAGGAATAACTTTAGTGGATACTCCTGGAGCCGATTCCATAAATGCTCGCCATACAAATGTATCATTTGAATACATTAAGCACGCAGATGTAATCCTTTATGTAACGTATTATAATCATGCCTTATCGCGAGCAGACAAAGATTTTCTAATGCAATTAGGAAGAGTGAAGGATGTCTTTGAATTAGATAAGATGTTCTTCATTGTGAATGCTAGTGATTTAGCTGTAGATCAAACAGAACTTGCGATAGTGAATAACTATGTAGAAGAACAATTAATCCAATTAGGAATTCGCCATCCACGATTATATCCTGTTTCGAGCAAACGGTCATTACAAGAAAAAAGAGCGAAAGAACCGTTAAATGATGAAATGATGAAGTTGGAGGAGTCGTTTTATAGTTTTATTCATAATGATCTTACTTCTTTAACAAAACAGGCTGCTGTGAGAGATCTAGAAAGAGCGTACCATGCTTTAATAGAATACATTCGATCATTACAAATGGATGAATCTGGAAAAGAGCAACGCAAAAAAGAAATAAATGATGCTAGAAATGAAATAATTCAATATGTTTCAACATTTAATGATGATTCGTATATTACTCGATTGAAGCAGAAATTAGAAAAACAAACATTTTATGTTGCCCAACGTTTCGGTATTCGTTTTCATGATTTATTTAAAGAAATTTACAACCCGACAACTATTACGGAATCTGGTTCAGCAGGCAGAGATCAACTTTATCGTCAATTTGATGAGTTAGCCGTCTACATTAATCAAGAATTAAAACAAGAATTGCAAGCAATCTCCCTACGCATGGAGCATCTAATCCATGAATGTATGAAAGAGATTCATGAAGAAATTACTTCTTTTGCTTTCCATAGAGATAGTATTTTTGAATTATCCAGTGTAGAGTTACTGGAAATGAGTACACCCGAAAAATATCCATCGATTTTATTAGAAAAGAATGCAAGTTTGAAAAAAGTATTTTCTAACTATAAAGATACGAGAAGTTTTTTTGTTAAAAATCAAAAAGAGACGATAAAAGATCAATTGTATGCTATAATTGAACCTTATGTAAAAGCATATATCGATGAAGGAAATACGATGTTATATAAAGACTACAAAGAGCAATGGACGTCAAAGTTTAGCCAATTGAAAAGTCAGTGGCAAGTTGAATTAGAGGAAATTGCAGATCAATATATTAATCGGTTGTTTGTTTCAGTTGATATTGAGATGATCGTAGAACGTTCTAAGCAGCTGGAAAAGCTATTGCTCGAAATAAGAGGAAAGGATTGATCTTACATGGCTACAAATAAAGTATTACTTGTAGATGGTATGGCATTATTGTTTAGAGGTTTTTTTGCAACGTCATTCCGTGGTAATTTTATGTATACATCGAAAGGAGTTCCTACTAATGGCGTGTACCAGTTTTTACGCTATCTAATGGATTCCGTTCAGAAATTTGAACCTACGCATGTTATTTGTTGTTGGGATATGGGAAGCAAAACTTTCCGAACAGAGTTATATGCTGGTTATAAAGCAAATCGTGATGAACCACCAAAAGAGTTGATTCCGCAATTTGATTTAGTGAAAGAGGTAGTAGAAGCTTTCAATATGCCGAATGTAGGATTAGAAAATTTTGAAGCAGATGATTGTATTGGTACTTTAGCACATGCGTATAGTATGGAAAATGAAGTTACCGTACTAACTGGTGATCAAGATCTTTTGCAGTTAGTCAAAGAAAATATTCGAGTTGCTATTATGCGTAAGGGTCAAGGGAATTACGAGGTGTTCGACCAAGGTAATTTTTATGAGAAAAAAGGATTATCGCCAAAGCAAATTATTGATTTAAAGGGATTAATGGGAGATTCATCGGACAATTATCCAGGAGTGAAAGGAATAGGCGAAAAAACTGCAATTAAACTACTACAAGAATATGAAACCGTTGATGACTTGTTAAACAATATCGAAAACTTACCAAAAGGTGTACAAACTAAAATAAATGCCAATCTAGAAATGCTTCATCTTTCCCGGTCATTGGCAGAGATTAAATGCGATGTTCCTATAAGTTGTTCGTTAGATACATCTAAATGGAATGTAGACCATGTGACTGCGACAAATAAATTGAATGAGCTAGAATTTAAAAATATAGATCGCTGGTTTATTACTTCTTAAAAGAATAAAGATAGAAATACTTAAAAAGACTGTGCTGTTCTCATAGCGCAGTCTTTTTTGTGATAGTCATAAGGGGGGTATCTTATATACGGTACAGGGGTATGCAGGATACCCTCTTTAACTTATGATCTCCTTGTGAAATATTGTAAAGAAACTGTACAATTGATATTCTTAATGACGATGGTTGATTTATGAGTTACATCACAATGAAAGTTTTGCTAAAAATAACAATACATGTCTATAATAAACTTATTGGATACAAGGAAAGAGGAGGAGCTACATTGTACTTTCGTTCAAAAAAAGACAAATGGTTAACGATTATATTGTGGGTTATCGTATTACTAGGGGTTATTGCTCCTCTGTTAAACCGTCAATGGTTTGCTTCTGGGTTGATGATTATAATTGGACTTTTTTTACTGTGGTTTTGGTTTCGTACAGGCTATCGAATTGACAATGATAAAATACTTATTTATTATGGTCCCGTTAAGCAAACTGTAAAAATCAAAGATATAGAAATTATTTTTAAGACAAAATTTCCGTTGACTTCTCCAGCACTTTCATTTGATCGAATGCAAATTAAGAGTGGAAAGTATGATATCGTTACAATCTCACCTGAAGAGAAAGAATCATTTTTACAGCAATTAATGGATATTAATCCTGACATATCTATTGATAAACGCTTATTAGAAAGTACGGATAGAAAGTAGGGATGTCTCATGCGTGTAGTCAATGATATAACTGAATTAATTGGTCAAACACCAATAGTAAAATTAAGTTGTCTTCAGCCAGAAAATGCAGCTGATATATATGTAAAGCTAGAAATGTTTAATCCGAGTGGTAGCGTAAAAGACCGAGCTGCATCCCATATGATACATGTAGCAGAACAAGAAGGGTTAATAAAGCAAGGAGCAACCATTATAGAACCTACAAGTGGAAATACAGGGATCGGGTTAGCGATGGCTGCATCTGCTAAAGGATATAAAGCGATTATGATTATGCCGGATAATAGTACGATGGAACGTCGTAATATATTAAAGGCTTATGGAGCAGAAGTCGTACTTACACCAAGCGAAGAAAAAATGCCAGGATCGATCCGTAAAGCTCTAGAACTTCAGGAATCCATTCCAAACAGTTTTATTCCACAACAATTTGAGAATATAGCTAACCCGGATGTTCATCGTATTAGTACAGCTTTAGAAATCTTAGAACAGATGGATAACCAATTAGATGCATTTGTATGTACTGCTGGAACTGGTGGTACAGTAACAGGCACAGGAGAAACACTAAAGGAAAAGTTACCTCATCTACATGTTGCGGTAGTGGAGCCAGAAGGATCGCCGGTTTTATCGGGGGGAAAGCCAGGACCGCATAAACTCGTTGGAACAAGTCCAGGATTTGTACCCGACATTTTAAATACGGATGTATATGATGAAATAATTCAAATTAAAGATGAACAAGCTGTTACTTTATTAAAAGACCTTGCTCATAAAGAAGGAATCTTTCTAGGCCCATCTGGAGCAGCTGCTGTATATGCGGCAATGGAAGTAGCAAAGAAAATTGGCCCAAATAAAAAACTTGTTTGTATTGCACCAGATACAGGGGAACGTTATCTATCAATGGATATATTCGATGAAGAATAATACCTTTTAATTAATAGTGGAAAAGTTCATCAGTGAATGATGAACTTTTCCACTATTTTTTTTTAGAGTTATAGTAACAGAGAATGAAGATCTGTGTTATCAGATGATTATTCCTCTGTCATAAAGCCCAAAAACAGCTTCTAAATTCCATTGGAATGTACAATAGACGTGCTAAAATCCAAAACACTTTTGAAAATTTACGAAGGTCTATAAAAGAAAGGCTAAAGGGTTAATCAAAATTACTTATTAGGCTAAGTTACTAGTGTTAGAATTGACTATTCCGGGTAAGAACTATATGAAACACACCAGTGTTAAAAACAAAATAGAGGAGAAAAAGATATGTTTGTAAAATTATTACCACCTTCAATCCGTAAGTATTTGCAAATGTCTAAACCGGAAAGGCAATATGAACTTCGTTTAACATTATGGCGGACACCATTACTTTATATACTTGCAACATTCTTATTTGTAGCAATTACCTTGTATCTTGATGTTGGGATAGGGTTAGCGCAATACGTGCCTGTTTTTTTTAAGGCGGAATTTGAAACCACTCGTTTACTTATTAGTTCGCTAATTGGCGGAATTTTAACATTAAGTGCTTTTACATTGAACTCTTTACTTGTTGTTCTTACTACATTTAGTGGACAGTTCTCATTAAGATTATAGGAATATTAATTATATATACGAGGTTGCAAAGGAGATATGTTAATGTGTCAAGAAAATTTAAAACTACAAATCGAGCAAATATTAGATAGTAGTTCTGTAGGAACGATGGCAACGGTAAAGAAGCAAATGCCTCATTCAAGGTATATGACTTTTTCGCATGAAAATTTAACGCTTTATACCCCAACAAATAAGGAGACCGATAAAGCAGAAGACATTGAAATCAATCCATATACCCATATTATTTTGGGTTATGAGGGCGAAGGGGTTGGTGACAAATATGTAGAATATGAAGGAAAGGTTTCGTTTAATGAGTCGCAAGAATTAAAAAATCAACTTTGGAATGATCGAATGAAGATTTATTTTGACGGTCCAAATGACCCAAATCTTACTATTTTAGAAATAAAACCATTGCATATTCGCTTAATGAATAAAAAGGGAGAAAGTCCACAAGAATTGAATTTTAATTAACCAAAAGAGGATGAGACAAAAGTATTTAATCAATAGAGAAATCCGAATGAATGGGTATTGAAAATCCGCTTCAGAAATATACTGCGCTTATTTTAGCTATCATTCGTCTTTTGACCAAATATTTTCGTTATGTCTCATCCTCTTTTGGTGTGTCAATATAGTCAGATTAAGTCATTTTATTTCATAATTTTTACTACTTAAATAGTAGTTAGTAATAATTATACGTAATCTTCGTTCGCTTATCTCTTCCATCCATGCCGTTTACATGGAGCAGTAGTAAGACTAACATTGCTACAAGAAAAGTAAAGCAAGCTACTGATAAGAATAATCCAGTTCTAGACCAATCCATTAACCAGCCAAATAATAAAGGTCCAAGAGCAACACCGATATATCTTACTGAGCCATATAGTGAAGTAATAAAACCTCTTTTTTCTTTTCCAACAGCACCGGCAATCATTGTATTTACACAAGGTAAAACTAAACCCGCTCCGATACTGCTAAAACATAATGCGAATATAAACCATATTAATGGTTCGATCCAAACTAAAGACAAATAGGATGCTGTCATTAATATAAACCCAATTACAGCTAAGCGCTTCATTTTTACAAAATTCTTTCCAATTATACTCCCTGTACGATAGGAAGTGGTAACCAAGACGAGTAGTGGAATAGCAAGAATAAGTCCCTTCCATACTCCAGTAATATGATCCTCTGTTTCTAGTTTATCGGATAAGTAAAAAAGAATACCGAAGATAGTAAGTAAACACGTTCCGCCCGCTAGATATACAGTAAATAACCATCGTCCTTCCTGTTTAAATACCAAAAACAGACCTTTAACGTATTGATTAAAAGGAGGTGGAGTTTGTCTATTTCTTCTTTCCTTAATTAAAAAGAAAACCAGTATCGCACAGAGAAAACTAATCACAGGAAATGTAAAAAATACAAAATACCATGTAATAAGCGCAAAAGCAGCACCAATAATAGGAGATAGTACCTTTCCAAGTTCATTAGATGCTTCATAAATCCCTAACATTTTGCTTTGCTCACTACCTTTAAAAAGATCTCCGATTAATGCCATGGCAATCGGAAACGTCCCTGCAGCTCCAATACCTTGAATAATTCTACCGATTAATAACCATATAAAAGCATTTGAAAAAAACGCAGCACCTATTCCGGCTAACAATCCACCAGCACCAAAAATAACTAAGGAAGGTACGATAATCGCCTTTCTAGAAAAGCGATCTGATAGGTAGCCTGCTGCAGGAATACAAATAGCCGCTGCTATAGAAAAAAGAGTGATGGTTAAGCTAACTTGAATATTGTTTAAGTTTAAGGCTTCTTTCATTTCAGGTAGTATTGGAATTAATGTTGAATTACCGAGAGTGGTAATAAAAGGTATAGAACCCAGTGATAGGATCGCAGCACCTGTATGATTCTTTCCCATGCTATTTGTTCCCCTTTATTTTATATTAATTGGTGGTATAACCAGCCATCCTTTTTGTTTCATTACATGGAGTATTTTTTGTTCATATTCCATACGTTGATTAATACATTCTGTAAATAAATCACGTATATCTTCTCTAAGAGCAACAGAGATAACTGTATTCGCAAGTATTCTTCCTGCCATCAATTCATTTTGTACAAGGATAGCCAGTTCATTATCATTAAATTTTGCTCCGGCTGGGATATCATGTTGATCTACATTTGGTCGATCGGGAGGTGAAGGAGGTAATCTAATACCAGCTTCTTTCAAAATGCCTTCAATTTGTTCGCTTTCTTGGGTAAAACAACTTTCTAATAAATCTTCAACTAATACTCGAAAGTCATGATCGACACTATGATTTATAAAAATTTGCAGTGATACTAAGGATGTTTTGACTTGATATAAATAACTCCATAAATGATATACTTCACCTGAGTGGAATGGCTCATCTTTTTCTTTAAAACGATGCATAACCATACTAATTCTCCTTTACGACATATTACGATATAGGTTTTCCTGTTTATGCAAAGTTATGCTTGAATAAATGAAAGGATTTCGCACGACTAATAAATCTACGCATAAGTTATACTAAAAAGTAAATCAATCTGTATTTTTTATAAAGTGTTTTTTCGATATTTATAACAGTAACTAGTAAAGTTATGTATCTGTGCGGTTATCTCCATATATAATTAGAAATAGTTATTCGATGAGATTGTATATTGTGAAAAAATGTTTGTCTTTCGTGATGGTTCCTGCTATAATACACGTACCAAGTGAATCATAATTCATAGGTTTTGGATAGAGGTGCGGAAACCATCAGTATATACGTGGAAGGGAATGAGCCCTGGTGAAGCGTATAGAAAGGGGGATCTGCCGAAGCGAGTGAAATACTCATTCATTAACTCGTTGGTGCTGCTATTGAACAAATACAGTGCTGTCATATAGGAGACTATATGGAGGGCTATCGAGCTGGGAACTAATTTGTTCAGCAGCAACGGGCTTCCGTTGGTGCTTTTTAATTTGGCCCAACCCTCTTAAGCAAGTTTGTTCAAATTATAAAAAGGGTGTGTTTACATGAATTTTGGAAAAGTATTAACAGCGATGGTGACGCCTTTCGATAAACATGAAGAAATCGATTTTCAAGCATTGGACTATTTAATTGACCATCTAATTAATAATGGTTCAGATGGTTTAGTAGTAGCTGGAACCACAGGAGAATCTCCAACGTTAACACATGGAGAGAGAATGAAATTATTCGAATATGTCGTAAAAAAAGTAAATGGAGTGGTACCAGTAATTGCAGGAACGGGCTCTAATTATACGAAAGCATCCATTGAACTGACAAAGGAAGTATCAAAAACTGGGGTAGATGGAGTAATGTTGGTTGCACCATACTATAATAAGCCTTCACAAGACAGTATGTACGAACACTTCAAAGTGATTGCTGAAAGCACCGAGTTACCAGTTATGTTGTATAACGTGCCAGGGCGAACTGGTGTGGACATGGATGTTTCCACTGTTGTACGTTTATCCCAAATCGATAATATTGTATCTATTAAAGATGCAAGCGGGAATTTAGAAAAAATGACAAATATTATTCGCCTTACTGACGAAAATTTCTCTGTATATAGTGGGGAAGACAGTCTAACTTTACCAGCTTTAGCTATTGGTGCTGCTGGAATTGTATCTGTATCATCTCATATTATAGGAAATGATATGCAAGAAATGATTCATCGTTTTGAACAAGGGCAAGTTGCAGAAGCAGCGAATATTCATCAACGTGTATTACCAGTCATGCAGGAAATGTTTGCAAATCCAAGTCCTGTTCCAGTTAAAACAGCATTAAATATACAATCTGTTCCTGTTGGAAAAGTTCGTTTGCCATTAATAGAGTTAAACGATGAACAGTTACAAAATTTACAGTCCGTATTATCGGATTTCGAACATTCTAAAATGATATAAGGTAAATGCTGAAAAGCTCATAAACATTTTATTTCGTGTTTGTGGGCTTTTTTACATTGGTTGATGATTAAACCTTTAAATAGGTAATCTATATCTAAACGAAAATTTACTTTCGTGATATTATAAATAAATATTATTCATATTAGGGGGGTTCACCTTGGAAAATACATTAATTCAAGCAGATGATACGATAACACTTTGGGGAATTATCATTGTCTTAGCCTCATTAAGTATTTTTTTAGAACAGCGTTTTAATTGGGCTTCTAAAGTTACTGGAGCAATTATTGCTCTTGTGAGTGCACTAATTCTATCTAATTTGGGAATTATCCCAACAGCCTCAAGCGTGTATGATGCTGTATGGAGTGTAATTGTGCCACTAGCAATCCCTTTGCTTTTATTTCATGTGAATTTCAAGAAAATTTGGAAGGAAAGCGGAAGGTTATTAACCATATTTTTACTTAGTTCGATCGGTACAGTTACAGGGGCAATAACTGCTTTCTTTATTTTTAAAGATCACATTCCAATGCTTGATAAATTAGGAGCGATGTTTAGTGGTTCTTACATAGGTGGAGGAGTTAACTTTGCAGCAATGGCAGCTAAATTTGAAACTCCGGGTGAATTGGTATCAGCTGCAGTAGTGGCGGATAATCTAATGATGGCGATATTGTTCTTACTATTAATGATGATACCGGCGATGAATTTCTTTCGAAAGAGATTCTCTACACCGCATGTATTAGAAGTAGAGAAGCAAAGTTCAGAAAATAAAGGAAAAACACAAGCAGAGAGTTTTTGGGAAAGAAAAGAAATCTCGCTAAAAGATATTGCAATGTCTGTTGGAACAGCATTTTTATTAGTTATTGTTTCTTTAAAAGTAGCTGAATTTTTTGCAGGTATTATTCCAAGTGGCGAACAAGCATCATTTTTCTTTCAATTATTACATGGTCTATTCGGAGATCACTATCTCGTGTTAACGACACTAACATTTATCGTTTTAGCGTTGTTCCCGAGTTATTTTGAAAAGCTAAATGGCAGTCAAGAAATCGGAACCTTTTTAATTCATATTTTCTTTGTAGTAATTGGTATTCCTGCATCTATTTCTCTAATCTTTGAAACGGCACCTTTATTATTAGTTTTTGCATTTATTATTGTTATTATCAATTTGATTATTTCTTTATTATTCGGGAAATTATTCAAGTTTGATTTAGAAGAGATTCTACTTGCTAGTAACGCAAATATTGGAGGACCAACAACCGCTGCGGCATTTGCAATTGCAAAAGGCTGGAGACAACTTATTGGCCCTATATTAATCGTCGGAACTTTGGGTTATATCATCGGTAACTATTTAGGCACTTTTTTAGGAACATGGTTTGGAACTATCATGTAAATTGAGAAGTTAAGAATTATTCATAAGAAAAAACGAATGGATTAGTATGCACACCTCGCTACAGAGAAATATACTCCGTTTATCTAGCGGCGGCTGGTGAGTCTCCGGAAGCTTATGTAACGGAAGGCTCACCCATTCTTTTCTTCCACTCTTCCACTTTCATCCATGTATCGCATCAGCTAGATATACCACAGAGAATGAAAATGTGAAAACGCATAGAAACTAGTTAATTAGTCTTTTTTCTTGGATAATAAGATATACTAATTCTATAAATGATTGCTAGGGGGAGTGTAATGAAAGCGGACGTAATTGTTATTGGAGCGGGGATTGCAGGTCTAGTTGCAACAGTAGAAATAGCACAATCTGGAAAGAACGTGATTCTGATTGATCAGGAACCTGAATCATCACTTGGAGGACAAGCTTGGTGGTCATTTGGTGGCTTATTTTTAGTAGATTCCAAAGAACAACGAAGATTAGGAATAAAAGATTCCTATGAACTCGCTTGGAATGATTGGAAATCTACCTCAAGCTTTGATCGTAAAGAGGATAAGTGGGGGAGAAAATGGGCGGAAGCATATGTCCAATTTGCCGCTTCGGAAAAAAGAGAGTGGTTACGTAGTTATGGAATACGTTTCTTTCCTGTTGTTGGTTGGGCAGAAAGAGGTGGTAGTCTAGCTTCTGGACATGGAAATTCAGTACCTAGATTTCATATTGTATGGGGAACAGGCCCAGGTATTGTAACTCCATTTGTAGAGCGCATGCAATCCTATGTAAAACAAGGATTAGTCACTTATTTACCACGTTATCGTGCGGAACATCTATTGGTTAAAAATGAAACCGTTTACGGTGTGGAGGGGTCCATATTGAAGGCCTCGTCAGCACAACGAGGAGAGGCAAGTAACAGAATTATAGTAGATAGCTTTTCATTGAAGGCAGAATATGTAGTGATTACATCTGGAGGAATTGGAGCAAACCACGAATTAATACGAAAAAATTGGCCGGAGCGGCTTGGAAAACCACCAAAAAATATGTTGAGCGGTGTTCCTGAGCATGTAGATGGAAAAATGTTAGAAATAGCTGAACATGCGGGAGCACGAATTGTTCACCGTGATCGTATGTGGCATTATACAGAAGGAATTAAAAATTGGAATTCGGTCTGGAAAAATCATGGGATTCGTATTTTACCAGGGCCATCGTCGATTTGGTTAGATGCAGAAGGAAATCGATTTAATGCACCAAACTATCCAGGGTTTGATACATTAAGCACATTAGAAGCGATACAAAAGACAGGGTATGATTATTCATGGTTTATATTAACGCAAAAGATTATTGAGAAAGAATTTGCCTTGTCTGGTTCAGAGCAAAATCCGGACCTAACCAATAAGCGAATAAGTGAAGTTTTAAAAAGAGCGCAATCTGGTGCTCCGGGACCAGTTCAAAAATTTCTGGATCATGGTGAAGATTTTGTAACAGCGTTAAATTTAGAAGACCTCGTTCAAAAAATGAATCAATTGACGGAAACGCCGTTATTAAAAGTAGAACATGTAATATCTCAAATCGAAGCAAGAGACCTTCAATTAGCAAATAAATTCACCAAAGATTTACAGTTAGCTGCCATGTATAATTCTCGTAAGTTTCTTGGAGATAAATTAATTCGTACTGCAAAACCGCATCCGATATTAAAAGCTGAAAATGGTCCATTAATCGGTGTAAAACTGCATATACTTAGTCGGAAAACCCTTGGAGGATTACAGACGGATTTATCGGGAAGAGTATTTAATCAGCAAAACAATTTCATCAAAGGGTTATATGCTGCAGGTGAAGTTGCAGGTTTCGGTGGTGGAGGAATGCATGGTTATAGAGCATTAGAAGGAACGTTTGTCGGCGGCTGTTTATTTAGCGGTCGAACCGTAGGAAGGTCAATTGCAAGAGGTGAATGAAGAAAGGCCATTTACTTCTGTTTAAATAATGTGTAATATCAGAATATATCGTCTTTATTGTATTAAGTTATCGATCGTAAAAACGCTTAACTTTCGAATGGAGAAACGGATGCTAATAATCTGATTAGAAATGCTAGCCATCAGTAGAGTATATTGATAGAAGCTTTTTTAAAAGTGGCAGGTGAAAAGATGGATTGGAAAGCAATCATAAAAAATGTACCATTAGATGCTAAGCCTCAACTATTGTTAGATCAAAATGCACTAGAATCAAATATAGTTAACATCGAAAAACAAGCGAACGGTAAAAATATTCGTTTAGCTACCAAGTCAATTCGTTCGATCCCTGTTTTACACAAAATTTTATCATCAAGTTCAACATTTAAAGGGTTAATGTGCTTTACCGCTTCAGAAGCTTTGTTTTTAGTTAAACACGGATTTGATGATGTTTTAATTGGATATCCAACATTCGACAAGAAATCTCTCCAAGAAATCGCAACGCTTAATCTTCAAGGAAATACAATCACATGTATGGTAGATAGTAAAGAGCATATTGAATTATTAACAAAAGTTCAAAAAGAAAATGGCGGACAATTTTACACGTGCATTGAAATGGATATGAGTAATAATTGGGCAGGATTCCATTTTGGCGTACGTCGATCTCCATTAAAGTCACCAAAAGAAGTAATCCACCTGGCAAAATTTATTGATTCTCAAGAAGGTGTATTTATTAAAGGGTTAATGGGGTATGAGGCACAAATTGCTGGTGTTACTGATAGTAATTCAGAAGAAAAGATGAGGAGTAATATTATTAAGCGGTTAAAGAAAAAATCAATTCCTACTATTGCTAAACGTAGAGAACAAGTGCATCAATTATTTCAAAAAAATAATATGCAAATTGAATTTTTTAATGGAGGTGGAACAGGAAGCTTACAAACAACTTCACAGGAAAAAACTGTCACCGAAGTAACAGTAGGTTCAGGTTTTTTTGCACCATTATTATTCGATCAATATCGAGATTTCCAATATGAACCTGCTTTATTCTTCTCGCTTCCGATTGTTAGGCAACCGAAGAAGCACATTTATACATGTTTAGGTGGTGGCTATATAGGCTCTGGTAGCATTGGAGAAGAGAAACAACCGCAACCAGTGTATCCATCTGATTCTACATTGATTTCTTTGGAAGGAGCAGGAGAAGTACAAACACCTATTCAAACAAAAGTTAACTTATCAATAGGAGATTCAGTTATTTTTCGGGCTGCAAAAGCAGGAGAAATTTGTGAACGATTCTCTGAAATATTAGTAATTGATAATGGCAAGTGGAGGCAGACATACCCAACTTATCGTGGGGAAGGGGAATGCTTTCTATGAAACAATTACAAAATTACAAGTGGCGTAATTGGTCTTCTACCTCCAACTGTTCACCAGAACGGATGTATTATCCTAGCTCCATTCATGATGTAGTTGCAATTGTAGAAGCGGCAACAAAAAATCATAAGAAAATACGAGTAGTTGGTGCAGGTCATTCTTTTACAAACTTAGTAATGACTGAAGAGTGGCTTGTATCTCTAGACAATTTAACAGGTGTTAAGGAAGTCGATGATAATAATCATACAGTCACAGTCTATGGAGGTACTCGGCTTTATGATTTAAGTAAAGCTTTGGAAAAACTGGGTTACGCACAGGAGAATTTAGGAGATATTAATCTACAAAGTATCGCAGGAGCAATTTCAACTGGAACCCATGGTACTGGGATTCAGTTCGGTAGCATCCCTACACAGGTGAAGGAATTAACCTTTGTTACGGCTGGTGGTAATCTTCTAACACTTAATGAGGAGAATAACGTAGAACTCTTCAAAGCTAGTCTAGTTTCATTAGGGATGTTTGGAATAATTATTGAAGTTAAACTCCAGGTGGTTCCTAGTCCTGTATATCGGTATATCAGTGATCATGTTTATTATCCGAACCTTTTAAATAACTTAGATAAGTATATACTAGATAATCAACATTTTGAATTTTTTATGTTTCCTTATGCCGAACAAGTTCAAACGAAAACAATGAATCCTACAAACACATCTCCGAAGAGCATAAAACTACATCAGTGGAATAACCTCATCTTGGAAAATTATATGTTTCAAGCAGTATCCCATCTTTGTTTATTAACCCCCAGCTTAAGTAGGTCGATAAGTCGTTTATCTGCAAAACTTGTTAATAAAGCTACTATCAATGCGAAGAGTTATCAATTATTTGCAACTCCTCGTAAAGTTCGGTTTATTGAAATGGAATATGGAATACCGTTAGAGCACTTTAAAGAAGCTATTCAAGAAATACGAGAGACAATCGTGCAAAATCAGTATACGGTTCATTTTCCAATTGAATGTCGTACGGTAAAGCATGATGATATATGGCTAAGTCCGTCGTACAAGAGAGACTCTGCCTATATTGCATTCCATGTCTATAAAGGGATGGAATACCGTACGTACTTTCGTGACATGGAAACAATTATGAAAAAATATAACGGCCGACCACATTGGGGTAAAATGCACCAACAAAAAACGAAAGACTTTCGTAAAATGTATCCAAAATGGGATAGATTTATCCAATTAAGAGAACTAGTTGATCCGGAGAAGATTTTCATCAATCGTTACTTAGATGAACTTTTTTATAACGATGAACGAGTAAAAGTATAAGTAAGGAGATGAACAATGGCAAAAGTGATAGGATTTGAGATTAGTAGTCAAGATCCAAAAAAAGCAATTGAGTTTTATAAGATGGTCTTTGGTTGGGAGGTAGAAGATTCTAATTGGAATTATTGGTCAATTATTCCTGATACTATTGGTGAAACGGGTGCATTTGTAGGTGGAATCAGTAAAGGGCCAGGTGATTTTCCACATGGAACCCGTATACAAATAGAGGTAGATTCTATAGATGAAACGTTAAGTCTAGCTTTACAACATCAAGCTCTAATTGTGCGAGAAAAAATGGAGTTTGAAAACTATTATTTAGCATATATTGTAGACCCGACTGGAATTGGAATCGGTCTAATTGAATTTAAACAATAATGGATTGTCTATGAGTTTTAAGTAGTTGAATATTTTATTAATGATAATCATTTGAATTAAAGGAGGAAATTTCATGAGTTTATTTAAAGAAATTGGTGATGTGTTTTTACACGTAAATGATTTAAAGCAATCCGCAGAATGGTATGCGAAAATTTTAGGGAAGCCCAATCCAGAAGTAAATACTTCTCACCCCGTACATTGGTTTGGACTTGGAAACAGAGGGGTGTTATTAGATGATAACCGAAATAATTCGGATTATATAAGACCCTCTTTTATGTTATTGACTGAAGATATCGACAGCGCTTATGATTGGATTAAAGAAAATGATGGTATCATCGAAAAAGAGATTTCTAGAGATGATATGGTTTCGTTTTTTGTCTTCTCTGATATGGATAAAAATATGATTATGGTCTGCGAACAACATCAATAATAAACGAAAGCAAAGGTGAGTTATAGCTATGGTGAAAACTATTCTGTTTGATTTTGATGGAACAATTGCAAATACTCTCCCATTGTGTTTTGAGGCATTTAGAACAGTATTTAAAGAGTTCGACCATATTTCTTTGACTAATGATGAGATAAAAGAGATGTTTGGTCCATCTGAAACAGAAATAATTCAACTAAATGTTAAGCATCCAGATAAATTACAAGCGATTGAACGATTTTATGAAGTATATGAAGTATTACATCAATCATATGTTAATCCGATGGAAGATCTTCACAATCTATTGGATGAATTAGATACGAATGGTATGAATCTTGGAATTGTTACGGGTAAAGCCAAAAGAAGTTTAGATGTCTCCTTAAAACAATTAAAAATACAATCAAATTTTGATGTAGTCATAACAGGAGATGATGTAATTAATCCGAAACCCAATGGAGAAGGTGTAATCCGGGCAATGGAAGAATTAAATGTTACACCGGAAGAAGTAGTGTTCGTTGGAGATAGTGAAGCAGATATTTTAGCTGGAAAAGAAGCCAATGTAACTACAGTTGGAGTTCATTGGAGTGCAGAAGTTCAATCTGCTAATTTCACTACGAAACCAGATTATTATTTTACTAGAATAGATCAGTTTAAAGTTGAATTATTTAAATAAAAGGAGACATCAATGAGTTATAAATGGTTACAGTGGGCAAAAAGGATACAAGCTATATCACAATCTGGTGTTAGTTTTACACAAGATAAATTTGATCAAGAACGTTATCAGGAACTTATAAAACTAAGTGCAGAAATAATCGCTGATTATAGTGATTATAATATGGAAGCGGTTGAACAGTTATTTCTATTAGAACAAGGTTATCAGACACCTAAAGTAGATGTTAGAGGGGTAGTTTTTAATAAAGATAAAATACTCCTAGTAAAAGAGGAGATTGATAATAAATGGTCTTTACCTGGTGGCTTTTGTGATGTTGGATTATCCCCAAGTGAAAATGTTATAAAAGAAATTCAGGAAGAAGCTGGACTAGAAGTTCAAAAAAAGAAATTGATGGCTGTATATGATATGGAAAAACATCAACACTCACCCCAACCATATCATTATTATAAATTTTTTATACATTGTGAAGTTTTAGGTGGAGCTTTAGCAGAAGGAATAGAAACGATAGATGTGGATTTTTTTGATGAAAATAGTCTGCCAAGTTTATCTGAGGGAAGAAATACTCTATCACAATTGAAACAAATGTTTCATTATTATCGTAATCCAGAAGAACCTACCTATTTTGATTAAGATGTAAAATAACCTCTATTACTTTTTAAGATAGAGGTTTTATTGATTTTTGAAACTTTTATTAATCGTCTTTCGTATGAAAAGTTGTAGAAAAATGTTAGGGGGTATCATGTTGTCAAAAGCAGCAATGGAACTAAAAAATGTTTCGAAACAAATTAAGAAAAAAGAAATCATCAAAGGGTTGAATTTTTCCATTGAAAGAGGAGAAGTATTTGGATTTGTAGGTCCGAACGGAGCGGGTAAAACGACGACAATTCGTATGATGGTTGGCTTGATGAGTATTTCTGAAGGAGAAGTATTGATTCAAGGGAAATCAATTCAATCGGAGTATAAGGACGCTATAAAAGAAGTTGGCGCAATTGTAGAAAATCCGGAGATGTATCCGTTTCTATCTGGATGGAAGAATTTAAAACAATTTGCCCGAATGATGCCAGATGTAACTGATGAACGAATAAAAGAAGTGATTCGATTAGTAGGTTTAGAAAAAGCGATTCACGAGAAAGCAGGACGTTATTCTTTAGGTATGCGTCAACGCTTAGGAATCGCACAAGCTTTGTTGCATCGTCCATCCATTTTAATTTTAGATGAACCTACCAATGGATTAGATCCGGCAGGTATTAGAGAAATAAGACAATACATACGTGCACTTGCGGAAAAAGAAAATGTAGCAGTCATTGTATCTAGTCATCTATTAACAGAAATAGAATTAATGTGTGATCGAATTGGTATTATTAAAAATGGAGAATTAATTGCAGTTGAATCTGTACGAAATGAGTCTAATGAAGAAAATATAAAACAAGTGATGCAAATCACTACGGATAACCCTGATAAAGCGCAAGAAATTCTTTCCGGTAAAGAATCATTATCCATTCATAAAGAAATCGACTCTATTACAGTGAATTGTGAACGAGATGAAATCCCATCTATTTTAAAAGAACTACTTAATCAAGGAGTACTTGTCTATGAAGTACAACAAGTAAAAGGGTCTCTAGAGGATAAATTCTTTGAACTGATTGGAGAGAATGTAATTGAGTAATTTTATTAATTTAGTCAAAAATGAACAAATCAAAATCTATCATTTAAAATCTACCTGGGCAATGTATATTCTTCTTGCTGTATTTGTTATTGGAGGAGCACTGATTAGTAAATTTTTTGGGCAAGAAGGTGTGGTTAGCTCTGACTTTCAACCCAATTTACATGATTATTACATGAATACACTTGGTGAAGTACCAGCTTATGATGCTTGGGCCTTTCTATATGAAAATATGTTTCTTATTTCAGTTATAAGTCTATTTACAATTATTATTGCATCCAGTATCATTTCCAACGAGTTTAAATGGGGAACGATTAAGTTATTATTAATACGCCCTAGTACACGCGCGAAAATACTATTATCTAAGTATGTTTCCGTGTTCTTATTTGCCATTACGATTATGATATTTATGATGATTTCTTCATTTCTAATCGGGTTAATTATGTTTGGTATAAATGGGGCCAATCCTACTTTAGTAGTCGAATCCGGAATGAGTTTCACAGAAACTACCTATTTAGCCCAAATACAAAAAGATATGGTGATAGGTAGTGCTTCGTTTATTCTCATAACTACATTGGCATTTACGATATCTACTTTATTCCGAAGTAGTGCAATGGCAATCGGAATCTCGATCTTTTTACTTCTATCAAATCAAATGATTGCATTCTTTTTAAGCCAATATGATTGGGCGAAATACATTCTATTCTTAAATATGGATTTAAATCAGTATACCGCAAATGGTACTCCATATATAGAAGGAATGACGTTAGGCTTTTCGATAACGATGTTAATTATTTACTATATTATTTTTATAGCTATTTCGTGGTTTTCGTTTACGAAAAGAGATGTTGCAGGTAATTAAACTTCTCTAGCTAGTTTGATAGTACAATTTCATATCTATAGCAACAACAGAGTAATAGTTCAACATTCAAACTTCTATATGTTGGACTATTATTTTTACAACAAATAAGGAGTGTGGGGATGGGACGTACATTTAAGATTTTTAGTTTATTACTGTTGCTTTGGTTAATCGGTTGTTCAAAAGAAAGTACGCAACAGTCTAAAGAAGAGGATAAGAAAGATAATGGTGGGGAAAATGATCCGATTATCAAGTTCATTCAAGATAATAAGAGAAGTGAGAATGTAGCTTTTTCAATGCATTGGAATGACCAGAATGTAGTAGATATTAATTCAAATAAAGCTTTGCCTCTAGCAAGTACTGCAAAAATTATCGTTGCGATAGAATATGCCAATCAAGCAGCGGAATCTCTAATTGATCCGAGAGAAGAAATTGCTTTAGAAGAATTGAATAAATATTATCTTCCATATACCGATGGTGGTGCTCATGAAGCTTGGTTGGATCAATTTGAAAATAGCACGGAATCTGTTTCATTAGAAGAAATTGCTAAAGGAATGATTGGATATAGTTCGAATGCAAATACAGACTATCTTATTGAAAAATTAGGTCTAGATGCCATTAATAATCGAGTTAATGAATTGAATTTAACCCACCACGAACCACTGTATCCATTTACGAGTACATTGTGGATTGGACACCATTTATTAAATGAAGGTGTCGAAGAAGAGGATTTAGTTGAATCATTACGAAATATGAGTGATGAAGCATACCGAAATACATCGAGAAGGATATTTGATGAGTGGCAAAAGACTCCTCTTACTGATCAAGAAAAAATGGACGGTTTAGAAGTTTTAACCATGGATATTCAACGAGTTTGGTCAGATAGATTACCAAAAGCATCTACGAACGACTATACTCAGATTATGAAAAAACTAAATGGTAAAGATTATTATTCAGAACAAGTTCACTCCTATTTAGATCCCGTAATGGAACAAATGATGAATAATCCTGTATATCAAACTGTCGCAGAACATGTTGGTTTTAAAGGTGGTTCAACAGCATTTGTCTTGACAATGTCTATGTATGCTACAGATAACAAAGGAAATCAAATGGAGATGGCCTTCTTTTCGAATGATTTAAATTCAGAAGAATTTGAGCTATTAAGTGAGCAGATAAGTAACTTTCAAGTGAAATTACTTACAGAAGAAACATTCCGTGATGAGGTTCAGGAACAATTAAATAAGTAATGTATATAAAAATCTTTTCTTCTAAATATAAACGGAGGAAGAGATTTTTTGTTTTGTTTATCAAATACCCTTACAGGGTATATTATGAAGTGAGGAGGGATAAACATGAATCATGAACATAACCATCAACACAGTACAAATGAATATAATAATCATAGCTCCCATAGTCATGATAGTCACCATGAACATATGATTGCAGATTTTAAGAGACGATTTTTTATTTCTTTAATTTTAGCGATTCCAGTCATCATTTTATCTGATATGATTCAAATGTTTTTTGGATATACATTATCGTTTTATGGAGATCATTGGGTAGAATTCATTCTTGCAACGGTTATCTTTTTCTACGGTGGATGGCCATTTTTAATTGGACTATTCAATGAGTTAAAACAAAAATCACCTGGTATGATGACATTAATTGGCTTTGCTATTTCAGTTGCGTATATTTATAGTGTAGCCACTGTATTTGGTGTCGAGGGTAATGACTTATTCTGGGAGCTTGCAACATTAATTGTGATTATGCTTCTTGGACACTGGATTGAAATGAAATCCATTAATAAAGCATCCGAGTCATTAGAGGCGCTTGCAGACTTAATGCCACAGGAAGCAAACAAAATTGATGCAGAAGGTAATACAAAAGTTATTTCTGTTTCTCAATTACAAACTGGAGACCACCTTTTAATTAAACCAGGAGAGAAAGTTCCAGCAGATGCTGTGATTATTAAAGGAAAGTCTTCCATAGATGAGTCAATGTTAACTGGGGAATCTATACCAGTAGAGAAATCTGTCAAAGATGAAGTAATTGGAGGATCCATTAATACATCAGGTTCGCTAACTGTGGAAGTTTCCAAAACAAATGAAGAAGGTTATCTGTCTCAAGTTATTCAATTAGTAAAAGAAGCGCAAGAAAGCAAATCGAAAACGCAAATGTTATCCGATAGAGCAGCAAAATTGCTATTTTATGTCGCTGTTATTGCCGGTATACTTACATTTATCATTTGGCTTGCGTTAGGATATGGACTTGCAGAAGCAACTACGAGAATGGTTACGGTATTAGTCATTTCATGTCCACACGCACTAGGGTTAGCAATTCCATTAGTCGTAGCTCGATCAACTGTGTTATCTGCTAACAAAGGTTTGTTTATCCGAAATAGAATTGGATTTGAAGATGCTAGAAATATTGATACAGTTGTTTTTGATAAAACAGGAACATTAACTAAAGGGGAGTTTGGTGTAACGGATATCATTACGGAAGGCAAACAATCTGAAGAAGATTTGTTGCGAATAGCAGCTTCGGTAGAATCGCAGTCTGAACATCCTATTGCAACAGGGATTTTGAATAAAGCGAAAAATAGGAATATCGATTTTCAATCTCCTGATGAATTTGATTCTATTACAGGTACGGGAATAAAAGCGGTATTAAACAATGAATCGATTCTGGCAGTTAGCCCTGGTTATATGAAGAAGGAAAACATACCTTTTGATAATCAAAAGTTTCAAGAGTTATCTGAAGCGGGAAAAACAGTCATTTTTATAGTGAAAAATGATTCGTTAATCGGTATGCTTGCGTTGGCGGATCAGGTAAAAGACTCTTCCAAAGAAGCGGTAGCTCGTTTACATGAACTTGGTATCCATGTACAAATGCTTACAGGGGATAACCAAAAAGTGGCTCATAGTGTAGCAGAAGAAATTGGTATAGACGAAGTTATAGCACAAGTATTGCCAGATGAAAAGGCAGATAAAATAAAACAATTAAAAAATGAAAATAAACGAATTGCAATGACCGGTGATGGAATCAACGATGCTCCTGCATTAGCAAATGCAGATTTAGGTGTAGCAGTTGGGGCAGGAACAGATGTAGCTATGGAAAGTGCGGATGTCGTATTGGTCAATAGTCATCCCGATGATGTTGTTTCAATCATCGAGTTGTCTCGGTTAACTTACCGTAAAATGATACAAAATCTTTGGTGGGCAGCAGGATACAATATTATTGCAATTCCATTAGCTGCTGGTATATTAGCCCCGTGGGGTGTTGTATTAGATCCTGCTATTGGGGCGGTACTCATGTCGTTAAGTACGATTATTGTAGCGATTAACGCGAGAACGTTAAATATGAAATAATCAAAATAGAGCTATCTCACTTTGAGATAGCTCTATTTGTTTTATGGACTAACTTCTTCTATAGCTTTCTAATTCAGTCCGAGCTCTTTTATGCTCCAATTCCATAATTTTTTAGCTTCATTTTCATTCACTTTTTTATATTTTGTAGGCTGTAATTTCTTTTTGTAAAAGTATCTACCAGAAAGGTGATCAATTTTAGACTCGGTTGCTAAATAAATAGCGGTTTCTGCGCCTTCTTCTGATGTAAGAAAGAAGGGACGGAGTAGGCTGTGTACTTTTTCACCAAACCCAGTTCGTCTGTCTACACCAAGGCTTGTTGAAACCGCACCTGGATGTAGGGCAAACGTAGATACGTTCGTACCTTCTAAGTGTTTATTTAACTCAAGTGTGAAGAGTATATTACATAATTTAGACTGTCCATAACCTTTAATTACGTTAAATGAACGATTTTTAAAATGCATATCATTATAATCTAGGGTTCCCGCTTTATAGGCTCCAGAAGCAACATTAATAATTCGAGCTTGATCCGATTTTTTTAACACATCTAAGAGAAGATAGGTAAGCAAGAAATGGCCGAGATGATTAACACCAATCATTGATTCAAAACCATCTTCTGTTCTGGTATGTTTAAGCGAAACAACACCTGCATTATTGATTAGCCCATCAATCAAATAAAAGTTTTCTTTTATTTGATCTGCAAAATTATAAATACTTTCCATAGAACCTAAATCACATTGATATAATGAGATATTCGTTGAGTTGCTTTCCGCCATTGCTCTTTCTTTTGCTTCGTTACCACGCTTGGTATCTCTACATGCCATAATTACATGAATACCTTCTTTTGCAAGTTCTATCGTCGTTGCTAATCCCATCCCAGCGTTTGCGCCGGTTACAATTATCGTTTTATTTTGCATGCAATTCTCCTATTGTTTAGTATAAAAGTCTATACCCGTATTAATAAACTTTAAAAAATATTGGTGAACCATGATATTATTATTATAATGGATATATTGAAAAAATTAAAAAATTAAGGAAGTTATTTTACGATGAATGTACATATTGAAGAGGTAACAAAAGAAAACTGGCGAGAGATTGCGACGTTATCAGTTGGATCTCATCAACAACATTTAGTGGAGAGTGTACCATATTGTATAGCAGAAAGCTTTATCGAACAATATACGATTTCTCTGGGATTGTATGATGATGATACACCTATAGGGTATGCAATGGTAGGATTTCACTCCAAGGAAAAGCAAAGCGCATGGTTTGATCGATTTATGATTGCTGCAGCACATCAAGGAAAAGGATATGCACATCTATATATACCGTTAGTCTTGGATTATATAAAAACTACCTATCAAGTAAGAACGATAAAGTTAAGTATCATATCTACAAATTATGTTGCAAAACAATTGTACGAGAAGTATGGGTTTGTGCTTACAGGGGAGACAGATCCGGAGGGAGAACTAATTATGGAACTATCCGTTTAAGATAGCGCTTTCTAAGGCAAGTATGTTATTTGGTTGTACAAGTAAAATATGAGGAGTATCCAACTATTGAAAAAGAAGATATTTATCACTTTACTTATTGTTAGTGTTTGTATAAACATTTATTTTTTAGGAAAATGGTTATTAATAGATCAATGGTATGTAGCAAATGAAGAAGATGAAACAATACTTGGAGAAATGGTAGTAAAAGCAATAAATTCGAACGATTATAGAGATGTCAGTGAAAGTGAACAAATTATTAGTATTAAAACTTCAGTAGACCGTAATAAGGGAGGAGTATTTCCTTATCATTATGATATATCTGTGTTAACGGATAAACAGACTCATATATTTAGTTGTGAAGATGATCGTTGTACCAAAGTAGAAAAATATGGTGAAATGTATTCAAATTATCGGGATGAAAGGTCGATATTACCATTAGGCAAATAATTTACCGTAACTATATTATGTCAACTAAAAAAGGTGAGCGATTAAAGAATTAGAATATGGTATGAAAAGGACAATTGATATGCCATCGATTGATTAATTTTTTAACATTATATATAAGTTATGTAGATACTGATAGGGGGCTACTTATAATGTTATTTTACGGGAAAAGAATTCGATTAAGAAAATTGTCCAATGAAGATGTCTCTATCTATCATAAGTGGAGAAATGATATAGAGGTCATGCAGTTTACCAATCCATCTTTAGATGTTTTCAGTTATGATGATACTGAAAAATTCGTCAATAGCATAACTGAATCTCATAATTCTAAAGGATACATGATTGAAGAAGTTAAAACTGGTAAAACAATTGGTGTCACATCGCTGATTAACATAGATTATGGAAACCGTAACGCAGAATGTATCATTGATATAGGAGATAAAGATTACTGGGGAGATGGATTTGGTCGTGAATCTTTCAAGCTTTTATTGGATTTTGCTTTTAATGAATTAAATTTGCATAAAGTATATCTTCGAGTTTTTTCTTTCAATGATCGAGCAATAAAATTATATAAAAATTTAGGATTTGCGGAAGAAGGAAAATTGAAGGAGCAGCTTTATCGAGATGGGGCCTGGCATGATATCAATTTCATGGGGCTTTTAAAAAGAAATTATAAGGAATAACACAATAGTATTTATGGTCCGTATGTAAATAAACTTGAAGTATCACTAAGGAATTACCACTTAGCTGGACACAAGATTGGTATGTATATGAGGTGAGTTAATCAAATGTTAGAGAAAATAGTGTTAAGGGATGAGAGTGTATTGCATTTTCCAAGAGGATGTAATAAAGCACCACGAAAAGAATCACTCGTTCAATTTTATGCCAACATATTAGAAAGTCGATCTAGTAATCTTAATCAATTCGTATCTCCTTCAATTACATGGAAAGAAATTCACAATACTTTCATAGAAGGAGCGGAGATCATAAATGTTTGGCTGATTGAGCGACATAAAGATATAGAAGAAATGTACATAGAATCCGTCATTACACATGGAAAAGAAGCAGCGGTTAAAGGAACGTATACATCAAACAATGAGCTAACCTATTTTTGTGATATATTCGAATTTAAAAGCGCAGGAAGACAAGCGCCAATTATAGAAGTGACTTCATTTAGAATGAATGAGTAAAATATAAGTTAGGGGATCGGGATATAGAAGTAATGACAAAACAACGTATAATAGATATTACTGTATTTATCATTGTTTTAGCGGTTCTTTGGTACATTATGGGTAGAGCTTTTCTGTATTTTACTTTAAGTACACTTACTATTTTTTCTTCTATATTTTTATTTTTAATACTGCCAATTATTATTACCATACTAATTTTAATTGTATCAAAACTGTTAGATTAGATGGAAAATTGCGACAAAGTGCCATTTTTCAGGGTGGTGAACGTTTGTTCTGTTTTTTATGGTATAGGGAGGAAAAGAGTGCTATGACAAGGAAAATCAGTTTTTTAACCGTATTTTTCTGCATAATATTATTAATCGGATGCTCTAGTAATCTAACGGGTTATATTGTTGGGATAGAAGACAATGATATTTATTTTTTGGACGGTATCACGCAGGAAGAATATAAAGAATATCAAGATAAATCAATCCAACAGTTATTAGATGATAATAACTCTTTAATTGTTCTAAATTATGATGGTAACGAAGAACTCGAACTTGGTGATTATGTAAAAGTAAAATTAGACGGAAATATTATGACATCTTACCCAGAACAAGCAAATGCAAAGGATATAACTATAGTTCAAGAATAATATAGGAAGGGATATTATTTATGTCTGCAAATAGCCAAAAAGAAGCTCTGTTAAAAGATAGCGAGGAAAATTTTAAGAAGTTATTTGACATAATTGAGTCAGTACCTTACAGAAAAAGAAAAATCTCTATTGAAACGGAAGAAAGAGATAAGAATTTCCGCGACGTCTTAATACATTTATACGAATGGCATGCGATGCTTGAGCGGTGGTATAGAGAAGGAATGCATAGTGATGTGCCTTCAATTCCTGCTCCTGGATATAAATGGAGAGATATTAGCCAATTAAATATACGAATTCGAGATAGCTATCAGGATGTAACAATAAATCATGCGATAAAAAAGTTAAAACTAAGTCATGACAGAGTGATGAAATTAATTGAGTCGCATTCGGACGAAGAAATAATGACAAAGAAATATTATAAGTGGACGAAAACAGGGAATCTCTATGCTTATTTTGCAGCAAATACTTCCCAGCATTACAAATGGGCAATAAAAAAATGTGAAGTGATTGCCAAAGAGATTATGAAAAAAGAAAATTAATAGATTAACGTGGTAGTGATATTTACTGTGGGAACACAACTGTAGTTAAAAAGGGGAGCAAATAATTAATGATTACAGAATTAAATAGTTCAGAATTTTATAGATGTAAAGCGCTTTTAAATGATCACGGACAAATAGAAGCAAAAGCAGTTGTTGAAAAAGTCAATCCTGGTCGCATTTTCGTAGATCATATTCATTCTCCCACTTCAGGAATTATTTGGTTAGGTAATAATGATGGTTTTATCTTTATAGGGAATGAGAGCAACAAAGAATTTAATTCCAACTTAAACCAATTCATTGATACAGTAATTATGCGAGAAGCACTAAAGGTAGGCTTAAATTGGTTTGAAGCTATTGGAAATCATAATAAATGGGATGAAACGATTAAAAGAGTCTTTGAAAATCGTAATATTGGAAGCTGGAATCAGAGAGTTTATTCATTGCAAAAAAAAGATTACAAGGACAACTATATACAACCTATTGCACAAGGATATAGCATTGTAAAGATTAGTGAAAAGCTCTATAACAATAGTCCTCGTTCAATAGAAAACATGGATTTTTTTCTTTCGAAAATACTAGAATTTTGGTCTTCTCCTGAGAAGTTTTTACGTAACGGTATTGGTTATTGTATTATTTATAAAAATGAAATTGTAAGTGTCTGCTTCTCTGGTTTTGTAGCTAATAAGATTCATTGTATGGATATTGAAACGCTCGAAGAACATCGAGGTAATAAGCTAGCTCAAAGGGTAGCATTAACTTTTGTAGAAGAATGTATGGATAAACATCTGATTCCGTATTGGGATTGTATGGAATCTAACAAGCCTTCGATTGCAGTTGCTGAAAGTATTGGACTTAAGAATGTATTTAATTATAAGGGGTATGAATTTAAGTTAGAATAATTTTTTCAAAAGAATTAAAATACATAAGATTGCTATTAAAGAGTGAAGAAGAAAACTGATTCACCAAAAATACTATATATTATCTTTTAGATAATCAAGGTTTATTTATCTATCAGTGTACATGAATATAGGTAAGTGAATAGTACAAGGAATGGTTCGCATATATTAAATAACCGCTTTATTTAAAGGAGGTTAATTATGCCTGAAAGTAATCCCGAAAAAAATATAGTCGACTTACAACAAGAATTTTTGGATCATCTTCGCAATGTACCTTATCCGCAATATCCACATTATGGAAAAATTACTCAATTTGAAGAAGTACCATTATCTAATCCTGAACAAAGACAATTACGACAGCCTGGAGTAGAGGAATTAATGGTTCCTTTACCAATAATAGAAAATCCAAATTATAAAGGTAGTGAAAAGCTTAAAGGAAAAGTAGCGCTCATAACAGGAGGTGATAGCGGAATTGGGGCTGCTACTGCCATTGCTTTTGCTAAAGAAGGTGCAGATATAGCAATATCCTATTTAGATGAACATAATGATGCAGAAAGAACAAAAAAACGAATTGAGCAGTTGGGGCAAGCATGTTTATTGTTGCCAGGAGATTTGGAAGACAAACAGCATGCAAAAGGAATTGTTGAACAAACAGTGGAACGATTTCGTGGGATTGATATAGTCGTTAACAATGCGGGTATCCAGTTTCAACAAAATGAATTAGAAGAAATATCTGATGAACAATTTGAACGCACATTCCATGTGAATTTCTTTTCGCACTTTTACACAACAAAGGCGGCGATACCTTATTTAGAACCAGGGAGCTCAATTATTGGTACAGCATCCGTTGTAACATACTCTGGTCAGACAGATCTTATTGATTACACTGCAACCAAAGGAGCGATTGTTGGTTGGACCAGATCATTGGCATTAAATGTTGTAAAAAAAGGAATAAGAGTGAATGCAGTTGCCCCTGGACCAGTCTGGACTCCGTTAATTCCATCCAGTTTTTCTACTGATAATGTAGCTATATTTGGTTCAAATAATCCCATGCAGCGTGCCGCACAACCATTTGAATTGGCTCCTACTTTTGTTTATCTCGCTTCTAATGATTCCAGTTATGTAACTGGCCAGGTACTTCATGTGGACGGGGGGCAGTCTACAAATTCTTAAAAGGGGTTTTTTTATGAAATATACATTTTCAAAAGAAGTTTATTGGCTTCTGGAACCTTATTCAGAAGAAACAGTATCTGTAAAATATCTTGATACTTCATTTTATTTACCTGTAATTGGAATGCGTCCACCGTTTTATTGCTATCCAGAATATGCGTTTAATTATCCTGTAGTGTAAATAAAAATAAGAGGAGGATGGGCATATTAAAATAGTGTGCTACTTGCCAATTGGTGAGTAGCACTTTTATAATTTTGCTACACAATAAGAAATGAGCAATGTCACAATAATACTAACAATATTGTTCAATATAGTATAATAAACTAAAGTAATAGTATTTTTCTCGAAAGCAGGTATAAGCTTATGGTGAAGATTATGGTTGTAGGTGCTTCTGGCTCGTTAGGTCAACTAATTTGTAAAGAAATTATAAGGATATTTGATAAACCATTTGAACTAATCGTTACAGACTATAAAGAAACCCGAGGTGAGTTATTTGCTTCTTCTTTGAAGCACAAATACACTTTTTTTAAGAAACTAGATATTAATAATGAAGAAGAAATACATAAAACGATAGTAAATTTAGATTTAGTTATTGTAGCCATTGAACAAAAACACCCAATGGTACAAGAAAAGTGCATAGAAAAACAAATTATGTGTATCGATGTAACTCCATATCAACCGTTCGTTGATATGGTTCTAATGTTAAATAGTAAGTGTGAAAATAATCAAGTTGCATCAATAGTAATGTCAGGTTTTTTGCCGGGGTTATCAGGATTAATGATAAAAGAGGGGATAAGAGGTTTTCAAGAAGTGGAAGAAGTAAATTTAGGATTTTTGCAGAGCACAAATGCAAAGGTAGGTGTTACGGGCATCGTTGATATGTTGTCTATCGTATCCGGCCCTGTAGATTTGAACAATCAAATAATTAAAGGTTTTTCTTTTAAAAAACGTATGCAGTTTTATAAAAAAGACAAGCAAAGTAATGTGAGGTTAATTCATCATGCTGAACAGAAGCACTTGAAAGAAAATCTAAAAATAAATAATTTGAGATATTGGACAGCATGGGATCAGCCGATATTTAATAAAGCCATATCACTTTTCAATAAAACTGGCTTCATAAATTTTATTACTCAAGCTCAATACAAACATACCTTGAGTAAGTTCGTTAAACATAACCCTCGAAAAAGCGAAAATGCCTATTTAACTGTCGAAATTAAAGGGAAAAGTAATAACGTTAAACATTCAAAACTTTTGCAGTTAGTTACACCTTCAGACTACTATACTACGGCTATGATAACAGCTGCGCTTAGCAATATTTTACTCAAGCATAATTTATCGGGTGCACGCTTTCCATTTCAGATAACAAACCTCGATAACATATTAAGAACAATTAAATCAGATAAAATACAGTTAAATATTAGGGATATATAGAGATTTTAAGGTGTTATCTAACAATACCAGCTAGTAGCCCTTAGGGTGTTCAAGAATAGGACGCGGTAATTGAATAAACGTGCTGCTGAAATGTGCAAGATTGCTTAAGAAGAAAGTCAGTTATTAAGAAGTATAGGAATATACATTATAGGTGTTGGTCAAGTAGGGAAGCAAAAGAATCTGAGAATGAGACATATAATTTTATCTTTAAAACGGCAATTGATCAGAACGATAAGAGAGCTTGTTAAAAAATAGAAAAAGTAATATTTGATGAAAATTACTATAAGAATCGTACATACGGTACAGCAAGAGCAAAATATACAAACAAGTATGGAATTGGTTTTAAAGAAGATGGACGTCAGCTTAAAGACTTGAATGACAAGGGTAAAGCAATTAAATGTTAGTTTTTTGTGCAACAAAAAAGTATATATATATTTTCTAGTTTACATAATATTTATTATAGGAAGTAAACGAAAAACAATGAAATCTTGTCTCATAATCAAAGTTAACTCTAGATAGTGAGACAAGATTAAAATTTAACAGGATTTAACAGCGATTTTCAAATAGATATAATTTTTAATTGATTAATCATCTATTGATATATTTTTTAAAGGTTGCTTTGCTGGACCTTCAATCACTTCTCCTGTGTAATTATATCTTGAACCGTGACACGGACAATCCCAAGTTCGATCTTCTTGATTCCAATTTACTTCACATCCTAAATGTGTACAAGTTGTATCAACGCTATAAATATTATCTTGTTTATCTTTATATACACCAATTCTAATTCCTTTATTGTGTGTAATCATAGCTTCATCCTGATTTAAATCGTCAACTTTTGTATCACCTGTAAAACTGAATTTCCCTTTTATAAATTCCTTCGCTGTATTCGCGTTTACGGTAAATAGCTTCTTGATCATTGGATCAGCCTTGAACCTACTTGGTGATAGTAATTCACGGTATTGATTATTTTCATGCTTCAATATATAACTTGCTAATACATTTGCGGCTAATGTTCCGTTTGTCATGCCCCATTTTCGATAACCTGTTGCTATAAGGATACTTGGGTCCCCATCTGTAATTGGACCGATATAAGGAAGTTTATCTAAAGTTGTAAGATCTTGTGCAGACCATCGATAAGCAATATGATTTACATCAAAATATGTTTTTGCGAACGATTGCAACTCTTCGTAATGAGCTATCGATGATTTTCCTTGTCCAGCTCGATGATTTTCACCAGCAATTATTATATAATCCTCGTTATCAATGGTTGCTGATCGTACAGATCTTGTAGCAGATTCGACATTAATATACATTCCTTTTACTTTCGAATCGGTTTTCCCAGCAATTACATAGGAGCGCTCTGCGTACATACGTGTGAAATATAATCCTTCATTATCATGAAATGGAAAGTGGCTTGCAGAAACAACATAATTACAAGTAATTCGATGGTCTCCTTTTGTAATTACTGTTGTGTGCTTATTTCTCTCTACTTCCATAGCGACGGTATATTCATAAACTTCTAATCCGTTATTAATTGCATCATGAAGTAAGAAATGTAAATATTTTAATGGATGAAATTGAGCTTGACCAGGCATTAATAATCCTTTTTTTATTGGGATTTGAATCGGTAAGTTATCGACTAGTTCTGCTTTAATATCCAGTACATTATATGCTTTGAATTCATTTTCAATTTTATCTACATAATAATAATCATTCGTATACAAATAAGCATCTTGCTCTTCATAACCGCAGGCTATACCTTGTTGTTGTATCGCGTTTTTTATAAAATTATTCGATTCTTTAGCAGCTTGATAATATTTTAATGCAACTTCTTCCCCAAGGTTTTTAATTAGTTCATCATAAATTAATCCATGTTGTTCTGTGATTTTTGCTGTCGTATGTCCAGTTGTTCCATTTAATATATTATCTGCGTCAACCAATATTACTTTAACTCCCTCTTTTGCTAGTAAATAGGCAGTAGTGATCCCTGTTATCCCCCCACCGACTATACAAACATCTGTTTTCACAGATTGCTGCAACTTATCGAATTTAGGAAGGTCAACATTTTTTCTCCATAATGGTTCTGCAGATGACAATGGTTTTTCTTTCATTATTCGGTCTCCTTACTCAAGAATTTATGTAATATCATTCCCTTCTAATGATTCTTTACTCAAAAAAACACCTGTTTCCACATGGAAATCAGGTGTTTTTTTACTATTTATCGATTTTCAAAAAATAGACGGTTTAGCGAAATATATTCATTTTCTTCTTCTGGAACTTCGTCTTCCATATAAATTGCCTCTACAGGGCATACAGCTTCACATGCACCACAATCAATACAAATATCCGGATCAATGTAGAACATGTCTTCGCCTTCTTCTATACAATCAACAGGACATACTTCAACGCACTCTCCTGCTTTTTCCGTTTTACAGGGTGACGTAATAATAAAAGCCAACGAATTTCTCCTCCTTCTTGCCGATGTTGTCAGATATTATCCTATTATAACTCATTATGTCTTAAAAATAAATGAATCATTCATTATCCAATCGCATCATAACATATAAAAAGCCGTATGAAAGGAGTTAAATATGCAAATTACTATTCGACCTGGAGACACTGCCTGGTATTATAGCCAATTATTTCAAGTACCGTTAATTCTTATTGAGACTTCAAATCCTGATAAAAATATTTTATCTTTAACGATTGGACAATCATTGGAAATTCCGGGGTATATGTTAAATGAATATAATGTACAGACAGGTGACAGTTATTGGTCTATTGCAAACCGTTATCAATTACCAATAGATAGTATTGAAATTGTGAATCCAAATAGTAACCCACAAGACCTTCAACCTAATCAAACTATATTGGTACCAGTAAGAATACAAGACTTACTTATAAATGATATCGATCAATATACGTATGAGAAATTTATACAGGATTTAACAATGTTACAACAAGTATATCCATTTATCCAACTAAGAAATATAGGGAATTCCGTATTAGGAAAAGATATTATTGAATTACAGATTGGGTCAGGCTCTAAACAAGTGCACATGAATGGCTCATCCCATGCAAATGAATGGATTACAACCCCGGTATTAATGAAGTTCATAAATGATTACGTGCTTGCTTTAACGAACGGTCAAACAATTCGCGGGTTACCGATGTTGCCATTCTATCAACAAACGCAACTATCCATTGTTCCGATGGTGAATCCTGACGGGGTAGATCTGGTAATCTTAGGTGCAGATGCTGCAGAAGAGTTTCGAGATACTGTGTTAAAAGTTAATAACCAAAACCCTGATTTTTCCGATTGGAAAGCAAATATACGAGGAGTAGATTTAAATAATCAATATCCTGCCCTATGGGGTGTTGAGGCAGAAAGAAAACTAAGTTCACCACAACCTAGAGATTTTCCAGGCTATGCTCCACTTACAGAACCAGAAGCTATAGCTATCACAGAACTAACGGGAGAACGTGATTTTAGTAGAGTAAATACACTTCATACCCAAGGAGAAGTAATTTTCTGGGGTTTTGAAGGATTAGAACCGCCTGAATCTTTAACAGTTGTAACAGAATTCGAAAGAGTGAGTGGATACATCCCGATCCAATATGTAGATAGTTATGCTGGTTATAAAGATTGGTTTATCCAGGAATACAGGCGTCCTGGCTTTACATTAGAATTAGGTCAGGGAACTAACCCGCTTCCAATCAGTCAATTCGATGAAATCTATGAGCAAACCTTAGGTATACTAATAGCAAACCTTTATTTATAAATAGATGTTAATTTCATATCTTTACTAGAATTAATATCCAAAACGTATACATCTGGGTTCCCAAGCGTTTTCCAATCTTCGAAACCAAAATCATTATTGTATTGTTGAAATAAATGAGACAATATATTGCCATGACTAACGATGATAATGGTATCTAATCCAGGATTATTCATTAAAGGAGTCAAAACTGCGTTTGCTCTTTGTAAAAGCATAGATGCAGATTCACCACCTGGTAAATAGAATTCAGGATCTTCAAAAGACTGTTTTAATGCGTCCATCCAATCTTCTGTTGGCTCAGCACATAATACTCGTTCTTTTAAACGATCATCAATATTTATCTCTATATTTAGTTGGTTAGAAAAAGGTTTTATTGTGTCAATTGCCCGTAAATAAGGGCTTGACCATATGCCACAGAAAGATTCATTCGTATTTTGAAGAAATAATGATAACTCTTTTGCTTGTTGCAAACCGGTATATGTTAAAGGAGCATCAGGATGTTGTCCTTCTGCAGAACAGTGTCGAATGAAATATATTTTCTTCATAGCAAAGTCACCTCATTATTCTAAATGTTACGTATCTTCATCAGTATACCATGAAAAACTAAGAAAGTTTACTATTTAATAAAACAACTTTTTGGAACATAGATACAAAAAAACAGGGGCATGTCCCCTGTTTTATAGTTCTTTAAAATATTCTTTATGAAATCCTGCCATTCGATTGCTATTATCAATCACAAAATAAAACTCTTCCGTTTCATTTTTTACATCATAACGTTTGCCAGGAGTTAATTTGTTTTCTACAATATATTTTTTTGCATTCGCATGCACACATTCAATTTGTTTTATAGTTGGTCGGTTCTCCCAATTTAAGTGAATCATAAAGGTTCTTCCTTTCTAGTTTACATAATATTATTATCGTTAATCAAATAAATACAAATATTTACTATAACCTTCTTCTTCCATCTTTTCTTTTGGAATAAAACGCATCGCTGCAGAGTTCATGCAATATCTTAGACCGCCTTTATCTTGAGGTCCATCTTCAAAAACATGTCCTAAGTGTGAATCTGATTGTTTACTTCGAATTTCTGTACGCACCATTCCATGTGTTTTATCTACCTTATCTTCTATTTGATAAGGGTCAACTGGTTTTGTAAAGCTTGGCCAACCGCACCCAGCATCATATTGATCCTTAGATGAAAATAAAACATTACCTTTTATAATATCGACATAAATTCCTTCTTGAGTATTGTTCCAGTATTCATTGTCAAATGGACGTTCTGTTCCATTCTCCTGTGTAACATGATACTGAATTGGAGTTAGCTTTTCTTTTAAATCACTTTTATTAATTGTATTTTGCCAATTATTTTTAATAAAATCTTGTCTTCCTGATCCTTTTTTATACATCCTGTAATGGAAGCTGCGTTTTTTATAATAATCTTGATGATCTTCTTCCGCTTCATAAAATGGTTTAGCTGGAAGAATCGGCGTCACTATTGGCATTTTAAAGCGATTACTCTCATCTAATGCTTTTTTAGAATCCTCAGCTATCTTTTTTTGTTCTTCCGTATGATAAAAGATAGCTGACTGGTATGATTCTCCACGGTCATTAAATTGGCCACCAGCATCAGTTGGGTCAATTTGTTGCCAAAAAGTTTCTACCAATTCTTGATAAGACATTATTTTAGGATCAAATGTAATTTGTACCGCTTCAACATGACCTGTTGTATTCGAACACACTTGTTCATAGGTTGGATTTTCTACATGTCCTCCTGTATAACCAGAACGAATATCTATAACACCTGGTCGTTGATCAAATGGCTCTACCATACACCAGAAGCAACCTCCTGCAAATGTAGCTATTTCTGTTTGTTTAGACATGTAACTCCTCCAGTCATATTTAATAAATCAGTTTATCCCTATTTTTCCCTTTTTAATAAAAAAAATCAAGCGCAAAGCATTATATATATAACTTTGGAGTAGATATCCCTGATTTCTTTTCTTTAACGTACTTTGGTGGATTGGTATTTGCGTCAGTCTCTTTATCTAAAGATTGATTTAAATGTATATTTTTAGTTATATCCTCTTCTGTATTAGAATCTGTATTTTCAAATGATTTATTTGAGGTATTCTCATCTTCCTCATTGGAGATCTCCTTAAAGGCTTTCATCATTTTATACATACTAGGAAGATTTTTAACCATAGGACCGTATTCCTGAATTAACGGTGCTGTAGATTGCAATATTCCTAAAAATTGTTGGACGCCTCCTAAGGTTTTAGATAAAGTTTGTAAACCACCAGAAGATGCCGCTCCTAATCCACCTACTGATTTGCCGCCTCCAAAAGAGGATAATAAACCAGCAAATCCTCTAGAATTAGTTTTACCTCTCATTTGATTATTGTTTAAAAACGGATTTCTATTTTGTTGAGGGTGCATAGGTTCAAAAGGTTGTTGTTGTCGTTCGGATGGTGGAAAAACCATTCTTATCCCCCTTATCATGATGTTCTACCTATAGATTACGCTATTACACTATAGAATGTGTAGGCTTGATTTAGAAACATTTCCCGGGAAACCGCATGAAATGGCATAATATACAAAATTCAGCATGCGCAGGCAAACTATTTGTCGAAAAAGTAAAAAATTAATCAAACGTTTGTTTGAATTATTAATAGATGTTCTTTATATAAAAAAGCAGCTCTTTAATGAGCTGCTTTTTTCCATTCGTATTCATTCCATATAGAATCGAATGCTACTATTGCACTTGGAAATGGGCTATTCCATTCTAAATAATCACTAATTTCATCATAGCTATTGGAGTGTTTAGGGAAATTATGATCTCGAAACGCCCATTCTGCGAGTTCTGAGTTAACATCCTTTTGTAACTTACCTCGATAGGTCATTAAAAACTGATAGAATGTTTGTTCCATCTGTGCTCCCCCTCTACTATTATCATTCATTCATAAATGCTTCATGCTTTTCTTGTTTCTTTTTATAAACTATTTTAGATAAATAAATACTAATTTCATAAATAACCATAAGTGGAACTGCAACAACAATTTGTAAAATAAAATCTGGAGGTGTAATTAATACACCAATAACAATCAATACAAAATAAGCATACTTACGGTTTTTCCTCATGAAATGTGGTGTTAATATTCCTAAACTTGTTAAAAACATTGCTATTAAAGGTAGTTCAAATAGAAATGCAAAAGGTAAAGTAATTTTCATTAAAAAGGTAAAATATCTATCAACCGTGAACATGATATTAAACATGTCTTCGTTTAGTGATAGCAAGAATGGAAATATTAGATGAATGAAAATGAGATATCCAAATATAAGTCCAATAATAAATAGTAAGAATAATGCTGGTATATAAGATAATGATATCTTTTTCTCACGAGAAGTTAAAGCTGGACTTATAAAAGCCCATATTTGATAAGCTAGAACAGGAATTGTCCCGACTATGGCAACCAAACCTGCCATTGAGAAATAAACCCAGATAATTTCTGTTGGACTAATTGCTGTTAATTCAAGATCTATATCATTAACGAAAAACCAGTAAATATCTTTCACATTTAGAAAACCTATAATAAATAGTATGATAAATATTACGGCTGTAACAATTAATCGATTACGCAATTCGGATAAATGTCCTACTACATTCATTTCTTTTTCTGTACTTTCCGTACTATTGGTATATTGATCTTCAGGTGTTGACATGTACAAGCACTCCTTATGTACGACATAAAAGAAGATGTAAGGGTATTTCCCCTACACCTCCATTTCATTGTTTCTTTTTATTGTGGTCATTCATAATATCTTGACTAGCATTTTTAAATTCTTTTAGTGTTGTTCCAAAAGCTCGTCCGATTTCAGGTAACTTATTTGGCCCAAATACAATTAATGCTACAATTAAAATCAAAATTAAGCCTGGAAAGCCGATATTACTAAACATCAAGCATCACTCCACCGTCGTAGGTATTTTAATAACATCAATTGTTATTATATTTCAGTATTAAAATCGATACTACCCAGAATAATCCATTAAATACATCTCTCTACTTTAACTTTATACATATCATAGCACGATTAGAAATAATTAAACAAGTTATTCATTAAACTTTTCGATCATATTGAATGAAGTAGTAATCATACGGATTTTTTTCATCTTTTTCACCTTTAATTTTAGATGATACTATCCAGTCTTCCTTATTAAATTCAGGAAAAAATGTATCTCCGGTAAATGAATCATCAATCAAGGTGATATACATCCGATCTGCAATATCCATAACTTGTTTAAATAAGTTTGCACCACCGATTATAAAATATTCTTCTTTCGGATTCTCCATGTTCCACTTTTTTATTTTGTCAATATGATGAATTATTTTCACATTTTCATACTGCACGTCCGTTCGCTTGGTTAAAACAATATTTTTTCGGTTTGGTAATGCGCCACCCATTGATTCGAACGTTTTTCTTCCCATAATTATAGTATTACCTGTTGTCTTTTCTTTAAAAAAACGTAAATCTTTTGGCAAATGCCAAGGCAATTGATTATTAACTCCAATTACATGATTGCGATCCATAGCAAGTAATAACGAAATCATATTATATCCTCAACTTCCTATTTTAGATTCATTGACTAGTATCTATTTTTTTACTATACAGCAATCGGTGCTTTAATACTCGGATGAGGATTATAATTTTCAATCACTAAATCATCTAAGTCCATTTCAAAAATAGATTCTTTGTCTTTATTGATTGTTAGTTGAGGGAAATCTCGGATTTCCCTTTCCAGTTGCGTTTTGACTTGTTCAACATGGTTAGAATATATATGTGCGTCTCCAAAAGTATGTACGAAATCACCTACTTCTAATTCACACTCATGTGCAATTAAGTGAGTGAGCAAAGCATAACTAGCTATATTGAATGGTACCCCAAGAAATACGTCCGCACTTCTTTGGTAAAGCTGACAAGAAAGCTTTCCATTTGAAACATAAAATTGGAATAATGTATGACATGGAGGTAGTGCCATTGTTGGAATATCTTCAGGATTCCATGCTGAAACAATATGTCTCCTTGAATTAGGATTCGTTTTAATGGAATGAATCACATCTTTTAACTGATCTATTGTATCGTTCTGAGTTGTTTTCCAATTTCTCCATTGTTTCCCGTATACAGATCCTAAGTCTCCGTATTTGTTTGCAAAAGATTCATCTTCAAGAATACGAGTTTTAAAGAGCTCCATTTGTTCTTGATATTGTTTATTAAAATTCTCATCTTCTTGACTGCGTAAGCCAAAATTCGTCATATCAGGACCATGATAATCAGCACTATTTATCCATTTTTCAAAAGCCCATTCATTCCAAATATTATTATTGTGTTTTAATAAATAACGAATATTCGTATCACCTTTTATAAACCAAAGTAGTTCACTTGCAACTAAACGGAATGGAACACGTTTCGTCGTTAGAAGAGGAAATCCCTTATTTAAATCAAATCGAATTTGATGTCCGAATATAGAATGTGTCCCTGTATTGGTTCGATCTCCACGTTGTTCTCCAGTCTCAAATATTTGTCTACACAAATTTAAGTATGCTTGTTCACCTTGCATTGTAATCTCTCCTAACAATATTGGAAATATAGATTATTACTTCTTAAATGATTTAATTATAACAGAAACTAGTCCTCTTTTGTTACATAAACGTAAAACATAAGCTCTTAGATTTGGACATAAAATTAGAGTAAAGCTAGGTTTTTCAAAGGAGGTTCTCAAATTTGAATACCACTTTAGAACAAATAATAAAAAATTCTATTGTATATACATATGTTGCTAGTCAACCATTTGTTGCGATGACTGGATTACCAGCCGATACAGAAATATCTGAACAAGTCGTACAAAGCGGTGATCATATTGAAACATCGAATGCATTAATAAAAAAAGAAGATATTTGGTTTGGTGAAAATTGGAACACGGAACAATATAGTATTACTCTAGATCAAATAGCTTATCAAATAGATGATGAAGGATTTAATGATGCACTTAGTATTACTGAATTAGAAGAAATGAAAAAAGCAGATTCTCTTTCTATAATTGAAGATAAAATAAACTCTATTCAACCAGGAATGAAGTCAGGTGAAATAAAAGAAGTCCAAAAGGCGTTAGTTACTCTGGATTATTATTCAGGTGAAATAGATGGTATTTATGGCCCTTTAACCCATGATGCTCTAGTTAGCGTAGAGAAAGATTATGACTTATCATTAGTAAGTACACAACAAGAGGAAAAGATTCAAGAAATCTATTTTGCTTTGGAGTCATCAACTATAGAAGAAGATTCCCAAAGTTCAAATGTAGAAACAATTGAGAGTGATGAATCATCCAATACTGAAAATAATAATGAGTCAGCCGAAGAGAAGAGTCAGGATCCCTACTACTCGAAACAACTCGAAGTAAGTGGAAATAAACAGCCTGTTATTAAAGCTGCTAAATCTTTAGTCGGGACCCCTTATGTTTATGGTGGTGACGGGCCTGGAGGTTTTGATTGTAGTGGTTTCATTCAATATGTCTATGAAAGTAATGATATCGTAATCCCTAGAACGGTTAGCGAGATATGGAATTTTAGTTCTCCTGTTGACAGTCCTTCAATTGGTGATATCGTATTTTTTTCAACCACACACTCAGGACCATCTCATGCAGGTATTTATATTGGCGATGGAAAATTTATTCATGCAGGTTCATCTAGTGGCGTAGTTATTACCGAGTTATCCAATCCATACTGGGAAGAGAGATATATTGGTGCAAAACGTATCTAAAAGTAAAAGGTTACTCCCCTTCCCATTCTTTGTAGAATTGATTTAGGAAGTTTTCGATGTATTGATGACGCTCTGCTGCTATCATTCTACCTGTATTTGTATGCATCGAATCTTGTAATAACAGTAATTTCTCGTAAAAATGGTGAATGGTAGAACCAGTTGATTTTGTTGGTTCATAAATAGTACGCTGTTTCGAACCTCCATATGCAAATGCTCTAGCTATGCCAATTGCGCCGAGTGCGTCTAATCGATCAGCATCTTGAACTATTTTTCCTTCTATAGTAGTTGGTATAACGCCTTTAGAATATGAAGTAGTATCGATAATCATCATTATAGCTTCAATTTGAGAATGTTGTAATCCTAATTGTTTAAGGAACTGTAAAAGCTCATTTAATTCTTTTTTTGGATTAGTGGTTAATTTATGATCAGCTATATCATGAAGCCATGCAGCTGCCATGGTTATAAATAGATTGGCATCCTCTTCTATAGCGATTTTATTCGCATTTTTCACTACTCGTTCTAAATGAAAATAATCATGACCAGTAGTCTCATTTGAAAATTTCTGTTTTACATATTCGCTAATTTTATCTAATTGATTATCTTTTGAATGCATTATTTCCTCCAAGATTAATAGAATATAAAATTACTTTATCATTCGTATTACTATTTGTAAATTTTAGTTAATTCATCTAAAATTAAACCCATTTCCTTGACTGATTTGTTTGAATAGGCTAATATTAGTAACAAGCAAAGAAGATGTACGGAATCATTAATTACCTAGGGCAACTTCTATAGAAGTGGATGATTTATGATCCGTACTTCTATAGAAGCAGCCCTTTTTTAATATTTCGTTGGTCAACTTTGTAATAACACGCGTTTTACGTGGAAGTATTAGGAGGAAATTTACATGGAAAACGGAGTAGTAAAATGGTTCAATGCTGAGAAAGGTTACGGATTTATCCAACTTGAAGAAGGTAATGATGTATTCGTACACTATTCAGCAATTCAAGAAGAAGGCTTTAAGTCTTTAGAAGAAGGACAAGAAGTTTCCTTTGAAATTGTTGAAGGTGAACGTGGTCCACAAGCAGCAAACGTTGTTAAAAAATAATTTCTTATATATATAGCGGAAGCTTAAAATTAAGCTTCCGCTTTTTTTGTGGGTAATTATAGTTTTTATCCCCTTATCTCTTCTCATCATTTTGTCAATCAAATCCCCTGTTTGTTCATCAATCGTTCACATACTTTTCTAACCAAAAAGTTAGTAAAACCAATACTTCACCTTATTTGTGTATTATTGAACATAGTGTGAATAGTCTGTGATGTGTACGAATAGGACCTTTGTATTGTGTATGATAAAACTATAGATTCAAAAGAGGTGATGATGATGAAAAATCTTTTCCATAAAGAAAACAACGAAACAGAGCCAAACCTTAAAGGAACATTTGCTTCCGTTCTAATTTTAGGTGGGCTGATCGTTATTTGCTGGGTATCTGTGTTTGCAATCTTTATGACTAGATAAGAAGAAAGGATGAGAAAAGTGCGCCTGCATAAGTTAGAAAAATGGTGGTTAATTCTTGGAGTTAGTGCATTAATTATGTTTTTAGTTGTATTAGGATTTGGAGCTTTTTATATGGGTACACATCCACAAAGTCATGGACTAACGATTGATCCAAATAATATCGAAGCAAATGAAGCTTTTCAAAAAGAAAATCTTGGTTTAACCAAAGTGGATACCGATCATTATATTGTTAATGTTGTTGCAAGTGCTTTTAATTATGACCTTGGAGTAGATGAGGATGGAAATTCTGTAAATCATATTAAGATTCCTAAAGGGGCTTCTGTTTTATTTCAAGTAGTCACTACAGATGTAATACATGGATTTAATATTGCTGGTACGAATGTAAACATGATGGTAGAACCAGGTTACGTTAGCAGCATGGAAGTTCAAATGAATAAAGTTGGAGAATTTACCTTGTTATGTAATGAGTATTGCGGTGTTGGACATCATATGATGTTTACGACTGTGGAGGTGTATGAATAATGGCTCTTGCTAACTTACTAACATTTGAAGAAATATCAACTGATCCTATAAAGATTACCAAAAAAGATTCTAAGTTATACTTATCATTTATTTATGTAGCAATTATATCCCTATTTTTAGGTGGCCTAATGGGGCTATTACAAGTATTAGTACGAACAGGTGAATTTACACTTCCATTTGGAATTGGTTATTATCAAATTCTTACTTTCCATGGTGTTGTGCTTGCTTTAGTATTAACTACCTTTTTTATTATTGGATTTCAGTTTGCTTTAATGGGAAAAACAGTAGGCATTTCTGAAAAACAGCGTAAATCTGCTTGGCTAGCTTTTTGGGTAATGACTATTGGTACATCTTTGACTGCTGTTACAATTCTCATAGGTAAAGCAAATGTGCTCTATACATTTTACGCACCATTAAAAGCACATCCCCTCTTCTATATTGGTTTAGCTCTTGTTGTCGTGGGGACCTGGATTGCAGCAATCGTAAATTGGAGACAGCTATTTGTATGGAAAAAACAAAACTCAAATCAAAATTCACCTCTCCTTGCTTTTATGGTTACAATCAATATGATTATGTGGGTTATTGCATCTTTAGGTGTGGCTGTCGCGGTATTAGTTCAATTTATTCCATGGTCATTAGGTTATGCAGAAACCATTAATGTCTTGTTAAGTAGAACGTTATTTTGGTACTTTGGTCATCCTTTAGTATACTTCTGGTTATTACCCGCTTATATGGCTTGGTATGCCATTATACCGAAGATTATTGGAGGTAAACTATTTAGTGATTCTTTAGCTAGACTATCCTTTATTTTGTTTTTATTCTTTTCAATCCCAGTTGGTTTTCATCACCAATTAACAGAACCTGGTATAGACCCTACATGGAAGTTTATCCAAGTTGTATTAACATTTATGGTTATTATTCCTAGTTTAATGACAGCATTCTCGATGTTCGCTACATTTGAAATCACTGGCAGAAAAAAAGGATATCTTGGTTTATTTAGTTGGTTTAAAAATTTACCTTGGCATGATGTCCGCTTCTTTGCTCCATTTGTAGGTATGCTTGCATTTATCCCTGGTGGAATTGGCGGAATTATTAATGCCTCCCACCAAATGAACACATTAGTCCATAACACGATTTGGGTAACAGGACACTTTCATTTAACTGTAGCTACGACTGTTCTACTTACGTTTTTTGGGATAGCTTACTGGTTAATTCCTCATTTAACAGGTAGGAAATTAACAAGAAAAATTCATCGTTTAGGCATTTACCAAACCGTAGTTTGGGCAATAGGTATGACGATTATGTCTGGAGCTATGCATATCCAGGGTTTATTAGGCGGTCCGAGAAGATCTTCCTATTCAGAGTACGGTGGATCCGAGCAAGCAGTTGAATGGGGCGCATATCAAATGGCTCAAGCGGTTGGTGGTACTATACTTTTTATTGGAATCCTTCTTATGGTATATATTTTTATTCATCTTGCATTTATTGCACCAGAAGGAAAAGAAGAATTTCCGATAGCTGAAATAGAGGATTATGCACCAATTACACCAAAATGGATGGAGAATTGGAAATTATGGATAGGTATAACTATAGCATTAATTCTATTCGCTTATACCATACCTGTAATTGATATTATTCAAAACTCACCACCTGGTTCACCACCATTTGATGCTATAATCGGTAATTAATTTTACAGAAAAAGTAATTGAATCAATTTCAATATTTATATATTTGGTATAAAATCCGAATGTTGTATTGTTTGATTTCCATTGCAGACGGCGCTTTCCGCAGGCACATCTTCAACTAACTAGGAAAAGAAGTCCCCCTTTTCCTAGTGGATTTTCAGCCCGTGCTCCTTCCTGCAGCAGACGCTGTCTTCCATTACAATCAAAGCCAAGAATATCCTACAATCCAAATGTTAATAACAATACTATTACTAACATACGTTTTAAAAAAACTTAGCAATTATGAAACTGATTCAATTACAGTAGGATAAATCGCTAAGGGAATATACGATCTGCAAAGTATATTCCCCTAGCAATTCACCTTAACTTATGATAGTCACAGTTTTTTATTTAATAGGTTAATCGTTTAAACTTGTAAGTGCTTTTTCTTCAGCTGGAATTCGCATACTCATTAAAATGAGATGGAAGAATGGAAATATAATCGCTGTCCAATATGCCCCAAACATCATAGGGATAACAAATAATTCAATCCCAACAATTAGATAGTTTGGATGTTTAATATATTTATAAGGACCACGCTTCACCAATGTACTACCTGGTAAAATAATAATTTTGGTATTCCAGTACTTTCCTAAGGAGGTAATACTCCATACTCGAATAAATTGCGTAGTTATAAATAAACCAAACCATAATGGGAAAAGTGCTGGAATTGATGCGTTATTTAAACTTAATTCTGTTATGATACTTATAAAAAACAACCCATGAACCATGATAAACCACTTATGCTGCTGCGGCTCTATTTCAACTCCACCCTTTGCTAGCATCCATTGTTCATTTCTTTTTGCAATTATTAGTTCAATAAGTCGTTGCAGAATAATAAATAAAAACAATATACTTAAGAAGATTTTCATACGTTTTTCCACTCCGCAAATAATAATTCAGAACTAAATCCGGGGCCTAATGCACTTATTATACTCCGCTCCCCTTCTTCTATTCCTTTCTTCATCCATTCACGAATGACATAAAATACAGTAACAGATGACATATTTCCATGCTTTTTTAATACCTCATAGGAATAATGTAGTTTCTCCGAAGTGCATGGAACTACTTCTTCCATTGCCTCCATTACCTTTCTTCCACCAGGATGAGCAATAAAGGATTGTATATCTTCACTTGTATATTGAATAGTTTGGAGAAATTCAGCGATATGTTTCTTCCAAAAAGAATGTACTAATGCTGGGATGCTTTTTTTAAATATGACTTCAAAACCTGTATCTCTTACATTCCACCCCATAATATCTTCACTGTGTTTCTTTAATAAGGAACTCTGTTCATGTAATTGTAATTTTGTCCCTTTTAAATGATTACAGTATTGTGAATTTTCTCCCATGAGAAGCAATGCACTTGCTCCATCACCAAACAATGCGGTACCAACCATATTGCTTTTTTTACTATCTTGTTTTTGAAATGTCAGGCTGCATAACTCACAGCAAACGATTAAGGCAATCTTATCTGGATGAGCTTTTGACCAATCCATTGCATTACTTAATCCTATCGCTCCACCTGCGCAACCTAATCCCCATAAAGGCATACGCTGTATGTTCTCTCTAAATGGACGCTCATTAATACAACTTACATCTAATGAAGGCGTCGCAATTCCTGTACTGGAAACAAAAACAATCATATCAACCGCTTCATAAGGAATCGGTTGATGTAAAAAATCAGAATCTGATAAGCATGTATCTATTGCATCTAAACAATGCTTTATCGCTTCTGTTTGATAAATATGATTTCTTTCTTCAAAGCTATGATCATCAAAAAACCAAGATGAGTCCACAACAAACTGCCTTTCCTCTACAGCTGCATGATCAAACACAGGAAGTAGTCGTTCAATTTGTTTTTCAGAATATGAAAATAGTTGCTTAACAATATGTTTCACATCCTGTTGAGGAATTCTGTGTGGTGGTACGCCTATTCCAACGGAACTTATGTATGTCATTATATTCACCTTGTTTCATAGGAATTTTTCTTCAAACAGTATTCCCATTACAAAATGATTCATACTAGACCTAAGAAAAACCTCCTTAAGGTCATGCCTCAAAAGGAAGAATTTAAAAATTCTACTAAGAAGGACAACTACTATGCAGGAGGTTTCAGTTATTTATTCTTTTCTTCCAAAGTATTGGTAATAGTTGGTTTGAATAAAACCATTAAATAGTTTTCTTTTTTTTGTTGCTTTTTTTCCATATGCTTGTTCAAATTTATCAAATGCTGTAATGGTGTATACACTCCAAGAAGGTTGTTGATTCATTATTTCCCCGAGATCACGATACATTTTCTCTACTTCTGCTTTGTCACTAAGCCGTTGTCCATATGGAGGATTTGTAATAATGTAACCATTTGGCTTTTTTATGGACATATCCTTCACTTGCATTTGTTTCCATGTAATTAATTCTCCTAGTCCAGCTTCTAATGCATTAGCTTTAGATGTTTCAATCATACGATGGTCAATATCACTTCCAACAATATTTAAAGGTTGATCATACTTAGCATAATCTTCTGCTTCCTGAAAGGCTTGATCCCAATGTCTTTGACGAATCCATCCCCAATCTTCAGCAGCAAATTCACGATTAAAACCTGGTGCGATATTCTGTCCAATTAAAGCAGCTTCTATTAATAATGTACCTGATCCACAAAATGGATCAATTAACGGAAATTCTGGCTTCCAATTGGTTAGTTGAACAAGAGCAGCAGCCAATGTTTCTTTTAATGGAGCTTCCCCTTGTCCTACTCGATAACCTCTTTTATGTAAACCAGTTCCGGATGTATCTATTGTTAGTGTTACTTTATCTTTCAGAATGGATACTTCAGTCTTAAATAAGGCTCCGGTCTCTGTTAATTTATTTATGAGACCATACTTACGTTTTAAACGCTCCACAATTGCTTTTTTTACTATAGCTTGACAATCTGGAACGCTATATAGTTTTGATTTTACTGATTTCCCAGAAACAGGAACTTGTCCATCTTCTGAAATATAATTTTCCCAAGGTAACACTTTTGTATTTTCAAACAGTTCATCAAAAGAATAGGCTTCAAATTCTCCTACAATTATTTTCACCCGATCAGCTGAACGGAGCCATAAATTACAACGAGGAATCGCTTGAATAGGAGCGTCAAAGAGCACTTTTCCATTCTCAACTTGCACATCATAACCTAAATTTCTAACTTCATCTGCAACAATTGATTCTAAACCCATTGCAGTTGTTGCCAATAATCTAACTTGTTTCATACGGGATAATTCCTTTCCGTTCAAAAGTAGTATAAGTGTAACATATTTTCATTTGAGCAACCAAGATAACCTAAATTCATATAAAAAACCCTTGTACAAACAACTTTCATACAAGGGTAGTTTTATTATATATATTACGTGACCATTAAATGCTCGATAAGCCATGTTCTGTACCATTGTACTACAATCGGTGGTCAACCTTGTACGCCGGTTGTAATCATCTATCTACAGACGATAATCTGTCCCTTTTTCGGTTCTATTTCCCTACTAAAGGATGCCCCTACCATTAATTTGGGTTGCTCACTCGTGGGGTTTACCGCGTTCCACCTAGAATGTTTCCAATCTAGCTACGTCACTGTGGCACTTTCAAGAATGAATCCATATTATCAATAGATAACTTAGGGTATCATATCTGCCGTTAGCATTATAGCTACCTTGACTTATGACTTCGTCAAGCACGAACACTACGAGCATCGCAGCTCGTGTGAGCATGGACTTTCCTCTACATCCAAAATGATGCAGCGATTACATGAGCAATTAATTGACTTGTAATATCTTATCATGGCTCTTTCAATAAATCAATATAAAATTATTTCCATTTAGGATTCTTCCTGCTCCGTATAACGCTTGCCAAACACAGCTTTTTCCAAATTAGAAAGACGCTTTAACACATCATAATTGACTTGGGAAGTTGGTGGTTGTTGCGATCTTGTACGAGATTGCTCTACAGCAGGTGTATTCTGTTTCAGTTTTTCGTTTTCTGCTTTTAATCGGTCAATCTCTTGTTTGAAATTATCATAATCTTGAATGATGATATCTAAAAATTCGTCTACTTCTTCTTGTGAATATCCTCTGATACCGGTTTTGAAGTCCTTTTCTAAAATATCTTTTCCACTTAATTGAATACGATTAACACTCATATAATCACCTCTTAAATCATTACAAACAATTTTTAATTGATAGCTTTCCTTGTCATTATATTTACTGAATATCTACTGAATTAGAACTTTTACTTATTATTATAACACAAAAAAAGAAACTGTTTGCCAGTCTCCTTCTTAAAATTAAAAATTCTCCATAGGAATAACAGAGGAATCCCTATTGATTATTCTCTAAATCATCTGGTTGAAAAGAAAAAGGTAATAATTCATCTGTTGTCAACGTTTTTACTTCTTTATTTAAATTCGTTAAATGGATCTTCATTGACGAAGTAAAAAATTCACTCATTACTTGTCGACAAGAACCACAAGGAGGAACAGGCCTATTTGTATTGGCCGCTACAGCCATTTCTTCAAATTGAGTCTCTCCTTCAGAAATCGCTTTAAATATAGCCACTCGTTCTGCACAACATGTAACAGGATATGCTGCATTTTCAATATTACAACCTGTATAAAGCTTGCCTGATTTTGTTAACAATGCTGCTCCCACTGGAAAAGCCGAATACGGTACATACGCACTATCCATCGCCTCCAGAGCAGCGTCTAATAATTGATTCTTGTTCATCCACTTCATCCTTTATTAGTAGTGTTCGTTATTATAGATTATTTTGAGAAAACTGTAAAGGTCTTTTACTGTTCCAAATCGTCTAATAATAGGTCAAACACATATAATATCGAACGATATAACTCCATATAACGCTTCTTTCTTGTATCCATATAGTAACTATGCATTAAAAGAAGTTCCATATTTTCTCTTGTCGAAACAACTTGGTTGGGATGAACATTCGCTTTTCTTTCCTTTACCAATATAAGAGCTTTCTCTTCCCATTGAGCAATTAATTGATAAACTGGAGTGGTCTCCTCCTTTACCATTTGGAAGTAATCTCTATCTTTTCTGTCTTCCGGGGGTTCAGAAGTCTGATATTTATATTTTAGTTTTTCCAGATCTTTTTTTAATTGTATGGTTATTTCTTTTACATTCATGATATATCCCCTTACCTTGTTATCTAATCATACTCTATCATGAATGTAGAATAATCTCATCCCTTATCGTTGCTACAAATGTTTTCAATAAATGCTTTTGTATGTTCAATTTGAGTGATTTCAGATTGAAATTGTAACCATACTTCCCTATCCACCTGGACTTTTAATTTGTGATGCATATACGATAATTGTGCTTGAAGTTCGTTCATCTTTGCCTCGGTTTCCTGTTTACTGTATCCTCTATTGGACATGGAATTTATTTTCTTCATAGCATGCATTATCTCAACACCTCTCCTTTATTATAAATATTAATTCTTTATTCTTGGCTCTTCTCCCTTCTCTATCGACAAAACTAGAAGTATTGATACAAAACTAGTGATTAAACTCATCAAATGATCAAGATTAGACAAACTAATATAAAAGGAGGTGTCTTTCATTGCGTAAATCTAAAAAAGAACAAAAAACCGACAAACATTTAAAAAAAGCACCACAAACTGGTGATAAAAAATTAGATGGACCGAATCGTCCGTCTACTTAATTAAAAAGATGAGAAGTATTGCTTAAAAACCGCATATTAGTTGTATAAGCTTAAGAAATATACGTGAATGACTTGTCGCCCAATGATAAGCAGCGTATATTTCTTAAGCATGCTTTTAATTACTTCATGGTGATGACCTATTTTTATTACGCACTATTTCTTATATATGAAGTTTTCCATAGAGGTATAATAATTTCCGTTTAAAGTTAAACTGGTTTTCAATAGGTGAATATTGGGAATCTGGTAAAGGAGTTAACCATTTTTTGTGTACACCCTTCCTTTTTGACCAGTCTTTTCGAATACTATCTTGATGCTGAACAATTGGATAAAGCTGTCGATATGGTAAACTAACTTCACTTGTAAATTTTCTTTTGCGAAACCTTTCATATTCAAATCGAGATCCGGTTGGTTCAATCGTTCTAATAAAATCTAAAGTATTTCTGTAAATTATTGGATCACTTAAAATCGTCGCAATTTGTCTACCTGTTTTAATTCGCCGATTTAAGGAGGTAAAATGATGAATGAATACCCCATAAGATGGTTGGTGCATCGCAGGAATCAATACGGCGTTCATCCATAAAACATTGATTATGTGATAAGGCAGGCGATGAAAAACTTCTTTCTTATATTTTGATTTTGTTATTAATGGATGTTCGATAACATTCTGTTCATTAATAATAAGAGCGAGCATTAATCTTTCTTTATCGTTTGTTTTCCAAAAATAATGCCACTCTCTAATCATAAACCTTGAAACTTGAAAATGTACTAATAAAGGAAATAAAGGCGTTTGAAACTCTTTCGATAATTCATATACTAGTAATTGAGGATATGCATCAGAGAATATTGTCCAATTTGCACGTTCATAAGTTTGAAATAAATACTCTCTTTCCTCTTTACCTAGCATTTTCTTATATGTTGATAAAGTTAGATCGGTCATATTATATCCTGCATTTCGAGATACAACAGTAGCGATTAGAGTCCATAGTATTTCTGGGTGTTTTTCGTAGTAGGACTGATAAGCTTTCGTTCTAGAAATGTTGTCTAGATTATGTGCTGCTGTTGAATTTGTTATATAATGGATGAGGAAAGAATGTTGTAGTTTGCTCATCAATTACCACATACTTTCTAAAAGAGTTATGAATTATCTTTTGCTTCTTTTCTTAATATCATGCAAAAGAAGCGAGGAGGGATTTTATTGAATTATCCGAACGGTCAACAAAGATTGGCAATCAACAATGTTGTTCGAAAAAAGGATAATCGTATGTTTAGCAATAGGGGAATGTCCTTAGAGGATGATATTAATGTAACAAATGAATTTTACTTGGAAACGAACCAAGCAGTTATACACAAAAAACCAACACCCGTTCAGATTGTTAATGTACATTATCCGAAAAGAAGCGCAGCAGTAATTACAGAAGCTTATTTTAAACAAGCCTCTACTACTGATTATAATGGTGTTTATAAGGGTAAACATATTGACTTTGAAGCAAAAGAAACAAAGAATAAAACATCATTTCCATTAGCTAATATACATGAACATCAAATCAATCATATGCAAAAAGTTATTGATCAACAGGGTATTTGTTTTATGTTAATACGATTTACAGCTCATGATGAGACATACTTATTGGATGCTAGAGTACTTTTAACATTTTGGAATCTAAAGCAAAGTGGCGGAAAAAAATCAATTCCTTATGATATGATTAAAAATCAAAGTCAGCTTATTCCATTCCATTATCAGAAAAGAGTAGATTATTTAACTGCTGTAGATAAGCTTTATTTTTAATTACGGAGGTAGAAACTAATGGCAGAGAATAAAGGCCAAAGTAGAACAGCAAGAAGACAACAACAGAAGAAATCAAAGAAATCAAGAAAATCAAATAAGCCAACTTGGAAAAAGGTATTAAAAATATTTTTATTCATTATGTTAGCAATGTTTGTAATTGGTATGGGGGTTGGTGCATATTGGATTGCTACAGCTCCGGACATTGACGAAGAAAAACTTACCGTTCCATTCTCTTCTACTTTACTAGATAAGAATGGTGAACAATTTGCAGAATTAAGTGCAGAAGAACGTAGAACACAAGTATCTTATGAAGATCTTCCAGATGTGCTAATTGATGCAGTAACAGCTACGGAAGATGCAAGATTTTTTGATCATGCTGGTGTCGATCCACGAAGGGTTGGCGGTGCAATACTAGCCAACGTTACCGATGGGTTCGGTTCTCAAGGTGCAAGTACGATCACTCAACAGGTTGTTGAACGAGCATTCTTAACACCTGAAAAGAAAGTAAGTATAAAAGTACAAGAAATGTGGTTAGCTCTTAAGTTAGAGCGCGAATATACAAAAGAAGAAATTATGGAAATGTACTTAAATAGTATATTCTATGGCTCACAAGCTTATGGTGTTGCGAACGCAGCGGAAACATACTTTGGTAAAACGGATCTTAACGATTTAACATTACCTGAAGCTGCAATACTAGCAGGATTACCACAACGCCCGTCAGCTTATAATCCGTTCGAAAATCCGGAACTAACTGAAGAGCGAATGAATACCGTACTTACTCTAATGGTTCGTCACGGAAAAATTACCGAGGAGGAAGCTGAAGAAGCAAGACAAGTGGAAGTTACTTCCCTATTAAATGAATCAAAACCAGATCCGACGCCTTATGAGGCATTTATTCAACAAGTAAGAAAAGAAGTAGAAGAAAAAGTAGAAGACGCAAATATTGATACTGATGGCTTAACAATTCATACAACAATTGATCCAGATGCTCAAGAGCATGTTGAATCTCTCTTAGCGAATGATGGAAATTCGATTAATTATCCAGAAGATACACAAGGCGCTATCGTAGTGCTTGATACACAATCTGGTGCAATTGAAGCAATTGGTGGAAGAGTGGATACTGGAGATGTTAGTGGCTTTAACTATGCAACCCAAGGAAAAATGCAAATTGGTTCTGTAGCTAAACCACTTCTAGCTTATGGACCGGCGATTGAATATAATCAAATGTCTACTTACCATCAAATTAATGATGACGGACCCTTTGAAATAGCTGGCTCTACTCCTATTCAAAACTATGGTCAATATCATGGTTGGGTATCAGCAAGGTATGCCGTACAAATGTCTCTAAATGTTCCAGCTGCTAAAACAATCGAATCTGTTGGATATGAAAATGCGCAAAACTTTGCGGAGAATTTAGGTCAGACCTTTGAAAACAATTTAGATGTAAGAGATGTAATCGGAGGAACAGGAAATAGTTCTAATCCAATGAAGATGGCTGGTGCGTACCGCGCATTTGGTAATGAAGGAATTTACAATGAACCTTATGCAGTAACGAAAGTAGAGTTTCCGGATGGTCGTACCATCGATTTGACACCTGAAGCTGAACCGGTCATGGAAGATTCCACAGCATATATGGTTACTGATATGATGCGTTCGGTAGTAGAAGATGGAACTGGGTCTTCTGTTCAAATCCCTGGACTTGATATAGCTGGTAAAACAGGAACAACCACATTAGATGGCGCTGATGGAAGTCCAGATGCTTGGTTTGTTGGTTATACTACAGACTACACGATTGCTGCTTGGACGGGAGGTCAACGTGTAAATGAAGACGGAGGCGTAAGCCGAGTAGCCTTAACAGACACGAGTTTATCTCGAGAAATGTTCCGCCAAACGATGGCACATATCTCAGAAGGTAACGATACTGCCAACTTTGAGAAACCAGATTCCGTTGTCGAAGTAAAAGTGGAAAAAGGTTCTAATCCCCCTGCTCTTGCTAGTGATTATACACCTAGTGAGCAGACGCTAACGGAATTATTTGTAAAAGGAACAGAACCAACAAGTGTATCAGAGAAATTTGATCAATTGGATGCGGTAAGTGGGTTAAATGCTACTTACAACGAAGATTCAAACACGATTGATGTAACTTGGGATTATGATTCTGATGAGGATGTTAGCTTCGATGTTCGTGCAAGTTTAGATGGTGGAGATATGCAAAACCTTTCCTCTACTGAGGATACATCAATGGAAATCTCTGAAGTTGAAGCTGGTGCTGAGTACGTTATTGAAGTAACAGCATCTAAAGATAATATGACAAGTGAACCGGCTACAACTTCCCTTACGGTTCCCGGTGATGATGAAGAAGAAATTGATGAACTCCCATCAGTTAGTGGATTATCTGCTCAATATGTAGGAGATGGAGTGATCGATGTAAGTTGGAGCTATGATGGACCATCAGCATCATTTGAAGTGAGTGTAAATGGTCAGACACAAACTGTTCAATCTCAAGGATTAGAAGTAACGGGTGCGAGTCCTGGAGAGTATACCATTGAAGTGACACCAGTTAGTACCGAAGATAGTGGAATAACTGGACCTCCTCAATCTACTTCCGCTACTGTACCAGATGAATCTGGAGGTAATGAAGGAGATAATGGAAGTGACGAAGGTAATGGTAATGATGAAGGTAATGGTAATGATGAGGGAAATGAAGATGAAGGTAACCCTGATCAAGGTGAAGGAAATCGTGAGGACGAAGATGGTGAACCTGATGATGAAGACCCGGGAGATCAAAATTAAATAATATAAAAAAGACGCAGCATTAATATTCGCTGCGTCTTTTTATATTATTAATCATTCTCATGCTAGTTTCTTCATTCTTTTCTTTCCTTCTCTACATAATTCAAGAAGCGGGCATTCTGGGCATTGCGGATTCCTTGCTTTGCAATGATATCTGCCAAAAAATATCATTCGATGATGTGTCACGCTCCATTCATCTCGTGGAACTTTTCTCATTAAAGTATTTTCTACTTCAAGAACGCTATCTTTCCATTTACATATACCAAGGCGTTTGGATACACGCTCTACATGTGTATCTACTGCTATAGATGGCTCATTAAATGCAATCGATGCAACGACATTTGCTGTCTTTCTACCAACGCCTGCTAATTTAACAAGATCCTCTTTTGATGAAGGAACTTCTCCATTATATTCATCTAATAACATTTGACAAAGCTTTTGAATATTTTTTGCTTTAGAACGATATAGTCCAATGGAACGAATATCATTCTCTAACTCACTTAATTCTACAGATAAATAATCTTCCGGTGTTTTATATTTTTGGAAAAGATCCGCAGTTACTTTATTAACTAGTTTATCCGTACATTGAGCAGACAAAAGAACAGCAATTACCAGTTCAAATGGGTTAGAATGTTCCAGTTCACCTTTAGCATCAGGGAACATCTCCGCCATAACATCTAGACATTGTCGTATTTGTTTTTGATTTAGCACAGCTTATTCCCCCTCTAGCCAATTATAATAAAACGATGTATCTCTTTTTTGATTGGGTGTTGACGATTGTTGATTTTGGTGAAATGGTTGACTTGCTTTTCGTGCATCCTGTACAGAATGAATCCCTTTTCTCTTCCACTCTCTTAAGATCCGGTCTATATATTTAAAATTAAGTTTCCCCATTAATACGGATTCTCTTAATCCAGCTTTAATTAATGATGGTTCTATATCATCATCATCTATCCAAGTGTTAATAGTCTCAATTTCAAATGGAGATAACGGTCTACCAAATTCTTGTTCAAAAAGAATAAAAATGGTACCAATCGGATCTTCTGATTCACTATTTTCTTGCTTTGTTGTGTATAACTTTTCCCATAAGGGTTCTAGAGAATAAGATTCGCTATAAGGTTCGACTTGTTCATTTTTCTCTATCGTTAATAAACCTTGTTGAAGTAATTTACGTAAAATTTGAGCACATTGTTTTTCATCAAAACTAACGAAATGTGCCAATTCTGACGGGGTTGGAAAATCATTATTTTTTTCTGAAAATCGTAGTAATTGTAAAATCAACATTACTTCTGCTTCGTGAAGACCTAATAGATGATAGTCGGTAAGAAGTTTCGCAGGAATACTAAGTTGATTTTTTACAATCTCATGTAATTGTAAATTTCTCTTTTTCATTAGTAAGCACCTCAATAATAGTATAGCATGTACACATAGTTTAGAAAGAAAAATCCCTAGCGAAAAATGCAAGGGATCGGTTCCTTTATATTAAGGATATAGACGATTTAGTAGACGTGGGAATGGGATTGTTTCACGAACATGTTCCACTCCAGATAACCATGCTACTGTACGCTCTAATCCTAATCCAAATCCAGAGTGTGGTACACTTCCATACTTACGTAGTTCTAAGTACCACTGATAAGCGGGTCCAGTTAATCCATGTTCTTCGTAACGCTGTTCCATTAGTTCTAAATCATCAATTCGTTGAGATCCACCTATAATTTCACCGTAACCTTCTGGGGCAATTAGATCAGCACATAAAACAACATCTGATCGATTAGGATCTGGTTTCATATAAAAAGCTTTGATATCTTTCGGGTAATTAGTTATAAATACTGGCATATCATAGCTTTCCGCAATTGCAGTTTCATGCGGTGCGCCAAAGTCCTCTCCCCATTCAATATCATCAAAGCCTTTTTCTTTTAACATATCAATTGCTTCATCATATGAAATTCTAGGAAATGGAGCTTTTATCTTCTCTAATTTAGATAGATCTCTTTCAAGAACAGATAGCTCCAATTTGCAATTTGTTAATACAGATTGAACAATATGGCTAACATAGTTTTCTTGTATTTTTAAGCTATCTTCATGTTCAACAAATGCCATCTCAGGTTCAATCATCCAAAATTCGATAAGATGTCTTCTAGTTTTTGATTTTTCTGCTCGGAAAGTTGGTCCGAATGAAAATACTTTTCCTAACGCCATTGCAGCTGCTTCCATGTACAGTTGCCCACTTTGTGAAAGGTATGCTTCTTCATCAAAGTACTTTGTATGAAATAACTCTGTAGTTCCCTCTGCAGAAGATCCAGTAAGAATCGGTGGATCTACTTTTACAAATCCTTCTTCATTAAAATACTCATACGTAGAACGAATAATTTCATTTCTAATTTTCATTACAGCATGTTGTTTTTTGGAACGTAGCCATAGGTGGCGATGATCCATTAAAAATTCCGTTCCATGTTCTTTAGGCGTGATTGGATAGTCATTAGCTTCATGAATCAATTCAACATTAGAAACTTGCATTTCATATCCAAAGTCAGATCGTGTATCTTCAACAATCTTACCAGTCACGTAAAGAGATGATTCTTGTGTAATGTTTTTTGATGTTGAAAATACATCTTCAGGTACATCACTTTTTACTACCACTCCTTGCATAAATCCTGTTCCATCACGTAATTGTAAAAAAGCAATTTTTCCGCTAGATCGTTTGTTAGATAACCATGCACCAATGGTTACCTCTTTTTCTACATATTGTGGTGCCTGTGCTATTGTAATTTTCATGGTAAGTCCTCCGTTATTTATGATTTAGAACGAATCGATGAATTCGATTAGCTGCTTCTGTAAGTTCTTCAATAGATAATGCATAGGATAAACGTACATTATCTGGTGATCCAAATCCAGAACCCGGTACTAATGCAACTTTTTCTTCTTCTAAGAGTGCAGCTACCCATTCATCTACAGTTGCAAAACCATTCATTTCAGCTGCTTTTTTTGCATTAGGAAACAGATAGAATGCGCCTTCTGGTTTGATGCATTCCATTCCAGGAATATCTTGGATTAATTTATAAAAAGCATCTAATCGTTCAGCGAATATTTTCTTATATTCTAACGATATATTACCTGGATCTTTCGTATAAGCCGCTAATGCTCCATATTGTGCAATCGATGTAGGATTTGATGTTGAATGGGAAGCAAGATTGGTCATTGCTTTGATAATTGTTTCATTACCTGCAGCATATCCAATTCTCCAACCAGTCATTGCATGTGATTTAGAAACACCATTTATAATAATGGTTTGATTATATAATTCATCAGATATAGAAGCTATAGATACATGTTCTTTTGATGTATAAATCAACTTCTCATAAATTTCGTCTGAAACAATAATGATATTATGTTTAAGGCATACTTCACCGAGCGCTTCTAATTCTCCTTTTGAATACATTAATCCCGTTGGGTTAGATGGTGAATTAATAATTACTGCTTTGGTTTTTGAAGTAATAGCCTCTTCTAATTGCTTTGGTGTTATTTTAAAATCATTGTTCTCATCAGCAGGTAAAATTACTGGGTTTCCCTCAGCGAGTTTTACTTGTTCAGGATAACTAACCCAATATGGTGATGGTATAATCACTTCGTCTTCCTTATTTAAAATCACTTGAAAAAGTGTATATAAAGCATGTTTTGCCCCATTGGTTACGATAATTTGCTTATCATTATAAGTAAGGCCGTTATCTTGTTGAAACTTGTCAATGATTGCTAGTTTTAACTCTGCAATACCCCCAGCAGGAGTATACTTTGTTAGACCATTGTTCATTGCTTGCTGAGCACCATCTATAATATATGCTGGTGTATTAAAATCTGGCTCACCTGCTCCTAAGCCAATTACATCAAATCCTTGTTTTTTTAAATCTTTTGCTTTAGCAGTTATCGCTAATGTAGATGATGGTGTTAATGTTTGAACTCTTTGTGCTAATTCCATATTTTTTTCTCCTCTCACTAATAAAACATCTTCGGATATTTAAATTGTTCCTGTAAAGATCCATCTGTAATGGAATGATAATTCATCACATAATTATTTTCATTATCATGATATGTAATTTCCCAGTAAGCTTCTCCCTCCACTAATGCAGGAGTTACATTTACTAACTTACAAGAACCACATGAAGACTGCCAGGTCTCAATTAATGTATTTTTAGATAGCATATCTTCCATATCAAAAACGGTTAATTGTCGTTGCTCACCTTCTAATGGATAAAAGACCAGTTTATCTTCACCTGCTTCATTCATTGCTTCTAAAACATGATAACTGTTCGTTCCATGAAAAGATTCAATGGAATGGATATCCACATAAGAAGTTTGTTCTAATAGCTGTGTTTTTGTTGTATCCATTTCTGATGTTCTACTATCATTAATGACTTGATATAAATATATACAATAGGCAAGTAATGAAATTAGAATAATACCTATACCAACAAGCGAATATATAAACCATTTACGTTTTGTATTCGTCATAAATTTCCATCCGATCCCATTCTAATTGAAGTATTTTTAAAATATACTAAGAGTATATTTCTTTTTTTTACTATACATAGCAAAAAATCATCTGTAAATAATAATAACACGTCAAAAAGGTGATTGCTGATTTGATGTAAAAATTTTACCGACCAATTCGATTGTTCTTTAATTATTGTGCTGATGCCTTGTTATAAGGCATCATTTTTTTTAAACCATTGCTCCGCTTTATCGATTAGTTTTTGTGTAGAATCATAATGCATTGGTACTTTGGGTATTGACTCTGTAAAATATTTTCCGTATCTTGCATTAACAATTCGAGCATCGCAAACAAAGACAATCCCCCTATCGGATGAGGAACGTATTAATCTGCCAAATCCCTGTTTAAATTTAATAACTGCATTTGGCAGAGAGAGTTCCATAAACGGATTTTGTTGCTGCTTCTTCAAAATAGCTGATTTTGCTTCAACTACGGGATGGTTTGGTGGTTGAAAAGGCAATCTAACAATTACTAAAGATGATAAATCATCCCCTGGTATATCTACACCTTCCCAAAAAGAACTTGTGCCTAAAAGAATCGCTTGGTCAAAGGATTGGAAGTTTTTCTTTAAGCGTGCTCTACTACCACTAGTAATTCCTTGCCCAATCAACATATATTTGTCCGTCTCCATCGTTTCTTTTAAAACATAATACGCTTTTCTTAACATCTCATATGAAGTAAACAATACAAGCATTCGACCAGATGTTATCTCAGCTAAAGAAATAATTGCTTCTGCTGTCGCATAGACAAAATCATCTATATTTCCGTACTTGATGTTCGGGAAATCATTTGGCACAAACATTTGAACTTGTTGATCATAAGCAAATGGTGATTTAATTTGTTCTGTCATGCATGAATGTAATGATAGACCTAATCGTTTCTGCATAAACGAGAATGATTGATTCATCGTTAGTGTGGCGCTAGTCATCACAACACTTTCTTTTTCATGGAAAAATTCGTTTTCTAAAAGTTCGGCAACATTAGCTGGTTCGCTATACAAAAATACAGAGTGATTTTGACCTTTTTTATCTATTTCAATCCATTTAATTTGTTCCACTTCTCCATCTGAAAAAAACATTAGCTCTAATCCATCTATATACCTCTGTAACCATTCGACCATTTGTAATAATTCTTCTCGGTGATTTTTTTCAGATTGATCTTCTTGGCTAATTCTTTCTTCAACCATAAAAAGAATATGAATTAGATCTCGAAAGTATAAACTTAATCGAGATGACATATCTAATATTACTTGCCACGATTCACCAGTTTCCTTCTCCATATCCATCCGATACTGTATCCTACCTACATCACTTAAAGCTTGGTTACTCAAATGTTGTTGAGAAACATAATGATATATAGCTTGGAAAAGATCTTCAATCTCTTGTTTTGCATTTTTTAACGTTTCATTCCATTCATGTAATGGAATATCACCATTAGATAATTGATAAGCTTGTACATAATTACCAAAAAGCTTATCTTCCTCGGAGGAGCCCATTTGATTACATGTAAATTGCATACTCATGTAGTCCATTTTTAAACCATAATGATGTGCTGCTTGTTCTTCAAAATGATGTGCTTCGTCAATGATTACTCGTTCATAAGAAGGAAGAAAAGCATAATCATTAAACATATCGGTACATAATAAAGCATGGTTTGTAATTATTATATTTGCTCGTTGAGCTTTTCTTCTTGCTTGTTGGTAATAAGAATATTGGAACCAAGGAGACTGAGGGTTAATCGACTTTTCTGTATCCGCGGATATTTTTCTGAAGAATATATATCCACTAGTCGGTAATTGTACTTCATCTATATCACCGGTTCCCGTCTCCGTAATCCATATTAATAACATTGCTTTTGTAAGTGCTACATCATAATTGTCTTGACCTTGCTCATAAAGCTCAATAGAGAATTTTTCCAAACTAATATAATGGTTTTTCCCTTTTAATAGTGTTGCCTGAAATGGAATATCGCTTATTGCATGTATGAGCGGAATCTCCTCGTCTAACAGCTGGGATTGCAGCTGGGTAGTATGAGTACTAATAATTACCTTTTGTTTTTGTTTTACAGCATAGTATACAGCTGGTAAAAGATATGCTAATGATTTTCCAGTACCTGTTCCTGCCTCAATTAGTGCATGTCTTTTGGAGGTAAATGCATCATAAATGGTTTCTGACATTTCTTGTTGACCAGACCGTTTTTCATACATTGGGAGATGCTGGGATAGTTTACCACCATCTTCATAAATTGTATCTAAGTATGTACCAAAGGAAGTTTGGACATTATGTACTTGTTTTACATCAACATCTTTCATATGAAACGCTAAACCTTGAAAAGTTTGAATAGATGGATGATTATCAGTAGAAAAAGCTAATTCGTCCAACCTGTTCAGTAAAATTTCTTTGATATCAGAAATGAAAGCACCTTCTAATTTTAGCCACTGTTCAATTGTTTCATATGGTAATTGATTTATTTTATCAATAAGCTTTTGAAATAATTTCGCCGTTACATATGCATCAGACAACGCTCTGTGTGGATCATCATGCTGTAAGTTAAAATGATCCGATAATTGACTCAATTTATATCCAGGGGCTGTCGGGAATAAAATTCTTGATAATTCAACTGTATCTAATACTTGATTATGCAGACGATCCATTCCATTTTCTTTAAGTTCAGCATTTAGGAAACCTAAATCGAAATTTACGTTATGTGCAATGATGTAACTATCTTCCAGTAGCGATTTTATTGTCGAAGCTTTTTCCTTAAATACAGGAGCATCGACAACATCTTCATCAGAAATACCTGTCAAATTAGTAATAAATGGTGGAATTGGCTGATCTGGATTAAAGAAAGTTGTTTCAGTATCAATAATTTCATTGTCTTCAATAATTACCATACCTATTTCAATGATCTTGTCATTTTTTGATGGGGCGTGTCCAGTTGTTTCTAGATCGATTACTACAAAACGATTCATATACATTTCACCTCCCTTTCTTCCACAGAATTAAAAATAGGAAAACGGATAAGTGTCTCTATGACATTACAGTACCGTCATTGGAGGTTCTTGTTCTATCATTTGCTTCACACGGTTTGTCTCGTCCATAATTGCAACTTTCGGATGAAAAGTTTTAAGTTCTTCTTGTGATAAAAGTGCATATGCAATGATAATTACAGTGTCTCCCGGTTGGACAAGTCTTGCAGCTGCTCCATTTAGACAGATCGTTCCACTATTTTTTTCTCCAGCTATAACATAAGTCTCTAATCGGGCACCATTATTATTATTTACGATTTGTACCTTTTCATTAGGTAGAATATCAACTTGTTGTAGGATAGCTTCATCAATTGTGATACTACCTACATAATTTAGGTTTGCTTCTGTTACAACTGCTCGATGAATCTTACTTTTCATCATCGTACGATACATGATTCCATCTCCTGTTCTAAACCTTCAAAATCTTTACCTATTTTCAACCATTTTCCAAATAATAATATTTAACTAGAATTACTTTCAATAATCCTGGTAAAATATAAAATCGAGTTATCATGAGAATTGTATTATGTTCAAGCACATTTTCCTCTTTTTCAATGATAGCAGGATTTCTATCACCGTCAATAACAAGTTGTGTTACTATTTTTAAACAACAGAGACTTCATGACCTCATAGTTAAGAATTCATGAATCTGATTAGTTTGATCGTGAAAACCATTTGATGTCAGCAGAATATAACTTTATTGGGCTCCCTTCTGAAGACTCTACTAATAGAGCACCTTCATCTGAAATTCCTAGAAACTTACCTACCCATTGTTCATGAAATGTAGTGATTTCGATTTCTGAGCCAATCTTAAAAGCATGTTTTTCCCACTGCTGTTTAATATAATGAAATCCATGTTTTACATAATTGTTATACGTACGTTCAAATTTTAATAAAATCTGCTGTAAAAGTGTATGTTTTTCAAAGGTGTGTCCCGTCTCTTGGAATAAAGACGTGGCTATATTTTGTAATTGTTTATCCCAATGTTGCCTTGACTGATTCACATTTAATCCAATCCCAATAAGAATATATTGAACCTGATCTTGTTCAGCTTGCATTTCTGTTAATATTCCACATAATTTTTTCTGATTAATTAAAATATCGTTCGGCCATTTAATTAATGGATCGATATTTGTCATTTGCTGAATTGCATTTGTAATAGCCACTGCAGTGAGTAACGTCAATTCTGACGCACGATTTGGAGGGATGTTTGGGCGCAGAACTATTGTCATCCATAGTCCGTCTCCATTAGAGTCCCAATTTTTTTGAACCCTACCTCTTCCAGCTGTTTGTTGATCAGCTATTATAATCGTTCCGTGTGATGCTCCATTCTGTGCTGCTTCGTGACCGACAAGTTGTGTAGAACCTACAGATGTTTTATGGATGATTTCTTTACCTAACCAATCTGTTTCTAAGCCCCATCGTATCGTATTTGTACTGATTTTATTGGGGGATTGGATAATGCGATAACCTTTTCTCGGCTTAGCTTCAATCATATATCCATCTTTTTCCAATTCTTTCATATGTTTCCAAACAGCGTTGCGTGATATATTTAGTAGTTCAGAAAGGCGTTGCCCAGATGCATAAACTTCATGATTATTAGATAGTATCTCTATTAATTTGGCTCTTGTCGATTGCATAATACCCATTCCTTTATTAATTTTTTCTCATTAACTAATTGCATCGTTACTACTAAATATTCGACCTCTTCTAATATATTTTTTATCCACTTCCCTTTTGCGCGATGTGGAAACCAATCCATTAGATCATTTCCATCTAAATCCAATTGTGATCGCTGCTGGATAGGAAGTGATGCGCTTATTTCTTGTAATAATTCGTGTTGAATAGTAGTGTTATCTATAACGAAGACCGTACGCATCCATCCAGCCCATAGTTTCTTTGGAAGAATATAGAGAAGCCAATTGTTTAATCCATTAGACTGATAAAAATGATAAGCGTTAATTAGTTTCAAGGCATCATTCTTAATATTGTTGGAGCACTTATAATTCCTTGTCCAATCATGAATTTTTATCGTTGGTTCTAATAGATGGAATATTGCAATCACTTCTGCAAATGATTGAAGCGGAATGATTTTATCTTTCATATCTTTAAAAATATTACTATACCCTGCTTGAAATATCGGAAGCTGCTCATCCAGACGTAAATCTATAATATATTGAATTGCCTTAGCAACATGTTGTCCTTGAAATAACTTTGTAAGCTCTACGGTTATCCTTTCTATTGCAAGATGTTGAATTTGTGACCGTATTGCATACATCGCTTCTAAAGTATCCTTTTGTATCGTACAACCCAACTGACTTGAAAAACGAACCGCACGAAGAATTCGTAATGCATCTTCTTGAAATCGCTCTTCTGGATTTCCGACAGTACGAATTAACTTCTTTTCTAAATCTTCTTGACCATGAAATAAATCCGTTATACGCCCTTTTCTATCCATTGCCAATGCATTTATGGTAAAATCACGTCGACGTAAATCCTCCGCTAAATTCGTAACAAAACGCACGTCATTTGGTCGACGATGATCGGTATATTCCCCATCTTGTCTATAAGTTGTGACTTCATACGATTCTCCTTCATGTCGAACAATGACTGTACCATGTTCGATACCGACTGGTATGACCTTATTAAAAAGTTGCATAACTTCATTAGGAGTAGCAGAAGTAGCAATATCAATATCATGAATTTCTTTTTGTAAAAGTAGATCGCGAACGCATCCACCTACAAAATATCCTTCATGGCCATTTGAAACTAATGTTGATAATATTGGTGAAGCTTTTAGGAAAGGTTCTGATATCATATTTCCACCTCTGCCTTATTTGTTTTCTTGTAAAAGTGTATCATATAAGGCTTCATATTGATTTACAATCGTCTCTGATGCAAAGTATTTTTTTACATGTTGTAATGCATTTTCTGAGAATACATTCCACTTATTATTATCCATTAATAGGTCTGTTGCATATTTTGCAGCACTTTTACTATCTCCTAAATCAACTATGAATCCAGTTTCTTCATGAGTAAGTACTTCTGGTATTCCACCAATGTTTGTTCCAATACTTGGAACTCCGCATGCCATTGCTTCTAATAACACTAAACCAAAGCTTTCTTTTTCAGACATTAACAACATAAGGTCTGCCATGGACAATATATCACTGATATTATTCTGTTTCCCTAAAAATTGTACTTTATCTTGAAGACCAAGTTCATTTACTAAACGGACCATATCTCCATATTCAGGTCCATCTCCGATAAGTAGTAATTGGCTGTTAATGTTTTTTTGAACTTTTTCGTACGTATAAATTACATCTTGTACTCGTTTTACTTTACGAAAATTAGAAATATGAATGAGTACTTTTGTATCCTCTTCTATTCCAAATTGATACTTTAAATTTTGCATGTTTTTTGGATGATACTGCTGCTCATTTATAAAATTATGAATAACTTCTATGGATTTATCTATATCTAACATCTCATTCGTTTGTTGAACTAAGCTATGAGATACTGCAGTAACAGCGTCTGAATGTTCAATTCCATGACGAATAATTGATGTAAATGCGTTATCGATTGCTAATACAGTTATATCCGTACCATGGAGAGTCGTTACTATTTTGACAGGGTGTTTCGCTATATCTTTAGCTAAGATGGCACAAATAGCATGAGGCATCGCATAATGTACATGCAAAATATCAAGTTTTTCACGGTCGATAACTTCTGCCATTTTAGCAGCAAGTGTAAGATCATATGGTGGGTATTGAAAAACTGGATAGTGGCTCATTTCTACTTGATGATAATATACTTTTGGGTATACTTTATCTAATCGAAAAGGAACACTTGAAGTAATAAAATGTATCTCATGCCCTTTTTCAGCTAATAGCTTTCCTAGTTCTGTAGCAATTACACCTGACCCACCGACAGTTGGATAACAAGTGATGCCTATCTTCTTCACAGTGTCCCTTCTTTCTCTTGTCTCTCTTTGATGATCTCTCTCCATTTCAAATCGCCTCTGCTGAGACCATGAATAAAGATCTCTGCACCTGCAATATTCGTTACTAATGGTATCTGATGTACATCACATAAACGCATTAATGCACTTACATCAGGTTCATGCGGTTGTGCAGTAAGTGGATCGCGGAAAAAGATAATCATATCCATCTTTCCGTTAGCAATCATAGCTCCAATTTGCTGGTCTCCACCAAGTGGTCCAGATTGAAAACGGTGGATCTTTAAACCTGTAGCATTTGATATTTTTAAGCCAGTTGTACCAGTAGCATATAAGCTATGTTTTGATAACACATGCGTGTATGCAGTAGTAAATTGAATCATGTCTTCTTTCTTTTCATCATGTGCAATTAAAGCTATATTCATGCCTTATCCCCCTCGTTATAAGCTTACAATAAGTTCTCCAAACCATATACAAGTTCTTCTAAATCCATAACTTGATTGACACATTCCTTTATACCATCCATAAACGAAGCACGATTCATGGAGTCATGACTGATTGTTAATGTTTGACCAGCACCACCAAAAATAACTTCTTGATGTGCTACTAATCCCGGTAGACGCATACTATGAATACGCATGCCGTTCATATCCGCACCTCGAGCACCTGGTAATGTCTCTTCTTCATTTGGATGACCTTGTTTTTTACTTTCTCGTACGTCTTGAATTAATTCTGCTGTTTTTTTAGCAGTACCTGATGGTGCATCTAATTTTTGATCATGATGTTTTTCTATTATTTCTACATCTGGGAAGTATTTCGCTGCCATTTTAGAAAATTTCATCATTAATATAGCTCCTATTGCAAAATTCGGAGCAATGATACACCCTCGTTTCTGTTCTTTAGCAAGTTCTTTAAGCTCAGATAATTGTTCATCCGTAAAGCCTGTTGTACCTACTACTGGTCGTACTTTATATTGTAGTGCTGTTTTGGTATGTTTATAACCTACTTCAGGGATTGTTAAATCAACAAAAACATCTGCTTGATGCTGCTTTAAGCACGTATCAAAATCTGTGTAAATAGGAACTTGAAGATCATCTCGGAATTGTTCTAGCTCACCTACAGTTAATCCATCATGTTTATGATCTAAACAAGCGACTAGCCGAAAAGATTCCTCATTTGTAATCATTTGTACAGCTTCATATCCCATTCTTCCTCTAGGTCCAGCTAAGATTATATTAATTGCCATGTTTTATTCTCCTTCTTCTTTTCTCGTCCAACGATTTTTATCTCGAGTTTCAAATTTTTCTATGGATTGTTGAAATGCATCCGATAATTGAAAATCAAGTGAATTTGCGAAGCAAGCGAGTACAAATAGAATATCACCGACTTCTTCTTCTACGGTTTTTACATTTTCCGTATGTTTTTTGGGTTTTTCACCGTAATAATGATTAATTTCTCTCGCAAGTTCTCCAGTTTCTTCACTTAGCCTAGCCATTAATGCTAATGGTGAAAAATAGCCTTCTTTAAATTGAGATATATACTCGTCGGTAAGTGATTGAATGTCTTCAACTTTATGTACGCGTTTTGTCATTAAAAACTCGCCTCCATCTTCCATACTACCCTTTAATGGTAGCTAAAAGACACCGTTTTGACAAATAATAGGGTTTTAAGATTTGATTGTTTGTTGTCTAGAATTTGTCTATAATTAAGAATGGTTTTGTATTTTTCGAAAAATCAGCTTAAGGAGGATAGGTTATGTTCGGATTGAAATTTAAAAATATAGGTTTTATATTACTCGGTGCAGCAATATTCTCATTTGGAGTTGTACATTTTAATATGCAACACAATCTTGGTGAAGGTGGTTTTACAGGTATTACGTTGCTTTTATATTTCTTGTGGGAGATAGATCCAGCTATTAGTAATTTAGTACTCAATATCCCAGTGTTTTTTATTGGGTGGAAATTATTAGGGAGAAATACATTTATGTATACTGTCATTGGTACATTTGCTGTTTCTTTCTTTCTTTGGCTATTTCAATTAAATCCCTTTCCAATTTATTTGGAAAATGACATGACGTTAGTAGCTTTATTCGCTGGAGTATTTATTGGTATTGGGCTTGGAGTTATTTTTCGGTATGGTGGTACTACAGGTGGAGTAGATATTATTGCTCGAATTGTAAATAAATATATAGGCTGGAGTATCGGTAAAGCAATGTTTGTCTTTGACTTCGTTGTCATTGTTACATCGATTTTTGTTATTCTTGATCTAGCTCAAGGAATGTACACGCTTGTAGCCGTCTATATCGGAGCAAGAGTAATTGACTTTATTCAGGAAGGTGCTTATTCTGCACGAGGTGCGATGATTATATCGAATCATAATCAAGTGATAGCTAAAGAAATCATGGAGAAAATGGATCGAGGAGTTACGATTTTAAACGGTCAAGGAAGTTTTTCTAAAGAAAAAAGAAATGTACTTTACTGTGTTGTAGCCCGAAATGAAATCGTTCGCTTAAAATCAATTATTGAACAAGCTGATCCACATGCGTTCGTATCACTGACTACTGTTCATGATGTGATGGGTGAAGGGTTTACGTTAGACGAAAACAAAAAACCAATTGAAATCTAAATTAACAACAAAACACCCATCGGATATGCCGATGGGTGTTTAAAACATTACTATTCACGATTTGCCGCATAGATAAGAATAAATCTGACTAATTCTGCTACAGCTACAAGTGCAGCTGCTACATAAGTCATTGCTGCAGCATTTAATACCTTCTTCGTTTCACGTTCTTCATCGTTACGGATAACGCCAGCTGAAATCATTTGGGTCATTGCTCGATTAGATGCGTCAAACTCTACAGGTAAAGTTACTAGTTGGAATAATACTGCTGCTGCAAAGAAAATAATTCCAAATAGTAATAAATTAGTCGCACTAAATATGATACCTGCGATAATTAAAAACATGGAAATATTTGACCCGAAGTTCGCTACAGGTACTAATGCACTTCTAAACTTTAAAAATGCATATTCTTGTTGATCCTGAATAGCGTGTCCAACCTCATGTGCTGCTACAGCCGAAGATGCCATTGAACGACCACTGTAAATTCCTTCAGATAAATTAACGATTTTCTTACGTGGATCATAATGGTCCGTTAACGTACCTTTTACTCTGCCAATTTGTACATCATATAGTCCATTATCATCTAAAATCTTACGAGCAACATCTGCTCCGGTCATACCAGAGGATGTTGGTTTCTTCGAATATTTTGTATAAGTGCTTTTAACCTTCGCTTGGGCAAGCATTGGTATGATCATTAACAAAGCAATGTAAATTAAATATGCTCCTAATCCCATGTTTCATTCCTCCATATATTATCTCTTAAGGTCAATTTTAGTCAGGTTCCTTTCGTTAGTCAACTGATTTGTCGTTTTTACGAGCTTTCTTTGAGGCTTTTACTTCCGCTTTATATTTTCTCCAACTTACATAAGATAATGTACCAATAATACATCCTCCAACAATTAGAACCCCTAAAGTAAACGGGGAAAGTAATATCCCATTCGATATAATTGAATTTGAAGATAAACTACTTGCTGCAACAGAGTGAACATCAAAAAAGAAAATCCCTATGAACACTGTAGTCATCAATCGGATAAGTCGTCGCTTTCTGTCCCCCATAGAGATCACCTCATCCATTTTTCTTGTTATTCCAGTGTATGATGAGATGATGGTTCATATGTCAGTTCTTCTGTCTTTGATAAATAGTTAACCAATAGGTGATCCCAATGGTAAAAATGCTTAGCCAAAACGTAAAATAGCCTATTTCATTAGAATACGATAAGAGGCTACCATACATTGGCATGTGACCAAATACGTAGTCAATAATATCGTTATGCAATACTACAATACTTGCTAATGCAAGGTGTTTCAGTTTTATTTTATAAAAAGGTGCATACAACAGCCCTTGAATTGCCATACCTAAATGAGATGCCATTAGCATATATCCTGAAGGATGTAAATATCCATCAACATAAAGTGTGAGAAGATTCATCACCACTGCCCAAATACCGTATTTAAATAACGATGTAATAGCTAAAGCCTCAATATAAGGAATATTTCTCCCCACTAAGAAGAAAAGAAGAAATACCGTGAAAAATAAACTTGCGGTTGGGCTATCTGGTACGAATGGAATAAAAATAGGCGGTGTCATTTCTAGTTGCCAGCCATACCAATAATAACCATAAATGGTTCCGAATAAATTGATAATAAGCAATATAGTTATAAATTTTTTGTCTTGTAGTATGTATCGAATCATGATAATAATGCCTCTCTTTTATGTGAAAAACACCTTTACCCATGGAAGGCAAAGGTGTTTTTCTATAATTTATTCTGCTTCTTCATTTACTGAAATAATAAATTCAGCTAATTGATCCAACTCTTCTTCAGAGCCCTGGAACTGATCAGCAGGCATTGATCCAATACCATCAGTAGCGATTGTCATAATCTCTTCTTTAGAATAGTCAATACCAACTAACGCTGGTCCTGCACCACCTTCAAGTTCTCCTCCATGACAAGACAAACAGCTATTTTCATATGCGGCATAGCCAGGATGTTCCGTATCAATGGAAACTTCAGATTCTGGAACAGGTTTGTTTGCTTCAGCACGACCTTCCCAATCAACTACAGCAGCAGAAGTATACGTTAACCAAATAACAGAAGCTAATGCTAAAAGCATCATACCAACTGCAATTGGTCGTTGGTGTGGGCGTCTTCCTGGTCCTTTATCAAGAAATGGAGCAAGTAATAATGCACCAAACGCGATACCAGGTAAAACAATAATACCCATTAACGTCCAATCTCCACTAGCAAATTCATATTTCAGTAACTCGTACAAGAATAAAAAGTACCAATCTGGTAGAGGTATATATGCAGCATCAGTCGGATCAGCCACTCCTTCTAAAGGAGATGGATGTGCAAGTGTTAAACACAAGAAACCAACTAGAAATACTGCTCCAGCCAACCATTCTTTTAATAAAAAGTTGGGCCAAAACGCTTCAGTTCTACCAGGATACTCCGAATAATCTTTCGGTACATTTGGTTTTCTTTCCGCGGAAATACGAGAATCTCCAACGAATTTCATACCTTTACCCTTATGCATTGGTTGCCCTCCTTTTTATAGTGGTCCGGAAATACCTTGTCTACGGATGAGAATAAAGTGAACTGCCAATAGTGCAAATAATGCACCTGGTAAGAAGAACACGTGAATCGCAAAGAATCTTGTTAATGTTTGCGCTCCTACAATTGTTGCATCTCCAGCTAGCAATGTTTTTAATTGTTCTCCAATAAACGGTACTTGTTCTGCAATTTCTAGACCAACTTGAGTTGCGAAGTATGCTTTGTTATCCCATGGTAATAAGTAACCTGTAAACCCTAAACCTAACATTATAAAGAATATAAGCACTCCGACTATCCAGTTAAGTTCACGTGGCTTTTTGTACGCACCTTGGAAAAACACACGTAAAGTATGTAGTAATAGCATTACGATAACAACACTGGCACCCCAATGGTGCATTCCGCGAACAATTTGTCCATGTGCAACTTCTGTTTGCAAGTAATAAACAGATTTCCATGCATTCTCAATATCTGGAACATAATACATTGTAAGGAACATACCAGATAAAATTTGAATGACTACAACGAAAAATGTTAATCCACCGAAACAATAGACAAATGCGGAAAAATGATGTGCAGGATTAACATGCTCTGGCACTTCGTGATCTGCAATATCGCGCCATATTGGCGTAATATCAATGCGATCGTCGATCCAATCATAAATCTTTTGTAACATTGTTCATTACGCCTCCCCGTATGCTTTTACTTCGCCTAGGAATAACATTCCATCCCTTACTTCCTGCTCATAAACATCTAAAGGTTGTAACGGTGGTGTACCAGGAACGTTTGTCCCATCTTTGTAATAACGACCGTTGTGGCAAGGACAGAAGAATTCGTTTGGATAACTTTCACTACCTTCCCAGGAAACAACACAACCTAAATGTTTACAAACTGGGGAAAAGGCAACAATTTCATCATTTTCATTTCGATAAACCCATGCTGAGCGATTGACTTCTGATTCATACCAACCGTCTACTTGATCAACAGTCCAGTCAATCCGTTGCGGATCTTCTGTGATATCATCGACAGCTAAACCAACGTTTGCCATGTCTCCGCCTTCAGTACTTTTTAAGACGGGATCAATTGCCATTCTTACTGGAGATATAAGCAACCCAGCTGCCATAAAACCCCCTACACCAGTAAGTGTATAGTTTAAAAACTGTCTACGGGATACTTGCTGTTTTTCATCACTCATGTTTTTCCCCCCTCTTTACAATAATCACGGACATCATAGATTAATTCAGATTACTAGGACAATACCAATGATAGCGCAATCTTATAATCCGGTCAATATATAATCGAAGGCATATGCAACAATTCGTTTAATATTGTGATATTTTTTGACAACCGGTTACCAGAATGATCTTATCAGTTCTACAGTTTGCCCGACTTGCTCTCGAATTATGCGCTGTATTTCATTTGAATTAGAAGAATCTAGTTGAATAGCAGGTAACCATACTACCTCTCCATCTAAATTCTGTGATTCTTTTCTCCAACTGGGATCAAAAGTTATAAATATGACATGTTCGAATGGTAATTCCTTCACATGGCTTGTCCATTCATTAATACGTTGTACTTCTGCTTTTTTATCAGTTGTTTTTAAATAGGTATAGTTTGGAGTTAATAATACTCTTCCCATTAATTCTTTTTCCAGTTCCTTTACTAATATATTCATCTCTTCATATTGACTAGAAAGTTTTTTTGATTCAGATGTGTTCACTATCTGGAATGGGCTTAACGGAATTATCAACGTATCGACAAACTCTTTCGCACCATCATATGTATTAATATCTTCTTTCGTCCATTTCATGTACTGTCCACTCCCCTTACTGCTTCTACGTAGTATTGTATCATTTTTCAATGGAAATTGTTATCGTTTTGCAATTGTTTAAAAGAGTAAAGAACCATTAAAAAGCCGAACAAAAAATAAATTTCGTTCGGCAAATTCTCTATGTTACTTTTGACGATTTGATGACAATTTTTCTAATTTTTTGGAGAGTTTATTAAATAGTTCTTTATCGCCGTTGTCTAATGCTTTATCAATATCAAAAATAATTTTGTTTCTCTTCTGTTCGAATAATAAGTGATCAAGTAAATTATTTGCGGTTTCTTTGTCATCTGTTGTTAAGTAATAATCCTCGGGAATAAAAGGATTTTCTTCTAACACAGAAGCATAGTATGAGTGTTGATTTGATTTTCGAAAGTTCAGCTGTACATAGAGTGGTTCATTTTGATTTAAACGAATATCGTGAAACGATTTCTCTGCATCCGTTGTCACTAAGTGATTCTTATAAAAACGAAATGGTACCTCATCCGAACAATGACTGGTCATCATAATACCTCTTGGACAATATTTCACATCTCTAACAAAATGAACATTCGCCAATAAATCACTATGGTTAACTAAGTAATTTAAAATCCACACACTTTCTCGTTTCTTTAACCGGTAATGATTAAGAAACCACTGAATAAAACTCTTCTTATCCTTGGCAGTAACTGGCGACAGCATTCCCTCTCCCCTCTCCACATTTAAATAAAGTAACGAGGTTTGGACAAAAGTATTAATCAAAATAACTACGAATGAATGGGTTTAGAAAAATCACTGCAGAAATAAAAATATACTCCACTTACCCAACGTGCCTGGTGTACCTCCAGTTACTCACATCGAGGACTCACCTAAGTCGCTATCACGAATCTCCATATATTTTCCTCTACGCTTATTCTAAACTTCACCCGTCTTTTGACTATTACTTTTTGTTGCCCTTACATCGTTTCGATGAACTAGTCAGGGTATTATCGTCTCTAATCTCTTACCACAATGTTGTTGCACATGTGTTCTGTGAGGTTGGAGTCCTATAGACGATTGTTCCGTGAAAAAAGCTCATTGTTCTACATCAAGTTTTAGACGCTCTACATAAGAAACAACATCTTCATCCATTGGTTCTTCCGCAATATAATTCTCAAATATGCGAATTGCTTCTTGTATACGCCCTTCTTCTGTTAAGAAATAACCATATTCTTTTAAAAAGTCGCTATCTTGTTGTAAGCTATTATATGCTTCTTGATAGCTGTTTAATGCATCTTCAAACAATTCTAATTCAACATTTGCTTTGGCAAGTTCCCATTCATAGAGTGGATCATCAGCCCCTGCTTGTTTAATGGATGTAATTAATTCAACAATATCTTCATACGCTTCTCGTGATTTCAATAGTTCAATCATAAATAAAATAGCTTCTTTATAGTCGGGTTCTAAAGCTATAGCTTGTCTTATATAATTTTCACTTTCATTGTTATAGCCAAGCTGATGGGCAATATCACCTGCTGTAAAGAATAATTCTTTTTGATATTCGTCTCTTTCAATACCCTTTTTCACCATCTTATATGCTTCCTCTAACATGCCCTCTTCCACATACACGTTAGCGAGTTGTTCGTATACGGTATGATAGTCACTATCGATTTCAATTACATGCTCCCAAGCTTTCATAGCAATATCATTTCTATCTGCTTGATGGGCAGTTATGCCATGTTTAAATAGTTTATCTGGATCTGGGTTTTCTTCCTCTTTAAAATAAGTTAAAGCTTTTTCATATTCACCTACTGCTGCCAGTGCCTCGCCTAATCGATCTTCAATATTAACGTGCCCAACACTGGTTTGTTTTTGAACTACTTTCTCATAATACGTAATTGCTTTTAGATATTCTCCTATTGAGAAAAATAACTCTCCCAAGGCAAAATCAATAATCAATTCGTTTGGAGCTAGTTGTTTTGCTTCAAATAATTTTTGCTCAGATACTTCAAATAGGCCCTGTGCTTGATATAAATCGGCTAATTGTACTAAAGCTTGAATATATCCAGGGTCATCGTTATCAATCTCATTCAAAATCGTAATTGCTAACTCATCTTCTTGCGATTCAATAAATATATCTGATAAAGATAATTTTAAATCTGTTTCTTCTGGATATTTTTCTAATAATTTCTCTAGGATAATTCTAGCTTCTATTAAAAATCCCCACTGTAAATACAATTCTGATATTGTATAGAGTTCATCATCACTGGCAATCTTTTCATATTCTTTTAACCTTGCAATTGCTTGTTCGGTCTCGTTGTTCTCTGCTAACTTCATTGCCTCTTGAATGGTATTCATTGGAACACCCTTTCTATCTTCATTCATATCTATCAAGTTTAATCATACAGAAAACAATCTCATCCTTCAAATCACGCGCTTATATAAGAAAAACCCAGCTGAAAAAGATAAAACATCTCTTCATGGCAGGGTTAATCAACTTGAAGTGAAAATTATATCAGCGAGCCTTTTCGTACACCCACTGAATATTAATTGAACAAAATCGGAAATATAAAGATGATAAATTCTTAATTTATTTTGTTTGGCTTAGCTTAACCTCATCGACTTATAGTACGGGTAATACATTGATCGTTACATGAAGGTTAATAAAGCTTACTTTGATATAGACTGTAAATCATTGACAAAATTAGGGTAAGAAATATTGATACAATCAATATTATCTACGACTACGGTTTCTTCTGTAACTAATGATGCGATAATTCCCATCATGGCGATTCGATGATCGTCATAGGATTTGAAACTTCCACCTTTTAGTTTTGTATTTCCTTTAATAATCATCCCATCTTCAGTAGGCGTAACATCCGCTCCAAGTTTGGAAAGATTCTCAGAAACTGCAAGCAATCGATCTGTTTCTTTCACTTTTAACTCTTGTGCATCTTTAATAATTGTTGTCCCATCTGCTTGAGTTGCTAATAATGCTAGAATTGGTATTTCATCAATAAGGCGAGGAATCGTGTCCCCTTCAATAGTAACCCCACTTAATTGTGAACCGTTTATAAGAATATCACCTATTTTTTCGCCTCCAACAATACGCTCATTCTGAATGGTCAGCTTAGCTCCCATTTGAAGAACAACGTCGATGATTCCAGTTCTAGTTTCATTAAGTCCAACATCTTTTAATATTATTTCACTTCTAGGTACCATACACGCTGCAACAATGAAAAATGCAGCAGAAGAAATATCACCAGGTACTTCTACATGACAACCTTGAAGATCAGTAGTTTTAGAAATAGATATTGTATGACCACCTGTCTTTATATTTGCTCCAAATGCTTGTAACATTGTTTCCGTATGATTTCGAGTTGGTGATTTTTCTCGAACTACTGTTTTATTCTCTGAATGTAATCCAGCTAAAAGTAATGCCGACTTTACTTGAGCACTTTTTACAGGTAAATCATACTCAATAGATTTTAATGTTGTACCTTTTATCGTTAGAGGTAAATAATTTCCTTGCTGTACACCATCAATCCTCGCTCCCATTAAGCGTAATGGATCAACAACCCGACTCATCGGTCTTTTAGAAAGTGATGCATCACCATATATTGTAGTTTTAAACGGAAGTCCAGCTAGTAACCCTAACATTAATCGAGTCGTTGTCCCTGAGTTTCCAAAGTCTAATTTCTTTTTTGGTTCTATTAGTCCACTTAAACCAGTACCTTCGATCGTAATGTTTGAACCATTTTTTTGAATTGTTACACCCATTTCTTTAAACGCATTAATTGTCCGCATACAATCTTCCCCGTCTAGAAAATTGGTTACAGTTGTTGTTCCTGTTGCAATAGAACCAAAAATGATCGAACGATGAGATATCGATTTATCCCCAGGTACTTTTATTAATCCATGAAGAGAACCAGAGATTGGTTGTAATGTTAGTGGGTTCATCTCGACAACTCCTTTTTTCCTAATTTTGTATCATTGTCTCGTATCCTAATGAAGTGAGCTTTTTAGAACTTTCTATTTGTTCTTTTTGGGTATGAAAACTTAGCCTTAACACTCCTGTTATTCCTTCACGTACTTCTAAAATTTCGATGTTTTTTATGCTGAAATTCTCATCCGCTAATATTTGTACAACTTTAGCAATAGCACCTGATTGGTCGTGAATATCTACATATACATCGTAAAAAGATGGAATAGCGCCTTGTTCTTTTTTGGACAGGCCATCTCGATATTTTTTTGCACTATCTAAATAATTCAGTATTTCATTTTTCTCATTTGTCTCTATTAATAATTTCAAATGACTCATCTCTTCAATCCAGTCTTCTAGAAAGTAGGACATTTTCGATTGATTATGGTGAAAGATATCCTGCCACATCTGAGGATTACTGGACGCAATTCTAGTTATATCTCGAAATCCCCCTGCGGCAAGATTTGGTAAGTAGGCATGCGTTCGTTCCCACTTTTTTGCTTGGTGTACAAGTGAAGATGCAATTAGATGCGGGAAATGAGAAATAACTCCTGTCATTTCGTCATGCTCTTCTGGTTTTAAAACTAAGAATTTGCATTTAGTTGTTGCGAGTACCGATTTAATTACTTCTATTTGTTCTTCCGCTTCATAATCTAGAGGGGACAATACATAAATAGCATTTTCAAAAAGATGAGCTTTAGAAGCTTCAACTCCCCGTTTGTGGGAACCAGCCATCGGATGTCCACCAATAAATGTAATGTTTGGGTTATTGATTTGTTGTGCTGCAGTTAAAATTGCCCCTTTTACAGAAGCGGTGTCTGTCACAATTACTTGTTTTGGAAATTCGACTTGATCTAGTTTTTGAATCATGTTAATTGTTTCTGTTATTGGTGCGGCTAAAATTATTATATCTGCCCTTTGGGCAACATGTTGCAAGTTAGTATCGTAATAAGAAATGATTCCAGTTTCTTTAGCATATTTTAAAGTTGATTCATCCACATCAAAACCAATTAATTTATGGTCTGAAAAGTTTCTGATTGCTCTTGCTATAGAGCCTCCAATTAAACCTAATCCTGCTATCAATATCGTTTGTTGTTTCATGCATACACCTATCCTAGTTCATGATCAAATTGTTCTAACACTTTTTGTAATTTTTTCATATCTTTTTCTTTACCAATCGTTACTCGAATGGTTTTTGGTATACCTAATAGTTCTCCTGGTCGGACGATAAAACCAAATCGAATTAAATATTCATAGACTTTCACCCCACTAGTCGGTGTTTTAACTAATAGGAAGTTTGCTTCGGAATCGTAATAACCCCACCCTAATTTTTCTAAAAAACGTTGGAATTCTATTAGGTTTTTATAATTTTCTTGATTTGTATGTTGAATGAATTTTTGGTCTTCTAGTGCATATGAAGCGGCTTTCTGTGCTACTGCATTTGTGTTAAAAGGACCGCGAACCTTATCTAAAGTTTCAATAATGCTTGCATTAGCTATACCGTAACCAATACGCAATCCAGCTAATCCATATGCTTTTGAAAACGTGCGGAGTACAATCACATTACTATAGGTATTACGCAATTGTAATGCATTTAATTCTTTATCGGGTTGTAAATATTCATAGTATGCTTCATCTAAGACGACAAGCACTTCTTTTGGGCATTGATCTAAGAAGGAAGTAAACGCATCTTTTGAGAACGCAGCTCCTGTCGGATTATTGGGTGTACATAGCCAAACAATTGCAGTGTGATCATCTATCGTAGCTAGCATCTTATCCAACTGATGATAACCTTCCTCGTCTGTTGGGATTTCTTTAATTTCTGCACCCTCAATAAGCGAGTAATGTTTATACTGTGGAAATGTTGGAGTAGCCATGACCACATTCGATCCAGGAACAATAAAGGAGCGACATAATAATTGAATAATTTCTTCAGAACCACTACCAAAGATAATTTCTGTTTCATCAATGTTTAATTTTCTAGTTAACGCAGTACGTAAATCAGAGGTGTAACCATCAGGATAAATATGAAAATCGAAATTTTCTGCTTTTAACGCTTCAGAAACCTGTTTAGAATATCCATATGGATTTTCGTTCGATGCCAATTTAACAATATAATCAAGTTGATAGTCTATTTGAATATCTTTTGTTTGTTTACCTTGCTTGTAAGGGCTCAACTGTTTTAAGATGTCTTTACCTTGCATATCTATTCGCCTTCCTTTTGTAGCAAATCTGGTCGAAGTTTCACAGCATTATTATGAAACACATGATGGATTTTTTGTTGAGGTGTATCCGTTCGAATTACCATCATCACTCTAATACATTTTGTTAAACTATTTGGAACATCGATCTCGGTCATACACATTACAGGTACATATTTCCAACTGTCGTCTATTTGCCTTAATGCTTTTGCAGGAAATCCAGCTGTTACATCTTTTGTCACAGAAATAAACACATGTGACACATCATTAGATCTAATATTATTCTGGTCTACCATATCTTTAACAAGATTTTTTGTTTGTAAGACGATTTCTTCTGCATTATTTTCTTGTATTGTTGTTGCTCCTCGTACACCTCTCGTCACAGTTTCTCCATCCTTTCTAAATAGGTCTGTATATAGTGTTTCATCAATGTATTTTCTATTGACACAGTTACGGGATTTTCCACTTCTTTTAAAAGTACCATCTGTATTTTGCCGCCAATTGATTTTTTATCATTTTTCATAAGCTCCATTAACTCTATGATTTCTTCTTTAGAAATGGAAAGAATAGGGTAATTATTATCTTTCAACCATTGATACAATTGGTAAAAAGGTAGCTGTACTTGAAATTCTAGTTCACTGACATGAAGTGCAAATAATAAACCATTTGCTACTGCTTCACCATGAGTAATTTTTCCATAACCGTGTATAGTTTCTAATGCATGACCTAGTGTATGTCCTAGATTGAGAAACTTTCTTATATTCGCTTCTTTCTCATCTTGTTCTACAATTCTTGCTTTTACTTGAATTCCTGCTTTCAAATATATTTCAAGCTGTTGTGGTTTAATTGATGCTAATGAATGATCTAACAGAGATAAAAACATTTTTTGGTTTGCAATTAAGCCTTCTTTTATAATTTCAGCATAACCACTTCTAATTTCATGAAGTGGTAGTGTTGACAAAGTTTCCACATCATAAATTACGGCAACAGGTGAGAAAAAACTTCCGATTAAGTTTTTTCCAAAATGATGATTAATTGCGACTTTTCCTCCTACACTGCTATCATGTGCGAGAATTGTAGTAGGAACTTGAATATAATCAATGCCACGCATAAACGTTGCAGCAACAAAACCAGCTAGGTCACCTACAACTCCTCCACCTAAAGCAATGATTAATGACTGACGGTCTAGCCCATTCTTGAGGGCTTCTGTTTGCAAACTATAAAACTTCTCGATACTTTTTGAATTTTCTCCAGAAGGAATGGTGAAATGACAGATGTTTTCTTCAGTTGGAAATCCGTGTAGGACATCTTCAAGATAGCGACTTCCTACTTGGTCATCCGTAATAATAAATATATTTGTATAATTTTTATTTATATATGCTCTTATTTGATATCGTAGTCCTTGACCAATATAGATTGGATATGAGGAATGGTTTGATTTCACTGTCATTTCTTCCATTTTTAGAAACACCTAATTTCTTCTCTGTAATCATCAATTGCTTTTTTTAATTGTGGAAAACGATCGCTAGAAAATTGTTCGGTAAGAGCTTTTGCTAATTCAAATGCTACTACATGTTCCATAACTACTGATGCTGCAGGAACAGCACATGCATCCGATCGCTCTACAGTAGCTTTAAAAGGTTCTTTTGTTTCAATATCAACACTAGTTAGTGGCCTCTTCATTAATGTTGGGATTGGTTTCATTACCCCTCGAACAACAATTGGCATTCCAGTAGTCATACCACCTTCAAAGCCACCTAATCGATTCGTAGTACGGTAGTATCCAAGTGCTTCATCCCATGCTATTTCATCATGAACTTCACTTCCATTTCGTTTCGCCGCCTCAAATCCGATTCCGAATTCGACACCTTTAAACGCATTAATGCTTACGACACTTCCTGCTAATCTACTATCTAACTTTCGATCATAATGAACGTAGGATCCAACTCCTGCTGGCATCCCTTCTACATATACTTCACAGACACCACCAATGGAATCTCCTTCTTTTTTAGCTTGATCGATTGCACTTGTCATTTGTTCCTCAACAGCAGCATCAAGAACCATTACTGGTGAACGATTTGCCTTATCTGCACGCTCCTGTGCATTTAAATCTCGTAGATCACTAGCTTCAATTCCTGCTATCTCTTTAACATAACCGGCAACTTCAATTCCTAGCTCTTTTAATAGTGTTTTGGCAACAGCACCAGCAGCAACACGGGCAGCTGTTTCCCTTGCAGAAGAACGTTCTAATACATTCCTCATATCTCTATGTCCATATTTAAGTGCACCGTTTAAATCTGCATGTCCAGGTCTTGGTTTAGTAACTACACGACGCATCTTTGACGGATCTTCCATGGGTTCTTCGCCCATAATATCAGTCCAATGTTTAAAATCATCATTGCGTATTACTAGTGATAGTGGAGATCCTAAAGTATAACCATGACGCACACCACTTACAATATCTACAGTATCTTTTTCTATTTGCATACGCTTCCCTCTACCGTGTCCACCCTGCCTTCGACGTAGAGAAGCATTAATATCTTCTGCAGTAATCGGTAATTGTGAAGGAAGTCCTTCGATAATCGTTGTTAATTGTTTTCCATGAGATTCACCAGACGTTATGTATCGCAATTTACATTCTCCTTCTTAAATAGTTGAAAGTTTTCTAATTACTATATCATAGATAAGTTTATAAAGGGTAGTCTTTGACATCATTTATTTTAATTTCTTATGAGGAGATTGTTTGTTTCTTTTTATAGAAAAATGTCTCTTCTAGTTCAAAACCATACTGTTGAGGGGTGAAAATTTGCTCTGTGCTACCTACAAACAATATTCCATTAGCTGACAGAGAATTACTAAATCCTTGATAAATGCTGTTCTTCGCTTTATCAGTAAAATATATTAATACATTCCTGCAAACAATAAGGTCGACATTTTGTGGGTACGCGTCGGCTAATAAATTATGTCTTTTAAAAGTAATATGTTGTTTTATTTCTGGGTTAATCGAATATATTGTACCTGTTCTTTCAAAGTACTTATTTTTAAGTCTATCAGGTAACTCTTTCAGAGACTGTTTTTGATACATTCCTTGTTTTGCGCTTTTTAGAACATTTTCATCAATATCCGTGGCAATTATTTCAAAGTCTTGTTTGGGAAAATGTTCAAGCAGTAGAATTGCTAAACTATAAGGCTCTTCACCTGTTGAGCAAGCGGCACTCCAAATTTTTATTTTTGGTTTTTGGGATATCAATTTAGGAAAGATATTTTGCTGTAATACTTCCCAACGTTTAGGATTACGGTAAAACTCAGAGACATTGATTGTTAAACGATCCGTAAATTCTTTTAGTAGTGTTTCGTCTTTCAAACAAGCTTGCAAATATTGAATGTAACTGGTAAATCCTCGTTTGTCTCTTAAGGTTGTTATCCTCCGTTTCATCTGTGTTTCTTTATATAAAGCTAGGTCTAAACCTAGAGTTTGGTGAACTTTTTCTAAAAAATTTTTATAATCATCCATTCATTTCACTCCGAATCAACAAAATGTATATAAAAACCTCCGTTTATTTTAACGGAGGTCATAAACCAAGTGAAAACAGCAATTGTTTCCGCTTTCACTATTAATAAATCCAATTATTTGCTTGTTTTTCGTAGGAAACGATTTCATTTTCTGAGAAGAAAAGAGATATTTCTCTCTCAGCGCTTTCTGAAGAATCAGAGCCATGAATAATATTCTTTCCTACACTGATCCCGAAATCACCACGAATAGTACTCGGGTCTGCTTCTAACGGGTTAGTTTTACCCATTATTTTTCGAGCTGTTGCGATTACATTTTCACCTTCCCAAACCATAGCAAATACTGGTCCAGAAGTAATGAAATCAACTAATTCACCAAAGAAAGGACGATCTTTGTGTTCATTGTAATGTGTTTCAGCTAATTGATTAGACACCTGCATTAATTTTGCGCCAGCAAGCTTGTACCCCTTTGTTTCAAACCTTTTTACAATTTCACCAATTAAGTTCCGTTGAACTCCATCTGGTTTTACCATTAAAAATGTTTTCTCCATAAAAATCACCCCAACTTATGTATTTAAAATAAGCAACCTATAAAATAATATCAAATTTTCTTAAAAATAACAATTACTTAAGATCTTCTTTTTCCAATATAAGTAGCAATATCTTGGAGTGTTTTCTTTGCACGGGAAGATGGTAATTCATCTAATGCTGTTAATGCTTTAGATAAATACATATCACTTACAGCATAACTTCTTTTAATTGCATCCGTACGTTTTAATTGTTGAATTAGCATCTTCATTTCATTCGTTGTAACATGACCATCTTTTGTAAACACATCAAAAAGTGATTGTTTGAAGGTCTTATCTTCCATAGCATATAAAACTGGAAGTGTTATATTTCCTTGTAGTAAATCATTACCAGCAGGCTTACCTAGCTCTTTTGAAGTAGATGTGAAATCTAAAATATCATCTATAATTTGATAAGACATTCCTATGTAATAGCCATATTGGTAAAGCTTATTAGCTTGATAATCATTTAAACCTCCGACAATAGCTCCTAACTTACAACTACTAGCTATTAATAGAGCAGTTTTCCTTTTTATACGTCGTAGATAATCACGCAAGTTTTGTTCCCAATTAAATTTATATTCAATTTGTTCAATCTCACCTATAGAAACTTCTACTAACGTTTTGGATAATAATTGATGTACACGCGAGTCTGGAATATCCGTTATTTCTTCTAATGCTCTTGCAAGAATATAGTCCCCAGTATACATAGCGACTCGATTACCATATATAGAAGCTGTTGTCGGTTTCCCTCTTCTTAGTTCTGCTTCATCGATCACATCATCATGGACGAGAGTAGCCATATGTATTAGTTCTAATGTAACTGCAACCTTGCTAATCTTAGAAAGGTCATAATTCCCTAATTGAGAAGATAACAAAACAAAAACAGGACGAATTCGCTTTCCTCCTGCATGTAATAATTCAGTTGATGCATCACGTAACACGGGATGATTTGCCTGTATACTATCCTGCAATGCAGATTCTATACTTTCCATATCCTTCTTTAAAAAGCCATAAATTTTTGGTAGTTTCATGTAAGTCACCTTATTTTACCTTTAACAATTCTACGTACTATTGAGCTGCTTTAAAGCCCATATGCATTGCAGCAACTCCACCTGTATAACTTTTCACTTCTACTCTTTCAAAACCAGCATTTAAAAACATTTCTTTTAATTTCTTTTTACCAGGGAAATCTTTTGCTGATTCTTGTAACCAAGAATATTCTTTATAACTTTTGGCAATTAATTTACCCAATATCGGCATGATAAATTTGAAATAAAAGTAATATGCTTGTCGATAACCAATTAAGGTAGGTTGAGAAGTTTCAATACATACCACTTTACCACCAGGTTTAACAACTCGATACATTTCTTTTAAAACAGTCATATAATCTGGTACATTGCGTAGTCCAAATCCAATTGTAACATAATCAAAACTATTTTCTTCATATGGTAATTCCATCGCATTACCATGAATAAGTTCTAACTGATTTAATTGCATGTCTTGTTTTTTTTGTTTTGCAATTGAAAGCATGTTTTGACTAAAATCAAGGCCAATTACTTCACCTGTTTGTCCAACCGCTTCTGCAAGCGAAACAGTCCAATCTCCTGTACCACAACATACATCTAGAGCAGTTTCTCCTGCTTGAACATTCATTCGTTTCATTGTATCTTTACGCCAAGCTTTGTGGCGTTGAAAAGATATTATCGAATTCATTGAATCATAGTTGGAATATATATTTTCAAAAACATGATGTACACGCTCTTCTTTTGATGATGGTTTCCCCATAAAACACACTTCCTCTAAATTCTAGTCGAAATATTCACATTATCGTTTTGTTGATCTTGAATATAATGAGTGATAAATGCAGTTTGATTTGATAATGTTTGAACAAGATTACTTACATTTTTTTTATAATTATTTATCGTTGTTTCCCCTATTACTGAATTATTATATTCTTTTTCTAATTCTAGTCTTTGTATGATAAGCCAATCTGTAATTAATTCATTTGCCGTATCATCATATAAAAATTGCGTTACATGAACAATTAACATCGAATTTATCTTTTTGGTTAAATCAATCCATTCATGCAAGGTAGGAGAATCCTTGTAATATAATGCCATTTTTAATTCATTAATCTCGCGTATTGCATTTGCTAATGTCTGAATAAACTCTATTTCTCCTACTTCTGACAATAGAAAATAATATAATCCGCTATAATAATCACCAGAAAGCACTTGTAATTGCTTCGACAGTGTTTCCTGTTCTGTTTCAGCAACTTTTTTTATAGGAACAAGGTCATGGGTGTCCAAGGCGATCTGTACGAGCATCGTAGTAATAAGATATCTCTCGCGTTGCATCGGAGTCAATGATCTATCTTGTTCAACGAGGAACTGCAGTAACCCCCATTTTGCTTCATCAATAAGTGGTTGTTGTATATGTTTATGAATATATCCATATTTTAATTTTTCATCTAGAAGCTCTCTATAGCTCTGATTTCTTGTAATAAATGTAGTCAAGAATATCACCTGGACCCTTTCAGCCATTCAATTGCTTTAGCTATTATAGCACATTTCTACATTTATAAAAACGATTGAATATATGTAGCTTCTAAATTCCAACAATTAGAAATTATTCATTTGTCATCTCACCATGACTGGTTTGTATTAATGCTTTACCTCTTACTTTGATAGCTGATGTATGTTCAGTAAATTGAGCAATCATTACTTCTCCTTGATCCAGTTTTTCTGTATGGTGAAAACGAGTATCATGTCCTCTTGTTAAACCAATAACATTTACTCCATTCTCAAGGGCTTTTATGATAAAATATTCAGCCTTATCCGTACGGTCTGCCATTATAAATCTCCTTTAGTATTTTTTAATAAAACATTCATGAAAATAAATAAAAGGGGTACGCTAAAAACGTACCCCTTTGTAGTCACCCTATGTAAAATTATTATTTTACACTGTCTTTAAGGGCTTTACCTGGTTTGAAAGCTGGAACTTTGCTTGCAGGAATTTCGATTTCTTCTCCTGTTTGCGGATTACGTCCTTTACGAGCAGAACGTTCGCGTACTTCAAAGTTACCAAAACCAATTAACTGTACTTTTTCACCGTTTTTCAGTGAATCCATGACAGATTCAAATACTGCATCTACAGCTTTTGTTGCGTCTTTTTTAGAAAGCTCACTTTTTTCAGCAACAGCATTCACTAAGTCTGTTTTGTTCATGACATTCACCTCCTCCCAGGATGTTCATTTCGACAAATCGACATATTAATATGTCGGATTCATTGTCTGCTTACAAGTAAGTCATCCCTAACAAGTGATGACAAGGCTTATATTAACTGAGTTTGGAATAAAATTCAACAAAAAGTATCGATTTCTTCAATATTTATTGGGATTTTTACCTATTTTTACCTATATACGTATGAAATATAGTATTGTTTTGGAAAATCCCTCCAACCCAGTATACACAAAGCATTGTCATATTTCACTATACATATACGACAAAAATAAAATATTTCCTGCCGTTTTTCTATTTTTTATTAAAAAACACAAAAAAATATAGCAGCTATGTGTAAGCTGCTATAAAATAATGGCGATTAATCCACCAGAACCTTCGTTTATGATTCTTTCTAACGTATCTTTTAATTTATATCTTGCATTTTCAGGCATTAGAGAGATTTTAGCTTGAATTCCTTCTCTTACTATTGAACTTAATGACCTTCCAAAAATATCCGACTCCCAAATTGATAGTGGATCTTCTTCGAAATCTTGCATTAAATATCTGACAAGTTCTTCGCTTTGTTTTTCTGTCCCAATAATCGGAGCGAATTCTGATTCTACTTCTACACGAATCATATGGATTGACGGTGCTACTGCTTTTAGACGCACCCCAAACCTTGATCCTTGTCTAATGATTTCAGGCTCATCTAATTGCATATCCTCTAATGTTGGGGCTGCAATTCCATATCCAGTTTGCTTCACCATTTGCAATGCTCCTGCTACTTGATCATATTCTCTTTTCGCATAAGCAAAATCCTGCATAAGTTCCAGCAAATGATCTTTTCCCCGAATCTCTTCTCCCACAATTTCTTTTAATACTTCGTCGTATAAATAATCTGGAGCATGAAGGTCAATTTCTGCGATACCTTCACCCATTTCCATACCTGCTAGACTTGCCTGTTCTATATAGTCATAATCTGTGAAGTTACCAACGATATGGTCTACATCTCTTAATCGTTTAATATCCTTCACAGTCGTTTGAATAGCATCTTGATAATTTTGACGCAACCAGTGACGTTCATTTAACACCATTACCCAGCTAGGTAAATTAACATTCACTTCAAGTACTGGGAATTCAAATAGTGCTTCTCTGAGCACATTGTATACATCATGCTCAGTCATCGATTCAATACTCATTGCCAATACGGGTATATCATGTTTTTCAACTAACTCTTGTCTTAATAACTCTGTATCTTGACTTCGAGGTTGAGTAGAGTTGACCACCATGATAAATGGTTTTCCGACTTCTTTTAATTCTTCTACTACTCTTGTTTCAGCGTCTTCATAGTCATGTCTTTCAATTTCACCAATTGTTCCATCAGTTGTAACAACAACTCCGATAGTGGAGTGTTCTTGAATTACTTTTCGCGTACCGATTTCTGCTGCATCATGAAAAGGTATTGGATCTTCGTACCATGGCGTATGAATCATTCTCGGACCATTCTCATCTTCAAATCCTTTTGCACCTTCTACTGCGTATCCTACACAGTCAACAAGCCTTACATTTACATCCAGACCTTCGTCTACTTTTACTTGCACAGCTTGGTTCGGTATAAATTTCGGTTCAGTGGTCATAATGGTTTTTCCTGCTGCGCTTTGTGGTAGTTCATCATGCGCTCGTGCACGATCACTTTCACTTTCAATATTAGGTAATACTACGAGCTCCATAAACTTTTTAATAAAAGTTGACTTACCTGTACGGACTGCTCCAACTATTCCTAAATAGATATCACCGTTAGTCCGTTTTGAAATGTCTTTGAAAATATCCGTTTTTTCCAAAAGATCCCCTCCCGATCTCCGTACTTTAATATAAACCACCCGCAATATATTGACATTATGATTCTATGATGTTGTCCTATTAAAATATGCCTTGATTGGCAATATTTTTAATATATTTTTCCATACAGGTACATCATCGTTAAAAAAACCCTTGCAACAATATATATTGCTACAAGGGTTTTTTTATTCCATCTCTTCTGAAAAAATAACTTGATTATCTTTTATGGTATACGGAACAGAATATGCAGGAACAAATGGAGAGTGATCGGTTAGTAAGTACCGAATATCATCACCTTCGGAATATGCATGATTATATTCTTGAATAGCGTTGTTTAAGTCATAAGAATAATCAACAAAAAGATTCCCATCTAAATCCATAATAATTGGTAACTCTTCTTGCGAAAAAGGACTAGTAACTGTTGGTGCTTCTTCAAGACCTAATTTATTATAATCAATGGTGTAAAACTTGTCCGTAATTTTTTTCCCAAAAGCTGGATAGTAATTTTCCTGTCTATAAAAGTCCAATTGAACATTAACACGGCGTATTTCTTCTGTAATTCGTAAATCAATTAACTTTACTGTTGGATCATCTTCGGGATTTAATAAGGTATATTGATATACTCCTCCCTTTTCAAAAGAATTTCCAGGAGGCTCTGACAGATATCCCTTTTCACGAAGTTGACTAAAATCAATTAAATATTTTTCAAATTCTGGAGTATCATTATCCTTTGTTTGAATTGGAACAAGACCATTTTCACCTTCTTTATAACTATTTACGGATTGTTGAACGGTCTGTAATTGCTCTTCATATGGTATTTGGTTCTCGGACTTCTCACTTTGCGGATAAAGACAACCAGTAAGTAAGAAAGTAAGTAAAATAATTGGTATTAACAAATATGTACGTTTTTCCATAATTTAAAACTCCTTATCATTATCGTGTAGGTCCACTAAATACGACATACAGGATAATAAATCCCCCACAAATTAGACAGAGGTAAGCAAGTAATGATACTACCACCTGTACCCAGCCACGAAGTTTACTTCTGCTCCACACAATCAGTCCCATTGCGAGAATTAATAAAAACATTCCTGCAAATGAAACATACATCATAAACATTGAAATTGACAACGATTTCACCTCGACTAACTATAAATATCCTTTACATAGGTGTCATTATAACATAATCATCCGTTAGAACGAGTGAATTTTACTAATATTATGTGACGGAATTAAACATAAGGAATCCCGTGATAAAGGGGGTGACTCTACCACGGGATGACTAAATAAGTTTCCTTAGCAACTCTATCCTTGAATGCTTGTGCGATTTATCTTATGCATATAAATGTGATTTCGTATACTCAATTGCCTATGCCTTGCTATTTTTTGAAAAGTTTATTTAAACTATTCATATCACTTGGCATATTATTATTCACAATGGATTGCACAATTTTATCTTCTCTTTCTTTTGAGAGGGGTTTATTTGCCATTTGAGATAGCTGTTTTACTAAATTACGTACAGTTTGTTCATCTTTAAAATTAGCATGCTTTACAGAGTCTGCAACTTTATAAACATCTTCAGGGTTAATGTTTGCATTCTTCTGTAATTTATCAAATAAGCCTTTTTGAAAATTATTCACATTTTTTCCTCCTTGCGATTTCATTCATCATATTATATGCAAGGAGGTAAATTACGTGTTATTCGGAATATCTTTCCTTTAGTAGTACTGCTAAATCATCCATTTCGTCTCGTTTCCCTCTGTTCATCAGTTGTTCAACCACATCTTTTGGATCTTTATTTTCAAATATAACCTGATGAATACCACTTGTAATTGGCATTTCAACATTTTGATCTTTCGCAAATTGATGAGCAGCTTTAACAGTACGTACACCTTCAACTACCATGCCCATCTGCTCAAGTACTTCATCAAGCTGGTTTCCTTTGCCCAATAGATTTCCTGCACGCCAATTACGACTGTGCACACTAGTACAAGTAACTATTAGATCTCCAACGCCGGATAACCCTAGGAAACTTAACGGATTTGCCCCTAATGATGTACCCAACCGAGCAATTTCAGCCAGTCCTCTTGTAATTAGAGCTGCTTTCGCGTTATCACCATAACCTAAGCCATCAGATATTCCTGCACCTAGTGCAATAATGTTCTTTAGTGCGCCACCTAATTCTATACCTAGAATATCATCGCTTGTATAAACACGGAATGAATCACTTGAGAAGAGATCTTGTGCGTGTTTCGCTTTTTCTAGATTAATAGATGAAGTAGTAACTGTAGTTGGATGTCTTAATGCGACTTCTTCAGCATGACTTGGACCAGATAATACAACAACATCTTCATAATGTATATCCATCTCTTCCTCTATCATCTGAGAGACCCTTTTTAAACTAACAGGTTCTATACCTTTTGTCGCATGAATAACCGTTGTTTTTGGATCAATCCATTTATTCAATTCACTACATACTTCTCGAATCGCTTTCGTTGGGACAACAATTACAACTGCATCTACTCCAGAAACGGTTTGATGCATATCGCTAAAAGCGGTAATCTCCTTTGGAATATCCACATCTAGATATTTATTATTTCGATGAGTGTCATTAATTGTTTCGGCATGTTCTTTCCGATGTGCCCATAATCGAACTTCATGGCCATTGTCAGCCAATACGATTGCAAGTGCGGTTCCCCAACTTCCAGCACCTAGTACAGCAACTTTTTTCATGTGCTCATCTCTCCCTAATTTATTGGCGTCTTCTTGCGAATAATTTAATAGGTGTACCCACAAATCCAAATGCATCACGAATTTTATTCTCTAAAAATCTTTCGTATGAAAAGTGCATTAATTCTGGATCGTTTACAAAAACAACAAAACTTGGAGGTTGTACAGCAACCTGTGTTGCATAGAGTACCTTCAAGCGTTTTCCTTTTAGTGTAGGAGTAGGATTCATAGCTATAGCATCCATGATCACATCATTTAATACATTGGTTGGAATACGTTTCGTATGGCTTTCGCTAGCTACCTTAATTGCTGGAATTAATGTATGCATACGCTTTTTGGTTTTCGCTGATAAAAATACAACTGGAGCATAATCTAAATATTGAAAATGTGCTCGAATATTTTTTTCAAATTCTTTCATTGCTTTTTCATTTGATTCTACCGTATCCCATTTATTAACAACGATTACAATTGCTCTACCCGCATCATGTGCATATCCAGCTATACGTTTATCTTGTTCTCGTATACCTGTCTCGGCATCAATTAATACTAAAACAACATCAGATCGTTCAATAGCACGTAAGGCACGTAATACACTATATTTTTCTGTAGATTCATACACTTTCCCGCGTTTACGCATACCTGCCGTATCGATAATTACAAAATCTTGATCATCTCGATGTAACTTGGTATCTATGGCATCACGAGTTGTTCCCTCTATTTCGCTGACAATCACTCGATCTTCATTTAGTAATGCATTTACAAGAGAAGATTTACCTACATTTGGTCTTCCGATTAAACTAAAGTATATCGTATCCTCATCTTTTTCTTCTTCTGCTTCATTTGGAAAATGACCAACAACTTCATCAAGCAAGTCACCTAACCCAAGGCCATGTGTTCCTGAAATTGGAAACGGTTGTCCAAATCCCAATGAATAATATTCATAAATTGTTTCATGCATTTGTGGATTATCCATTTTGTTTACGCCTACCACAATAGGTTTATTAGATTTAAACAATAATTTAGCTACTTCATCGTCTGCAGCTGTAATACCTTCTTTTCCATTTAGTAAAAATACAATAACATCTGCTTCATCAATTGCAATTTCAGCTTGCTGTCTCATTTGCACAAGTAATGGTTCATCCCCTATTTCAATACCACCAGTATCAATGATATTAAAGGTATGATTAAGCCATTCTGCATTCGCATATATTCGATCCCTTGTTACACCAGGGATATCTTCTACAATTGAAATTCTTTCTCCTACTAAGCGATTAAAGATGGTTGACTTTCCTACGTTTGGTCTACCAACAATCGCGACTACAGATTTCCTCATCTTTAAGGAACATCCTCTCTCTTTTGTCTATTTGCCTTTATACATTCTAGCAAAATAAGGTAAGATAAACAATTAAATTCTATATTTAGTGTTTTACAATAATATAGACTTCATCACTTAATCGATGTGCTATTCCGTCAATTATCGCCTCTAAATTAGCTGCAAACAATTCTAGTTCCTCCCCTCTTTCACATATAAATATCGGTGCACCGCCTGCTACTTTAGATTGATTAGACGTAATTACTGCTAAGACAGTTTTTTCTAATTCCATATTCATGTTTTATTCCTCCTTATTGGTTTTGATTCAGAAGGCATTCGAACGGCACTCTCTAATACAGGTACTGCGCCTATTACTTTTTTCGCCTTTTCTGCATCTTTTACAAGCGGAAGAATAAATACTCCTAAACGGCCATCAGCTAAATCTCGTTTTATGAGTGGAGTTAATGCAGGAGTGCCTGAATCACGAAACACACCTAATGAAACAGATACATCATGTAATATTGCTTGACGTTGACCAAGATTAGCAATAGTAGTAATAATATTTATGTTTTTTGGTTTTAAGATAAATCCCATTCCGTGTTCTAATATTTCTTCCTGTCTTTCTGGTAGACCAATATTCATAATATAAATATTGTCTACGTATAAACCAGCACCATCAAAAGATATCTCCGATTGTTCAATATCTACTATATCTTTTAAAGTTGATCCACTCATGAGACTTAGTCCGACAATAAACGATAATATTGCTACAACGGATGCAGGAAACCATCCCCAAGCAATATATGCGAGGGTAGTAAAGAAAGCTGTAAACATAACTAGATAATTTCTGCTTTCAAATGAAATTGCTATCCCTTCAATATATGTATTGCCTCTTGATACCAATTCAAATCCATCTAATTCCGTAAGCGTATTTCTTTCCATGTTACGAACGTCTCTGAATTGTGTAGCTGCAACAGTCAAAAATGTCACGGCAGTAAATTGCATTTCCAGTAAAGCTGGAATTGCTAGAGCTCCTAAAGAAGCAGCTATAAATCCAAGCGATAAGTGGATAATGCGACCGTGTAAGTATGTGGGATATTGACGGTAATCCGAACGTAAAGTAAGTAACCTTGCGACAGTACCAGTTACGACTCCGAAAAGTATTGCATTTAAATATGCATCGATTTCCATGAAAGCCACCTCATCTTTAAAAACTGTATCTTTTAGTATGGCTCACTTTATAAATCTTAGTACATGGAAACAAAACTTAAAATGACACGATGATAGTGTGTGTAAACAAATAAAATGCCAAGGAATATAATTTCTTCCTTAGCATTTTATAGGTAAGATGATTTATTTATATTTATCGAGCTTATCGCCAATAAAATCTCCTAGTTGAAAACCAGATTGATCGTCATCTTTCTCATATTGCTTGAATTCTTTAGCTTCTTGTTCTTCTTCTAATTCTTTTATGCTTAAGCTAATTCGTTGATCTTCTTCACTAACATCCAATACTTTTACTTGAACTGTTTGTCCAATTTCAAGAACTTCTTGTGGTGTTCCGATATGACGGTTGGCGATTTGAGAAATGTGTACTAATCCTTCTACGCCAGGAAGTAACTCAACAAACGCACCAAAACTTACTAAGCGTTTCACTGTACCTTCAATTGTAGATCCTGCTTTAATTTGTTTCTCTACATTAGCCCATGGTCCCGGTAATGTGTTTTTATGAGATAAAGAGATTCGTTCATTATCTAGATCAACTGACAATACTTCTACTTTAATTTTGTCCCCTTCAGAAACAACATCAGAAGTCTTTTCTACATGTTCATGTGCAAGTTGAGAAATATGAACCAATCCGTCTACTCCACCAAGGTCAACAAACGCACCGAAGTTTGTAATACGTTGTACCGTCCCTTCAATAACTTGTCCAGGCTCAAGTGATTGTAGAACATCATTCTTTCTTGATTTTTCTTCCTCTTCCACAATGGCACGGTGGGATAAAATCACCCGATTTTGTGAACGATCTAAGTCTGCGATTTTTACTTTCAATGACTTATTTAGATAGTCACTAAAATCTTCAACATAATAAGTTTCTACTAAAGAAGCAGGTATAAAGCCGCGAACACCTACATCAACAACTAATCCGCCTTTTACAACTTCTTTTACAGTAGTCTCGAATGCTTCACCTGAGTTATATTTTTGTTCTAAATCTTCCCAGGCCGTTTCAGAATCTACTGCTCTTTTTGATAGAATGATTTCATCATCATCTATCTTTTTCACTTTTAATGAAACCGTATCCCCTTCTGAAAGTACATCTGTTGTTGCTTCAACGTGCATACTAGACAGTTCGCCAATCGGTAGAATTCCTTCTGTTTTATAACCGATATCTACAAGAACTTGTTTATCTTCTAATTTTACGACAGTTCCTGTTACGGTACTTCCTACTTCAAATGTTTGTAGATTTTTACTTTCTTCACTCATTTCCATAGCCTCCTAGGTACACTTCAACTATCCATCTATAAGGGAATAGTAAGAAAGATAAATTCTAGTTTCTATTTATAACTTCTAATAATTACAATTATTTGTCAAGTAAAGACAATTAATTTTTGTGAATATCATACAAATTTCTGATTTCTTCCATAATTGCCTCTGACATGTCTTTTGCAGAGGCTTTTTGTTCACGGTAGGTATTTACATCCATTGGTTCTCCGTAGGCTACTGTTGTTTTAGAAAATGGTTTGTATTTACCAATTATTACACAAGGAACGACGACAGCCTCTGAACGTAAAGCAAAAAATCCAACACCTGAAAGTGGTTTTCCTAATTCTCCAGTTTTACTTCTAGTACCTTCTGGAAAGAGACCAAGTGTATGCCCTTCTTCAAGGATTTTAAGTCCGTTACGCAATGCGTTACGATCTGCTAGTCCTCTACGAACTGGAAAAGCCTTTATCCCTAGTAACAGTTTTCCTAAGAAAGGTTTATCGAAGAGCTCTCCTTTTGCCATAAACGATATATCACGGCTGGAGGTGATACCAACAACAGGTGGGTCAAAATTAGAAATGTGATTTGAACAAATAATAACAGGACCAGACTTAGGGATGTTCTCCTTGCCAATCACTTTAATACGATAAAGCGGGTAAAAAATGATTGCTATAATAGATCTAGCAAATTTATAAAGCATCTTTCTCCCCCTCTATATACCCTTACTATTTTTAGTATTGTATTTAGAAATCTCTTGTAAGATTTGATCTTTTACTTCTGTAATCGAAAGTGAAGTTGTGTCGACTTCTATTGCATCTTTAGCTTTGATTAATGGTGATACTTCACGATTTGAATCTATTTGATCTCGATCACTAATTTCTTTTTTTAATGACTGAATATCTGAGGGGATACCCTTTTTAATATTTTCTTCATGACGTCTCTTTGCTCTTTCTTCCACAGATGCAACTAAAAAGATTTTAACTTCTGCATCTGGTAATACATGTGTACCTATATCTCTTCCATCCATTACTACACTGCGGTTATTTGCGAGTTTTTGTTGTCGAGATACCATCTCTTTACGGATAGATGGATGCTGCGCCACAAAAGATACTTGTGAAGTTACATCTGGATAACGAATTTCTTCAGAGACATCTTTGTTATTTACAAACACTCGTTGTCCATTTTCAGTCTGTTTTAATTCTATAATAGAATTCATTAATATAGTTAATACTCTCTCTTCATTTTTGGGATCTACACCCTCCTGTAAAGACTGATAGGTTAAAGCACGATACATGGCACCCGTGTCAACATAAATAAATCCTAATTGATTTGCGATCATTTTTGCCACAGTACTTTTTCCTGCTGCTGCGGGTCCGTCAATAGCAACTGTAATTATTTGTTCCAATCTTGTTCAACTCCTACAATAAAAAACTTGGCTTTTGCCAAGTTATCTTTCTTCATGATAATCATAACATATTCTATTTTTTGTGGTCGAATTAATTTCTCTCTTTCAACCTTTTTTCACGTTCTTTATCAAAACAATAACGAATTATCTCTTGTCGATCTTTTTGGGTGATGGAATGAAAATGTAATGATACGACATTCATTCTGATATTAAGTTCACGGATGGTAACAATTTCTGCTTGAGCGTACGCATAGTGGATCTTATTTTGATATTTCCTTTCAAGAGGCATCCATATATCGACCATTTCACTTAGTACAAGTTCTACTTCTTTCGGAGCTAGGATAGCCACACCGCCGCCACTAATATCTAATGTTGTTGTTGTAAATGGCTCAAATTGCTGAAGAACACTATGGACTGCAATATCGATGGTAGCATCTACACGCACATATTCACGTCGTTGAATTCTACTCCATTGTTCTTCATTAGGTTTTGTTATATATAATGATGGGATTTTCGCCTTTTTTCTAGATGTGATTTTTGTTGGAAATCGATAAATTGCATCATCCTCACCCACATAGACAGCAGAAAAATAAGTACCCACGTTAAAGAATGTGGTTTTCAAAGTTTCTTTATGTACAGGATAATTTATAATATAGCTTTCTTCCGTTTCATCAATGATTGTACACAGATAGATATCTGTTTTGTTTCTATTACTATTTTTAATTTCTAATTGAATTTTCTGCCCTATTTGTAGCATAAAGTACCCCCGATATGAGATTAAAATAATACTTTATACTTATTATGACAAAATAGGAACAAAGGCGCAAGCGCCCGTTTGGCACAGTAACGAATGCGCCTCTGTTTTTAAGAGTGGTTCGACAATGGTCGAGATTCCATTTCCATTGAGATAAAGGAATAACGGTGAGGTGAGGAGCCCATGATGACCTTCACCACAAGGGTATAAGCGCGACAAGCCTTATAAAGACAATCGGCAAGTCTTCTTTATCGTAGGTTATTTAGTTTAATTCGTTATTCTCAGGCACATCATTTTATGATTTCATAGATATTAAAAAAGGGGAAGGTTTTTTAAACCTTCCCTTATAAAACTTATAAAACTGAGTTATAATTTACTTCCTTACCGTCTAATTTTTCCACTAGTTCTTCTTGACCATTTTCTGCATTTATGAAAATTCGATAAGTCTCATCGTCCATGACACCGAGAAATTCATAAGTTAATATCTCCTCACCAGCATCATTATCAATAACTGCTAAGTGACTTTCTTGAATATCTACGGTACTATTCACATCATCTCTTGCTTCATCTTCTGAAATTTTTGGTTCGGGTATTTCTCTATCGGTGTGATTCATAAAATAACTATTAGTAGTCAGTCCTAGTAAGTCTCCGTTATCTAATCCGATTTTTACCTCAACAGCATCAGAATATACTCGAACACCATTATCGTTATATAAGAATGAATACACACCAATATGGTCATATTCACTACTTTGGAATAAAGTCATGTTCTCAAGTCCAAACGACTTTAAATATTCCTTTGCTTTTTCTGATCCTTCATTTAAACTGACTTGTTTTTCTCCCATTTCACGACTAACTAATAAATTTAGCGGATGCCCACCTTTTATTGCCATGTCCATATATCCATGTTCTTCCTCTGTATTATAGGAAATACTATAAAATGGTGTATCAGCACCATCACCGCTTTCAGAAATCGCAAGTAATTCTTTATCTTCAATTTCAAATATTTCCATAGCTCTTTGTAATGCTTCATTTTCTGTGACTTCAGGTCCTGTCAAATTTTTATAAGCATGATCTTGCGTTTTCGTACTTATCGTTGAATTTTCTGGAGCACCCTGTCCAAACCCTTCAACCGATTTTTCTACAGTTTGAAATCCATTAACAATTGTATTATCTTGTTGTGCGTTCTCATCTGATAACGCGAGTTCAACGTCCATCCAACTTAACCCTTCATCTAAAGCAGCATGTTGAACTTGTCTTAATTCGTCTTTAATTTGTCCAGACTGAGCGTAATAGTCTTTTAATTTCTGGGTTTCTTCTTCCGTTAATGGATTATCATCTAAATTTCGAACTGCAGTTTGATAAGTGAATTCACCTATATCTGATAAAAATTGTTCAGTTTTATGAAAAGGTAATAACCCTAAGGGTAATTGACCTACATTCGAATGTGCTTGTGATGTTAATCTCCAAATATCCACGAATTGAGGCGATAAACGTTCTTTCGAATTCATCGCTAGTGCAGTTCCAATCTCATCGTTTAATAAATCCATATGATAGGTTAACTCATGAAATGAACGTTGGTATTCATTTTCCGCTTGTATTTTTATTTCATTTTTTTCACTATATTCGTTATACCCCCATACCGCTGTTCCAATTACTGCTACACTAAGAACACCTATTGCGATCCAGCGAAACATAATTCTCACACCTTCCTATTTACAAAATATATGTTTTCCAATTTGTTTAATCTGTGGTCTCGTCCATATCCAGCCAGAAGTTGCAGTATCAGGATTAAAATAGTAAAGGGCATTTCCAGATGGATCCCAACCATTAATAGCGTCTAGAACGGCTTCTTTAGCTCTTTCATTCGGCTCTAACCAAATCTGGCCATCGGCTACTGCCGTAAAAGCACGAGGTTCAAAGATAACACCTGACACTGTATCTGGAAATAACGCACTATTTAACCGGTTAAGGATAACAGCTGCTACAGCCACTTGACCTTCATAAGGTTCACCTCTTGCTTCACCATATACTGCATTTGCCATTAGTTGAATATCATTTTGAGAATAACCCTGCGGAACATTTACAGCGGTAGTTCCACCATTGCCTTCGCTTGTATTTCCACCACCAGGATTACTTTGATCATCTGTGTTCCTATCTCCTCCACCATAGTGTGTAAACTGATTTCCTTTGTTTATTTGCTCATTTACATATTCTTTATCATAATTACTTGCTTGCACCAATTTATCCTTCGTTGTTTGCCCTGCCATACCATCTATTTCCATTCCAAATTCATATTGGAAATTTCGTAAGGCCCAATACGTACCCCAACCAAAGACACCATCAATATTACCGTTATAAAAACCTAAATACTGTAGTCTAGCTTGTAGCTCAATAACATCTTCACCAACCGCACCTTGTTGGATTACTTGATTACTAAATGCATATGTTTTTGTATTGTCTGTCTGCACAAAATACAAAGTGAGACTACTACAAACAACAAGTATTAACATGATCGCCTTATATGTTTGATGCATTTTTATTTCCTCCGTTCCTTGTTATAGGATGCACCACTATTTTTTGTGTTATTTCCTTTTTTATTCATTCAGAATAGAAATAATAAAAAACTACCTAACAATCAACGAAATGATTGTTAGGTAGTTTATTCTAATTAGTTAATGTATTTTCATTAGCTCGTTTTAACCTGTATAACGCAAATATCCAACATATAACCATAAAAGGAGTCAAAATTAATATAAAACTACTGAATCCTTTTAAAATAAAATTATATGCTCCATGCAGAAGAAATGGTATTAAAAATGCGAGAGTGAGATTTCTATTTTTGTTATCTGGATGTGTCTTGGCTTTCCCTAAATAATATCCCATAATAATCCCAAATAACGCATGAGAAGACACTGGGAAAATGGCGCGCATAAATGCATACTCTATTCCATTGGTAATTAAATAAAGAATATTCTCGATAGAAGCAAACCCTAAACTAAGTGAACTGGCATAAACAATACCATCATAATGATTATCAAATTCTTCATGTTGATACATTACAAACATAAATACAAACCATTTAAAAAACTCTTCAAGTAAAGCAATTTGAAAAAAAGCCTCGACAAAAATAGAATTGTAATTAAATTCACTAGATATTGCATATTGGATAAACATAATTGGTAGAACGAGTAAAGCACCTAATATAAACATCCGTATAATTAACCGGATGGGTTCAGTTATTTTATCCTTCAAATAAATATACGATAGCAAAGCTATTGCAGGAGCTATACCAACTGATAATATAGACAACATAAATATACCTCTTCTCTAAACCCAATTCGTTCACCTTAGTATCTAGTAATTATAATTACATGAATGAATTCCATAATTGCATTTTAGACAATGCATTTTTAATAATAGTTAGATATTAATGTTTGGAATAGAAGAACAACTTGAATTTGATTGGAATGGAAGACGACGACTCCTGCTCCGTATGGAGCTTGAAGATCCACTTAGAAATTGTGGGCTTATTTTTCAAGTTAGCTTAATCAGGTGCATTCTAAAAGCAATCGTCTGCTATGGAGATTAAACACTTACTTAAAATGGATGAAAAAGTGTATGTAAGGGTACTTCACTAGCAAGTCCTACCATGAGCTTGATTCGCGCTTTTTTACTATCATAATCTTTTCCTAAAATAACACCATTCTGTAATAAATCATACGTACTTCCTGGATAGTCGTAAGTTGGATAAACTTCTCCCTCTACTGCTGTTGTTGTGATAACCACTGCAATACCTTCTTCAATACATTGTCTAATTTCCTGCATCATCGTTGGGGATACTTGTCCTCTTCCAACGCCTTCAATTACAATTCCATCAACTTGATTTTCTCTAGCTGCTTTAATATATTTACCATCAGCATTCATATACACTTTGATAATATCTACTTCAGGTAAGTCCTTTCGTAGTTGATAATTATCTTTGAAAGTAGGCTTTTGAAATACGCGTACTTGATTATTATCAATAATTCCTAAATAGCCATATCCAAATGCATTAAATCCCTGAATATTTGAAGCGTGTTCCTTACGAACATAACGTGAATGAAAAATACGCTCATTAAATACTACTGTGACCCCAACTTCATTTAATTCTTCACTACAAGCAGTTAGAACTGCATTTTTTATATTAATATAAGAATCTGTACCTATTTCTAACGGAGAGCGCTGTGAACCTGTAAAAACAATTGGAATATGATAATCTGTGATTAGATTCATAAAGTAAGAAGATTCTTCTAATGTGTCAGTTCCTTGTGTAATGACTATTCCATCAAAGCTATTGTTTAATAAAAGTTCATCCATTTTTGATTTTAATACAAGTAAATCTTGAAATGTTAAGTGTATGCTTGCTTTTTGAAATATAGAATGGACGACTACCTCGATTCCATTAGGAATATCGCATTTCTCTAGTAATTCTTCCCCGGTTAGTACTCCTGATTCTAATTTATCACTGTTTGGTTTTTTTTCGCTTGCTATGGTACCACCAGTAGCTAATAGTAAGATTTTTTTAGTCATTGCTAACCCTTCTTTTTATGTAATTATTTCTTACTATATTATCCTTTGCCAAAGAAAATCTTTCAAGTATATTTTATCTTATAAGTATAAATGCTGAATAGAATCATTTTTTTAATATAAGTTATATAGAAAGCTAACTGTAAAAAATCCACAAAGTAAAGAGTCTTCGTGGATTTGTTTTCATATATTCTTTTTTTTATATAAAATTGATTTTGTTATTGGAATTCCATGAAAGCGACCATTTTCAATAAAGACCTTATTATTGTCATATCCTGCAGCAATTACTCCAGCAATATACAAATTTTCCATATTTGTTTCCAAGGTATTTTCATCAAATTGAGGCTTCCCTGTTTCCTTGTTTATTTCCACTCCCGCTTGTCTTAATAAGGAATAGTTTGGTTGATATCCCGTCATAGCAAATACAAAATCATTATCAATTGTATATGTATTCCCATGGACTTCGTACGTTAATGTATGGTCACTAATTTTTGTCACCGTAGCTTCAAATATCATATCTACTTTACCATTACGAACTAAAGACTCAAATTCAGGCAATATCCATGGTTTAATACTTTTAGAGTAATGGTTACCTCGATATAAGACTGTCACATGAGCGCCAGCTTTATGTAACTCAATTGTGGCATCTACGGAGGAATTTTTACCTCCAATAACAACTACGTTTTGATCAAAGTAAGGATGCGCTTCTTTAAAATAATGCGTAACTTTTGGCTTGGATTCTCCAGGAACCTCTAAAAAATTTGGTTGATCATAATAACCCGTTGCTAATATGACATAGGATGCGTAATATACGTTTAGTTCTTCGTGTATATTTGATGTTGTAATAGTATAACCTGTGCCATTTTTATCTTTAAGCAGTTCTATTACTTTCTCATATGGTCGTATACGTAGATTTTTTCTTTGTGCAACTTCTCTATAATATACCATTGCTTGATTTCTTACTGGTTTTTTATTTTCTGTAATAAAAGGAACATCACCAATCTCAAGTCTGTCGCTTGAACTAAAAAAAGTCTGATGTGTAGGATAATTACTTATGGTTTGGACAACATTTCCTTTTTCTAATAGTAATGGTTCTATTCCTTCTTTTTGTAATTCTAGAGCAGTAGCCATACCACATGGACCTGCACCAATTATAATTACTTCCTCCTGTTGCATGAATTGCCCTTCTTTCCCTGCCAGATTTAAAATGACGCCTGACATAAAAGAAATTATTCAAAGAAAACAACTGGATGGATGAAATTCCCTCGTGCAATTGTTTGAGTCAACCTCTCGATCTGCTTTCTTCTGCAGACACTATATATGGTTTCAAAGTTTTACGTGCTCTGAATTGTTCAGTATTTGAATTTTTTCTATTTATTATGTCTAGCGTCATTCATACTTACTTATTTATTATAAACAATACATTTACACCCAACCACGGAAACGAGATGCTTCTGCCATCTTTCTTACACCAACCATATAAGCAGCTAACCTCATATCAATTCTTCGTGTTCTAGACATGTTATAAATGTTGTTAAATGATTTTATCATTATTTCGTGTAATTTGTTATCGATTTCTTCTTCTGACCAATAGAATCCTTGGTTATTTTGTACCCATTCAAAGTAGGATACAGTAACTCCACCTGCAGAAGCTAAAACATCCGGTACAATCAATATATCACGTTCAGTTAGGATTTTAGTTGCTTCCATTGTTGTAGGTCCATTAGCTGCTTCAACTACTATCGAAGCTTTAATATTATGTGCATTTTCACGGGTAATCTGATTCTCAACAGCAGCCGGAACAATAATATCACAGTCTAATTCAAATAATGCATCATTGGAAATAGTATTATTAAATAATTTCGTAACAGTACCAAAACTGTCTCTACGATCTAATAAATAATCGATATCTAATCCTTCTGGATCGTACAAGGCCCCATAAGCATCAGAAATTGCGACAACTTTCGCACCTGCATCGTGTAAAAACTTTGCTAAGAAGCTTCCAGCATTTCCAAAACCTTGGATAACAACACGGGCTCCTTTAATATCTATCCCTTTCTTTTTAGCTGCTTCATTTAATACAATCGTTACACCTTTTGCTGTAGCAGATTCTCTTCCATGTGATCCACCAAGAACAATTGGTTTACCAGTAATAAACCCTGGATTGTTAAATTCATCAATTTTACTATACTCATCCATCATCCACGCCATAATTTGTGAGTTAGTAAACACATCAGGTGCTGGAATATCTTTTGTCGGTCCTACAATTTGACTAACCGCACGCACATAACCACGGCTCAATGCTTCTAATTCACGGAAAGACATTTCACGAGGATCGCAAATAATTCCACCTTTAGCTCCACCATAAGGAAGATCAACAATCCCCGATTTTAAACTCATCCAAATAGAAAGCGCCTTTACTTCTGTCTCTGTAACATCAGGATGAAAACGTATACCACCTTTGGTAGGGCCAACTGCATCATTATGTTGAGCACGATAACCTGTAAATACTTTTACATTTCCGTCATCCATTCTTACTGGAATACGGACTGTTAGAATCCGCATTGGTTCTTTCAATAGTTCAAATACTTCTTCGGGGTAACCAAGTTTATCCAATGCACTCTTAATAATAGTTTGTGTTGTATTTAAAACATCCATATTTTCTTGATTCACATTTGAAGAATCTGCTGCTTTATCGGCTACCATGAATTAACCTCCTACAATATATATCCTTGTTTTGCCCACTCAAAAATTAGTATACACTTTCAAACAGAATATGCAATAACATAAATCAAATCTGACCCCTATTATCAGATGTTCTTATAATGGAATTATTCTAAATAATCTCGCTTATTTATAATCAATTCTATTCGAATCGTATTATTAGTAAAAGAAACGCTTAATTTGTTGAACAGTATTCTCTTTCATAATTAGTTTCCCATATTCCTCGATTCGGTGAGATGTGACTATACTAGGGTTAGCGTATTCAGACATGACTCCAATTATATCTTCTTTATCGACAAGTGATAATTCAATGTGATCTAAAATCATATAATATCTATCATCCATATGATAAAGTCTTATGTTTTCCAATCCCATAGGATCTAGATAAGATATAACAGAAATTATATCTTCAAAGTCAATAAAGGAGAAAATTAACTCTTTACTCTCATCCAATGTAACCTTCATTTCAATATAATCCTCATCTTCATTATTATCTTCATATTGTTGAGTTACAAATATATGCATTCCTTGAGCTTGCATTAAATGAACTTGAACTAATAGCATTCCCTCTAATTCAATACCAAGTTCACTACTTGCTTCATACATCATATCACTGAATAAGCTTCGAACATTTGATGCATCATGCCATAAATCTTCTCTTGTAAAACCACGTTCAATGAGATCATCGAACGTTAAAAAAATCTTAAATTGATCTGTAGAAACTCGTTCTATTCGCATCCTGCATCCTCCCCCTTATCGAAGTGCTCATTCTACATTACACTGCACAGAATATAGTGGATGTTTAGAAGCACTTTATATACTATATGCATTTTATCCTAGTGATGAACAGTTCAAACTTGTTTCATTTATTCAATCAAAAAAATATTAAAATCAACTATCCATAAGATACCTGAAACCAGCACGGATAATATGATAATTACCATTATAAGACGAAATAAAGAAAAATTTAATTTCAATCGCATGCGCTTAGAATTATAATGAACATCTTTTCTTGGTGGTAAGTTTAATATATCCATTTCCAACTCTTTATGCTTGGATATTTGTATTGAGTCACTGTTAAATTCTTGATTAGAACTATCATTTAGTTCTTCTACCGCTTTTCTTAAGTCATCAGCTTGATCTTTCTTTACCTCTTCAGTAATATTCGACATGCTAAGCACCTCATTTCTTGAAACGGATAATTAAACCTAATACTAAATCAATGATAAAATGAGCGGTAATTGTAATAAGTAAATTTTCTGTACGTTCAAATATCCAACCAATAAAAAAGCTTACTAAAACTATTGATAAAAATAATACCGTTTTTTTTAAATATCGGATATGTACCAAAGCAAATAAAAGACTTGCAAATACATAACCAAAAGTAGTTTGAATTGTTCCTCGGAATAATAATTCTTCACAAATTGCAACTAACAATGTAAATCCAATAATGAACAAGATAGGTTGCTTTTTAAAAATTCGTTTATTAATTCCACCATCGTCAAAAGATTCATTTGGAAAAACGCTCATCAGTATAATATCAAAAACAATCACAATGAATGCCGAACCAAAGCCGATTAATAATATTTCATTCACGTTAGCATCGAAGTAATCCAACCATACTTTCCAAGAAGGAAATAAAATAAGACTTAACACAATACTTATAACTAAAAATAAAATTTGTGAAAAAACTAATTGATATCGTAATTCTTTATCCGATAATTGCTTAATAATCTCATCTTGTTTCATGTTCTACCTCGGTAATATGAAAAATAGATTGTAATTTACTTTCCCAAGATAAAAACTCAGTAGTTCTATTCTCGGTTGTTTCCGGTAGCCACTCACTCCACTGAAAATAACAATTACTACAACATTGTCCTACACTGGGGCGATAGCTGTCTTGAAAAGGCATGTACAGTTTTTGACGATAGCATTGATCACTATTTACCCAGTTGATCATCTCCGCCAATTTCTTCTCTTTATAGGTTACTCGTTCTTCTATATAATTACTTATCTCTTTTTTTATCATTTCTATATTAACATCTTCTGTAATCAATTGATTTTCCACTATCATATCATGTTTTTCTATCTGTGACCGTATGAACCTCCATTGAACTTCACTAATCTGAAGATGGGAAATTACTTCTTCATCAATAATGGTATGATGACCTTGATTTGATAAGCCCTGTAGCCAATCAACAATTCGGTATACATCTTCTTTTGTTGGCAGTTCTTGTTGAATAATTTGTCTAGGTAATGCCCAGTCACCACTAGCATATAAGATCACTGCCACACTCTCTTTTCCATCTCTCCCTGCTCTTCCAACTTCTTGGATATAAGACTCTATTTGTGAAGGTAAATGATAATGAATAACAAGTCTTATATCAGGTTTATTGATACCCATACCAAAAGCACTTGTACAACAAATCACATCTAGCTGGTTATTCATAAATTGTTGTTGAATATGTATTCGATCGGTCGCTTCCATTCCACCATGATAATACGCAATATTTCTATTTTGTATGGTGGATGATAACCATCTAGAGGTTTCCTCAGCTAAATAACGACTTGTGAAATAAATCAAAGTCGGTACATGGTATTGTTGAATTATTTCCTGAATTCGATCTTTCTTTTCGTTCATACTTTCAATCTTTTCTATACAAAAAGCGATATTATCTCTATCCATTGGAAAGATATGCTTCGTTATACGGGTTCTATTTAAACTATTAATGATATCGTCTTGTACATCTGGCGTAGCGGTCGCACTTAATGCCAAGATAGTAGGATTTTCCAGCTTAGCAATGATGTCATGAAGTTTTAAGTAGTCTGGGCGAAACTCATGTCCCCATTGTGATATACAGTGAGCCTCATCAATTACGAATAATGTGACATTAATTTGCTGCAGTTTATCAATAAAAATAGAATTCTGAGCCCATTCGGGAGAGAGATAAATTAGACGATAATTTCCTAAATTATTTAGAACATTATGCCTTTCCTCTCTAGAGAGAAAACTGTTTAATGCAATAGCGTCCTTAATTCCCTTTGCTTTTAATTCCTTTACCTGGTCTATCATTAAAGATATTAACGGCGATACAACGATTATCACTCCATTTTGTAAAATTGCTGGAAGCTGGTAGCAGATTGACTTGCCAGAACCTGTTGGTAGTACACCGAGCACATCATTACCATTCATTACATCTGTAATAATCTCTTCCTGCCCTTGGCGAAAACTATCATATTGGAAATAATATTTTAGAGCTTCCTGCAAGTTAAATTTGGACTCTATCATTGGTTTCCCCCCTACTCGTTCCTATTAAAGCTAAAGTAAGTCGAATTTCAAAATAACTAACATTAGTATCCAAGCATTGTTTAATTTCTCGAAGACGAAAGGTATTTGACCTCTTCATTGCTTGAAAAATAATTTCTACTGTTTCTTTACTAACAAAATTATAAATAGGAAAATGATGATCCCGGATTGCTATTTCTACAATATGGTCTTGAATTGTATTTATCTTTAAATTTCTAATACGAACGATATCATTAATTTGATGTCCTTTTTTTAATAAGGTATAAGTTTTAGCCGCGCTACTACTTAAGGTTGTATGGTCATCTCGTAAGTCTTCAATTATTGACTGCATTATCGGATACTTATCAAGTTTTTTATGTATATTGTAAAGGAATTGCATGATTACTTTAGAAAGCAATAACTCAATGTTTTCATGATCAAGTTTATATTTCTGAGATAGTTGTTCCATACTCAATCCATAGTAATTGTACCCAGATAGTCGATCTACAAAAATAGAAGCTTCTGTATCACCAAGTAACAAAAGTTGTTGATGCAGCTCTTGATATAATCGAGTTTGAATTATGTCTAAGTGATCTTTATATAAATGAAATTTTCGTTTTACAAAACTTTCAGCAATCCACTTATCTGTGGTTGGTATAAAATTATAATTCCGTTGATATGTATTTGCTATAGTTTGAATTAAAAGTAGTAATCGATCTGTAAATGGCTGTACTAGTTGATGATATTCTATTCCGTGAAATCCTTCTATTTGGGCTGGTTGCATATCTACAAATTCTTTACCTTTTGTTGTTGTTTCAAAATAACTATTATCCATTTGTGTTAAGTAATGATGACGATGTAAATGAACAATCTTCTTATCATATGTTTCTTTTGATAACGAAGGCAAGATACCATAAAAAGAATCAATTCTGTACAAATAAGCATCTTGAACAGTTTGAATTGATTTTTTAGCAGTTAACAAATAATAAATACTTGATGCAGAACGCTCTGCTTGGATTTTCTCAAAACAATATAAAATAATACGTTCAAGAAACATAATGACCTCCTTGTATATAGGGAGACTACCATCAGTGGAGTTCTTTTATTTACACTGAAAGTATATAACTTATTATAACGATTGATCGTTGATTTGAAAATTGATAGAACAATGGATATATTAGGATATGCTCTTCTATCTTTTTATTTACAATTATATCATCGACCAGAAAAATACCCTATAGGTGAGACTAATAGTCTTCTCTATAGGGTATGACTGTTTGTAAAATTTTCCTATGCAAGTAACATTACGTGTGCGGGAATAACGAATCCCCCATAGATTAAAGTTTTACATTATGGTTTTGTTGGGAAGTGATTGTCATTATATTCTTTTAATAATTGCTTTACTATTGGATATAGCAATAAAAGGAATATTCCATTACCTATTGCATGTGCTGTATCAAATGGTAGTCCGGCTATATAATAAGGAATAAAATAACCAGTTACTTGATAGGTTGTTAATGAGATAACAAATCCATATAAATAACCAGAAAAGATACCAAATGTTACAATAAACCACAGTGGGATTTTCGTTACATATTTACCAATTAAACCACTTATTAAACCTATCATACACCAGGAAATCATTTGCCATATTGTCCATATACCCATGCCTAATAACATATTGGACAAAAAAGTAGTTAGTAATCCAACGATGATAGAAGACAATGGACCTAATAGAACTCCACAAACAATTATAATAGCTGTAACTGGCTGTACATTGGGAAGAAATTGAAATGCGTACCTGCCACCAACTGCTAACGCGCTTAGAATTGCCAGAAGTGTTAGTTTATACGTATTCATAACCTATTCCCAAGACTGCAAATCAAAAACAACCTCATCTCCTGGTGATAATTCATAATCACCAGCACCTACGGTAGCCATTTCACCATTCACTGTATATATCCAAGCTGTCTTTTCTTCATCACTAGCTTCCACACGTTCAATGGATGTAATAAATCCACTGTCATCTGATTCTATATAAAAGTTTTCTTCTAATACGTCTAATAGAATATCTCCTTCTTCAATGGAGATTGATTCCTCATTTATATGTTCACTTCCATGATCAATTGATATTGTTATACGAACTTCATCTTCAGCCAATTCTTGAGAAGATTCATTTGTGCTAACTCTCGTATTACTATTGTTTTCCTCGGCAGTATCATTTGCACAACCTAAAAGTAATCCTATCGATAGTAACAATACCCCTACATATGAAAACCATTTTTTCAAAAATACCATCTCCTTTTCTACTTTGAAAGCGTAAAGCCGAAGTTTACAGAAAGAGACCGTCTGCATTGGAAATCAATCAGAGTAACATTCGGTATTTCATATTGCGTAAAACTTTTGTTCCAGTCTTTTCAATATATTACCATAATTTTTCAATGTTATTTCTGCTTTATTGGAATTTCAAAACTAAACGTTGTACCAACATCTAGTTTACTTTTTACATAGATTGATCCATGATGAGCGTCAATAATATTTTTAGCAATGGCTAAACCTAAACCAGTTCCTTGTTTTTCTTTTTTCACTCGTGATTTGTCCGCTTTGTAGAAGCGTTCAAATATAAACGGTAAGTCTTCTTCTGGAATCCCACTACCACTATCTTTCACTTCTACATATAATTTATCTTGATTACTAGTAGCAAAAACTTTTACAAATCCATTATTTGAGGTATGTCGAATTGCATTATCGATTAAATTAGTTAAAACTTGTTCTATACGATCCGGATCCATTTCCCCAATTTGATGTTCGATATTTGTTGTTAGTTCCAAATCGACCATTTCATCACGAGAAATCCCTTGAAACTTATGAACGATTCTTTCAATAAATGGTTGGATAGCTACAGAATCCAAACGTAACTGAATTTGACCTGCCTCCATCCTTGCTAAATCAAGCAATTCATTGACTAACCTTCCCATTCTTAGTGATTCTTCATAAATAATCTGTGCTAATTCATTTTTCTCTTCTTTTGAACTAGCGACATCATCTACGATTGCCTCACTATATCCCTGTAGCATCGAAATAGGAGTACGAAGTTCATGAGAAACATTTGCAATAAAATCTTTTCTCAACTTATCTAGTCTTCTTTCCTCCGTCATATCTCGGATTACTGCAACACATCCACGTACATGGGAGTCATCATATAATGGTGTAACGAGCATTACATAACTGCGACCTTGTACTGCAGACTCTTTCAGGACGGCATGTTCTTTTGTAATGACTTCTAGCAAGGCTTCCTTCACTTCTGTTGGTAAATGATTCAGTTTCTTCGTTTCTTCGGGATTTTGATAAAACCATTCATCCATATATTTCTTTGCTGGTGGATTAATAACCAAAACTTCGCCTTCACGGCTTAATGTAAATACACCATCTGCCATAGAACTGACAATACTGGAAAGTTGTTCTTTTTCCTGGCGTAACGCATTAATATGATAATTTAATTGTCGTCCCATGCGGTTAAATTCAATTGCTAGTTCACCAATTTCATCACGTGTAAGTACAGGAACTTTTGTATTAAATTCCCCTCTTGTTAAGTTATGTGCTGCTTCTTTCATCTTTATCAATGGCGAAGTGATACGCGTGGATAAAAAGACAGCAAAAAATGTAGTTAAAAGTATGGCAATCCCTGCACTCAATAAAATAAGTTTCGTCGTTTGATCTTTAGTCTGATTAATCATATCTAGTGATTTATAAACAAATACTGCTCCGCCATCATCAATTGGTGCCCCTACAAGAATTACTTCTGTATTATTAGTTGTATAAAATTGATTACTAATTTGTTGTTTTTCCTCAATGACAGTGAAAATTTCTTCTTGTCCTTCTAACCAGTCTACATTAAATTCTTGAAGATTCTCATCATTGCTATCTGATATCCAGTTATCTAGTTCAGAATACATAATAGCAACTCGACTAGAAGGGTCTTTCAACATCTCTGTCACTTCCTCAATAAAAGGCTGTTCATAATCGGTTTCTACTAGGGAAGATATTTTTGTTGCCATTTGTTTCATTTCATTTTCAGCTTCTTGTATATGGTAGTTATCAAAGAACTGCATAAGGAAAAAGGTGAGCACACATAGAACAAAAGATACTAATAATAAAATGGTTAAAGACAGTTTACCTACAACACTTTTCCAAAACATCAGCTATCCTCTACCTCAAATTTGTATCCTACACCCCAAACTGTCACGATCATTAGTGCCGCTTCTTTAGATACTGTATTTAATTTTTCTCTGAGTCTCTTTACGTGTGTATCTACAGTTCGTAAATCACCAAAAAACTCATATTGCCATACTTCTTTTAACAGCTGTTCTCTATTAAATACTTTATCTGGAGCGTTTGCTAAAAAGCACAATAGCTCATATTCTTTTGGAGTTAAGCTTACTTCTTGATTATCGGCTGCTACTCGATGTGCATCATGATCAATTGTCAGATGTGGAAATACAAGCATATTTTTAGATGATGTATCTACTTCTTGATAAGCTTTCGCTGATACTCTTCGAAGTAGTGCTTTTACTCGAAGCACAGCTTCTCTTGGACTGAATGGCTTTACAATATAATCATCAGCTCCAACCTCAAACCCTTGTACACGGTTCGATTCCTCACCTTTAGCAGTTAACATGATCACAGGTGTATCCTTTTCCTTACGTAATTCTTTACATACTTCAATACCGTCTTTTTCAGGCATCATAATATCTAATATAATCACATCATAATCATTAGCTAACGCTTTTTCTAAAGCAACATTTCCATCAGCTGCTTCATCTACTTCAAAATCTTCTTTTTCTAAGTACATTTTAATTAATCGACGTATTCTATCTTCATCGTCAACTACTAGTATTCTGTGTGTTATATCCATCATCGAACCTCCTCAGGTCAATTTTATATAAATTATAAACGAATCTATAATAAAAGTTAAGAATTCTAGTGTTCATAATATGTTCACATAATTATGTGATGAGAATTTTTTTATTTGAATTAATTTCATAATAAGATATTTTAAGTAACATCCACATGTTCGCTATTTTATTTTCATTGAAGACGGACGTTTTCCGCAGACACGACTTCAGCTCTTGAAGAGAAGAAAACGTATAAAGTGAATCTTCAGCTCGTGCTGTTTCTGCTGGAGTCGCCGTCTTCCATTCAATCAAAGTCAAGTAGTAGCTATAATATGAACATTAAATATAATTTTTACTAAAATGTTCGTTTTTAAATAAAATTAGCAATTATGAACCTAGCTCAATTAATAATACCTATAAAAAATCCGAACTATCAAACGCATACAACAATCTATGCGATGTATAGTTCGGATAGTATTTAAAAACTTATTTTGTCAATTAAGCATAAGAATGTAGACCTGCTAGTACTAAGTTGACAACAATTAAGTTAAACATGATAATTGCAAAGCCTACTACTGCTAGCCATGCAGATTTTTCACCATGCCAGCCTCTTGATAATCTTAAATGTAAGAAAGCAGCATAGAAGAACCACGTTATGAGTGCCCAAACTTCTTTTGGATCCCAACCCCAAAATCTGCCCCAGGCAATTTGTGCCCAGATTGCAGCAAAGATTAGTCCACCCAGTGTGAATACTGGAAATCCAATTGCCACAGAACGATACATGATCTCATCAAGCATATCTGGTTTTACACCTTTTAATACTGGTTGTAGTTTTTCTCCAATTCGTTTTCTTGTAAATAACAACGTTAATAAATAAATGGCTGATCCTGTAATGAATGACCAAACAACTGTATTAAATTTTCTGCCAGCATCAGCACCTTGCATCCATTGAGGAGCATCAATTATAGGTGACATTGCATTTTCCGTTAATAATTCAGCATTATTAGGTCCTGCAATTGCCGGAAGATGATATTCTGTCGTCGTTGTTGCGCCATTTTCCGTATATTCAAAAGTGGCTTGATAGGATGCCATATTAAATGCAGATGTGATAACAATAAAACCAATAAATAAAAATAGACAATATAAAACGATTTCTAGTGAAATATTACGTAACGAAACTTTTGATTGATCAATTTGACGGATTAAATACATTAGTCCAGCGACAAAACTGATAAACAGAATCCCTTGTCCAAGCGCTACAGTCGTTACATGAATACTTAACCAGTAACTTTGTAATGATGGAACTAAAGGTGATACTTCTGTCGAAAACATACTAGCATAAGCAATAATTATCATTGTAATTGGTAATGCAAATAATCCTAGAAATGCAGTTTTGTAATAAATATATATAATGATAAATGCTAGTATCATTGACATACCTAAGAATGTTGTAAACTCGAACAAGTTACTTACAGGTGCATGTCCTGTCACGGTCCAACGTGTAAAGAAATAAACAAGTTGTGAGACAAAACCCGCAATGGTAATATATAAGCCAATTGAGCCTGAAAGCGATTTTTGATGTCGTTCTTTCTTATTTTGACGAATGGCGCCACCAAAAAAGAATGTCGCAATCAAGTATAAAATAAACGCTATAAATAACGATCCATTACTAATACTTAATAAATCCATTGTTTATCCTCCTAATACTGGAGTAGTTGCTTTTTTAAGCAACTATTCCTCCAGTTCTTGTTGATCATTAACCATTTTAATTGAAGTACCTTCTAGTGATTTTTCAATATCCTTCTTAACCCCAAACCAATTTTTATTGGTATGTCCAGCTAAGAATACACCATTTTCCGTCGGATGAATCCATACACGTCGATGTTGCCAATACATGCCTTGAATGACTCCAATCATAAAGATAGCGGCACCTACGATAAAGAAAGGTAACGTCCGGTCAGCATTCAATGTTAAACCACTTGCATCTCTTAGTTCAAAATCTTCCATGCTAATCTTATAATCATTCTCTCCAGTAGCGTCGATATTTTTACCTATTCCTAAAAAGCTTACTTCGCCCGTTTCGGACTCTGGCGGGAATAAGGTTAATACAAACGCAGGATTCCTCGGATGATTTGTTTGTGAAACGGGATTTCCCTCTTCTGTCATCACATAATCAGGAAAATAATTTGTTACCTCTACTCTAAACCCATTATCTAATTCATAGGTAGATTGCGGTTCTGATAGGTCTATTGAAAATGTTGTTAAAGCTGATTCATTTTCATCGTCTGTCTCATGAATCTTAAATGTAAATGATTCAAATTCATTTACTTGATAACCTGATTGGTAAAGAGTGTAACCATCAAATTTTGCTGGTTCATTCATTCGTATCGATTGCCTAGATTGTTCCTCTAATTCTGGTTCTGCACCTGGAATATCTGTACTTTTTGCTTCGTAAATGATTACATCTGACTGGAAATTACTCGGTATTTCTCCCTCTTTTAAAATTGCTTCTTGAAACCTTTCGTCTTCAGGATCATGAGTTTCCATGACAAACTGTTCATTCTTTATGTAATATTGACCATCTGTTCCTGGGATTACCATCTGCTCCCCTTCTCTAATCCAAATGTACTCCTCTGAAAACATAAGGGGGGTTGTTCGCAATAGCGCTGCCAAAAGTATAATAATTAAACCAATATGATTTACGTAAGGACCCCAGCGGGAGAATCTACCCTTTTCAGCTAGAATATGGCCATTATCATAGGTAAGCTTGTATCTTGATTTTTTTAAGTTCGATGCTAATTGATCAATTTCTTCTTTGCTTACTTGATCAGTTTCACTATATAACCGTTGTCTTGATAAAAACTTAACATGCTTTTTAGCGCTTTGATTTCGTAACGCTCGAAATAATGGTACAAATCGATCTAAACTACAAATCACTAACGAAATACCAATTAATGCAATAAGTACCATATACCACCATGAGCTATATAAATTATGAAAACCAAGCTGGTAATATATTAAACCTAAGATACCATAACGATCTTCATAAAAGATAGCTGGATCACGAGATACTGCATTTTGCGGAATAAATTCTTCCTGTGGAAAAATAGTTCCAAAAATAGATGCGACTAAAGCGATAACAATCAACCAAACTCCTACTTTTACAGATGAAAAGAAACTCCAGATTTTATCTACAATTGACTTTTTATATGTTTGTGAACGACGAGCTGATCCATCATATCTCATATTTAACAGTTTGGAATCTTGGTTTCCATCAATATGTTGGTTCCCTTCAACGGGTTTTCCACAAGATTCACATAATACTGTTCCTTCGGGATTAACATGACCACACTCACATTTTATCTTATTCATACTATCCCTCCATCCCAAGGCCATTCTTAATTCTTTTGCGGAGTAATATCATTTAAATATCCTTCTAACCTATCTAGGGTTAGTGCCCCCTGGACAATCTCTTCTATTTCCCCATCAGGATTAATAAAATAGGTAGTAGGCATTGGACCAATTTTATAAAGATCCTTTACCTCTCCATTCTTATCATGAGGAACTGGAAATGTTAAGTCGTATTCATCAATAAATTGATCTACAACTAATTCTGTCCCATCTAGACTTACTGCAACAATCTCAACGCCTTTTTCTTTATATTCCGGATATAAATCTTGCATGTAAGGCATTTCTGCTTTACATGGTTCGCACCATGTTGCCCAAAAGTTCAGCATGACACCTTTTCCCTCTAAGTCGCTTAACTGGACCGTTGATTGATCTACTTCACCGCTAATCTGTTTCAGTTGAAAATCGGGAGCAGCATCACCAACACGGTATATTTTGTTATCATCTTTCATATTTGAAACAATAGCGAATACTACTGCTGCTACTAAAATTAGTAATATGGATGACCTAAAAATGAAGCGATTTCTTTTTTTCTTCTGTTTGTTTGTCTTATTTTGTTGAATATCCAATGTAACACTCCCTCCCAGGTCATTATATCATTTAAGACTATTTGTAAATTTGACCATTATCTTACAATTTTTGAGCATGGGCACGTAACTGATTAACTTCTTTAGGAGTTAAGGCTCGATATTCTCCTGCATTTAAGCCTTCTAATCCAATAAAGTCATAACGTTCACGTTTTAATTTTATGACTGGGTAGCCCAGTTCTTCTAACATACGACGGACTTGACGATTTTTCCCTTCATGTAATGTTATTTCTATAATGGACGTCTTCTTTTGATGGTCTGTAGATAGTAAATTTACTTGAACTGCTTTTAGTACATCTTTATCTGAACGTATTCCTTTTTGTAATAAAGCTAATTCCTTTTTATTTGGTATACCTTTCACCTTCGCAATATATACCTTGTCCATTTCATGACGAGGATGCATAAGTAGGTTAGCAAAATCTCCATCGTTCGTTAATAGTAAAACTCCAGAAGTATCATAATCCAATCTTCCTATTGGAAAGATCCGTTGTTCTACGGTATTAAAATAATCGATAACTACTTTCCTGCCTTTATCATCTTTCACACTTGAAATAACCCCTCTTGGCTTGTATAAAAGAAAATAAACAGGAGTTTCTTTTTCAAGTGGGACACCGTCTACAACAATTTCATCATTCGCTGTAACTTTAATTCCCATCTCTTGAACGGTTTCTCCATTCACTTTAACTTTTCCATCAAGAATCAGTTGTTCTGCTTTTCTACGTGAAGTAACCCCACTCTGTGCGATTACTTTTTGAAGTCTTTCACCATTGTTCGTCATTCTAATCACCATTCTTTTTGTATTTAACCATAATAATAGCGTTAATATTATATTAACGCTATCAAGTGTATTATCCAAACATTATTTTAACAAGAACTATTGTAGAAAGTATAGCAATTAGATCTGCAAGTAATCCAACCTTTAAAGCATATCGAATCTTTTTAATTCCTACAGCTCCAAAATAGACAGTAATAATGTATAATGTCGTATCAGTGCTTCCTTGCATAACAGAAGCAATTCTTCCTATAAAAGAATCGGGGCCATAAGTAGAAATCAGTTCCGTAGTCATTCCTAATGCTGCGGTTCCAGATATTGGCCTTATTAATGCAAGTGGCAAAACTTCAGATGGAATCCCAAAGATAGATAAGATTGGTGAGATTAATTGAACAAAAGCTTCCATTGCACCAGAACTCCTGAGAATAGAAATTGCAACAATCATACCAACTAAAAAAGGAAGCAAAGAAAATGCCGTTTTGACACCCTCTTTCCCTCCTTCCACAAATAAATCATAGGCAGGTATTTTTCGTACCGCTGCCATTAGTAGAATAACCAATATAAAACAAGGAATAATCCAAATACTAATAGATGTTATAATCTCCATTAATTTTTCCCCCAAGTACTTTTATAATGATAAAAGCGATCTATCATCAGACCTGCAGTTGTGGCAATGATAGTGGCCATTATGGTTGCAGAGACAATTTCTGTTGGAGATGCAGAATCATATTGCATTCGAATCCCAATTACTGTTGTAGGCACTATGGTAAGTCCTGTCGTATTCAATGTGAGAAAAGTAATCATCGATCGAGAAGCGGTATCATTATCTTTATTTAGTTTTTTCATCTCTTCCATTGCTTTAATACCAATCGGTGTTGCTGCATTTCCTAACCCAAACATATTTGCTGTCATATTTGAAAGGATATAGCCAATTGCAGGATGATCTTTCGGTATATCAGGGAATATTCGAACGACAATGGGACGAAATACTTTTGCTAATAAATCTAGTAATCCTGCCTCTTTAGCAATTCTCATCATACCTAACCAAAAAACTAATATACTAATAAGTCCAATGGATAATGTAACAGCATCACCAGCACTTTCAAAGATTGCTTGATTTACTTCCTCCATATTTCCGCTAAACATAGCATAGACGATGCCAATAACTGCCATAGAGATCCAAATCCAATTGATCATATAGCTTCTCTTCCAATTATCGATTCAAATACTGTTTTTAAGTTATCAAAGATAGAGTCTTTTTTTTGTTGTTCTCCCGGATAAATATACGATTCATACACTTCTTGATTGTTTATATAATAAACCGATTTCCCAATCGCTTGCTTCAATTCACTTTTCTCCTCTGATAAAAAATAATTTTTCACATCGACTTTTTCATTACCATCTTTTAGTAAGGGGAGGTTCACAGCATTTTTATAGTTACCATATACGGTACTTGTTTTAGGTTCAATATGATAAAGTGCTGTTCCTTCCTCTTGTACTGTTTTCATTTCAAATTGATCAAAGCCCCACTCAAACATGCTAATATGATCTTGCCAATCATCAGGAGCATCTAAAGTAACTGCAATTAAATCCATGCCATTTTTATGAGCTGAAGTGACTAATGTTCGTCCGGTAGCCTTTGTATAACCAGTTTTTCCGCCTGTACAATAATTATATAATCGAGTCAGTAGTTTATTTTTATTTTGCCAATGATAGGTTCTGTTTTCCGAAAGATACGAATCGGACCCACTAACTTCTCGAAACATCGGATCATCCATGGCATATTTCATTAGAATTGCCATATCATATGCACTTGAATAATGTGTGTCTGAATCTAAACCATGAGGATTATCAAAATGCGTGTTTTCCATTCCTAACCACTTGGCTTTTTCGTTCATCAAGTAAACAAATCCTTCTTCACTACCTCCTACATGTTCAGCTATTGCTACCGCTGCATCATTTCCGGATCGAAGCATTAATCCATAAACTAAATCTTTTAAAGGAATTTCTTCACCCTGTTCCAGATAGATAGAGGACCCTTCTGTATAAATCGCTTTTCTTGAAGTAGTTACTTGTTCATCTAACATTCCAGATTCTATAGCGATAATTGCTGTCATAATTTTTGTAATGCTGGCTATGGAAGCTTCTTCATTAGCATTTTTCTCAAATAACACTCTACCAGTAGATTGTTCTATTAATACTGCGTTATTTGCAGATACAGACGGCAATGCTTGTCCATACGAAGGAAAACTCATGATTAATATTAAAAATGTTAATGATCCAATGAATACACGCATTAGTTCTTGTCCTCCTAGATATCTTTTCTATAATTATCTTATGCAAGTCAAAAATGGTTATGAATACAAGCGATAATTATTTATTTATCTAAAAGAATCAACTTTATGATATCCGAATGTTGCTTTGTTTGTTTTCCATAGTCCAAGCACCGAGCATTATATTTAAATATCACTAATAAATAATTCGTTTGCTAAATAATACTTGGCAATTGTGTCAATATCATAATAAGATATTTTGCGTGAAAATCGTATGTTAGCTGAAAATTGCTTCATAAAGATTTTTAAAAATAAAAAAATCCCGTAAAGGGATTTGGGTGATTCAATATCATTTATACTTCATCTTGAAATCGTTCGAAAAATAAATCTGCTTCTCGTTCTTCTTTATCTGGGTCAATATTTTCAGGTAGAGGTGGTAATTCATCCAACGATGCCAAACCAAAAAAAGTAAGAAATTCTTTGCTTGTTTGAAACAGCACTGGCCTACCAACCGTGTCTTTTCTACCTGATTCTTCAATCAAACTTCGTGTAATTAGAGTTTGGAGAGGTCGTTCACTCCGAACTCCTCTAATCTCATCAATCTCCGCTCTTGTTATCGGCTGACGATAAGCTATTATAGCAAGTGTTTCCAAAGCTGCTTGTGACATTTTACTTGTACGAGGAGAATCAATTAAACGTTTAAAATAAGAGCTATGTTCTGGTTTTGTAGTTAAATGAAGAATATCATTTGATTGAATTATCATTAAACCACGGTCTTCTCGCTCATATTCAAATCTTAATTCCTCTAATAAGTGTTCCACCGTGTCTACTCCGATATCTAGTATTTTGCTTAATTGTTTTAACGTAACACCTTCATCTCCACTGGCAAATAGTAATCCTTCTGTAACTCCTTTTAATTCATTCATATTCACGTAAATTCCTCCATGCTAAATAGATACAGGTCTTCAAAATGTCGTTTTTGTACAGCGAATATTTGTTTGTCCTTCATTAATTCTAAAACTGCTACAAAAGTAACAACAATATAACTTTTCGTCGGCGAAGGAAATAACTTATCAAACACCAATCCATTTGTCGAGGATTGCACCTGTCGAAGCACATCTTTCATTCTTGTCTCAATGGGAATATCCATTCGCTGTACTGTCGTGTCATGTGGTTCAGTCCATTCTTTTCTTTTTAACATTTTATTTAATGCACCAATCATATCAAATATAGAAATATCGGTTTGATTTGTTGTAACCTTCTCTGGTACATCTTTGAATTCAAAGACAGCTGGTGGACGAGTGTATAATTGAATTTCCTCGTTTTCTTTTTCTTTTAGCCGTTCTGCTATTTCTTTATACTTTCGGTACTCGATCAATCGTTGCATTAATTCTTCTCTCGGATCTTCCATATACTCTTCATCAAGATTTTCTTCTAATTCTTGTTTAGGCAAAAGCATTTGACTTTTTATTGCTAATAATGTAGAAGCCATTACTAAATACTCACTAGCTATGTTTAATTCTAAGTGCTGCATAGTATGTATATACTCCATGTATTGTTGTGTAATTTGAGCGACAGGAATATCATATATATCGATTTCATATTGGTTAATTAAATGTAATAATAAATCCAACGGACCTTCAAATGTATCAAGTTTTACTTTATATCCTTCGTGCATAATATAATTTCCTTTCAAAAAAAAATTAGATATGTGAGTTGCGCCCATACACAGTATACATATCTTACATAAGCTGTAGCGTAGTATAAATGTTATCACAAAACATTTATGTAATGAACACAAAGGAGGCAGTTAAACATGAGTGGTGGATATGGTTATGCAGGAGGATTCGCGTTAATCGTTGTATTGTTTATCTTGTTAGTTATTGTCGGTGCTGCTTGGTTCTAAGAGGCAGAGCTTAAATAAAAGCGTTAAAGTTTTTCAAGCAGTTGCTGCAGCTGACGAAAAAACCCAGCCCATTAGTCAATGGGCTGGGTTTTTACCATTTATTCCTTGCTATCGACCTCTGAACTATCTATACACTTTTTAAAGAAATTTTGAATTTCCTCAGTCGGTGTAATTTCATACTTATTACCATAGATACGTTGAATTTCACGAATCATCTTTTGACCAATTCCACTGTTGCGATGAGATGGATTCACGGAAATATGTTGAATTACTAATGATGTTTCGTCTAAAATCTGAACACCAATTGCGCCTAATACATCATCTTCTTCTTTCCACAAATGTAGATGCCAATGATCAATTTGTTCATAATCTTTAATTGTTTGCTGTAATTTTTTTACGTCTTTCTTTACTTCAGGCATAAAAGACAATAAGCCCATTGCAATCTTTTCATGATTTTTTTTATAACGAATTAACATAATTACCCCTCATTAAATTGCTGTAATGGTAATTCTTATAGGTAGACAATAGTACAATACCAACTGACTATATATTATTTATGTCATGCTATAAATTATTTGTCAACTTTGTTCATTTTATAATTAGTATAAATATCTTTGATAGCATCCCATATTACTAAACCGTCAGAGGCTTTATTTTTCCTTTGAAAAGGAATCATATTAACAATTGCTAACCAAAGATTAAACCATATAGCTAAGCTAATCAACAGATAATCGCTATGTATTCCAAACAGAAATAATAGCATTAAAAATACGATGAAATTAAATAAAGGTCCTAAAAAAGCAATTAATGCTCGCTGGTATGGTAGCAAGTCGTGATTAAAATGATAATTACTTCCCCCACCTAACATGTAAAGGGAATTTATGTTGAATTGAAGATACCCTAAATTCTTTTTTATTATAGGTGCTCCCCGGCCAATATGTATAAAAATATGTGTTGCTTTATAAACAAACGACCCTGAAACATGACCAAATTCATGTATCAGGGTAATAATCGGAGCAATAATAAACAAAAATAAAACTATATCTATTAAGCTCATTATTATAACCGATTAAGAATTAATACGAATCTCTTGCATCGTATCACCATTACGCATTGCTTTTGCATGTTCAATCCCTGATGTTACTTTACCAAATACAGTATGGACTCCATCAAGATGAGGTTGAGGCTCATGAACAATGAAAAATTGACTGCTTCCAGTATCTTTACCAGCATGTGCCATTGATAAAGAACCTTCTTCATGTTTATGCGGATTACCTTCCGTTTCACACTTTATTGTGTATCCAGCTGAACCAGTACCATTTCCTACAGGACATCCTCCTTGGCTTACAAATCCTGGAATCACTCGATGAAAAGTAAGTCCATCATAAAACTGATCAGAAGCAAGTTTTTCAAAATTCGCAACGGTATTTGGTGCTTCTTCTGGATAAAGTTCAAATTCAATTTTATTTCCATTTTCCATTAAAATATATCCTGTTTTCATAGTAATTATCTCCTTATATCATAAGATTCTTTCTTATTTTATCACTTCTTGTCAAATATATAAATGAATAACTCCTTATTCGTAGGATAAATCATTACGAACTACATCTTGATACGTTTCTCTTCTAACGACCAATTGATCTCTTCCATTTTCTACAAATACTACAGCAGCATTGGGAAGTCGATTATAATGACTGGCCATAGAGTAACTATAAGCACCTGTTGAGAAGACGGCTAATACATCACCACTATTAATTTCTGGAACTGGTAAATCCCAGATAAGCATGTCACCAGATTCACAACATTTACCAGCAATAGAGACTTCTTTTACAATAGGTTTTTTGGGATGATTCGCAATAACAGCCTCATATCCAGCATTGTATAAAGCGGGCCTTATATTATCTGCCATTCCACCATCAATAGAATAGTATTCTCTTATACCTGGGATCTGTTTGTTTGATCCAATCGTATATAAGGTGATACCAGCATTTCCCACAATAGATCTACCTGGCTCAATCCAAATCTCTGGCATCTTCATCGAAAGCTTTTGGACATGCGCTTGTACAGCGTCTGCCATACTTTTAATATAATTATCTAATGGTAATGGTTGGTCATCTTTTGTATAACGAATTCCAAATCCTCCACCTAAGTTGAGAACATTAGGTTGATACTGATATTTATTATTCCATTTCTCCAGTTCTGAAAATAATAAATCCGTAGCCACTTGAAATCCACTGGTTTCAAATATTTGTGAGCCTATATGGCAGTGCAGTCCTTGAAACCGAATTCGCTGATGCTCGTATAATCGTTTAAATGCTTGTTCAGCTTGTCCGTTTTGTAAATCAAATCCAAACTTAGAATCTTCATTTCCAGTCATGATATATTGATGTGTTTTTGACTCTACACCAGGCGTTACACGGATTAATACATCCATTTGTTTTTGTTTTTCTGCCAAAACTTCTTCCAATAAATCAATATCATGAAAATTATCAATGACAATACATCCAATTTCATAATCTACTGCCATTCTAATCTCTTCCAAACTTTTATTATTCCCATGCATATGTATTCGTTCAGTTGGGAAGTCAGCTTGTAAAGCTGTATATAATTCTCCTTCTGATATAACATCAAGGCATAATCCTTCCTGTTTAGCCACTTGAAGCATAGCTATGGAAGAAAATGCTTTACTTGCATAAGCTACCTTTCCTTTGATACCAGTATCCGTGAATGCTTGGACAAATGATCGAGCATTATTTCTGATAAGCGCAACATCATATACATACAAAGGAGTACCGTATTTCTTTGCTAAATCAAGTGTATCCAAGCCACCTATTTCTAAATGTCCTTTTTCATTAACTGTGAAAGGGTGAGTATCTATTATCATAATTCAAATTTCCCCCGTAATTTCAAATAATAAAAACACTTTATCACAACACCGTCAAAAACAAAAGCGAGAATTATATCAATACACCCCTAAACCATCAATTAGTAAAAGCTTATTCAAACAATGTTTGAACAAGCTCTTCCTAGTTAAGGCTGACGGTAATTATTTTTAGGATGAACAATACTTGGTCTACTCTTCGTATAAGGAACAGGTACGCGGATAAGGATTTGAATCATTGCTTTTGGATTAAATGGAATAAACGGCCATAGATATGGTGTTTTCAATGACTTTATTTGAATTAGAAATAGAATGTATAAAGTTATTGAGATCATATATCCCGGTAAACCAAACAATCCAACTATAATCACGAGAGTCATACTAACAACCTTATTTGCTACACTAATTTCATAACTCGGAGTAACATAATTACCTATGGAAGCTGTTGACACATAAAGTATAACTTCTGGTGAAAATAATCCAACTTCAATTGCGATTTCTCCAATTAATACTGCTGCAATTAAACCCATAGATGTTGATAAAGGCGTTGGAGTGTGAATCGCTGCCATCCTTAAAAATTCTATACCAATCATTGCTAAGAGTACTTGTATAACAATTGGAACATTTCCTTCATCATTCGGACCAATAAAACTTAGACCTTCAGGTAAAAGTGATGGTTCGATAGCAAAAAGTACCCAAGTTGGAAGTAAAAATAACGCTGCTAATACTGCCATAAAGCGAACCACTCTTATAAACGTACCTATAGATGGTACTTGTCGATATTCTTCTGCATGTTGAAGATGATGAAAAAAAGTCGTCGGAAGTATTATTGCACTAGGTGATGTATCTACAAATATGAGAACATGACCTTCTAATAAATGACTTGCAGCCACATCTGGACGTTCTGTATATCGAACTAAAGGATATATATTCCATCTTCTTAAAATTAAAAACTCCTCTAATGTTTTTTCTGCCATGGAAATTCCGTCTAGCTTAATTTGACTGATATGATTTTTAATCAGTTCAATTAACCCATCATCAGCTACATCTTGTAAATAAGTAATACATACGTCAGTTTTCGACCTCTCTCCAACTTTCACCATTTCATTTCTTAGATTTTCATCTCTTAGTCTTCTTCGAGTAAGTGCCGTATTTTCAATTATATTTTCAGTAAATCCGTCTCTTGATCCACGGATGACTTTTTCTGTATCTGGTTCTTCTGGAGTTCTTCCTGGATAATTACGAACATCAACAATTTGAGCAGATCGTTCTCCGTCTATAAACACTGCAATAAGACCACTTAGTACTTGATCAACTACTTCATCCATTGTTTTTACTGATTCTACTTGTTGATGCACAAGTCTATTCTCAATTATTTCTGGAAGCATTTTTTTATTTGTTTCTACATCATTAATTTCCACTAACTTCTTTAGCATTTCCTGTACAACAGATGCATCACAAAGTCCAGTAACATAATATATATGAATACGTTGCTTTAAAATTATAAGTTCACGATAACCAATATCAAAGGAGGTTTTAATCCCAAGTTTAGTCTTCATATAATTGTAATTTTCTTCAATTTTTGGTGAAATCATACGCTTTTGTTGTGATTTTAATTTACTCATAAAAACAATAACCCGCCTTTTTGTTTATCTTACAAATACGATCCACTGAAATAAGGAACCAAACACTTTACCTAGTAATAATGCCATCATAAAAATGTATACAAACTTGTCCATGCCAATTCTCCGCGTCAGGATAGGAAAAACATTTAATACTTCCGTTAAGGCTGCTGCTAACATGCCATTAAATATCCCATGTAATAATCCCCAGAATAAAAGCGTTATAATCGTCTGATTAAGCGTTATAGACGCAAAGGAGAAATATGTGCCAATTAACAACCCGAAAATTACTGATCCTCCATATGCTTTTGTAAATGCTTCTGATTTACTTAACTGTACTAGACGGGGGATAATTCCTAGTACTGTTATAAAAGCTACAAAGCCTGCCCCAACTGCTAAACCACCACTAAAACCAATGAAAACTTGTAAAAATCTAAGAAAGATTTCTTGGATCATTTAAATCATTTTCCATATAGGTGATGTACTGATTAATATCTTGTTGATAATTAAAAATCTCTATTTCCAAGGGGCTTGGTTCTTCATTAAATCGTTTATTAAACCAATGATTGAAAAATAAAAGCGTTCCTACTCCTAATCCTAAGGAATATGGTATTTGAATCCAAAGAGGAAATTCGTTTTCTCTGCCAGTTAAGAGTAAATGAATCTTTTGCTGTACCTGTTGCATACTTACATCATAGTGAAAATTCATGATAGTCATAGCAGTACCAACAAAAAGTAATAACCATACAAAAGATACGATCCAGAGGTTGGTTTGCTTTTTCCTTTTTTGGATATGAATAATTGTCTGTTCAGATCCTATTAATTGAATTTCGATATCAGAGAATATGGAGATTAAATGATCGACAATCAAAAAGCTATCAATGATCAGAATGTTTTCATCCTTATCAGTGATACGATAAATTGGTGTCAATTCAAGTTTTTTTTTATAGGAAACGTTAGAAGAAATGTGAGCAATATCTTCTAAGTACAATTGCTTTTTATGGGCAATATTCACTTTTTTATGCATCCGTAAGTAGACAATATCAGCCATAAATTCAGCCTTCTTTCCTGTAATGTATATTGATTATAGTATTAGTCAAATCAAACGTTTTTATTAAAAATCATTTCATAAAGTGAAACTTCTTTCTTATATTATTATCCGTCTTTTGACCAAGTTGTTATTATGAGCATAAAAAATAGAGCCTTCCAAAGAGAAGACTCATTTACGTATTAACTTGAATCCATATTTTTTTTCATATCTTCTAAGATCTTTTTCTCTAGTCGTGATACTTGTACCTGCGAAATCCCTAATCTTTCTGCTACCTCTGTTTGTGTCTTATCTTTATAGTAACGAAGATAAATAATTAAACGCTCACGTTCCGTTAAACTTCGAATGGCCTCTTGTAATGATAGTTTCTCAAACCACTTAGAATCTTGCTCTGCAATCTGATCTAACAAAGTGATTGGATCGCCATCGTTTTCAAACACCGTTTCATAAATTGATTGTGGTGACTTCGCTGCTTCCTGTGCATGCACAATTTCTTCCGGTTGCAACTCAAGAGCCTCTGCTAGTTCATTTACGGTCGGAGAACGACCATACTGTTTCGTCATTTCATCTTTTTTTCTTCTTATTTTATTTCCTATTTCCTTTAAAGATCTACTTACTTTGATACTACCATCATCACGAATAAAACGCTGAATCTCTCCGATAATCATCGGTACTGCATAAGTGGAAAATTTAACATCATAACTTAAATCAAATTTGTCGATCGATTTAATTAAACCAATACTTCCAATTTGAAATAAATCATCCGGATCGTACCCCCGATTAATAAAACGTTGAACTACTGACCAGACAAGTCGTATATTTTTTTCTACTAAACGATCTCTCGCTGTTTGATCTCCTTGCTGGCTCATGCGTATAAGTTCTTTTACCTGCTCATCGGATAGCTGCTCCCGCTCCCGTGTTTTATTCACATTCATAATTAGACCTTAATTATATACAGTTTTTGATTTCGAAAGTTGTTTGGTCATATATACGGAAGTACCTTTTTCGGGAGCAGAAATAACTTCCACAGAATCCATGAAATTTTCAATAATTGTAAACCCCATTCCAGATCGTTCAAGTTCTGGTTTTGAAGTATACAAAGGTTCTCTTGCTTCATCAATATTTTCGATACCGACCCCTTCATCACGAATGGTTAATTCAATTTCATCATCATGAAGTACGCATTCAATGTAAACTCTATGTTGAGGTTCATTATGGTATCCATGGATGATTGAATTCGTTACTGCTTCTGAAACAACTGTCTTAATTTCTGTCAACTCATCCATTGTCGGATCTAACTGTGTTATAAATGAAGCTACTGCGACACGTGCAAATGCTTCATTTTCACTTACACTTGCAAACGAAAGAGACATTTCATTATTCATGATGCCACCCCCAATGCTTCCAGTGCATATTGCTCATTATCTGCTTTACGAACAATTTTAAAAAGGCCTGACATTTCAAATAACCTTTGAATTGGAGGAGAGACAGAACAGACCATCATTTCTCCTCCTAATTGTATTACCTCTTTATACCTTCCTAGTACTACTCCTAATCCAGAAGAATCCATAAAACTTACTTGTTCTAGATTTAAAATAACGTGTTTAATCGGATTATTATATATCATATCCTTCCATATATCTCGTAAAGCCTCCGTCTCATGATGATCCAATTCCCCAGAAAGTCTGACGATGAGGACATCCCCTACAACATCAAAGTCAGAATGAAGTGCCATGTTTCACGATTCCTCCCTTAAAAAAATTTCTTAGATAGCTAATTTCTTCAAGTAATGAGCTAATTCCTGCCTGTCGACAAAAGAAGTGGAAATGTTACTTTATTATTAATGTTTCACCAATTCTTGTAAAGATCTTTTCATCAGATCACTAAAAGATGCTTTTTCAATATTTTTACTAACAGTTAAAGGTACTTCAGATATTATTGTATCTCCATCTTTAATTATTAATTTACCTACCTCATCCCCTTTTTTAACAGGAAATGTCCAAGATTCTTGTAATTTTACCTCTGTAGAAATATCTTTCTCTTTATCCCCTTTCTTGTGCAAAGTACTTACAGAATGGTCTGTAACGATATCTATAGTAGATTGATCAGCTTTTAATAAATCCACTTCAGTTACCTTTTCCCCTTTTGAAAACAAAGGATTCGTTTCATAACTGTGGAAAGCATAATCAAGCAGTTCTGTTACCATACGATTCCTTTCCTTTGGTGATTCAGCCCCCATTACTACAGCGATAACGCGCATGTCATCTCGTTGAGCTGTGGCTGTTAAGCAATATTTCGCTTCACTAGTGTAACCAGTCTTTAACCCGTCTGCGCCTTTGTAAAAACGAACTAATTTATTTGTATTAACAAGCCAAAATTCATTGTCTTTTCCTTGGCGAAGGTAATCCTCATAGATAGATGTATATTCTGTAATTGACTCGTGCTTTAGAAGTTCGTTTGCCATAACTCCCATATCATAAGCACTACTATAATGATTCTCTTCAGGCAATCCAGTAGTATTTTGGAATAATGTATTTTTTAAATTTAATTCTTTTGCTTTTTCATTCATCTTATTTACGAACGCTTCTTCACTACCAGCTATTTTTTCTGCTAAAGCTACACTTGCATCATTACCAGAGGCTACTGCAACCCCTTTTAATAAATCATTTACTGTCATTTCTTCTCCAGCTTCCAAAAATATCTGAGACCCACCCATAGAAGCAGCTTTTTCACTAACAATAACAACATCTTCTTTTGCTATGTCCCCTTTTTCTAAGGATTCCATCACTAAAAGCAATGTCATTATTTTTGTCATACTTGCTGGGGCAAGTTGTTCGTGTGCGTTTTTATCATAGAGAATTGTTCCAGTGTCTTGTTCAATAAGTATCCCAGAAGTAGCATCTTCAATTAGATTAATCTCCTGACCAATTTCTTCTGCTGACACGGTATGACCAAAAAGTAATACACCTAATATCCCAATTATCATTACATTTCGTATCTTTCTCATAGCCTTACCTCCAACTTCAATATATACCGTTAGTTTTTCCTTCAATTAGAGTTTTCATACCTCTGATGAAATTATCCCTGCTTAAAAATCGATGAACATTTATTTTGAAAGCAAGCTATTTATCTCGTATAATTTGTGCATGAGTGAAAAAGATTGGAGTGGACTACATTTGGGACAATCTATTAAAGGAAAAATTGCATATATTACGGGAGCAAGTAGTGGAATAGGGAAAGCAACTGCAATAGAATTGGCCAAACAAGGAGTGCATATTGGGTTATTGGCTCGTTCTGAAAACAAATTAATAGATGTATCAGAAAGTATTAAAAAAATGGGAGTTCGGTCACAATATGAAACAGTGGATATTAGTGATGAAGAACAAGTAGATATTGCCATTACACAGCTGGAAAATAATCTTGGAAAAGCTGATATACTCATTAATAATGCAGGTATATCAACTTATGGAAATTTAGATGAAGTCACCTCTTCTGAATGGAAAAAAATATTCCATGTAAACGTTTTTGGAACATACCATGTGACCCATCGGGTGTTACCACATATGAAGGACAAAAATCAAGGAGATATTATTATGATTTCTTCCAGTAATGGTCTAAAAGGTACAGCTGGTTCTACGGCTTATAGTGGTTCAAAATTTGCAATACAAGGTATGGCAGAAGCATTAATGCAGGAAGTTCGCCCAAATAATATACGTGTATTTACGATGAATCCAAGTTTAGTAGCTACAGAATTGGTATTTGGAAATGAATTATCTGAAAAAAACGAAGACAAGTTTATGCAACCAGAAGATATAGCTGAATTTATCGTATCTCAATTAAAGTTGCATCCTCGTATTTTTATAAAACAATCTCTTCAATGGGCAACAAATCCGTTTTAAGTTATTCTTAATTAAGAATTAAAAATATGATACTCAGCTTAATTTGCTCTGATTACACATATATCAACTCACATAAAAGAACCTAAAACCCCGAATTAAGAGGATTTTAGGTTCTTTCTGTTTAACATGAAGTTTTAAATGATTAATTAAAATTACTATTTTATAATTTTAATAACACTATCTTTAGATTCGACAGCTTCTGTTGTATAGGTCATTGCTTTCTTGATTTTTTGAATAACTTCATCGTTATTTTGTTTATTTGTATGGATGGTTGCAATTTTGTCTCCTTTTTTAATTGCATCTCCTAACTTCACATGGAATGTTATTCCTACTTGATGGTCAATTTGATCTTCTTTTGTCTCTCTACCTGCACCAAGTAGCATAGCAGCTTCACCAATTGCTTGTGTGTTTACAGAAGCGTAATACCCTTCCTCATCACTTAATACGTCAATTGATTGCTTCACTTTTAATTCATTTACACTCGTTATATCTCCATCTTGCGCTTCAACAAATTCAACTAATTTTTTATAAGCTGTTCCATTTGCAATAACATCAGATACCAAACTTCTAGCTTCTTCAATCGTAGAAGCTTTTTTCGCAAGTAATACCATTTGTGAAGCAATTTCCACAGAAACATCATAAATATCTTTGCTATAATCACTATCACGTAGTAATTTTATCGCTTCAATAACTTCATTAGCATTACCAACTTCATCTCCTAAAGGCTGGTCCATTCTTGTAAGCACAGCAACAGTTTCACGATCTAATTTTTTGCCAATTTCAACCATAGCAGTAGCCAATTTTTCGGCTTCTTCTACTGTTTTCATAAAAGCTCCATTACCTACTTTTATATCTAATACAATTGAGTCTGCTCCTGAGGCAATTTTTTTACTCATAATAGAACTAGCAATTAAAGGAATCGAATCTACTGTACCCGTTACATCACGTAATGCATATAATTTTTTATCCGCTGGCACTAAGTTTCCTGATTGTCCAACTAGTGCGATACCATGCTCTTTTACCTGCTCTTTAAATGTATCTAATGGTAATTCAGTGTGAAATCCTTTAATAGATTCTAACTTGTCTACTGTTCCACCAGTGTGACCTAGCCCTCTTCCACTCATTTTTGCAAATGGGATACCTAATGAAGCAATAATTGGTGCAACAATTAAGCTAACTTTATCACCTACACCACCTGTAGAATGCTTATCGACCACAATAGTATTTAAGAAAGACATATCTATCTGATCTCCGGAGTTCACCATAATGTCAGTTAAATCAGATGTCTCTTGATTCGTTAAACCATTAAAATAAATTGCCATCAATAGAGAAGATACTTGATAATCTGGAATATTACCTTCTACATACCCAGTAATCACATGTTTTATCTCATCGTAACTTAACACTTCTCCATATTTTTTTTTATTAATAATTTCTACTGTATTCATAACTTCAACATCCTCTCCAAAATAGTACCAAATCACATTGATTGAATGATATTGCGAACAAATTGTAAAAAGCTCTCTCTAACTTTATCTGTAGTTTCAATCACTTCGTCATGTGTTAAAGGCTGATCTAATATACCTGCCGCCATATTTGAAATACAAGAAATACCAAGCACTTTTATTCCAGTGTGGTTAGCTACAGTCACTTCGGGAACAGTTGACATTCCCACTGCATCGCCACCTAGTGCACGTAACATTCTTACCTCTGCCGGTGTTTCATACACAGGTCCACTATTACCTACGTATACACCTTGTTGTACTGTTAAATCTAAGTCTTTAGCAACGTTTTTTGCAAGTTGCAATAAATCTTTATCATATGCAGTCGACATATCAGGAAAACGAGGGCCATGTCTTTCATCATTTGGACCAATTAACGGGTTATCTCCCATTTGGTTAATATGATCTGTAATTAACATTAAATCACCGGCAGAAAAAGATTCATTTACCCCACCAGCTGCGTTTGTAACAATTAATTTTTCAATATTTAATTCCTTCATGACTCGAACAGGAAATGTTACTTGTTGCATGGTATACCCTTCGTAATAATGAAAACGACCCTGCATCGCAATTACTTGGTTCCCTTCCATAGTGCCAATTACTAATTGTCCTTTATGACCAGACACAGTTGATGTTGGAAAGTGAGGGATATCTTTATATTCAATGGAGACTGCCTCTTCAATTTCATCTGCCAATACACCTAGGCCCGATCCTAAAATTAAACCAATTGATGGTTCTCTATTCATTTTATCTTTTATAAAACTTGCTGCTTCTTGAATATATTGATTTTCCATTTTATCTTCCCCTTTATTTAATATCGTTCAAAAAACTTTCCCCATGTTCAGGTAACTTAATCCCAAAGTTATCTGCAACAGTTGCTCCTATGTCGGCGAACGTTCTTCTAATAGGTAATTCTTTTGCCTGGTTAATTTGGTTATGATAAACGAGTAATGGCACGTATTCTCTTGTGTGGTCAGTACCATGATGAATTGGGTCATTTCCATGATCAGCTGTAATTATCAGAAGATCATCATCATGTAGCTGTTCAATAATCTCTGGTAGCTGTTGATCAAACTCTTCTAAAGCTTTTCCATACCCTATTGCATCTCTTCGATGCCCATATTTTGCGTCAAAATCAACAAGATTTAAGAAATTTAAGCCATTAAACGATTTATCCATTGACTTTCGTAATTGTACCATACCATCATTATTATCTTTGGTTCGGATCGTTTCTGTAACACCTTCACCATCATAAATGTCTGATATTTTACCTAATGCTAAGACATCATAATTATTATCCTTTAATTCATTCATTACTGTTCTGCCAAATGGCTTCAACGCATAATCATGACGATTCGGTGTACGTTCAAATGCACCAGGTACACCAACAAACGGCCGTGCAATTACTCTTCCAACCATGTATTTTTCATCTAAAGTTAGTTCTCTCGCAATTTCACAAATCTTATATTGCTCATCTATTGGAATAATCTCTTCATGTGCAGCAATTTGCAATACAGAATCCGCCGATGTATAAACAATTAGCGACCCAGTATCCATATGTTGCTTTCCAAGTTCATCAAGAATCTCTGTACCAGATGCCGGTTTATTTCCAATCACCTTACGACCAGTTTTTTGTTCTAACTCTTGGATTAACTCATCCGGAAACCCATCCGGAAATGTACGAAATGGGTTTTCTATATGCAATCCCATAATTTCCCAATGTCCAGTCATTGTATCTTTACCATTAGATGCTTCTTGCATTTTTGTATAATGAGCTTTTGGTTGAACTGCGGGCTCAATACCTTTAATCTTTCGGATATTACTTAATCCAAGACTTTCCAATGTAGGCATATTTAATCCCTTCATTTTCTCTGCAATATGTCCTAATGTATCTGCTCCTATATCATTAAAATCTTTTGCATCGGGAGCTTCTCCAATTCCTACTGAATCCATTACAATTAAAAATACTCGTTTAAAATTATTCATAGTTTGTTCATACCTCCTGTTATGTATATTCCCGAAACACGCTATAACTATGTTCCCTCTATTTGATGTTAGATGTCAGACAACATATCTGAAAAAAATTAGGCTCTTGGATGATAAGTTTGGTACATATCTTTTAAGCGAGCCTTTGTAACATGTGTATAAATTTGAGTTGTTGATATATCTGCATGTCCTAACATCTCTTGGACTAAACGTAAGTCTGCCCCGTTTTCTAATAAATGTGTAGCAAAAGAGTGGCGAAGTGTATGTGGTGTAATCTTTTTTAGTATCCCAGCCTCTAATGTAAGCCCTTTTAAGATTTTCCAAAAACCTTGCCTAGTTAATCTTCTTCCATGTTGATTGACAAACAAAGAATCCTCTTGTCTATTCTTTTTAATCAAGCTGTCTCTTGCCTCAGAAATATACTTTTCTAGATAATATTTTGCCGTATCTCCGAGCGGAACAATTCTTTCTTTAGAACCTTTCCCGAAGCATTGCACAAAACCCATCGTTAAATGTAAATCACTTACTTTTAAAGAAATCAACTCTGATACTCGCAGACCGGTAGCATATAGTAATTCTAACATTGCTTTATTTCGAATGGAAAGTTTGGAATTCATATCAATGTCTAATAATCGATCTACTTCATCTTGAGATAAGGTATCCGGGAGTTTACGATCTTTTTTAGGTGTTTCAATATGTAAACTCGGATCATTTGAAGTAATCTGTTCCCGAATTAAAAATTGATGAAAAGAACGAATTGAAGAAATATGTCTAGAAATGGTTGCTGTTGATTTCTCTTGATCTTTTAACATATAAAGAAACCCCATAATATCTGTTCTAGAAATCTTATCCCACGATGCAGTTTTATCATGGTCTTTCATATATTGCAAGTAATTCGTCAAATCTCTTTTATAAGAACTTAATGTATTTTCAGACAATCCACGTTCAATACGAAGAAAATGAAAGAAATCTTCAATAGCGTATTCTAACATAATATTACTCATCTCCTAAAAAATTTAAAGGAAGTAGGTCAAATAATCCGTTATTTTCTTGAAAGACTTTTACTGCTGGACCCTGTGGCGGATCAAATCGGTGTATATATAAATATTCTTTGTGCATAAGTTGTAGTGCGTAATAAAAGATACAAGCACTAATCATAAATAACAAAAATATTTTTATCATATCAATTATTAGTTTACGCATCACATATCTCCCAATTATTTATTCTATTGAAAGAATATGCTTGTCCTATCCATAAATATTACAATCAATTATGAAACAAAAAATATTGCCTTTTTCCAATGGAAAAAGGCATACTATGTTGCTTTAACAATAGCTTCTTGGCATTGTTTACATATACCGTGAAACGTTAGCCGATGGTCTTTCACTTCAAATCCCCAATCTGTTTGCACGATACGTTCTACATCTTCTAATAAATCATTCTCAATTTCTTCAACAGAACCACATTCAATACATACTAAATGATGATGAAAATGTTTTGCGCCTTCTTTACGTAAATCGTATCGAGAAACGCCATCACCAAAGTTAATTTTATCTACAATTTTTAGCTCCGAAAGCAACTCTAATGTACGATACACTGTAGCCAATCCAATTTCTGGTGACTTTTCTTTTACGAGTAAATATACATCTTCAGCACTGAGGTGATCTTCTTCTCGTTCAAGAAGCACACGTACAGTTGCTTCCCTTTGGGGAGTTAGTTTATAGCTATGCGAGTGTAGCTGTTTTTTTATATGTTCAATCCGATGTTCCATGGATAGTCGCCTCCCTCTTTACCCAACTATATTATAATCTTTCAAATAGAACGTGTCAAAGTGTATTATCACTTTTAAATTATAATAATTATAATATAATATTTACTATAAGTAAACTCTTTGGATCCACTCAACCATTATCGTGTTCGAAATATAAGCTTCTATGATAGCTGCGATTCCCGTACAAACAATTAAAATAACAAACGAAGTTGTTAATTTAAAAAATGGTTGTGATAAAGAGGTGTTATTTCGTTTAGCAACTAATTTACCTAATAATCCCAATGAGAATATCATGCATATACTTCCAGCGATAATATAAATAGGAATAATAAAAATGTTTTGTGGAGCTATTGAAATCGCGGACAAAATTAATCCGTCCATTCCTAACCAATTCACTATAAAACCTACAGAAAAACCTACAACCATTCCTTTAATAAAAATTAATATCCACACAATTGGAAGTCCGATTACACTTAATGCAAAAATAAACATTAAGCCTAAATATTTTATATGGTAAAAGAAGCTTTGCCATAGTATATCTCTATTGTTTAAAGTCGACCCTTCCTCTGTTGTTTGGATGAAAAACCGTTCCAAATAGAAAAATAAATCTTGTTTTTGAACTACGTCCATACTATTTACTATAACGGCACCAAAAACTATACCAGTTAAAAATAATATAGTCATAAATATATAAATGGTTGCATGCTGTTTAAAGTGATTAAAGACTACATAGCTCTTATGCATCAAAATCCTCCTAAAATAATTATCTATAATTTAATCTATGAGGATTTCAACATAAAAATAACTTATTTTATATTTTTAATAGATTACATATAAGTTACCCTTTTTTTAGAGAATGTAAGTATAATATAGCATAATTTGTTTTTGCATCATGTATCTCTTGATTCAATACCATTTGCTTTGCTTGATCCAAGGAAACTTCTCTTACTTCCACAAATTCATCATCATCTCCTGTAGGTGGTTGTTCTAAAGGAATTAAGTCATCTGTGATATAGATATAAATTAGTTCATTCGCAAAACCGGGTGATGTATAAAATGATGTGACAAAAGAAAGATTGGTAGTAGTAAATCCTGTTTCTTCTTCTAATTCACGTACAGCTGCTGTTAAGGGATTTTCGCGCTCTTCTAGTTTACCAGCAGGGATTTCACATAGTGCTTTTTCTAATGGTTTGCGGTACTGTTCTACTAAAATAATATTTCCATCTTTCGTAATTGGAATAATCCCTACTGCTCCTGGGTGATTGACGATTTCTCTCTTCGAAGTTTTCCCATTCGGTAATTCTACTTCATCTACTTTTAAATCTATTACATTTCCATTAAATATAGATTCTGATGAAATGGTCTTTTCTTCAAATTTATGCATGTGTTTTTCTTCCTTTCTTATCTACTATGTGTGTAAAGGTTGTTTTCTTTTCTTACTAATTCTACAATAATCATATAATCCATATGATAAGGAGGCAAATAATGCGTTATAATTTACTAGGTAAATCTAACATAAGTATATCTGAATTAACATTAGGATGCATGTCACTTGGCTCAGACTATCAACATGCAAATAAAATAATCGATGCAGCTGTAGAGAACGGAATAAATCACTTAGATACAGCTGATTTATACGATTTTGGTATAAATGAACAGATCGTAGGTAAATCGATCAAGCATCAACGTGATCAAGTAGTCATTACTTCAAAAGTAGGAAACCATTTTCAAGAAGGTTCAAAAGATTGGTTTTGGGATCCTTCGAAAGAATATATTCATCATGCTGTTCGTGACAGCTTAAAACGACTTCAAATAGATTATCTTGATGTATGTATGTTACACGGAGGAACCATTGATGATCCAATTGACGAGACAATTGAAGCTTTTGAAGAATTAAAAACAGCTGGCTTGATACGCACGTATGGTATTTCATCTATTCGACCTAACGTTATAAGAGAATATGCCAATCGCTCTTCTATTGATGTATTAATGACACAATATAGCCTTCTAGATCGTAGACCAGAAGAAGAAATACTACCTTTAGCACTGGAAAATAACATTAGTGTGGTGTGTAGAGGTCCACTTGCAAAAGGGATGATAAGTAATAAAATGAAGGATGTTATTGACAAAAAAGGAGAAAATGGTTATTTAAATTATAGTTATACGGAATTAAAAAACTTGAATGATAGACTACATGAAATTCGTTCCGATTATTCTATACAAGAGCTAGCTATGCATTATGTCGGTGATCACCCAGCTATTACTTCAACCGTATTCGGGGCTAGCTCATTAGACCAATTAGAAGAAAATATTCATGAATATAATAAAACGGACCGTATAGATGATACTATTTATCATCGATTACAAGAGATTACAAAAGCACAAACCTACGAGAAGCATCGATGAATATAAACAGTGTAAGATAATAACTATTCTTGAATGAATTTGATTGGGGCGCCCGCATAATACTAGTAAGACGGTTAAGCTTTTTATGAAAAAGGAAAATCCTTTGCTAAGTTGCTTTTTCAACTCGTCTTTGCAAAGGGGCGCCGCCTCAGCTTATTCATTCTTATTAATTGTTATTGAAGGGTTTAATATACCTTCATTGCTATATAATCGAAATAGGCTCCCGCGTACATCTAGTTTTAATTCATTATAAAAAAATACTTTCTGTTCGCGATTAACATAAGTTGGAAATGTATTTGTGTCAATAGCTTCTGCATTATCAGGTAAGCTAGTAACCCAACGCACTGTGGGGACACCATTTACACCGCATACACCTTCCGTATCGTAAAACAAATATAAATTATCCCCCTGTTCATATTGTTTCTGTAATAATTCTTTCGCCTCATTCGTAAATTCTAATTTCATATATCGCACCTCTATTATTTTTTATCGAATTGTTTCCTTAAAACTGCTTCCATAACTCCTGGTATTAATCGATAGAAGATACTTCCTAATTCCATCCACAATGGCATGTTAATCTCGCGTTTACTTGTAAATAAATGTGTAACGATTTTATCTGCTACTCGTTCTGGGTCTAACATATACCTCTCTACATTTTGCTTATAAGTACCATCTTTATCTGCTCGTTCAAAAAAGTTCGTTCTTACTGGACCTAAATTTACTGCCATGATACTAATCGATGACATTTTACATTCCAATCTTAATACGTTTGTAAACCCTAGCATAGCTTGTTTAGATGATGCATACGCAGCAGATTTAGGTGTAGAAATTTTTGCAGCTTGAGAAATGACATTTACAATTTGCGTATTAGCATTCGTTTTTCTAAAGTATGGTAATATACTTTGTGATAATTGAATCCCAGCAAATACGTTTAATTGAAACATTTCTAATAAGTCATCATAATTCATATCTTCTATTGAATCGAAAACTCCAACACCTGCATTATTAATTAATCCATCTACTTGTTTATTTTCATTAAAAATAATTGGTATTAAGTGATCAATTTTATTATTGTCAGTTAAGTCAATAGGGTAAATAGCACTCTTTTGATTATACAATTGATCAATTTCTTTTTGAATAGTTACGAGTTTATCACGAGAGCGTGCCACCAAAATAGGAAAACCTCCTTGGCTTGCTATCTTTTTAGCTAAGATCTCTCCTATACCGCTAGAGGCGCCAGTAATTACTATTTTTTTATCCAATAAACGTTGATTAATCTTCATTATAAAAACCTCTTTATAGAACGTCTTTTTATACAAATATTGTACCGCGGATTGCATCGTGTGTATATCCTTGTTAATTGACTTCTTTCCAAAAATCAAACACAATAATGTGAAGGGGTGAAACAATGACAAAGATTATAGCCCATCGAGGAGCAAGTAAATACGCACCTGAGAATACAAGAGCTTCTTTTGAGCTTGCTTATCAAATGAATGTGGATGGTATTGAGACAGATGTTCAATTATCAAAAGATGGAATACCTGTATTATTCCACGATGAAAAGATAAAACGCACTGCAAGAAAAAGAGGATATATTCAAGAATATACATATAACGAGTTAAAAACAATGGATGTAGGTAGTTGGTTTGGAAACGAATATAACGGGGAATTCATAATGTCATTAGAGGAATTTCTTTTATGGATAGCGGATAAACCATTATTATTACATCTGGAATTAAAAAATAATCAAATTGATTATCCACACTTAGAAATACTTACTTACAACCTTGTTGAAAGATATGGATTGCTGGATCGTACGTTTTTTTCTACTTTTTCAACTAGAAGTATTCAACGTTTAAATAAGATTAGCACAGATACGAATATCGGTTGGCTAACAAATAAGTCTAGGCACCAACTTCCATTATTTTCTCGATCTTTAGGTGCAAATGCCATCCATATAAAGTACCGTCTCTTACAACCAAAACTTGTTCAACAAGCAAAAACAGAGAATATGCCTCTAAGGGTATATACCGTAAACAAACTAAAACATATACACCTTTGTTTTCAATATAAATGTGATAGTATTTTTACAGATGTACCAGATGTTGCGAAAACCATCTATCAATCTTATTTATAAATAGAAAGTTGGTGAATACATGGAACTCGTCTTCCTTGGAACCGGTGCTGGACTCCCTTCAAAAACAAGAAATGTTTCTGCTGTTGCTTTAAATATGACTCAAGAAATTAATGAAGTTTGGTTATTTGATTGTGGGGAAGCAACACAACATCAGATATTACATACCAACTTAAAACCAAGAAAGATTACGAAGATATTTATTACACATCTTCACGGGGATCATATCTATGGTCTACCTGGATTATTAAGTAGCCGTGCCTTTCAATCAGGTGAAAATCAACCACTTAGTATTTATGGACCAGTTGGGATCAAAGAATTTGTGGAATCCACTTTACGTATTAGTCAGACAAATCTTACATATCCAATAACGATTAAAGAAATAACAGAAGACGGTCAATTATTTGAAACAAAAGAAATGGTTGTTGAAACAAAAAAATTACAACATGGTATTGCTAGTTATGGATATCGTATAAATGAAAAAGATAAACCAGGTGAACTTTTAGTAGAAAAATTAAAGGAATTTGGTATTTCTCCTGGCCCAATTTATCAACAAATAAAGGAGAATGAAATCACCAAATTAGATAATGGATCTATCATTTATCGTGATGATGTCCTTGGACCTCCAAAAAAAGGAAAGATAATATCAATTCTAGGAGATACACGCTATTCACTTGAAAATATTCCATTTATTAAGTTCAGTGATATACTTATACATGAGTCAACATTTACTCAAGAAAAAGAATTATTAGCATTTGAGTATAAACATTCAACAAATGTACAAGCAGCAAAACTAGCCAAAAAAGCAAATGTAAACAGATTATATTTAACTCATATATCCTCCCGCTACCAGGAAGAGGATGCAGATTCAATCATTGAAGCTGCAAGAGAAATTTTTCCAAGTACTTGGTTAGCAAATGATTTTAGTGTTTATGAAATATAGATTTTTATAGATAGAGGAGAGACAAACGTAATGGAATTATTAGAAAGGTATCAATCAATAGTCGAAAATCAACGAGCCTATTATAATCATGGCAATACGGTTGATTACTCTTTTCGAAAACAACAGTTAGAAAAAATGAAAGATATGCTAAAAGAATATGAAAGTCATATTTTTCGAGCGTTGAAACATGATCTGAATAAATCGAAACACGAAGTGATTACGTCAGAGTTGGGTATTCTGTACTCGGAAATCGACAACATGTTAAAGAACCTACGTCAGTGGATGCAACCAGATAAAGTCACAAATCCGATTACCCATAAAGGATCAAAAAGTTATATTATGAAAGAACCCTTAGGAGTTATCCTTGTCATAGCTCCTTGGAATTATCCATTACAATTATCTTTAGCCCCAGTTATTGGTGCTATAGCAGCTGGCAATACCGTAATCATTAAGCCATCTGAACATGCGCCTCATACTTCGGAATTAATCGCTGAAATGGTTCAAAATACATTTGATAGTTCATTCCTAACTGTTGTTCAAGGTGCCAAAAATGAAACAGAAGCATTATTAAAGCAGCGTTTTGATCATATATTTTTCACCGGCGGTGCTGCAATCGGTAAGATTGTAATGCGTGCAGCTAGTGAATTTCTTACTCCTGTGACACTTGAATTAGGAGGTAAAAGTCCTGCTATAGTTGACGAAGATGCGAACATACAAGTTGCAGCCAAACGTATTGTATGGGGAAAATACACAAATGCGGGTCAAACTTGTGTAGCTCCAGACTATATTCTTGTACATGAAAAAGCTAAATTTAAGCTATTGAAAGCGATGAAAAAACACATCAAATCCATGTATGGTAAAGATCCTCTTCAAAATGAAGCATACACGAGAATTATTCATGAAGGTCATTTTGATCGATTAACAAATTTTCTTTCAAATGGTACAATCGTACACGGTGGAGAATTTAATCGAGATTCATTATCCATTGAACCGACTATATTAGATAAAATCACATGGGATGAAGCCATTATGAAAGAAGAGATCTTTGGACCAATCCTACCTGTATTAACTTATACAAATATTGAAGATGCTTTATATCAAATTAAACTAAAAGAAAAGCCTCTAGCACTATATTACTTTGGAGAGAATGAAAAAATGCAACAACAAGTGATGGAATATGTCTCTTTTGGTGGTGGAGCTATTAACGATACCATCTATCACCTAGCTAACCCTCATCTTCCCTTTGGAGGAGTAGGTGCTAGTGGTATGGGTGCTTATCATGGAAAAGCAAGTTTTGATACTTTTTCACATCATAAGAGCATCATGAAACAGACAACCAAATTTGATATACCATTTCGTTATCCTGGTGGTAAGATTTCTTCAAATATCGTCAAAAAGTTTTTAACATAATTTATGGATAAGTGTTATATCCTTATTTAGATCCTGTATCCATTCATATTAAAAAGCCATATTTCCATTCTTTATTAGAATAGGATTTATGGCTTTTTATAATCATCTAGAAAGTCTTTTTGAAAACTAGTACGTGGTTGCTGATTATCTTGACTCTCACTTGTATTCTTTTGTGAAGTAATAATATTCGAACCATATTTTTTTGTTAATTTATCAACTGTTACCTGGAGCTTTTCTTTCTTTTCTATTGATTCATACGTGAATAAATCTAACTGTTCTCCTATATTTCTTTTTGTTTCCATATCTTGTAATGATACCCCCAATAAACGGACAGGTTCTTCATTCCAATGTTGTTCAAAAAGCTCTTTCGCCACAAATAATATCTCAGAATGATTATCAATATAGTTATATAACTTTTTGCTCCTTGTAATCGTTTTTCTATCATGATATCGTATTGTAATTTGGACCGTTTTACCAGCAGCTTCCTTACGTTTCACTCTTCGTTCTACATTGTCGACTAATTCATGAATTAATTGTTTAAGTTCTGTTACATCTGTGGAATCGTGAGGCAATGTTTGAGAGCTGCCAATACTTTTAAAATCATGGACGGCTTCAGGATCTACTAAGCGGTTGTCTATTCCATTGGCACGATTTTGCAATCGTTCTCCATTAACACCTAAAAGTTGTTTTAGTTCATATACATCTTTCTTAGCTAGGTCTCCTATTGTTTTAATTTCTATACTATTTAACTTCTCTGCTGTTTTTTCTCCTACCCCATACATTTCTTCTACTGACATTGGCCAAAGTAATTTCTCTACCTCTCTTTTTCGAAGCACTGTTATCCCGAGGGGCTTCTTCATATCAGATGCCATTTTAGCAAGAAATTTATTTGGTGCTATTCCAATACTACAAGGAATATCAAGTTCGCTTAAAATTCGTTGCTGTAATTGATTCGCTGTAACCAATGGATCTTTCGCATAAATCGTATCTGTAATATCCATATATCCTTCATCAATCGATACCGGCTGAACATATGGTGTAATCTCTGCTAACATTTTAAAAATTTCACGTGATGCTGCTCGATAACGCTCAAAATTTGGACGCATTAGAATCAATTCTGGACAAAGCTTTTTCGCTTGCCATATCGGCATGGTTGTTTTTACACCTTTTCCTCTTGCTTCATAACTACTTGTTACAATAATGCCCTTTCTTTCTTCAGGGTTTCCTGCAATTGCAAGCGGCTTTCCTTTTAACGATGGATTAAATGCCATTTCTACAGAAGCATAAAAACAATTCATATCAATATGAAAAATAATACGATGTTTTCTGGCTTTAGTTGGTTGCATAAATAACCTTCCTTTATGAGGAAAAGCACCCCTTCTCTACGAATAGGGTGCCAATACCTCCACTTCACATTATTGATTAGAAGCTTCCTTTACGATTTCTGTTATTAACTCGGTAACTTTTACTAAATCTTCTACTTTAATATGTTCATCTGTGGTATGAATTTGTTCATAACCAACAGCTAAATTAACAGTAGGAATACCAAATCCAGCGATAATATTCGCATCACTACCGCCACCACTTTTTTCTAATTTGCTTTCGCGACCTATTGCTTTTGCTGCTTTACGAGCCACTTCAACAACTTGTTCTCCCTCTTTATGATTAAATCCAGGATAAGCTACTACAGTGGTAACTTCAGCAGAGCCCCCATAAGTTTTGGCTGTTTCTTCAAAGGCTTTTTTCATTTTTTTAACTTGTGATTCCATTTTTTCCGGGACTAATGAACGAGCTTCTGCTAATATCTCTACATGATCAACTACGATATTTGTTTGCTTACCACCTTCGAATCGACCGATATTTGCTGTTGTTTCATTATCGATCCGCCCCAACGGCATATTAGATATAGCTTTTGCTGCTAAAGTAATTGCTGAAATACCTTTTTCTGGTTCTAGACCAGCATGTGCAGTTTTCCCTTTAATTATCGCGTGTACCTTTGCTTGAGTAGGAGCGGCTACTATTATATCTCCTACTTCCCCATTACTGTCTAGAGCATAACCATAAGAAGCATCAAGTTTTGTACTATCTAGTGCTTTTGCTCCAACTAATCCAGATTCTTCACCTACTGTGATAATAAATTGGATTTGCCCATGTGGAATATTATTCTCATTTACTACACGAATCATCTCTAACATAGATGCTAAACCAGCTTTATCATCTGCACCTAGAATCGTCGACCCATCTGTAGAAATCACGCCATCTTTAATTAGTGGTTTAATGCCTTTACCTGGAACTACTGTATCCATATGAGAAGTAAAATAAATAGAATCAGCTCCCTCTACATTTCCTTCCCATGTACAAATTAAATTACCTGCACCATGACCGGTTTGCTCCATGGTGTCGTCTTCTTCCACCTTCACTCCAAGGTCTGAAAATTTCTTCACCAATAATTTAGCGATTTCTGCTTCAAATCCTGTTTCAGAATCTACTTGTACTAATTCTAGAAATTCATCTACTAATCGTTGTTCATTTACTAGCATAATTGAATACCTCCCTATTATAGGCTACTACAAAATATTCTTTTTTTACAGTGGAATGTTTCCATGTTTTCGGTTAGGACCTGTTTCTTTTTTATGTTCTAACATAATAAGAGATTGTATTAATTTAATTCTTGTTTCTCTTGGGTCAATAATGTCATCCACCATTCCTTTCGCAGCAGCGTAATATGGACTTGTTGTTAATATTTGATTATCTTTTTCGTCTGTTTCAAAAACACTAGAAGCACTTTCTGGTCCCATAACCGCAATTTCTGCATTTGGCCATGCAAATAGCAGATCCGCCCCTAAAGCTTTACTATTCATTGCAACAAAGGCTCCTCCATAAGCTTTACGTAGTATCACAGTTATTTTAGGTACTGTTGCCTCAGCAAATGCATAAACTAACTTCGCTCCATGACGTATTATTCCTTCTTTCTCATAACGTATCCCTGGGTAAAATCCAGTTACATCCTCTAGAGTTATAATTGGAATATCAAAGCAGTCACAGAATCTGATGAATCGTGCTGCTTTATCACTGGCGTTGGAATCAATTCCTCCAGCCATATGTTTCGGTTGATTGGAAACAACCCCAATGGTTTTACCTAACATTGATGCAAAACCGACTACGATATTTTTCGCGAAAAATTTATGTACTTCTAAAAAGCTTCCGTCATCAACAATTTTCTCTATAATCGGTATAACATCATATGTTTTACCTGATTCACTAGGCACAAGATCAGATAAACTACCACAATAATCTTTATTAGTTAACTGTTTTGACATAGTCGTTGACTTAATAAATGTGAGAAGTTTTGTTGTAATTTGAAAAGCCTCTAGTTCATCTGTTGCTAGAAAATGACAATTACCATTTACCACAGAGTGCATATATGTTCCGCCTAATTCTTCTGCAGAAACAGTTTCTTTCGTAATCGCATCAATAACTTTTGGGCCAGTAATATACATTTGAGAAATGTCCTTCACCATAATTATAAAATCAGTTAGTGCAGGAGAATATACTGCCCCACCTGCATTAGGGCCTAAAATGATAGATATTTGTGGAATAACTCCAGAGTATTTAACATTACGATAAAATATTTGCCCATAACCATCCAACGCAGTTACCCCTTCTTGAATACGAGCACCAGCAGATTCATTCAAACCAATAATTGGTACTTTTGTTTTGGCTGCTAGATCCATCATGGATGCTATCTTTTTCCCTTGCAATTCACCTAATGAACCTCCTCGGACGGTGAAGTCATGGGCAAAAACATATATTGGTTTTTGGTTTATAGTCGCATAGCCTACGACAACGCCTTCTCCTGGTGGATCAGTACTATCTTCAGATTTCTTCATAAATGGATAGAGCTCTATAAATGAACCTTCATCTACTAATGTATCAATTCTTTCTCTAGCAGTTAATTTTCCTTTTCGGTGTTGCTCAGTATTCTTTTCACTCCCTCCCCCTCTAAAAACTATTTTTCTTCTTTGCTGAAGTTCTTCTAATTTTTTATAAATATCTATAATTGTCCCTCCTTTTACAAGTCACAAATTTCAACTAAAACACCATGCAGAGAACGAGGATGTAAAAACGTGACTCTTCGTTGATCAGCTCCAAGTCTTATAGTAGGTTTAATCATTTGTACAGAGCTTTTTGATACAGATAGAATATAAGTAAGATAATTTTCAACTTGTAATGCCAAATGATGAATACCTTCACCACGTTGACTTAAAAAATTCGATATCGAGGAGTGATCATCCATAGGTTCCATTAATTCAATACAAACATCACCATTCATTAATTTCGCTATACGAATTCCTTCTTGTGAAATAATTTGCTCACTTACAACCCGAAACCCTAATTCCTGTGTGAATTTATATATGGCTGGTTGTAATTGATAAACTGCAATTCCTATATGACCAATTTGCATAAACTCCCCCCTATTTGAATCAATAACTTTAATAAAACCTACTCATGTAATTCATGATATAAAATTTTTTTTGTATTTATTCTTTAATTTAAATAAAAACATAAATGTAGCTTGTTCTAATTAATAATTCACGATAGAATAAAGATTAGAGAAATTTGAATTTCGGTGAATTAAAGGAGGAGCCATTGTGACTTCTAAAGGGAATCAATCATTGAAGAAAAAACGTTCGAAGCGTGAGCGTAGAACAAAATTCATTATTTATATTATGATTTTTCTTATGTTAATCTCAACGATAACAGCTGGATTAGCATTTATTATTTAAAAATCGAGAGAATAGCAGTCATTAAGACAAGCTATTTTCTCGATTTTTTTCTTTATGAGATTTTCGTGGAGGAATATCCGTTTTCTTAAATTTATTTTTTATTATAAGGTACTCTTCTATTTCATGTAGTAACTGAAATAAATTTGCTCGAGTTTCAAATTCCTCTCGATTTGTTGGCAGTTCTTCTTCATGAAATTCTCTTCTAAGTTGTCTTAATTCCTCTAAAAACAATATGGCAGTATTTCCAGGATGCACTGAAGTAGATAATTTTTCAAAGAAGTCTGCAATACGATTGGATATATAATCTGTGTTCGGTAAATGGGTAACTAATGGTAACATCTTTTTTAATAATTCAAACTGTCTTTTTCTCATTTGAAAATAATCAAAATACGTGTGATCACTTCGTAATAAATGATTTTCTCTATCTCGTTGTACTAAAGTATTCGCTTTTGTTAGTATATCTTCCGTATCGGTAATTTCTTCACCTTTCCAACTAGAATCTTTATCACGAATATATAAGGAATACTCATAAAGTATACGACTAAAATTTTCTTCTAACTTATCTTGGTTTGTTTTCAACATCTTATCAAGACTCGGCATGTACAGGTTTAATAAAAGACCAGTTCCAATACCAATTGTGATTAAAAGTAACTGGTCAGCTAATAGTGGCCCAGTAATCGATGAAGTACTGTACAAATTTAGAGTAACTACTGAACTAGAAGCAATTCCCGGGGTTACTTTAAAAAATACAGTTACAGGAATAAATAATAGTAACATGATAAAAATGGAGATCGGAGAATAACCAATTAGTTCGAAAAAAATAAACGAAAAGACCATTGCAAGTACACACGCAAGAAAACGCTGCCATGCACTCATCAATGATCTTTTTCTAGATGGCTGTATACATAATATTGTTAATATTCCAGCTGACACAAAGTTGGTTAAACCAAAAAGTTGCGCAAGTGTTATGGAAACTGGCGTCCCAATTGCAGTTTTTATTGTGCGGTAACCAATTTTCAACTTTCATTACTCCCTCAAAATTTCTAAATACAGATGGAATTTACATCTAAATATGTTTGCAGCAAAAATGTGAGTTTCCCCCTGGCATGGTCTCTGGATAACGGTGAAAATTAAAACATATTTTCAACTACTATCTTCTGTGTCTGTTAACTTTGGAGTAACTCACATTTTAATTGCTGCATAAACTGCTAATAAATTCTTATGTTCTTAGACTTATATTTCTTCACAGTGTTGATCAAATAATGTTTGTAGCTTTCCAGTAACTTCCATAGCACTAAAGCCTTCGATGTCATGTCTTTCAATCATCGTTACAATTTTCCCATCTTTCAACAATGCAAAAGATGGTGAAGATGGCGGAAAACCTTCAAAGTACGTACGTGCTTTTTCCGTTGCTTCACGGTCTTGCCCAGCAAAAACAGTTACCAGATGATCTGGTCGTTTATCATAATGAATAGAATTCGTTGCGGCTGGACGAGCAACACCGCCTGCACATCCACAAGTGGAATTTACCATCACTAATGTCGTACCTTCACGATTTAACGCTTGGTCAACTTCTTCTTCTGTTTTTAATTCTTGATAACCAGCTTCCGTTATATCCTTTCGAGCAGCATCTACAACATCCTGCATAAATAAATTGAAATCCATGATAACCCATCCTTTTAATATGAAATGTATATAGGTCTAGCTTATCAGCATCATCCATAAATTTCAATTTATTAATTTCCTAATAAAGAGAAATCGTATTAGCATTCATATCTTCTAGAATTTCTTTCACTCTGGCAAGAAATCTACCACATACTAAACCATCTAATATACGGTGATCTAGTGATAAAGAAAGGTTAACCATGTCCCTGGCAGCAAACATGTCATCGATAATTACTGGTTTACGAATAATCGATTCTACTTGCAATATAGCTGCTTGTGGGTAATTAATTACCCCCATTGAAGAAACCGAGCCAAATGTTCCAGTATTATTTACTGTGAATGTTCCACCTTGCATATCCTCAGATGTTAATTTCCCAGTTCGTGCTTTATTCGCAAGTTCATAAATATCACGAGCTACTGCTTTTATTGTTTTTTCATCTGCATTTTTTATTACAGGAACGAATAATTCATTTTCCTTGGCTACAGCAATTGAAAGATGAATATCTTTTTTCTGAATTATTTTATCTCCAGCCCAAGCACTGTTTAACTCTGGAAATTCTCTTAAAGCTTGAGAAACGGCTTTTATAAAAAATGCAAATGGCGTCAAACTATAACCTTCATCAGATTTAAATTTGTCTTTAATAGAATTGCGATACTTCATCATATTCGTTACATCTACTTCTACTTGCATCCATGCATGAGGGATTTCTTGTTTTGAACGAACCATATTATCCGCAATTACTTTTCGAACACCTTTTACAGGTATCTCCTTATCCCCCGTTTCACTGACCACAGGACTCGTAGAAGATGGTGCTGATATGGTATCTATTTTTTGTGATGATTTACGAGAAATGTCTTTTTCTGTAGGTGAAGTTGTTTTACCTTCTTTAATTAATTTCTCTACATCTTTTCTTGTTATCCTCCCCATACGCCCAGTACCATTAATCATTGTTAAATCAATCTCGTTTTCCTGAGCTAATCGAAGTACTGCTGGAGAGTATCTTTTTTTCATAAATTCATCGTTTTCTTTGGAATTATTCTCATTTTCTATATTATCTTGCGCATGTCCTTTATTATTTGTGGTTCCATTTGCTGAAACTGATTCTTCTGTTTCGATGTAGCAAATCAACTGACCTACTTCTACCGTTTCTCCTTCTTCTGCATTTAATTCCTTAATCACACCTGTAAATGATGAAGGAACTTCCGCATTTACTTTATCTGTCATCACTTCAGCTATGGGATCATATTTATTAACTTTATCACCTACCGCTACGAGCCAAGTGTTTATCGTACCTTCTGTAACACTTTCTCCTAACTGAGGCATGTTAATTTTTTCTACTGACATCGGTATACCTCCAATTAGTATTCTGCGAGCTCTCGCATTGCTTTTTCTACTTTATCTGGATTAACCATAAAATACTTTTCCATCGTTGGTGCATACGGCATAGCAGGAATATCTGGACCAGCTAATCGTTGAATTGGAGCATCTAGATCAAATAAACATGATTCAGAAATAATTGCCGCAACTTCTCCGATAATACTTCCTTCTTTATTATCCTCAGTAATTAGAAGTACTTTACCAGTTTTACTTGCAGCTTGACGAATTGCTTCTTTATCCAATGGATAAACTGTTCTAAGATCTAAAATATGCGCTTCCATACCTTCTTCTGCTAATTTTTCAGCAGCTTGAAGTGCAAAGTGAACACAAAGTCCATACGTAATAACAGTAATATCTTCTCCTTCACGTTTAACGTCTGCTTTTCCAATAGGAAGTACGTAATCATCTTCAGGAACTTCTTCTTTTAGCAAGCGATAAGCACGTTTATGTTCAAAAAATAGTACCGGATCATTATCACGAATTGCTGCTTTTAAAAGTCCTTTAGCATCATATGGAGTCGATGGCATAACAATTTTTAGTCCTGGTTGATTAGCGAAAACAGCTTCTACAGACTGAGAATGATATAGTGCACCGTGTACTCCTCCACCATAAGGTGCTCTTACTGTTAAGGGTACACTCCAATCATTATTAGAACGGTATCGTATTTTAGCCGCTTCTGAAATAATCTGATTTACCGCTGGCATAATAAAGTCAGCGAATTGCATTTCTGCGATTGGTCTTTTACCATACATCGCAGCACCAATTGCTACACCAGCGATCGCTGATTCCGCTAAAGGGGTGTCTAAAACTCGATCTTCACCAAATTCCTCAAATAACCCATCTGTTGCTTTAAAAACGCCACCTTTTTTACCAACATCTTCTCCTAAGACAAAAACATCTTTATCTCTATGCATTTCTTCTTTTATTGCGGTCGTAATTGCCTGAATATAAGACATTACTGGCATAACTCATCCTCCTCCCTACTCTTCCTCATAAACATATCTTAAAGCATCTTCTGGTTTTGCATAGGAAGCATTTTCTGCATAATCCGTTGCTTCATTAACAATTTCATCAATACGAGCCATGATTTCTTGCTCTTTTTCATCTCTAAGTACTCCAGCCTCTTTTAAAGTAGTAGCAAATGTAATGATGGAATCTCTCTTCTTTGCTTCTTCTACCTCATTTTTTTCACGGTATGCTCGATCGTCATCATCACTTGAATGCGCTGTTAATCGGTACGTAATCGCTTCAACTAAAGTCGGACCTTCTCCATTTACCGCTCTATCTCTTGCTTCTGCAATTGCATGATATACAGCCACGGGGTCATTTCCATCCACTGTGATGCCAGGCATTCCATAAGAACTTGCCCTTTCAGATATAGTTTCACTTGCTACTTGACGGTCATAAGGTACAGAAATAGCATACTTGTTATTTTCCACCATTGTGATGACGGGAAGTTTGTGAACTCCTGCAAAGTTAAGGCCTTCATGAAAATCTCCCTGATTTGAAGATCCTTCTCCTAATGTAACAAAAGATACAAGTGATTCTTTATCCATCTTTGCCGCTAATGCTACTCCAACAGCATGTGGTAACTGTGTTGTAACGGGTGATGAGCCAGTAAGAATTCGGTTTTTCTTTTGTCCAAAGTGGCCAGGCATTTGTCTGCCACCTGAATTCGGATCTTCGGATTTTGCAAAAGCTGATAACATAACACCCCTTGCACTCATACCAAAAGATAATACTACTCCTAAATCACGGTAATACGGAGCAATATAATCCGAGGTACGATTTAACGCTAAGGCAGCACCCACTTGTGCAGCTTCTTGACCTTGACACGAGATAACAAAAGGAATTTTTCCAGCACGGTTTAACAGCCACATTCTCTCGTCTAATTTTCTTGCCAATAACATCATTTCATACATCTCTAGAGCAATATCATTACTTACTCCTAGTTGAGACTCAGACATCGCATGTCCCTCCTTAAATTAACCATGAATTTGATTTCCTTCTACTGCAAGTGCAGCTTCACCAATTACTTCTGACAACGTTGGATGTGGGTGTATGCTCTCACCAATTTCCCAAGGAGTAGCATCTAAAAATTTAGCAAGACCTGCTTCAGCAATCATATCTGTAACATGTGGTCCTATCATATGAACTCCCAATAAATCATTTGTCTTTCTATCTGAAATGATTTTTACAAACCCTTCGCTTTCTCCGTGAACTAATGCCTTACCAACTGCTTTAAATGGAAATTTGCCCACTTTTACTTCATAGTCATTCTCTTTTGCCTGCGCTTCTGTTAAACCAATACTTGCTGCTTCAGGACTCGAATAAACACATGAAGGAATTGATGTGATATCCATTTTATCAACAGTATGCCCTGCCATATGTTCTACAGCTTTTAATCCTTCATGAGATGCAACATGCGCTAACTGAAGACCACCAATTACATCACCAATCGCATAGATATGTGACTCCTTCGTTTGGTAAAACTCATTTGTCATTATCAAATTCTTCTCCGTTACAATGTCCGTATTCTCAAGGCCAATATTCTCTATATTTCCTTTTCTTCCTACAGACATAAGGACTTTATCTGCTTGGTAAGCTTGGGTTTCTCCATTAACATCTACCTGTAATGAAACTCCCTTATCTTTCTTTACAGAATCCGCCTTTACATTCGCATTTGTAATAATTTTTATCCCTTTTTTGGTTAATAATTTGCTCATTTCCTTAGAAATTTCGGTATCTTCTGTAGAGAGTATTCTATCTTGATATTCCAGAATAGTAACATCTACTCCAAAATCGTTTAACATGGATGCCCACTCAATACCAATAACTCCACCACCAATGATTAACATAGAATGAGGAAGTGTCTCTAAAGTTAATGCATCATCCGAACTTAATATTTGGTTGTGGTCAAATTCAAGACCTGATAAGTGATTAGGTCTTGATCCCGTTGCAATCAGAACATTTTTCGGTAAAAGCATATCGTTTTCTTTACCATCACTATATTCAACTGAAATCGTTCCAGGCATTGGTGAAAATATACTTGGACCTAGTATTCTTCCAAAGCCTTGATAAACATCAATTTTACCCTTTTTCATTAAACTTTGGACGCCTTGATGTAATTGATCAATAATCTTCTGTTTGCGTTGTTGAACTTTTGTAAAATCCAGACTTGGCTTTTCTACTTGGACCCCAAATTCATCTGCATGAAGTGTTTGTTGGTATACTTCAGCACTTCGAAGTAATGCTTTTGAGGGAATACATCCACGATGTAGACAAGTTCCCCCTAATTCAGCTTTTTCAACAATTGCAACTTTCATTTTTAATTGTGAAGCTCGAATGGCAGCAACATAACCACCAGTTCCTCCACCAATAATTACTAAATCGTACTCCGTTGCCATTAATGTCCCTCCTTTTTACGGGTAGGTCTTCACGGGGACTTCTCCTCGAATTACTTGAAGAACTCCTTCATTCATAGCCTCCAATTCATTATTACCTGGAAAAACCATAATATCTGCAATCCAATTAATTCTTGTAATGACTTCTTTCATTACAAAATCATCTTCTTCTACATTCCCCGTGAAAACTATGCCATCTATTTCTCCATTTAAAACTGTACTCATTGAACCTATTTCTTTTGCAATTTGATATGCTAATGCTTGCATAACTTCTATTGTCCAAGGATCTTCTTTTAATAAATTTAATTCTATAACCTTAGGATCCTCGGTGTGAAGATATGCTTTTAAGCCAGCTTGTTTTATTAATTTCTGTTCCCAATCCTCGATCTGATCAGATTTTCCTATCCCATATTGTAAAATCCTTCCAATAGGAATACCTCCACAACGATCAATAGTAAAAGGTCCTTCCCCTTCTAATCCATTAGTAACATCAATTATTTTCCCGTTTCTATGTGCGCCAATCGTAATGCCTCGTGCAATATGAATTACAATGAGATTCAGCTCATTATACGTTTTTCCTAGACGTTTGGAAGCTAACCTTCCTGCTTGTCTATGGTTCAAAGCATGAAATATACTTTTCCTTTCAATTTCAGGAATTCCCGATATACGGGCTATTGGCTGCATTTCATCGACAACAGGGGGATCAACGATATATGCTGGAATGTTTAATCCTTTAGCAATACTATCCGCTATAACTGCACCTAAATTAGAGACATGCTCTCCAAAAGCAGCTGTTTTTAAATCATAAAGCATTTTTTCATTTATAGCATATGTTCCACCCGTTATAGGTTGGAGTAAACCACCTCTTCCACAAACGGCACTAAATTTTGATATGTTTATACCATCAAGATCTAATTGATGCAAAAGAGTATGTTTTCGATGAGAAACTTGGTCCATTATTCTAGTAAATTTATTTAGCTCTTCTTCACTGTGATGAATTGTTTGCTCATACAGAAGCCTTTCGTTTTCAAACACGCCGATAGTTGTTGCGTATAATTCTGGCTGAATCACCAATATTCTTCTATTTGTTTGCACGAGACAACCTCCAACGACTTGTCTTTCTTAATTAAATTTCAATATATGTTTTTCGTTTAGTAGAAACTGACTTCTAGAGTTACGTACTGATTGAATGCGTTCTTCTGCCATTCGATCTGCTGCAACATGTGTAGGTATGTTATCTCTTTTTGAAATCTCAAACACCTTTTTTACATTGTCATAAACCATTTCTACTTTTTTCATTGCTCTTTCCCTGTTATAACCTACCAATTCATCAGCAACATTAATAACTCCACCCGCATTAATAACATAATCTGGTGCATAAACAATTCCTCGTTCATGTAACATATCACCATGTTTTGTTGTCATTAATTGGTTGTTAGCAGATCCTGCTACGGCTTTTGCTTTTAACTTGTCTAATGTCTCATCGTTAATTGTAGCTCCTAGTGCACACGGAGCATAAATATCGCACTCTACTCCATAAATCTCATCTGGGTCTACAGCCCTTGCACCAAAATCATCTACTGCTCGTTTTACAGACTCTTTATTAATATCCGTTACAATTAAGTCTGCACCTTCTTTATGTAAAAAATCACATAGGTGATATGCTACATTTCCAACACCTTGAACTGCCACAGATTTACCTTCAAGTGACTCAGTTCCGAAAGCCTCTTTGGCAGTCGCTTTCATGCCATGATATAAACCTAGCGCTGTAATTGGAGATGGATTGCCGGATGCACCTGAATAAGAAGAAGTACCCGTTACAAAATCTGTTTCTAAATGAATGAGGTCCATATCTATTTCTGTAGTCCCAACATCTTCCGCAGTAATATAACGACCATTTAAACCTTGGATGTATCTACCAAATGCACGAAACATTTCGGGGTTTTTATCTTTCTTTGGATCACCAATAATTACTGTTTTTCCACCACCGAGATTTAATCCAGCAGCAGCATTTTTATATGTCATTCCTTTTGCCAGTCGCAGGGCGTCTACAATTGCATCTTCTTCTGTTTTGTATGTCCACATTCTCGTTCCACCTAACGCTGGACCTAGTGTTGTATCATGTATAGCAATTATCGCTTTTAAACCTGAGTTTTTATCTTGGCAAAAAAGTAATTGTTCATAGTCATATTTTTGTAAGCTTGTAAAGATTTCCATTATTAATCCTCCTAAAAGTGAATTCACAGTGCGATTAAATCGGTACACTTAGTCTACATCACTCCTTTCAATAGTAACTAGCAAATTGTATGCCAACTAAAATATCAAGTATATATGGATGTAAAACAATATAAATACGCAAGAAATTTCACTCCTGCAATTTTTTGCAGGAAAAATTATTCAAGATTGTACTTATCCAACTTATAATATAAGTTACGCACTGAAATTTGTAATTCTTTTGCTGTTTTCGTTTTATTTTTATTGCATCGTTGAAACACCATATTAATATACTGTTTTTCATAAATATCCAATGCATCTTGTAACTTCACTATATCCCCTTCTGCTGTTACATTTACAAATGCATCTTCCTGTTTATTAGAAATGGTATTAGGTAAATGCTCCACATCAAGTACTTTTTCTGTATTATCCATAAATATCATCGCTCTACTGACTACATTTTCTAATTCTCGCACATTGCCAGGCCAATGATACTTCATTAATTGTTCAGTAGCTTTCATTGATATTCTCTCGACATCTCTTCCGTATTCATTATTCATTTTATAAATGATATGTTGTATAAGCTCAGGTAAATCTGATATTCGTTCTTTTATTGCAGGTACGGTTATTGGCAGCTTATTTATTCGATAATATAAATCTTCTCGAAACGATCGATTCATAATCGCTTTTTCTAGATTTACATTCGTTGCTGCTATAACTCGTACATCTATAGAAATAGGAGTAGATCCACCTACACGAACTACCTCTTTCTCTTGAAGTACACGAAGTAATTTGGCTTGCATGGTTAATGACAATTCACCTATTTCATCTAGGAAAATACTTCCGCCATTCGCCTCCTCAAAGAATCCTTTTTTTCCACCAGTTTTTGCACCTGTAAAAGCTCCTTCCTCATACCCAAATAACTCACTTTCTAATAGGGATTCGGATAGTGCAGCACAATTTACTCGAATAAATTTATTATGCTTACGATCACTTTCATTATGAATCGCATGAGCAAACAATTCTTTTCCAGTGCCTGATTCTCCACGAAGTAATACAATAGCCGGTGTTTTCGCACCTACTTTTGCTTGTTCCAGTGCTAGCTTCATTTCCGAAGAGGTTCCAATTATATCGTCAAATGTATATCTAGCTTCTAAATTACGGATAATTTGCCGAGCACGCTTTAATTCTTTTGTTAATAATTGTATTTCTGATACATCATGTAAAACCCCAACACTACCCTTAATTTTCCCCTGTACGATTATAGGTGCAACATTAACGATAACTTCTTTGTTATGAGGACCGACTTTCATATGTACACCTCTAACTGCTCGCCGAGTTTCTAATACTTTCAAGTGCATACTTTCTCCTTCAGCGATATCTACAGTAGCCGGTTTTCCAATAACATCCTCTTCCGCTAATCCGGTAATTCGAGTATAAGCAGGATTAATGATTAAACCATTTCCCTTTTCATCTACTACACTAATTGCCTCATCCGAGGATTTTATAATTGCTTCAAGCATCGTTTTGATCTCATTTAAATCTGTATTTTCTTCAGCAAGCTTAACAACTTCTGTAATATCTTTAAATACTGCAAAAGCACCTACTAAGTCACCAGTTTTACTAATAATTGGGATTCGAGTAGATATTACTTTCTTTCCATTATCTAATATTGTTTTTTGATTTAATTCTCTTCTTTGAGATTTCAATACATTTGGTAACCTGCTCGAAGGTAACAGATCAAAAATATGCTTTCCTTTATAATCAGACTCATTTTTATTTAGAATCCGCTCTGCTCGTTTGTTTAATAGTTCTACCTTTTCATTTTTATCAATGACAATCATTCCATCATGAATATGATTTAAGATAAGCTCCAATCTATTGGCTTGTGATTTTACTTTCTCAACAAGGTATTCTTTCTCATAAAGTAATTCAGATATTATATTAGCCACTGCCCCCGGAACTACTACGGTCTTTCTCGGTCGTACATCAATTATTTCATCTAATACCTCTTCAACACCCGTAGCTTCTAATACAATATCAATTTCTTCAAAAATCCAATCCTTCCAATTAGCACTTACTGGAATACCTGCATTTTTTGCCAGTTGTATAGCTGGAGCATTTAAGTCTGAATCTACAACTGCTTTTATGCTCATTCGACTCGTTGCCTGCAGTAAATTGAATAATGCAGTACCACCTTTACCTCCACCAACAATTAATACTTGTTTCATCATCTCTCCACCTTGCATTATTTTGCATATCTACATCTTATGATATTCTGCATTTATTAGCAAACTGTTATTTTTTCTATTTTCTCTAGAATTTGATATACTTACGGTGAATATGTATTTACATAAAGGAGTTAACCGATGCAACGTCTACTAGCTATTATTGTTATATTTATTCCTGGTATTATCGCAGCAATTGGCATAAAACTAATGCGTGATACGTTGTTTGATGATTTCTATGCAATTTTTTTCTATGGTAGTATTCAATTTATAGTCGGACTTATCCTATTTATATTAGGAGTAGCATTCTTAGGTGGATTCATTATTTATCGAGATAGGAAAAAGCAAAAACGACAACAGCAGTATATTGACACAAAAGAAGACGGATAATTTCCGTCTTTTTTCATTAAAATTACTTTAATCTTCCATAAAATATGTTATATTAATAAAATAAATTCGATACAGGGGGATCATTACAAATGAAAGTAGCAAAGTTTGGAGGAAGCTCAGTAGCAAATGCAGAACAAATTCAGAAAGTAGCAAATATTATCAAGGCGGATCCCTCCAGAAAAGTTGTTGTTGTATCCGCACCAGGTAAAAGATTTAAAGAGGATGTCAAAATTACTGATCTATTAATACAGTTTGCTTCAAGCTATCAACGAAACCAAGTCGAGCAAAGTGAGAAGACGTTAACAATTATATTAGAGCGTTTCAAAGAAATAGTAGAAGATTTAAACTTACACTCCAGTATACTTGATGACATTAAACAAACAATTAAGGAAGATTTAGACAAGAAATTAACTCCAGATCAACTAATGGATGCAATTAAAGCGATTGGTGAAGATAGCTCTGCAAAAATAGTAAGTGCGTACCTTCAACATATAGGTATCGAAGCTACATATATGAACCCGAAGGATGCAGGTATATTTGTTAGCAATGAACCTGGCCATGCACAATTACTCCCTGAAAGTTTTCCGATTATTAAAAAACTACGTGATATTAAAAAAGTAGTTGTCGTTCCAGGATTCTTTGGATATGCAGAAAATGGAGAGCTCGTTACATTTTCTCGAGGTGGTTCGGACATTACTGGCTCTATCTTAGCTGCAGGAACAAAAGCATCTCTATATGAAAATTTTACTGATGTTGATTCTGTATATGCGGTTAATCCAACAATAGTAAATAATCCTAAGGAAATTAATGTGTTAACATATAAAGAAATGCGTGAATTATCATATGCTGGCTTTTCCGTTTTCCATGATGAAGCACTAATTCCTGCTTTTCGTGAACAAATTCCCGTTTGTATCAAAAACACCAATAATCCTAATGCCCCTGGAACAATGATCGTATCAGAGCGTGATGCGAGAGACAATTGTGTGGTAGGAATTGCGAGTGATGTTGGATTTTGCAGTCTTTATGTGAGTAAATTCCTTATGAACAGAGAGGTCGGGTTTGGTCGTAAACTACTCAATATTTTTGAAGATGAAGGCATTTCATTTGAACACGCTCCATCAGGAATAGATGATATGTCTGTTATATTTAGAGACCACAAATTTACTCCAGAAAAAGAACGTGTAGTGATTGACCGTATTAAAAATGAACTACATGTTGATACAGTTAGTATTCATCGAGACTTAGCTGTTATTATGGTAGTGGGTGAAGGTCTTGTAAATACGATTGGAGTCGCTGCCAGAGCTACTTCATCATTCTCTAAAGCAGGAGTAAATATTGAAATGATTAATCAAGGTTCCTCAGAAGTATCAATGATGTTTGGAATTCATGCCGAAGATATTGACAAAGCTATTCAATCACTATATCATGAGTTTTTTGAAGTGAGCCAAAAGATAGAAAACATCACTGTTTAATGCAGTGGTGTTTTTTTATTTGTTGCACCATTTTTAATAGGGTAAGTAAGCAATAAAGTGATACAGCATCTACGGGAATAATTCACCTTTTAGGTACCGTATTCTCGTCAATGCTTTTCTCCATTCCAAAATGATTAAAAGGAGGTTGTAGAGTGAGTAATTGAAAGTACAAATGACACACGCTCTTTATCAATGCCTTTAGTAATGATAATCGGCTGTGTAATCGTTACAATAATTGAACTTATTTTTGATATAAACTTTCATACCCCCTCACTTCCGATCTTTAATTGGTTATTTATTAGGAGTTATTGGTTATGTAGTAAGCTTATGCAAAGCACAGAAAAAATTAACAAAACAAAACGTCCCTCTCCATCAGATGTCAATCTAATTAAGAAGAACGTCTTATCTTTTCTTTTTCGTACATAGTTTATCGCCCTATTGTGCGTATGTACAACATACAAACGACTTAGCTAACTTTATGTTCTAATCGTAACCGATCAGCCACCATTGCAATAAATTCGGAATTGGTTGGTTTAGCTTTTGAAATATTAATGGTGTAACCAAATAGTGCAGAGATGGAATCAATATTTCCTCGACTCCATGCTACTTCAATAGCATGACGAATCGCTCTTTCTACCCGTGAGGCAGTAGTATTAAATTTCTTTGCTATATCCGGATAGAGTACTTTTGTGATAGAACCAAGCAATTCAATGTCATTATATACCATTGTAATCGCTTCTCTTAGATACATATAACCTTTAATATGTGCAGGAACTCCAATTTCATGAATAATATTCGTGATATTTGCTTCAAGATCCTGTTTCTTTTTTTCTACTTTCGTTGTTTTAGATATTGTCGGGCTGGACGTTATTTTCGTTCCTTGAACTTGTCGAATTTGATCTGCTAAATTTGATAAATCGAATGGTTTCAGAATAAAATAAGACGCTCCTAAATCGACTGCTTTTTTCATCACTTCTTCTTGCCCAAATGCTGTTAACATAATTACATTCGGCTTCGAAGCTAAATCCATCGATTTAATGCTATTTAATACCGCTAATCCGTCAATATGCGGCATGATGATATCTAATATTAATACGTCTGGATTTTTTTCCTCCAACATACTAATACAATCTCTTCCATTAAAAGCAGTTCCAATAACTTCAATATCATGTTGATCGGTAAAATAATCCTCCATCATCTCAATAAGTTCTTTGTTATCATCGACTAAACATACAGAAATTTTCTCCACCAGTTATTTCCTCCCTTTATCTTTTGATCCACAATTTACATATTCTACAAAAGTATAAAATATCCTCTTTTTAATTAAAAAACTTTAAATTATTTTAAATTTATTCAATTATACTTCGTTTTTCTCATGTTTTCGATATGATTCGATATTAAAAAAAGAATGTTGTCGAAAAATCTTTAATTGTCAGTAGTTGTACTTCATTTAAAAGCAAAAATAAAATACTTGTAATGGATTAACCACTACAAGCATTTTTTAAGCAACTTTTTGTTTTTCATCTCGGTGCGGTATAATATCTGCATCTTGCAACATCCATTCAATATGAACACCGTAACCTGATGTTGGATCATTTACAAAAACATGAGTTACTGCCCCAATTACTTTTCCATTTTGAATGATTGGACTTCCACTCATTCCTTGAACAATTCCACCTGTTTCTTTTAATAATTTTGGATCTGTAATTTGAATAACCATTCCTTTTGTAGATGGATTATTTTGCGGCACACTACTTACAATTTCAATATCAAATTCCTCAATTTCTTCTCCATTTATGACTGTTAAAATTTTTGCTGGTCCTTCCTCTACTTCATGTGATAATGCAACCGGAAAAGGTTTGTTGTATTTCTCATGGTCAATTTCTTTCTCTAGCACACCAAATATCCCATAATCTGTATTTCTTTTTATAGAACCAATTCGATGGTCCGCTTCTTCAAATCTTGCCTGTTTTTCTCCAGGAATTCCATTATCTCCTTTTTCAATCGAAGTTACTGAAGAATGAACAATGGACCCATCTTCTATTTCGATTGGTTTTTTTGTATCCATATCAGAGATCACATGACCTAATGCACCATACTTTCCACTTACCGGATCATAAAATGTCATCGTACCTATACCAGCTGCTGAATCTCTAATATAAAGCCCTATTTTGTATTGTTTTTCTTTTTCATCTAATACAGGCTCAAGTTTCGTGTCAATTGTATCTTTGCCTCTTTTTACGGTAACATCCATCATTTTTTTACTTTTCCCTGCTTCTTCTACATAAGATTTAATGTCATTCATTTCTTTAATTTGTTCACCATTTATTTTAACGATAACATCACCTACATTAATCTTTGCTTTTTCCCCTGGTGAAATATCCCCTTTATTTCCATTTACCAAATGATGACCAACTACGAGAACTCCTTTTGTTTCTAGTTGAACTCCAATTGACTGTCCCCCAGGAATTACTTTAACATCCTGCAAATTTCGAATTGGTTCTTCCTCATTATTCTTTTTTGGTGCTGGAACAGCATAAGGGAAGATTTTTTGAATTTCTTTCGTTGCACTAGTCGACTGGACTAGTTCTGAATCTATATGATCAGCTATGGTCATTTCTGGAAAAATAAACATAGAAGAAAGTATAAAGGAAGTTACTAAAAATAGTACAAATCGCTTTATGAAGTTTTTTGGTCTATTTTGCACGTCATCACTCTCCTCTTTCAACCATCGATTTGTTCTTTTTATGTACTTATAATTTCTGCAATCGACAAATCTTTAAACTGGAACAACCTATGTGAAATGTGTATCTTTTCCTGTAAAAGAGGTTGTATAGCTTACATAGCTTGATGTATCAGCTATATGCATATAAGAAGTTTAGTTATATTTGTTAATCGAGGTAAAATAAAAAAACCGGTAAGTTTATTTTCCGGTTTTTGGCTGATTTTATCCTATTTATTTTAATTTTTCACTTTAAAGTTTGAAGCAAGCTCAAGCATTTCTTTTGCATGATTTTTTGCAGTATCAGTAAGTTTGGTACCTGTTATCATGCGACTCAATTCATCGATTTGTTCACTTTCATTTAACTCCTGAACACTCGTATACGTTCGATTCGCTTTTTCATTTTTACGAATAAACTTATGTGTATCTGCCATTGCCGCTACTTGGGGAAGATGAGTAATACATAAAACTTGAGAATCTATAGATACTTGATGCATTTTTTCAGCAATAGCTTGCGCAACCCGTCCACTTACTCCCGTATCCACTTCGTCGAAAATAACACTGGTAATGCCTTGATGTTTCGAAAATATCTTTTTAAGTGCAAGCATAAATCTTGATAATTCTCCACCTGATGCTACTTTAGACAGGTCTTTTAACGGTTCACCAACATTCGTCGAAATCAAAAAACGGACTTTATCATACCCTTTTTTTGTTAACTTAAGTGGTGCGGCATCTTCAAAATCAATCGCAAATGATGCATTCTCTAAGTATAAATCTTTCAGCTCTTGATGTATCTCATTTACCAAGTTTTCTGCTGCCAATTTGCGTAAATGATGAAGCTGTTCGGCTTCTAACATTGCATCTTTTTCCAGTTCTTCTATTTCCGCAACTAATGCCTTAACATGTGTATCACGATTTGTAATCTGTTCTACTTCTTCATCAATTTTTGCTAAATAAGCTAACATTTCTTCTACTGTCGTTCCGTATTTGCGTTTTAACTTATTTAATTCATCTTTTCTTTGCTCTAATTCATTTAATCGTTCGGGATTATATTGAAGCTCATCTAAATGATTTCGTAATGAATATGCTAACTCCTCTAAAGCATAGAAATGGTTTGCAATTTCTTCATTTTTTTCAGTAATAAAAGGATCGACATCTTGATTACTGTCCAATGCTAATTGGGCTTGTTTAACAAAATCAAGACCACGTTGTTCGCCATATAAGGCATAATAAGCATCATTTAATGCTTTATGAAGTTTCTCATAATTTGCAAGCTGATGAATTTCTTCTTCTATTTCATTATCTTCTTCAGGCTGTAAATGTGCTTGCTCCAATTCCTGCTGTTGGAATAGTAACAAATCAAGTCTCTGTGCCATCTCTTGTTCATTATCATTTAGCTTGCGATACTTACGCTTTACTGTTTCAAGCGCATCATATATTTTCCTGTATTCTGTCTTTGTCTCTTCAATTGCCTTATAATCGTACATATCTAGAAAGTCAATATGATGGTCAACATCCATTAATGACTGAGTCTCGTGTTGGCTATGAATATCGATTAATGTTTTCCCAAATTCACGTAATATTGCTAATGTAACTAACTTGCCATTAACACGACAAATACTTTTACCAGAAGAAGTAATGATACGTTGTAATACTACTTGTTCATCTTGTATTTCTATCCCAAATTCATTACCTGTACGATATATAGGATGATGGTTGTTCGAAATAAAAAACAATCCTTCAATTGTTGCTTTTTTCGTACCATGTCTAACATAGTCTACCGATCCTCTCCCACCTGCTAACAATTGAATCGCATCAATTATAATGGATTTACCTGCTCCAGTTTCACCTGTTAATACAGTTAATCCATCATTAAAAGTAATAGATATGTCATCGATAATAGCAAAATCTTGAATTGATAATTCGGTTAACACTTTTCTATCCACCCCATTGTTTCTAACTTATAACATTTCAATAAAGCGATTTTTAATCATTTCTGCTTGTTCAGGAGTTCTGCAAATGATTAAACATGTATCATCCCCACAAATTGTCCCCATAATCTCTTCCCAGTCTAGATTATCAATTAATACACCAACAGCATGCGCATTTCCAGGTAATGTGTGAAGAATAATAAAATGACTAGCATGTTCAATTTTTACAAAAGTATCAACAATAAGTCGTTTTAACTTTTGTAATGGATTGAAACGTTGGTCTGCCGGTAGACTATATTTATATTGCCCCGTTGTTGTAGGAACTTTTACTAATTGTAGTTCTTTAATATCGCGTGAAACGGTTGCTTGAGTAACATTAAAATCTAACGCTTTTAAGGAGTCGACTAATTCATCTTGTGTCTCAATTATATTCTCTGTGATTAGTTCTCTAATTTTAATATGCCGCTGTAATTTACTCATGATTACACCTCCTCAGTTCCTTAACTCAAATACATATGTGCTTCTTCTATAACATGTTCGTAGGATATAGACGCATCCATATTGTATTCTTTTTCCCATCCTAAATGTAGCAGAAACTCAATATTTCCTTCTGTACCCGTAATAGGTGAGTAAGTTAAATTCAACAAAGAAAAACCGCTCTGCCTTGCGTATACTATCACTTTATCTAAGACTTCATGATGTATCGCTGGATCACGAACAATTCCTTTTTCTCCTACTTGTTCACGTTTTGCCTCGAATTGTGGTTTTATTAGTGCAATTATATCACTATTTGGTTGTAGAATCTTATTAAGGACTGGGAATATATGCTTTAAGGAGATAAATGAAACATCTATAGATACAAAATTAGGAAGACCTTCATTTAATAACTCAGGTGTAACGTCTTTAAAGTTTGTCCGTTCCATTACAATAACACGGTTATCATTTCGAAGCTTCCAATCTAATTGATTGTACCCAACATCAATTGCATAGCTTTTAACTGCGCCATGTTGTAATGCACAATCCGTAAACCCTCCCGTGGATGAGCCAACATCCATAAACAATTTACCAGATACATTTACATCAAATTCCTGCAATGCCTTGTCTAACTTTTTTCCGCCCCTACCAACATAGGGATTATCTTTATGTTTTACACGTAACGGGGTTTCACTAGAAATAATAGTTCCCGGTTTATCTATTCTATCGTTTTCTGTATAAACAACTCCAGCCATAATAGACCTTCTCGCTTTCTCAATATCCTCTACTAACTCTCGTTCTACAAGTAACTCATCAGCTCTTTTTTTCTTTTTCATTTTAATGATCTCGCTCGCTGAAATACTTTGTTAATTCGGTAAGTAAAGAATTATCTGCCCCAGCTAAATGTAGACTTTTAAAAGCTTTTTTTACATATTGATTTTTCTGCTCGATAGCGCCATCTAATCCTAATAGTTTCGGGTACGTGCTCTTTTCATTTAGTTCATCGCTACCGACAGGTTTTCCAATTTTCGATATATCTCCAGTAATATCCAAGATGTCATCCTGTACTTGGAATATTAGCCCTAAATAATAGGCATAATCAGTTAAATGTTTTAACTGATTGTCTGTTGCTCCACCAAGATATGCACCAGCAAAAATGGCAAATCGAATTAACTCGCCGGTCTTCAATGCATGAATTTCTTCCATTTCATCTAATGAAACAGCTTGTTTTTCTGCTTCCATATCCAGTATTTGACCAGCAACCATCCCAGCAGGTCCACTTGCTTCAGATAAAATACGTATTAATTGAACTTTCTCATCTGAAGAGAGTAGTGCGTCCGAACTAATCAATTGAAAACTATATGTTAGTAATGCATCTCCAGCCAGTATTGCTGTAGCTTCATTAAATTGTTTGTGATTCGTTAATTTACCTCGGCGATAATCATCATCATCCATCGCTGGTAAATCATCATGAATGAGCGAGTACGTATGAATCATTTCTAATGCTACTGCTGAAGACATAACTTTATCCAGTGTTTCTCCATAAACCTCATAACTAGCAAACATTAATATCGGTCTTAGTCGCTTTCCACCAGCTTTTAACGAATATAACATGGAGTCTTTTAGATTGGTTGGAATATCTAATTGTGAAAAATAAGCATTATATGTTTGTTCTAGTTTGTCACGATATTCATCCAAATATCTTTGTAAGTTTTCATTCACGACGACGGATCCTCCTGTATATCAAAAGGCTCTAATTCTCCCTGTTCATTCATTATTTGTACCATTTTATCTTGTACATGGTTCAACTTTTCACTACAAAGTTTAGAAAGATTCATACCTTCTTGATAATATTCGATAGCTTTTTCGAGTGGAACGTCTCCTTCTTCTAATTTAGAAACGATTCCTTCTAATTTTTCTATGGCTTGTTCAAACGTTAAATCCTTCGTTGCCATTCTCTGTCGCCTCCTTAATTTCGGATACTTTTCCAACCACTTCACCATCTGCAACCTTTAATTGTATCGTATCATTTATATTCACATTTTTAACTGATTTTATTAACTCCCCGTTTTCATCATATGGTAATGCGTATCCTCTTTTCATAATTTCTAACGGGTTAACCAAACTTAATTTATCTATTTGCGAATATAATCGTTGAGAGTGTTGTTCAAGATAATTATTCATCGTCTTATTTTGAAGGGAGTGTAATTGACGTAATTTATCAAGAGCTAATTTAAGTTCCCTTTGTGGATGTTGACTGGATAGTCTTTTTTTTAAGTGATCATGTGTTAATTTGTCATCAGAAACTTTTGTTTTCATTATTCGTTGAAGATTATCCATGGTTGAATCTAATTGTTGTTCCTTTTGCTTTACTAATTGATGCGGATATTTAAACGCATAGGTTTGGCTTAATTGACGAAGTCTTGTTTTGTTCTGATTAATATATTGCTTTAACTGCTGTGCTAACTGCCTTTTTTGTATCTCTATTTTATCCATAAGTTCGATCTGGGAAGGTACTGCTAATTCTCCGGCTGCAGTTGGTGTAGGAGCACGTAAATCAGCTACAAAATCGCTTATCGTTGTATCTGTTTCATGTCCAACAGCGGATATAATTGGCGTTTTCGATTCAAAAATTGCTTTTGCAACTTCCTCTTCATTAAAACTCCACAATTCTTCAATCGATCCTCCGCCTCTCCCAACAATAATAACATCGTACGATAGATCGTCTGCTTGGTGTATGGCTCGAACGATAGATGCTGGAGCTTGATTTCCTTGAACAAGTACTGGAAAAACCGTTATTTTTACAGAAGGATAACGGCGTTTCATTGTTATGAGAATATCCTTGATTGCTGCACCAGTTGGAGAAGTGATCACGGCAATACTTTTTGGATAACGAGGAATTGATTTTTTATATTCCTCTGCAAAATATCCTTGTTTATGTAATCTTGCTTTTAATTGTTCAAATGCTTGATACAATGAACCGATTCCGTCAGGCTCCATTTCATGAATATACAACTGATATTGACCATAAGCTTCAAATACACTTATTTCACCACGAATAAGGACGTTCATTCCATTTTCAGGATGAAAGAGTAACTTACGATTACTGGAAGCAAACATAACCGCCTGAACACGAGCAGAATCATCTTTTATCGTCAAATACATGTGGCCTCGACTATGGTGCTTAAAATTTGAAATTTCCCCTCGTAACCAAATATCACGCAAATGTGGATCAGAGTCCATTTTCCTTTTTACATATTTAGTCAAGGCTGTTACCGTCAAATATTTATCTTTCAACGTGATTCAATCCTTTTGCAGCTTTAATTGTGTTTTTTAATAGCATGGTTATCGTCATTGGACCAACACCACGTGGTACAGGAGTTATGAAAGATGCTTTCTCTTTTGCACTTTCAAAATCTACGTCTCCAGTAAGTTTTCCATCATCCTTACGATTAATGCCTACATCAATTACAACCGCATCTTTTTTAATATAATCAGCATTAATTGCATGAGCTCGTCCCATCGCAACAATTAGTATATCTGCCTGTTTTGTAATTTCTTGCAAGTTCTTTGTACGTGAGTGCGTATACGTAACTGTTGCATTTTCCTGTAGTAAAAGCAATCCAATTGGTTTTCCAACAATATTACTTCTGCCTATAATAACAGCATGCTTTCCTTCAAGAGAGATATCTTTTGATTGCAACATCGTTAAAATACCGTACGGAGTACATGGTATAAATGTATCTTCACCCGTCATCATTTTTCCAACATTAATAGGATGAAATCCATCTACATCTTTCGCAGGAGAAATTGCATGTATAATCTTCTGTTCGTCCATTTGATCTGGTAATGGTAACTGAACTAAAATGCCATGAACACTATCGTCGTTATTTTGTTCATCAATGATACTTAACAGTTCCTCTTCAGTAGTATCATCAGGCAGTTCAATTAAATTAGAAGAAATCCCTGTCACCGCACAGGCTTTTTCTTTTCCTCTTACATAGGATTTGGAAGCAGGGTTATCTCCAACCAATATTACTGTTAAATGTGGAGTCAGACCTTTTTCTTTTAATTCATCTACTTCTATTTTCATTTTTTGCTTTAATTCTTCAGATAATTCTTTGCCATTTAACAACGTAGTCATTGGTTTTTCTCTCCCTTATGCAATAATTTTTGATAATACACCATTCACAAATTTCCCCGATTGTTCATCCCCAAATGTATGTGCCAGTTCGATTGCTTCGTTAATAGAAACATTTTGCGGAATATCATCGATGTACATTATTTCTAAAATAGCCATTCGAAGTATCGTTCTTTCCACAGAAGCTATCCGATCTATTGTCCATTTTTCTAAATGTGCTGAGATCTTCCCATCAATTACGATTTTATGCTGTATAACTCCCTCAACTAACGATCTCAAGAACACATCGTTTCTTTCCTTTTCTTTTAGAGTTTCCATTACGTCTTCTAATTCCGTCTCATTAATGTCTAGCTGAAATAAGACCTGAAAAGCTTTTTCTCTTGCTTTGTGTCGATTCATTCTATTTTGACTCCTTCTAATTCCTTCATATACTGTTAAAATAATAACACGTTTCTCTTTTGCTTGGCTAGGATTCAACCATATCATATATACGATTTTAGCATATCCGATCATTTTTTAGTGAACAAAAAGAAAGCCGTAAGTAAAAGATATTTTACTTAGACGACTCTTATTGTACCCTTTTGAAGGTTAGAATATCGGATTGACCTTTTTCAACATTTTTCTCTTGTATTTTTACGTATACTGAATCATGTATGTTTGTAAATACAACTGGAGTTACTGTTGAAAATCCTTGTTTTTCTAAATAGTCTAGATTTACTTTTAATAATGGCTGTCCAGCTTCAACAAATTGGTTCTCATTAACTAACATATTGAATCCATTTCCTTTTAAATTTACTGTATCCAATCCGACATGAATTAATATTTCTTTTCCTGAATTTGATTGTACACCAATTGCATGATTGGTCGGAAAAATATTAATGATTTTTCCACCTACAGGAGAAACAATCGTTCCTTCTTTAGGAATAATTGCAAAACCCTCGCCCATCATTTTACCAGAGAACACTGGATCAGAAACATCCGTTATTGGTATCAATTGACCAGTTAATGGTGATACAAATGTTTCATCATTCATTGAACCAACATTCTCCTCGTATGTACCTCTAGTATTTACTTCTGGTTGAGGTGTCTTACCTAAAACTATATCTTGTATTTGTCCTTTGATCGTTTCGGAGCGAGGTCCAAAAATTGCTTGTATATTATTTCCCACTTCTAAGACACCTGATGCTCCTAATTGTTTTAATTTGTTTTTATTAACTTGCTCAATAGAATCAACAGATACGCGTAATCTGGTAATACAAGCATCCAAATGCGTAATATTATGTAGTCCACCTATTGCTTCTAATACTTCATATGCTAACTCATTATTCTCAGAACTTGTACTATAGATATTTTCATCAGAATCTTCTCTCCCTGGAGTTAATAGGTTAAACTTCTTAATAAAGAAACGGAATAGAAAATAGTATATTACCGCAAAGATTAACCCAAGTATAATTGCTATCCACCAAGGTTCCTGTCCAGGTAAAATACCGAAAAGAACAAAGTCAATTGCTCCCCCTGAGAAAGTATACCCTATATTTACATGAAAGAAAGTCATTAGAACAAAGGATAAACCATCTAAAATTGCATGGAGCAGAAACAATAATGGTGATACAAACATAAATGAAAATTCAAGAGGTTCTGTAATTCCTGTTAAGAAAGAAGTAAGTGCACCTGAAATAAGTAACCCAGCAACTAATTTCTTTTTAGCTGGTTTAGCAGCATGATACATCGCTAAAGCTGCAGCCGGTAAACCAAACATCATAATTGGAAATTCTCCAGCCATAAAGTTTCCAGCTGTGAATTCCACTCCATCTTTTAATTGTGCAAAGAAAATTGTCATATCCCCCCGCACAATATTACCTGCTTCAGTCGTATAAGATCCAAATTCATACCAAAAAGGCGCATGAAAAATGTGATGAAGTCCAAACGGAATTAATAATCGCTTAATTAATCCAAATAAAAACACTGCTACATACGTTCCCTCTTCGATTAGCCAATAAGAGGCACCATTCATAGCTTCTTGTACCGGGGGCCAAATAAACATTAACAATATGCCTATAACAAATGAAGCTCCAGCAGTAGCTATTGGAACAAATCGTTTCCCAGCAAAAAATCCTAAGAAAGATGGCATCCGAATATCGTGAAATCGATTGTAACAAAATGCAGCAATCAGACCGACAATAATTCCACCAAATACTCCTGTTTGTAAAGTTGGGATACCTAAAACAGTAGCAAAACTTGGATCAGATTCAATCATTTTAGAAGTTACACCAATCCAAGATCCCATCACTTGATTTAAAACCAGATAACCAACTAATGCAGCTAATCCAGCCGCACCATCACTTGCTAACCCTATAGAAACACCAATGGCAAATAGTAATGGTAAGTTATCAAAGATAATACCACCTGCATCTTCCATTACGGTGGCAACTAGCTGAATCCAATCCATTTGAAGAAAAGGAAGGTACTCTAACATCGTATCCTGTTGTAATGCATTCCCAATACCTAGTAATAAGCCAGCAACTGGCAACAATGCAACTGGTAACATAAGAGCTTTTCCTATTTTTTGTAATACACCAAATACTTTCTTAAACATTTTTATCGCCCCTCTAGCAAGTACGGTAAAACATAAAAAAGCATGAGCATCAATTGCAAACAATTGTTAAGTTGGTTAACTTAACGATTGTGCATGTATTTACTCATGCCTCATTGTATCAGTAGCACTTCATCTATCTATTCATATTTTTGATAAAGACGTTGTAAATGCATCGTTAAATAAACAGCTTCTGCCTCATATACTGGTTTTTTAATTGTTTGTTGCATAATTTTCATTAATTTCCAGCTCAAATTATAACATATTGGATATTCCGTTTTCAGTAACTCTGCAATTTTTTTTGGTTCTTGTACAACTTCTCCTTTTACCAATCGATCAATGGTATATCGGATATGACGAACCAATCGGATATATTCAATACCTGCTCGGTCAATCTCAATATTTAATTTACTCTCAATTAGATCAATTAATTGTGTAATTAATTGAGAGTATCGATTAACGTCTGATATTTTTTTATTGTAAATAGCACTATGTACATGTAACGCAATAAAACCAATTTCTCCATCCGGTAAACTAATCTCTAATTGTTGGTTTAAAAAATCAACAATATCTGCGGCAATTTCAAATTCGAAAGGATAAAGGATTTTCGTTTCAGATAAGAATGGATTTATAATTGCCATCCCTTTCTCTAAACGATTAATTGCAAATAAAAGGTGGTCCGTTAAAGCAACATGGACTTGTTCATTTAATATTTCACTAGACCTTTTTTGAATCATATCAATGGAATCAATTATTTTTTGAAGTAAATAATCATCTATCTGAGGTACTATTTTTTTGTATTGATCTTGTTGTTCTTGATCTCGTAAAACAAATAATTTCTCAACAAATTCTTCTTTGATAGTATCATTCTTTTTATAATGAAAACCTATACCACTACCAATTAATACCACTTCATTTTGATAATTATCTAAAGCTATTAATACATTATTATTCAATGGCTTCTTAACTATAAAATCAGACATATTACCTTTCTCCCATAACAATCTTTGAATAAGTATAATTGTAACATAAAAGAAAGAAATTTATAAAAATTATTAAGCTTATTTATAAAAAACACAGGTCATATTTGGATGACCTGTGTTTATAGACTATTTACTCGGAATCTTCTACTTCATCTTCCATGTGTATACCGACAACATGAACATTTATTTCTTGTAAGTCAATGGCTGTCATAGAAAAGATGGTTTGACGAATATTCGTTTGTAAATCCTGCGCTACTTTTGGAATAGGTTGACCAAATTTCAAAATAACATAAATGTCAATGGAAACTCCGTCTTCTTTTAATTCTACTTTTACACCTTTACTGTGTGATTTTTTTCCGAAACGTTCAGCAACGCCTGAAGCAAAGTTACCTCTCATTGCATATACTCCTGGTATTTCCGTAGCTGCTATTCCAGCAATTACTTCTAATACTTCAGGTGCAATCTCTACCTTCCCTAATTCATTTTGATCACTTACTTCTAATAATGGTTGTTCACTCATTGCATTCACTCCTTATTCGGAATCATCTGTTTCTTGCAAAATCGGATATTCAGTAAGGAAATTGGTATTAAAATCACCTTCTTGAAATATTGGGTGATTCATAATTTGATAGTGAAAAGGAATTGTTGTAAAGACTCCTTCAACAACAAATTCATCTAATGCTCGTTTCATCTTACTAATTGCTTCTTCTCTAGTTGAAGCGTATGTTATTAACTTTGCAATCATCGAATCATAATATGGTGGAATTCGATATCCACTATACGCACCAGAATCAATCCTCACTCCTAATCCACCAGGTGGTAAATACATTTCGATCTCACCGGCAGATGGCATAAAGTTTTGGTATGGATTTTCTGCATTAATGCGACATTCAATAGCCCAGCCTTCCATCGTTATATCTGACTGATCAACAGATAGCTTTTCACCATTTGCGACATTAATTTGTTCTTTAATTAAATCAATACCCGTTACCATTTCAGTTACAGGGTGCTCTACCTGTATTCTAGTGTTCATTTCCATAAAATAAAACTCATTTGTTTTCCTATCAAAAATATACTCAATGGTACCAGCACCAACATATTCTACTGCTTTAGCTGCTTTTACAGATGCTTCTCCCATTTTAGCACGAATGGATTCATTTAGTGCAGGAGAAGGTGATTCTTCAATTAATTTCTGTAGCCTTCGTTGAATTGAGCAATCTCTTTCACCAAGATGAACAACATTACCATGAGTGTCAGCAAGTATTTGAATTTCAACATGACGAAAATCTTCAATGAATTTCTCCAAGTAAACTCCTGGATTTCCAAAAGCTGTTTCTGCTTCTTTTTGCGTTATCTCCATTCCTTTGACAAGGTCTTCTTCGTTATGAGCAACACGAATTCCTTTTCCGCCACCACCAGCAGTAGCTTTGATAATAACAGGATAGCCAATATCATTAGCCACTTCGATTGCATCTTCTATTGTATCGACAATACCTTCTGAACCTGGAACAACGGGTACATTGGCATTTTTCATTGTTTCTTTTGCAACATCTTTGATTCCCATTTGTTGAATTGCTTTTGGAGTAGGGCCAACAAAAGTGATATTACAGGCTCTGCATATCTCTGCAAAATCAGCATTTTCAGCTAAAAAACCATATCCTGGATGAATAGCATCAACTCCTGTTAATGTGGCTACACTCATGATATTCGTTATATTTAAATAGCTGTCTTTACTTAATTTTGGACCAATACAATATGCTTCGTCGGCTAATTGTACATGTAGAGATTCGCTATCGGCTTCTGAGTATATGGCAACCGTTTCGATATTCATTTCTTTACAAGCACGAATAATACGAACCGCGATTTCCCCTCTATTAGCTATTAATAGCTTCTTAATCAATTATTCCATCCCCTTACTTCTTTACTCTGAATAATGGTTGTCCATACTCAACGAGTTCTCCATTCTCAACCAATATTTCCACGATTTCTCCTGATACTTCTGCTTCGATTTCATTAAACAGTTTCATTGCTTCGACAATACAAACAACACTGCTAGGATCCACTTTTGTTCCCTTGTTCACAAAAGCATCTTTCTCCGGTGATGAAGCGGAATAAAATGTACCAACCATCGGTGAAGTAATTTCATAATCATAATCTACTTGAGCACTTGATGATTCTTTTGTTGCCTCTTTCGTTTCTTGAGCTCTCATTTGCGGTTCTCTCTCCACAGTTGGTTGACTAGTAACTTCTGTTATAGTAGGACTTGGCTGTGATACTTTTTGTTGATTACTAAACTTTTTCATCGATATATTTGTCCCATTTGTTTCATATGAAAATTCTGTTATAGATGATTCATCGACCATTCTAATTATTTCCCTTAACTCTTCTACATTTAACATAACCGGCACTCCTCGCTTGTATTTTATCTACATCTTTTGTTCAAGCTTTTACGATTAGGTACTAATATTACCTCTTAGTATATTACGATACAATCAGGGTAAACATCAAGTAAATCTATATTTTCTAACAATTTAACTTAATTATATCAGTAATAAAAATGCTTTGCCATGAAGGAATCCACGTGTCCTTTATGCGGATAAATAATTATATATAACCATAAAAAAACGACGGAAGAAAACATCCGTCGATTAGCTAGAGCTAAAAATCTTACAATTATTCTCCTGTGGTAGGTTGGAAATTAACTTCAGTCGTAATATCCCTACCAAATTCATCTCGAACCATTTGCATAATATTTACAGCTTCTTCGTCTGATAGTTCTTCCACTTTTACATGTACATGAACTTTATCACCATCTGTGCGAACAAGAACATCTTCATAACCAGTTGCACCTAGTATTTGTTCTTGTAAAATATTCTCTTTTGAGGATAATTCTTCTAATTGATCAATTTCTTTTAATGCTTCATCTTTCTCTTCCGCACTAGAAGATCCCGAAGCTACTACATCTGTTAAACGACTCTTTTGCTTACTTCGCTCATCTTGAACTTCCATTCGAATAGTTGTAAATACTTCATCACTTCCAACATTATTAGTACTTTCTATTTCAGCATTTTCCTCTCCATCTGTAGGAGCAGTTGTTTCCTCTGAACCACCTTGTCCATCATCAATAAAAGCTAAATCGTCACCATTTGGAGAGAAGATGTAGAAAACACTAAGAACAACCATTAGACTAAGCATTGTTAATAACCATACAGTTTGTTTTTTTAACATATAAATTCCTCCTTAATTTTTTGGCATTACTGAAATTTTATGCGTAGGGACATCAAGTACACGTGAAACTGCTTCTATTACTTGATTTTTTAAAGATGGTGTTTCAGCCCCTTTTGCAACAACGAATACTCCTCTAACCTCTGGTTGTTTTGTTTGTACAAGTAGTGGTATTTCTTGATCACCACTACGAAACAAAACTACTTGACTCTCTTCAGTTTGATCTTCAACTACTCTAGAGCCACCATTTTGATCTGTCTCATCTGTAGTTTGTTGACCTCTCGTTTGATTCTTTTCATAAATTTGTTCACTTGTCGCATCAAGGTTTACCATTACTTCAGCATCATTCACACCTTGTATTTTGTTGAGCATCGTGGCCAATTGACCAGACAACTCTTGTTCCAATTCTGAAATATCAGTCCCCGCCATTTCTTCTTCTCCTCCGGTTGGTTCTGATTGGTCGCTTGGTGGTTCTTGACTGATTTCTGGTTCTTCACTCGATGAGAACATATTACTTATAAAAAGCAGTAACAATCCTGTTAAACCTAATATTATTAAATAACCAATTTTCTTAGATGGCTTCTTGTCCTTATTTTCCTTATCATTTTGTTCATTGTTCGGCCTGAAAAAAGAATCTATTTTATTTTTCAAGATGTCCCTCCCTCCCAATAAACGGTTACTTTTTTATCAGTAATTTCCCATAATTCCATAAGAAGCATCTCCATTTCCGAAAAATCCATCTTCGGAGGTGTTTTCTCCGAATTTGAATCAATTACCACATCTTCAACTGTATCCACCGCTCCCTCCCCTTGTTCAGCTTCTTTAATAAATACAATGACTTCTGTAAGATCCTCAAAGGTAACTTCACTCTTCTCTGTAAATCGGAATTCGATGTCTTCTACCATCATGTTATATTCCTCCTTTAAGGGGTCCTCGGCAACATTTTCCAATTGGACAGCCATTTGTTCTAAAATATATGCATCTTGACTCGCTTCTATTTCATTTTTTTGAAATTCTATCTGATTTTCTAAAGAATCAGTTGAATTATATTGTTGTTCCATTTCACTGATAGAACTTGATATGACAGTATCTATATCTGTATTGAACAAGTGAAAAACTGGTTGTAAAATAATTAAAATTAATACCAATCCGGTTACTAAACGAACATATTTTTTAAGATCATTTGCAGGAATAAGTAAATCAATGATAGATGCTATTATAATAAATATGATAATTTGAGTTACCCAATCGATTAGTATATTCATTGATTCTATCTCCCTATCGTAAAAGTATGGTAAGGTTACTGGCCGCCACAATAATTACAATTGCCAAGAGAAACATAAGTGATACGGCTAATAAACAAGCGAGAATGTAAAGGATGTACGTACTGATTGTATTTAATGCTTGTACAATTGGCCCACCGCCGATCGGTTGTAATACAGCAGCAGCAATCTTATAAATTAACGCTATAGCAGCAACTTTTATTGCAGGAAATGCAACAATAAATAATATAACTACTAGACCAGCAATCCCTAACGCATTTTTTAAAATTAATGATGCACTCAAAATGGTATCTGCTGCGTCAGTAAATGTGCGACCAACAACAGGAATAAAATTACCGGTAACGAATTTTGCAGTTTTCATTGCAACCCCATCTTGAATGGCTGATGCGGTTCCTTGGACAGAAATAACGCCTAAAAAAATAGTCAGAAATACCCCGAGTGTACCTAAAGCTACAGATTTAAAAAGATTGGCTAAATGAGTAACTTTGTAATTTTCATTTAAACCACTAATAATAACTAGCATCGCCGCCAAGAATAATAGTGGCAAAACAAATACTGAAATAAAGACACCACTAAAATTAATCAGAAAAATAATTATGGGATGAAAGAAGGATATCGAAACAACATTTCCAAAACTAGCCATCATTCCTAAAACAAGTGGTAGTAGTGCAATCATAAAACCTTTCATGGTATCAATCGCTTCTTTTGTATAGGAGGTTGCTAAATAAAAACTATTCAACACTAGAAAAATTAATACTAAGAATATAACGAAATAGGCCACTCGACTAACTGTTGTCTTTTCAAATGCGGATTGCATCGATTGTAAAATAACAGCAAATAAAGTAAGCATAAGCAAACTACCTAATAATTTTCCATTTAGAATCAACTCGTGAAAAAGGTAATGCAGGAATTGTGTAAGGATATCCTTGATAGAAAAAGAGTTTATATCTTTTATAAATTCGTAAAAACTTGTTTTTTCTAAATCTGGTATAGCTTGTCCATATTCATCGACAATTTCCTCCCAATAGGTTTGAACCCCCTCTATTGATATTTCATCTAGTAATGCATCCTTTAATTCTATAGTCGGGATTGGTTCAGCAGAAATAGGAGCTTGTCCAATAAACATAAACAATATAGTGAAGAGAATCACACGAATTCCTGTTGAATACTTCATTCACTTCAATTGCTCCCTTCAGGCTTGATATTTTTAGACATTTGGTAAAAAGCCAACAATTGCTTCAATAACTGTAGTTATGATAGGAACTGCTAATAACAATATAAATATCTTCCCTGCTAGTTCAATATACTTTGATACCGAATCTAGCCCTGCGTCCTTTGTAAGATGTGATCCTATTTCTGCAATATATGAAATGCCAATAATTTTTAAAATCGTATTCAGATAGAGCGTTTGGATATTCGCCTGATTTCCTAAGGAACGAATTGTTTCGAAAATAATTTGAATTTGTTGAATTACGGAAAAAAATATAATGATCCCTGTAATTAAAATTAAGAAAAATGCAAGTGATTTATTAACTTCTTTTAGTAAAATGTAAAGAATTGCTGCCACAACACCTAATAATACAATTTGGAGTATATCCATTAGAAAGCCCCTTAGAATAAAAATACCGATTTAATTTGTTGGAATAAATCTGATAGTCCATTTACGACAATAACAAGGACAATGATAAAACCGATTAATGTCGCAAACTGAGCAATTTCTTCTTTACCCATTTGTTTCAAGATTGTATGAATGAGTGCTACTATTATTCCAATCCCTGCAATTTGGAATAGTATCGATGCGTCTAAAAACATGCATTTGCCCCTTTCTTCCCACCCATCGAGATATGATGATAACTTAAATAAATAGCAATACTAAAAACAGGCCACATAGAATCCCTAGTGTTTTAGATAACTTTCCATAATGTTGATAAGCATCTTGTGCTTCACTCAACTGGGTTTCTAAATAAACTTTTGTTAGATGGATATGCTTTTGTTGTTGTTCAATATCGTGTTGTCCTAACGATTTTCCAAATTGAAGTAAGATTTCTTCATCACTAGATTGCAATGCAGAATTTTTTAGTAATAGACTTACTTGTTTTTCCCAAATTTGATCAAAATCAAATGGTATTTTATCCATTTGTTTAGCCATACCTTGAAAAAACAAACGAATCGGCTCAGGACTTTTTTTGGAAATAATTAAAAAAGCAGCTTGTAATGAAACTTGACTATATACCATTTCTGCTTCTAATACTTGTAAAGCATTAATCACTTGTCGTATATGTTTTGGTCGTTGCTTCAGTCCATTACTCCATTCAAATCCGATGGTGGTTGCTGTCCCGATTAAAAGCAGTGCTCCAATCCACTTCATGTATAGGACTCCTCTTTGACAATTTAATTTCATCACCAGCAGAATTATAAACTTTTTGTATCTTACCAATGTTTGTCCCTTTTCCCAGTAAAATATATCGTTCAAATACCTGCTGTTCGATTAACTTTTGCATAGATGGTCGACTATTTAAATCATCCCATTGGTTGGCGTGAGCGGTACAAATAATGGTTACACCAGTATGAATAGCTTCTAATAATGCATCTACATCATGATCGGTCCCGATTTCATCGACAACAATAATATCTGGTGACATCGAACGGACCAGCATCATCATTCCTTCTGCCTTTGGACAGGCATCCATAACATCAGTCCGAGTTCCTACATCATGTTGAGGAATACCTTGTAATGACGCAGCAATTTCAGACCTTTCATCCACTATTCCAACCTTTTTTGACCTATTCATCGGTTGATCTATCGTTGCAATCATCCTGGTTAAATCACGAATCATTGTTGTTTTTCCGGATTGTGGGGGACCAATAACCATGGTATTAAAATAGTAGTTATTTTGGTTAATATATCGAAACACCTCTATTGCAGCATTCCGTTTTTCCTTTGCAATACGGATATTAAAACAGGATATATGCTGTAATGCCTTGACACCTTTTCCTGAAGTATTTACCCTACCAGCAATTCCAATTCTATGACCACCTTCTATGGTTATATATCCTGATCGTAGTTCATCTTCCATGCGATATAGAGAGTATTCACTTATTTGATTTAATAAATAATTGCCATCACTTTTTTGAGGTATTGTATCTTTAAGCCACTTTGTGTCTTTATCAAATATCAATTCGATAGGTCTTCCTATTCGAATTCTAATTTCTTGAAGTTCTTCTTCATTATGGATAATTTTTTCTTTTATACAGCGCTGTAAATGTATAGGGAAGAGTCGTAAGATCTTGTCCATAATATTTCCTCATCTCTACATAATCTTTATACTAAATGTATGTGATAGAAGATATAATATGACCAATTGGAAGTAACCTTGTTTTATATGGACTAAAAAAAGCCTTAAAAAGTCATTAAGACTTTTTAAGGCTTTAGAAGATATATACTTAAGCTCTAGATACGTATTTACCGTCGGATGTGTTGATAACTAATACATCACCCTCGTTTACAAAGAATGGAACTTGAACAATCAATCCTGTTTCAAGTGTTGCGGGTTTGGATCCACCACTCGCAGTATCTCCTTTAATACCAGGTTCTGTTTCCGTTACTGTTAGTTCAACATTATTTGGTAGATCTACACCTAGAATCTCATTCTCATAGCTAATGATAGAAACTTCCATATTCTCTTTGATAAATTTTAACTGTTCTTGGATTTGTTTACCTGGGATTTCTATTTGGTCATACGTATTCGTATCCATAAATGCATGTGCATCTCCAGAAGCATAAAGGTACTGCATTTTACGATTTTCTATATGTGCTTTGGCAACTTTTTCACCTGCACGGAACGTTTTTTCTTGAATATTACCGCTTCGTAAATTGCGTAGTTTAGATCTTACAAAAGCAGCACCTTTTCCTGGCTTCACATGTTGAAATTCGATGACTTGCCAGATATCATTGTCTACTTCAACTGTAAGTCCTGTCTTAAAATCATTTACTGAAATCATTCTTGTTCCTCCCTATGTATGGGTATTAAAGCTGAATCAATTCTTTTGGAGCAAAAGTTAACCGCTCGTTTCCTGTATCGGTTATCACGATATCATCCTCGATACGACAACCTCCAAGTCCTTGTACGTATATCCCTGGTTCTACGGTGACTACCATTCCAGGTTTTAAAATTATATCAGATCGGTAAGATAATCCAGGGCTCTCATGAACCTCTAATCCAAGTCCATGTCCTGTAGAATGTCCAAATTGCTCTCCGTAACCCTTCTCTGAAATATAATCTCTTGTGAGACTGTCAGCTTCTTTACCAGTAATTCCTGGTCTTGTACCTTTCACTCCACGAAGGTTCGCCTCTAATACTATATCATATATTTGCTTTAGTTCGACAGATATTTCTCCTACTGCTACCGTTCGAGTAATATCGGAACAATAACCATTATACAAGGCACCAAAATCTAAAGTAACAAGTTCACCAGATGCGATTTTTTTATCGGAAGCAACACCATGCGGCAAGGCAGATCGATGTCCAGATGCTACAATGGTGTCAAAACTAGAAGAAGTTGCCCCTTGACGACGCATAAAGAATTCCAATTCGTTTGAAATCTCAATTTCAGGCACCCCAGGTTTGATATAGTTTTGAATATGAGAAAATGCATCATCGGCAATTTTAGCAGCTTTTTTCATCACTTCTAATTCATCCGGTGTTTTGAACATGCGCAATTCTTCAATCCAGCCACTTACAGGAACAAGTTCAGCAGAAAAAGATTCTTGGTAAGATAAATACTCTGAGTATGTTGTATAATCCTTTTCAAACCCTAATCTTTTTACATTATTTTCACTAACTAATTTACTAACTTCCTTTGCTATTCCACCTTTATGTTCTACGATATCAAAACCTGAGGCTTGAGAAGAAGCTTGTTCTGTATATCTAAAATCTGTGATAAATACTGCTTTATTCGCAGTAATCAAAGCAGTACCCGCACTCCCAGTAAAACCTGTAATATACCGTCTGTTATACGGACTATTAATGATTATAGCTTCAACATTATGTTCTTCCATACGACTTCTTAATTGTTCTACTTTAGTCAATTCTCCCATCCTCCTATGTAGTCAGAAAACTATCTATTTTTGTATTTTAGTTTAACACAAAATCAATAGTTTGAATAATTATTGGGAGCTTTCTGACTGAGGATGCTTTGCCTTTTGCCAGTCTTCATAATTATAAGATATTGAGTAACCTACAAACGTACCGTATAAAATAAACACACATATTGTTGTAACCCATGTATTTAACGATAATTCAGTTAGGTGTGGAACATTTGGAAAAAGTGGTTGAAGTACAAAGAATACGATTGCCCATACAGCTATTCCAAATATAATACTTACCCATAATGAATAGACTTTCTTTAACAATATATAGTAAAGAAATGCAATAGCTACAGATACTATACCTGCTATAATAATTGTGAAAAAGTTCCCTAACCAGCTATCTGTCCAACTAGCATTAACCCAAGAAGTTAATAATAACGATTTAGGTGATACCTCCATGAAATTAAAGTAATAAAATATACTAGCTATTAAACTCCATAGAATACCGCCGATAAATCCAGTTAATAACGATCTTGCAAGTAATGTGAGCCGATCCTCATTTTGATTGGAATGATTTTGTTTCCCAGAACTCATGTAGTTACACCTCCATCGATTAGTATTGCCAATCGATGGTGAACTATCACATTTTATACTAAAAATCTTTACTATAAAGACAATCAATCATTGCATAAATAATAATGTATAGGGAAGAATATAGTATCAATAATGATTCATCTGATCATACAAATCGTGTTCAAATATCGGAAATTGGTATATCATTAAAAGAAGATATCTGTTTACTAACCTTACTTAAAACGAGTAGAAAAATTCTAAGTAAGGAATGTAATTAATTGCAACCAACTTATGTATAAGTCTCTGTATGTATAAATTGATTAGGAGGGGTGTAAATGAGAAATAAATCTATGACTATATTGGTGTATATTATAATTGGATTAGCCGCCGTTGGGCTTTTTTCACAATTATTCGGGAATACAATTTCATTCCTTTCTAGAATATTAGTTACCATTGTAATCGGAGCAGCAATTTTTGGTTTACTTTACTACTTTTTTGTTAGGCGTAATTCCCCAACAAATACGGAAGATCGAAAAAAGTATAAACAAGCAGTGAAGCAATCGAAGACTAAATATAATTCTACCTCTTCTCCTATACCAAAAAAAGCAACACATAAAAAGAAACGAACAAAAAAAGCAAGTCACTTACGTGTAATTGAAGGAAGTAAATCGAAAAAAAAGAACCGCGCTTCATATTGAGCGGTTCTTTTTTTGTTGAGTGTTATCCATGCCATTTTTTCAAGAATTTTTCTGTACTATTTCTTCCGGAAATAATTAATTTTTGTCTCGCTTCTTCTGTTAATGAGAAATTCATGGCTGCTGTTCCTTCAACAGGTACAAAAATGATATTCTTCTTGTCGCTAGTAGAAATATATCTAGAATCATGCGCCTGTTTCATAGTCGAAAAGAGAGCTTGAAACATACCAATTGCATTATCAATCTTTCTTGGACCAATCTCTTGTGTTATTTCGGTTAATTTCACACCTAATAACGGCCGAAGTGGTTTATTTGTAGGTTGATCAAAAATCCACATTGGAAAGTTACTGAGTAATCCTCCATCAACAACAATACTTTTTTGTTTATACCTTCCAGGTACTCTCTTGGGCATAAAGAAATACGGGAAACCCGCACTCATTCGTACAGCTTTCGAAACAGGGAAATATTCAGGCTTTATACCATAAACTCTTTCTAAATCATCAGGAATCACTACTAATTTCCCTAAGGATAAATCACTCACAACAACTTTTAAATAACCTTCTTTAATATCAGAAAAGGTTTTAATGTGTTTCCGTTCTAAAACCTCCATCAACCAAGCTTCAAGTTTATCTCCTTTATTAATTCCAAGCTGGAAATATAGAAAAAACCATTTTGTCAGCGGTAAGAACTTTGTAAGCAAAGGTGGATCTGCTAAAGAAGAAAGATCTAATTCATTTACAAGCTCTTTAATTTCTTCCATTGAGTATCTTGCTGCAATCATTGAAGCAATAATTGCTCCAGCAGATGTTCCTGCAACTCGTTCGAATTCAATATGATGTTCCTTAAAGGTTTCTAAGACACCTACATACGCAAAAGCCTTTACTCCTCCTCCAGAAAAAACACCATCTATATTCATAACATCTCTCCATACAGTTGTTACTTCATATATAAGCACAGATGTTAAGAGTTATTCCAATAAACAAGTATAAAGTATGATAATATCGAACAGATTTTTCTGTAAATTTAAAAACCGAACTATTATAAGGAACATCCTCTCTAAAAGTTCGGCTCTCATTTATTAATTTTCTGTTACCTCGTTTACTTGCTGGTCACTTTCTTTAATTACCTTTTTTAAATCTTTTACGCGTGAATCATCTTTTTTAAAATAATTTACAAGGTCCCCAATACGGTCAATAGAGTTCCAACTTAGATGGTGTTCAATTCCTTCAACATCTTCATATATATTTTCATCATTTACTCCAATTATTTCTAAAAACTCTTCTAATAATTCGTGACGAAATACTAGACGTTCTCCAATTTTCTTACCTTTAGTAGTTAATACAAAACCACGGTACTTTTCGTAATCAAGATACTGATCCTTATCTAGTTTTTGTACCATTTTTGTGACAGAAGACGGATGAACATCCAAGGCCTCAGCAATTGCTGAAACACGAGCGTATCCTTTTGATTCAATTAAGTTATATATTATTTCAATGTAATCTTCCATACTAGGTGTAGGCATAAAACGCGCTCCTTAAATAGGTGAAAATATTTTTTATCACAGGCAACATTTTTTCTTTTCTATACTATGAGCATACATGATTGTTGGGTCAGACTCAAGTTTTTATTCAAGAAACACAAAATGCGACCGGCCGTTAGAAACATAGCGAGTGTATCCTATTTTTTAGGACTATTGAGTTAATCACGGAGAGGTGACAAACCGATGGTGTAGTGCGATTTCCTGAAGTCTTCTAGTTTCTCGACGCTTGCATAGGACGTGGTCGTTTCTGTCTACTAAAAGATATGAAGTCCAAATTCTTTCCTTTTAAATAAAAACTTTGAAAAATAGACGCTCTACCCATATAATGATAATGTAGACTAGAATTACGGGGGACCTAGAATGGAAATTTTAATTATAGCATTAGTCGTTTTATTAGCGGTGAGTCTATTCCGATATTATAGACAGAAGAATTATTTAAAAGTATTAACCGAAGATCAATTTCGTGAAGGATATCGAAAAGCACAATTAATTGATGTTAGAGAGCCTCAAGAATTTGATAGAGGTCATATTTTAGGAGCAAGAAATATCCCAATGACTCAAATGAAACAACGTCTTGTAGAAATGCGTAAAGATAAACCAATTTATTTATATTGCCAAGGAAGTTCACGTTCAGCAAGAGCAGCTCAATTACTTCATAAAAAAGGCTACAAAGAAATCTATCAGCTTAAGGGTGGATTTAAAAAGTGGACGGGTAAAATCAAGACAAAAAAATAGCAGAAAGATTAAAACCGAACCATCATTTGATGTTGTTCGGTTTTTACTTTTCATTAATAGAAGTAATTTAACTCATTGAATCAATTCATAATTAATATATTTGGTGTAAAATCCTAATGTTGCGCTGTTTGATTTCCATTGCAGACGACGCTTTCCGCAGGTACGACTTCAAAGCGTAAGAAATATACAGAGACTCCTGTGGGAAGACGACCTAGGTGAGACTCCGGATTGCTTAGCTACCGGAGGCTCGTCAGCCGCCGCTGTATTAGCGAAGTATATTTCTGCAGCGGGTTTTCAAAAGCTAATCATTCGGATCTATCTTTTGAGTGAATATTTTTGTTCCAATCCCTTTTGATAGGTTTATTCTTAATGTAACAAGAGTTTTACTCGCACTAATAAAGAACTGCTTATGGATTGTATCTGAGTACAGGTTTTCTAGCAGCAGTTGTTTCATCCATACGCTTTACAATTGTCTCATGGGGTGCTTCCTGAACAATTTCAGGGTTTTCCTCAACTTCCTTAGCTATTGTGCGCATCGTATCTATAAATCCATCTAATGTTTCTTTCGATTCTGTTTCAGTTGGTTCTACCATCAATCCTTCTTCTACATTCAATGGGAAGTAGATTGTAGGTGGATGATAACCAAAGTCTAATAATCGTTTTGCCATGTCTAATGTTCTAACCCCGAGTTTCTTTTGCTTACTACCTGATAAGACAAATTCATGTTTGCAATGTTGTGGGTAAGGAAGTTCAAATGTACCTTCCAACTGTCTCATCATGTAATTGGCATTTAATACAGCATATTCACTGACCTTTTTAAGCCCTTCTGATCCCATAGTCCGAATATACGTATAAGCACGTAGGTTTATTCCAAAATTCCCATAGAACGGTTTAACCCTTCCAATAGATTGTGGTCGATTTTCATCAAAATCATAACTATCTTTGTTTTTAACAATCAATGGTTTCGGTAAAAATGAAGCTAATTCTTCACTAACTCCAACTGGACCTGACCCAGGTCCTCCACCACCATGTGGACCAGTAAACGTTTTATGAAGATTCAAATGTACTGCATCAAACCCCATATCTCCTGGACGAACATAACCCATGATTGCATTCAGATTAGCCCCATCGTAATATAGCTTACCACCAGCATCGTGGACTATTTCAGCCATTGTCAAGATATCTTTTTCAAACAATCCAAGTGTATTAGGGTTTGTTAACATTAGAGCTGCTGTATCGTCCCCTACTACCTGTCTTAAATCATCTAAATCTACTAATCCTTCTTGATTCGATTTAACTGTAACAGCTTCAAAACCAGCAACAGCTGCAGAAGCTGGATTTGTTCCATGAGCAGAATCCGGAACAATAACCTTAGTTCGTCCATAGTCTCCATTAGACTCATGAAATGCACGGATCATCATTAACGCAGTCCATTCACCTTGTGCTCCAGCCGCAGACTGTAAGGATACTTCATGCATACCAGTTATCTCTTTTAACGATTCTTGAAGATCAAACATCATTGCCATTGCACCTTGAACAGTGCTGACATCTTGATACGGATGGATATGACTAAATCCATCTAATCTAGCGATATCTTCATTTATCTTCGGATTATATTTCATAGTACATGAACCAAGTGGATAGAACCCGGAATCAACTCCATAATTACGATTTGATAAACCAGTGTAATGACGTATTATATCAAGTTCACTCACTTCAGGAAGTTCTGGAGGAGTCTGTCGTACATATTCCGAACCTAATTCCTCTTCTAAATCAAATGATTCAACATCTAACTCTGGTAAACTATAACTGGTTCTACCTTCTTTACTTCTCTCAAATATTAGTGGAAAATCTTTCTTAGACATGAACATCCCCCAATTCTTTCACAAATTGATCGATTTCTTCCTTTGTTCGTACCTCTGTTACCGCTATTAACATATATCCTTCTAATGACTTATCATCTTTAGCAAGATCATATCCAGCAATAATACCTTTATCTAATAAATGTTTATTTATTTTTGAGACAGAACCTGGAACTTTTATAACAAACTCATTAAAGAAAGCTCCATCGAAAGCAACCTCTATTCCAGCTTCAAGAATTTTTTTCTTTGCATATCTTGCTTTTTGCATATTTACGCTGGCCAATTTACGTAATCCATGCTTACCAATCGAACTCATTGCGACAGAACTAGCTAATGCATTTAGAGCTTGATTTGAACATATATTGGATGTTGCTTTATCCCGTCGTATATGTTGTTCCCGAGCTTGTAAAGTTAACACATATCCTCTTGTGCCTTCTTCATCAACTGTCTCTCCTACGAGACGACCTGGAACTTTACGCATTAGTTTTTTTGTAGTTGCAAAATACCCACAATGAGGACCACCAAATTGCGCTGGGATGCCGAAAACTTGTGTATCACCTGTTACAATATCAGCTCCAAATTCTCCCGGAGGGGTTAAATATCCAAGAGCTAAGGGATTACTTGAGACAATTAACATTGTTTTCTGGTGGTTTTCAAGTAATTGTTCAATTTTTTTCATTGGTTCTAATTGGCCAAAAAAGTTAGGGTATTGAACAACTACACCAGCAATCGTATCATCTAGTGCTTGATCTAGTTGGGTTAAATCAGTGATTCCATTTACAGTATCAATTTCTATAACTTCAATTGATTGGCCTTTTGTGTAAGAATCAATAACTGCACGATATTCCGGATGAACCGCTTTTGATACCAGTACTTTTTTTCTTTTTGTGTGAGCAGCACTAAGATTGACTGCCTCTGCCAAGGCTGTGCCTCCATCATACATAGAAGAGTTTGCAACCGGTAATCCTGTTAATTCGGATATCATTGTTTGAAATTCAAAGATTGCCTGTAATTCCCCTTGAGATATTTCTGGCTGATATGGTGTATACGCAGTATAAAACTCTGAACGAGAAATTACATGATCTACTACAGAAGGAATGTAATGATCATACACACCTGCTCCTAAAAATGATGTGTATTCTTTTGTATGAATACTGCGACTAGCAAGCTCTGTTAATTCTTTTGTTAGTTCATACTCACTTATAGGGGCTTTTAGATTCATTTCACCCTTAAAACGAACATGTTCTGGAATGTCAGAAAAAAGTTCTTCCGTGGATTGAATTCCAATTGCGTCAAGCATTTCCCGCTTATCTAGATTAGTCATCGGTAAGTAACGAAATTCCATTGGTTGGTTCTCCCCCTTATCTTCCCCGTTTATAAAATGGTGTTGGAACAATTTTAGCCTTCAATATACGTTTTCGAACTTTTACGTCAACCTCTGTACTTATCTCTGTATAATCGGTATTAATTAAAGCTAATCCGACATTTTTATTCAGTGTCGGTGATTGGGTTCCAGAAGTTATAAAACCAATCTCTTTATCGTCTTTAAGTACCACATATTCATGTCTTGGAATCCCTTTATCAATCATTTCAATTCCTACTAATTTACGATTAATACCATTATCTACTTGATTTTTTAATACTTCTTTTCCTATAAAATCCGATTCTTTATTGACTTTTACTGCAAATCCTAAACCAGCCTCTATTGGAGAAATATCTTTTGATAATTCCTGCCCATATAATGCTAAATTAGCTTCAAATCGTAATGTATCACGAGCACCTAATCCAATTGGTTCTAATCCCTCAGCTTCTCCTTTTTCAAGAAGCAATTTCCATAACGCAGCTCCAGATGAAGCATCAATATAAATTTCGAAACCATCTTCACCTGTATACCCAGTGCGTGAAATAAGTGCCTTTGCCTCTATTCCACGTAAAGCTACATTATTCTTAAATCTAAAAAATTTAATTTCTTGTAAATTTTCTTCTGTACATTTTTGTAGTATATCTTCAGCTTTTGGCCCTTGTACTGCGAGCTGAACATACTGATTAGATACATTTTCAACGACAACCTCATCGTTCGTATACGAATTTTGCTGTATTATCCAATTTGCATCCTTTTCCGTGTTTGCAGCATTTACTACTAACAAATATTCTTCATCATCTAACATATAAACAATTAGATCGTCAACAGTACCACCATTTTCATAACACATAATAGTATATTGTGCTTTACCTGGTTCCAATTTGGAAATGTCATTTGTTAATACGTATTGCAAAAACGATTTGCTTTTTGGTCCTTTCACCGAAATTTCTCCCATATGAGATACATCAAAAAGACCTGCTTTTGTTCTGGTTACTTCATGTTCATGTTTAATACCTGAGAACTGTACAGGTAAATCCCATCCTCCAAAATCAATCGTTTTTGCACCATGCGATGCATATTCTGGAAAAATTGGTGTACGTTTTTGTTCACTCATTCCATCCACTCCTATTTTAGTTTGATGAAAAGTAAAGCGCATAAAAATAGAGACTCCTCCATAGTGAAGAAATCTCTGTCCTTAAACCAGAAAGTTGCATATTCATTCTTCAAAAAAGAACGAATATTTGCTTCGTGGGTGGTTTACTTGCGTAAACACTCTCCAGAGGTGCGTCATACAAGAGTCTTTTCTGCCTGAGAGATTCGCTCTTCACTTGCTCCTTCGGCGTTACTTTAAATAGTAAGCTCTCCCCTTGTAATCTTCCGCTGATGAAATATGTATATTTTGGATATACTAAGTACCAAAATAAAGGAAAATCTATTTTCAATTGGATTATAACACAGATACTATAGATTTTATAGAAAAAACCAAATTTTATTAACAAGAAAAGGGGATAACATATGGATTCTATCCAAGTCAACAAAGACGAACAATTTATCATAGACCTGGATGAGGCAATCCAGCGAGAAGAAAATCTAACAAGCTGGAAACTTTTCTCTATGGCATATGAAGCAGAAAAGCAAACGATGAGCCCTTCGTTTAAAGGGCTTCGTTCTATAAATCATTTATCGCATCTTCAAATCTTAGATCACCAACGAGAGGCAGCCGAACAAGTTATCGAAGAAATGGACGGAAGAGCTATACTTGCTGATGAAGTAGGATTAGGAAAAACAATTGAAGCTGGTTTAATATTAAAAGAATACATGGTAAGGGGATTAGTTTCAAAAGTATTAATTCTTGTACCTGCTTCATTAGTAAACCAATGGGAAAAAGAACTAAATGATAAGTTTTTTATCCCAGCTATTGCACATCGGAAAAACTACAGCTGGGTAGATAACCATGTAGTCATTTCATCTATCGATACTGCAAAACGCTCTCCAAACAGTGAGGAAATTCTAGATATTGATTATGATTTAATCATCATAGATGAAGCACACAAGTTAAAAAACGAGAAAACGAAAAACTATCAATTCGTAAGAGAATTAAAGAAGAAATACTGTCTATTACTTACTGCTACACCAGTTCAAAATAAATTACTCGAGTTATTTAACTTAATCAGTATATTAAAGCCAGGACATTTAGGAAACTACCAAACGTTTACTGAAAAATACGGGAAAGACAGAAAGAGAATGGAACAAGATCCATACTTGAAACAACTTGTTCAAAAAGTGATGATACGAAATACACGGAAAGAGACAGCTTTACAACCTTCCAAAAGAAAAATAGAAACGGTGTGGATGGACTTTCCAAAAGAATTCCAACAATTATACGATCAATTAGTTCAACTTTCATTTGGAATGTCATCATTTTCAAAGATTACCTATTTACGTGAATTTTGTTCTTCTCGTGAAGCATGCTATATGTCATTAGTAAAATTCGTAAAAGATATTGAAGATGTAGAACACCCTTTAAAAAAAATAATTTCTGATTTAGAATCCCTAGAACAACATATAAAAGCTGAACAAATGGTCAAATTAATTCAATCTTTAGGGGATGAGAAGGTTATCGTATTTACGGAATACAGAGCTACGCAATATTATTTGCAGTGGTTTTTACAACAACACGGGATTACTTCCGTTCCATTCCGTGGGGGATTTAAACGTGGAAAGAAAGACTGGATGAAACAGTTGTTCCGAGATCACGCTCAAGTATTGATAGCTACGGAAGCTGGCGGAGAAGGTATTAATCTTCAGTTTTGTCATAATATGATCAACTATGATCTACCATGGAATCCGATGCGACTGGAGCAACGGATAGGAAGGATTCATCGATTTGGTCAAGAAAAAGACGTACAAATATATAATTTAGTGATTAAAAATACGATCGAAGAACATATGCTTTCCCTATTATATGAAAAAATTGATTTATTCCAGAATGTAATTGGAAATTTAGATGCTATATTAGCTGAATTAAATGTGAAAAGTTTAGAATCTGAAATGGAATCTATATATAATGAATCAAGTTCTAGTGGAGAAGTAAGGATTAAATTAGACAATTTAACTTCCATAATAGAACAAGCGAATCCATCAGATAACAAAATGGAGGAGGAGCAAAAGTATGGCAATTCATGATTTAAATTCCTTTCTAAGTGAATATTTTCAAACAAAAAACTGCTTGATTGAGGAAAATATAGATGGGAAAATGGTCATTCAGCTAACAGAAGAAATGGATCGAGAACTAATGAACCGACCATTTTACTGGCATTATATAAAAAAGATAGGACGTCAAGGTGAGCCGATGAAACTGTCTATGATAACTAATCCTGATAAGAAAGATGAACAAGGTGAATGGATCCATTTCGGCAGCCCTCGCTTACATCAAATATTAAATAAATTAAAACAAGGTGAGCGTCTGACAAAATTATTCGAGGTAATACATACAGCGGAAAAAACTCCTTTATATCCGTGGTTAATTACCAATATTAAAGTTAGTTATAGTGGTAGATACAAAAAAGATGAAATATTATCAATGGGGTTGCAGTTAGTAAACGGTCGAATGGTTGTCGATGCCATGGATAAACTACAGAAAATTCCATTGGAAAAATCGATTTCCGATTATTGTTTTACGATGTCTCCCATAATTAAATTACAGAGTGGTTTTAAACGTATTCAAGATACAATAACCACTTATATTGAAAATCAAGAACATAATTGGGCTAAAGATTCATTTGAAGTTTGGGATGAAGAAAAAAAGACGCTGACACACTTTTATGAAGATAACTTAGAACATAAACGTTACATGCAGGAATTGGAAGATTTAAAAAAAAGATATCAACCAACAATTCAAATTAAAGTTATTAACGGTGGTATATTTTATTTAAAAGATAACTCCCTACACTAAAAAAGAAATGGATCATTTTCCATTTCTTTTTTTATACCATAATTTAAATGTAAATGGTAAAACTCCAAACCAACGACTCTGATATAAACTTTGCTTTTTTTGATGAGTATTTCTTCTTTTTTGTTTTTCTTCTTTTGGCAGGTCGATATAAGTAATTACTTGTTCCGTCATATACCGTAAATAGTCATTCCCATTCATAAACACACCGCCTTTATTTACTAGTTATTTTGACCAGTTCATAAACAATTATTCAAAATATTTTTAAATACAAGCAGGATTATATCGTATTATGTAGAAAGTATATTATAGTCAGAAATTCTTAGAAAGGAGGTAGATGAATGAATGAAGTAAAAAAACTTTCTGACTCCCTCATTCAATCTGCGGTCTCATTACAATCTTCGGACATACATTTTTATCCTTATACTACACAGACGGAAATTTATTTTCGTATTCATGGAAGACGTACACTACATCGAAAGATTTCTTCAAATCAATATCGATTATTAATTACTTATTATAAGTTTATTTCTGGTATGGATATTGGTGAGTCCAGAATACCTCAACACGGTACAATTATCTGGACAGAAACGTCGGACACATATTCTTTACGTATTTCTACCCTCCCCCACTATTTATTAGAGAGCATAGCAATACGAATCCACCCACAACAATCTCATCAGTTAGAGCAGCAATTGTTTCTTTTTCCAAATCAAATCCGTCACATAAAAAAAGAATGGTTATCAAATCAAGCAGGTATCATTTTACTAACAGGGCCGACTGGAAGTGGTAAATCAACGACTTTATACGCTCTATTAGAGTCCATACTTGCAGAAAACCCATGTCAAACAATCACACTAGAGGACCCAATTGAAAAAAAGATGGATAATGTATTACAAATTCAAATTAATGAAAAAGCAGGCATCTCCTACCACGCTGGATTAAAAGCAGCACTTCGGCATGATCCGGATATTATTATGGTTGGAGAGATCCGTGATCGCAAGACCGCTCATTTTGCCTTTGAGGCTGCTTTAACAGGGCATCTCGTTTTCAGTACGTTACATGCAAAGAATGCTGTTGGTACTATATTTCGTCTTAAAGAAATGGGATTGAAGGATATTGATCTTGAACAAAGTCTTTTAGCGATTGGAGCAATTCAACTATTACCGATACAATATAGAGGGGAACAAAGAAGAGCTGCAATTATGGAATTGTTAGAAGGAGAACAATTGTCAGAAGTAATATACAATCAACGGACTCACCTTGAATACCGTTTTACATTTGAATACCTACGAAAGAAGGCTTTTGCATATGGCTTTATATCTAAGAAAGATTATCCAGTCACATAAGCTATCTTCAAGCAAGCAACTTCGTTTTTTACAAATTCTAAGTAGAATGTTATCGAAAGGATTAACAATTTCTGAATCCCTAGAAACACTTTCTTTCTATGATGAATATAAACATGTTACTGATATGATTAAGAATGACCTGAAGAATGGATTACATCTAGATGAAGCACTTGAAAACGTTCATTTTCACCATTCTATCGTTACACATCTTTATGTTGTAAGAGATAATGGTAATTTAGAAAGTCGGATAAAGCAAAGTATACATCTATACCAAAATCGAATAAACTATCAGAAACGTTTTCAACAAGTAGTCCGATATCCACTTATTCTGATTATAACTTTTAGTATTATATTATATTTCGTATATAATCAAGTACTTCCATCCTTTCAATTTCTTTTTGTAAGCAACCTCTCCCCTCCTCTTCAACTCATATTTTTCACGTTACAATGGGCTGGTTATTTTATTCTTATTGTGTTATTTCTCATCCTAATAGCCTTTGTATTTTGGTCTGTATTTAAAAAAAAGATATCTACTGACCTGAAGATAAAGATCATTTCTAAAATCCCTCTTCTTGCTAGTTACTATCGAAAACAAACATCTTTTTATTTTGCTACGCAATTAAGTTCCCTTCTTCAAGCAGGTATGTCATTTCATACATTACTTTCCTATATGGCTTATCAAGATAAATTACCAATTATTACGTATTATTCAAAACAGATGCACTTACAATTAGCAAGAGGAAAATCATTAGAGAGTCTACTTACATCTTTTTACTTTATAGAAAAACAATTAAGAGCAATTATGTCTACTAGAGTTGACGCAAAGACCCTTGCTAAGGACTTACACGTATATGCTGAATTATCTATGGAAGAAATGTATTACCAATTAAATAAGATAATTACGTATATTCAACCTATATTTTTTATTATAGTAGGAGCTTTTATTATTTTCATTTATATTAGTGTCCTCTCTCCAATGTTTGAAATAATGAATTCAATTTAAGGAGTAGATCATATGTTTAAAAAAGAAGCTGGTTTTACACTCATTGAAATGTTAATTGTGCTCATGGTCATTTCCGTATTGATAATCCTCATCATTCCTAATATAGGAGAAAAAAGTGGGGAAGTTCATTCTAAGGGTTGTGAAGCTTTGATCAGTGTTGTTCAAGCTCAAGTAGATACATTTTTGTTAGAGACTGGACAACACCCTAATTCCTTGGATGAATTAGTAGAAAATGATTTTATTACCGAAGATCAATTAACTTGTCCAAATAATAATTCACTAACTTATTCGAACGGCAAAGTAAATGCCTCTTAGCAAAAATGGCTTTACGCTCATCGAAGTATTATTTTCTTTAGCCATTTTAATGGTTATTATAACCTTCTTCGCACCTTCACAAATGACTCAATTAAATCAATTAAAAGAGAAGCAGTTTTTCGAGTTACTTAAATATGATGTCCTATATATTCAATCACGAGCAAGAATGTATGAAAATGAACGTGTTTTAATTCGTTTTTATGCTGATGAATACAGAATAATTGAAGGACTGAATACCAATGAAGTTCGTCCATATCCAGCAGGATTATCTATTGATACATTTGGTAAAAGAGAAATTTATTTCAATTCGAATGGCACAGTTATTCAGCCGCGAACAATAAGTGTCTATGGAATCAATAAAACATATCAATTAATTTTCCCTCTGGGGAAAGGGCGTTTTTATATTGCAGAAATCTAATGGCTTTAGTTTTACTGAAGTAATAATAGCTACTTTACTCTTTTTTACAATTATCATATCGCTTCTTCCTCTTTTTTCTCTTCTAATGAAAGAACAACTCGTGCTTCAAGAAAGACGTACAATAGCTTATAAGTTACATGATAAGCTACAATCAAACTTCTGGAATGATCTTCAAAACGAAAAATCTACATTCTTATTGGAAAACTCTCAAACAGAAGTAACGTTTGATTTTGAAACAGAACAAAGAATACTCACAGGATGTGCACAGTGGGTAAATATAAAACATCGACAAGAGGAGTATTGTTTGCATGGTAAATCTCCAAGATAATCGAGGTTTCTCGCTAATTAGTCACTTATTGATGATGACAATAATCTTAATTACACTTCCTTTTATAAGTTATATGTTACATTTCATAGAAACTCCATCTGCAAAGGAAGAGTTGTCTGTTCATCAATTTTTTCAATTTATACGTGATGATGTTATTCGCTCTCTTCATGCAGTGGCAACAAATGACAAACTGGTATTGACTGTTCCAAGTGATTTAAATGAACAAACCGTTACCTACGAACAGTTTGGGAATTTAATCCGACGCCAAGTAGATGGAAAAGGATTTGAAATTTATTTAAGAAACATAGCTGAATTATACTTCCAACCGTTAGAATTTGGATTTCAAATTATATTAACAACGAGTTCTGGAGATCAATATGAAAAAACAATTAGTTTTTATTAATAATGAACAAGGATTTCTATTTATTTATGTTATTTGGATTATTAGCTTCCTATTCTTAAGTTTAACGCTATTGACTATTTATAATCATCATGATAAAAAGATAACCGATTTTCATTTAAAACTACTCCAGTCAGAAACATTGTTTCAAATGAGCAAGGTAGACGTTGAAAATGATTTAGAGGAATTTATGGATACACAAAAACCTAAATATTATTCTTATCCTGATGGACAAGTTAAAGTACAGATAAAATCAAGAAAGCAACATATTTTTTCTTTATCCTTCACTATTTTTTTGGAGGAAGACCCCTTTTATTCCTATGAACATTTTTATGCAATTGATGAATAAAAAATCATCAATTAGGTTAATCTAATTACAACTTCAAATATAATTGTTCATAGAAACGTTTACAATCTTATCCAGCTCGTATATAATAACTATGAAAAGGTTACCTACAAAGGAGGGGGAAGACATGGATCGTATGTTTCGTGTTCTTGCCTTTTGGACAGGTATTTTTACAGTAATGTTTTATGTCGGTGACATGATGAATACTGCACTTCTATTCCTGGCTCAAACGGCGTTTTTCCTTACATTAGGCTATTTAAAACTATCCGAACGAATGTACATGTATTTATTTGGTGCATATTGTACTGTATTTCTAATTGGATATACTTGGTATTCCGAATTTATACTTGTACCTGGGTTTGGACATTAAAACAAAGAAAAAACCACATGAATCATGTGGTTTTTTCTTATGTTCTCAAGCTTGAAAAAAAGGATTTCCGTCTTTTTCAGCTTGTATAGTTGTAATTGGACCGTGACCAGATAAAACTTGGTATTTTTCGGGTAATTGATATAGTTTTTCTCGAATCGAATGTTCTAACACGTCTATATCTCCTCCTGGTAAATCAGTTCTACCTATTCCTTTTTGAAACAGGACATCACCACTGATTACTAACTGTTGTTCAGGAAATATATAACTTACACTACCTGGAGAATGTCCTGGTGTATGATATACTTGCATTGAAAACTCTCCTATAGTTAATCCACCCTCTACCACACTAAATTCTGCAGGTGCTGCTACAATAGATTGACCGATTAATTTATAAGAACCATTCAAATTTGGATCACTTAACCATTCATGTTCTGCCTGATGCAAATAAACTGGTGCATTCGTTTTCTGACGAATCTGTTCTAAAGCTCCAATGTGATCAAAATGTGCATGAGTTAATAAAATAGCATTAATATCTATGTTATGTTCTTTAATTATAGACAGGATTATTTCTGCATCTCCACCTGGATCAACAACTATCCCATTACTTCCTTCTTTAAGAATATAACAATTCGCTTGTACCATCCCCACTGGTCTAGCAATAATTTCCATAAAATTCTCTCCTTATTTTTTATAATAACTCGACAAAAAAGATGGAATACTATAAAATAATAATTGATAATCGTTAGTTACATAATAATACATATATTCCTTTCGACTCAACAAAAAGGGGTCGGAATGAGGAGGTTAATAAAAGATGGAAGCGTATTATCACATTATCCTTGGAGTATTACTTTTAGGAGTCACTTTATTAGCTGTTATTTCCGTTATTCGTCAGCTAAAGTATAAAAACATGTTTGCACTATTATTTTCAGCTATTACTGCTGTAGCTTTTGGATTCTTTTCAATCGCTACGATTATCAAAGAGATTATTGGATAATAACCATGGAAAAAACAACATTTTGCTTCTGGCATTATTGTTGTTTTTTAATGTCTATATTAGTATGAAAACAAAAGCACAAGACCCTCCTTTAGTTTAGCAACGTACCGATGATAACTTTCACTTAGGGGGTATAAGTACGACTAGGCTCTTTACGGTTGTGCTGGTTTAATTCACACACAAATTTTATAATTTCGTGCAATACAAAAACCTAACAACAATCGCATTGTTGTTAGGTTTTTGTTAGTTTTAATTATTCTTCTTCTTTTGCTTGATCTTTACCAAAATCTACGAATCGGAATAAGTCTCCATATACAATGGAATCGGAATAAGCTAATTCTTGGTCAACTTTTTCTTGAATAGAATCACATGCACTCGCCACTTGTTCCTTTTGTTGTTCTGCTTCTTGTTCAGAAGATGTTTCTTCATCAATAACATCATCTACAGGTTCACCAGTTTCTCTGTCATAACAAACACCCATAGTTTTGATATAGTCTTCACTAACGAAATCACCATTACGAAGCGCTATATAATCTTTTCGATCTTCACTAAACATGTCGTTACCGAAAGAGATATCTTTTTCTTGTTCGATACCCAACATATTAAGCATAGTTGGTTTAAGGTCAATTTGACCTGTTACTTCATCCATAACTTTTCCTTCACCATGACCAGGAATATGAACAAATAAAGGAACACGTTGTAACTGTACTTGATCATAAGGAGTAATTTCCTCTTTATCTAGATACTGTGCCATCGCACGGTTATGATTTGCACTAATTCCAATATGATCACCCATAATCACTATTACAGAATCTTCATATAATCCACTATCTTTTAGATCTTGGAAGAACTGTTCAATAGCTTCATCCATATACCTTACTGCTGGGAAGTAATTATTAAGTGTATTTGAGTTTGAATCAAATTTATCAATAGACGTATCTTCCTCATTCATTTCAAATGGGAAATGGTTTGTTAAAGTTATAAACTTACTGTAAAAAGGTTGTTCCATTGACTCTAAATACTTAATCGATTGTTCAAAGAATGGTTTATCTTTTAATCCCCAACCAATTGAATTCTCATTTGAAACCTCATAAGCTTCTTCACCATAAAAGTTGTCAATTTCTAAACTATCGTACATTCCTTCACGATTCCAGAAGCTTTTATTATTGGCATGTAATACAGAAGAAGTATACCCTTCTTCTTTTATAAGTTCTGGAAATGCATTATATTCATTTCCGCCATGCGTAAAGAATACAGCACCACGAGATAATGGATATAAAGAGTTTTCAACTAAGAACTCCGAATCTGAGGTGTTTCCTTGGCCGGTCTGTTCATAGAAGTTTTCAAAGTAGTACGTATCCTCATCTTCAGCTAAACCGTTTAAGAAAGGAGTTATTTCTTCTCCATTTACCTCATTATTAATTACAAACTCTTGAAGTGACTCTGCATTAATAAAAATTACATTTTTATCTTCAGCAATGCCAAACATTTCTTCACTTCGTTTATGATCAATATTCGTCTCAATAAACTCCTCAATTTCAGGAATTTCATTTCCATCTGCAAATACGCGCTGTGACTCGGTTTTTGAGTGAACAACAATATCGTATACATGATAATTAAATAAACCAATATTTTTAACTAAATACTCTCTATCAAACGCACGAGTAAATAATTGTGGACGTTCCATCTCTGCTAAGAAAAAGTTTCCTGCAAGTAGAACTAAAGAAAATGCTACTGCTCCTACTTTTCCACTCTTTGGATATTGAACAGATAAAGTACCTTCATATTTCTTACTTAAAATCCAAATAATAATAACATCAGCAAAGAATAATACATCATATGGTTTGATTAGCGTTAAAATACTTGACCCTAAATCTCCCATATTGCTTCCCATAAATAATTGTGGAATCGTAATAAAATCTGTAAACTGACGATAGAATACGAGATTCGCCCAAACAATCAAGGAAGCAAATAATGCCATATAGCGAATATATTTCATTTGCCTTGAAGTCTTATTAAACCACACCGCAATCGTAAATATTAAGAATGCAGACACAAATGGATTAATAAATAAAATTAACTCTTGCATAGAATTGTCAATTCCAATGTTGAACATAAATCTATATACAATATACGTTTTTAGACCAAATAGTATCGCTGCTAATATATACAACGGCACTTTGGGTTTTTTGAAGAATTTCATAGTTCTCCTCCTAGTTTCTTAACTCATTCATCTAAATTTCATAGTACAATTCCTCATTATGAATCATATTCCACATTTTTAGCAATTGTAAACTACAATTAATAAAATACTTATTAATATAGACGAATATCATGCCATTAAAGTTTCACTTTTATAAGATTTTTTTACACTGTACTCATAAGTTACTATTTTAGTAGAAAATAAAAAAAAATCAAGTGAAAAATGTGCTATTTTTTGAAGAATATGCTAAATATGCTGCTCCAATAATACCTGCGTCATTTCCTAATTGAGCAGTTTTAATTGAACATGCTTCTGCCACTCTTGGTAACGCATGTTTTTCAAAAGCTTGCTGTATAGCATCAATTAACTGATCTCCAGCTTTGGAAACTCCCCCGCCAATTAATACTTTAGAAGGGTTTATAATTACACCCATGTTAGCTAAGACTTTGCCTAAAACATCAGCAGTATGATCAACAATCGATTTTGCTGCTATATCACCTTCAGATGCTAGTTCAAAAATTTCTTTAGATGTAATTTCTCTATTTTTATTATAAGCTTCTGCTAATTTTGAATGAGGTATTTCAATGATTTTTTCTAATGCTTGTCTTACAATACCTGTAGCAGAAGTAATTGTTTCTAGACAACCATGATTGCCGCAATTGCAAGGTGCCCCATTCTCTTCCACAATCATATGGCCTAATTCTCCTGCCATTCCATTTGCTCCATTTAAAATTCGACCATTGGCAATGATTCCTCCGCCTACTCCAGTACCTAATGTAATAGCAATTAAATTGTCTGCTTGATTTCCTGCACCAACCCAATTTTCACCAAGCACTGCAATGTTCGCGTCATTTTCAACATAAACTGGAACTTTTGCATATTGTTGAAACGCTTCAGCTAAAGCAACATTTTTCCAACCGATATTAACCGCTTCATGAACATATCCTTTTTCTGCATCAATAAAACCTGGTGCTCCCACACCTAGTCCAATTATCGATGATAGAGAATAGGATAAATGCTCCATTTTTGACTCAATAGACGACCAGATTTCTGGGACAATATGCCTTCCACCATCCGCTAGATTCGTAGATACTTCCCATTTGTGTACTATCTTCCCATTTTCAGATATAAAACCTATCTTAACCGTAGTTCCCCCAATATCAATACCCACTAATAAATGCTTGTCCACTACCCATTCCCCTTTAAATGATTATTTTTTTCTTTTTTAATGCAAAGTTTTGCCGTTAGAAATTCTTGTTGAGTAATAAATCCATATTGATACAAATCATCTAATTCAAGTTCTATTAATTCCAAATCTCCCAGTCGATCGCCAGTATAAATAAACGCACCAAAACGTTTTAATAAATTACGAACATCAATCATTGTTTTCAAATTAATCACCATTCACTATTATATCAAATGCTTTAATTAATGGGAACTAAACAAATGAAAACCCGAATCAGTTAACGATCCGGGTCTTTAGGGTTTAATATTTCAGGTCGGCGATGCTTTATCGGTACTGGCACACGAATGATAACATCCCGTAATGCATTTGGTGAAAATGGCATAAATGGCCAAAAATAAGGTATTTTAAACGTCTTCATTTTTGTAATGTACAATAGCCAACAAGTTATACCCACTACATAACCAATCACACCAAAACTGGCGGTCGCTAATAATAAAATAATACGTACAATTCGATTAGCCATACTTAGCTCATAACTAGGAGTTGCATAAGAACCAATTGCAGCAGTAGCAATGTAAAGAACCACTTCGTTGGTAAACCACCCTACCTGGACAGAGACTTCACCTATCATAATTGCTGCAACCAATCCGAGTGCCGTTCCTAATGCAGATGGAGTATGAATGGAAGCCATCCTTAACATATCTAACCCTATCTCCGCAATGAGAAATTGGAGAAGTAGAGGTATTACTCCAGGATCATCTGGACCAATAAACTCTAAAGCAGCGGGTAATAACTCTGGATGTGAAGACATTAAATAATATAGAGGCAATAATATCATTGAAAATAAAATTGCAAAAAAACGAACCATTCTTAAATATGCACCAACAGTAGGTTTCTGACGATATTCTTCCGCATGATGTAAATGATTCCAAAACGTTGTTGCAGTTATCATAACACTAGGTGAGCCATCAATAATTAACAAGATATGGCCATCATATAAGTGTGCAGCAGCAGTGTCTGGTCTTTCTGTATATCGTACAGATGGATAAGGATTCCAATAACGATCACTTAAAAACTCTTCAATTGTTTTTTCTGCCATCGGTAGTCCATCTGTGTCAATTTTTTCTAATATCGATTTGATTTTTTCTATATGTTTATTATCTGCAATATCTTCTATATAACTTATGACTACATCAGTTTTTGACCGTCGCCCTACCTGTAAATATTCCATTCGAAGTGAACGATCGCGTACTCGTCTTCTTGTTAATGCGGTATTAAATACTAATGTTTCTACAAATCCATCTCTTGGTCCACGAACTACTCTTTCTAGATCTGGTTCTTCAGGGGAGCGTGCAGGGTAAGTTCTCGAATCAATAATAATTGCCTTATCTATACCATCTACAAATAAAGCTGTTGCTCCGGCTAATACAAAATCAGCGGCTTGATAAATATTATCTATAGGTTCAATTTCTATATAGGGGATATATCTCTTAAGTAGTTTGGTTAACGTATCTTTATCCAGTTCATGTTCTTTTAGCGCAGCCAATGTTTGCATGATATATAACGATATATCATCTTTGGCAAATCCATCAACCATGAACATAGCCATATCTTTCCCTGCATAATTTAAATCTAAATAAATTAAATCAAAACTTTTCTCAACCCCTAAATAACTTTTTAGGAATGTAACGTTGTTTGTTAATTTATGATCAATTGGTCTTTTATCCTGTTTCATTCGTTACCACCTGTGACTATAAGATATGACTAGTTTATAACGAACTATAATTTCTATACTAGAATCCTTCATATATTCTTTTTTAAAAACATATATAAACATATAGACAAGCGATAAAGGATGAGTAAGATGTGGAAAAAATATATCCTTCCAATCATAGGCGGTTTAATATTTGTGACTACAATTTATATTATCAATATAGACAAACAAGCAATTAGCTTTTTTCCATTAGATGATACACACACTTTTAATTATGCAGATACAAAAGTTTTACTTATAGGAGAAGAAGATACAAATCGATACGAAATGCAATGGAATATAAATTCACAAAGTGATGCGGAATTAGCTATGCGACAAGATGTATCCTTATTATTCGTAAATGGCAGACTAAAAGGAGTACGCAGTAAATGGCAACAAGATACTGATAAGATTGATATTCAAGAAAATTTTATTGGACATGACTCAAATCATTATGAAAGTATTTCATTTCATCAGGGAGAGATCCATATTGATAACAATACAATAAGAAGTATTCAACATATGTCTCAAGATGAACTGTATGTTATTGACTCCCCTTCTGAACCAATTGCTTCATTTAAAGAACCAGCTAACGAATACGAAAAGGAATGGGAAGAAGTCTTAAATCGGACTACAAATCAACAATTAATTTATCATTGGCAACAACTCATGCAATATTTTAACGTAAATTCCTCTAACTATTATGCTATACCATTAACAAATTTATTTATATATGAAGATACTCCATTACCAAATATGACTAAGCAAGAATCAGATCAAGTGATTGGACAATTGTGGGAAGGACTATATAAAAACTACATTATCCCTGCTCTTGACCCACCAAATGATAAACTTAGCAGCTTTGTACCATTAATTTTAATCGACAAAGAAGCAAAACACTTACTTGTTCTATATGAACTAAACGGAAAAAAAGAGCAGCTAATTCAGCGGTTGCCAAAAGCTACTCTTAAATGATTAATAATTGGATAAGTCCTGCTGAAGATCTAATAATTCTTGATTATCAGGAAATCGTTCTAGACCTTCGCCGATTACTTCTCTCGCCTTATCAAATTCAAAATTATTTGCATATATGATAGTTAAATTATTGTACGCTTCAGGAATAGTTTCTTCATATCCTAAACTTTCTTCTAAATCAGCTTGTGCTAATTCAATTTCACCTTGCTGTATATATGCATACGAACGATGGAAAAGAAAATAAGCCATCAACTTATTATCTTTATTCGATTTTAATTCATTTAATGCATCGGTAGATATTTCAATTGCTTCTTCAAATTGATTATCAGTTAGTTTTTCTTCTACTTCAATTAATTTAAATTCTAGAGAAGAAGCGTTATTATCAATACCATACATTAATAATCCGGCACATAAAACAATAAATGCGATAATTGCTCCTAATTGATATTTACCATTCTTTTTACTTGGTACATGTAGACAAGCAGCTATTAGAAAGCCGCCAAGTAAACCACCGAGATGAGCACCCATATCTATTTCTGGGATAGAAAACCCAATGACGAGGTTTAATACTAGTATAAATATAATATTCATACCCATTGTATCTTTAAATACGTCTTTATAAATTAAACCAAAGAATAGCAAGGCACCAAACAATCCAAATATTGCTCCAGATGCCCCGGCAGAGATACTAATAGATGTAGCAAAGCTAGCTATCGAACCAGCTATTCCGCCAAGAAAATAAATAACTAAAAATCGCGTTCTACCAAATATCCTTTCAATAGCTGTTCCCAAATAAAACAATGCAACCATGTTCATTAAGATATGGACAAAACCTATATGTAGGAACATGGAAGTAAATAGTCGCCACCATTCACCTTCCATAATTAGTGGATTATATTTTGCTCCCATATCAATAAGCGTATCAATGTTCTCACTTCCGCCATTATTTATTTGTTGTAAGAAAAAATATATATTAAGTGCTATTAAAATATATGTAAATAATGGCTTTCCATTTGAAAATACTTTTCTTCTTTTTTCAATTCGGTTATTAAAATCTTGAAGTATAGTTTGTTTAAAATAAGCAACTTTTCTTTCTTTTTCTTCATTATCCAATTCGTCTATTTCTTCTAAAGATAAATCTAGACCTGTTTTTTCTCGTAAACGTTCAATTTCATCAGAACGCTCTGTTTCATGTAAAAAATACACATTCATCGTAAAAGGCTTTTTTGCATTTGAAGTAATCGGTTTTTTTAATGTTTGCCAATCATCACCAATTGGTTCTTCACTCGATGTATAAACCGTAATTGCTTCAATATGTTTTCCTTTGAAGCTTTTTCTCATTTGATGAATCCGTTGATATGTACTTGTTACATCTTGTTTGAGTTGATTTTGCCAATCAAACCGTTTAGGCAATAACCGAATGATGAATGAAGTGTTATTTTGAAATCTCTCGAACCAAAGCTCGTCTGTCTCCTCATTTTTATTAATTAATTCAAATCCTTGCTGAATTAGTTGATAAGCTAATTGGTATTCCAAATATAAATCGTTTAGGTACATACACCAACCTCCCCATGATTATCATACCAAAAGGGAATATCTTTTGCACAGGATTATCATGGTGGATCATTCTAAAAAACGAAGAAGATGAGTGTGAAATCCTATATACTCATCTTCTTCGTTTTTAATAATTATAGCGACTAGTTGATGGTTCACCAAAAATTTTTGATTGAACACCTGGAAAATTCATAGCTAACCTAACTGCTATCTTACGTATAATACTTATGGCAAATAGCGCATTAAATAATTTATACCTCCACTTTAATACGATTAAAATCAAAGATATAAATAATGCAACCGAAATGAGAGGACGCATTAATAAATCATTCCTTCCTAACTCTATTATGTAAATAGTTTTTTCTAGAATGATTTACTTATACATAGAAAAATTAACTTTTCTGTTAACAAATAATCTACCGGTAGATCATGTGATTCCTTAGGTAAGGACGAGACAATCTGTAACTCACTACAAATTGACAATGTGGGAGCTTTTATACTCGGTAACATTCGATCATAATAACCTCCACCAAACCCAATACGATAACCATTTTTATCAAATACAATACCTGGAACAATACATAAATCAAGTATTTCATTTTTTACAGGACTTGTAAGTTCAATAACAGGTTCCTCTATACCAGCGTAGACAACTTCTAGTTGTTCAAAAGTGGTGATTTGATGATATGTCATTGTTTTATCAAACGGATTACATTTAGGAATGGCAATAATTTTATTTTCTTTCCATCCTTGCCGAATGATTTGTTTTGTGTCCCACTCAAATCCCTTAGAAACTGTAATTCCAATTGTTAACGCATTTTTCCAAAGACTTGATTGAAATAATAATTGCTGTTGACTTAACTGGATAGCGTTTCTTTCATCTTCAGGTAATTTTTTTAATTGTTGGATCATATTTTTTCTTAATATTTGCTTTCTCATATTTACACACCCTCTAATAATAGAAAAACTCCTATCCAAACGATAAGAGTTTTTTACTAACATTATTTTGTTTCACGATGTAACGTGTGTTTTTTTAGACGTGGTGAGTATTTCATAAGCTCAATACGTTCAGGATTTGTACGCTTGTTTTTTGTAGAGATATAGTTACGATCTCCCGTTTCCGTACAAGCTAAAGTTATATTTACGCGCATATTTTATCCCTCCAAACTTTTCAACTTGCCTCTTCATACATAATCGTACAGACTTTAATTATATTATCAAACTTTCCAGTAATTATCAAGATTGTTTACTGCAATAATGGATGAAAATCAGCTGTTAACTTATTTCCATAATTATAGTAATGATAAAAATTAGTAGAATAATGATGATTCCATTGTCTTTTTATGGTATAACTATTAATGAATATGAAGGAGGGAATAAAATGTTTTATGCGATAATCGCTATTATCGTGGTTGCAATTGTTCTATTCATTCTATCTTATTTTATGAATGATAGAATTGAAGAAGTAGAATCACAGTTAGAACAAATGTCGATTACAACGATGCAAGATACATATCAATTAAAAAAGAAAATCAAAGTACTTGAGGAAGAACTATTACCTAGTGATTTAACTGATCATAAAAGAGAAAATAGTAATCTTATCAATAATTAAAGGAGTAAATCAATGAAACATCATATTCGAGCTTTTTCACTCGGTTTGTTTACAAGTGCCTTAATTATTCTGATTGTATTCTATCTAGTACAAGATTCGCAAACACCTATTGAAGATGTTAAAGCAGAAGAACTCATTCCTGTATTAGAAGATCAAGGTTACGCGGTTCTTTCCCAAGAAGAATACATATCTTATAGTGTAAATGGAAACGATTCAGAAAAAAATACTGATACCAACAGTGAATCAACAGATGAAGACGCTGAACAGAATAAAGAAGAAACCGAAAATAATAATAAAGAGGAAGAAGAAACAACTGAAGAAGATTCATCCAATGAAGAAGAATCTGAAGAAGATTCTCCAAAAGAATATAAGCTTACTATTGAAACTGGAATGGCTTCTTCTCAAATTAGCGATATACTAGAAAATGAAGATATTATTGAAAGTGCTTCTGACTTTAATGACTACTTAGAAGATAATGATTATGCAATTAACGTGAAGCCAGGCACATTTGAATTAACAAGCGATATGTCTCATTTTGAAATAGCGGAAGTAATTACAAGCTATAATTAAAAATAGCACAGCGAAATGCTGTGCTATTTATTTAAATTCACACTTTCTCCTTTGACCATATATAATATGCTTTCACCAATATTTGTGATATGGTCTGCGAATCGCTCCAAGTATCTTGCGCAAAAGGACATTTGCATTACATATTCTATTTGATCAGGTCGAGTAGCTGTTTCGTATAACAGGTCACTAACTACACGCTTATAGACACGATCTACTTCATCATCCAACTCCGCTAACTTTCCAGCAAGCGAAATATCCTCTTGGTCAAATGCCAATACTGCTGTGTGAAGCATCTTTTTGACTTGATGGTGCATATGCGAAAGATCAGGAGGTACACTTGAAGGGTTATCAAGTAGCCTTATGCTTGATTTAGCGATATTCTTCGCATTATCCCCCATTCGCTCAATATCTATCATAACCCTTAATGCAGATACAATTCTTCTTAAGTCTGTTGCTACAGGTTGTTGTTTTGCAATAAGTAAAATCGCTTTATCATTAATACTTTGTTCTAACTTGTCAATTTCATTATCTTTAGCTATAACATTCTCTGCCATTTCTTGCTGTTGTTGAATTAAAGATTCCATTGATTTATCCAATGCCTCACCAACTAAATCCGCCATATGAAGGATATCCGCATATAGTTCTTGAAGCTCATCTTGGAACTGATTTCGTGTTGACATATAAGTTCCTCCCATAATAAATAGTTTATATATGTACCCAATTATAAAGGTTGAATATTAATCGTTTGTAAACTCTATGTAATCATTTATAAAAAAACAGCAAATCCATGTTGGATTCACTGTTTTTTATCAATCAACTGCTTCTTCTTCATCTTGTTCTTCCTTCACTTCGAAGTAAGCATCAAGGATACGTCTGCCAATTTTATTATTTATTCCATTTCCTTCCCCAGTATGTGGAACTATTACAGCAAACGCAACTTCTGGTTCATCAAATGGTGCATAGCCAACCAGTGAAAGACTATTGGTATCAGCTAGCTTTTTCCCATCTTCATAAATGGATGTTTCAGCTGTACCCGTCTTCCCAGCAGCAGTATAATCCGCGCTATTAAAATAATTTCTTGCTGTTCCTGTACTATAAACCCTTCTAAAACCTTCTTGTACGCGTTCAATTTCAGATTGACTCATATCTATTCTGTTCATTACTTGCGTATTTTTTGTATAATACACTGGACCTAATTCATCAAATGAAGCAATTGGATCATGAACTTGCTTTAGGAAATGTGGTTGTACACGATAACCATCATTAGCAATCGTTGAAACGTATTGTGCTAATTGTAAAGTCGTATACGTATCATATTGTCCAATTGTAAAATCCAGAACATTACCAGGATTGGGTGCGCTATTTGAACGAACTCCAGTAGATTCATACGGAAAATCAATACCCGTAGAGGCACCTAAACCAAATTGATTAAAATAATTTTGTAAATCATTTAGTGCATTGTTGTATTCACTCCAACTTGCATTAAGGCTAGAGTTATCTGGATATGGATGTCGGTTTTCTCCCATCATTCGTAAAGCGATATAGAACATGTAGACGTTTGAAGACTTTTCCAAAGCTTGATAATCGTTTACATGACCTAAATTTGAAACTGATTTTTTTACTGGTGTACTAGCGATTCGAATTGGGTTATCAAAAAACACTTGTCCTGGTGAAATCACACCCGATTCATATCCTGCTAATACACTGGCACCTTTCACTGACGAACCTGGTTCATATGCACTTGCTAACGCCATAAATGCGGCATCATTGTATTCTCCCTTTTCTTTATCATAATTCACGCCAGACATTGCCAGTAACTCGCCTGTTTTTGGATTCATTACTACTGCAAAAGCGTTCGTTAGGTACTGATTAGGCCCAGGATATTTTTCTTTAGCATCCTTAAATTCTTCTAATACTATTTCGTCTACTTTTTCTTGAAATTCCATGTCAATCGTTAAAACGAGGTCTTTTCCTCGTTGCCCTTCAACTACGGTTTCCGTTCCTACTATCGTACCATCTTTTCTCGTCTCATATTGAATCTGTTCTTTTCTACCTCTCAAGAAATCTTCATATTGCTGTTCTAAACCACTTTTTCCTACTCTATCGTTCCGGCTATATCCTTTACTTAAATAAGCTTGCACATCTTCAGCTGGAATTCCTTGCTGCTGACTTGTTATACTTCCCAACAGACTCGTTAAGGTATCCTCGTAAGGATATACTCGATCCCAATCTGTGGTCGCATTTATCCCTGGTAATTTATCCAAATTCTCTGCAACAGTTGCATATTCTTCCGCAGTAACATCTTCATTTTTTATAACTTGTGGAGTCAATGAGTAAGCTTTATCCAATTCTTTTTTTATAGCGATAATTTCCATATCATCATCAGAGAAATCACTAATTTCTTCTTCGGTAATCAAATCCAATGTATGGTTATATACATCTGCATTGTCCATTTCGGAAGTATCTAGGTCCTCTAACCTCTCGTCTACATCTTTTTGATTAAGTAAATAATAATATTCCCGCTTATCTCTATCCGTAATACGTTTTAACCGGTCTTCCTGACTCATATCAATATACTCTGCTAACTTTTGAGCTAATTCTAAGCGATCTTTCGCTTGTACGCCTTTTGGTGGCGTATAAGTAATAGAATACATCGCTTTATTATCTACAATTACATTTCCATTTGTGTCTAATATTTTTCCTCTCGGAACAGGTACACTCGTCGTGTCAATATTTGTTCGCTCAATTTCTTCTTGGTGAGCCTCCCCATTCAAAATTTGTACAACCCCTAGTTGCAAAATTAATACAGAGAACAACAAAAAGATTGCAAAAAATAATATATTTATCCGAAAGGGAAGTTGGGCTCGTTTCTTTTTATTATCCTTACTCAATATCTCTTCTCCCCCAATAATTTAGTACAATATTTTCCTCTGTTTGATTTTACCATAATTAACGTTTTTTTTCGTCTGTAATTTGCTCTTTTATTAAAATTTCTTTTGGTTTTTTGGTTCCTATATGGATATTTTTAATGAGGAAATAAATAACAAGGTGACCAGCTCCAAAAACAATCAGCAAAGTTGGGATAATTTGTTCTTCTTCAAAAAATATAATCGCTAGTATAAAAACAGTTATCGATAATGCTCTGCCTAAATTTAAGAAGATTTCTCGTATAACTATATATTCCACACGCATTTCAGCAGCTTTGTATGCTTTTCCAATTACATCAAAAGTCATCGAAACAAATGGTACATTCAAGATTGGATAGGCAACCCCTATAACTACAGCATATACCATCAATAATGTATAATTCACTTCAAAAATGATGATAAATATGGAAGCAAATAATAACAATCCACCTACTAATATCGATTTTTTCCTTAAATGTGGTTTAATATATTTTGCTGCAATTAGATAAAAGACAATCGATAAACCGGATAAAAACATATTAAACGTCCCAAGGGCGAGTTCACTATTTGTAACGAGAAACACCCAAATTGTGATATAAAACCCAAAAATACCTTCTCTTAATCCTTGAAAAAAATGAGAATGTAAAACCCTTTTCCAATTTTTGTTTCTTTTCCTTTCTTTTGCTATATGCTTTATAGCAAATAATCCCTTTGACCCTTTTCTTACGATGAAAAAACTCGCGATCACTGCACAAGCGAACAACAGAAAAGAAATTCCAAAGATTACATTATATCCGACATCATCTACCATATTCGCAATGATAAAGCCAGCTAATAATGGGCCAACCATACCTGCAAATGAACTTAAAATGCCGAACACGCCATTGAACATATCTCTTGTATCCGGCTCCGTAATTTCAAAAGTCATAACATGAAATGCTAACCAAAAAAATCCGTAACCAATACCGATTAAGCACCCTAGTATAAAGTTATAATAAGCTGCCAACTCCCCAATAAACAAGACACAAACAAAAAATAGGCAAAGAAATAGTATACCAACGCGTAAAATAAGTATGCGATCAATGGCTTTGGATAACTTCCCTGCCCATACAAACGCAAGTGCCTGGAAAATATAACTAGCTAAATTATAATTAGCTATTGTTATTAATTCTCCAGATTGTTTCCAGATATAAACGTTAACAAATGTATTAGATAAGAAAATACCTCCTGAATATAATCCACCAATCAATAAAAGAATAACTAAGTCACGATTTTCAATTTTATGTTTTTGATAATAATTGTTTATTTGTTGGAACATCATAAACGACTCCTTCTTTTCAAACTTTATTTTTTGCGAAGGAGGCGTATCTATACAAAAAAAAACACGTGAAATTCATTTCACGTGTTTTAATTTATAGTTGTATATTACTTAGCTTCTTCGTAGTTTTTCGCTACTTGATCCCAATTAACTACATTCCAGAATGCTGAAATGTATTCTGGGCGTTTATTTTGATACTTAAGGTAATAAGCATGTTCCCAAACATCAAGTCCTAAAATTGGAGTTTTACCATCCATTAATGGTGAATCTTGATTTGGTGTGCTTGTAATTTCTAGTTCTCCGTTGTTAACAATTAGCCATGCCCAGCCAGAACCGAAACGTCCTGCTGCAGCTGTTGCAAATTCTTCTTTGAATTTGTCTAATGAGCCAAATTTAGCATTAATTTTATCAGCTAATTCACCTGTTGGCTCACCGCCACCATTTGGTGATAGTAACTTCCAAAATAGACTGTGGTTAGCATGTCCGCCACCGTTGTTGCGTACTGCAGTTTTTGCACTTTCAGGGACTGCATCGAGATTGCTTATTAATTCTTCTACAGACTTACTTTGAAGATCTGCCTGTCCTTCCAATGCATCATATGCATATGGTAATTCAGGTAATTCAAATTTTGCCATGTTTATCTTCCTCCTCAAAATAAATGATGTAAAGGTTTATGTCCCTTTATAGTAAAAAGATTATCAAAGCTTTTAAGCAGTTGCAAACGATATGCTTTATATTTCCAATGTTTTGTATTCGATTTCATCTTCAAATACAAAAACAAGCTTTTGCTTGTTTTTAAAAGTGGCTCGGGACGGAATCGAACCGCCGACACAAGGATTTTCAGTCCTCTGCTCTACCGACTGAGCTACCAAGCCATATTAAATTAATTTTAACTAATTTAAACTAATTCTGATATTAATTTATATACCGTTCTTATATCAAATTTTCATCAGTAAGTCACACTTCCACACTACAATTGTTTTTACTAAGTGATAACACCTGCATCTTCAAGTTTATAGAGAGAAGTCTACATCACTGGAAGTTACACTTGTAACTCTACCAACTAAGCTACACGCTATGATCGATATAAAATATGTATGGAGGAGGTAGAGGGATTCGAACCCCCGCGCGGTTTGACCCGCCTCTCGGTTTTCAAGACCGATCCCTTCAGCCGGACTTGGGTATACCTCCGAATTGGTTAAATGGTGGACCCTGCAGGACTCGAACCTGCGACCGATCGGTTATGAGCCGATAGCTCTAACCAACTGAGCTAAGGGTCCTTCTACTTAATTTTAATCATGGGGCGACCGGTGGGGATTGAACCCACGAATGCCGGAGCCACAATCCGGTGCGTTAACCACTTCGCCACGACCGCCATGATTTATATGGTAGCGGCGGAGGGGATCGAACCCCCGACCTCACGGGTATGAACCGTACGCTCTCGCCAGCTGAGCTACACCGCCATGGCTCCACAGGTAGGATTCGAACCTACGACCGATCGGTTAACAGCCGATTGCTCTACCACTGAGCTACTGTGGAATAATCATTAAAAGTCTTGTTTATGTAATAACAGCAACGAAATATAATTTATCATGTTTAACAAAATCTGTCAAACATTTTTTTGCGTCTTTGCAAAAGTTTTTATTTCGTTTTTCGACTGCAAAATTTATAATAGCACGTTTTTTTTCATATTTCAACATAAATTTTAATAGATTATGCATTTTTTTATTTTTTTCAGTTAAACCCGGTCAAATTTCTTTTATTTTGAATATTTCCTACTTCAATATATTAGTTTATTATACTATATGGGTAGAAATAGCGTAAGTTAAAGGCCAGGTTCTACTTCCCTAATACTTCCTATACATTAATAAACCACTCTTAGTAATTATAGAATTGATACACAGATTAAAGAGTTCAGTAAATTAAGTTTGAAGAATTGAAACTTGATGGAGGTTAATCTTTGCTACAACAACTGAACTACATGGAGAATATGGCGAAACAAATCAAAATCAACTAGGAAGAATAAACTTTCCCTAGTTGAGCTTGAGCTTGACTGTGGTAAAGGAAGCTATTCAAATTCATAGACACTATTTAAAATTTTCAATCAAAACTTTTCTGTTTCATTAATTAATTTGCATTATATTTTTGAAGTATTTCCTGTAATTTAAGTGCTATAGCGATATTACCTTTCACCTTTAATTTTCCCGTCATATAAGCCATAGTCGTATTCAATTTGTTGTTTGCAAGTTTAATGAAATCTTTTGTATCTATTTGAATCAGACAATCTACGTTATTTATTTTTTCTTGAGTAACATAAGGATTTTTTCCTTTTAGAAAGAGAATATACTCTTCCTTTGTATCTTTTAAAGACACTTTTACAACACTTTCAATTTCATTCACAATCTCCGGATTAATCTTTAATTGATTTTCTAATTCTTCTACTAATTTCTCTATCTCCCCCATTTAATAACCCTCCTTTACTTCTATATTACTAATACCAGATTGATCTGAAAAGACAAATTTATCTAACATCATTATTTATTGGTTACGGCAAAAAAATTAAAATTAGTTGATTGCTAACATGAGTCAATTTCATAATTGGCAAGTTTAATTAAATAACGAATAACTAATGAAATGTTTCAATAATAGGAAAAATTGATTCTCATCCGTACCTACTAAAATGGAACTGTCTGCAATTGGAATCTACCAATGTAACATTCGGCTTTAATACCAAATAACTTAAGATGATGGACTTAAGTGTTAAGAATAAATTATATAGAAACACTTCTTATTGAATCAAATTCAAGCGCATTCACTAATTTTTTAAGACATTATTTTGGTACATTTAACTGATGATTCACTATATAAAAATGGTCAAATAATCGCGTTTTCTGCATATGAATAGTATGTAAAAAATAAAAATTGTCTTTAGTTTTTAACCTGTAATAATAGCCTACAAAAAAAGTAATACCTAAAAATTAATAGTAAATTTATTATTTATAAAGAAAATCGCAGAGAAGTTTTCACCTCTCTACGATTTTTTATAATTAATTTTCCTATTCACCTAATACATTCTCTGCAATATTCACAGCATGGTCGCCAATTCTTTCAAGGTTACTAATAATATCAACAAAGACAATCCCTGCTGATCCGTTACATAGACCTTCATTCATACGAATGATGTGACTTTTACGGAATTTGCGCTCCATTTTATCAATTTGATCTTCTTTTTGAATAACTTCTAGTGCTGCTTCTCTATCTTTAAGTTCTAATGATTCAATTGCCTGTTTTACTGTCATAGCAGTCAAATCAAACATATTATTTAAGTCTTCCATAGCTTGGTCTGTTAAAATTACTTTGTTTGACATTTTGTAATCAATCAATTCCAATATATTCTCAAAATGATCACCTATACGTTCAATGTCTCGTACAGTGTTCATAAGAGCAGTGTGCTCAGCACTTTCAACTTCTGATAAAGATGTTGACGCAATTTCAACTAAATAATCCGTGATTTTTCTATCTAGATTATTTAAGGCACCTTCAACTTGCAACGCCATCTCAGAATTCTTTTCATTTTGTGTTGTCACATATAAATGTGTTTCTTCAAGACCTTTATGCGCATAGCTACCCATTCTTACAACTTCAGCTTTTGCTTGATCCAATGCTAAAGATGAAGATTGTTGGATGAATATTGGATCTAAGTGCATTGGTTTATATTCAATGATTGTGTCATCACCAGGTATAAGTTTAGTTACAAACCAGGCAAGAGCTGCTATAAATGGAAATTGTACAATTGTATTAGCAATATTAAAACTTCCATGCCCGAAAGCAATTGTCATTTCTGGATTTAGATTGAGCCAATCCTGTAAAAATGCAACATAATTTGTAAATGGTATTAACAGTAATAAGAAGACAGTTGCTCCTATTAAATTAAAAGTTACGTGAGTTAATGCCGCTCTTTTTGCAGCTACAGATGCACCAATACTAGCAATAATTGCAGTTATTGTTGTTCCTATGTTATCCCCAAATAATACTGGTAGAGCAGCGCCTAATTCAATTGCACCTTCAGAATATAATCCTTGTAATATCCCTATTGTTGCAGATGAACTTTGAACAATTAATGTAAATACCGTTCCAATTACTACTCCTAAGATTGGAGTTTCGCTCATTGATACAGTAAGTTCATGAAACGCTTCTAAAGAGCGAAGTGGCGACATTCCACTACTCATTAATTCTAAACCAAAGAAGAGGGAACCAAAACCAAATACAGCTTGTCCTGCTGCATTGACGATTGGTTTCTTAAAGAAGAATAATAAGAAAGCACCAAGAGCCATTATAAGCAATGCATATTCACCTAAATCAATACCAATTATAAATGCAGTTACTGTAGTACCGATATTGGCACCCATAATTACCCCAATAGCCTGTCTTAAAGTCATATAACCTGCATTTACCAGCCCAACAGTTAATACTGTTGTTCCGGAGCTACTTTGTATAAGTACAGTAACAATTATACCAGCGAGTACTCCTAGAAACGGATTGCTTGTAAAGCGATCCAGAATATCTCGAAGACGATCGCCTGCTGATTTTTGTAAACCATCACCCATGTATTTAATACCTAGCAGGAATATTCCTAAACCTCCGATAAATTCAATTAATAGTGTTTGTACATCGATATCCACGTATTACTTCATCCCTTCTAAGGCTTATGTTTTTTCTTGTAGAATTTTGTGCCTTATCCATTATTGATGATATTATACTCTTTGTAAAGGTACTTTTGAAAAATTTACATACTCTTAACATTTCTTTACAAATTATTAATGACAGCTTTAGTTACCTTATTTTTGTACAATTATTTCTTTATATGTGCCCTTTCATTTATAATTAATTTCCAATTACAAAAAGCTACAAAATCTGATTTTTATAATTCATTTACTTGTAGCACAAAAATCCCGAAATCAAACCTCTTTTATCAAAAAGAAAGATTTAATTTCGGGATTTAAAACTTATCTACTCACTATAATCTATTTTTTCAATTCGAATTTTGGTTCCATCAACTTCTACCACTTTCACTTTTGAACCTTTTTCTAACCATTGTCCGCCAGTTACTGCACTATAATGTTTCTTATTTATCTCAACTGTACCTGAAGGTCTAAAGTCTGTTAGTGCTTCTCCTTCTGTTTCTAATAAATCTTCATACTCTTTTGATAATGAACTGTATCCTGCTTCTTTCGTTAACTGATCCATAAGAGCTAATTTTGTCCACATTTTCCTACGTTTAAAAACTTTTAAAAATACCAATGATAATCCTGTACCGAAAAGTAGCGCAATAACTGCATATAACCCACTTGCTAAATCTGGTTGTGGTAGCGCTACAGCAGCAATCATTGTACCAAGACCCAGTGTTGCAAGAGTTCCATCATTAACAATTTTCCCGTCAATAATTATTAGTAATAAACCAATAAAATAAACAATAACGATAAGTAAGACTGAGTCTGTATCTAAATAAGCTGTAAAATAAACAGAAATAAATCCAATTCCTAATAAACCAAATATTCCACGCATATTTACTAATACTTCACCTAATAAGAATAATGTTCCTAAAAATAACGCAAGAAAACCAATCCATTGTACATCAAATAAATCCATACTCTACTCGCCCCTTCCTCTCTCTATCTATAATTACGATCTAAGTACAAAAAGGTTTCATAAAAGGAGACAAGACAACTATGCATCCCTTTAAAAAATTATTATTATCCATATTAATTATATTGGTTCTCATAAGTATATTTCAAGATTTAACTAATATTAATAATAACGATTTTACAAAAGAACCAAGTGTTCGAAGTCAACATGCCCAATTTAATATCATACCAGTAAAAGTACTACCTGGAGATACCGTTTTAAGCATAATCGAAAGCCTGCATCAAGGAAGAACCTCAGAGATTAAAATCGACAAACTGCTGAAAGAATTTCGGAATTTAAATCCAACTACAGAACCAACTGAAATAAAAATAGATCATGTTTATTATTTTCCTTTAGAGAAAGAGTAAAAAATGTATTAAAAGAACTAGAACGACTTCACGAAATCGCCTAGTTTCTGAGCGTTTGGGCTGGACGTGGCTGTCAAGCTAATTAGTTGTATATAGTATACAAATTTTGTCATTTTCTAAGTAAAAAAATAAGGCTGATTGAACAGCCTTAAAAAAGAAACGGGATAACGAATAAAGACATCACCATTGAAATTACTCCTAATCCAATTGCGATATTTCCAAGTACATCTATATCTCTACTTCTAGCTACAAAACCGAAGATGATACTTGCAGACCCTAATATTATTGGCCAAACAAAGAATGAAATCAAGGCTAGCGCGATCCCTGCCCAACCATAAAATGTCCCTGGATTTGCGTCTTCTTCTGGAACTTCGCTATCCCTTAGATCATCAGCAGTAAATTCTTGTGCATATTCTTCATTTCTCTTACTATCTAAGTCATGTCCAATAAAAGAAGGATGTTCATCATCCCCATAATGCGGTGCATCCTCTGTATGATTTTTTCTTTCATCTTCCATCATAAAATCCTCCCTCCAACATATATTTTGATACGACCTTATTTTATGGAGACAGTTACTATTCGAAACTGTTAAAATGTGGTTATCTATCCAATCTTAAATGTTGTCATTTTTTATTTTTTTGCATATCTATATATGAGTGTGAAAAGGAGAGAAGAATATGTCATTTTTTATTAAAGAAATGGTTAAAAGTAAAGTACGCAATTTGACGGTTGGTGAGTTACTACATTACAGCAAACAGTATAATTTTCACATAACTGAACACCAAGCAAGACAAATCATTAACTATTTGAGAACCAATTCCCCTGATCCATTTAAAGCAAGTGACCGTGATCGTATGTTTCATGAATTATCTTCGATTACAGATCCACAGACAGCGCAACAAGCTCAAGCTTTAATGGATGAAGTTATTCAATCTTACGGATTAGGACATCTCTTTAATTAAAAAGAAGCTGATCATAAAGATTTATAATCAACTTCACTAATTTACGCTTCCAATATTTTATCTTTTAATTGATTATCAAAATTACCTTCTTTTAACATTTCTATTTCATGTTTATAAGGAGGTTTTTTATTTTTCTTATCCATACCTACAAATGGTGTTTCCAAAATCTTAGGTAGATCTGATAATTGTGGGTGATGAACTACTTTGTGTAAAGCATCAAAGCCGATATAACCAAAGCCAATATTTTCATGACGGTCTTTATGGGCACCTTGCTCATTTTTACTATCATTCACATGGATAACTTTTAATCTATCTATACCAATGATCTTATCAAAATGCTCTAATACTCCATCAAAATCTTCTACTACATTGTAACCCGCATCGTGAATATGACATGTATCCATACAAATAGATAGACGGTCATTGTGAGTTACTCCATCAATAATTTGAGCTAATTCTTCAAACGTACGTCCTATTTCAGAACCTTTTCCAGCCATCGTTTCTAATGCTATTTGGACAGTACTATTTGGATCTAGAACTTCATTTAAACCTTCAATTATTTTCGGAATTCCTTTTTCAGCACCTTCTCCAACGTGTGCTCCTGGATGAAGTACAATTTGTTTAGCACCTAATGCCTCTGTACGATCAATTTCATTTTTTAAAAAATTAACTCCCAACTCAAAAGTCGCAGGCTTGATAGAATTACCAATATTTATTATATATGGTGCATGTACAACAATATCTTGAATTCCATTAGCTTCCATATGTTCTTTCCCTGCTTCAATATTCAACTCTTCTATAGGTTTTCTTCTTGTATTTTGAGGGGCTCCTGTATATATCATAAAGGTATTTGCTCCATATAGAGCAGCATCTTCACTTGAGCCTAGTAACATTTTTTTGCCATTCATTGAAACGTGTGAACCAATCTTTACCATTTTGATTCCTCCTCTTTCCTTACCCTACTTTTTCTTTCTTTTAGTTAATTGTCGTTTAATCTCTTGTTGTTGGCGTTTTTGCTTCTTCTTATAACCAGGTTTTACTTTTTTCTGTTTAGATACTCGTTTCCAAGCCTCTTTATCGATGGAAGTATCTACTTGTTGACGACGTTGTCGTTCATTCCACGAAGGATCTGTTTTCCATTCTCCATTTTTTACTTCTACAAATTCAAATATTAAGCCTTTTTGCTCTAATCGTTGAATTAATAACAAATCATTGTCATCATATATACTTATGGCTGTTCCTTCTAAACCAGCTCTAGCAGTTCTACCAACTCGATGAATATAAAAAGCTTCTTCTTTTGGAATTTGAGCGTTTATAACATGGCTAACACCTTTAATATCAATTCCTCTCGCAGCTAAATCAGTAGCCACAACGTATTGATATCTAAGATTTTGAATTTCCTTTAAAACTCGTTTTCTTTCTCTAGGGGTTAAACCTCCATGAATAACTCCTACTTCTAATCCATATTCTAATAATTCATCTGCAAGTTCATTTGCTTGTTTTTTACCATTTGTAAATATAAGTGTAAGGTACGGATTTATGGACTGAGAAATTTCCCAAATAATTTCAGCTTCATTTCGATGTTTTTTTCGAATTAATCTATGCTCCATTTTTTCTGGTGAAAAGTGTTCATTAATTTTTATAATTAATGGATTATTTATATACTTTTTGAAAAAATGCTGTAGCCGTTGTGGAATAGTTGCAGAAAAAACAAGCAACTGAATATCTTGTTTCGATCGAACTAATAATTGATCGACTTCTTCAATAAATCCAAGATCTAACATTAAGTCTGCCTCATCAACAACAAAAGATTTTGCTGAATATATAGACACAGCTCCACTTTTAACAAGATCTAAAATTCTACCTGGTGTTCCTACAATAATATGAGGGGGTGTCTTTAATTTATCTGTCATTTTTTGTTTATCTGTACCACCAACTAGTAACTTTGCATTCCATTCATTCGTCTTATCAGCTAGGGTAATTATATTTCTTACTTCATCATATAATTGCGTTGCTAGCTCTCTAGTAGGTGCGGTTATCACAAACTGAACTTCATTTCTATCACTTTCTAATTTGTGAAAAAGAGGTAATAAAAATGCATGCGTTTTACCAGATCCTGTGCGAGATTGTCCTACTACACTATCACCTTTTATTATAGCAGGAATAACTTTTTCCTGAATTTCTGTAGGTTTTTTAAATTTTAATCGCTCAATAACATCATTTACAATGGGGTTTAATTGTAAATCTTCAAATTTCATACCCACGTAATGACCTCCTATCTTCATCTATACAAACTGAAATGGATCAGTATTTATTTCAGATATCTCTATAAAATCTTTGTCCAAATTCATTGTTTGTGCTAACGTTTGTTTTGTATAATATTTCATAATTTTTTCAATATAATGTCCAGCATCTATAACAGTTAATCCCATTTCAGCTGCTTCCTGAGCCATATGAAAAGTCATATCTCCAGTGATATACACATCTGCTTTTTGACGCATAGCATGGGAAACATATCTTTCGCCACTTCCTCCTAAAATAGCTACTCGTTTAATTATTTTATCTTTATTTCCTGAAATACGGATTCCTTCGAGCTGAAATTGAGTTTTTACCGTTTGAATAAAAGAATCTAATGTGCTTGGCTCTGTTAAGTTGCCTATACGACCAATTCCAAAATCTGTAGTTTCATTTTCTAAAGCATAAATATCATAAGCGGGTTCTTCATAAGGATGCGCATGGAGAATTGACATTATAACATCTGAAAGTTTACTTTCAGGAACAATTGTTTCAACTTTATATTCGTCAACATGTGTTATTTTATTTTCTTCCCCAATGTATGGATTAGTACCATTCAATGGCTTAAATGTCCCTTGCCCCGGACTTTGGAATGTACAATGACTATAATTTCCAATATGACCTGCTCCAGAATCAGCGAATGTTTGTCGAATCTTTTCCAAGTGGCTTGTTGGAACATAAATAACTACTTTATAATTCTTCTCATTATATACTGAAACTAATGGCGTTGGATGAATAAGTTTTAACTCTTTAGCTAACATATCATTAACTCCGCCATCTGCTGCATCTAAATTCGTATGAGATGCGTATACAGTAATATCATTCTTTATTAGTTTTTGAACTGTTCTTCCCTTAGGTGTATCCATATTAATTTGTTTTAATGGCTGAAATAAGAGTGGATGATGCGCAATAATTAAATTTATGCCCTTTTCTATTGCTTCATCTACGACTTTTTCAGTAACATCTAATGTAATAAGAACCCTACTCGTAATAGCGTTATAAGTTCCTATTTGTAGACCTACATTATCCCAATCATAGGCTAAATGTTTCGGTGCCCAAACATCCATTGCTTGAAAAAAATCAGCGTGTTTCCATGTTGTTTTTTTCATTGTTTAAGACCTCCCGCATCCATTCCAATTCTTTTGTAAATAGATTAATTTTATCGTGATCGATCTGTTTTGCTTGCTTCATCTGTTTAACTATACGTTCTAATTTCTCTCTCTCTATCTGCCATTTTTTCATAAATGCATCATTTCTGTCTTGTAATAAGTATGGACCAAAGTATAATTGCTTTTCTTTTTCCAGATCATTATAAGGAGATTTAATTGATTTGTCCTTCCCTGCAACTAAAATCTCATAAATATGACCTTGTTCTTCTATAATTTCTTCCATTATCAACAGATATTTGTGATCATCTAACCACTGGCGTAATTCTTTAGCATCTACATTAGGCTGTAACACCATTCTATCCACTTCTAAAGCAATTTCTTTATGCTGATTTAGTATAGATGTAATTAACGACCCACCCATACCTGCAATTACAATTTGTTTGATTTCCCCTGGTCTAATAACTTCTAGACCATCTCCTAAACGAACATCGATTTGATTTTGCAGTCCATATTCGTTAATTGTATCTTTCGCACTTTCTAAAGGGCCAATATTGACTTCCCCGGCAATTGCTTTAGCATTTGGGTTGTTCTGGCAAACATATGCAGCTAAATATGCATGATCTGATCCAATATCAGCAAAGTTCGCATTTTCAGGAAGATAAGATGCTACTTTTTTTAAACGATTTGATAAACTAACTCTCTTACCCATTACCTTATTCACCTTCTACATTAAGAAAAGCTTTCTGATTTTCAGCAGAAAGCTTTCATTCATTTAAACTTATAATTACTGTTTCTCACTTAACCATTGCGTTAATGCTTCCAAATCTTCACCTTGTACTTGAGATTGAGCTGGCATATTCCCTATACCTTCTTGTACAATCTGAGCAATTTCTTCTTGAGAATATTTGCTTCCGATTTCAGTTAAAGCAGGTGCAGATCCACTAGCTAAATCAGATCCATGACACATTGCACAATTATTTTGGAATACTGCATCTCCATCTCCTCCAGCAGTTTCTCCACCGCCTTCTTCAGATTGCTCGGTTTCTTCCCCACCATTTTCTTCAGCGTCTTGAATAGCTTGTCTTTGATCAATTCCAACTACTGAAATAATAATTACAGCAAGGATCCCGATAACAGCAATAATCGCATATGGTATAACCGGGTTTTTTTTCATTATGCTTCCTCCCTTATGTAATCCCCTTAATGCATATATAAAAGACTATATATAGTGTACTTTAAAATCTAATAATTTTAAAGGATTATCATAGAAAATTTAAAAAAACGACATAAATTAACATAGATAAAAGAGCAATTAGACCAACCATTCTTAAAATACGATCTTTAAGGATATATCCTATGATATACCATAGAAAAAATTGAAAACTTACCATAATAATAACAATTAACGGATTAAAAAATAATTGAATTAGCAATATTGATAATTGTAATAAGAACAATAAAAACGATATCCATCCAATAAAAGAAATAAGTTGTTGATGTGGACGAAAAAATATAATTCCTATTCCACTAAAAATTAATCCGAATGCTAATAATAAAAATTGTAATTGTGAATGATTATAAAAAATAAAAAGTGTTGATACAACTACTAGCATTACCAGTATTAAACTAAAATATACAAAGGCAATTCGATGTTTCTTTCGTTTGCCTTCTGCTACTTTTATTTCTCCACCTTGTGAATATAATGCAAGGAGATAATCACAATATCTCTCGGGTAATAAACGATGTTCTTTCCAATAACTAATTTCATTCATGATAAGTTTCGTTTTTTCTTTTGAAATCCGGATCACCCCATTTTTTAGATATACATAGAGGTTGGGCCAAAAGTATTTATGCAAAAGATAAATCCGAATGATTGGTTATTGAAAATCTGCTTTAGAAATATACTCCGCTTATCCTAAGGCGGCTGGTGCGGATGATTATACATCAAGATCTCGCCTAAGCCTTTTCCCATAAAAGTATCCGTATATTTCTTTCGCTTATTCTAACTATCATCCGTCTTTTGACCAAAACTTTTTGTTATGTCCCAACCTCTTGATTTAATCTAAAAAGTCTTTAAGACGCTTGCTTCGACTTGGGTGTCTTAACTTACGGAGTGCTTTAGCCTCTATTTGTCGAATTCGTTCACGAGTTACTCCGAAGACTTTTCCTACTTCTTCTAATGTTCTTGTTCGCCCATCATCTAGTCCAAATCGTAATCGCAGGACATTTTCTTCTCGATCTGTCAGCGTATCTAAAACATCTTCTAATTGTTCTTTTAGTAATTCATAAGCCGCATGATCTGATGGTGATATCGCTTCTTGATCCTCTATAAAGTCTCCTAAATGAGAATCGTCTTCTTCTCCAATTGGTGTTTCTAATGATACTGGTTCTTGAGCAATTTTAAGAATATCTCTTACTTTATCCGGACCTAGCTCCATTTCTTCTCCAATTTCCTCTGGAGTAGGTTCCCGTCCAAGGTCTTGAAGTAAAGACCTTTGTACCCGAATCAACTTATTAATCGTTTCAACCATATGAACTGGTATTCTAATTGTTCTTGCTTGGTCAGCTATTGCACGAGTAATTGCTTGACGTATCCACCATGTTGCGTACGTACTAAATTTAAATCCTTTACGATAATCAAACTTTTCTACAGCTTTGATAAGACCCATATTTCCTTCTTGGATAAGGTCCAAGAACAACATTCCTCTTCCAACATAACGTTTAGCTATACTAACTACTAATCGTAAGTTCGCTTCAGCAAGACGTCTTTTTGCTTCTTCATCGCCTTCTTCAATACGTGAAGCAAGATCGATCTCTTCCGCAGCAGACAATAGATTTACCCTACCAATTTCCTTCAAGTACATTCGAACAGGGTCATTAATTTTAATGCCTAATGGTACACTTAAATCATTAAGATTAAATTCCTCTTCTTTAGCGATTTTCTGCATTTCGGGGTCATCCTCCGACTCACCTATCACATCAACACCCTGTTCTTCTAGGTACTCATAAAATTCATCCATTTGTTCGGGTTCAAGTTCGAAATTAGATAAACCGTCTGCCACCTCTTCATAGGCTAATGAACCGCGTTTTTTTCCAATTTCTAAAAGTCTATTCTTAGCTTGTTCTAAAGTAGTTACTTCCGTTGTTTCTGTTACTTCTTCTTTCATATGCGAAGGCTTTTGTTCGGCCATGAGTCCCCCTCCTTCCAAATCAAATAATTTTTAGTCCATGTGCTTACGCTGTTTTTGAATTTCAATAATTTCCATTGCTATTTTAGCAGCTTCCATTGGATTGTTTTCTTGCTCTGCAATTCTTTGCTTTTCTTTCAAGGATTTAATACTTACATTTTGATTACTTTCGTTTAAGATAAATCGAATGTAATCATCAATTTCTTCATCTGTACTATTTGCAATATCCGTCATCATCACAGCTTCAACAACTTGTTTCTTTAAATGATCATCGGATAATCTTTCCATAAATAATCCTATATCTGGAGGATTACCCTCCTCATAATAAGCATATAAATGCGTAGCAATTACTTTGTGATCATTAACATTAAATGCCGCTCCTAAATCGTTTTGTACCTTTTCAGTAATATACGAATCCTGCAACATATATGCAATTAATTTTTTTTCTGCATTAATATAAGCAGGATGAAGCTTGGTTTGGTATGATGAAATACTTTTATTAGTATATCTGTTATACCGCTGATTATCCCTATAATCCTGTTGATTATTACGATACGATTGTAATTGTGTCATTAAAGAATCATGAGATAAATTAAATTCTTTATGCAACTCTTGGACATAATATTCCCGTTCTAGGGTGCTCTCAATCATCGAAAGTTCTTTTAGTACTTTTTCGATATAAGCAATCCGATCTCCTTCTACTTTTAAGTTATAATCTCTGCGAAAATATCTCATATAAAAGGTCATATACGTATCACTTGTTCGTATAATCCGGTTCTGAAAAGCCTCCATACCATTACTTCGTATAAAACTATCTGGATCATCAGTAGGATCCATTTTTGCAATTCTTATATCACATCCTACCGATCGAAGTAATTGAGAAGCTTTGTAGGCCGCATTAAGTCCTGCATCATCTCCGTCATAGCAAAGTATTACTGTTTCTACGTAACGGTTTAATAATTTTGCTTGGGCTTCTGTCAGAGCTGTACCTAATGTAGCCACTACATTTTTTAAACCAGCTTGATAAGCACTAATAACATCAACAGACCCCTCAAATAAAATAACTTCATTTTCTTTTCGGATATGCTTTTTTGCTAAATCAAAATTAAATAATATTTTACTTTTTTGAAACAACCCGCCTTCAGGGCTGTTTAAATACTTTGGTTCTACACCATCATGCAACGCACGCCCAACAAAACCAACTGTTTTCCCTATAGCATTCCGGATTGGAAATATTACTCTCCCACGAAAACGGTCTATTACATCATGTTCATTATGTGCTGATAAAATACCGTTTTTTACAAGTAATTGTTTACTAAATCCTTTCTTGGTAAGAAACTCTAAAGTAAAGTCTTTTATATTCGGAGCATAGCCAATCTGAAAGTCCTCCATTGCTTCATCAGTTATACCACGTTCTTTCAAATATTGATAACCTTCTTTACCGTCTTTCGTGTACTTCAGTAAATGATGATATAACTTCATAAGCCAATCATTTGCTGTAAGAACTTGTTGATCTTCATCTGATAAAGAGGATTCTTTTTTAATAGATGATTGAGGCAATTCAATTCCTTGCTTCTCTGATAAGAACTGTAGCGATTCATAAAATGTAAAACTTTCTATTTCTTTCAAGAAGGTGAATACATTACCACCTTTTCCACATCCAAAACAATGAAAAATTTGTTTTTCTTGAGATACCGAAAAAGAAGGTGTTTTTTCCCCGTGAAACGGACAAAGGCCAAAATAATTTCGCCCCTGTTTCTTCAGTTGAATATATTCTCCAATAATATCAACAATATCATTAGCATTTTTCACTTGTTCAATGATTTCATCTGGTACTTGATTGGTCATCTTTACCACCATACTATAATATTATTCGTGACATCTTAAAAAAATCCTTCAGTTTTCGACATATTTTTCTCTTATTCCGAAAAAAACACCTTCTAAATGCTAAAAGTAACTCTCAGAAGGCTTTCATAATATTTTTTTCGCTAATTACCTTTCTTTAGATTCTACAAAAGTGTAGTAGAATCCTTCTTTCTTCTTAATGTTTTACTTTTCAGAATTGGATTTTGTATTGTTATGCTCACACGAATGATTATTATAATATATTTTTTAATGGATATCTATCATTTTGCCTCATAATCTAGTAAAAAGAAAAACATTCTGCTTTTACGACAGAATGTCATCTTACTGTTTATAATGCATTATTTTCTTGTTTCAACCGCAATATTTGATTTGCGGTTTCTTCCACAGCTTTATTAGAAACATCAATGACCTGACAACCAATTTTATCGACAATAGATTGGAAGTATGCTAGTTCTTGCTCGATTCTATTCATATTCGCATACGATGCTTGATCGCCAAGTCCAAGTGCCTTTAGTCGTTCTTTTCGAATACTATTCAATTTTTCTGCTGTAATCTTTAAACCAATACATTTTTTCGGATCAACCATCATCAATTCTTCTGGGGGATCTACTTCAGGTACAATTGGTACATTTGCAACTTTAATTCTCTTGTGAGCAAGATATTGCGATAATGGGGTTTTAGAAGTCCGAGATACTCCTATCAAAATGATATCAGCGCGTGCTATCCCTCTTGGATCCCTACCATCATCGTACTTAACAGCAAATTCGATGGCTTCTATTTTTTTAAAATAGTCTTCATCCAATTTATGAACTAACCCTGCCTCTAAACGGGGAGTTCGATTAAAAACTCTTCCCATTGCATCCATTGTTGGTCCCATAATATCGATGGCTTCTACTTCTAATTTTTGGGCTTGTTGATTTACATATGCCCTTAATTCAGGATCAACTAGTGTAAATCCTACTATGCTAACGGTATCTTTCGCAAGTGTAAGAAACTCATCTATCGTTTCTTTATCCTCTACATATGGAACTCGTTGAATTTTATAATCTCCATTTTTAAATTGACTCAAACCTGCTTTAACTACTAATTCCGCAGTTTCTCCCACAGAGTCAGAAAGAACATAAATAATTGGTTGGGTAGACATCCATATTACCCCTCTCTTAAGAATCAATAATCATTATATATTTTCATCCGTAGTTAGTTCTACTAACAACTTAGTCATTGTTGTCTTTGTTATTCTACCTACTACTTCTAATCCATGATCACTGTCCTTGACAACCGGAAGTCCATCGATTTGTTTTGATATTAATTTATGAGCAGCGTCGATTAACAAATCATCTTTACGGCAGACTGTAATGTTTGGCATACGTGTCATTATAATATGCACTGGGATGCTGGTTAAGTCTTGGTGCCCCATACTTGTTCTAAGTAAATCTTTTCTTGATAATACACCAGTAAGACAAGCATGATCATCAACAACGAATAATGTTCCTACATCTTCTAAGAACATAGTTGAAATTGCATCATATACAGACACACTTTCTTTGACTGCCACAGGCACCTGTTGAAATTCATGCACCTTATATTTCTTAATTTTTTCAGATAGTAACTCTGAAGCGGTTTTTCCCGTATAGAAATACCCTACTCGTGGTCTTGCATCTAAAAATCCCGCCATTGTTAATATAGCTAAATCCGGACGAAGGGTAGCTCGAGTTAAATCTAGTCGGTCTGCAATATGCTCCCCAGTAATTGGACCATCAGCTTTTACGATTTCTACTATTTGCTGTTGTCGTTTTGTTAAGTCCATTTTTTCACCACCCAAATAGCAACTATTTGTTGCTATTTAATTTTGATTGCGACCTTTTTCCTTCATTAATTGTATCAGTTATGATACCAACAAGCATCTATTTTTCCATCTAAAATTGTTGTTTCCATTCAATTTTTCTTAAATCAGCATATGGAAGGATTAGAGATGCAAGTGCTTGTATTAATGCAAGACGGTTATTACGTATTTTTATATCATCTGCCATCACCATATTGTTGTCAAAGAACGAATGAATTGGAGCTGCAAGTTGAGCAAGTGTAGCTAACGCTAGTTTCGTTTCATTATGCATGAGTTGATTTTGGTATACTTCTTTGACATCTAAATAACGCGCATAAAGTTTTTTCTCTGATTCTGTTTCTAATTTTTCTTCACTAATCGATTCATTTGTTTCTACTTTATTCGATAAATTTAAGACTCGGACGAGAGCTTCCTGGATTGGTTTGAATGATTCATCATTTCGTTTACCAGATAATTCTTGTGCCTTATCGAATGATACAAATATATTTCCAATCTTTTGATCAGTTACAGCGTGGATAACGTCTACTTCTAAACCTGCATCTTTCATTAGATATACTGTTCGCAAACGGAAAAATTCAATTAATTCTTTGGTCGTTTTCTCACTAATCGTTACACTGGATGCTTGGAAGACCTCTAATGCAATATCGATTAATTCTTCTACTGTAAGATTCCATTTTTCATTGTGTAGTATCCGCAATATACCAGCAGCTTGTCTCCTTAGCCCGTATGGATCCTGTGAACCGGTTGGTATTAAGCCAACAGCAATGCAACCAGCAATTGTGTCTAACTTATCCGCTACACTAACCACGGAACCGATTACCGATTGTGGTAAATCATCTTTAGCATGTTTGGGTTGATAATGTTCTTTTATAGCTTGTGACGTAGCTTTATCTTCACCAAAATGATTCGCGTATTTTTCACCAATAATTCCCTGTAATTCCGTGAATTCATTGACCATATTTGTCATTAAATCGAACTTAGAAATTTCTGCTGTCCGCTCAATTTTTTTTCTGTCATCTACTGCTAAGGATAGTTTTTCTGAAATGCGATCTGCAATTTGCTTCATTCTCTTTACCTTCTCGGAATAAGTACCTAGCTTTTCTTGAAAAACTACTTTCGTTAGTTTCTCTTGGAAGAAATCGATGGATTGCTTACGATCCTCATTATAGAAAAATTCTGCATCAGCTAAACGAGCTCTTAATACTTTTTCATTACCTCTGGAAACTGTTTCAATATGATAATCATCTCCGTTACGAACACCTATAAAGTAAGGCTGTAACTTCCCATTTTTGTGAACTGGAAAATAGCGTTGATGTTCTTTCATTGAAGTAATTAACACTTCAGAAGGAATTTCTAGATAAGCTTCTTCAAATTTCCCAACAAATGCAGTAGGATATTCTACTAAATTACGCACTTCTTCCAGTAGCTCCTGATCCACTGGAATTTCAAAACCATGTTCTTTTTCCAGATTTGACAGTTGATCGACAATCAGTGTTTCTCTTTCTATTGCTTTTGCAATCACATAATTATCTTTTAGTGTTTTCTCATATTCAGCCGGTTGCTGTAATGTTACTTCTTCACCTAAGAATCGATGTCCATACGTTATATTATTTGTAGCTACATGGGCAATTTCAAATGGAATGACTTCATCTCCATACATAGCCACTAACCAACGAATTGGTCTTGCATAACGTATAGTCTCATTACCCCAGCGCATATTCTTGCCAAAAGTTATGGATTCAATAATCGATTTGAATTCAGGCAATAATTCTTGAATAGATTTTCCTTCAATATGCTTTGTAACATAAATATAGGAATTGCCTTTTACTTCTCTAACAATAATATCATCTGTTGATAATCCTTGTCCTTTCGTAAATCCTTGCGCTGCTTTTGTCCAATTTCCTTCTTCATCTTTGGCAATTTTAAGTGCTGGACCTTTTACATCCTCTTCAATAGATGTTTGTTTTTCAGCCATATTTTTCACTAAAACAGCTAGCCTTCTCGGTGTTGAATAAGATTCAACGTTGTCTGAAGATACCCGATTTTCCTCTAACCATTTTTTTGTTTTTGTATATAATTGTAATTCTGCATCATCAATAAAACGTGCTGGTAATTCCTCTAATCCAATCTCAATTAATACATCACGTGCCATTTTAATTAGCTCCTTTCTCTTGAAGCATCGGAAAACCTAATTTTTCACGTTCGGAAACATATATTTTGGAAATACTTCTCGCTAAGTTACGAATCCTAGAAATATAACCAGTTCTTTCGGTAACTGAAATAACTCCTTTTGCATCTAATAAGTTAAATGTATGTGAACATTTAAGAACATAATCATATGCAGGGAATACAAGTCTTTTTTCCATGGTTTGCTTTGCTTCTTGTTCATACATTGAAAACAAGTTGAAAAGCATTTCCGTATCCGACTGTTTAAAAGTGTATGTGGAATGTTCAAATTCAGGTTGATAAAAGATATCTCGAATGGTAACACCATTATTCCATTCAAGATCAAATACATTCTCTTTATCCTGAATATACGATGCTAAACGCTCTACTCCATATGTTAGTTCTACAGTAACGGGATTTGCTTCAAGTCCACCAATTTGTTGAAAATAGGTAAATTGTGTAATTTCCATACCGTCCAGCCATACTTCCCACCCTAATCCAGCTGCACCTAATGTAGGATTCTCCCAATTATCTTCCACAAATCGTATATCATGTTCTAATGGGTTAATCCCTAATTTTTTTAATGACTCTAGATATAGTTCTTGAATATTATCCGGTGATGGTTTCATTATTACTTGGAATTGATGATGTTGATATAATCGATTAGGATTTTCCCCATATCTACCGTCATCTGGCCGCCTAGATGGTTCCACATATGCGACATTCCAAGGTTCAGGGCCCAAGCTTCTTAATAATGTCATTGGAGACATCGTACCTGCACCTTTTTCTGTATCATAAGCTTGCATAAGTATACAATTTTGATCTGACCAATGATTTTGTAATGTTAAAATCATTTCTTGAATATTCATATTGTCAACTCCTTATTTTATAATGCGAGACTTACAGGAATTAAAGACCGTCATCCCGCACACTTTTTTCTCTTCTTATAAGAAAAACCGTCCCTATGTCTATAATAGACATAGGGACGGTTTTACCGCGGTTCCACCCTACTTGCTCATGGTACCTGAGCCACTTTATAGTTCATTGCTCAAAAGTTCCTTCTTAAGGGTACTATCCTCTAGCTTTCACTATCCTAGAGTCGCTAACCATAGTAAATCCTTAATACTCTTCTTCTTCTCTGCAATAAAATTTATTTTTTAAATATGTAAAAATAATACTCTATACGGTTCATATTTGTCAATAATTACATAAATTGAAACTTCATTCAGTTGGAGAATTACCGTCCGTTACATTCAATAAATCTAATTGGTCCAATACTTTACGTGATTTAATCCCAAATCCACCATACTGATCATAATACTCATATAGTATCTTTCTTATCAATTGAACATTGGCTTTTTTCATTCGGATATTTCCAATTCGCTTCAAATCTACTTCACTAAAGAGGTACAATAATCGAGATAGTTTTCCCGAAATAGTAATCGCTTCTGGATCAAAATAAGCGCATTGTTGACATAACATACCACCTTCACTAATTGAAAATCTTATTAAATTTTCTCGCTTACCGCATCTACTGCATTGGTGAAGTATAGGAGCAAACCCTGCTTTTTTATATAACTTTAATTCATACATAATTATAGGTATATCAACTTCATCATGATTATTTATCCATAATAATGTCTGATAAAACTGTTCAAATAAATATGGATCATTATCCTTAGAATCAAGCAGTTTATCAGTTAATTCTGCGATATATGATACATAAGCTGTTTTAAAAATATCTTCTCGAACGATGCGAAAAGAATCAAGCACTTCGCCTTGTTGTATCGTACTTAATCCTGTACCGATATATACAAAAAATCGAGCATTAATGAATGGCTGCGTAACAGCAGCCATTCTGCTTTTTGGTTTTTTGGCTCCTTTTGCCAAAGCATTAAATTTACCTATTTTATTACTGAAAATAGTTACTAACTTATGCGTTTCTCCATAGTCTTGTGTTTTAATAATAATTCCATCAATTTTTTCAAGCATTCGCTCCACCTTACTTTCTTCACAAGATGAGCTATATATTGGTTTCAGTAGAAGATACTTCTGTTGATTCTTTAGCCTGTCCATCATTATCCATTGTTGCATTTTCTAATTCTTTCATCAATAAATAGGTTTCTATGTTTCCTGTATGACTAAACAACTTCCATGTTAAATCTACCACAAGAAACCCCACCTTTCTTTAATTATTAAGTTGAAAATGTAACTTATTTATAGAATGGCTTTTCTAAATCAAATCATAAGTATTAAATATTTCCATGTTTAATATTCGTCGTTTCTAAATCCAAATTCATGTAGTTGGTTTTGTCTGTTTCTCCAGTCTTTCTTCACCTTAATCCATAGCTCTAGGTATACTTTAGAACCAAGTAACGCTTCAATATCTCTTCGTGCTTGTTTTCCAATATTTTTCAACATCGTTCCTTGCTTTCCAATCAATATTCCTTTTTGAGAACTTCTTTCAGTCACAATTGTTGCTTGAATGAGTAACTTTTCATTCTCATTCTTCTCTATATTCTCAATTACTACTGCAATTGAATGAGGAACCTCTTCTTTAGTTAAATGCAATACTTTTTCTCGAATTAACTCAGAAATTACAAATCGTTCTGGATGATCTGTAACTTGATCTTCCGGATAATATTGAGGACCTTCTGGTAAATGATTCTTCAAGACATCGACTAAGTGCTCGACATTATTTCCTTCTAGAGCAGATATCGGTATAATTTCTTCAAAATCATAAAGCGACTTATACTTTTCTATTAGTGGTAATAGCTTATCCGGGTGAATTAAATCAATCTTATTAATAATAAGAAATACTGGACTATTAACTTTTTGCAGCAAATCAATAATATATTGATCTCCTCTTCCATATCCTTCATTTGCATTTATCATAAATAAAATGCTATCAACTTCATTTAATGTATCTTCTGCAATTTGAACCATAAAATCCCCAAGTCGATGTTTCGGTTTATGAATTCCAGGGGTATCAATAAAAATCATTTGTGCATCATCTGTAGTAAATACACCTTGTATTTTATTTCTTGTTGTCTGTGCTTTATCACTCATAATTGCAATTTTTTGACCAATTACTCTATTCATAAATGTTGATTTACCAACATTAGGGCGACCAATAATTGATAAAAACCCTGATTTAAAATTTGTTTCCATGTTGTATCCTCCGAGACGTTAAATTTTATTAATTTATATCATACTATAAAATGATTTCAGTTTCATTAAATCGACAAAACCTTTAAAAACTTTCTTTTATTTGCGATAGAGTGTAACTCTATTACGAATACTCAAATTAGCAATACATGTTGCATTATTTAAGGCTTCATGACATGTTTACATATTAATTAAGGATTTTTTCGATCGAGTATTGTAAAATATTAAAAAAGTCCAAACCTCATGTAAGATTTAGACCTTTTCATTCCAATTTTAATTTGGCTTACACAACTATTCTTTATAAAAGTTCAATTATTTTTGGAGCAAATATCATGATACCAACTACTACTGCAGTTAGGGCAGCTATTAAAACTGCACCTGCTGAAACATCTTTAATAAGTTTTACTGCTGGATGAATTTCGGGTTGAACATAATCCATTACTTTTTCAATGGAGCTATTAATCATCTCTGTAACTAACACTAGTCCAATCGTGAGCATAATGACTGCCCACTCTACATTCGATAAACCAATCATGATACCAAATAATATTACAACTACCGTGGAAATTAAATGTAGTTGGAAATTGGATTCTGTCGAAGCAATTTCTTTAAGACCATTCCAAGCATATCGGAAACCTATTTTTCTTCGTTTACCTTTCAACGCCAAATTCACCTAGTATTTCTTCTTGTCGAGAAAACATTCTCTTCTCATCCTCTTCTTTCATATGGTCATATCCTAATAAGTGTAGGAATCCATGTACTGCTAAAAATCCTAACTCTCTTTCTAGACTATGATCATATTCAATGGATTGTTCTTTTGCTTTGTCCACGGAGATAACAATATCTCCTAATACGAGTGGTCCATCAGCTCCGATTATCTCCATCTCATCTTCATTACTTTCTTGCATTGCAAAAGAAATAACATCTGTTGGAGTATCCTTCTGACGATAATTGCGATTTAAAACCTGAATCTCTTTGTTATCAACAAAGTTAACGGATAATTCAGCTTCCGAAGTAACACCTTCTTTTTTAGCTGCAAAATCCAATAATCGTTGAATTAAATCAATATAATCCTCCGATACAGAGTTTGTTTCATCATGAAAGTCAATGTGCATTAGTTTTCCTCCTCTTTCGGATATTGAATTCGAGAGTGAAATATTCCTTTTAATGATTCACAAATAGTAAATTGAATTACAGTAAGTTCCTTTAATGTTAAAGGACTATCATTTAATTGTCCATCAGCAACTTTATCACGGATAATACCAGAAACAATTGCTTCTATTTTTTCTTCAGTTGGTTCTTTTAAAGAACGGACTGCTGCTTCTACTGAATCACAGATGCAAATTATTGCCGTCTCTTTTAGTTTTGGTTTTGGACCCGGGTAACGGAACTCACTTTCTTCTACTTCAGGTTTTTCTTCTTTTTCTTTCATGTAAAAATATTTTAGTAAGGAATTAGAGTGATGCTGCTTCGCAATATCGATAATTTCCTTCGGCATTCGATGCTCTTTTAACATATCAGCACCATCATAAGGATGTCTAATAATAATATCAGCACTTTTTTTTGGTGGCATAAAATCATGAGGGTTGCGCATGGCTACCTGATTCTCAATAAAATACTGTGGCCTTACTGTTTTCCCTATATCATGATAATATGCCCCAACTCTTGCCAATAATCCGTTAGCCCCTATTGCTTCACATGCAGTTTCACTAATATTAGCTACCATTACAGAATGATGATACGTGCCTGGTGCTTCAGTTAATAATTTTTTTAATAGTGGTTGATTGGGATTAGACAATTGGAGTAATTTCATATCTGATAAAACACCTAATAAGCTTTCAAATAAAGGTAGCATTCCCATTGCTAGTACTGCAGCAAAGAATGCAGAAATTATTCCAAAACTGGATTGAATAATAATATCCATCCATGTATATTTTTCAAACGATAAAAATATAAATAATAATATAGTTGCAATATGAATAAGTGACATCCCAAAAGCAGACTTAAGGATTGCATATCTATCTTTAACATTAGATAGTAAGCCAACCGCTGCTACTTGCGAGACTAAAAAGTATATCCCTACTTCTACATTCAACGCCCCGGCAATTTGACCATTAAAAATAACTGTTGCAATAATGGAATAAAATATTGCCATTTTTATTGCAATCCGCTCATGTAACAGTAATTTATGTAATATTGCTGCTGTGGCAATTGGTGTTACAAAAAATAATTGATTTGATTGCGTTGTATATATACTAGTGACCTTCATTAGCAAGACAGTGACTACACTGATTAATAATACCGCTGCAACCTTTTTCATATTCCAATCATTTTCTTTTGCATTTCGATATAACTCAACTGCTATAAATATTGTAATAATGGCTATTAACAAACTCAACCCTAATAATGGAAAAATATTTCTTTCAGAGTCTAGTACACCTACTATGTCTAATTTTTCATAGATTTCATTCGTGATTGTTTGACCTTCTCGAACGATAACCTCTCCAGCTCGTATCATAACTGGATCAACTGTTGTAGCAGCATCTTTTCTAGCCTGGGAGGTTTTTTCATAATCAAAAAAGGAATTCTCCGTTACTGCAAACGTAGCTAAATCATTGAGCGCTAATGTTAATTCTTCATTGAAATCTGAGTATTCTACAGTTTGTTCTACATTAGCTATCGCAGTCTGTATATTTTCAGTCCGTACTCCCCTATTTAAAGTTTCTTCTAGAGCCTCCATAAAGATCGTTTGGGCTTGTTGTAAATCTTCATCTGATTGGGAAAGGATTGTAATTAGAGTTTGATCATTGATTTCATTGCTAATTTCATTCGATAACAATTGTTTTAACTGAATTGCTTTGTCTTGATCGGTCAGTGGAGGTACATCATTGTCTTCATTTGCTTCTTCAACTTGCTCTTCATAAAATTTATCAACTGCATCAAATAATTCAGTAATATAATTTAATCGCTCTTCTGTTACTTCTTCTGAGATATCATATCGATCTGGTACAGATTGTACAGCTTCTCTTGTCCTTCTTTCTGTCTCACCTTCATCTTCGATTGTAATTGGTGATCGTATCGTTTGATTAGCATTACTAAACCTCTCGATTTCATAAGTTTCTGTCTGTACGTTATCCCACATCAGTATAAACAAGAATAACCCTAATAAAATCACTGGTGGAATAATAATAATTGTTGAATGTTTCTGTTTAAACAACTGGTACCTTTCTGCCCATTTTTCTTTCACGTAATCTCACCTCAATGATATAGAAATAAGACCCTTTTTACGGGTCTTACTTTTGTATAAATTTTCATTTTTCATATGCGTCAATAATTTTTTGGACAAGTGGATGGCGAACTACATCAGTTTGACTGAGGTGAATGAAGGATATACCTTCAACTTTAGAAAGTAATTGTTCTGCAACTTGTAGTCCGGATGTAACTCCTTTTGGTAAATCAATTTGTGTGATATCACCTGTTATTATCATTTTCGAACCAAAACCAAGACGAGTCAAAAACATTTTCATTTGAGCAGGAGTTGTATTTTGAGCCTCATCCAATATAACAAATGCATCATCTAATGTTCTTCCTCGCATATATGCTAGAGGGGCAATCTCTATTGTTTCTCGTTCAATGAGACGTAATGTATGTTCTGATCCAAAAACATCATGCAGTGCATCATAAAGGGGTCGCAAATAAGGATCGACTTTTTCTTTTAAATCCCCTGGCAAAAACCCTAGACTCTCACCTGCTTCTACAGCAGGACGAGTTAGTATAATCTTTTTAACTAGTCCATTTTTTAATGCATGTACTGCCATTACTACAGCGAGATAGGTTTTCCCAGTTCCCGCTGGACCAATCCCAAATACTAAATCGTTACCTTTAATTGATTGTATATAGCTTTTTTGTCCAAGCGTCTTTACCCTAATTGATTTTCCTTTATAATTCTTAGTTATTTCATCTTCAAATAAAGTCTCAAACTGTGAGATTTTACCTTTGCGTGACAACTCTACAGCGTAAACAACGTCACGTTCAGTTATCGTTTGTCCTTTACGGATAACATTTAACATTGCTAAAAGAATCTCTTTTACTTGTTGTGTTGCTTGTTCTGAACCAGAAACACTAACAGCTTCTCCACGTGATACAATATTCACATCGAGCAATGTTTCTAGCTGTTGTAGGTGCTTATCATTTGTACCAAATAAACCTAAAGTTTCGTTGGTACCATTTAATTGCAAATCTAAATCAGTTAAGCGTTCGGACATAATCAGTCTCCTTGGCGAATAGGTTCATTTTTTACTATATTTTCTTCTACAGAAACATAAACGATTAATTTTACTTTACCATGCTCGATACGTTCATGCAAAACTTTTTCTGACAATATTTCCGCATCAGGACCCAGTTCGTTCTCTAATTGTTTTACCGCTTGCTGTTTACCTGCTTCAATTGCTTCTTCCTTCGTTCTTTCTCCTTCATGTAATTGTTTTTCATTTATTTCAGATTCTATAATTGAAATTGGTAATTGCCATTTTAAAAACTGGATCGGTTTTTCATTTAATTCTACTTGTGTTTGTTTAAAATCTGGATCACGAAATCCCCATATCGGGAATTGAAGTTGTCCCATTTTCATATAATATTTATTTTTATTATTACCTGTTAACTGTTCATAATTATAAGACAAGGGTACAGTTAATGTAACTTCATACCACGTATTTGCAAATATTTCTGCTTCAGCAGCAATTGGTTCGGTTTTATTCTTATCTGACTCATTTTCATCTTCGTCTTGATCTTCTTCATAACTTATATCTCCTGATACGAGTAAATCTCCTGGTTTAACATAATCATTGATTTGTTTTACTGGTTCTCCTTTGGAAACATACATCCTCGTTATAACTCCTTCTTTAGCAGCAACAATATTTCCCGGTTCACCAGGATCTAATTCTTCAACGATTATCTTTTCCACCCCTTCTAAATAAAGGGTTGTCCCTTGTAATTCAACACCTGCCCATAACAATTCTGGAACATCATCTAATAAATTCCTTTGAATATCTTTTGGTGTATCCACAGAAAATAACCAAACACCAGGATGAATGCCGTAGCTATCTAATTGTACTTTAATTTTCTCCTCTATTTCTTTCGGTACACCAGTTATATTAACAGACCATAACAAATTAGATAAAAATAAAAAAAATAACACTCCACCTATAATACCTATTACTAAGAATCGTTTTTTTAAGAATCGAGAAAATCCAAATGGTAATCCTTTTCTCTCTTCAAAAGAGATTTTATATATTGTTCTTCTACGTAATTGCTTTAGTTTCTTAATATCTTGTAACTTTAATTTAGCAATACAAGCTTTTGAAGAGACCTTTTTAACATCCCAAATTAAAATACCTTCATTTGCACATTTTTGGAAAAATAGCTCCGGCTTTTCGCCAGAGACTCGAACTGTTACATATCCTCTTATCCTCTTGCCATAATTACGTTTCATTGGAACCTCCTATTCTACGAGTTAATCCGGTAAAAATTTCACCTCATGAATGGTACCCTCCAACATAATTTCTTTCGGTAACATCATCTTTAATACAAATGCATCTCCTTTAATTTGTACATAACCATTCGTTACCTTTAATTTTAATTCGTTATTGGAATAAACCTCTAACCCTTGATGATTTTCAATATAAAAATGAATATGCCCTATGATTGTTATTCTAGGCATTTCTAGAATAACATCAGAAGGAAGAGAGAATTGTTCAATTAATAGTGAACGAATTCGCTGATGCCATTTAGCCAATGATGATCCCCCCTCACATAGATATGTATGAGAAAACTCCAATAATAAGAACAAGAACCGATCACTATATGTAATTAGCAAATAAAGAAATAAGAAAAAAGCATATAAAGTGAAATTTCATGTAGTGGAAGGATATTCTTCCTCCAACGAAAGCTTGTTAAACTTAAATTAATATTTAGAGAGTTTAAACCACTTATCCTTTATAGTTAAGTCAAATCGTCTTTAAGTTGAGTTGTTACATGTAAACATGCTGATTAATTGGAGTTCTGCTAAATCAAACACAAAAAATCCCGATTATCCATAACGATAATCGGGATTTGCATTAATGATATTATTAGCCTATCTAATGTGAACGATCACGTATCACACTTCGATATGGTTTCTTTGCTCTTGGAGAGCCTAGAACTTCTGACATAATTATACCATTTACAAGACCTTCTGCGCTTAGATTACTTGTAACTCGACGCTTCATTTCTTGCTGGCTTATACCTTGATTTTCATTTTTGTTTGTAGGTAAAATTGTCGAAGTATCTTTCTTCTCCAGATCCTCTACATTCTGTACCTGGGCACTATATTTATTAGCAATACGCTTCATTTGCTCTTGCTGTTGTTCCTGAATATTGCCTGCTGATATAGTGGGTCTTTCTTGTTCGGCATAAACCTCTCTTTCTGCTCTAGGTTGACGCTGCGTAGTTCTAGGAGCAGAGTTGGACTGTTTTTGAGGTGGAGTTTTTCTTTTTTGCTCTTCCTGATTTTTCTTTTTGCCATCTCCAAGTACTGCAATAATACCTGAAATAATAACAAAAACTAAAAATAGGTTTTCAAAAATCCAGTCCATTATATCCCTCCTTTACATCCACAATTGGAAAAGGTATTACTGTTGGTCATCATCTTTGTTCTCTTTAGACAATTTACCAATAGAATCACGCATATCTGTATCAGCATCAATGTTTTGGTAATTCATGTAATCCATAACACCCATTTTTCCAGAACGTAATGCTTCAGCTAGAGCAAGTGGTACATCTGCTTCTGCTTCCACCACTTTCGCACGCATTTCTTGAACACGTGCTACCATTTCTTGTTCTTGTGCAACAGCCATTGCGCGTCGTTCTTCCGCTTTTGCTTGTGCAATATTCTTATCTGCTTCTGCTTGGTCAGTTTGTAAGATTGCACCAATGTTCTTACCGATATCTACATCTGCAATATCAATAGATAGAATTTCAAATGCAGTACCAGAATCAAGTCCTTTACTTAACACCGTTTGTGAGATAGAATCTGGATTTTCTAATACTTGTTTATGATGGTCGGAGCTACCGATTGTACTTACAACACCTTCACCAACACGAGCAATGATTGTTTCTTCACCTGCACCACCGACTAAGCGATCAATATTTGCACGCACTGTAATACGAGCAAGCGCCTTAACTTCAATACCATCCATAGCGATACCTGCAATAAATGGTGTTTCAATTACTTTTGGGTTAACGCTCATTTGTACAGCTTCTAAAACATCACGACCAGCAAGGTCAATAGCTGCACCGCGTTCAAAAGGCAAATCAATATTTGCACGATGTGCCGCAATTAATGCATTCACTACTCGGTCTACATTACCACCAGCAAGATAGTGACTCTCTAATTGATTTGTTTTTACATTCAACCCTGCTTTATGTGCTTTAATTAGTGGGTTAATTACTCGATTAGGTACAACTCTACGTAATCGCATCCCAATTAGAGTGAAAATACTTATCTTAACCCCTGCAGCAAGTGCACTAATCCAAAGTGCTACTGGGACAAATGTAAACAAAATTGCTAAAGCGATAAGTACCGCTGCTATAATTATTATTGGTAAAATTACATTACTATCCATTTATACGCCTCCTAATTTTTTTTGATTTCCTTTACTACTACACGTACACCTTCTACACGAATGATTTTAAGATGTTGTCCTTTCCCTATAAATGAACCATCTGACACTACGTCAATTTGTTCATCTTCAAAAAGACCAATCCCTGATGGGCGCAGCGATGTTAATGCTGTTCCTTCCAGTCCTACTAGTTCTATTCGGTTAACGGAAGACACATATCCTTGCTCTGTTGCAGTACTATCTCTTAGTATAATATGGCGGAAAACTCCTTTATCCATTCCAATTCTTCTAAACAAGATTACCCCAACAATTACGGCAATTAAAAAGGCTATACCTATACTAAGAGACATATGACCAAGATCGTAACCGGACATAAACAAAGAACCTATTACGGCGGCTATACCAATAAAGCCCAGAATACCGCTTGTAACAAAAAATTCAGCAATAATTAAACCGACACCAATCAATAGAAGAATAATTGCTTCCATACCTGCAAGACCAGCTACAATATGTCCATAGAAAAATAATAACAGTGCAACTAATCCCATTGTTCCAGGCACACCAAAACCAGGTGAATACAATTCTACTACTAAACCAAGACTCGCAACGGATAGTAGGATGGGGATTACTACAGGGTTCGTTAGAAAGCGAGCTAGTTCTTCTGCAAAAGATGTTTCGACTTCTACTACACTTGCATTACTTAATTCTAGTTCTGAAAGTAACTCATTTCGATCATCTACTATTCCTTCTGCATAACCTACTTCTACAGCATCACTTGGTCCTAAAGTTAAAAACTTCCCTTCCGGAGCACCAAATTCTGGAAGGTCAATGCTACTATCTGCCATTGCTGCTGCAAAAATCGGATCTCTCCCTTGTGATTCAGCAGCACTTCTCATTTGTGCTAACCAAGCAGATTGAGCTTTTGCATCTGCAGCTGTTCCATCTTGATTAATTACCCCACTTGCTCCCATAGTAGCATGTGGGTTAAAGTAGATATTATCAGAAAATAACGCGATATAAGACCCAGCTGATAGTGCTTCGTTAACTATATACGATGTGGAAGGAACAACTAAGCTTTGAATCAGCGAACCGATTTTACCTGCCGAATCTACTCTCCCTCCTGGTGTATCTATTTCAAAAATGATATGATCTGCACCATTTTCCATCGCTTCTTCTGTTGCTCTATTCAAGAAGGCTTCTAAACCTCGCTCTACTTCGTTTTCTATTGGAATAATATAGACGGTTTCTCCTTCCCCTTGTTCTGCATCTACGGAATTTCCAGATGCAAAAGGTATGCAGAAAAGAATCACAATGAAAGTTATGTATACAGCATATCTAATCCGCTTTCCAATCAACTTAAATCACCCCCTATAAATCACCTATACCTATAATACGAAGCAATCAGTTAAAAGGATTCATCTTTTTTCGCGTATTCGGTACATCTTGATAGTACCATACAATTGAACAGTAGAGAAAGTCAGACCTTAGCAACGAATAAACATTATTTAGATTTCATCAAAAAGAGATCATCCCAGTTTAGGATGATCTCTTTTAATTAGCGCAATTCTTCTTGCACTTTTGTTTTTATTTGAGAGCCATCTGCTTTACCTTTTACTTTCGGCATAACAGCGCCCATCACTTTACCCATATCCTTCATCGATGTAGCATTCACTTCTTGAATCGTTTCCTGAATGATCGATCTTAACTCATCATCTGAAAGTTGTTCTGGTAAATACGTATTAAGTATTTCCAGTTCTTTTTCGATTTTTTCTACTAAATCTTCTCTTCCAGCATTCTTGAATTCTTGGAGGGAATCTTTTCTTTGTTTAACTTCTCTAGACAGAATTGTTAAATCTTCGTCCTCAGAAAGTGTATCTTTACCAAGTTTTATCGATTCATTCTGAATAGAAGCTTTTACCATGCGAATAACGCTAAGGCTTTCTTTATCTTTGTTCTTCATCGCTTGCTTCATATCTTGATTCAGACGATCAAGTAACGTCATACGCTTGCACCTACTTTAGAATTTACGTTTTCTAGCAGCTTCTGATTTCTTCTTACGTTTTACACTAGGTTTTTCATAGTGTTCACGTTTACGATATTCCTGTAGTGTACCGCTTTTTGACACACTGCGTTTAAAGCGACGAAGAGCATCTTCAAGAGACTCGTTTTTACGAACGCGAGTTGTATTTGACATGCTAATTTCCCTCCCTCCGAAGCACAAAACCAATTTATACAAGCATGAATCTACTCTCATGCCTTTTTAAAGTATAATATAAACATGTTTACAGGTCAACGGTTATTTGTATCTAATATTAAAAATTGGGAACAAAGAATTGTACAGATTTTAGTAGTCGGATGATCCTTGTTCACCTGAAATAATTGCCACACCCGAGCTAGCTCCAATTCTAGTCGCACCCGCTTCAATCATAGCTTTTGTTTGCTCTAGATCGCGAACACCACCAGATGCTTTTACACCCATTTCCGGACCTACTGTCTCGCGCATGAGGCGAATATCTTCCACAGTTGCTCCACCGCCAGAGAATCCAGTAGAAGTTTTTACGTAGTCAGCTTCTGCATTTTTTGCTAATTTACAAGCTCGTACTTTTTCGTCTTCTGTTAAAAGACTAGTTTCGATAATTACTTTTGTTAAAGCTTTTCCTTTAGCTGCTTCTACAACTGCACGAATGTCTTTTTCAACGAATTCATCATTATTTGACTTTAATTCACCAACATTGATTACCATATCGACTTCTGTAGCGCCATCCGTTATAGCTTGTTTAGTTTCAAATATTTTTGTTTCTGTAGAAGTTGCCCCTAATGGGAAACCAATTACTGTACAAACTTTAACTGGTGTATCTTTTAATTCATTATGGCAGTATGACACCCAATGCGGATTAACACAAACTGAAGCAAATTCATGTTGCTTTGCCTCTTCCACAATCTTCACAATACTTTCCTTTGTTGTTTCTGGTTTTAGTTGCGTATGATCGATATATTTAGCTAAATCCATTAAATCTCTTCCTTTCAAATAAGTTAAGCACCATAAACTTTTGCTTTACTGTGTGTTGAATGTTCCATAACTCGAACAAAGATTCCTTGATTAATAGGATATCCTGATTTAGTTACTTTGACTTTAACAATTTTTCCTATTAAGTCAGGTGTACCTTCAAATTGTACTTTCATATAATTATCAGTATAGCCAACTAATATATTTGGTTTGTCCTCATCTAGTCGTTCTTCTGGTATAACCTCTAATACTTCATTTTCATATCTTGAGGCATATTCTTTCGCAAGTTGGTCAGAAAGTGCAATTAAATGATGAACGCGTTCTTCTTTGATAGTGTCTTCAACTTGATCTTCCATACGAGCAGCTGGTGTTCCTGTTCTTCTCGAAAATGGAAATACGTGTAGTTCTGCATATCCAATTTCTTTTATAAAGGAATAAGTTTGTTGAAATTCTTCCTCTGTTTCACCCGGAAATCCAACAATTACATCGGAAGTAATCGCTAATCCAGGTAATGCTCTTTGCAGTTTACTAACTTTTTCTTTATAAAAACTTGTAGAATATTTTCTTCGCATTCGAGCTAGAACACTATCGGATCCTGACTGCAACGGTATATGAAGATGACGGACAATCTTATTACTTTTGTCTAGCACGTCAATGACTTCATCCGTAATTTGACTAGCTTCAATAGAACTGATTCGAATTCGCTCTAATCCTTCAACTTCTTCTAGTTCTCTGAGTAGCATAGCAAAATTGTAGTCTTTCATATCTTCTCCGTATCCAGCTGTATGAATACCAGTTAGAACAAGTTCTTTATACCCTGCTTTTACTAATTTATTAGCTTGCTCTATCACATTCTTTGGATCTCTAGATCGTAATAATCCTCTGGACCATGGAATAATACAAAATGTGCAGAAGTTGTTACAACCTTCTTGTATTTTCAATGATGCACGCGTACGATCAGTAAAAACTGGGACATCCATTTCTTCAAAGACGCGATTTTTCATTATGTTTGAAACACCATTAATAGGTTCTTTTGTTTTCTGGTGTTCTTCAATATAAGAAAAAATATTTTTACGATCTTGCGTACCTACTACTATATCTACGCCAGGGATTTCCATTATTTCACCTGGTGAAGTTTGAGCATAGCACCCAGTTACGCAGACCACTGCATCTGGATTTTTACGAATCGCTCTGCGGATGACTTGTCTGCTTTTTTTATCACCAGAATTAGTAACCGTACAAGTATTAATCACATACACATCCGAATTATGATCAAAGTCTACTCTTTCATAACCTTCTTCTTTAAACATCCTCCAGATTCCTTCTGTTTCATAATGATTAACTTTACAGCCCAGTGTATGAAAAGCCACTGTGGTCATGTTAAACACCTCAATTCTTCTAATTGATAGGAAATACTCGATAGAGCATATAAAGCGGCTGTTTCTGTGCGTAAAATACGTTTTCCAAGGCGGATAGGTATAAAATCATTTTCTATTAATTGGTCTGCTTCTTCATTTGAAAACCCGCCTTCAGGACCAATACAGAGAATTATTTTATCATGAGATGAAATGTTTTGTAGCGAGTTCACCAACTTTGAAGTCATCTTCTCTGTTTTTGCTTCTTCTTCATACGCAAATAATTTTACAGTGTGAGCAGGAGCTTCATCCAAAAGTTGTTTTAAATTCATAACCGGATATAACGTAGGGATCCGATTCCGATGACTTTGCTCACTTGCTTCCTTTAGGATTTTTTGAAATCTCTTTACTTTTTTATGATACTTTTTCTCATCATTCCAAATAGCTATTGAACGTTCAGCTTGGAAAGGGATAAATGCTGTAGCACCCAATTCCGTACCCTTTTGAAGTATCAAATCAAACTTATCCCCTTTTGGTATCCCTTGAGCAATCGTAACATGTACCGGTAATTCATTCGTGTCTTTTAACCATTCTATTACTTCTACATCCACATAATCATCCGTTAACATCGTAATACGACATAAAGCAGCTTGTCCGTTCTCAGAATTACAAATGATGTTCTCACCAACTTGTGATCGCATTACTCGTTGTAGATGATGGACATCATCTCCTGTAATACGTATTGAGTTCCGAGTAACATTTTCTTGTAATACAAAGTATCTTTGCATCTCTTCACCTACTTTTCACTTGGCTTCTTAGCAACAATTGAAACCCAGTCTTCCATTTCGTTTAGAGAAATAACTTCAAATCCTTGTTCCGTCAATTTATCTTTTACAAGTTGTTTTTTATTTTGGATAATTCCAGAAGTGATAAAATATCCGCCTTCTTTTAAATTACTCCATGCATCATCGACAAAACGTACGATAATCTCTGCTAAGATATTGGATACGATGACATCTGCCTCTTGCTGAACACCCTCTAGCAAGTTATTTTGTTTTACCATAACTGATTCATGAATCTGATTTAACTTGGAGTTTAATTTTGTACTTTTTACAGCTATTTCATCAAGATCGTAAGCATACACTTTTTCCGCCCCTAATTTGGCAGCAGCTATACTTAAAACACCTGATCCACAACCTACATCCATTACTAAATCTCCTGGATTTACATACGCTTCTAATCCTTGAATACTTAGAACTGTTGTTGGATGTGTTCCCGTACCAAAAGCCATACCAGGATCTAATTCGATAATCAATTCATCACTAGATACTGGTGTATAATCTTCCCATGTGGGAGTAATTGTAATACGATTCGATATTTTAACCGGTTTATAATACTTCTTCCATGCCGTTGCCCATTCTTCTTCATGAACTTCACTTAACAAGACTTCATTCTTACCTAAATCAATGTCATAGAGCAACAATTGATTTATAGCCTGTTTTATTTCTTCAACCGTTTCTCCTAAAAAGCTATTCATAGGAAGATATGCTTTTATACGTACTCCTTCTTCAGGGTATAGTGTGGGGTCAAGGTCATAAAGTTCCCCAAACTGAGCACGCTCCATCCTCTCAAGATCTAATGGATCCTCAATAACAAGACCACTTGCACCAGTTTCATGTAGTATATTCGAAATTGGTTCAATTGCTTCATTTGTTGTATGAATACTTATCTCTGACCATTTCATTTAGTTACCACCCGTCCAGGAAAAAATATCTATGTAAACGGCACAAAAAATTTTGTACCGTTATTCTCCTTTAAAAGCTCTACGAAAGCGTTGGAAAATATTATCATCTTGTTCATCAGTTGACTCATTTCCACCAAGTTCATTAAACTCTCGAAGTAGTTCTTTTTGTTTTTCAGATAAGTTAGTAGGTGTCATCACTTTGATCTTAATATGCTGATCTCCATGCCCTTTACCTCTTACATTCGGTGCACCTTTACCTTTAAGTCTGAAAGTTTTTCCAGTTTGTGTCCCAGCAGGAACTTTAACTTTTACTTTTCCATGTACCGTAGGAACCTCTAATTCATCACCCAAAGCAGCTTGCGCATAGGTCAGAGGCAATTCGCAGAAAATATGATCTCCTTCACGTACAAAGAAATCATGTGGTCGTACTTTAATTACGACAAATAAATCTCCTGCCGGGCCACCATTTATACCAGCTTCGCCTTTACCCGCTACTCTAATTTGTTGACCTTCATCAATGCCTGCTGGAATGGTGATATGAATCTTCTTCTTCTTCTGGATTTTTCCTGAACCACCACAAGTATTACATTTTTCAGGTATTATTTTACCGGAACCTTGACAATAATTACATACTCTGCGATTTACTACACGTCCAAATGGTGTGTTCTGTTCTTGGTTTAACTGACCAGCACCATTGCAATGGGAACATGTTTGTGGTTTTGTTCCTGGTTTTGCACCTGATCCATTACAAGTGTCACAAGATTCTTCTTTTGGAATTTCAATATCCGTTTCTTTTCCAAAGATAGCTTCTTCAAAGTTTAAAATCATTGTATATTGCAAATCATTACCTTGTTGTGGAGCATTTGGATCACGTGAGCGACCTCCGCCTCCAAAGAACATATCAAATATATCTCCGAAGCCACCAAAGTCTTGTGCTCCACCACCAAAGCCTCCAAAGCCTTGACTTTGAGGTCCTGAATGACCAAATTGATCATATTGAGCACGTTTTTGGTCATCACTAAGTACTTCATAAGCTTCTTTCACTTCTTTAAACTTATCCGCTGCACCCTCTTCTTTATTCACGTCTGGGTGGTACTTACGAGCCAATTTACGATAGCTTTTCTTTATTTCATCTTGAGATGCAGATTTATCAATCCCTAATATCTCATAATAATCTCGTTTACTCACCTTACATCACTCTCCCGACACACTTATAGCATAAGTTTTATCTTATCATCAACTATTTGTCTAAAGCAAATAGTTATTTCCATAAATCCCTAAAAAAGTCAAAGTCAAGAGAATCCTGACTTTGACTTTTCATTTATTTCATCAGCTATTATTTTTTATCATCATCGTCTACTTCAGAATAATCAGCGTCTACAACATCATCATCTTGTTTACCACTTTCTTCACCTTGCTCACCAGAAGCTTGTTGAGCTTCTTGTTGTACTTGCTCATAAAGTTTAGCAGATAATTGTTGTACATGCTCTTCTAATGCTTCTTTTTTCGCTTTCACTTGTTCCATATCACCGGACTCAAGCGCTTGTTTCAATTCATCTTTAGCAGATTCTGCTTTTTGTTTATCTTCTTCAGAAACTTTATCATCTAAGTCTTTGATTGTTTTATCTGTTGTAAAGATAAGTTGATCTGCTTCATTTCTTAAATCTACTTCTTCACGGCGTTGTTTATCCGCATCTGCATTTTCTTCAGCTTCTTTTACCATACGATCTACTTCCTCATCAGAAAGACCTGATGAAGATTTAATTGTAATTGATTGTTCTTTATTCGTACCAAGGTCTTTTGCACGTACGTTAACAATACCATTAGCATCAATATCAAAGCTAACTTCAATTTGTGGCATACCACGTGGTGCTGGTGGGATATCAGTTAATTGGAAGCGTCCAAGTGTTTTATTATCTGCAGCCATTTCACGTTCACCTTGAAGGACATGAATATCAACTGCTGTTTGATTATCAGCTGCAGTAGAGAATGTTTGAGACGCACTAGTTGGAATAGTAGTATTACGTTCAATTAATTTTGTAGTTACTGCCCCCATCGTTTCGATACCTAATGATAATGGTGTTACATCAAGTAATAATACATCTTTTACATCCCCTTGAAGAACTCCACCTTGAATTGCAGCACCAAGTGCTACGACTTCATCTGGATTTACACCTTTTGAAGGATCCTGACCTAATTCTTTCTTAATAGCTTCTTGAACAGCCGGGATACGAGTAGAACCACCAACAAGAATTACTTTATCAATGTCGCTTTTTGATAAGCTTGCATCGGATAATGCTTTACGAGTTGGTTGCATGGTACGTTCAACTAAGTCTGAAGAAATCTCGTCAAATTTCGCACGGGACATAGTCATTTCTAAGTGTAACGGACCAGCTTCTCCTGCTGTTATAAACGGAAGAGAGATTTGTGTTTGTGTTACACCAGATAAATCTTTTTTCGCTTTTTCTGCTGCATCTTTCAAGCGCTGTGTAGCCATTTTATCTTGAGATAGATCAATTCCGTTTTCTTTTTTAAACTCTTGTACCATATGATCAATAATCACTTGGTCAAAATCATCTCCACCTAGACGATTGTCACCTGCAGTAGATACTACTTCAAATGTACCATCACCAATATCAAGAATAGACACGTCAAATGTACCACCACCAAGGTCATACACAAGGATTGTTTGATCTTGATCTTCTTTGTCAATACCATATGCTAATGCTGCTGCAGTAGGTTCGTTAATAATACGTTCTACTTCAAGACCTGCGATTTTACCTGCATCTTTTGTAGCTTGACGCTCTGCATCATTAAAGTATGCTGGTACTGTGATTACCGCTTTTTCCACTTTTTCACCAATGTAATCTTCCGCATAAGACTTAATGTATTGAAGAATAATCGCAGAAACCTCTTGAGGAGTGTATTCTTTATCTTCAATTTTAACTTTATAGTCTGTACCCATGTGACGCTTAATAGATTGAATAGTATTTGGGTTTGTAATTGCTTGTCGTTTAGCTACTTCACCAACTTGGCGTTCACCATTTTTAAAAGCAACTACAGATGGAGAAGTACGGTTACCTTCCGGGTTCGGAATGACAACAGCTTCGCCACCTTCCATTACTGATACACATGAATTTGTAGTTCCTAAGTCAATTCCAATAATTTTACTCATTGTTTATTTCCTCCTTAACTGCAATAACTTTCAATTATTTATTCACTTTTACCATCGCTGGTCGAATAACACGATCTTTAAGCTGGTATCCTTTTTGTAATTCTTCTACAACTACATTGGATTCCACACTTTCATCCTCAATTTGCATTACTGCGTGATGAAGATTCGGGTCAAAAGCCTCACCCTCGGTTTTGATTGGCTCAACACCTTGCGATGTTAAAGCTTCTTGTAGTTGGCGATACACCATCATTATACCGTCGATAATGCTCTTGTTTTCTTCCGTCACTTCAACCTGTAAAGCTCGTTCAAAGTTATCCATAGCTGGTAAAAGTTCCGTGATTAAATCTTGTGATTTATACTTACGATCCGCCTCTCTTTCTTTTAGCGTTCTTCGCTTATAGTTATCAAATTCTGCTTGAAGACGCACTAAGCGATTGTAAGTTTCATCTTTTTCTTGTTGTAGTTTTGCAATTTCATCATTTTCAACAGCCTCTTCTTGAGGTTGCTCCGTTTCATTCTCTTCTGATTGATCAACGGATTCGTTTACATCAATTACTTCTTGTTCGTTTTCTTGCACTTGGTCAGAAGTAACTTGATCATTTTTATCATTCATTTGAGTGGCACCTCGCTTTCAATTTCCATCATTGACTATATCATGATTGCACTAATTAGAAAACCAAGACGTTTTAAAAGAATTTTAGCTAAGAATCTCGCTTATACCACTTATCTAAAGTGTTAGTCATTTCATCGGAAATTCCTTTCATTAAAGAAATCACCTTTTTGTATTCCATTCTTGTTGGCCCTAATAAGGCAATTGTGCCCATAAGATTTTCTCCAACATGATAGGATGCAGTTATGAGACTTAAATCTTTGATTGCTTCTACTTCATTTTCATTGCCAATCGACACTTTTATACCATGATGTGTATTTTTTAAGAGATTTGCTATTTCATCTTCTTGTTCTATTAAGGCATAAAACGATCGAATTTTATCAACATCGTTAAACTCAGGCTGCATTAGAATGTTCGATTTCCCGCCAAAATACAATTTAACAGGATGTTCGTTCATAAAGAATGCTCGAAGTAAATCAAAAGAAGCCTCAGAATCAACTATATAGCGTCTCATTAGTTGTACAACCTCACTGGAAATAACCTCACCTAATCGTATAATCGGCACACCTCTTAACCGGTCATTTAAAATATTCACTAATTTTTCTAAATCCGAAGAATCTATGCCTTTAGGTAGGGCAAAAGATCGGTGCTCTACATGACCAGTGCTGGTTACTAGGATCGCTACAGCGGTATGATCAGAAAGTGTCAATACTTGAATTTGTTTCAGCGTAGCTTCAAACATTTCTGGCCCTAAAATTATCGAAGTATAATTTGTTAGTTCAGATAATACTTCTGCAGTCATTTGTACTACTTGTTCAAATTCGAAAAACTCTCCGTCAGTATAATTACGTAATATTCCCGCTTCATGCTGGTTCATCACTGGACCTATAAGGTGGTCTACATAATAACGATAACCTTTTTCTGAAGGAATTCTTCCTGATGAAGTATGCGTTTTTTCAAGAAAACCTAAATCTTCTAAGTCCGCCATTTCATTCCGGATAGTAGCTGCACTATACGGAAGGTATTCCTTTTTTGATAATGCACGTGACCCAATGGGGTGTGCAGTTTCAATAAAATCATCAATAATGACTTGTAAAATGATCAGTTGCCTTTCAGTTAACATGATGATCACCTCTGTTAGCACTCTTGATTATTGAGTGCTAATTCTATAAATAAATTATCAAATCCCTTTTTCTTTGTCAAACAGTTTAGCTTTCTAATTGAATAATTTTATCATCAAAAGATTGCATCATTAAGAATTTCGAGAATACTTGATCCCCTAATAGCATTCCTCTGTCCGTTAAACGGTAGTTCCCATCTTTCAATCTTAATAAACCTTGTTCTAATAGCACCTGCAATTCATTTGCATATAATTTTTCGAGAGATACTCCATATTTTTGTTGAAACATCTTTTTACTAATTCCAGATGTTTTACGTAGCTGTAAGAAAAGTTCTTCTTCTATTTGGTCTTTAATAGTGATTGTTTCAATTTCGTCAATTGCACTTCCTTCACTAGCAGAACGGATATACGTACCTAATGGTTTAATATTTGATGTTCGCTTACCTGGAATGTATCCATGAGCTCCTGCACCAAACCCGTAATAATAATCATTATTCCAATATGTAAGGTTATGGTTACTTTCATATCCAGGTTTTGCAAAATTACTTATTTCATACTGCTCTATTCCACGATTTATCATCTCCCGTTGCAATATGCGATACATTTCCACTTCTGCATCCTCTGGAGGGCGTTGTAACTGACCTTTATTCTGCTTATGATAAAATACCGTCTTCGGTTCGATTTGTAATGCATAGGTTGAATAATGTGGTAATCCAAATTGAAGCGCATCATTTAATGTTTGTTCAAAGTGTTCTACTGTTTGGTTTGGTAATGCATAGATTAAATCCAGACTTATATTATGGAATTCATTTTTGGTTAATAGATTGACTGTTTCATATACATCTTTCACAGAATGCATTCTACCGATTTTACGTAGCATGTCATCGTCCATTACTTGTACACCGAACGAAACACGGTTAACTCCATACGAAGAAAGTAAATGAGCTTTTTCTTGATCGATGTCACCGGGATTTATTTCAATCGTAAACTCTTTACAAGTTCCTAAATTAAATTTTCTATCTAAAAAACCAAATAATTTTTTGAGTTGTTCAACATTTAAAGCAGTAGGTGTGCCTCCACCCATATAAATTGTATCTACATGAACATTATATCCTGATACTGTGCAATCTATTTCACGGATGAGTGCTTCAACATAATCGTCAGCCTTATTTTCCATATAAAAGTATTTAACAAAATTGCAGTAATGACATATTTGTTTACAAAATGGAATGTGTATGTATACTGCCTTTATTGAATTCAAAATTAATCAACCCTTCTAATAAAAAGGAAAACTGATAGATATCATTCTACCAGTCCCCTCTATATCCATTTATAAATCTTTTTATCATACTATTAGTTATCATCCATCTTCAATACCGCCATAAATGCCTCTTGCGGTACTTCTACAGATCCAACCATTTTCATTCGTTTCTTTCCTTCTTTTTGTTTCTCTAATAGTTTACGTTTACGTGTTATATCTCCACCATAGAGTTTGGCAGTAACATCTTTACGTACTGCTTTAATATTTGATCTCGCTACTATTTTATTTCCTATCGCAGCTTGTACTGGTACTTCAAATTGTTGTCTTGGAATTAACTCTTTTAATTTCTCTACAATTTGTTTTCCGCGCTCATATGCAAAATCACGATGGACAACAAAAGATAATGCATCTATCGTATCTCCATTTAATAAAATATCCATCTTAACTAAGTTCGATTGTTGATAGCCAATTAATTCATAGTCAAATGAAGCATATCCTTTTGTATTAGACTTTAGTTGGTCAAAGAAATCAAAGACAATTTCGGATAATGGTATATGGTATACGACATTTACTCGAATGTCATCCATGTATTGCATATCAATAAAATTACCACGTTTTTTCTGTGAAATCTCCATAACTGGGCCAACATATTCATTCGGAACCATTATTGTTGCTTCAACATATGGTTCACGTATTTGTTCTACTACTTGAGGATCAGGCATCTCAGATGGGTTATCGATATTTAATACTTCTCCATCTGTTTTTTCAACCTCAAAAATAACACTTGGTGCTGTTGTAATTAAATCAATACCAAATTCCCGCTCAATTCGCTCTTGAATAATTTCCATATGCAATAGACCTAAGAATCCGCAACGATATCCAAAACCTAATGCTTGAGAAGTTTCTGGATCATACTGTAACGAGGAATCATTTAATTCAAGACGTTCTAAAGCTTCTCTTAAGTCATTATAATCATTGGAATCGACTGGATACATTCCACAGAACACCATAGGATTTAAACGACGATAACCAGGCAAAGCTTCTTCTGCTTTCCGATTTGCATGAGTGATGGTATCCCCTACACGAGAATCTCCCACATTTTTTATAGAAGCAGTCAGATATCCTACATCTCCTACGTGTAATTCTTTTTTAGGAACCGTTTTTGGTGTAAATACCCCTACTTCATTAACTTCAAATTCTTTTCCTGTCGCCATCATTTGAATCTTATCACCAACTTTTATTGAACCTTCTTTCACACACACATAAGCGATAACACCACGATAAGAATCATATAAAGAATCAAAAATTAAAGCTTTTAAAGGTGCTTCACCATCACCAGCTGGTTCTGGTACGACTTCTGTAACACGTTCTAATATTTCTTCAATACCAATATTTGCTTTTGCAGAGGCTAATATAACATCGTCACCATCAATTCCTAGTATATCTTCTAATTCTTTTTTGACTTTTTCAGTATCTGCACTAGGTAAATCGATTTTATTAATTACAGGTATAATCTCAAGCTCATTTTCCATAGCTAAATACACATTCGCTAATGTCTGAGCTTCGATTCCTTGAGCCGCATCAACTACTAAAATTGCTCCTTCACAAGCAGCTAAACTTCGAGAGACCTCATATGTGAAATCCACATGTCCTGGTGTATCAATTAAGTGAAAAATGAACTCTTCTCCCTTATTACTTGTGTATGCAAGTTGAACTGCGTTTAATTTAATCGTAATTCCACGTTCGCGTTCTAAATCCATTCCATCTAATAGTTGATCTTTCATTTCACGCTTCGTTACTGTTTTTGTATTTTCAAGTATTCGATCAGCTAAAGTAGACTTCCCATGGTCTATATGAGCGATAATCGAAAAATTCCTGACGTTTCTTTTTTTGTTCGCCATTTCATGCACACTCCTAGTTTTAATCCTACACGTTTCTATATATACTATATTAAAATAAGACGTCAATTACTAGGATGATTATAGCAATTGACGCCTTCAGATTCAATTATTAAATAAACAAATAGGTTTATTAAAAAAAGATTTTGGATATTTCATACATAATTCCAACTATGATATCAAACACTTTTTTTACCGTAGCTTCTAATACCGAAGCGGTTTTATTTGTTAATGAATATTGTCCCTCTTCGATTTCATATACGTTTGCTTCTTGTTCCATTGATGGTTGCGAAGATTCAGTCTCAGTTGTTTCTTCTACAGCAGGAGTGGTTTCAGTAGTTTCTACTGTTGATGCTTGTTCATCTTTTTGAATTCCAAATACAAATCCGGATAGGAAAAATATAACCATGATCAACAATATTATTAAACCACGCATATTACCGCCTCCTAAGGATTAGACACTTCTTCTGCATCCCAATAATATTCACTAAATACTTCAGCTAACGCATCAGCGGATCGATACAGTTCTTCCATCGTATTGTCGACTCCTCCAAATTCGATTAGTAATGCATTACCCGAAACATCTTGATTATATACTCCATTTCCATTTGAACCATCTTTTGGATAAATACCTCGACTCAATCCTGGATATTTTTCTTCAATAAGTGCATTTAATTCTGTAGCAGTCTTCATATTTTCTTCATAATTCGCATGTGCTGTCCCAACAACAAAAATCAGTTTGGCATAGCTTTCTCCATCAATTTCTATTGTAGTTTTATCTCTACGTAACGCATCACGATGTAAATCAAACACATACTGAATATCTTTATTTCCAGAAAATGCTGTTTCTACTGCTTCTCGAGATACTTCATAGGACTGATGATATTTTTTCCCTTGTTCATTCAGTTGTTGGCCAAAATCTGTCTTATCGACGTAAGTACCAATACCTTTTCGTTCTAGAGATTGTCCTAGCCGTTCACTGACTTTAGAAATATTAATTTCGGCATGCATCGCAGAGTTTGGATCTTCCACACCTGGCAAATGTGGTAAAAACGATTCTCGATTGTGTGTTGTATATAGGAAAACAACATCTCGATCACCAGTAGTTTGCTCTACATCTTCTTCAGGAGGAAGCTCTTCATCAACATCTTCTTCTACAACAGCTTCCCGGTCCTTCAACACTTCTTCCAAAGGAGGATTGGATTCAATAGGAAAGCTTGTAAAATGATTATCATCGCCGCTCGCCATTAAAATTTGGCTGTCATATATTGAAAAACCAGGTAATTCATTTCCTAGGAGACTTCTCGGATCACTTGGTTGTATATTAGTTGCAAGCTGGAAGAATATATTTGATAACTTAGGCAACTCTTCATCATCAGGGAAGGAACTTTTATATGCTCGATTTTCCATTCCTAACATATTATAGAATACCAATTCATCGATATTTCTTGTCCAATCAGACAAAATAGTTGAAGAAAAGCGATAAGCCGGCTGAACTGTAGTTAAGATGCCGATCATTAAAAATAATACGAGTATGCTCGCTAGGTATAGTCCACTTCGCCTTGAAAAGACTTGTATAAAGGGCTTGATGTTTTTTTTCATAAGAATACACGACTCCACCTTTCCATCCAACTCTTAATTTAATCTATGAGAGGAATTTAAAAAGTAGAACCGTGTAATGATAAAAAATAGAGTATTTAATAGAGCTAACGAGAATAGTTAGCAAAGTTATCAACATCAACCTTTTCATGTAATGCAGTATTTATACCATTAGCTAATACCTCTGCCATATCAATCATAAATCCATCAACTTCTTTTGGAGTTACCATTAAATTATGTCCCATCGGCGTAAGAACCTCGGTGATAAGTTTTCGCTTTTCTTCATCTGACAGTTCCCCTACAATTCCTAAAACTGTCTTTCTTTTTTCCATATTTGGTAAATCTTCGTCTGTTAATTCTCTACTTCCAAACGACATACCGGCAGGAGTTAAAGATTTAGATGGGTCATCTTTTTCTTTCCACTCTCTACCAAAATGTTTTAAGACATAGTCAATCGTATCACTTGTAATGGTAACTGCATCAACAACTGTGGGAACTCCAATAGCGATCACCGGAATACCTAACGTTTTTTTGCTGATTTCTTTTCGTTTATTTCCAATTCCAGATCCAGGATGAATTCCTGTGTCTGAAAGTTGAATCGTTTCATTTACACGATTAATAGAACGAGAAGCTAATGCATCGATTGCTATTACCAAATCAGGTTTATACTTTTCAACTATCCCAAAGATAATATCACTAGTTTCTATACCTGTTACTCCCATAACTCCTGGAGTAACAGCAGCAACATCACGATAGCCTTGTGCTACAGTCTCATATTGCAGACGAAAAAGATGACTCGTTACTAATACTTTTTCTACGGTCATCGGTCCTAACGCATCCGGAGTAACATTCCAATTTCCTAAGCCAACAACTAAACATGTACTTTCTTTCGTAACGTTATTTTTCCTCATTAAGTCTTCTAGTTCTTTTGCCAAAACTTGAGCTGCTTGTCTTTGACGATCCGTATCTTGTTTTTTCACCCCATCAGCATAGATAGTGACATAGGAACCTGGTTTTTTTCCTAAGATCTTTTCTCCTTCTTTATCAATATCCACATATGAAATCTTAATATCTTTATCCGTTCTTTCTTTAAATGTAACTCCTTTTATCTCTTTATCACTTGTTTCTTCAGGCTTCGATTCACTGTACATATCCTTCGCTTCAATTGCTAAGTCAGTACGAACCTGGAAAGGGACTTGTTGTTCTTCCATCTTCTCATCCTTTCAAATTATAATTCCATTCTTAGAATGAGCCTTTTTAATAAATTCATACTTTATTTTATCTTTAACAATCAACAATTCTATTGAAAACTAACGTTAGCTTTGGTACAATACTTGTTGTCCTGATGAGAAATGGAGAACTTAAATAGAAGTATTTGAATAATCGAATCTGGAATCTATAGAAGCTTTTGTAGGAGGTGAATGAATATGGCAAATATTAAATCTGCAATTAAACGTGTAGAAGTTAACGAGAAGAAACGTGTTTCTAATAGCAAACAACTTTCTGCAATGCGTACTGAAATTAAGCGTGTAGAGAAAGCAGTTGAAGCAAACGATACAGATAATGCGAAATCTCTTTTCCAATCTGCATCAAAACACATTGATAAAGCAGCTCAAAAAGGTATCATCCATCAAAATGCTGCTAACCGTCAAAAATCTCGTTTAGCAAACCAGATAAATGCATTATAAAACTAAATGGATCGAATACGACCATTTAAAAAAGCCGAATGAATTCTAAGAGATGAATTCATTCGGCTTTACTTATACAACTAATTCCATTAATAATAATTCAAACGCTAAACTTTTTTCCATCTTCCCTTGCTTCATTACACTATCCGTTTCAGCAAGTTCCTGAATCATCTGTTCTAATCTATCTTGTGAAATATTTCTTTCTCTAGACATTGCAATTTTAATGACATATGGATGAGCTCCAATTTGTTTTTGCATTTGAAACTGTGTATATCCCTTTTGTTTCATTAATTTTACTCGAAGGATCATTCTGAACTGATAAGATAATAAAGCGATCATCGCAATAGGATCTTCATTCATCTTTTCTAAATCCTTATAGATCTTCATTGCTCGTTGAATATCTCCATGCATAACTGCATCCACCATTGCTAATGAGGTGCTTGTTGGAGTGTGAGAAATCAATCGTTGAGCATCCGCCTCGCTAACATGTCCCCCATCTCCCACATATAACGCCATCTTCTCTACTTCACTCTGTAATAACTGGATATTATTCGCAACTTCTGCCTCTAACATATCTTTAGCTTTAGAATCCATTGTTATCTTATTTTTTGATATGATTGAATCCAGCCATTTTCTCGCATCTTGTTCTTTTATTTCTTGACAGTCCACAAGTTGGGAATTGTTTTTAAGGTGTTTTGTTATCTTTTTACGTTCATCTAATTTTTCATAAGGAGCAATAAGTAATAAGACTGTATAATCTGGAGGATTTTGAACATACTCTTCTAAATAAGAAGTATTATGTTCAAATGGTAGCTTGTCCGGTTTTGCTTTTAAAAATGATGCATTGGTAGCAACAATCAGTTTTTTTTCCTCAAAAAACGGAAACGTCTCTGCATCTGTTAGTACTTCTTGAATTGGAATTTCATTTAAGTCATATGACGATAAATTACTTTTATCTCCATTTAATACTTGTTTTGTTAGAGCTTGTTTCAATTCTTCTAAAAAATATGACTCCGTTCCAAATGCAAGATAAACAGGTTGAACAGATTTCTTAATATCATTTACAATATTCATTATTGACATTTCATTCACACACCTATGTACTTTATATCCATATGTTAAAATGGAATGAAATGAATAGCAAGTGATATTAATTTTATAGGAGGAGAAACGCTAAAATTTATGTTGAAAGTCTTCTCCTCCTAGCTCATCTATATTAAACGCCATAGGAAAAGCTCTAGAAACCATCCCTATTGACGATATTTTTTACCTATCGTTAGTTTTTCCGATGATAGTAAAAGTATAGATGTTAACTCTTGCTAAAATTGGCTTTCATATGTGTTTCCAATGAGGTAGATTTTTTAAAGTATTTCATTTATACTTAAATTGTGATAATAGGAGGGGTACAAGTTGAACGAATTTGAAAAAGATGTACAGTATAAAGGAAATGATGTAGTTGATTCAATCAAAGGTTTTACTTTTTCATTTCTATTCTTCTTTTTAATCTTTGCAATTGGCGTAGCAATTAGTTTTATCGGTCAATAACTGAAGATGAATCGCGTAAAAAGGAAGGGATTATAGTATCTCTTCTTTTTTATTTTCTCTTCAACGATAGTTTATGGAGAATGTATTAAAAATGTTCCTTGATTATTTGAAAAATAATATTGAATTGCACCATGCAAATCCGTACGTAAAATATCGATACCTTTTGATTCCAATGTTTCAATTACTTCTACCGATGGATGTCCATATCGATTATTTCTACCAACTGAAATCAATCCAAAATCGGGATCAATTTCTTCAATATATACACTGTCACTAGATGTATTGCTTCCATGATGTGCGACTTTGAGAATATCAATATTCATTTCTGGATGATTCTTTATCAACGTCTTTTCTACATCGCTTCCAATATCTCCTGTAAATAGCCATTTTGCTCCCAAATCAGCATATAATACTAATGAATTGTCATTTAGTGATTGATGATCACTAGTTGGAGAAAGAACATGAAAATTAGTAAAGTTGCCTCTAATGGTCTGAACAGCTTCAATTCGTTTAATAATTTGATTTGGAAATGAAGCTTGAATATTTTTAATTAACTGATCATCAAAAAACGAACTCACCATTATTGTATCAACAGTTACTTCTTCCAAAATATACTCCAAGCTGCCTATATGGTCCAAGTCTTCATGTGTTAATATAATGGCATCCAAATGTGTTATCCCTCTTGAATAAAAATAAGGGCGTAATATTTGCTTATACACACTTCTACTTGCCTCCATACTTTCAAAATCAAAGGTTGAGCCTGCATCCACTAATAAAGTATCTTGTCTATATGGAGTTTCGATTAATATTGCATCTCCTTGTCCAATGTCAAACATCGTAACAATGCCCTCTTCGCTTAAGTAAGGTTTTAATGCTCCAAATATTATAGGGAGACAAAAAAGCACTCCTGATAAAAACGCCACCTTCATTCTCTTTATTTCCAGTTCGTACATAAACCGAAAGAAAAAAATATAATAAACAATTACTGCGGTGATAGATAACCCGTTCATAAACAAAGGAAATGACAAATAAGTATCTACCCATACCAGAAAATTAACTACAACAGAATGAATCCATTGAAAAGAATTGTCTAAAATAAAAAGCACTTGTTTCGGTAAGAATGATAATAACGTAGCAATATACATCAATGGTATGACAAACAAAGTGAAGTAAGGAATAATAATGACATTTAGTAAAATCGATAGCGGTTGGAAAATATAGAAATAATGCAACTGTAATGGGAGGATAGCCATTTGAGAAACAAAACTTATTTGCACTATATTCCATAAAGTTGATGTTGAATAAGAAACCCACTTGGCCGAGAGGAGAATGGCAAATGTGACAGCAAAAGAAAATTGAAATCCTACTTCATAGATAACATAAGGATCAAAGATTATTAATGACAAAAACACAAAACTAAAAATATCTATATACAAGAATTTCTTTTTAAACTTTTGAATAACAAGTAAAATCGTAATCATCCAAACTGCTCTCCAAACAGAAGGTTCACCACCGGCTAATATACCATATAAAGGTAAAAATAAAATTAAAAGTAATTGTGCCCTCTCTTTTGTTACAATATTACCTTTTACAAGTAATAGAAGCACAATGGCAATTATTAATGTGATATTTGATCCTGAGATCGCAATTATATGAGATAAACTCCATCGTTGAAATAATTCTTCAGTAGGTTCATCCATCATAGAATCATCACCAAATACAATAGAGGTTAACCACATAACGGTATTATCACTCCATCTTCCATGCATATAATCAATAAGTTGATGGCGTAACAAATATATATGACTTAATGGTTGTGGATCAGTACAATGTATTTGATTTAAATTTTCAATTATGATTTGATAATGAATATCTTTTTGTAGTAGAAATTGTTGATAATTAAATTGGGCAGGATTTGTACTCGAAGATGGTTTTTCTATAGATTCGTGAGAGGTTTGAATTACGCAGGAAGCTCCGTGTAAAAAATCCCCATTCTTAACAAATGAGGCTTGTGATTGTGCCGGTTGGTCAAAAAAGTACATAACTAAGAAATTGGTATTCGAAATAGAATGTGACCCTTCCAACTGAAATTGCATATATTCATCCGTTATGACAGCTGATCCATTAATACTACCAGTTACGTGTGACGATAGGTGTTCGAATTTCTCCTCCGCCACTTCCTCAATCTCTGGTATATAGAATGTAAAAAAACAGAATGAAATAATTGAAATTATAAATGGCAGTAAAGGAAAACCTTTACGTGCCTTTAACCAAATTAACCAAAGAATAATTAACAGTGGCAACCATTCTGCTTTAGAGCTGACATAAAGAATAGCTGCCCCTGTTGTTATCGCAGCATAATACCAATACCCTTTCATCGATATGTACCTATTTGAATAGGCGCTCTGCTTTTTCTTTAAAAAGGGAAATCTCCGTATCATTCTCAGATACTTCATCGATTTTATCGATAATCTCTTGAATAAACTGTACTTTTTCTTGAACATTTACATCTATTGACAATTGATGTAACGGGACTTTTACAATTTTTACTCCTGCCTCAGCAAACAGTTCAATCGCATATGGATGATTATGATAGTCCTCAGCATAATACACTGTTTTTATCCCACTTTGAATTAATTGCTTTGTGCATTGTAAACAAGGAAAATGAGTAACGTAGACGTCTGCACCTTCAGTTGGCACCCCAAACTTAGCACATTGTAATAATGCATTCGCTTCTGCATGAACTGTTCGGACACAATGGCCATCAATTACATAACAACCTTCATCCGTACAATGTACACTTCCAGTAACGCTACCATTATATCCTCCTGCTATTATCCGCTTATCCCGGACAATTGTAGCTCCCACTTCAAGTCTTGTACAAGTACTTCGTAGTGACAGTAAATGGCTTTGTGCCATAAAATATTGATCCCATGAAATTCTCTCCATCTTAGACTCGTCTCCTTTTATTGCACTGCTATAAAAGCTTTTTCTCTCTAAGGAATTTGAATATAATCTTTTAATGATTCAACCGTCTTTTCACCAATACCAGAAATATTTAATAAATCTTCTAATTCACGAAACAATCCATTTTCTTCACGATATTGAAAAATTGTTTCTGCCTTACTTGGCCCAATACCTGGTAATTGTTCTATTTCTTGTACTGAAGCATAATTTATTCGTATTTTTTCATTCGCCTTATCCATGTCTGCACTTATATTAGTATCTTGATCACCTTGTTCTGGAACTGCAATAATCATTTCATCTTGAACAAGTTGAGCAAGATTGACTTGAGACTGATCAGCATCCACACTAAATCCACCCGCTAATTCAATCACATCATGAATACGGTCATTTTGTTTTACAGTGTAGACCCCAGGGTTTTGAACTGCACCTTTTACATCTACCACAAATGACTGTTCCTTATCTTTTGTTGATACAGAATTTAAATTATCTTGAAAAAGTTCATCGGTATCATGTGTCTCAATAGGGAGTTCTGCAGAGGAATCTTGCTTTTTAGTAAATACTATAAAGAAGAAAACAGCTAATCCTGCAAGCAAGAAAAACGAGGATTTTTTCAGAAGATTTAGCAACAGAATTTACACCTCCTTCTGAAACTGACTTTATAAAGATATATAATCAATTCGACAAATATCTTTTATCTCCTTCTTTAACTCACATCACAAAAAACATAAAAATTAATCATTTTTTCCAGCTAAAAAAAAGATTCTTTCCCCTTCTTCTACATTTATTTTGTTTTCAAAGGAAAAATCAGCAAATACTTGGATATTATTGAATCCAGAATTAAAAAGTAATTTTTTATAAAATTCAACTGAAAATGTCCGTTGATGATGCGTTTCTGTATAACGTTCATATTTTCCTGATTGATCCTCTTCAAAGAAAGTCAATTCATGAATCATCTCTCCTTCTCGATCACCGGGTTGACAAAACCAAATATAAGCAGCCGCATCAGTTACATCTGCAAAAGTGTTGTTAATATAATTTTCTTCAATATGCAACAAACTGTGGACGTCAAAAAGAAATAGTCCATTATTATTTAGTGAACGGTATATAGAATTGAAAAACTCGGCCAAATTACTAGGATTTACAATATAATTTACAACATCACAACAACTGATGGCCATATCCATGTACGGAATATTATTTAATTTAGTTATATCTTGGTGTAACCAACTAATGGAAAGAGAAAGATCCGTCTCTTTTTTTGCAAGTTCTAACATGTCCTCAGATATATCAATCCCTGTTAAATCATATCCTTGAACAGCAAGTTTTCTAGTAATTACTCCCGTACCACATCCAAAGTCTACAATAGAATTAACTTGACGGTTAGAATATGAATTAATCACTTCTTGAATAACTGCTACCCAATCATCATATGGTGCATCGATCATTAGCCGATCATAAAGAGTGGCCATTTTACTATACGCCATAAATTAGCGTTCCTGTCCTAAATGTAGTGGAATTTGATTTGCATCCCCCCATAATTTTTCTAAATTATAATAATACCGTTCATCTTTATGGAAAATATGGCAAACAATATCTCCAATATCCACTAACACCCAGCGAGCCTGATCAAAACCTTCTATTCGTTTTATGCTTAATCCCTTTTCCTCTACAGTTTCTTTAACTGCTCTAGCAATTGCTTGAACTTGTCGTTCATTGCTTCCATGACAAATTAGAAAATAATCGGCAACTAGAGATACCTCATTCATATCTAATGCAATAATATTTTCTGCTCGTTTATCATCGCATGCTTCTGCAACATGTTTTATTAATTCTTGTTTATTCATTTAAATTCCTCCATTAATTTGATTTCGCAAATCATTATAGGCATGTATGCTATCCGGATATATCGTGTTATTCTTTGATATTAAATACATCGTCGTATTCTTAGCTGCCATCCAACAAGCTTTAGTCAAATCTTCATATGCTACTTCCCGAACTTCTTCCACACCAGGAAATTGTCTTCCTGGTTCAATATAATCGGCTAAAAAGATAATTTTTTCTAATTGAGACATACATGCTCTACCAGTTGTGTGATATTTGATTGCATTACGTACATCGCTTGTTTGTACTCCATATTTTTCTTTTATAATATGCGACGCTACCGGACCATGCCATAATTCATGATGATAGTCTAATAAGTCGTTAGGAAGATCAGTTTCTACAATAATTTGTCTCATTATCGTTTGATCAAAGTACTTTGCATAATCATGAAAAATAGCCGCTAATTTAGCATTAGGGATAGATTCATTATATCGTTTTGATAAATCAACAGCAGTATCCATGACTCTTAGCGTATGTGCGAATCTATGCTCGGTTAACTGATCTTTCACATCTTGTTTAATTACGTCCAAATCCATATAACTGATGCTCCCTCACATATTGCATTACTGAATTAGATAGTAGGTATCGAATCCATTCTCTTCTTTGTAATCTTTCTCGTAACATTGTAGAAGACAAATGAATAGTAGGAATATCTACAAAATGAACAGGATAGGTCGTTTCCAGAGAATATCCCGGGCGGCTCACCCCTACAAATGTAATTATTTCTATCAATTCATCTATCCGATACCATTTAGGCAAAAACTCTACCATATCCCCGCCAATAATAAAATAAAATTCATCAGAAGGGTACAATTTTGTTAATTCATGAATTGTATCATACGTATATGACTTCCCTTCCCTTTTTAATTCTATATCATTTAATTTAAATGACGGGTGATTACGAATTGCTAATTTTAACATCGATGTTCGATGACCTGCACTTGTAGTCGTGTGCTCCTTATGGGGAGGTGTATTCGTCGGAATAAACCATATTTCATCTAATAGTTTTGCTCTTCGAACTTCTTCTGCTATCAATAAATGACCAATATGTGGAGGGTCAAAAGTGCCACCAAGGATACCTATTTTCCTCAATTCTATTCACCTTCTATATTTCTGTTATGGTAAATTAATCTGTTTATTTTCCAATGACTCTTTATATAATACGATATTATTTCCAATTACTTGTACAAGTTCAGCGTTAGCTGAGGTAGAAATTTGCTCAGCAACTACATTCTTGTCCTCCATGCAATTTTGAAGAACACTTACTTTAATTAATTCTCTTTTTTCTAGTGCTTCCTCTATTTGTACAACCATATTATCATTAACCCCGTCTTTTCCCACTTGAAAAATAGGCTTAAGTTGATTTGCTTGAGATCGTAAATATCTTTTTTGTTTTCCTGTTAGCATTATTATCTTCCTTTCAATATTTGTTCGATTTGCATATCCATATCAGATACATTGACATGTGTGCCTGTCCATATTTCAAATGCCGCTTGCGCTTGATATAACAACATAGTATGACCATAGTGAATATAAGGTGTTCGCTGTTTTGCTAATTGCAGAAAATGAGTCTCTAGCGGTTGATATACGATATCACTTACAACCGTTTCTTCATTAATATTATCTAATGCAATAATTGAACGTGGTTCATTCATACCGACAGCAGAAGTTTGAATAATTAAATCAAATTGATTTAACTCGTTTATAGCTTCTTCCAAACTAATTACTATTGCATCTTTATTTGTTCCAACAATGAATTCTGCGTGGCTTAACGTTCGGTTAGCTATTTTTATATTATTGTAACCTTCCTGTACCAAAGCATGAAAAATACCTCTTGCCGCTCCACCAGCTCCAAGGATTAATACACGCTTATCTGTTACTCCTTTCAAAAAAGGATACGCTGCATATAAGGATCGCAAATAACCCTGTCCATCTGTATTATACCCAACCCATTCTCCATCTTTAATAGATACAGTATTTACTGCCCCCATAAGATTTGCGGTATCATCAACTTTATCTAAGAAATTCATTATCCTTTGCTTATATGGAACCGTAACATTAAAACCAGTTAAAGATGTGCTTTTGAGTTTTTCTATATTATTTTCAAAATTCTCATCCGGATTAATTTCAAAAAGTTCATAGGATCCTTCCAGATTTGAACGTTTTAGAAATTCATTATGAATCCATGGTGACATCGAATGTTCTATTGGATAACCAATTAATTTTAAAGATAGTGTCAACGTTCTCCCCTCCAACTAACTTATATAAGTGATTTACGAACAGTAATAGATATGCCTTTCCAAGTATGAGCTTGTACAGTAGCTCCTTTCCCTTGCACACTGATCCACCCTAATCCCGGGAATACAATATCCATTTTCTCATCATTTAACTTAAACGTTTTGCCCACAAATTCAGGTAAGTTATTAATGGATTCAGCATGAGGCGGAGACAATAACTCTCCCAAATGATCTTTATACAGCTGATCTGCTTTTTCTAATTTCGTCCGGTGAATGGATAACTCGTTGGAGAAATAACATACGAACGACTGCTTATCACCTTTTAGAAAATCTAAACGAGCTAATCCGCCAATGAATAATGTTTGTTGATCCTGTAATTGATACACTCTTGCTTTAATTTCTTTTCTAGGTGTGATTGTCTTTATATCTTTATCTGAAATGTAATGAGCCATTTGCTGTTTATTTACAATTCCCGGCGTGTCCACTAAAACATTATGATCATCCAAAGGTATTTCAATAAAACCTAATGTTGTACCAGGAAAATAAGAAGTAGTGATTGCATTTACTTCCCCTGTTGATTGTTCAATCAATTTATTGATAAATGTAGACTTACCAACATTTGTGGTGCCAACAATAAATACATCCTCTTTATCTCTATATGCCTCGATTAATTGTTTTAACGAATCTATCCCAGTTCCTTTTATTGAAGAAATAAAAGCAATATCCTTTACCTTTATTCCTAACTGACTAGCTTCTCGTTGCAACCAACTTTTCAATTTATTTACATTTGTTGACTTTGGAAGTAAATCTAATTTGTTACCAACAAGAAGAATTGGATTGTCACCCGTTATTCTAGGTAAACTTTTTAATAATGTTCCATCCACATCAAAAATATCGATAATGTGCACGATTAGACCGTCAGTATCACGAATAGAACTTACCATTTGTAGAAAATCATCATCAGATATATTAACATCTTGAATTTCGTTATAATGTTTTAAACGAAAACAACGTTTACACAATACTATTTCCTTATTTAAAGAACTTTGTGGTGCGTAACCAGCTTCTGACGGATCAGAAGTTTGAATTTCTACTCCACAACCTTGGCAAATCAATTGCTCCAAAATTATTCCTCCCAGCTAATTTTTCCTTTACGACGCATATAATTTAGAATTCTGCGTTCAATCGTACGGTTTATTCTTGTAATTTTACCATCTGTCTCTACAATAGGAACAACTAAAACAGTGTAGAATCCTGCAAAGTTTCCTCCTAAAACATCTGTTAAGAGTTGATCTCCAACAACTACAATTTCTTCCTTAGATAATTCCATTTCTTTAGCCACAGTCTTAAATGCTTTGCTTAATGGCTTTCTTGCACTATAAACAAATGGCGTTTCTAATGGCTCAGAAAATACTTGCACTCGTTCTTGGTTATTATTTGAAATTATCGTTACTTTAATATCATTTTCACGCATTTCTTGAAACCATCTGATAATCTCAGGAGTAGCATCCTTAACATCCCAAGCAACTAAGGTATTGTCTAAATCCGTTATAATTCCTTTAATACCACGTTCTTTTAACGTTGTCGGTTGCAAGTCAAATATACTTTTCACGTGTTCATTTGGTAAAAATCTAGATAACATCTTCACACCTCATGTTCTTCCATCTTATCACTAATGCAATATCTCATTATAACTAATCCTATTACATCTTACTAGGTTTTTTAAAGCAATAACCATAAAAACAATAATTCTATGCAAATTGATGAAATTTCATTCCTAAATTATCAATATTATCTGAAGAATCGTTCGACAAATTATTACTAATATCGATTCTGTGGATAACTTTACTAACATTATAAAAGTTTATATAACGTATATTACAGAAGTTATTGATCTCTTTATACACAAGTTATCTACAAGCTAATGTAGATAACTTCAACCTTGTCCAACATTAAATTACGTGTTAAATTATTAATATCTTAAAGACAGATGAAGGGTAGGAGGAGGCTGTATTATGGAAAATTTATCGGATGAATTACTGCTTGAATCCTATTATACAGCATGCGAATTACAGTTAAGTCCTGACTTTCTTTCTTTATTTGAAGAGGAAATTCATAAACGTTGTCTTTCTCACAAAATCAAAAATACTGTTTAATTTTGTCTAAAATAAGCAAGCGATCTTCAAATTTTCCATTTGAAGGTCCTTTTTTTTGACTTTTTTTTGAAATTTGATGGTGTTTTTTCCTATTTAATATAAAGATTTAATGCTAGAGTTTTTGCATACTTTATACATGCATGCACCTCTCTTATAGGTTATACTGTTAAATAGTTCAGCATCTATATAGTTATCACACCGACGGTATTGTATGTAATCTAACTACAAGGAATTATTATTTCAGTATGGATGATTTCTTTCCATTGTGGAATCTTAACTAACAACAAAAGACAACTAAATAAAATTTTATGCTCTTTATGTATAGAAAAAGGAGGAATTATCTTTGACAGTTTTACATTGGGCTACTCTATCCCCCTTTTTGATAGCCATTCTTATTCCATTTTTGTATAAATATGTAAGGAAAGTGCATACTGGCTGGTTTGTTTTACTCTTACCTCTTACGTTATTTATCTATTTTCTTTCGTTTCTACCGAGTACTAGAGAAGGAAATGTAATTTTTGAACATCTTGCCTGGGTACCTTCACTTGGTATCAACTTTAATTTATACATAGATGGCCTTAGTCTATTATTTGCTTTGTTGATTACTGGAATTGGTACGCTAGTTGTACTTTATTCCATATATTACCTTTCCGACATTAAAGAGAAGCTGAACAACTTTTATGTATATCTCTTAATGTTTATGGGAGCAATGTTAGGAGTCGTTTTATCCGATAACCTTATAGTTATCTATGTGTTTTGGGAAGTAACAAGTATTGCTTCGTCCTTGTTAATTAGTTATTGGTATGGTAGAGAAAAATCAATATACGGTGCTCAAAAATCAATGTTTATCACTGTATTTGGTGGATTATCGATGCTCGGGGGCTTTTCCATTTTATATGTAATCGCTGGAACATTCAGTATTCGTGAATTAATTGCAAATGCGGATATTGTGATGGCTAGTTCGTTATTTTTACCTGCAATGATTCTTGTATTATTAGGTGCATTTACTAAATCTGCTCAGTTCCCTTTTCATATCTGGCTACCTGATGCGATGGAAGCTCCAACTCCGGTTAGTGCTTACCTTCACTCAGCTACAATGGTAAAAGCGGGGATATACCTGGTTGCTCGACTAACAGGTGTGTTTGGTGGGAGCCCAGAGTGGTTCTGGATAATTACAATCGCTGGACTAACAACATTGACATGGGGATCCATATCCGCTGTTCGTCAAAAAGATCTAAAAGGTATATTAGCTTTTTCAACAATTAGTCAATTAGGGTTAATTATGAGCTTACTCGGTGTCGGCTCTGCTGCATTCTATTTCCAAGATGGAGATAATGCATTGTATACTACCGCTATTTTAGCAGCAGTATTTCACCTAATTAACCATGCTACCTTCAAAGGAAGCTTATTTATGGCTGTAGGAATTATTGATCATGAAACTGGTACGAGAGATATACGAAATCTAGGCGGTTTAATGACGATTATGCCTATTACAGCAACGGTTTCTCTGGTAGGACTGGCTTCAATGGCTGGATTACCGCCATTCAATGGATTCTTAAGTAAAGAATTGTTCTTTACTGGAATGTTGAACGCAACAGAATACGGTATTTTCAACCTAGAAACTATAGGTTATATCATACCTATTGTCGCATGGGTGGCTAGTGTGTTTACTTTCTTATACTGTATGATTATGTTCTTCCGCACATTTACAGGTAAATTTGATGGAAGCAAACTAAAAGTTGACCATGTTCATGAAGCTCCTATTGGAATGTTAGTAAGTCCTGTTATTTTAGGAATTTTAGTTATTTTCTTTGGTTTGTTCCCTAATGTATTAGCATATTCGCTGATTGAGCCAGCAATGGCTGGAATCTTGCCAGGAATTTTAAATCCGGGTGAATTTTTCAATGTTCACATTAGTCATTGGCATGGATTTATACCAGAACTCTTTATGACAATTGGTGTAATAGTTCTTGGAGCTCTTTTATACCTAACAATGAGTAAATGGCAAAAAACAGCTTTTTACCTTGGCGAAAGAGACATATTTAATTATGCCTATGACTATGGTTATGACGGATTAATCAAGGGATCTCAATGGATAACTCGTATTCAAATGACTGGACGTCTTCGGGACTACTTTATTTATATGTGTGGATTTATGATCCTTCTCATAGGATATACGCTGTATAAGTTTGATCTACCTTCGTTAGACTCAATGGAACTTTCACCAATTGATCCATTTGTGTGGATCGTTGCTATCGTGTTTATAGGTTCTGTTATTGCAGTACCATTTATTAATAACCGCCTTGGTTTAATTATAACCACAGGAGTAACTGGTTTTATAGTAGCTCTATTTTTCGTCGTTTTCCGTGCTCCAGATCTCGCACTAACACAATTACTTGTTGAGACTGTAACAGTTATCCTATTCATGCTTGCTTTTTACCACTTACCTAAGTTGAAAAAAGAAAAAACAAGCAAAGGAATACATGCGATAAAACTAATTATTTCGATTTCATTTGGAGTAATGGTTACCGTTGTATCGTTAAGTGCTTTTTCAATGGGAAGTACGGCTGGATTTCCTTCTATTTCCGAGTATTTCACAGAATTCTCAAAAGAACTTGCTGGAGGATATAATATCGTAAATGTAATTTTGGTTGATTTTCGTGGTCTAGATACGATGTTAGAAATTCTAGTTGTAGCTATAGCTGTGATATCAATAATTAGCCTTATTAAACTCCGTTTCAAAGGGAGTGAAGATGTATGAAACAAGTAAAACCGAATGATGTTATGTTACAGACATTTGCTCGTATGTTAATTTTTATAATACTAGCCTTCTCCATCTATTTACTATTAGCAGGACATAATAATCCTGGAGGAGGATTTATAGGTGGTTTAATGACCGCCAGTGCCATTTTAATTCTGTATTTAGCATTTGATATGAAAACAATTCGTAAATCAATACCACTAGATTTTGTTAAAATTATTGGTATTGGACTACTATTTGCAAGTTTAACCGGTGTGGTATCCATGCTTTTTGGATTTCCATATCTAACTCAATTCTTTGACTATTTTCATATTCCTCTTTTAGGGGAAGTAGAATTAACTACTGCACTACCATTTGATTTAGGTGTTTACTTTGTTATTGTGGGTAGTGCATTAACGATAATATTAACAATCGCGGAGGATGATAAATAATGGAACTATTGATGTCAATCATCATTGGAATAGTATTCAGTGTCAGTATCTATTTATTCATGTCCAGAAGTCTACTCCGTGTAGCTGTTGCAAGTGTAATACTTTCACATGGTGTACACTTACTTCTTCTAACCATGTCTGGATTACAAAGAGGTATTGCACCAATTTTGAGTTTTGAATCTGATGCATACGCAGATGCCCTTCCACAAGCATTAGTACTAACAGCAATTGTTATTAGTTTTGCAGTAACTTCTCTATTGCTTGTTATGGCATATCGCACATATAAAGTGCATCAAACGGATGATCTAGAAGAGTTAAGGGGTTCTGCTGATGAGTAATTTAGTTATTTTGCCGATTATAATACCATTTATAATCGGTGCTATATTATTAATGTTTGCAAAGCACCATAAAGTACAGCGTATAATTAGTGGTATTTCCATGATTATATTATTAGCTCTAGCTATATATCTTGCTATTTATGCATACCAACATGGTACTCTAGTGTTAGAATTAGGTAATTGGAGTGCACCTTTCGGTATTGTGCTAGTTGCTGACTTACTGTCGACGTTTATGGTATTACTTGCTACCCTTGTTGGAGCAGTATGTTTATTCTTTGCTTTTAAAACAATAAATTCGGATAGGGAAAAGTATTATTTCTATCCACTATATTTCTTCTTATTAATCGGTGTAAATGGAGCATTTTTAACCGGTGATTTATTTAATCTATTTGTATTTTTTGAGGTAATGTTAATCGCCTCATACGGATTAATTGTCCATGGTGGTACAGGCTACCAGTTAAGAGAATCATTTAAGTATGTAATTATAAATGTTTTTGCTTCAGGGTTATTTATAGTAGCAATTGCATGGATATACTCTATCACTGGTACAATGAATATGGCTCATATAGGAGAAAGAGTTGCAGAGCTTGACCAAGCAGGTGCATTAAATGTAGTAGCTGTCCTCTTATTTATTGTATTTGCATCAAAAGGTGCCCTCTTCCCACTTTACTTTTGGTTGCCAAAATCTTATTTTGGTCCTCCAGCTGCAATTGCGGCATTATTTGGTGGATTACTAACTAAGGTTGGGATATACGCAATCATCCGTACCTTTACAGTTATATTCAACCATGATCCTGGATTCACTCATAAAGGAATTATCGTTACCATCGCTGGTTTCACAATGTTATTTGGTGTATTAGGAGCTGTGTCACAATTTGATTTTAAACGTATCCTCTCCTACCATATTATTAGCCAGGTTGGGTATATGGTTATGGGACTTGGAATCTTCACACCATTAGCTATGGCAGGTGCTATCTATTATATAGCACACCATATGATTGTAAAAACGGCATTATTCTTATTTGCTGGTGTGACGGAGAAAATAACAGGAACAACAGATTTAAAGAAAATGGGAGGACTACTTGGAAGTCATCCTGCCCTAGCCTGGATGTTCTTTATTACCGCTGTCTCATTAGCTGGTATACCTCCATTAAGTGGATTCTTCAGTAAATTCCCGATTATCTTGGCAGGTTTCGAAGAAGGTCAATATGTGATTTCTGGAGTAGCATTACTTGTAGGTTTATTAACACTATTTTCGATGATGAAAATATTCAGTTATGCCTTCTGGGGTAAGCAAAAACATACAGAAGAACAAGCGAATATTCCTATCGGTAAATTATTGTTGCCAGTGGTACCATTAGTTGTATTAACGATAATTTTAGGTTTTGCAGCTGAACCAATCTTCACTTACTCCTTAGATGTTGCTGAACAGATTATGGATCCTTCAAATTATATTGAATCTGTCCTTAAGGAGTAGTGACTATGCCTTTTCAAATTTTATTAAATGTATTAATTGCATTTTTATGGATGTTTTTACAGAATGATTATACCGCAATTACTTTCGTTCTAGGTTATCTTATTGGAATATTATTGTTGTTTTTCATTCGACGATTTCTTAAAACCGAATTTTATTTTAAAAGAGTTTGGGCAGCTATTAAATTAATTTTCTTATTTTTAAAAGAGTTAATTAAAGCAAATATCGATGTCGTACGAGTAGTTCTAAGCCCGAAACTTAACAATAAACCAGGAATCGTTGCTGTTGAAACAAAACTAGATACCGATTTAGAAATTTCCTTGCTTGCAGCTCTAATTACTTTAACACCTGGTACCGTTTCAATGGATTTCTCACCAGATAGTAAAACTATATATGTACACTCCATTGATGTTCAAGATCGAGAAGAAGTGATTCGAGATGTACAGAATACTTTTGAACGAGCGATTATGGAGGTGACAAAGTAATGATGAATACAATACTTATGATTGCGTTAGTAATAATGGCAATAACGCTTGCTTTGTTATTTATACGCGTAATCATTGGTCCTTCCATTCCTGATCGAATTTTAGCTTTAGATGCAATTGGCGTTACACTTGTAGGTTTTATTGGTATCATCATGATACAACAAGACACAATCGTTTATTCAGATGTAGTACTTCTGTTAAGCATTTTAGCTTTTGTTGGTACCTTCGCTCTATCAAAATTCTTAGAAAGGGGTGCTGTTATTGAACGTGGTGATTGATACAATCGTAATATTATTGGTAATTATTGGTTTGTTCTTTACCGTTGTTTCCGCAATTGGTGTATTACGTCTGCCTGATGTGTATTCCCGTGCACATGCAGCAGGAAAAAGTGCGACACTTGGAGTAATGTCAATTATGTTAGCAGTATTTATTCATTTCTTGTCTCATGGTACAATGAATGCAAAAATACTATTAGCAATAATTTTTCTATTTATGACAGCCCCATTAGCAAGTTTAATGATTACACGATCTGCATATCGAACAGGAGTTAAATTATCAGATAATACTACTATTAATGACCTTGCGGATATGTATAAAGAAGAAACAAAAGAATCCAATTGATAAAATTGGGTTCTTTTTTCTCTATTTTCCAGATTAATTAATGTAGGAATTGGAAATATTACTAACAACTCAGATACGATAACTTATAAAATAAGGAGAAATCAACTTGAATACTTATGATCTTATTTCAGCCCTAAAAATAAAACAACAAATTGGTCAATTACCGAACGTTATTTCTTCCATTTCACACAATTCTCGTCAAGTGACCGATAACTCCTTATTTATTTGTATAAGTGGTTTTACTGTAGATGGGCATAAATTTGTAACGGAAGCTATAGAAAATGGTGCAACATGTATTGTGGCAGAAAGAGATATTGATATCGATACAAATAAAGCTGCGTTAATAATTGTTCCAGATACAAATAAAGCCATAGCAACTCTGGCTGCTACCTTTTACAATCACCCTTCTCATGCCTTAACATTATACGGGGTTACAGGAACAAATGGAAAAACAACGGTGACAACCATTATTAAGCATTTATTAACACAAAATGGACTTTCTGCTGCCCTAATTGGAACGAACGGTTTCCAGATAAATGAAGATATATATTCTAGCAGTAACAATACAACGAGTGACATCTTAACAAATCAACATCTGCTGTATGAGTCAAAAAATCAAGGTGTAACACATGTGGCAATGGAAGTATCGTCGCATGGATTAGAACAAGGCCGTCTATGGGGAATTGATTTTTCCGTAGCTACCTTTACCAATTTATCTCATGAACATTTGGACTATCATGGAAGTATGGAAGAATATGCTGCTACAAAGGTTCAATTATTTAGCTCTCTGTCTATCCAGCCTAATAAACAAAAATTCGCTATATTAAATCGAGATGATAGTTGGTACGATTTTTTCCAAAAACGAACCCCTGTACAAATTGTTTCGTATGGAATTCATGAAGAAGCGGATTTCCGAGCTACTGAAATAAAATATCATAAAGACGGCACAACATTTGAACTTTTAACACCAGAAGGAAACTATCGAGTACAAACAAAACTTATGGGTGAGTTTAATGTATATAATATTCTAGCAGCGATCGCCACGGTTTATACAAAAGAATCTATTCCCTTAAAAAAATTAGTTAAATCAATCGAATTCACCCCTAGCCCTCCTGGCAGAATGGAGAAATTAGAAAATGATGGAGGTAGGCATATATACATCGACTATGCTCATACTCCAGATGCACTAACAAAAGCAATTAATAGTTTACTACCTTTCAAGCAAAACAAATTAATTGTCGTCGTAGGTACTGGTGGTGACCGAGATAAAAGTATACGACCGTTACTAGCTATAGCAGCATCAGTAGCAGACTATGTTATTTTAACCATCAATGATCCAAGACATGAAGATCCAAATAAGATATTACAAGACCTTGAAAAAGGAATGTTACATCATCAATATGCTTGTATAGCAGATCGTAAACTAGCTATTCGTGAAGCAATAAATCAATCTTCTCCTGACGATATTATTTTAATTGCTGGGAAAGGAAAAGAACCGTATCAAATAATCAAAAATAAAAAAGTAACTCATAATGATGCTACAATTGCACTAGAATGTAGCAAAGAATTATTTCCAAATATATAAAATGTATTGATTTTATTTGGACAGACACGATTTCACCTCTACGCTCATAAAGTGTTACATAGGCTAATACCTAGCTGTTTTGACACATAAGCTATAGTTTTAGGAGGTGATCGCGTTTGTCCGGAATATTATCCGTACTTGGCCTTATTATCAAAGAAGCACTTTTCTTCGTATCCTATGTAAAGAATCATTCTTTCCCTCAGCCCCTTCCCCCAGATGAAGAAGCTAAATATCTCCAACTTATGCAAGAAGGAGACGAGATGGCGAGAAATAAACTTATCGAACATAACCTTCGTCTCGTTGCACATATTGTAAAAAAATTCGAAAATACTGGTGAGGATATGGAAGATTTAATATCTATTGGTACAATTGGACTAATTAAAGGCGTAGAAAGCTTTTCTACCGATAAAGGTACCAAATTAGCCACTTATGCTGCTCGGTGTATAGAGAATGAGATTCTAATGCATTTACGGGCATTGAAAAAAGTTAAGAAAGATGTCTCTCTTCACGACCCTATTGGCCAAGACAAAGAAGGAAATGAAATCAGTTTGATTGATATTTTAGAAGCAGAGAATGAAAATGTAATTGAGTATATTCAGTTAAATATGGAGATATCAAAAATGCAGAAGTATTTTTCTGTATTGGATAAACGAGAACGGGAAGTCATTGTTTATCGTTATGGCTTAAATGATCGTGAAGAAATGACTCAACGTGAGATTGCTAAGAAATTAAATATATCAAGAAGTTATGTCTCTAGAATTGAAAAAAGGGCATTAATGAAAGTATTTCATGAATATTATCGAAAAGAAAGGCAGAACTAAAATAAAACAATAGTTGCTTTGAGCTTGCGCCGGACGTGGCTGGTTCAGTTATTTAGTTATTCATTGCACACAAATTTTATAATTTCCTTTGCTATAACGTAAAAAGCAGCCAATTAGTTTGGCTGCTTTTATAATAAATAAAATTATATTTTATTAACCATAGTTATTATTAATTGAGCAGCATTTTTTCCAGCTGTCTCTAAAAATTGATCAAATGACACGGATGATTTTTGTCCGGCAATATCAGATAAAGCACGGGTAATAACAAATGGTGTATTGTATCGATAACATACTTGTGCAATAGATGCTGCTTCCATCTCTAATGCTAACATATTCGGAAAACGTTTTTTAACAATATCCGTTTGATCCTTTCTTTGCATAAATGAATCACCTGTTGCAATGATTCCAGTCCTTGAACTAATTTCTATATCTTTCATAACTTCTGAAGCTAAATCAACTAGTCGCTCATCTGCTTTATAAGTTGCTGGCATACCAGGTACTTGACCATACACATAATCAAATGCTGTTGCGTCTACATCATGATGCAATACTTCTGTAGAAATTACTACATCTCCTACTTGTAGATCACTAGCAAACCCACCAGCAGAACCAGTATTTATAATGATGGTCGGGGAGAATCGCTCATGTAGAATAGTTGTAGCCATTGCAGCATTTACTTTTCCAATACCTGATAATAGTAAAACTACTTTCTTGTCCTGTAGATGACCTTTATAAAAGTAGCAACCTGCTACCTCTAATTCTTCAATATCTTTCATTTGCTGTTTTAAAAGAGCAATCTCTTCGTCCATTGCTCCAATTATTCCAATTGTCATAGTAACCCCCAAAATCTATTTTTTATCATTCTCGATCAGCTCTTCTACTTTGGTAGGTTGCCAACCTTCTCCATCAATCCATTGAAGGTATACACGAAACACTTGCGTTTCATCCATGTCGGAAACGGTAGCAACTACTTTTTGATCACCGCCATTTTCGACGCGCCATTCTACCATGTTTTCCGGATTAATACCCGTTACCATAGAAGTTGCTTCTTTAATTTCAATTCGATCCTGTGAACCATCATCATACGTCGTTGTATGCGGACCTTCTTGCTCTGTACCAATAGGTTCCCAATTACCTGTATATGCTTCTGAAACATTTTCATCCGATGGTTCAACTGATTCTGTTTCTACATTATTGTTTTGTTCATTAGCTTGTTCGTTATTATCATTATTTTCTTCCGTTGAATCATTCTCTTCATCTTGTCCATTTTCTTCGTTGTCTGTGGAATTATTATTTTCTTCCTCTTCTTCACCTGGTTCAGTTATAAGGAAATCAGAGTCTTCATCTGAAGATGAGTTTTCATTCTCATCAGCATTTCGTTCTTCTCCTCCACTACCACCAAACACCCAAATTCCGAGGAGAATTATAACTAAAATACTAGCAGCGATTATACCAATCGTTATGGCTTTTGTACTCTTTCTTCTTTTTTCAAATTTATCCGATCTCGTTTGATTCATATCACGACTCATCAGATTCCCTCCCCACCTTTATAATTGTAGCATACTACCGTATTCTCGCAGTGACAACTATTTTACGTATAAAAATATTATAACGGTAACAATACTTTATAACATTCGTTTCTAACAGGGATTTTAAGGTTATTATTCGTATTTACACCTATTTAGTTACCAAAATGAAATGCCTATAAAGTATTTTACTCTACAGGCATCTACACTTACTCTACATTTGTAATTCGTACATCTATATCTCCACCAGGTGTTGATACGGTTACTTCTTCACCAATTTCTTTTCCTAATAAGCTTGTAGCCATTGGAGAGTCATTGGATATTTTCCCTTCAAATGGATCCGCCTCAGCGCTTCCTACAATTGTATAGGTTTCTTCATCACCATCTGGTAACTCTACAAAAGAAACGGATTTACCAAGGGATACAATATTAGGATTATCATTATCATTTTCTATAATTACAGCATTACGTATCATTTTTTCAACTTGCGTTATACGTTGCTCCACAAATGCCTGCTCATCTTTTGCAGCGTCATACTCCGAATTCTCAGACAGATCACCAAAGTCACGAGCAACTTTTATACGCTCTACAACTTCTTGTCTACGATCTGTCTTTAAATAATGTAATTCTTCCTCTAATTTATCTTTTCCCTCTTGTGTCATGTAATAGCTTTTTTCAACTGTCATCTCTCTACACTCCTTCTTTTCACTTTCCAATTAAATAAGTCTTACAACTTATGTTGGAAACATTTACAATATACTAATGCCTACTATGGCAGATTTATTATTAATTTTCAATATATCTTTCCGTTTATTATAACCCTCTAGATAAAATTTTTTCTATTTTAGAAGCCATGATATCAATTGCGACATGGTTTTGTCCACCTTCAGGTATGATAATATCAGCATAACGCTTCGTTGGTTCAATAAATTGCAGATGTGATGGACGAACATTTTGGATATATTGATCAATTACTGAATCCAATGTTCTACCACGCTCCTTGATATCACGCATTAAACGACGAATAATTCGTAAATCCGCATCGGTATCAACATAAACCTTTATATCCATTAAATCAACTAAACGTGGATCTTCAAGTATTAATATACCTTCTACAATAATAACTTCTTTTGGTTCCACACGAATAACGTCTTTTGACCGTGTATGAATTTTATAATCATAAACAGGTTTTTCAATTGGTTCATTATGCATTAATTGCTGTAAATGTTCTATTAATAAATCATTATCAAACGCCAATGGATGATCATAATTTGTATTTAATCTTTCTTCGAATGGTAAGTGACTTTGATCTTTATAATAATAATCTTGCTCGATTACCAAAATTGATGTTTCAGTAAATCGTTGACAAATTGAGCGGGTTACAGAAGTTTTTCCTGATCCACTTCCTCCTGCTACTCCAATTACTACTGGTTTTTGCTTTGTCATTATCTTGCTCCTCCTAATTTCCTACTTCTTGCTTATAACTAATAGCTACTCCATCACCAATCGGTAAAATTGATGTCTGATAATATGAATGATTCATTAATTTTTCATTAAAGTCTCGTAATTTTTTTACCATACTTCGAAAACGTTTAGGAGTCTCCTCAGGTGTTGCTACATACCCTCTAAATAATACGTTGTCCGTTATGATTAATCCACCATTTTTCACCATTGAATCGGCTAGTTCTAAAAATTTGCTATACTGTCCTTTTGCAGCATCAATAAAGACCGTATCAAAGAGCTCATTATTTCCTTGCAATCGGCTCATTTCTTCCAAAGCGTCTCCATGAATGACCTTTATGCAATCATCTTTGTCCAACTTACTAATATTTTCAATGGCATCAAAGTATCGTTTTTCATCTTTTTCAATCGTTACGATGGTAGCCTGGTGAGTATTTTCTTGCATTCGTAATGCGGAATAACCTATGGCTGTCCCAACCTCTAGAATCCGCTTTGGTTGGTGGATTTGTAATAATACTTGAACAAAATGCATACTTGTTTTGTCCATTATAGGTATATTATTCTCTTCTGCAACAACCTCAAGTTGCTCTGCCCATTCAGGAGAATTAGGAGTTAAACTTGCCAAATAATGTGATATTATATCATCCATTGTTTTCCCTCTCATCTAAATGAAAACGGAATGTGAAGATATTCTCTCCACAACTCCGTTTAATTAATATATTCTTCTCTATTTTCTACATGCTGTTCAAAATCCTCTGCGAAATGGAGATTTCCTTCTGAATCATGAAGGAAATATAAATAGTTAGATTCCTCAGGTTCAACTACTGCTTTTAACGAGTTTTCCGCAAAGTTAGAAATAGGTCCAATAGGAAGTGCCTCAACAAGGTACGTGTTATAAGGTGATTCAACTTCCAAATCTTCAAATGTAACTACTTCCTGATGTTCTCCTAGTGCATAAATAACTGTAGGATCAGTTTGTAATTTCATATCATTCTCAATACGATTGTAGAAAACCCCGGAAATTTGAGGACGTTGTTCTTCTGCCGCTGTTTCTTTTTCAATGATACTCGCAAATGTAATTGCTTCATGTACCGTAAATTCCGTTGATTCTACTTGTTCACGATAACGATTATAAACTGTTTGAGTTTGTTGAAGCATTTTTTCAATAATTGTATCAATACTTGGGTTCTCTTCATAAAAATCATAGGTGGAGGCGAATAAATATCCTTCTAACGGAGTTCTTATATCTTCTTGTAATATCTCTTCCGTTAATAAATCCGGATACTTTTCAATTAATTCTTCTATATATGCATCATCGTTAATTCTTTCAAGAAATTCTTCTTTTGTAAAGTCTAAATTCTCACTATAGATCTCTGCAATTTGATCCACGGTTAAGCCTTCAGGAATTGTTATTCTATGCGTTGCTTCCATAACCACTCTACCTGTTTGCAGTGACTCAATGATTTCATTAAAATTCATGGATGGTGTAAAAGTATATTCGCCTGCTTGGAATTCAGTAATATTATTGAACTTCGTATAAAAACGAAAAACCCTAGCATCTTTTATAATTCCGTTCTCTTCTAATGTATTCGCAATCGTTGATGTTGAAGAACCCATAGGAATTTCTACAGCAATTTTTTCATCACTATCAGGGTTAACAGGTTTTAAAGAACTGCTAATATATAAATATCCTGAAATTCCACCAATAATTAATATGAGTACCATTGCGATAATAATTATGGATACAATTTTTCTAACAGTGGAAGCTTCTTCTGCTCGTTTTTTCATATTATAAAAGAAGCCACCCTGCTTTTCTTTATTCGACACTATGTATCCCCCTTTCATCCGCTATATTATACTAAAAAACGCCAACATATTCCATTATTATATCAAAAGCTTCATGAATCCGTTTTAGAGCCGTACAAATTGGACCACGTCTGAAGGAGATATAGGAAACACGCAGGTTTAGAGGTTAACATATAAAAAGCTGATGCCACCTAAAGGCACCAGCTTGCAATATTTTGTTGTATTAAGCATCTTCTTCTTCTGCTAAGGTGTTTAACATTTCTTCTACCATTTGCCATTCATCATCAGATTCGATTGGGAAAAGCGTAAAGTCTTCATTTTCCTGTTCTTCGAATCGAAATGCATATACCTCAACTTCTTCTTCTTCTGCTTGTTCAGCAGGAACGACTGCAATGTATGATTGTTCCGTTTCATCTACATCAAATGTAAACAGAACTTCAAATAAATGCTCGTCCCCATTTTCATCCGGAATAATAATTCGTTCTTTTTCTTCTAAAGCCATATAAATCCTCCTTTCCAGAGTAACTGGCTATAACACCATTGTAAAATTTAAGGATTCCACTTTATTTTTGGTCCAAGTATCCCTGTAATATCATGACAGCAGCCATTTTATCAATAACTTTTTTACGCTTACTACGACTCATATCTGCTTCTAGTAGAATACGTTCAGCTGCCATTGTTGTTAAACGTTCATCCCATAAATCAACGGGAATTTGAAATACTTTTTCAATATGCTTGGCATAACGTTGAGAAGCTTCTCCACGCTCACCGATTGTGCCATTCATGTTTTTAGGTAATCCAATAATAGCTTTTCCTATTTCATGTTCACTTATTATTTTTTCTAATTCTTTATCGGCAGAGGACAGGTCATTTTCATCCCAGCAAATGGTTTTTATTCCTTGAGCAGTCCAACCTAAAGCATCGCTAACTGCCACACCAATCGTTTTTGAGCCGACATCTAAACCAATTATTTTCATTTAGTCTCCTTGTTCTGTTCTAGATAAAACTTAACAAGTTCTTCGATCACTTCATCACGTTCTACCTTACGAATTAAATTTCTGGCATCATTATACCGCGGGATATACGCAGGGTCACCAGATAATAAATACCCTACAATCTGATTGATCGGGTTGTATCCTTTTTCTTGCAGTGATTCATGCACTGTCATCAAGATTTCCTTAATATCCTGATCAAATGGTTCTTCTGAAAAATTGAATTTCATCGTTTTATCAATTGAACTCATCGTGACACCTCATCCCAATTTGCCTTCTACAAATATTTTAACATGTTTGTGGTTATTATTATACTTTTTTCCTAATGAACATACAACCATCAAGATTATTTGACGGTTTCTGCTATATATTGCTCCACGGATTGGAGAGCTTCTTTAATTTTAGAAGGGTCTTTTCCACCCGCTTGAGCCATATCTGGACGGCCACCACCGCCACCGCCACAAACAGTAGCAGCCTGTTTCACAATATTTCCAGCGTGCATGTTCTTCTCTAACATATCTTTTGTAACTCCAGCAACTAGTTGAACTTTACCATTGTTTTCTGTAGCAAGTAAAATTACTCCTGAAGAAAGCTTCTGTTTCAATTCATCCATCATTGAACGTAATTGATTCATATCTTTAACGTTTACTTCTTGTGCAAGTAAAGGTACCCCTGAAATTTCTTTTACCTCATCAAGAATCGAAGACGCTTCTAAGTTAGATAACTTAGCACTTAACGAATCTACTTGCTTTTGTGATTCTTTTAATTCAACTTGTAATCCCTCAATACGATCAGGCAATTGTTCTTCTGTAGTTTTTAGTTTTTGAGCACTAATATGCAATAAATCTAATTTTGTCTTTAAATAATCATAAGCTTGTTTACTTGTCACAGCTTCAATACGACGTGTTCCCGCTCCGATCCCTGTTTCCTGTACAATTTTAAATAAACCAATTTCCGCAGTATTTATTACATGACATCCACCACATAATTCAATGCTATAGTCACCAATTTGAACAACACGAACAATGTCACCATATTTTTCACCAAATAACGCCATTGCTCCCATTGCTTTTGCTTCATCAATTTTCTTACTTTCAATTGCTACAGGTAATGACTCCCATATTTTTTCATTTACTTTTTGTTCGACTTGTTGTAATTCTTCTGCTGAAACACGATGGAAATGAGAGAAATCAAATCGTAGTCTTTCTGGACGAACTAGTGATCCTGCTTGGTTTACATGACTACCTAATACATCTTTTAAAGCTTGATGTAATAAATGGGTAGCTGTATGATTCTTAATAACATGATTTCGGAAAGTTGTTTCCACAACAGCATGAACAGGTTCGTTAACTTTGAAATTACCTTCTTTAACTTCGACTTGGTGAATATGTTGTCCATTTGGTGAATTCTGAACATCGGAAACATAGGCAGAAGCATTTTCTGTATAAATCCACCCATTATCAGCTACTTGTCCCCCACTTTCTGCATAAAACGGTGTTTCTTTTAAGAAAACGTACAATATATCTCCCTGATTCGCTTCATCAATTTGCTTCTTGTCTTTTATTAAAGCTTCTATAGTAGTTTCCTTCTGTAATTGGTTATAGCCAACAAACGAACTTTCTATTTTTATCTCAGTGAAAATCGTATCTTGCACCTGCATAGAATCCACTTTTTGACGTGCACTCCTTGCGCGCTCTCGTTGTTTACTCATTTCTTTTTCGTAGCCAGCTTGATTCACAGTAAAGCCCTGTTGTTCGACATATTCCTCTGTTAATTCTTTTGGAAAACCATACGTATCATAAAGTCGGAATACTTCTTCTCCTGGGAATACCTCACTACCTTTTTTACGCTCTTCTTCTATAATAGAAGTTAAGATAGTTAAGCCATCATTCAGTGTTTCATGGAATCGTTCCTCTTCCACTTTGATAACGTCAGAAATGTAATCCTTATCTTTTTGGACTTCTGGGTAGAAATCTTTCATTATGTTCCCTACTACTGGTACTAACTGATACATAAATGGTTCATTAATACCTAAGTCCTTCGCAAATCTTACTGCACGGCGAATTAATCGACGCAGAACGTAACCTCTTCCTTCATTGGAAGGCATTGCTCCATCTCCAATAGCGAAACTAACTGTTCGGATATGGTCTGCAATTACTTTAAAGGAGGTATCTTCTGCCTCTAAAACACCATATTTCCGATTCGAAATTCGTTCTGTTTCACGAATAATCGGCATAAATAAATCTGTTTCAAAGTTAGTTGATACCTGTTGGATAATCGATGTAAGACGCTCTAAACCCATTCCTGTATCAATGTTTTTCTTAGGAAGCGGAGTATACGTATCATCTGGATTATGGTTAAATTGAGAAAATACAAGATTCCACACTTCTAAATAGCGATTATTTTCTCCTCCTGGGTAAAGCTCAGGATCGTTTGAATCATTACCATAAGCCTCTCCTCGGTCATAGAAAATTTCTGTATTGGGTCCACTTGGCCCTTCACCAATATCCCAAAAATTTTCTTCGATACGGATAATGCGTTCTTTTGGAATTCCGATATCATTTAACCAAATATCATACGCTTCATCATCTTCAGGATGGACAGTTACAGAAAGTAATGATTCATCAAAGTCAATCCATTTTTCATCCGTTAAGAATTCCCATGCCCATTCCATTGCCTCTTTTTTAAAATAGTCTCCAATGGAAAAATTACCTAGCATTTCAAAAAACGTGTGATGTCTTGCTGTAAAACCAACATTTTCAATATCATTGGTACGAATCGACTTTTGTGCATTTACAATTCTTGGATTTTCTGGAATAACTCTACCATCAAAGTACTTTTTTAATGTAGCTACTCCACTATTTATCCATAATAGTGTCGGGTCTTCATGAGGTACAAGTGATGCACTTGGCTCTACAGAATGACCTTTCTCTTTGAAAAAATCGATAAACATTTGTCTAATTTCTGCTGATGTTAGTGACTTCATTTTATTATCCTCCTTTAAACTTATCAGCCAATAAAAAAATCCCCTCTCTGCTTATGCAGGGACGAGATATCGCGGTACCACCCTAATTATGAATAAAGTTTATTATCCATCACTTGAGTCATGGTAACGGTGTGAAACCGACGGTGATTAGCCGTACTCAGGCATAGCTTTCCATGATAACTGTCTAGTGTTCCTTGCAGCCTTAGGGAACTCCTCTCTTTAAAACAACTATATTCATGTACTTTTACCTTCTACGTGATAAGCCTTATTATGTTAGCGCCATTATATAATAAGTTAATCGCAATAGTCAATCTAGGTATGTCGAAATTCAATAAATTGCTGAACAATAACTTTTGCTATCATTAAAATTGGTACTGCTAAAATCATTCCTAATAGTCCTCCAAGTTGACTACCTAATAATAGTGCAAAAATAATTGCGACTGGATGAATGCGAATTGTCTTACCCATTATATATGGAGATAATAAGTTACTTTCGATAATTTGCAAAATAAATATCGCTAAAATTACAAGTAAAACCTTTCCGCTATCCCCTGCAGTATAGGCAATTGTAATCACCGGAATTGCACCAATTATCGGTCCAAAATAAGGAATGATATTTACAATCGCTAATATACTTGCAAGTAATAATGCATAGGGTATCTTCATTAGCATAAATAACAAAAATGATGCAATTCCAACAAATAAACTAACAATTAATTGACCTCTTATGTATCCTCCTAACCCTTTGTCTAATTCTTTCATTAAAATCTTCGCATCATCTCGATATCGAGAAGGGATAAACTTTCCTAAAAATGAAAGAATTTGTTTGAAGTCTTTTAAAAAATAAAAGACAAGAACAGGGATAACAGTAATAATAATTACTTTATCGATTAAACCATCAAAACCACCAACTAAATTCGCAAGCAATTGGTCTATTCGCGATTCAATCGATGCAATCATATCATCTATTCGGTCATGTACACCTTCTGGCAAGAAAGAAGTATATTCATACACTCGAAGGATGAGTTGTTCATAGAGTGAAAAGAACTCCGGTATATTCTTACTTATCTCGGATATTTGTTGCACAATTACTGGATATCCCAGATAAATCGACAGACCAACACCACCAAAAAAAATAAGATAGATAAGTAAGATAGCTATACCTCGATGAATATGAAGTTGATGTAATTTCTCAATTACTGGATGTAATAAATAGGTAATAAGCATGGCGATAATAAATGGAATTAACAGTTTTCCAACAAACATAAAGAACCCGCTATAATAAGGGATAGTAATTACAAATAAATAAAAAGTGATAATGACTAAAATACCTATTACGAGATAGTAGATGACAGTTTTTCGGTCAATTTTTTTCCACATAAATACACTCCTCAGCTATTTTTCATGTAAAGCTGGGAGTATATCACAAGCGTCGTTCTTCTAATGTAAATAGATCGTCTAATGAGCTTAAACTACCATCTGATTCAATTTGATGAACGTTGATTTGATCACCGGAAACAGACAATTCGATACAGCATGACCAACAATAATAGTCCTGGGAACCAATTTTACCAATTTGTTTACCATGACAATTTGGACAACGTAGCATATATATCCCCTCTTTATTAAGAATTATTGCTACTATCCTTGCCCAATAAATTAATAATTATACTCAATTTACATAAAGTCATATGGGGAAACTTCTTCATCGTCTTGTTTGATGTCTTTTTTTATAGATTCATTTTCTATTCGTGAGACTAAAGCATCTTTTAATGAAGTATTACGTTGATTTGTATCTTTGGTATTTACACCTTTAATAAATGCGGATTGTTCCCCACATATTATCAACGATTCTTTACTTCTCGTTATCGCTGTATACAATAAATTTTTTCTCAACATACGATGGTGTGCATATACAACCGGTAAGAGTACAATTGGAAATTCGCTTCCTTGCGATTTATGAATCGAAATACAAAAGGCATGTGTGAAATTATTATAGTCCTTACGAATATAAACAACTTCTTTATCTTCAAAAGCAATGACAATTTGTTCTTCATGTTCGGTGTTTTCTTCTGGTTTAAATATCGCAACAATCTCGCCAATATCACCATTATAAACGCCATCTTCAGGTTGATTGACAAGTTGAATAACTCGATCGCCAACACGGTAAATGACATCTTGATAATGAATCTCTCTACGCTTCTCAGTTGATGGATTTATCAATTTTTGCAGTTCCTGGTTGATGATATTAATACCTGCTTGAGAACGATACATCGGAGCTAAGATTTGAATGTTATTCAAATCTATTCCTTTTGCTTTTGCCTTTTTCATAATGGAAGATATAACTTCTATCATTTGAGGCTCTCTACATGAAATAAAGCTAAAATCTCGATCATTGGATAAAGACGATGTTGTACAATTATCTTGTTTAATATCATGAGCTAACTGAATGATTTTTGAGCCTTCTTTTTGCCGGTATACCTCTTGTAGAGAGACTGTCGGTAACAAGTTACTATGCATAAGGTCCGTTAAAACTTGTCCCGGCCCTACAGAAGGAAGTTGATCTTCATCACCTACTAATAACACCTGCATATCCGCCGGAATAGCTTTGAACAAATGATTTGCTAACCATATATCAACCATAGAAAATTCATCCACTATTAATAACTTTCCATCTATTTGGTCATGCTCATCTTTTTCAAAGCTACCAATCCCATTCCAACCTAATAACCGATGAATGGTTACTGCAGGAATTCCTGTAGATTCTGTCATTCGCTTGGCTGCTCTTCCTGTAGGAGCTGTGAGCACAAAAGGAAAATCTGACTTATTCTTATAATCTTTTAGGTCTAACGATACTTTTTGCAAAGCCGCATACGCTTTTAGGATCCCTTTTATTACGGTGGTTTTTCCCGTGCCAGGACCTCCGGTTAAAATCATTAATTTTGAATGGATTGCATGATTAATAGCATCAAACTGTTCTTTTCCGTAACTTAATACTTCTTCTTCTTCAATAGAACCAATAATTTTTAACATTTCTGCCATAGGGATATTTTCTTCCAGTGGCTTATCTATAATTCGCTTTAGGTTTGCAGCAAAGCCATCTTCTGCATAGTAAAGAGAAGGTAGATATACTTTTTCATCAATGACGATGATTTTCTTTGCCGCATTTAATTGATTAAAAACTTCAGTGACAATCTCTATATCACTTGTAGCAATACGTAATAAATCTACAACTTCTTCCAAACACAATCGTAAAGGTATGTATACATGGCCAGATTGAATAGCTTGCTGTAAAACAAAGATAACCCCTGCTCCAATCCTACTTTCATGAGTTCCAGCTATACCTTGTTGCGTTGCTATTTGATCGGCTGTTCGAAAGCCAAATCCTTCAATATCAAATACAAATTGATATGGGTCTTGCTTTAATAATTCTATGGCTTCATCCTTATACGTTTGATAAATAACTTGAGCCATTTTTAAGCCAATACCATATGTTGCTAAATGAACAGCAACATGTTCAAATCCTTGATTTTCTTTAAGTCTATTCGACAGTCGTTCAGCTGTCTCTTTAGATAAACCTTTAATTCCCATTAAAGCGTCATCATTATCTAAAATCTTTGATATTGCCTGCTCACCGAGTTTATCTACAATTCTCTCTGCAGTTCTTTTTCCAACGCCATAAAAGAGATCGCTTGATAAATAACTTATCAAACCATCTCTTGAACTTGGTATTATTGTTTCATAAGAATGAACCTTTAGTTGTGTCCCATACCTCGGATGTTTTTCTAATTCACCATAAAAACAGTAAGCCGTCTGTTCTTGAAGGGTATCAAAATAACCTTTTACAATAATTTCTTTATCATCATAATCTAGATTCGTATCATCTATCTGGACACGAATAATCGAAAAATGTTCGGCTGCATTTTGAAATATTGTAGTAAGAACGGTACCTTTGGCAAATAAAGGTATATTTTGATCTTCAGACATAATATAATCTGTCATTTTAATAACCCCTTAAAATAAATCCATATGGTATTACTCCTGATCTTCTAAAAATGCCAATACCGTTTTCTTACCATTTGCAGCCAGCACATGATCAGGTTGAATTTCCAACGCCTGTTCAAAATAGCTCATTGCCTCATCAGCATTATCATGGAACAGCGAAATAACACCTAAATTATAATAAGCATCACTATGATCTTCATTTAACTTTAAAACTTGATGGAATGTTTTTTCGGCTTCCTCTAAATACTCTAATTGGGCAAGAGCAAGCCCATATTGGAATAGTATTGTTTCATCATTATTAGAGAGCTCCGTTGCACGCAATAAATAAGGTAAAGAAAATTTGATTTGTTCATCATTTTTAAAACTCATTCCTAGCATAAAGTAAGCATCACTTTCTTCCAAACCATTTTCAATTGCTTGTTTAAAATACTGCTGTGCATTAGAGAACAATTCTTTATCAAAATATAGATTCCCTAATGCGTAATAAGCAGTCGCAGCATTTTCATCTAAGTCAATGGCTTTTTCAAAAAAACGTTTTGCGCGCTCGGTTTCATTTAATTGGAGTAATAAATTCCCAAAATTTATATAACCAGTTGGATCTCCTGGATTTTGTTCAATTACTTCATTAAAAAGAGCTGCTGCTTCTTGATATTTATTCTCTTTCATTAAACTAATTGCTTGTTGATTCTTGTCCATTGTTGATTCACCCATTTTATCCTACATAATCTAATTTATGGTCATTTTTAATAATTGTATCAATAGTTCCTCCACCAAGGCATACGTCACCGTCATAGAATACTACAGCTTGTCCTGGAGTGATTGCCCGTTGGTCTTCTTTATATGCTACATATACTTGGTTATCTGATTTGATAGTTACATTTACTTCACTATCTTGTTGACGATAGCGGAATTTTGCGGTACATGTAAAGGAATCAGAAATTTTGTCAGGTTGAATCCAATTAATATCTGTAGCAATAAGTGCATTCGAATACAAATAATCATTCTCATATCCTTGACCAACATATAAAATATTATCAGATAAATTTTTACCGACTACAAACCAAGGATCCCCAGAACCACCGATTCCAAGACCTTGTCGTTGACCAAGTGTGTAGTACATTAAACCATCGTGAGTACCTTTAATGCTACCATCTAGCGTTTGCATTTCGCCTGGTTGTGCAGGTAGATATTCACTTAGAAATTCTTTAAAATTTCGTTCACCTATAAAACAAATACCCGTAGAATCTTTTTTCTCTGCCGTAACTAAACCATGTTCTTTGGCAATTTTACGAACTTCTGATTTAGGTAAATGTCCCAATGGAAACATCACTTTTTTCAGTACATCTTCAGACAATTGGTTTAAAAAGTACGTTTGATCTTTATTATCATCATTACCTCTTAACATTTGAACACGACCATCATTATCACGATGAACTTGTGCATAATGTCCAGTTGCTAAATAATCTGCTCCTAGAGCCAATGCATGGTCTAAAAATGCTTTGAATTTTATCTCTTTATTACACATAACATCTGGATTTGGTGTTCTTCCTGCCTTATATTCATCTAAAAAGTACGTAAATACTTTATCCCAATATTGTTTTTCAAAGTTAACTGAGTAGTACGGAATGTCTAGTTGATTACATACACGTACTACATCGTCAAAATCTTCCGTAGCTGTACATACACCAAATTCATCGGTATCATCCCAATTTTTCATGAAGATACCTACAACATCATAGCCTTGTTGTTTAAGTAATAAAGCAGCTACAGATGAATCGACTCCTCCGCTCATTCCAACAACTACACGTGTATTTTTGTTATTTTTCATGTTCGTTCCTTCCTTTATTTTAATAATCTATTCACAACTTTTACGATTCGATTACTTGCTTCTTGTATATTTTCCGCTGAATTCATACTACCAAAACTAAATCGAATGGAATTCGTAGTAATTGGATTTCCTTCACCATACATTGCTGCTAATACATGAGAAGGCTCTACACTTCCAGCCGTACATGCACTTCCACTAGATGCGGCAACACCATCAAGATCAAAATTAGTTAACATAGCTTCTACATTGACTCCATCAAAACTAATATTGATAATCGATGGGATTGTATGATCTTTATCTCCATTAATTGAAAATAATATATTTTTTTCAGTTAATGTTTGGAGAAGAATTTGTTTATAGGATTGGTAAAGTTTCAATCTCTCGTTCCTATTTTGCATTGACAATTCAACTGCTTTTTGAAATCCGACGACTCCAGGAATGTTTTCAGTACCAGCACGACGTTTACGCTCTTGTTCACCACCATATGACAAGGCGTTAATAGCTATTCCTTCTCTTGCATAGAGAAATCCGATTCCTTTTGGTCCATTGATCTTGTGAGCAGAGGTTGTTAATAAGTCAATTCCCAATTCATCAACATTAATATCTAATAAGCCATACGCTTGCACTGCATCAGTATGAAAATATGCTTGGTGTGATTGTAATAGCTTACCTATCTCTTCAATTGGTTGAATCACACCTGTTTCATTATTTACAAACATTATTGATACAAGAATTGTCTCATCCGTTAAAGTTTGTTCTAAATCTTCTATATTAACTCGTCCTGTATCATCTACAGGTAAATAAGAAACTGTAAAACCTTGTTTTTCAAGTTCTTCTGCCGTATGAAGTGTAGCATGATGTTCTTGTACAGTGGTAATAATATGCCTACCCTTGTGCATATTTGCTTTTGCAGTTCCAATTAATGCTAAATTATCGGCTTCCGTTCCACCACTTGTAAAGATTATTTCTTTTTCTATTGCATGAATAGATTGTGCAAGAAATCTTCTCGCTTCATCTAAATGTTGCCTAGCTTTTCTCCCAAATGAATGAACACTTGAAGCATTTCCTACAACATCCTGATAAATTGGTAACATTGCTTGTACAACTTCATCGGCAATTGGTGTAGTAGCAGCATGATCTAAATATATTGGTTGCATTGATAAAAAACCCTTTCCTTCTAACTGAATCAATTTCATAATTAAGATAGTGGATACAATCCCAATGCCTATAATTCAAACATTAATATCTAACACTAATTATTCATTTTTTAAATAAAATTTAGCATTAAGAAATTGACTAAGCTATTTAAATATAAAACATATACGCATCGCGTGGTTCATCATTTTCATGATCTACTAAATCTTGTAATGTAGTATGATCTAAAACATCTTTAACTGCGTCTCGTATGCTTAACCATAAGGACTGTTGTGCTGGTTTTTCTTCTTCCATGCCTTCTACAATTGTTAATGGACCTTCAAGAACTCTAAGGACATCACTTGCTGTTATCAATTTTGGCTCTCTAGATAACATATATCCGCCATAAGCTCCACGCACACTCTTCACTAAACCTGCATTTCTCAAAGGAGAAGCTAACTGCTCCAAGTAATGCTCGGAAAGATTATTTTCATTTGCAATCATTTTCAAAGAAGTTGGACCTTCTCCGTAGTGAAGTGCTAACTCAATCATAATTGTTAACCCGTATCTACCTTTTGTTGAAATCTTCATTTATGGACACCTCATATTCTTCGTTCCTATTGCATTCTACATGTTATTATATCATGACAACCATCCTCTTGCATTTCAATAGAATCCACTATAAGCTTGAAGGATAAAACAACTGAAATAAAAAGGACGATTTATTATGAATTATCATCAACCGCTCGCATATCGCATGCGTCCGAAAAACATAGATGAAATTATAGGACAAGAACACCTTGTTGGTCAAGGGAAAATAATTGATAGGATGGTAAAAGCAAAGATGCTATCATCCATGATTCTTTTTGGACCACCAGGGACGGGAAAAACTTCTATGGCTTACGCTCTAGCAAATAGTGTCGGCCTACCTTTAAAAATATTAAATGCTGTAACTGATAAAAAGAAAGATATGGAAATAGTCGTAGAAGAAGCAAAAATGAGAGGGCAAATGGTACTTATTCTTGATGAAGTTCATCGACTAGATAAAGCCAAACAAGATTTTCTACTCCCTCATTTAGAAAGCAACCTACTAACCTTGATTGGTTGTACCACGAGTAATCCATATCACTCTATTAATCCTGCAATACGCAGCCGCTGTCATTTATTCGAACTGCACGGTTTAACGATTGAGAATGTGAAAACTGCGTTACATCGTGCAATATTACAACACAATGAAACATCTCAATATGATATTAATATAGAGGAAGATGGACTTGAACATCTAGCTTTAGCAGCAAATGGAGATTTACGATCATCCTTAAACGGATTAGAGTTAGCGATAAGTTCAACTCCACCAACGGAAGCTGGTGTAATTGAGATAACATTAGATATTGCGGAAGAGTGTATGCAAAAAAAATCCTTTTCACATGATAAAGATGGGGATGCACATTACGATGTTTTATCCGCCTTTCAAAAGTCAATCCGTGGTAGTGATGTAGATGCAGCACTACATTATTTAAGCCGCTTAATTGAGGCAGGAGACCTCGATAGTATTGCAAGACGGATGATCGTTATTGCATATGAAGATATCGGGCTTGCTAACCCTCAAGCAGGTCCAAGAGCTGTAGCTGCTGTACAGGCTGCAGAACGATTAGGTTTTCCAGAGGCTCGAATACCACTTGCAAATGTCGTTGTAGAACTTGCATTATCTCCAAAATCGAACACAGCCTATAAAGCATTAGACGCAGCATTGAGTGATATAAGAACTGGCAGAAGTGGAGATGTCCCTGCTCATCTTAAAGATTCTCATTATAAGGGAGCAGAAAAATTAGGAAGAGGACAAGAATATTTATATCCTCATAATTATCCTGGTGCCTGGGTAGATCAACAATATCTCCCTGACTCTATCAAAAACCGAATCTATTATTCACCAAAAGATACAGGTAAGTTTGAAAAAGCACTAAAACAAGTATATGAAAAAATTCAACGAGATAGGAAGAATTAACGTATATTTACACTTCTTTACGGTAACAATAGAAACTACTATACACAATTTCTATTGATTTCTAAAAAGAGGAGTGAATATTCAAATGGCAAAAGTAAGACAAGATGCGTGGTCACATGAAGATGACTTATTATTAGCAGAAACTGTTCTTCGTCACATTCGAGAAGGAAGCACTCAGTTAAATGCGTTTGATGAAGTTGGTGATAAGCTTAATAGAACTTCTGCTGCATGCGGATTCCGTTGGAACGCAGAAGTACGTATGAAATATGATAATGCAATTGATCTAGCTAAAAGACAACGAAAAGAGAAAAAGAGAGCAATCAGCGCAGGCATGAAAAAAACATACAGTACACAACAACCTGCAACATTCTCATCTAGCATGGAAGAAGTAGAGCTTAGTGACTCTCCAAAACAGATAACTAACTCTACACCAACTATTAATTTAGATACCGTAATTCAATATTTACGAGAATTAAAAAAAGACTATCATGCTTCCAATCAATCAAAATCTGCATTGGTATCCATAGAACATGAGAATACAACGCTAAAATCAAAAGTAGAAGAATTACAGGATAAATTAGCGGATACCGAGAAGCAACTGGCTACCATGCAAGAAGATTATCAAACATTTATCCAAATAATGGATCGTGCTAGAAAAATGACTGTTTTTAATGATAATGAAAACGGATTTGTTGCACCAGCTTTCCGAATGGATAAGAATGGTAATTTAGAACAACTTGCTAATGGTTCAAATTAATAGTCATGTTAAGAGAAACTGGATGATTTCTAGTTTCTCTTTTTTTGTATATCAATAAAACACAAAACTGCCAAGAAAATATCCTGACAGTTAATTTTATGTATACGCTCAATCCCGATTGTGCCGTCTTATTTCAAGCTTTGATCCCGCTATCAGCAGGTGGGTGTCCTGTTTTAAAGATATTGTGCCTCCTACAAATTTAGGCTTGCACGCACATTAAAAACCAATTAGACTCCCATTTTTACAGTTGTTCGGTCAAAATACTTTTAATAGACGAACACATCAGGATGAAGCATAAAGTAATTTTATTGTGTGTTCATATTAGCATAAATGTTTTTTCAAGACAATAGGTCAGCTGTACGAAAATTTTATTGATCTTTTCCTATTGATTGCAATTGGATAGATAATTCATCTAATTGATCATTACTTACACCACTTGGAGCTGAAGTCATTAAATCAGAGGCTGAAGCTGTTTTTGGAAATAGTATGGTATCGCGTAAATTCGATCTACCTGCTAACAACATAATAATACGGTCTAGACCAAGAGCAATTCCTCCATGGGGAGGTGCACCAAATTCTAAAGCATCTAATAAGAATCCAAATTGATTACGAGCTTCTTCTTCTGAAAATCCTAAAACATTAAACATTTGATCCTGTTGTTCCTTCTGATGAATACGTATTGATCCTCCTCCTAGTTCAAAACCATTTAAAACTAAGTCATATGCATTTGCACGTACACTAGCAGGATTGGATTCTAATTTATCTATATCTTCTTCAACTGGAGAGGTAAATGGATGGTGTGCAGCAAAATATCTGCCTAACCCTTCGTCATACTCTAAGAGTGGCCAATCTGTTACCCATAAGAAATGGAACTTGGATTCATCAATTAGGTCTAACTCCTTGCCTAAGTGAAGACGTAAAGCTCCAAGACTATCGTATACAACATTTGTTTTATCCGCTACAAACAGCAATAAGTCTCCTTGCTCTACATCTGCACGCTCACGAATCCCCGTAACTTCCTCTTCAGATAAAAATTTAGCAATAGGTCCTTTCAATTCACTTTCTTCAGCTTTTAACCAAGCAAGCCCTTTAGCATCATAAACTTTTACGTATTCTGTTAATTTATCAATATCTTTACGAGAATAATTATCAGCTTTACCCTTTATATTTAATAAGGCAACCTTTCCACCGTTATCTACTGCTTGAGAAAAGACCTTAAATCCAGATGAAGCCACTAAATCGGAAACATGAATTAACTCTAAACCAAAACGTGTGTCTGGTTTATCGGAACCGTATCTATCCATTGCTTCTTGATATGGCATACGTGGTAATGGTAATGAAATTTCTATACCTTTTACTTCTTCCATTACTTTTTTCATCATATGTTCCGTCATATCCATTATTTCATCACTTGTTAAAAATGATGTTTCAATATCGATTTGAGTGAATTCAGGTTGTCTATCAGCACGTAAGTCCTCATCACGGAAGCATCTTGCGATTTGATAATAACGTTCAAAACCGCCCATCATGATTAATTGTTTAAACAATTGTGGAGACTGAGGTAAGGCATAAAATTCACCTGGATGTACACGACTAGGAACTAAATAATCCCTCGCTCCTTCTGGTGTACTCTTCGTAAGAATCGGTGTCTCCATCTCCATAAAATCATTGTCATTTAAGTAGTTTCGAATTGCTTGTGTTGTTTGATGACGTAATCGAAATGTTTCTTGTAGTGAATTTCTGCGCAAGTCTAAATATCTATATTTAAGTCGAACATCTTCAGATACATCGGTTATATCTTGGATGGTGAATGGTGGCGTTTTTGCTTTATTTAAGATTTGAATGCCTGAAGCATTAACTTCAATCTTACCAGTTTTCATGGAAGGATTGAAGGTGGATTCATCACGAGCAACCACTGTACCATTTATTTGGATTACATATTCAGAACGAATATTTTCCGCTGTTTCCAAGGCCTCTTTTGAATAGTCAGGGTTAAAGACAACTTGTATTACTCCTGATTTATCACGAAGGTCAATAAAAATTAATCCGCCAAGATCACGACGTTTTTGAACCCAACCTTTTAGCAGTACTTTTTCATCGATGTTTTTTTCAGTTAGTCTTCCCGCCATTAATCTTTCACTCATTTATTATTCCTCCATTCAATTTTCCCTTAAGAACCTCTATTAATTGAGACATGGAAACCTCACTTTGATTACCTGTAGACATTTCTTTTAAAGTGACTTCCTGCTTTTCAATTTCATCATCACCAAGGAAAATGACAAATTTAGACTGGTAACGATCGGCAGCTTTTAATTGCCCTTTCATTTTGCGTTTTTGATAGTCCATATCAGCTTGTATTCCATTCATACGAAGCTTCTTCACGATTTTCGCCGCTTCTAACTTAGCTCCATCTCCCATATTCGCAACAAAGCAGTCAAGTTGTTGATCAATAGGTAGTGTTATACTTTCAGCCTCAAGCGCCATTAATAACCTTTCTAAACCCATTCCAAAACCAATTCCAGGTGAATTAGGTCCTCCAAACTCTTCACTTAATCCATTATAACGTCCTCCACCTGCAAGGGTTGTAATTGCTCCAAACCCTTCTGCTTCACTCATAATTTCAAAAGCAGTATGGTTATAATAATCTAATCCCCGCACAAGATTCGGATCAACTACATATTCAATATCCAAAGCATCTAAATATGCCTTTACTTCGTTAAAGTATGTTACTGAATAATCATTTAAGTATTCAATTATTGAAGGTGCTGTCTTCATAGCAGGATGATCTCTATCTTTCTTACAATCAAGCACACGCAGTGGATTTTTATCTAATCGATTTTGACAGTCATGGCATAATTCTTCCCTGTGAGGTTCGAAGTGTTGAATTAATGCATTACGATGCGATTTTCTACTTTCTTGATCACCTAATGAATTAATAACAAGTTTTAAAGATTTTAAACCGAGACCTTTGTATATATTCATTGCAAAATCAATTACTTCTGCATCCACTGCAGGATCTTCACTGCCAATAACCTCTGTTCCAAATTGATTCAACTGTCGCATTCTACCTTTTTGAGGGCGTTCATAACGAAACATGGAACCAAAATAAAATAATTTAATTGGTTGATTAGGACTTCCGAATAGTTTATTTTCTACATAAGCTCGAGCTACAGAAGCAGTTCCTTCTGGACGTAATGTTAGACTTCTTCCACCACGATCTTCAAAAGTATACATTTCCTTCTGAACAATATCCGTTGTATCTCCTACCCCTCTTTGGAATACTTCGGTATGTTCAAACAGCGGGGTGCGTATTTCTTGATAATGATAACTATTACAGATCTCTTTAATTTTACTTTCTACAAATTGCCATTTTACAGTTTGTTCCGGTAATAAATCAACAGTTCCTCTTGGAGCTTTCATGCTCATAATCTTACCTCCTTAAGATTATCCGTACATATAAAAAACTCCCGTCCCTTCAAATTAAAGAAGGGACGGGAGTTTACCCGCGTTGCCACCCTAGTTGATGCTCAAAATTAGAACATCCGCTTTCACAGTTAACGCCTGCAACACGTTTATACCTACTATATTCGATATAAAACCTCCAGAATGTCTTTCATATGGAGCATATAGGAAATAGTTTCCAGCCAATGACTACTTCTCTCTTTGCTACTGCTTCCAAATTACTTTTTCTTTCAACGGTTGTACGTTCTTATTTTACTTGGAATGTCTATTATAATAATCTCTGTTTGTAAGAATGTCAAGAACGGATTATCTTTTTCTTTAATAACTTTACTTCACCAATGGATATCCCTAACTCTGAAGCAATTTCCATATAATTCGAGCTTTCTTCTATTTCCATAAAATGATGTAGATCTGCAGATAATAGATCAGAATTTTGGTTTGCACCCCAGTGTTTTTTTTGCACTCGCAATATTTCCACTCCTCCAAATAAATTCCATTCCTACCTCTAGCTTTGCCTAAAAGAATATTTTTTATTATACTGTTAAAAGATAAAGTTCTATTCGGGGAGGAAGATCGTGAAATTAACGACATTTTTATCAACCATTTTATTTACGCTACTGTTTATCTTTATATTTGAACAATCAGTAACTGCTGACACTGCAATTGTAGATGGAGAAGGAATACATGTGAGAAGTGGTCCAGGTTCTGAATACGATAGTATTGGGAATGTAAATGAAGGGCAATCTTATCCATTAGTACAGCAACAAAATGATTGGGTGGAAATAGATTACAATGGTGAGTCAGGCTGGGTTTCCCAAGAGTACATAAATATTGAGCAAACAGAGCAAGAATATGCTGAAATAGATAGTGAATCCGTAGAAACGGTCTACAATAACACACATCTAAGATCAGGTCCTTCTGTTAATGATTCTATTATTGATTATGTTGATCAAGGAACTACTTTAAATATTGTTCAGAGTGAAGAAGAATGGCTAGAGGTTGAGTATAAAGAATCAACTGCCTTTGTTCATCGAGATTTTATTTCGGATACCACAAAGATACCAAATAATGATGGATTTAAAAATAAAACAATTGTAATTGATGCAGGTCACGGTGGAAGAGATGTTGGAGCAATTGGTACCTCTAATACGTATGAAAAAGACTTTGCATTTCTAACGGCTCAAGAATTAGCTAGTGAGTTGACTTATCTTGGAGCTGATGTACACATGACAAGAAGTCATGATGAGTTCATTTCATTAAATAGTAGAGCATCCTATGCAAATTTTGTTGATACAGATGCCTTCATTAGTATTCACTACAACAGCGTAGCTGACCTACCAAACGTCACCGGAATTGAAACCTTCTATTACAATGAAAAAATGAAACCACTCGCTGAATCGGTTCAACAAGGGATGATTCGGTCTTCAGGGGATGAGGACCGCGGAACATCTTATGGAGATTTCCAAATTCTTCGTTTAAGTTTACAGCCTTCCCTATTATTAGAATTAGGATTTATTTCTAATAAAGAACAAGAAGCACTGCTTTCAACAACCGGTTACCAAAAACAATTAGTGAGCGGGATACTTGAAGGATTATCCACACACTTTAATCGATAAAAAAATCGCCAGCTTTTTCGGAAGTCTGGCGATTTTTTTATCGATCTTTACTGTCAATAATTAAAGTTACAGGTCCGTCGTTCGTTAATTTCACGTCCATCATAGCACCAAATTTACCGGTTTCTACATGTATCCCTTCATTCGTTAAAGAAGTGTTGAATTTATTATATAAATCTTCAGCTATCGATGGTTTTGCTGCTTGCATGAAGTTCGGTCTTCTTCCTTTACGGGTATCACCATATAATGTAAATTGAGAAACAGAAAGGATGCTTCCGCCTATATCTTTTAAGGATAAGTTCATTTTTCCATTATCATCTTCAAATACACGTAAATTAGGAATTTTCCCTACCAAGTATTGTATATCTTCATGTGTATCTTCGTGTGTAATACCTAGTAATACGACAAATCCTCTGGTTATACTACCTACAATTTGATTGTCTACTGTTACACTTGCTTCTTTTGATCTTTGTATAACTACCTTCATATTAAATAACTCCTAACCATAATACGAAATTCATTCAGCCGGGGATTCGTTCAAAAGCATGACCTAAAGGCTCTTGAACAGAATCGAGTTGAGAATGATTTCACTCCCTTGATAAAAAATGGTCGTTTTATTGCACTGTCCTTGTTACGGTATAAACATCTCGAATTTGTTTAATTCGGTCAACAATCTTTCTTAAATGATTTGTATTATGAATTAATATAGTTAATTGAATGATCGCCATCTTATTTCGATCCGATCTTCCATTCACATGCGTAATGTTCGTTTTCATCTCATTTACTGCTTGAAGAACTTCATTCACTAGTCCTCTACGATCGTATCCAGTTATTTGTAAATCAACATGATACTGCTTCCGTTCAGCGTATTCACTTTCCCACATTACATCTATATATCGCTGTTTTGCTTCTTCCGTTTGAACATTTGGACAATCTGCTCGATGTACTGATACTCCTCTACCTTTTGTGATATAGCCTAATATCTCATCCCCTGGTACGGGATTGCAACATTTAGCAATACGAACAAGTAAGTTATCTACACCAGCCACTCTAACCCCGGAATCCTTTTTGTACATTCTTTTTGTATGTTGATCTGAATCTGTCTTGACTTCTTCAATAGTTGTTTGCAAATCTTGTTCTTTCTCGCGAGATTGTCTGATTTTTTCCGTTAATCTCGTTGCAATTAAAGAAGCAGTAATTCCCTGATAACCAACTGCAGCATACATATCATCTTCATTTTGGAAATTAAATTTATCAAATACTCGATTTAAATTGTCTTGGGTTAAAACTTCCTTAGGATCAATATCATTTTCACGTATTTCTCTTTCGACTGCTTCTTTTCCTTTAACAATGTTCTCATCCCGTTGTTGTTTTTTAAAGAACTGCTTAATTTTACTTTTCGCTTGTGAAGTTTGTACCATCTTTAACCAATCTTGAGAAGGACCATAAGAATGCTTGGAAGTCATTACTTCCACAATATCGCCATTTTGTAATTCATAATCTAATGGCTCCATTTTGCCGTTAATTTTTGCACCAATCGTTTTATTACCTATTTCTGTATGAATTTTAAATGCAAAATCTAATGGAATTGAACCTGAAGGAAGTTCTATTACTTCTCCCTTCGGTGTAAATACATATACCATGTCTGAAAATAGATCGATTTTCAATGACTCAATAAATTCTTCTGCATCATGAGTTTCACTTTGCCATTCTAGTATTTCACGAAACCAAGATAACTTCTCCTCGAAACTACTTTTTTCTCGAGAAGCTTTTCCTTCTTTATATGCCCAATGTGCAGCTATACCGTATTCCGCAATATCATGCATTTCTTTTGTGCGTATCTGTACTTCTAACGGGTCACCTTTTGGACCAATTACAGTTGTATGAAGTGATTGGTACAGATTTTGTTTTGGCATTGCGATATAATCTTTGAATCGTCCAGGCATCGGTTTCCAATTTGTATGAATAATACCAAGCACTGCATAGCAATCTTTAATATTTTCAACAAGAATACGTACAGCAAGTAGATCATAAATTTCATTAAATTGCTTTTTTTGATTCACCATTTTTTGGTAGATACTATATAAATGTTTCGGTCGGCCTGACATTTCCGCCTCGATATTAACCGTATCCAATTCAAGTGCCAACTCATCGATAACTTCTTGAATATAAGATTCTCTTTCTTCGCGCTTTTGCTTCATTAATTGAACAATCCGGTAATACTGCTGCGGATTCAAATATCGTAAGGCAGTATCTTCTAACTCCCATTTAATAGTTGAAATACCTAAGCGATGTGCTAAAGGGGCAAATATTTCTAATGTTTCATTAGAAATTCTACGTTGTTTTTCTGGAGCAAGATGTTTTAAAGTGCGCATATTGTGCAATCGATCTGCAAGTTTAATCATAATAACACGTATGTCTTTTGCCATTGCTACAAACATTTTCCGATGGTTTTCCGCTTGTTGTGCTTCTTTTGTTTCATAGCGAATTTTACCTAACTTGGTTACACCATCTACTAACATTGCAATTTCATGATTAAAGGCTTCTTCTAATTGTTCTACGGTTATATCAGTATCCTCAACAACATCATGTAAAAACCCTGCAGATATCGTCTCTGAATCCATCTGTAAATTAGCTAATATTCCTGCGACTTGAACAGGATGGATAATATATGGTTCTCCAGATTTCCGAAATTGATCTTTATGCGCATCAGAAGCAAATTCATATGCTTGCTCAATTAATGCGATATCATCTTCAGATAAATACGTTTTTACTTGTTCCACTATATCCCTTATCGTTACATTTTCATCTTTTGCCATGTAATCACCTTTACTTGCTGTATATTCATATAAATAACTTTATTCATTTTAACATTTTAGTTAATTTCATATGTAATGGAAGACGACGACTCCTGTAGCTTAAAAACGACTAGGAAAAGAAGTTATTTTTTCCTACTTAGTTGAAGCCGAGACTTTCTAAAAAAAGCTACCACTTGCAAAGGAATCAAACATTGTAACATTTAGATTCCACACAAATATCTTATTTTCAAATTGATTTATTTGTTAAATAATATTAATTATAAATCTTTTTGATCCATACTGTCCAACTATAAAAAAAGTGCCCGTTTAATGACGTACAATCTGCGTCTTTTTCCTTTGAGTTTAAGGAAACATGTTGAGCTCGAACAAACTGATGTTGACTTTCAGTCAGAGGGAACAAGCACGACTAAGCCTCATAAAAATCGTAATGGAGAGCGTCAAGTATGGAGTTAAGATTACTCTCACGAAAAGATTTACTAATTGCAGGGTTTGCGCCGGAAGTAGCTGGTTCAGTTAAATAGTTATCAAATTTTATAATTTCCTATAAGATTATAAAGAAGTAGGCCTGACAATTCTATGGCAATGTCAGACCTACCGTTACAACTCTAACTCTAATATGTCATTAAAGTTAATACATCGTATCCTTCTAGTTTATCTTTTCCATCTAGGTATCCTAATTCAACAAGAAATGCACACCCAACAACAATGCCTCCAAGTTGTTCTACTAATTTAATCGTAGCTTCTATCGTTCCACCAGTTGCTAGTAAATCATCTGTAATGAGTACTCGTTGACCTGGTTTAATTGCATCTTTATGAATCGTTAGTACGTTTTCACCATATTCTAATCCATAATCTACTTTAATAACTTCTCTAGGTAGTTTGCCTTCTTTTCGTACAGGCGCAAATCCTACTTCCAATGCATAAGAGACAGGACAACCAACAATAAACCCTCTAGCTTCAGGACCTACAACTAGATCAATTTCTTTATTTTCAGCATAATCAACAATCTCATCTACTGCAGACTTGAATGCTGCTCCATTTGCCATTAGTGGAGTAATATCCTTAAATTTAATACCTTCCTTAGGCCAATCTTCTACAATTTCAATATAATTTTTAAATTCCATGTGTTGCTTCCTCCCTCGGATTTTCCAAATAATCCATGCACTCCATAAACCATTTTCTTAAATCCTCATAATTTGAATAATACAGTTGTTTTTCTATCTCAGATTGTTGCTCTCGCGATTGATAAACAGTTGATTCTGATAAGTCTTTCTTAAGTGGATTATCTAATGCCGTTATTTTACCATTTTCTATTTTAACAAAGCCTAAATCTGAAAACACTTCAGACATAAAATTAATTTTATCATCATTCCAACCTTTATGCTTTCTTAACGAATCTAGATAAGTATGCATATGGAATGGGCCTTGTTTCTTTATTAATGCATAAAACCACACAAAATCTTCTCTACTAGGAAACGCAAATAAATAATTGCTTGATTCCACTTCATAACAAGCTACAATTTTCTTTGGTTGAAAATAATTAATCACATATTTTAAATCATCCAAATGTTTGGGAAGTTCATCTATATAAACTGTTTGGCATTTGTTATAGTCACTAATAATGTCTTTATTATAACTAACTTGACTAACTTCACTTACCATATTTTTTGTTTGATTACTTACAATGATTGCATCCTCTTCAAAATGAGGAATAATATTTTCTCTACGTTTACCTCGAAAATCAAATAACTGCCACTCATCTATCTTCATATCCTGAATCATTAATTGTGCAGTCTGGTTACCGTTCCATTCGTTAATCGATAATTCCCCAGCAATTTTTATCGGTGTTTGCGGGGCAATTTGATTATATACGTCACCCCATCCGAAGCCAATAGCATCCATACGAGTAGAACTTGTACGAAATTGCATTTTTAAATGATTCTTTTGGCTACCAATTCGCTTTATGTCCGCAGGAATTTCTTTAATTTGAAAAACAGGCTTCGGGTTTTTCATCCCAAAAGGAGCAAGCTTTGAAATATCCCTTATTAATTCTAAAGTAATATGTTCCAAACTTAATTGTCCACTTATTTCCAATTCCTGTTTTAAATCTTCTTCAGCAAGTTCGTTGTTTAATATATTATCAAGTTGAAATTCTAACTTATCTACATTTTCTATCGGTAACGTCATACCAGCAGCTTGAGAGTGCCCACCAAAGTGTGTAAACAGATCTCTCATACGCATACAGCCTTCAAATAAATCAAAAGCAGGAATACTACGAGCAGAGCCTTTAACAACTCCTAATTCAGGCTGAGTTGATAATACAATTGCTGGTCGATCATATTTTCGAACAAGATGTGAAGCCACAATTCCGAGAACTCCTTGGTTCCAACCTTCATTAGAAACTACAATAATTCTACGCTCTGGTTTTGATTTCACAATTTGATCGGCTTCACTAACGATACGTTGAACAACTTTCTTTCGTTCATCGTTTATTTTGTTGATTTCATTTGCTATTTCGATAGCTGATTCCATATCTTCCATAAGAAGTAATTCGACTGCTAAGTCAGCGTCCTGTAATCTTCCAACAGCATTTAATCGTGGACCAATAGAAAAACCTATGGACTGCTCATCTAAATCTTCTAGTTGGCATACTTGTATTAATGCTTTTAAACCTACATCCGTAGTCGTTCGTAATTCCTCTAACCCGTAATAGGCTATTACTCTATTCTCGTCGAATAAAGGTACTAAATCAGCAATTGTCCCAATTGCAGCGTATGATAATAACTGAACAGGAAAATACCCCAGAATTGCTTCTGCAAATTTTAAAGCTACTCCAACTCCAGCTAATTCCTTAAACGGATAGTCGGGAGAACATTTAGGATGAATAATCGCGAAGCATTCTGGTATATTGGTTTGAGGTTCATGATGATCGGTAATAATTAAATCCATACCTAGTTCATTAGCTATATCTGCTTCATGAACCGACGTTATACCAGTATCTACAGTAATAATTACATTATACCCTTGTTCAGATGCGGTACGAAATGCCGTTTCATTAGGACCATAGCCCTCCGTAAACCGGTTAGGTATATAAAAATCGCATTTAGCCCCTAGTTCAGTTAATGCTTTTAACATTACTACTGTTGAACTTACTCCATCTGCATCATAATCGCCAAATACTAAAATCTTTTCTTCATTTTGTATTGCTTTATGTACTCGTTGAACCGCTTTTTCCATGTCCTTTAAAAGAAATGGTTGATGAAGATCTTCTATTTGCGGGGATAGAAACCGTTGCACCTCTTCATTTGTTGTTAGTCCTCTTTGAATAAACAACTGCTTCATTAATGGAGATTGATCAGTATTTTCTAGTAAAGAACTTTTATGATCTTCTATCTGATTATATCTCCATTTCATTTTACTCTCTAACATACGTTCACCCCTGACTAATCTATTATACAAAAGTAAGTTAAGAGGAGCAAATAGATTATATATTCTTTTTTAATTATTGACTATTACATCAGAGATAATAGACATAAAAAAAGAAAAGGGTGGAACTGAAATATTTAATCAGAAGATAAACATGAATGAACTAAGCTTTGAAAATCACTCCATATATTTCCAGAGCCAATTTGCAAAATCATCCATCTTCTGAATAATACTACTTCGTATGTCCCATCCTCATCTTAAATTACACTTGTGGTCCTTCTACTTTTTCTTTTTTTGTGAAATCTACCGGTTTATCTTTAACTGTACGGGCTCTCCAAACGAACCACAATTGTGATGCAAAGAGTAGAGAAGAATACGTTCCAGCCAATAATCCTATTAGTAACGCAAGCGCAAAACTCCAAATAGATGTCGCGCCTAAAATCAAAAACGCTAATACAGCGATAATTGTTGTTACTGAAGTATTCACAGTTCTGGTAAAGGATTGTACAATACTTCTATTAACAACTCCTGCTAATGCTTTAAAGGATTTTACCCGTTTTTCACGACGAATGTTTTCACGGATTCGATCAAATATAACAATAGTGTTATTGATTGAGTAACCAACTATAGTTAAAATCGCAGCAACAATCGTAACGTTAAATTCTATTTGTGTGACACTGAATAACACAAGCATCAGAAATACATCATGTAATAATGCGATGACCGCCGTAATACCAAAGAAAAATTCAAATCGAATGGTTACGTAGGCTATCATAAAAATTGATGCTATTGAAACTGCATATATTGCATTTTTAACTAATTCTTGTCCTACTATTGGTGATACAACACTTACACTTGGTGTTTGACCATAAAGTTCATTAAAATGCTGTTGAACTTCATCTACACCAGATTCATCAAGTACAGTGTCAAAACGTGCAACTGCAATTTGATTATTTTCTCCTGATAAATTCACGGAGCTAACTTCATGACCAAGTTCTGCAAATTGGTTTTCCACTTCTTCGGCAGTTAGGGACTGGTCAGCAACCACCTCTATCCTAGAACCACTTGTAAAATCAACTCCAGGATTTATTCGGAAAATACCAATAGCGATTGCGCCAACAATAACTATAATCGAAGTTGTAATAAAAAATTTCTTTCGATGTTTGACAAAATTGATGGAACGTCCAAAGATTTTCGGGTCTTCTTCCGGTTTTGCAATGTCTTGGATTTGTGTTTTATTAACACCTAGCCATGGTTTTCGGTTTTTAAGAACTCCACTCTGTACCCATAACCCCAGTAATAGACGTGTTCCAAGTACTGCTGTAAGGAAGCTTAAAATTATACTGATGATTAACATTGTAGCGAATCCCTTTACAGAACTTGTTCCGAAAATAAATAATACAATAGCTGCAATTAAAGTCGTTATATTCGCATCTAATATAGTTATAAATGAATTTGAATTACCCGATTTAAAGGAAGCCTTTACGGATTTTCCTAGTCGAAGTTCTTCTTTTATTCGTTCGAAAGTAATTACATTAGCGTCAACTGCCATTCCAACACCAAGTATTAACGCAGCAATACCAGGTAATGTTAGAACTCCGTTTAGCATTTCAAAAACTAAGATTACCAAATATACATATACTGCGAGGTTAATTGCAGCAATGATTCCAGAAAAACGATAGAAACCAATCATAAATAAGATAATTAATCCAACACCGACAATACCTGCAAACACTGTCTCGTTTAATGCCTGTTCACCAAATTGAGCACCTACAGATGTTGAAAATATTTCAGTCATATGTACAGGTAATGAACCTGAATTAATAATATCTGCCATTTGCTGTGCAGACTCAACCGTAAAATTACCATTAATCATAACATTACTAGAATTGATTGGACCATCTACATTTGGAGCCGACACGTATTTGGGTTCAGATTTTGCAGACTCTTCTTCAAAAGAATCACCTTCTTGATAATCCATCCAAATAACTAAACGACTATCTTCCTTTTCACTAATTTCAGTAGTAACATCACCAAACTTAGATGCATCTTTTAATTGCAATGTAACAATGGGAGCATTTGTATTGGGATCAAAGTCTTGCTTTGCACTTCCTTCTACTAGATCAGTTCCGTCCAAATACAAATTATCATTAACATCACGGAAGGTTAGATGTGCGGAAGTTGATAGCATTTCCCTAGCTTCCGCTTGATTATCTACTCCTGCTAATTGAACTCGAATTCGATTATCACCTTCGATATCAATTACAGCTTCACTGATACCTAAACGGTTTACTCTGTCATTCAATGTTTGTACTGTACCTTCTAATAAACTCTGTGAAATTTCTTGAGATGAATCTACCGGTTCTACTTCATATAAAACTTCAAAACCACCTTGTAAATCGAGTCCGAGGTTTACATCTTTTGTGATATTGGTAAACGTTGTTCCAATTACTCCTGCCAAAGCTAATACGACAAGAAAAAAGGCAACGATTCTACCTCTTTTTTTCATCGAATCCATTTCCTCCTTCATATGTATTACGATTATTATTATTATGCATCTGCATTATTTTCTGTCAATGCAACAATAGATGCCATCAAGTCCTCATTTTGATAGGAAGACATGGTTAAATAACTTAGGTAAATATTTGAACCTAAGTGAAAAATATCCTGAATAACTTCATATAACCGTTTTTCTGGATCTCCTCTCCACACCTTTTCTTTTAAGCATCTCCAAACATCATCCGCTGTAGCCTGTGAATAGCCTAGCATTTCTAGCTCTTCCGCTTTACTTTGTAATGCCGGAATAATGGTTTGTTTCCATCCATCCACATTATGCTTCATTTCCATTTTATCGCCACCAATTCCATTATAGATTGGAACAACTGTCATGCTTTGTCCACCTAATTGCATATATATCATTGTATATCAATTTTAAATATTTGAGAAGGCAGGTCGACAATTATGACCAAACAATCATTTCTACAAGGAGCTATTATATTAATTGTAGCTGGAATGATTACCCGTTTTATGGGATTTATTAACCGTATTGTTGTTGCAAGATTGATGGGAGAAGAAGGTGTTGGATTATATATGATGGCATTACCAACTCTATTTCTGGTAATGACATTAACACAGTTCGGACTTCCAGTTGCTATTTCAAAACGAGTTGCTGAAGCTGATGCGCAAAATGATCAACAAAAAATTAAGAAAATAGTCGTTGTATCTTTAGCAATTACTCTATCCGCTAGTATTGTCTTTACTGCAATATTAATACTTATTGCTCCTTTGGTGGCATCAACGTTGTTAACAGATGAACGCGTCATGGTACCACTTATTGTTATTAGTCCTATTATTCCAATTGCAGCTGTGTCAGCAGTATTACGAGGGTATTTTCAAGGAAAACAAAATATGACTCCTCAAAGTGTAGCTCAAGTTATCGAACAAATAGTAAGAATTATATGCGTTGCCCTATTTATTCAGCTACTTCTTCCTTATGGAGTAGAATACGCAGCTGCCGGAGCAATGTTTAGTGTTATTTTAGGTGAATTCATTTCATTACTGTATATGGTTCGTAAATTTAAACGGAAACGAACGATTAAAGTAAGGAATAATTTTTTTAAAGTATTAGCTGACGGAAAACAAACAGCGAAAGACTTATTTTCTATCTCAATACCTACCTTAGGTAGCAGAATGATTGGTTCATTCTCTAACTTTTTAGACCCCATTTTGGTTGTTCAAAGTCTTGCACTCGCAGGAGTAACAGCTACTGTTGCTACGAAGCAATACGGAGAACTCACCGGATATGCGATGCCTTTGTTATTTCTACCAACATTTATTACAAGTTCTTTATCTATTGCACTCGTTCCTTCTATAGCAGAAGCGGAAGCCAATAAGCAGATAAAAATGATTCACAACCGTATTCATCAATCAATACGAATTTCCTTTGCATCTGGAGCAATTTCAACTGTCGTTCTTACGATCTTTGCGACAGAGATACTTACGTATATGTACGGTTCAAGTTCTGCAAGTAAATTCTTGTTGTTGATGGCACCTTTTTTCTTATTTCTTTATATACAAGCTCCCTTACAATCTGCACTACAGGCACTTGATTTAGCTAGACCAGCTATGTGGAATAGCCTTATCGGTATGGGAATGAAATTTTTAATAATGATCTTATTTGCATCGAATCCTTCATTTGGCATATTAGGTGCTGCCATGGCAATTTGTGTAAGTGTAGTAATTGTAACGCTCCTTCACTTAGCAGTATTAAAGAAAAATATTAATTATATGATTCCGTTTATTGATTTTGTTAAGATGATTGTCTTAGTTGGTCTTACATTTGGTATCGGATATTCATTAAAGCAAATCATGCCTAATCTTGACGGACAAATTATTATTTTTGGAGCTTTATTAATTGTATTACTATTAATATATATCCTATTGCTATTTATATTAAAATTTATAACAAAGCAAGAGCTTCAGCAAATTCCCTTATTCAGAAAAAACAAGTAATACTACTGGTACTTTAAAAAATTGAAAAGAAAATAACGACCAATAGTTGGATTTTATTCTTATATCCGTATTAGTCGTTATTTTCTTTTTATCCCGTATGAGTTAATTTCATGTGTGAAAACTGAAAATTGTTCTGCTTGATTTCCATTGCAGGGAATGCTTTTTAGTAGATTCTTAATTATACGATAACTAAAATAAAGACGAACACAATTTCTAGTGGATCTTCAGTTCACGCTATTCCTACAGGAGTCGTCGTCTTCAATTACAATCGAAGGCAAATGAAGTTTCTCTTTATTATCATTAACTTATTATCAAATGAATTCAAATTTATTATGCTTCTACATATTGGTATAAGGTAATAAATATCGAAAATAAATATATATGGAAGATACAATTAATGATATAAATACGATAATCAATCCAAATTTCATAAAACGGAGAAAAGGTATTTTTTCACCTGCAGTTTCTGCCATCCCCGCAACAACAACATTTGCTGAAGCACCAATTAGCGTAGCATTTCCTCCTAAACAAGCTCCTATAGCTAGTGCCCACCATATTGGGTCCAAATAAATCATTCCATAAGATTCAAATTCTTGAATTACTGGGATCATAGCTGCAACAAATGGAATATTATCAATAAACCCAGAGAATATCCCAGACATCCATAATATAAGTATTGTAGTCGTTACATAATCCCCTTCTGTAGTTGCAACTAATAATCTTGCTAGTTCATCAATAATACCGACCTGTTCTAATCCCCCAACAATAGTAAATAAACCAATAAAGAAAAATAATGTTACCCATTCTACTTTAGAAAATACTTTTTCAGTATGTAAATCCTTTTCTGTAAGTAGTAAAAGTAGAATAGCCCCTGATAGAGCAATAGCTGTCATTGACACATGTACAATTGAATGGAGTATAAAGCCCATTATGGTTAGCAATAGCACACTTACTGATTTATATAATAAAGGAGAGATTAATAATTTTTCCTTTGCGTCTAGCTTTACTATTTTCTCAACTTCTGGTCGTGCTTCTTTTAAGGATTTGCGAAATATAACTAACAAGAATAATATCTGAATAACAAACATTATTATTGCCACTGGTCCTGTATGTTGTAGAAATGATAGGAAAGTAAAATGATCGACAGCTTGTCCAATCATTATATTTGGAGGGTCCCCAATTAAAGTCGCAGACCCTCCTATATTTGAACTAAAAATGATCATTAATAAAAAGGGAAACAACGGTAAGTTTAGTAATTTCGTTATTTGAATCATAACAGGCACAAAAATTAGTACAGTTGTCACATTGTCTAGAAATGCTGAACCAATAGCCGTTAAAATACCAGAACCAATCAGTAAAGCAATCGGATTACCTTTTACTTTTTGCGCAAAACGAATTGCGATAAATGTAAATAGTCCTGTTTTTTCAGTGATTGAAATGAGAACCATCATCGAAAATAATAAAGCAATTGTATTCCAATCAATATATTGCGTAAATACCTCATCTATCGTATATACACCTGTTAATATTAAAAGAGTTCCACCCGCCAGTGCTATAATTGCTCGGTTAACTTTTTCCGTCATAATAAAAATATAACTTACGATAAAGATAATTCCTGTAAGAATCACTTCCATATATCTTATCCTCTCGTTACAAATATTTATATCACCGTACTTATTCGTGTAAATCTCCCTGTGAAAACTGGGAGGTAGGATAACAGATACTATCTCCCACTAACTTGCTAAACGTCAATGGATACTTAATCATCCATTGACATAAGACTCCCTTATAAGACTATATGCAAAGATAGAGTGAAATATCTTCTTCTAAATTGAATTCTTAGGAATAAACTGTATTAGATGAGGACAAACACTTTCTAAAGGAGGCTTATAGTTTGAATAGAAATCAGTGGACTGCGTTATTATATGGATGGATTGCTTTATTCGGAATTTTAATCATTGCTAGTTTTATTCTGGCATTGCTGCTCAATTTCACAGAATTTAGCGAGTCAGCTTTAAGTTTAGTTACTTTAATAATTGGTATTGTAGCTCTTTTCATTGGAGGATTAATTGCAGGATTAAAAGGAAAAAACAAAGGATGGATGATTGGAGCTATGATTGGAGTAGGTTTCACATTATTAATATTTCTAGTGCAATATTTAGGTTATCAGCAAGGTTTTTCGTTAAAACAAACTGCCTATCATAGTCTTTATCTAGGTGTTGCACTTCTTGGGGGTATTATAGGTGTAAATTTATCAGGTACTACCGAGGTTGAATAAAGTAGATAATTAAAAAAGCTAATGGTGATGTATATGCCCTTTTAAAGCGCCACATCGTCATTAGCTTCTTTTATCTTCCCATAACTACATCTTATGTATATATGGGCTAAGTGAAATTAGTCTTGTTTAACTTCACGAATAGCATTACGATCGTAAGTTAACTTCGTACCTTCTGGTGTAATTAATACAATCGTACCTTCATCTAACGCATGGATTTTAGCGTGTAAGCCACCAATAGTAATGATATCATTACCTTTTTCTAAGTTATCCTGCATTTGTTTTACTTGCTTTTGACGCTTTTGTTGTGGACGAATAAGTAGGAAATAAAAAATCGCAAACATTATTATAATCCACAAAAATGGCATAATAGCTTCCATCTACTTCAACTCCTTTCTAAAAGTTCTTTGGATTAGCTTTGTTTAATCCATATTGTTCAAAGAATGACTCTTTGAAATCACCAAGTCGATCTTCTTTTATAGCAGTTCGGACTTGCTCCATTAATTTTAACAGAAAATGCAAGTTATGATAAGTCGTAAGTCTGAACCCGAATGTTTCATTACATTTTATTAAATGCCTGATGTATGCTCTTGAGTAATTTTTGCACACGTGACAACTACAATTCTCATCTATCGGATTAAAATCTCGAGCATATTTTGCATTTCTTACTACTAATCGTCCATTTGATGTCATGCATGTTCCGTTACGTGCAATTCGGGTTGGTAGTACACAGTCAAACATATCAATACCCCGAATCGCTCCGTCTATCAGTGCATCTGGTGAACCAACTCCCATTAAGTAACGAGGTTTATGCGATGGTAGAAGCGGTGTAGTAAATTCTAATACTTGATTCATTATATGCTTTGGCTCCCCAACAGAAAGTCCGCCAATTGCATAGCCGGGGAAATCTAACGAAACAAGGTCTTCTGCACTTTGCTTTCGTAACGCTTCATATTCGCCACCTTGAACAATTCCGAACAATCCTTGGTCATAGGGACGATTATGTGCCTGTAGACATCTTTCCGCCCAGCGAGATGTTCTCTCCACCGAAGCTTTCATATAATTGTATTCTGCTGGATATGGAGGACATTCATCGAAAGCCATCATAATGTCAGAACCAAGAGCGTTTTGAATATCCATTGCTTTTTCAGGTGACAAGAAAAGTTTCTCACCATTTAAGTGATTACGGAAATGGACCCCCTCTTCTTTTATTTCTCGCATATCGCTAAGACTAAATACTTGAAAACCACCTGAATCAGTCAGAATTGCTCCATCCCAATTCATAAACTTATGCAACCCACCTGCTTCACGTATAATATCCTCACCTGGGCGTAACCAGAGATGATACGTATTCGATAATATTATGTTGGCTTGCATAGATTGCAGATCTTCAGGACTCATTGTTTTTACTGTTGCCAAAGTCCCTACAGGCATAAATGTTGGTGTATCAAAGGAACCATGAGGAGTATGAACTCGTCCTAATCTTGCTCCTGTTTGTTTATCCGTCTTAATTAATTCATACGTTATAGGATTCATTTTATTCTTCCTTCTTATAAGATTAACATAGCGTCACCGAAACTAAAGAAACGATATTTTTCTTTCACTGCTTCATTGTAAGCATGAAGGATTGCTTCTTTACCAGCTAATGCGCTTATCATCATAATTAATGTTGATTTAGGTAAATGGAAATTTGTAATTAAACCATCAATCGCACGGAATTCATATGGGGGATAAATAAAAATATCTGTCCACCCACTTGTAGCAACAAACTTATCATGATCACGAACAACCGTTTCTAATGTGCGAGTAGATGTGGTTCCTACAGAGATGATTCTCCGACCTGTTGTTTTAGCTTCATTAAGTTTTTCTGCTGCTACTTCCGACATGGAATAAAACTCCGAGTGCATATCGTGATCTTCAATTGAATCGACACTAACTGGTCGAAATGTACCAAGCCCTACATGTAATGTGACAAAAACAATATTGACACCCATCGCTTCGATATCTGCTAACAACTTATCTGTAAAATGTAACCCGGCAGTAGGTGCAGCTGCAGAACCTTTCTCTTTTGCATAGACAGTTTGGTATCTATCTTGCTCAGGTAATTGCTCTTTAATATATGGAGGTAATGGCATCTCACCTAATTGATCTAAGATTTCATAAAAAATACCAGTATAAGAAAAAGTCATGATTCGTCCGCCGTGATCTTTAAGATCAATACAAGTCGCTTTTAACTCCCCATTACCAAATACGACTTCAGTGCCAATTTTTACTTTTTTAGCTGGTTTAACAAGTACTTCCCATGTATCTTCTTCTTGTTGATGTAATAGTAAAACCTCTATTTTTGCACCAGTATCTGATTTTACCCCATATAATCTTGCAGGCAGAACCTTTGTGTCATTTAATACCAAACAATCACCCGCTTGTAGATAAGTAGTAATATCTTTGAAATGACGGTGAGTGATTTCACTAGTTTGTTTATCCAAAACACATAAGCGTGAAGATGTTCGATCTTTAAGCGGTGTTTGTGCAATTAATTCTTCTGGTAAATGAAAATCAAAATCTTCTATTTGCATGTTTATCTCCTTCATTTAACGAAATCTTCCAATGACGAACATAATCAATGTCAGTATGATACTAATAACAATTGAAGTTACAATTGGAAAATGTAATGTAAAATTACCTTTATTTATTGTAATATCCCCGGGTAATCTGCCAATAAACGTCCACAGAATACCAATTATGATAAAAACAACTCCAATGATAATAAACATTTTACCCATGTTTAGTCTTCACCAGTCCTTTTTATTCCTAAATGGTCATACGCCTTAGACGTAATGACTCTTCCCCTGGGTGTCCTTTGGATAAAACCAAGCTGTAATAAGAAAGGCTCATAGACTTCTTCAATCGTTTGCGATTCCTCACCGATAGTAGCTGCAATTGTGTCTAAGCCTACCGGTCCTCCATGAAACCCTTCAATAATTCCTAAGAGTAGTTTATGATCAACATGATCTAATCCTGCATCGTCTACTTGAAGCATATTTAATGCTTCTTTTGTTGACTCCAGACTTATTTCCTCTTCTCCTTTTACTTGAGAAATGTCTCTCACACGTTTTAAGAGCCTATTGGCAATTCGCGGCGTACCCCTTGATCGTCTTGCCACTTCAATAGCTGCTTTTGAAGCGATTGGCATGTTAAATATATCAGCAGTACGCTCTACAATATTGCATAAATCTTTTATCTCATAATACTCGAGACGGCTGAGTACTCCAAACCTATCGCGCAAAGGAGCACTTAATAAACCGGCTCTTGTTGTAGCTCCTACTAACGTAAAAGGAGGCAAATCAATTCTTACAGATCGCGCACTTGGACCAGAACCAATAACAATATCAATAAAGAAATCCTCCATAGCAGCATAGAGTACCTCTTCTACCGATCTAGGGAGTCGATGCACTTCATCAATGAATAAAACATCACCCGGCTCAAGGGATGACAATATTGCTGCTAAGTCTCCTGCTCTTTCAATAGCAGGACCTGAAGTGGAACGAAATTGAACACCCATCTCATGAGATATGATTGATGCTAGGGTCGTTTTCCCTAACCCTGGAGGACCATATAATAACACATGATCTAACGGTTCTTCACGCATTTTAGCTGCTTGAATAAAGATAGTTAGGTTTTCTTTTACTTTATCTTGCCCAATATATTGGGCAAGCGTAGATGGACGCAGACTAAATTCTATCTCTACATCTTGATCTTGAAGCTCTCCGTCTATCATTCGATCATCCATTTATTCTCCTCCCCCTTCCTATTTTGCTAATAATGCTAATGCTTTACGAATAGCTTCATCTGTACTTAACTCAACATTTTCTTTTTTCAAATGAGGCAGTACTTGCTTAACCTCTTTATCTGTATATCCTAATGCTTTCAGTGCTTCCATCGCTTCAGAGTACACTTCATTATCATTAACATTAATGCTTCTACTCTTTTGCTGTTCATCTGATACGGAGAATACGCTTGCTAACTTTCCTTTTAAATCAAGGATTATTTGTCTTGCTGTCTTTTTACCAACACCTGGAAAACTAGTTAAAAACTTATCATCTTCATTCTCAACTGCAGAAATAAATCCTGAGATATCCACTCCTGCCAAAATGGCTAAAGCTCCTTTTGGACCAATTCCTGAAACAGATATTAGCTTTGTAAATAAGTATTTCTCATCCTTATTTCGAAACCCAAATAAAATTTGTGCATCCTCTCGTATATGATGATAGGTTTGTATATGTATTTGCTGATTGAGTAAATCTTGAAAAATAAAAGGATTTGGGCACACTATTTCATAACCAATTCCACCTACATCCACAATGAGCGATTCATCCCCTAAGGAAACCAACGTCCCTTTAACATATGCAATCATTATTTTCATCCCCTATTTAATTACATAAGAGAATGAATAAACTTCTATTTCATTGTGAAATAGAAGCCTAAACATTCCATTAACTAATTACTTTCTTCTAAATTATGATGGATATCTTGAACGTCTTCACTTTCCTCAAGCGCATCTATTAACTTCATCATTTTTGCTTCATCTTCTGATGATAGTTGATTATAGTTTTGCGGGATTAATGTCACTTCAGAGTCAGCTAGAGTGTATTCATTTTCCTCTAAATATTTTACAACTTCTTGAAAATCTTCCGGTTCTGTATAGAGCTCAAAAGCCCCCTCTTGTGGAACAACGTCTTCCGCTCCTGCTTCTAAAGCATCCATTGTTATAGTATCCTCGTCTAAAGTACCCTCTTCATTTTCAATAACAATATATCCTTTACGATCAAACATAAATGATACACTGCCATTTTCGCCAAGGTTTCCACCATTTTTTTTGAAAGCGTGGCGTACTTCAGCAGCAGTACGGTTCTTATTATCGGTAAGAACATTAACAATTACGGCTACTCCACCTGGTCCATAACCTTCGTAGGTTATTTCTTCATAGGTTGCTCCATCAAGAGAACCTGTAGCTTTTTTAATGTTACGTTCAATATTGTCATTTGGCATATTATCGGCTTTTGCTTTCTCAACAGCTGTACGCAACGCAGCGTTTGTATTTAAATCCCCGCCACCTTGCTTAGCTGCAAGATATATATCTTTAGCATGACGCATAAAAATTTTACCTTTTTTTGCATCTTGTGCATTTTTACGTTTTTGTATATTTTTCCATTTGGAATGACCAGCCATAAGATCTTCCCCTCTCTTCAAACTCTTTTTTTACTATATCAAAAAAAGCCTATTTGGAAAAGGGATAAAGACTTCTATCATTGATTCTTATCTAACTGAAATATATCTTCAAATAAGTGTTCAACCTGCTCTCCCATTTCTTTTGCCTGTAGTCTGGAGTCCAAGTTTTTCATTCGGTCCCACTGTATATCATCAGTATAAACAATAATTTCTTTATTGTTATCTTCAAGTTGCCTTTCAATATGCTTAACAAGTTTATCTCCAGTATCAGGATCTGCATGTTCCTTTAATATTACCCCTACTACAATGCGTTCTTCAGTAGATGCCACTTGTGCTTGTACAACATCTACCCTATTTCTCAATGACTCAGTTAAACGAATAGACTCTTCATTTGTGAAGGCATCGGTATAATGATTTGCACGAGTTTCATTTACACCATACTGTCTACTTTGAATATAGCCACCTTGATCTCCAATAGATTCTGGCTGATTAGAATTTTCCATCTCTTGGTCTTCAAAGTGTATTGGTTGTACTGATTCAGTACGGTTATTATTTTGCTGATCATTTGTTGTATTATCATCCGTACATCCCATTAATATGGTTCCAAAGAAGATGCTTGAAAAAAACAGATTATACATTCTCATAATAAAAACCTCCCTTAAACTTATTTTGTATAAGGAAGGTTCTTTTACACAGTTAAATATAGGTAATTTTACAGAACATCTAATTTATATCGCATGTAACTAACAGTAATAGCTGATTTCAAACTAATTTTACTTAGCCAAAGAATGAGAGCGGGGTAAATTGTCTATAAATGCCCGATATTGTTCAAAAGCCTTCAAGCCTTGCCTTTGTAAAATCCGAATGAATAGGTTTTGAAAACCCGCATCAGAAATATATACTCCTTTCCGCGGGCGACTGGTGAGCCTCCGGTTTCTACGCAATCCGGGGGTCTCACCTAGGCCTCACTCCCACAGGACAAGGAGAACCTCGACAGCATCGCACGCAGAAAATCGATTTTTGATTTTCAAGGAGTCTCCGTATATTTCTTACGCTTATTCTAGCTATCATCCGTCTTTTGAAAAAACCTTTTTGTTATGTCTCAACCTCACCGCTTTATTCGTTCTTAATATTACGAGGATGATTTTGGCGATTGAGGGTAGAATGGTGGTTTTGGATAAACTGAACGATGTTGATTATCTATAAATTGTGCAGGAAATGTTGGTTGAGAATTTGTTGGTCCTTGATTTTGTTGAGCATTCATTTGCGGATTTTGTTTGTTCATTTCAGACGTATTTTCATTTCTATGCAGAGCGTTATTTACATAAGGTGTTGCACCTTGATATGGCGTAAAATAATTATCATTTACTGGTCTTCCATAGTCTTGAAACATTTGACCTTGATTCATATTGGACGACATCCAATTCATATTCTGAGCATTATTCATAGAATCCTCTGTATTATTTTGTTGTTGTACATTCATTGAATTTCCTGGTGAACCAAAATTATTTCCTTGCCACATCGCATTATTATCATTTCCTTGGTATCCAGTAAAATTCATTGAGGAATAATTTTTTCCCCCACATCCACAATCCCCACTATCTGATGCTCCCAATACTTCACCATGTGACGGATGAAATCCATGACCAGGATGCATCATAGGCATTGGTGCAAAACAAGGATCAAAACATGGTGGCGGCGGACATGGTACAAAATATACTGGACCCGTATTTGGTGGGCAAGGCATTGGTGGACAAGGCATCGGCGGGCAAGGTACTTTGATTGCCCCTGGTGGACAGAAATCCTCCACTGGCTTTTCTTTTGGCTTCTCTTTTGGCTTTTCTTTTGGTTTTACTTTCGGTTTCTCCTTTGGTTTTACTTTAGGTTTTTCCTTCGGTTTCTCTTTTTTCACTTGCTCTTTCGGTTTTTCTAAGATTGGCATACTAGGCATTGAAGGCATTGAAGGCATCTTAGGTTGTGTTTGCATTTCCTTTATAGGCTTTTCTTTCTTATACTCATCTTCTTTTACTACAGCAATTGGTGTTGGAGACTGCTGCTTATAAGGATGCTGTGTTTCTTTTTTTGTTTCCTTCTTTTTAGCCTGCTGCGTCTCTTTTACGGATGTTTCTTTTTTTACTTGTTTTGCAGTACCTGGTATTTTTATTTTCATTCCTGGCATTATTTTTTCTGGGTTAGATAACTGTGTATTTACATCTTTTAATTCTTGAAAATCAACTCCATACTTTTTGGATAAATTCCACAATGTATCTCCCTTTTGTACAATGTGTATTTTCAAAATGAACGAACTCCTTTCCCTTCATTTCTGGGCTGGGCTAATACTCTATATCAGCATATGCACTAGAAATGAAAAGTTGCATATATGGAAAAAGCAGCTCTACATAATTCCAAGATCAAAGGCGCTTGGCCGGACGTGGCTAGTGGAGTCATTTAATCATCCACAGTACACATATTTTATAAATTCCTTCTGCAAACATAAAGCTATCGATTTAAATCGATAGCCAAAATATTGTTATACCTTAAATTTAGTGTTGTAACATATGATATACAGGATAAGTACCTAAAATCGTCACTTGACAACCAAGTGCTTCTAGCTCTGATTTTACCCCTGGAAATAGTATATCATCATATGGTTGATCCACATCAATTATAAAGAAATAATTACCTAACCCTGTCTTTGTTGGGCGTGATTCAATTTTAGACAGATTTAATTTTCTCCATGAAAACGCAGATAAAATCTGATGAAGAGCACCTGACTGATCATTTGGTAAAGTAATCAGCATCGTTGTCTTCTCAGAATCTTTTTTATGCCTAATGTGTACCTTCTCCGGATAATTAGATAAAACTAAGAATCGTGTATGATTATTAGGGTAATCATGAATATTTTCTTGCAAAATATGTAACCCATACTCTTCTGCTGCTAATCGATTTCCGATTGCAGCGATGGGTTCTTTTGAGTTACTTACAATTTCAGCAGCTTTTCCGGTTGAAGACGTATGTTTTGTTAGTGCGGAATGCAAATGGTGGTGTAGATATTGGTGACATTGTGCAATAGCATGACTATGCGAATATACTTCATGAATATCTGAAAGGGTGCTTGTCACTTCTTTGCGTACAAGTAAATGTTGTTGAATCGGCACTATTATCTCAGCAACAACCGGCAATCGTACTTGATGTATTAGATAATCAATGGTCAATTGGACAGTACCCTCAATAGCATTTTCTATGGGCACAACTCCAATGTCTACTTCTCCTTTATCCACCGCATCGATACATTCTGGAATTGTTCTATATCCATTTTTCATTTCCCCATTAAATACTGAATCTACTGCCATTTTAGTAAATGTACCTTTTGGTCCTAAATATCCTATACTAGTCACTTTACTTCCCCCTTGCAGCTACTGTTTCATCATAGTTACTCTATAAATTCAAATTCATACTCAAGTAATCTGACAACGTCTCCGTCTTGGGCTCCTCTTTCTCGTAAAGCTTTATCTACGCCCATTCCTCGTAGTTGTCTAGAAAAACGTTGTACAGCTTCATCGTGCTGAAAGTCAGTCATTTTAAATAATTTTTCTATACGTTGTCCATATAATACAAATGCACCATCTGGATCTCTCGTAATATGGAAAGGATCTTCTTCTTTTTGAAATCTGTAAACGACGGTATCGTCTGTTTCTTCTAATTCTTTTTCATATTTTGGAATTGTTTCTAATTTATCTGCAATAGCAAATAAGAGATCTCTTAACCCATCCTTCGTCAATGCAGAGATTTCATACACAGGTATATCAACTTCTAATTTATCTTTAAATTGAATGAGATTCTCTTGTGCATTTGGCATATCCATTTTATTCGCGGCAATAATTTGCGGACGATCCATAAGTTTTTCATCATAATCACTTAATTCTTGATTAATCATTATATAATCTTCATATGGATCTCTACCTTCTGTCCCTGCCATATCGATAACATGCAGAATAACTCTTGTTCGTTCTATATGTCTTAAAAATTGATGCCCTAATCCTACACCTTGTGATGCTCCTTCAATTAAACCTGGTAAATCTGCCAAAACAAAACTCCGTGAATCCTGAGTATCAACAACACCTAAATTTGGTGATAATGTTGTAAAATGATAATCAGCGATCTTCGGTTTTGCAGCACTAACAACAGACAATAAAGTTGACTTACCAACACTCGGAAAGCCTACAAGACCTACATCCGCTATTAATTTCAATTCTATCTTTATATTTCTCTCTTGACCTGGTTCACCATTCTCTGCCATATCTGGTGCAGGATTTCTAGGTGTTGCAAATCGTGTGTTCCCACGACCGCCTCGACCACCTTTTACAATCACTGCTTCTTGTTCGTGTTTTGTAAGATCAGCAATCACTTCTCCTGTATCTTCATCAATAACAGTCGTACCAGGAGGTACAGAAACTATTAATGGCTCAGCATTTTTTCCATGCTGCGTTTTACTCATTCCATTTTCTCCACGTTTTCCTTTAAAATGACGGTTATATCGAAACTCCATTAGTGTATTTAAACCTTCATCTACTTTAAATACAACATTTGAACCATTTCCGCCATCTCCACCAGCCGGGCCGCCTTTAGGAACATATTTCTCTCTACGATATGCTACAAGGCCATTACCACCATCACCAGCTTTTACATATACACTTACTTGATCGACAAACATTTTATTTCACCTCATTATTCTCTAGTTTGCGAGAATACGAATTGCAACCGGTCATTAAATCGTTCGATTTGTATATTTCCTAAATTACTTTGCCAAACGTCAACTGACATATTTGGAATATTTCCTTGTACACCAAAAATAATATTCCATTGGTCTTTTTTGATGTTATCTATTATTCGTATTTCCACTTCATACATGGAATCAGAATACAAATGATTCTGTAATACATGCATTATTTGATTACATTTACTTACTATCCATTGATCATCTATTGGATGATTATAAGTAGTGGAAGTTGCTTCAATAAAATAAGACATTGAATACGATCGATAGTATTGTTCGAATTCTAATATCCATAGCATTAAAGAAGGAGCTTTTAATTGCATTAATTTCCTCTCTTCTTCGTAATATGCAATCGCCTCATTTAATTTATCTTCTGCTTTTTCTACTTTCCCCATACTCAAATATCCAGATACTAGTTGTAATCGATTCATTAGATCATGACGATAATGTTGAATTATATGCAGTACATCCTCAGTCATCGATTTCACCTCATTAAAACTGAGTATAGCAGAAAAAGAGAGAAAGCAAAAGAAAGACTCATAAAAAGCAAGAGGAAAATTTTTAAGCAATAGAAAAAAGAACTCCAGCTATAATTAACCGGAGTTCTTTATCTTAAGCATAGAAAATTATGCTTCTTTAGCAACTGGATATACACTTACTTTTTTACGATTACGACCATAGCGTTCGAATTTCACAACACCGTCGATTTTTGAGAAAAGCGTGTCATCTCCGCCGCGACCCACGTTCTCACCTGGGTAGATTTTTGTTCCACGTTGACGATAAAGGATAGATCCACCAGACACAAATTGACCGTCCGCACGCTTAGAACCTAGGCGTTTCGATTCAGAATCACGTCCGTTTTTGGAACTACCTTGCCCTTTTTTCGTAGAGAAAAATTGTAAATCAAGACGTAGCATAGAAGTGCACCTCCTTATTTATAATTCACTTGCATATGATCTCCGTATTCCGCTTCAATCGTTTGAAGAGATACCATCATACCTTCTAATAGTAGCTGAACGCGTTCAGCTACCTGCAGATCCAGGTTTTCAGGAATTTCTACATATAAGTAGCCTCCGTCTTTCCCTTGATCAATATGCAAATCTGTATCACATAATTTAATTACTGCATTCACTCCTCCAAATGATACAGCAGATACTCCTGCGCAAACAAGATCATAACCATATGGTCCACTATCTGCATGTCCAGAAAGTTCAAATGCTGTTATTTGGTTATTTGTTTGGAATACAGTAACTTTAATCATTATAATCCACAGAACCTTTATGCATTAATTTTGTCGATTACTAACTTCGTATAAGGTTGACGATGACCTTGTTTACGATGATAGTTCTTTTTCGGCTTAAACTTGTGTACATCAATTTTCTTTTGACGACCATGTTTCTCTACTTTTGCAGTAACAGTAGCACCGTCGATTAATGGAGCACCAACTTTAACGTCATCCCCACCAATGAATAGTACTTTGTCAAACGTTACAGATTCATTTACATCAGCTGTAACTTTCTCTACATAGATTTCTTGGCCTTCAACTACTTTAATTTGCTTACCACCAGTTTCAATAATTGCGTACATGTTCTTGCACCTCCTCATTCAACTCAGACTCGCCATTTAGGTAATCCAATACGGATTTTCAAATGTACAGCATAAACAATGAATGCTGTTTACACTTTACACTCACCTATTCTGTGCGGTTGTAGCACGGGTGCTACGATGAATAACAGATTGATGTTACCATGTTTTGATACATTTTGTCAAGCACCTACCCAATTAAAAATTCCTCAGAAATGGAGTAACTAATTATCCAACTCATTCACAATGACTTCATCAAAATAGAATTTATTTAACTATCGTAGTCAAAATTAATAAAACTAAACAATAATCGACCAGTTCTCGCTTCCAACCCTTCTTTCACAATATCTCACTCATCTAGCTCCTTTTCATCACTATTCCATAATCTTACCATTTACTCACCTTCTTTCTGATACATAGCCTGATGAAGAGCTGGAAGTGTTATTCGCATCCGATTCAGCTAAGCTATCTTTAGGGCTTACACCGAAATAAATTATGAAAATTACGAAAATTTTTAAGGGAGTTTTCCAAATTACTCTTCTTTCACCCTCCTTATAAAATAAAATACCGTACAAAATGTAAAATATTTAACGGGTTGAGTTATAGGTACTTATAAATCTGTTAATAAAAGCTTTCGCTTCTATAATAAAAAGGAAAATATTAACAAAGAGTAATCTACTTGATAAGTTATAAAGCCTTATTCTATTGCCACTTATCTAACAAAATAGCAGCATGCATTTTTAACTCAATAGCGGCTTCTTCAGAAATTAACCCTTCTTCTTGACGACTTACCAGTAAAGTAAAGCCATTCATATGTTTTATAGCTTTATCTATCTGTTCATCTCTTTCGTAATGTTCAATAGCATTCAAATGGGTAGTTAGCAATCGAGCTACTTCTTCATTCTCAATTTCCCCATTTTCTACATATCCTTTTACCAGCTCTTTCATCAAGGTTACACTGGAATCTTCGGGAGGTGTAGGTTCTTCAATTTCATCCTTATCTATAGCCATTGCACTTCCTCCACCTCTTCTGACAGGCTCTGCAGCAGCCCTAATATTTCCATTCTCGAGAAACTCCACTCCGTTTGCGGCACTAATTCCTTCTGCAGCATTATCAGCTATAAAAGTATGACCCATGTCTTCCAGTTCTTCTAAAAGTGCCCCATATTTATCAAGGTAAACTCCTTCATATTGCGTACTAGCATGACCTAAATTCCTTTGCGATAATCTCGGTTCAGCAATCGCTTCCGGTAAGGTCATATTAAAATCAAGTTGACTGATGATAATTTGTAAATTAGTTGTGATAATCCGGTTACTTCCTGGCGATCCAACTGTCATTACGGGTTCCCCATCTTTTGTTACAATAGTAGGGGTCATTGCACTCAACATACGAAGTCCTGGTCTTGGCGCATTAGGGTGATCAGGGTCTTGCATTGGTGTTCTTCCAGAAAATCCATTGTTTAAAATAAATCCATACCCAGGAACAACCATTCCATTCCCTGCAATACTATTAATCGTCTTCGTATAGCTCACAATATTCCCGTCACCATCAGCTACAGATAAATGAATGGTCTCAGTAGGAATTTCTTCCTCTGCTTCCTGGGAATTAACTGCATCTTTCTCCAAAGCAGTCAATTGTGTATCAGCATTTTTTTCGAATGTCGTTAATTGCTCACTATCAGCTAGGTCATTAATGGTAATCTCATCAAATTGAATCGTATTTCCATTGTCGTGATCAAAATTAATCACACTAAGGAGTGCTTTACCTAAGTCTTTATTGGCCATTTCCTCCTCAGTTAGCTCATGGGTCATATCCCACTCTACAGGCTCTTCAATATTGTCATTCCATACACGAACGCCTAGTTGGTTACCTTCAGATTTCAGTCTTAACCAATTCCAATCTGTGGACAAATCAATGTTCTCAGTACCAAATGTAGTGGACCTCCCATCCTCTCTTCCTCGTAAAATCATATTTTGATTATCCGCTCTTAATTCAATGCCATATCCATTTTCCACCATAGAGCTTCCAGAACTAAACCTATCGGCCTGAATCCATAAACGTAAACGCTGGTCATTTCCAAGTTCATTAAACCGGAACTTCACTAATAATTCACTTTCAGTTAAAGAACGCATGTCCGGAGTAATTAACCCGTAAGCACTTCCATTTCCCTGTAGGCGGTTATCTATAACCACTTGACCTGTGTTATTCTGAATGCTATATGATGCACCAGGGGGTGTTCCTGGCCAAGAATGGAGATTTGCAAAGACAGTCGAATCCCACCCGTCTCCATCATTTCCTTCAAAATCATGGTGAAAAGCAATCCCCTCTTCTGGAGGTTCCGGCTGCTTATCCGGATCTTCATCATATGGCCATGGATTCCCCGGTGCAACCTGGCCAATCGTAGCGTGATTGTCTGATATGTTATATCTCCGCTCGGCAGCATAACCCTTTGACATTAAGCCATCTACCGGGATCAAAGTATGTGCAGGATCACCCATGTACATGCTTCGGTCTGCAAATGCATAACGGGAAGCTTCCAAAAAGTAATGATAAGCTTGGGGTTTAGACATATTTTCCAAATCATAGGCTTCTAATATATTTAAAATCTCACTAATTGTTACACCACTTGATGTAGGTGGCACACTATAAATATCATAGTCCCGATAGGTCGAATGAGTTGGCTCCTTATGAATCACTTCATAGTCTTTCAGATCATTCATCGACATATTTCCAGCCAAAACCTCTCTAGTTAGATTATCCACAACGGGAGGGTTATGAATGGTATCTAATACTGCTTCTGCAATCTCACCCTCATAAAAAACTTCACTCCCGTGTTCAGCAATTAAACGATACGTGTTTGAAAGATCAGGATTTTTCATAATAGTTCCCAGTTCCGGTACCTCTCCATCTTCGTCCAAGTAAAGTTCTGTAGAGCTTTCAAAAAGTCGGAATTTATCCGCATTTTCACTCGTTTCCCTAAGAAAATTGGCATCAGCAGGAAAACCTTCTTCCGCCAAATCAATTGCTGGCTGAAGCACTTCCTCCAAGGACATCGTTCCGTATTCTTCTAGTGCCTCTTCCCAAGCCTTAACCATGCCTGGTATACCTGTTGCCATTCCACTTGAACTACGAACGTTAGCAGGATACACTTTTCCAGTCTCTGGATTAATAAAGGATTCCGGTCCGAAGTTTTCACTCGTTTCAGTCACATGATCCAAGACTACGAAACGATCTTCTTCAGCTAGATAGATATTCATAAACCCTCCACCGCCAATGCCACCGGAAAATGGCCGGGTTACTGCTTGTGCCGCAGCAGCTGCAACTGCTGCGTCAACTGCATTACCGTCATTTTTGAGAATTTCAACCGCAGCGCTCGATGCTTCTACATGCTCTGTTGAAACTGCTCCACCGTCACCGGTAGCTGTGGGAGTTTGTCTGGGATCTCCTGGGTCACCTGCTAGCCCAGTCATAGGCATGGTGATGGTTATTAGAACTATTAAAAATATAGATGTTAATTTTCTAATTCTTTTTTGCATGATAGTTCACCTCTCCCTATTTTAAATACTCCCTGTAATCAATCTTGTATTATCACAGGGAGTAGCAAACAATTAAACCCAAAATCTATTAAACTTTTTTACTGTTTAGCCAAATATTGTACATCTGGTTAAATTAATCTTTTCCTATATGGAACTATTCCCAAAATTCAATAAGGTCCTCCGAGTGGGAGACTAGTGTAGCAGCTGCTTCCTCAGAAATGAGTCCATTTTCCTCAAAATGAACGAGCAATTCATCTTTAAAGCTATTCATGTGTTTAATAGCCTTTTCCATAGCACCATCTTCTTCATAGTGTCCAACGGAAGTTAGATGTGTTTGCAATACTCTAGAGGTTTCGTCGTCTGCAATTTCCCCCTCATCTCTGAATTGTTTAACAAGAAGTTTCATTTCTTCAATAGTCAAAGGCTCTGAAGGAGATTCTGAACCTTCATCACCTAAAAAGGCTTTTATTTGTTCTTTTCCAGCTATATCAATTGTTACTACCGGTTTTTCATCATCGATGGTTGGATCGTTTTCATCAATAGTAATCCTGAATGTTGTTAGTTCCTCACCATTTAATGGTCCTGAACCGGTAAAGCTCAACCAGCCATCAAAAGTCTGAATTCTACCAAAGTTCTCTGCATCTAACTCTATGTCATCATAAACAAGAGACATACTTCCTGTGGCCTGATAATCATTAACTCCTTGCTCCAAGTTAAAGGAAATCAAGGAATCTGATTCTGTTTCATCCAATGGCAAAATTTTACGATTATCGCTTACTTCAAGATTTTCACCTTGTGTTACTGGACGAGTAGGCATATTTGGTTCAATTTTCACAAATTCTCCAGGTTGTATTCCAACTAATTCTCCATTGTTTAAAGCTAATTCTCCATTTACCAGAACTTGTTCAATACCATCAGCATACTGTCTCGGTTCCTCAAATGTAGCATTGTCTATGACAGTATCAGGATTAAATATAGTAATGTCGGCTTTCATACCTTTAGCAATATAACCACGATCAGATAGACCAATTAGTGAAGCAGGTAATGAAGTCATCTTTTGAATAGCTTCTTCCCATCCGAGTAGTCCTTCTTCTCTTACATACTGTCCCAAAACTCTAGGCTGTGTACCATAACGTCTTGGATGTACTTCATTAGAGGTGCTAGCCCCTCCATCCGAAGCTATGGCAACAACCGGAGATTGAATAAATCTCCTAAAGTCGTCTTCGTGGCCAAAGTCATAGATGGTTCGCAAGCTTCCTTCTGTTTCCAAAATTTGCATCGTTGTTTCACCTATTGTTAATTCTCTTTCTTCTTCAACATAGGTAAAATCCCATTCTTCGGGTTCTTCCTCGCCATCTTTCCAGATACGAGCATTTACTTCCTCATCTTCAGCATGTATTCGTAGCGTATACCAATCCGGCTCTAAATTTGCATCCACGGATTCAAGTACTTGTGTTGTACTATCGTTACGCTTTATAAAAGACATTTCATTGCCTTTTAAGTCAAATTCAACTCCGAATCCATTAACTGGCATAGTCATACCGGATTTGAATTCATCCGCTTTCGTAAAAACTCTTAATTGTTGATTTCCACCAATTTGATCGGCTTTAAAACGTAATAAAACATCGCTGTTTTTAACATCATCCATGTTAGCAGTAAATTTACCATACGTACTGCAACATACATCGGTATTATATCCATCAAGTATTACTCTTCCAGTATTTTCTTGAATCGTAAATTCGGCTCTGTCTTTCGGGAAAGAATGAAGTTCAATAAATTTGTCTCCATCCCAATTGTCATCGTCATTACCATCAAAATTATAATCATAATAAACATCATCACCGGAAGATGACTCTACAATAAAATCATTGAAATGGAATGCATTACTTTCAGTATCAAGATTTGTTATGCTAACCATAGCTTTTTGATCTTCAATCACTTCTTCTTTTGAAACATCTATGCTGGAATCCCATTCTTCCGGCTCGTCTTCATTAGATGGCCACATTTTAACTAGTAAAGTATTATCTTCCAACTTTACTTTTAGATCCTGCCATGTATCCGGTTCTAATCCGGCATCAGAAATTGTCTCATGAATCGTGGATGTGCTATTTTCTCTTTCATATACCTGGATTCGATCTTGGTCAAGTCGAACTGCAACTCCATAACCATTTACAGGGAATGAACTTCCCGATCCAAAGTTGTCGGAATTAATCCATAACCTCATGATTTGATTCGCCCCCAGCGTATCTCCAACTTTAAATCGCATAAATGTTTCACTATCTCCAACATCAGGCATTGTTGGAACAACATTTCCATAGGCACTTGAATTACCGCTTATTCTCTGAGCAACATTTATTTGTCCAGAACCATTGTTTATCGTATGACTAACTGCATCAGCTGGGTAAGAATGCAATAGGTCAAATTTTGACGTATCCCATTCTCCACCATCTTCACCTTCAAAGTTATATTCATATACTTTATTTCCACTTGAATCAGTTACTGTTATCTCGTCAATTTCTACATCAAATTCATGATTATAATTCAGATTTAGAAACGATAAAAGGCTTCTGTTTCGTGGGTTCCCACCTCCTGTTTCCATATAGTCAGCAAGTGTCTTACGTTTTGTTGGAAAATATACCCCTTCAGGACCTTGTACTCGACTGTACATTATCTCTTCAATTTCTTCTGCAATACCATCCCTTAATTCTGGGTCTCTAAACCTTTCTAACATTGCACTTCTTCCACCTTCTTCAACCCATGGTGGAACGATTGCTGTTAGTCCAGTTTGACTTCTAAGATAAGGATAAATATCTGCTGCAGTATAAATTCCCCGCTCATTTGCATCATTGATGAGTTGCATCATTTCTTCGGATTTCCCCCAGTTATTTGGACCCATTGCTTTAATATGGGTAATAACTGGTGTTAACCCGGATTCCTCTCCAATTTCAATCGTTTCAGCAGTCGATTCAACCACTTCGTTATTTTCATTTCTTTGGTGGTTAGTGAATTTCGTTCTCCATGCTCCAGCTGCACTTACCACATCAATGACATCTTCTCTGTCTGCAAAATATCCTGGTCTATAAAACAGGCCGGCCGAAACACCTGCGGCTCCTTTTTCCATTGCTTCTGTAATAAGATTTCGCATTTCTTCAATTTCAGCATCAGTTGCTCTTCTGTCTTCATTACCAACTACTTCACTCCAAACAGAATTAAATCCAATATAAGACGCAACATTTATACCTAAACCGTCATCTTCCAAATCAATGCGGGATTGCAAATCTGTTGGTCCCGCGCCATCAGGACTTAATACTTCCATGGTCACTCCTTGAGATAACGAACTTTGAGCTTGTCCAAGTGCAGATAGGGTAGCATGACTATGGACATCTATAAAACCAGGTGCAACAAAATTCCCTTCTGCATCAATTTCTTGATCGGCAGTTGCATTTGACAAATCGCCAATGTCTGCTATATATCCGTCTTTTATAGCTACATCCGCATCATATCGACCTAACCCTGACCCGTCTATAATTGTTCCGTTTCTAATAATGGTATCAAAACCACCTCCACCGTTAGCGCTTACATAAATATCATTAATGACTAAGCTAATCATTAGAATGAATACAGAAAATATATACATGTACCTTTTCATTTTTTCAACCATAAATTTGTAATCCTCCTTCTTAAAAAAGAGTTTACTAGAAACATTAGAATCAAAACTTAAATTTTATTAGACCTCATTGGAAATGAATAATACAATACTTTTATTCGACTATATAATCCATTACACGCTCTCCAATTTCTGCCATAACTATACGTGATGATTTTAATTCTGCGTCTTCTGACATTACAGACACATATACGACTTCATCTTGATAAGTAAACATGCCGATATTATGTCTGACATTTGTGCTTCCTAAGCTACCCCCTTTACTATAATTACTAATATCTTTATGACGATCACTTCTATAATGGCTTAATATTCCTTCTCCCATTATTCGTAAAAATTCCTCTTTATTTTCAGAACTTAATATATCGCTTTCAAATGCAGACTGCATTATAGTTGCCATATCCTTGGCTGATGTAAGGTTATCATTTGGTCGAACAGATTCCATCATATATCTTTGGAGTATTGTATCTTCAGCCCCCATTTCTGCTATAGTCTGATTTACAGAATCCATTCCAACCCTTTCTATAATCATGTTTGTTGCTGTGTTATCTGATTGTGTAATCATTAGATATAATAAGTCTCTAAGAGAAAGGGTTTGATTGGCTGACATATGGCGGATTATTCCACCACCTGAAGTGATATCAGAATCACTTACTGTAATCTTTTCATCTAAATTTATAATTCCTTGTTCTCCTTGTAGCAATGCTTCCATTAAAATTGGCACTTTAATCGTACTTGCAGAAGAATATACCTTTTCTTCCTCAATTCCTATATCTCCGTCTTTGGTACTTATAAATACAGAATAGTTTGTGTTATCCCCAATAATAGATTCAACATCTTCTTCCAACGATGAAAATCCGCTGCTTTTTTCACTAGCAAATCCATTGATTGACAGACCTATGAATAAACTAAAGAGAAACGTTGATAATATAAGTGATAGCTTGTTTTTCAAAGATTTATTTACCAATTTAAAAACCTCCTCTCTATAAGTTTTTATGATTAAATTTCAAAATTCTTCATATACCGACTGCCACATAAAAGCCACTACAACTCTTTAGCATCCTTTGTAGATTTTAGTTCCTTTAAACAGAAAATTGATTATATATTTTAATTATCACCTCCGTTCGTAATTTAGACGTTTCAAAATTCACCTCCAACTTAAAATGTAAATCTAGTGAAAATTAATGTCAGACACCGTGTATAATATCATTCACCACAGATTGGTAGATAATCTAATGAGGGTGTTGGCATTATCTATATTTTATTTCATTATCATTTGTGTTTTGAAGTGGGAGTAGAGACGACTGGGATTGTGCCTGTCATCATTCTTCACAAAACGCGGAAGCATTGCTTTTTATTCTCTTTATGTTTAATCCATTCAAAAGCAAAGTATTTTTATTGCGATTACTCGCCTCACCGTAGACATATATATCGTAATTAATTGTAATAAGGTAGAGTAATTATTTTGTGATTGGTAGAGGTTGATGTGTTGATTGATTGTAATGGATTGCATTTTACTAAGAAAGTTATCCTTTTGTGAAAAAAACAACAAATAATTCATCCTAATGTAACATTAATGAAATATACTATCTTTTCAGATTATAACTTCTATTTAATTATTAGTAAAAAACGAAATTTTAAAATAGTGAGAATATTTATGATGTAAATGGAAAAAACTAATACTTTTCCATTAAATTAATTTAAAAAATGGTTAAAAAAGAGGTCTATTTCTACCTGGTTAAAATTGGGCTTTTTTACCATTTATATATATCTCTAACTTTCTGAGCCTCAAAATATTTTATTGATGTAGGTTATAAAACCTCATCAATAGAAGAAAATCCATAAAAATGCTCCAATTTACTATAGAAAAAAAGTACTACATAATATAACTAATTTCTATTTTCATAAAAAATGAATAAATAGACTTATGTAAAAGTGTAACCGTCAAGTACGTTTGAACACTTTTTGCTTAAAATAACGACTCTCTATTTTTAACATGATGACTTCTTCATTTAATTAGACGAGAGAAGACGAATCGAGAATAGCTGTTGAAATCTCTAGCTCCCTCTTTTTGCCTTCCTTTTTAATACTGATGACTTACGAAAAAATATTTTGTTTGCATATCGGACTTAACAATACTTCTCCTTACACCTTTCTTTAATGAAAGATTAAATCCGTTCACTATCTAAACAATACAAATTTGGAGAAGGGAGTACATCATGAAACATGTAAACTCTTTATTAATTAGTTTGTTCGATCACTAGTTCTTCTATATATCGTCCTTGGATTAATATTTGAAATGACATTCGGCGAGGTTTTCCTTTTAACTGCAGTATTAGAAATAGTTGCCTATTTAATTGGTGACATGTTGGTTCTGCCAAGAATGAATAATACAGTGACGACGATTGTAGATTTTGTATTAGCGCGATTATTCATTGATTTTATGATGGTATGACATTGGCAGATAGTGGATTTACAGCTTCTTTAAATTGCTGCGATATTGGTAGGTTTGTTTGATGCAGTCTTCCATCACTATGTAGGAAACAATGTGTTACCTAATGATCGGAGTAACTCGGGGCCTAGAAATCTTCAATACCAAACGGAGGCATCTGATGAATTAGGACAAGACCAATTAGATGAAAACAATAACAACGATAAGTAATACCTACCCTTTGGTTAAAAACTTAGATTTCCACTTGTAATTACAAAACAGCATACTCTTTAGGGAGTGTGCTGTTCATCATTTTTTATCATTAATGTTAAATTTCCTAGACTCTTCCCCACCCTCAATGGAAATCAACACTTATAAAAAAATGTATCGCCAATTTTACCTTTAATCTGATTCTCTTGAAAATAATGTTCTAGACATTCACTATCGTCTATAAAAATTCTCGATTCATCTGGATATTTTATATAGATTGGATGTTTTTTTTCACGATGAAAAAACGACAACACTTCACCATATGTACTTTCAGAAGACACATATAAAGGCTTTACAGAACGAACAATATGCTTTCCTTCATATCGATGAAGTAAAAATCTAATAAATACATAGAAACGTTGCTTCCACTCTCTCCAATTTTCTACAAATAGAAACGCCCACACAAAAAATGCACTCAACGTAAAAGGCAAGAACAATAATTGTAGGGCAACAACAACTGCTATCATAACGAATGATGATATGATCGTAAAATGGTATGCCCCTTTAAAAGGAAATAAATACGAACAAAGTAATAATAATAATTTACCGCCATCCAATGGCCAAACAGGTATTAAATTAAACAAAAGAATCATCGAATTATAATAGAAAATTAAAGAAATTAAAGCTTCTGGTAATAATTGAAACCCGTTCACAAAAATTAACCCACCATAAATAAGAATATGAACAAAAGGACCCGCAATAGTTACAACTAACTCTTCTCGAATCGGTTTATTTCCATGTTCATCGGTTTTCATTACTCCACCAAATGCCCACAAAATAACTAAGGGAATTCTCCATTTATAGTACGCAGCTGCAAAAAAATGCCCGAGTTCATGCAAAAGAACGAGAAAAAAAATAATCGCCATTTCCATAATAGTACCTGTTAAGAAAGACACTATAATGAATATTAATAAGATGGGATGTATACGAATGGGTGGTATCCATCTATTAATTATTGTCATCAACTTGAATCACCTGTGCCGGGTCTACATAATGATTATCCTTCTCTATCGAAAAGAAAACTGATTGTTCTTCTGTAGTAGGTGTAAAAGTTCCTACCAACTCATTTGCTTGAATAAATTGATATAGATGAACATCAACTGAACTTAGATTTCCATAATGAGATATTGATCCATCAGAATGTTGAACCTTCACTGTTTTTTCTGTACTCGTATCATTTCCTGCAAAAACAATCACCCCTTCATTTATTGCAGTTACATTGGTTGATTGTCCTGGATCAATCTTTATGCCAATTCCATTCGCTTCAAATGACTCAGAAATATTTCCACTTACTGGTAGAGCTACTGGTTGAGAATCGTCTCCTTCAGTCACGACACTTGGTGTCAAGGAAAGAGGTCTTCCAAATACTTCTTTATACCAAACATTTACTTTAGCAAAAGGGAATTGATCGGTTAATGCAGAAGCTGCCCATGCTTTTGGTTTGTTTAAAGCAGGCGATTCTGATTCCCATATAATTGCCGCTCCAAGAAAAAGCATAAGGGATAATATTGCTTTTACCGCATATTTTGCAACTGGAGATGAACTGCTTGTTTTACTTTGATTAGTACTAGTTGGAAATGCAGGATAATACCCATGTAACTCTTCCGTATCTGGGAGAGCATGCGATCGGAGGTAGTCCTTCCCTTTGGATTGGTCAGTCTTTATTCCTCTTGCTTTTTTTCGCTGTTCAATTGATTTTCTAATCTTTTGAATATCCTTATCCATAGCCTCACATTCCTTCACTTGATTTGTACCATGTATATGTACAAGCATCACATTGTATGAACAGGAATATCATATAGATTAAAAAACACTTCAAAACATATCCACTGTTTTGAAGTGTTTACAATAGTTTATATTTTAAAAAACTCTTTTACACGTTGGAAAATACCTTTCTCATCATCAAGTGCTTGTAATGGGACTGTCTCTCCTAATATTCTTCTGGCAATATTTCGATAAGCAATGGAAGCCTTAGAATTTGGATGAAGCGCAATTGGTTCTCCATTATTAGATGCTTTAATTACTTCATCGTCATCCACAACGATGCCAATTAAATCAATAGATAGCAAATTTACGATATCATCAATATCTAACATGTCACCATTTTTCATCATATGATTGCGTATACGATTAATAACCAATCTAGGTGATTCTTTCATATCTTCTTTTTCTAATAAACCTACAATTCGATCTGCATCACGAACACTGGATTTTTCTGGAGTAGTTACTACTATCGCTCGATCTGCTCCAGCAATCGCATTTTGAAAACCTTGCTCTATACCTGCTGGACAATCAATTATAATATAATCATATTCTTGTTTTAACTCTGTAATTATTTCTTTCATACCTTGAATCGTAACAGCGGTTTTATCACTTGTCTGCGCTGCCGGTAAAAGCGTTAGATAATCAAAACGCTTGTCTTTTATGAGAGCTTGTTTTAATTTACATCTTTCCTCTATAACATCGACAATATCAAAGATTATTCTGTTTTCTAACCCCATTACAACATCTAAATTTCTAAGTCCAATATCTGTATCAATCAAACATACTTTTTTCTCCATTAATGCTAGGGCAGTTCCGATATTCGCTGAAGTAGTTGTTTTTCCTACCCCGCCTTTACCAGAAGTAATTACGATAGCTTCACCCATTATTCATTCTCCTCTCAAATCCACTTATTTCTTTCCGTTTTTTTGAAAGAACCTTTAAGGAATCGATAGTGATTTTATCTTGATCTGTATCAATAATACCACATTCCATATAAACACCATCAGATTCATAGTCAGGTGCTCGACTTATATAGTCAGCAATTCGCAATTGTGTAGGTTTCATATATGAAGCTACTATAAAAGCATCTTTATCCCCATAATAACCTGCATGAGCAATCCCTAGCAGATTACCCATTATATAAATATTTCCACTTGCTACAACTCTACCACCAGGATTTACATCACCAACCAGTAATAGATCTCCTTGAATTTCTAGTATTTGTCCTGATCTAACTACACGGTTAATAACTTTAACTTCACTATCGTCCATCCACCTCTTAGCGTCGTTGATAGGAATCAGATTTGAATCAATCCCTATCACTTGAAATCGCTGATCAGTTGTAATAATTTGGCGAATCTGCTCTTCTTTTTCTTCACTTACATATCGATCTCCTAGTTTAACTTTAACAGAAACAACAGGTTCGTCTTGTTTTGGTTTACTATACTGAATTTTCTCTTCTAACTCCTTTAAAATCTCTTGAAATGAAGCATCTTCATCTATAAATAGACTTAATCCATCTCTGGTACCTTTAATTGTAATGATTTGTTTTAGATCTTGCACTCTCTAATCACCTCATTTTTCACACTACATTAATGATATATATATCCTATATCTCACTTAACGCATTCGTTCTCCGAGTGGAATTTCTGTTTTCCATTTTTCCAGTCTTTTTGATGAAAATGGATAAATAACAATTAAAAAGACAAGGTTTAATAAGATGGTCGGAGCTAATCGATTTAGAATAAAGCTTTCTAATGAAATATCTATCATTCCAACAACAGAGAAAATTCCATAAATCGTAAATTCTATTAATACAATACCAAACGTAGCTAGTAATAATAGAACATAGAAATTGCCCTGCAACATTTTTTTAATGCCATGAACAATATAAATTACTAACGCGTAAGAAAACATATAGACTCCAAGAATACCTGTATAAACAATATCAAAAAGCAAACCGAAAATTAATGCATATAATACAGAATAATACGTATCGTTATGGTCAAAAAATACAGCTATATAAACTAAAAAGATAAATAACCAATGAGGTACGATGAAATAATCTCCCGATAATAATTGCAGTGGTAGTAGCTCTAGCGCTACCCCTTCTAATACAATTATTATAAATAAAATGAGAGGTAATACAAAGCGCCTAATCAAGACTCATCCTCCTCATCTGCATTTTCTTCCATTTCTTGTGGTTGTTCTATAGCACGATCTACGACAATGACATTGTTGATATCATAAAGGTCAGCAGCTGGTTCAACCATAGCAATTCGAGTAAGACCATATTGATCGGATACTATTTCTTTTACTTCGCCGATTTTTAAACCTGCAGGAAATTTTCCACCCTTCTCAGAAGAATATACAATATCTCCTTCTTCCACGTTTTTCTCAGATTCTTCAATAATACGGAATAGTAAAGAATTTGACTCTTTGTCAAAACCTTCAATCATTCCAAAAACATCTTGATCATCTTCTTTTGTGATCGTAGCTGAAATACGATTGAATTCATCAAAACCAGTTAAAAGTTGTACGGTTGCTGTAACATTGGAAATCTGTAACACTTTACCTATCATTCCATCAGCAGTAATCACAACCATGTTCGCTTCTACTCCATGGTCAGATCCACGGTTGATAGTCACTTGATCCATCCACTGTTCCGGCGAACGGGAGATTACAGACGCGTGGATCGGTTCATAATCTCTAACCGTTTCAGTCATACCAATTATTTCTCTCAGTTCTTCGTTCTCTTCTTCTAATTTTTGAACGTCATATAATAGAGAATTTTGTTGTGCGATTTGCTCTCTTAAAACTTGATTCTCTTCATAAGTATTTTTCATATCATCAATATTAGAGATGATACCTGTTACAAAGGACACTGGTGCATGAATCGTATTTTGCACCCACCCCACTGTATCATTGATCATTGTTTCAACAAAACTCATATTTTCTCTATCTCTTAAGGAATACCCGATTAAAGCAACTAAGACAATTACTCCAATTAGGATAATGAATAGTTTTTTGCTACGTAAAAATTGCATATTAACACACCTACTTATTAATTTAACGGACGAGCAGACACACTTGGGCTATTTCTAAATTGATTGATATACTCCAAAGATTTTCCAGTACCAATCGCGACACTTTCTAAAGGTTCGTCTGTAACGAATACTGGAATCTTTGTTTCATCACTAATTATTTGATCTAAATTTTTTAAAAGAGCCCCTCCGCCAGAAAGTACAATTCCACGATCCATAATATCTGCTGATAGTTCAGGAGGAGTTTTTTCCAGTGTCGATTTTACTGCATTTACAATCGAGTCTACTGTATCATCCAATGATTTCGATATTTCTTCCGATGTTACTGTAATCGTTTTGGGAAGTCCCGTCAATAAGTCTCTTCCTCTAATATCCATTTCTTCAGCATTTTTTCCACCTTTTGCTGAACCAATATCCATTTTAATTGATTCAGCAGACCGTTCCCCTATCATTAAATTATAATGTTTGCGAATGTAATTAATAATGGCTTCGTCCATATCATCACCGGCAATACGAATGGATTCACTGGTTACAATACCTCCAAGTGATATTACTGCTATTTCAGTAGTACCACCACCAATATCTACTATCATACTTCCAGTCGGTTCCCAAACTGGCAAACCAGCTCCAATAGCTGCAGCAAATGGTTCTGCGATTGGATAAGCCTCTTTTGCTCCTGCTTGTTTTGTTGCATCAATTACTGCACGTTCCTCTACCATTGTAATTCCAGAAGGAACACAAACCATAACATTAGGTTTTTTTGCGAATAAAGAACGTTTTTTCATTGCTTTTTTCATGTAATAATTCATCATTACGGACGTTGTATCATAATCTGCAATTACCCCGTCTTTCATAGGACGAATAACAGAAATATTTCCTGGAGTTCTTCCAATCATATTTCGTGCGTTACGGCCTACAGCCTCAATACTACCTGTCTCTAAATTTTTTGCTACCACAGATGGTTCCCGGACAATTATTCCTTTTCCTTTAACAAAAACTAGTGTATTAGCTGTACCCAAATCAATGCCTAAATCCTGCGAAAAATTAAACATACCCAAGTCTATCTCCCTTTCCATCAATTCCTATTTTCTTTATGTATCACGCTTTTTTTCACTATTTTTACATTCATTATAAATGATAAGAAGCGCCTCTTCCTTTCTAACAATGAAAGATGGCGCTAAATTTATCAATCCTTATTTAATTATACGAAAAAACTTATAAAATAGATAGTATTTACAAATAACCTTTTTCTTTTAGGGATACGAATTTTTTGTCGCCGATAATGAGATGGTCTAATACTTCAATTCCGATTAATTTACCAGAGTCCACTAAACGTTTCGTCACTAGGATATCTTCTTGTGACGGTGTAGGATCGTAGGGTAGGAAAAATACGCCTTTCTACATTAATATTAGAAGGTTTTATTTCCCCTCCCTCAGAACCGTACGTACACCTTTCAGCGTATACGGCTCGCCAGTTGAATAAAAACAAGTCCACAGGAAAGGATTTGTATTACATGTTTGAGATTATCTGAAGAATCTTCTTCCGATATAACTTCAGATGATGCATTTTAATAAATATGTGGAAATTACTTTTACACACAAGACCGACTCTTCCATGTTGATTTTTTTGTTTCAAAGAAAAGGCAATTTGTTTCGATGTAGTCTTGTATTTAAAAGCAAGAGTTTTTAAAAAGCTGCTTTCTGCTAAATGAACTATTTTTTCAATATCATTAAAATTTGCAGCAAAAACATAATGATTGGCAAATGAGATAAGTTCTTCATTATATATTCTTAAAATTCGTTGATCAGAAAAATATAAAAGCTTTCTTCTAGCTAAAGAAATGTATTCTTGCAAATCACCATATTCATTTCGAGATACCCATTGGTTCATTTGTTTCTTCGGAACGATCAACCTTAGTCGCTGATTTTTATCAGGATTTGATCCGAAGGCACCTTTAGGTAAGAGTTGATATTTTTGAAAATCAATATTATCTCCTATGTGATATAAGTTTAATTGTATATTACAGAAAAAATGAATATACCCATGGACAAGCTCATCATTAATTTCTCTAAGCAAACTAAGTGCATGAGGTTTTGTGTCGTTTATACCAATAAGCAACTCCGCTCTATTATAAACTAATTTGATAGGAGAATCATTATTTCTTTTAATTATATCTTGTATGTTTTGTACAATAGACTCCTGAAAAATATATTTTATAAGATTTGCTAATTTACTCATGGGATAGGTATATGTGTGACAATGCTTTTGTTGACTCATCATTGATGCATAAAACACAAGTTGAATAAATCTGTGATCATTTACCTTTCCTTTAATCATAGTCATTACAAACTCAATAAATTGTTCTGAATATATGATTTTATCAAAAGATATTTTTATGAACCACTTCATATTGTCCCATGTTATTAATTTTTGGAGGGTGAAAAATGAAGGATCTGTTTTTGGAAGTGAGGATTGATCGAAGCCCTTCATTGGATAGATATACTCTAATATTACAACTACGGCCTCTTTGACTAATGAATCCTTTGTATGGAGGTGGTTATTTAATTTTGAGGTATTCGAAAACCGAAATTTTCCTATTCTTAATTCATAAATAATTTCTTTTATCATGTTATTTACAATTGAGTTTTGTAAGTAACTTAGAAGATTTAAACGCCGAATCACTATTTGCCAAAAGTCTTCCTTATATAATAACCGGTAACAATCGAATAATATCCTTCCCTTTTGTGATGCTTTTTGTATTACGTCCAATTGAGGAAATGGATGAAACGTCATATTCATGACTCCTTTCGTCTAGACGTATTTCAACCTGTCTTCCTTCCCCTTGCCAAACTTATTACAAGCTAACATTGAGTACTATGAAGACTCCGTTACCATATGCCATAAAATTAATATGCACTTAGGCAATCCCTGTATTATGTCAATATATAGATACGTGATATTTAGGTACCCATTTCGATGGTTTCTTCTTACTGAAGATGGGAGGATAATCCTTACAATGAGTTAGAAAGCGGTGAATTCTAGTCTCATAATATCCCAACTATAATATTAATAGTTACACACCCACTATCCCTTCATCTTGGGTTCAAGCAATTTAGCTTTTACCATGCATCACTTGATCTGAAGGACAAAAGAATAAAATGATTACTTTTTCCTCCTTTTCACATCATGCTATTGTCCCCTAAATAGTTTCCCATTCAAGGTAAGATGCTGATCATAGAACATTGTAAGGAGTTCTAGATACTTTCTGGTATCACTATATACTAACACCTTGCAGGCGCACACCGCTCGGGTGATTGTGGGCTACAATTAATGAAGCTGCAGACCGTTTAACTGCTTCTTTGAAAACCTCTCTAGGATGTACTATAGAAGCGTTTAAACTACCTATAAAGACTGTCTGATAATGAATAATCTGATTTTTAGTATTTAAGAATAAGACTACAAAATGTTCTTGACTTAAATAACGCATTTCTTCCATAACATAGTTGGCACCGTCTTCCGGAGAACGTATAACATAAGGACCATCGGGTTTATAGGCATTCAATCTTTTCCCTAACTCGATAGCAGCAAGAATGATAAGTCCTTTCGCTGTACCTATGCCTTTAATTGCTATAAGTTCTTCAATAGTCGCATCTCTTAATAATTTCATACCCTCAAAATGCATTAAAATTCGATTTGATAATACATTCACTGAATCTTGTTTTGTTCCGCTACCAATTAGAATGGATAGTATTTCTTGATTCGATAAATGAGATGCTCCATGTTTTAGTAATCTCTCTCTAGGTCGATCTTCTTTTGGTACACTTTTCATTGTTAGTACCGACGTTTTCATCCTCTCCCTCCTTTCTTTGTATAGCATATCGGTAGTAGAGAGTAACAACAAATATAAAAAATAGTATTTCACATTAGAATTTCTAACCAATAAAGAGTATTTATCTTAAATAAACTTGTAAAGAAATATAGTTAAAAATATAAATTATATAATTCCATATTAATTTGAATCACATCAAAAAAGCTTGTGAAGAATTATATCTTTCCTCACAAGCTCAATATTATTTTTGTAGAATCTCGTACTCATGCATTAATCTTAACAGTTGCTGAGAAGCAGGTTCTCCACTTGTTTCATTTAAAGTTTCTACCAATTTATTTATTGAATGTGTTTCTTTCGGTACACTCTCTATTAATGGTTGAATTTTATCACTAGTAATTGGATCTGTTGCATTCATTTGATTTGTTAACTCCGTCTGCCAAAAAGAATGAAATGAATCTATCCATTGTACTTCTTCTTTTGTTAACTCTACTTCACCTTCAGTGGTACTCCACTCTTTTACGTATAGATCCACATTACCTTGTTGACTTATAGACTCTGATATAGATTGACCCAATTCTTTTGTCGGAGCAACTCCTGCTAGAAGAAAATATTGATCTTCCCTTTGCCAAATTATTGTTTTTATATCTAAGTCGGTATATTTCTCTTGCCATTCAACTGCGTTCGCCTCTTCAGAAAATATTCCTGCTTGTATAATATAAGATTGCAATGGTTCTATTTGATATGATTCTGTAGTAACCGTCATCGAAGTTTCAGCATCATTTATCCCACCAACAGTTGGAACACCCCCATTGGCTGAAGGTGGAGAATCTACTTGGACAAACATCCGAATTAAGGTAAACCCAAGAACCGATCCGATAATTACTGCAGATATAACTGCCATTAATAAGGGCTTAAGCTGAATTGACTTTTGATTTTTTTTATTGGGAAATCCTTTTTTAGATTTTTTTAAAGCGGTTAACACTGGCAGCTTATCCTGTTCATGCTTTTCTTGGGCAGCAGCTGACTCTTCTGGTGAACTTGAGAATTCCTCTGTAGGTAACTTATACGTCCATTTTTTCCCATTTTTCTCTACTAATATTGGTTTCTTCTTCTCCACAATATGTTCCTCCTGTGCCCAGTAGTATGTCCCTCACTCTAGCACAGGAGATATAAAAAGTAAGACGAAATCTGACACTCTTACTAAGAATCGTTCAACATATTTCGCTGCAGTTCTTTTACATAATGTCTTACTAATGATATAAAGTGTAAGGATCCAGTGATATAATAACACTCATTCTTATGTTCAAAAGCTGTATCGATGTATTTTTTCCAATCATAAACTAATAATTGTGGTTGATTTGTATCTAAAAGTTCTAATTCCTCCAAAGATGGAGCACGAACATGATCAAATGTTGTCACATTTACGTTAGATAGATTTTCTTTCAGACAATTTATCATGTTTTCTACGTCTTTATCCTTAAAAGCTGCAAATAATATATGATGATCGCTTTTGGAATATTGTCGTTTTACCGCATCAACCAAAGCATGTATACCTTCCAGATTATGTGCCCCATCTACAATTATTGACGGATTATTATGGATTTTCTCTAATCTCCCAGGTAATTTAGCTTGTTCTACACCTTCAATTATTTTTTCTTCTGTCAACTGCCAGCCTTGCTCACGAAGTAAATGTAATCCATAAAGGGCTATAGAAGCATTATAGTGTTGATGTTTTCCACTCATATCTAAATTTATATGAAATTGCTGCTTAGAGATATTAAATATAAAACGATTCATTGTGATAGATTCATAAGTGAAATCTTTATCTAAAACAAATAATGGTGAATACATTTCTTCTGTTTTCTTCTCTATTATGTCATATGCAGCCCCGCTGACACCAGTTATCATTGGGATCAATGGTTTAATTATTCCCGCTTTTTGTTCAGCAATTTCTACTAATGTATCCCCTAAAAATGCAGTATGATCATAAGAAACAGTAGTGATTATCGTAAGTATCGGTGAAATAACATTGGTAGTATCCAACATTCCTCCCATTCCTGCTTCTACAACTGCTATATCCACATTATCTTCAAAACAAACAAAGCTTAATACAGTTAGTATCTCAAAATTACTCGGCGAGTTCTCTTCTTTGTCTAACATTTCAATTGCAGGCAACATTTTTTGAAAAGCATGCGAAAATACACTTTCCGATATCGGTTGTTGATTAATTTGAATAAATCCTCTTATTCCATAAAAGCTAGGAGAAGTAAAAGAACCAACCTTATAATTATTAGCTAGGAGTGCAGATTGAATAAATTGACTCGTTGATCCCTTTCCATTTGTACCAGCTATATGAATAATGGGAAGATTTTTATCTGGGTAGTTCACATACTTCAATAATTTGTTCACTCTGTCTAATCCAGGTTGAACCCCAATCGTTTCTCTATTATTAAAATATTGCTCTATTTGTTGAAATAACATACTTTCCCTACTTTCCAATCCATCATATAATAATTATAGCAGAAAGGATGATTCATTTAATGAAAAAGACTGGATGGATTATTGTCAATGGTAATCTAATAACTGATAAATTCATCGACTATGCAAAAATGATACAAGCGGCCGCACAAAAACAACATATGGATATCAGTATTATTAAAAACAATAATCTTATACTTGATTTGTCCGATAAACAACCGCTTGGATTACATAATCAAACATATACATTACCTGATTTTGTATTCTTTATTGATAAAGATATCTATTTGGCAAAATATCTAGAACAACTTGGTATTCCTGTTTTCAATAATTCTTCTACGATTGAGATGAGTGATGATAAGATACAAACGTACCAAAAACTCTCTGATACAGGAATACCTATTCCACATACAATAATCGCTCCTAAAATCTACACAACAGGGATACTTTCTGATGATTATTTACAGTCAATTATTCACAAACTAGGTATACCGCTAGTGGTTAAAGAAGCGTTCGGCTCTTTTGGTGAACAAGTTTACCTCGTGTATGATTTTGAAGAACTTAAAGAATTGACGAATCAATTACAAGGAAAGCCATTTTTATTTCAAACTTTTATTTCCAGTAGCCATGGAAGAGATATTCGATTACAAGTTGTTGGAGATAAAGTCATTGCAGCGATGGAGCGGAATAATAATCAAGATTTCAGAGCAAATATTACCAATGGTGGGAATATGAAGCCATTTAATCCTGATCCAAAGTCTATTAATATTGCTATCGCTGCTGCACGAGCTATTAATGCTGATTTTGCTGGAGTAGACTTATTATTTGGTCCAGATGATTCTTACTTGGTATGTGAAATTAACGCCAATGCACATATTAGAAATTTGACAGAATGTACTGGTGTCAATATAGCGGATGAAATGATAACCTATATCGAAAGGAAAATAAAATGAGTGCAGGGTGGATAATATACTCAGAAAAAGATGCAATAAAAAATGCAAGCTATATTGAATGGTTTCAACTAGAGGCAACAAAACAAGGTCTTTCCTTACAATTAATTATTCGTGAACAATTAACGATTGGAATTAATAGAAATCAACCTATTCTTTATTATGACAATAAACATATATCCAAACCGGATTTCGCTGTTGTCCGATATATGGATCCATTATTAAGCAGACATTTAGAGAGAAAAGGAATCAGCGTATTCAATTCATCAACTATCTCGGAGACTTTTAATCATAAAGGCTATACGCATGATGCTATAATTCAAACTGGAGTTCCTATGCCAGATACATATTATTATTCAAACGGACTTCTTCCACACAATCCACCACTTGAATTTCCATTCATTAGCAAAGTAGTAAATGGGAAAGGCGGGAAGCAAGTTACTCTAATTCATCATATGAAAGAGTGGAATACATACAAACTAAACTGTCAATCGGATATCATACTTCAGTCCACTGAAGATATTCAGTTTGGAAAAGATATACGAGTATTTGTAATTGGAAAACAGATTATAGGAGCTGTATTACGAGAAAGCAATACCGACTTCCGGGCTAATTATACGTTAGGAGGAACTGTCTCCATGTATACATTAACTTCTCATCAACGAGCGCTCATACAGAAAATTATAGATGAATTTCATTTTGATATGGTAGGAATTGATTTTCTTCTATCCACAAAAGGAGAAATACTATTCAATGAAATTGAAGATGTTGTTGGTTCACGTACGTGGAGTAAAGTGAGCAATATAAATTTACTCGAACTTTACATCAAACATATTAAATCATCTATTTAACGTTTTTCTTTTTATCGAGAATAATGTCTTTTTGGTAAATTTCTCATTTCAGCTTCACTATATCTTTATATATAACAATGGAAAAGAACATCCGTAAATGCTCTTCTCCATTGTTTTTTCATCGCATAAATTTCTGTGCTGTGGATAACTAAACGATATACGTACTGCGCTTGCGCCGATATCTTACTATTTCAGTTCAGATAAACGTGTCTTCACTTTTGCTTGTTTATCTAAATAATCTTTCTCTTTTCGTTTTTCTTCTTCTACCACGGCTTCTGGTGCTTTACTTACAAAACCTTGGTTAGATAGTTTTTTCTGTACTCGTTCCACTTCTTTCGTCCATTTTATAAGCTCATTTTCTAATCGTTTAATTTCTTTCTCAAAATCAATTAGTCCTTCTAGCGGAAGGAATATTTCTGCTCCTGTTACTACTGAGGTCATTGCTTTATCGGGAGCTTCTATATCTGTGGATATAGACAATTCACTCAGATTGCAAAAACGCTCTAAATAATCTCTATTTTTCTCCAACTCCGTAGTTAATAGTTCATTTTCTGTTTTTATAAGCATTTTAATTTGCTTCGACATTGGAGTATCTACTTCTGCACGACTATTACGTACCGAACGAATAATGGATACTAAGCGTTGCATCTCTTGTACTGCTTGAGAATCCTCAAATTCAGCATTAACCTCTGGCCACTTACTAACTGTAATCGACGGTCCCTCATGAGGCAACTGTTGCCAGATTTCTTCTGTAATAAAAGGCATAAACGGATGCAACATACGCATCGTTTGATCAAGCACGTGAGCAAGAACAGAACGAGTTGTCTTTTTCTTGTCTTCATCTTCTCCGTAGAGTGATAATTTTGCCATTTCTATATACCAATCACAAAATTCATCCCAAATAAAGTTGTATAAATGTCGACCAGCTTCGCCAAATTCATACTTGTTTGAGTTTCTTGTAACTTGTTCAATGGTTTCATTCAATCTTGCTAGAATCCATCGATCTGGGAGAGATAGATTTCCCGTTAAATCAATATCTTCATAAGTGAAGCCTTCCAAGTTCATGATAGAAAAACGTGATGCATTCCATACTTTATTTGCAAAGTTCCATGTAGACTCAACTTTTTCCCAGTGGAAACGTAAATCTTGCCCTGGTGTTGACCCTGTCATTAAGAAATAACGTAACGAATCTGCTCCGTACTTCTCAATTACATCCATCGGGTCTACTCCATTTCCAAGCGACTTACTCATTTTTCTCCCATCTGCATCACGAATAAGTCCGTGTAATAACGTATCTTCAAATGGTTTTTCATCCATGAATTCTTTGGATTGGAAAATCATTCTCGCTACCCAGAAGAAAATAATGTCATAACCTGTTACTAATACATTCGTAGGGAAGTAACGTTTTAAATCAGCAGAATCTTCATTTGGCCATCCCATCGTTGAAAATGGCCATAACGCAGATGAGAACCATGTATCTAACACATCTTCGTCTTGTTCCCAATTTTCAATATCTGCCGGTGCCTCTTTACCTACATATATTTCGTTTGTTTCTTTATGATACCAAGCTGGAATTCGATGTCCCCACCATAATTGACGAGAAATACACCAATCGCGAATATTATCCATCCAATTAAAATAAGTCCGTTCAAATCTATCCGGAACAAAGTTTACTTTTTGATGGGCATCTGCTTGCATATCTAATGCTGATTTTGATAATGGATCCATTTTAACAAACCACTGTGTTGAAAGATAAGGTTCAACTACTGCTCCACTACGTTCAGAATGGCCTACCTGATGGGAACGCTCTTCAATTTCGAACAATACTTCTTGTTCCTGAAGATCATTTACGATTTGTTTACGACATTCAAAACGATCTAATCCTTGATATTTCCCAGCATTTTCATTCATAGATCCATCTTCATTCATCACTAGAATACGTTCTAATTGATGTCTGTTACCTATTTCAAAATCATTCGGATCATGTGCAGGTGTTATTTTTACTGCACCAGAACCAAGTTCCATATCAACATAATCGTCTGCTACAATTTCTATTTCTCTTCCGACGATAGGCAAAATAACTGTCTTACCGATTAGATGCTGATACCGCTCATCTTTCGGATGAACAGCAACTGCTGTATCTCCTAGCATCGTTTCTGGGCGTGTTGTAGCAATTTCAATAGTTTCATCACTACCTTTAATTGGGTAGCGCATATGATAAAACTTTCCTTGAACTTCTTCGTAAATTACTTCAATATCCGATAGAGCTGTCTTCGTGGACGGATCCCAGTTAATTATATATTCACCACGATAAATGAGCCCTTTCTCATATAACTTAACAAACACTTCTCGAACCGCATCAGACAATCCCTTATCTAATGTAAAACGTTCTCTTGAGTAATCTAGACCTAGCCCAAGTTTTTCCCATTGTGAACGAATAAAACTAGCGTATTCTTCTTTCCATTCCCATGCTTTTTCTAAAAATTTCTCACGACCTAATTCATAACGATTCGTGCCTGATTCTTTTAATCTTGCCTCAACTTTTGCTTGAGTGGCAATTCCAGCATGGTCCATTCCAGGAAGCCATAATACATCATATCCTTGCATACGCTTCATTCGTGTAATCGTATCTTGCATTGACGTATCCCATGCATGCCCTAAATGTAAACGCCCAGTTACATTTGGAGGTGGAATAACGATTGAATATGGCTCCTTATCAGGATCTCCAGTTGCTTCAAAAAACTTTCCATCTAACCAAAATTGATAGCGTCCTTGTTCTACTTCCTTAGGATTATACTTTGGAGGAAGTGATTGCTTGTTCCCTTTGTCCTGTTCCATTTAGAAACCTCCTTTTAATAAAGCAAAAAAACCCTTTTCATCCTTAAAAAAGGACGAAAAGGGTATAATTTCCGTGGTACCACCTTTGTTTACAAACCAGTCACTGTTTGTACACTCATGTTTGGATAACGGTCAATATACCGGTCTCTCTTACTGATTTTTTCAGAGAAACTGCATCAAGGACGACTTCAAGAACAATGTACTTAGGAAATTTCCAGCTCAAGATTTCCCTCTCTATAAGTGTTAATTCTTTACTACTCCCTATCTTCGCATTTATTTTGCTTATTCGTATTTTTATTTTATATGGAAGTTCTAGTAGCGTCAACTCTTATTTATTATAGGCACGAAACAAGCTTATTTATACATAGTATACTTTAGACCACCAAAAGGTGGGTACAATTCATATAATTTTAGGAGGTTTTTTGTTATGGCAAGGTTCTACCGTTTTCGACTTCCGCCTTGGGCACGAAAGTGTATTATTATTATTGAAGTATCCGTAACACCCATTATGGTATTCCAACTTGTTCGAACATTACTGATTCCAACTACGTTTGATATACTTTTAACTGGTTTATTAATTGGATTAGTAATTGCCTTTTATCTTGAATGGATTTAATTTGTATCAACATTTATCGTTTCGTACTCTTCTTGTATAAAATCGACCCATTTCATACCAAATTGTAATCGTCTAAAGTGTTGTTGAAGTTCTCTCGTTTGTTCCAACATGGATTTTTTAGTTCTTTGCTCTGTATAATTTTGAACAACACGTATATAATGAGCGGGATTTAATAAATTTATAGTTAACAAATGCATTTCTTTTACTGTAAGATGATTCGTTTTACGATATAACTTAAAAGCTTGCTGCATTTCTTCAATTGGTTGGTCATAATGTCCAGTAATATGTTGAAAATAGTTAGCAATATCACTAGAAGGATGGTCAAAACTTGCTTCTTCCCAATTCAATAAATATCCACCCCTGCAATGTGATGGTTCTAATTTTCCATGACATAAACTTTTTGACCAAGAAACACTCTCTTCTTCCAGTTCAAATATAGCATTCATTTTGTTTTGAAGTAACTCAGAAGCGTGTACGACACCTTTATACTGAGAACATGCAATTAATTCAAAAGGTGACATGTATCTTCTGCTTTCAAAGTGAACAATATTTTCTTTCAGACTATCTGGAATATTTCTACAAAATGATTGGAATCCTTCAAAGTCCTTTTTCATTTTATCGATCTGAATGCGTTCTGTTTGCTTCGTTTTTTTGTGGATTAAGGCTAGTGTTTGCATTGTACTCTCGATCTGATAATTAATATCCATGTTTCTAGGAATATCAACCCATGGAGTTAAATAATAATAAAAATGTTCATGTTTTTGATAAAGTGAACCGTCTTTCGTTACATAAACAGGTAGGATTTCAGAGATATTTTTTTCGCTAGCAACATGATAAATACTAACCCATGATTCGATGGTATTTTCATTAAGATAGCTTCGCTTTAGAGCGTAGTCCCGCATTCCATCATGTACTCGAAAAAGTCGACTTGAAACTTTTTCGATTTCTAAAGGATAAATGCTGTAATGTCCGAGTACTTCTTTTAGTATCTCCACCTATCATCCCCCCTTACGATACACTTGACTTTTTATGTATACCTACGCAAAACTTGTTTGCGCAGGACCTCCTTATTTTGGAGGGATATACAGTAATTGACCTTGATTCACTTCAAAATCTGACTCTAATTGATTATGTTTGATTAATTGTAAAGGACTAATAGCAAACCTCTGTGCAATGGTTTCTATTGTATCATCCTCTTGAACAATACAAAGACGCATTTTTGTATACTGTTCTTCTTCTGCATTACGGAATATATCAGACAAATAGGTTACATCTTCCGGACTCTCTTCATTATCGAGAATATCAAGAACTTTCTCTTCCTGATCATCATTAACTTCATAATCAGTTTCTTCTACATACTCATCATCTTCTTCTTCTTCCGGTGATGCTTCTACTTCCGAGATACTTTGAAAGTACTCTGATAGCGGTTGTGACTTGACCTTCCATCGATCAGGGTCATCATCATTTGAATGTTCATTTTCATCTTTATTTTCCACTGTTCTCTCTAGATTTACTGTTGCATCTTCTTGGATTGGATGTTCTATTTCAAAAGAAAACGAATCCTCTTCTTCTGAGTCTTCCCTGGCTGATTCTGCTTCTAAATTATTATCTTGTTGTATACCTTTAATATCTATAGAAGCATATACTTTTAATTGATCTTCTTCCAATAATTCATAGTCAAATGACTCAATTTGAACCGTCACATCATCAAGATTAGCTACTCGATATGGCGGGACAGAAATTTCTACTGGAAAAGTGTGAGAAAATAAATATAATCCGTTTATTTCCTCAATTTTTTCTACATAGCGTTTGGATTGAATTTGATCAAAATCTAATGTTTCTTCTTCTATTTCTGTATAAGGAACTTTTTGATATTCACCTTGCAGTTCAATCGCACCACGAATTAAAATATAGTCTTCATAAGCATGAATAGATATCTCTGGTTCCAAAGATATTCCTCTGATTTCCTCCACTTCCTGTCCTTTTTCAAAGAACAAGGATTCTTCTAATTCAAATGTAAAAGCATTGGAATCAGTCGACAAATCTTATTCCTCCCTTCACATAGCTTCCTATGCCACTTTTTCTTTATCATTTATATGTGTTCATCAACAAGGATATGCAAAAAAAGCAATGTAATATGAAGTTCTCGCCTCATAATACATTGCTTTGTAAATTAATATGGATTTTTATTTTTCTATTTGTTGAAAAGCTTTATGAATAGCTTTAATAGTTTTTTCTATATCCTCATCAGTATGAGCAGTGGAGAGGAATAACCCTTCAAACTGAGAAGGTGGCAAGAAAATGCCTTCATTAACCATCGAACGATAATACTGTGCAAAGTAATCAAGATTTGAGGTTTGTGCTGTCTCAAAGTTAATTACTTCTTCATCCGTGAAAAATACTCCAACCATTGAACCTGCTCGATTAATGTGGATTGAGATATCAAACTTCTCTGCAGCTTCTTTAAAACCTTTCACTAACTTATCCACTTTATTATTGATATCTTCATAGGACTCTTTTGATAAAGCAGATAATGTCTCATATCCTGCTGTCATAGCTAATGGGTTCCCTGATAGTGTACCAGCTTGGTATATAGGACCTGTAGGAGCAATCTGTTCCATAATTTCGCGCTTACCACCATAAGCTCCAACTGGTAATCCACCACCGATTACTTTTCCTAAACAAGTTAAATCAGGTATCACTTCATAATGACCTTGTGCACTATGATAACCAACTCTAAATCCAGTCATTACTTCATCAAAAATTAATAAAGAACCATTTTCTTCAGTAATATCACGAACATCTTGTAAGAAACCATCTTTCGGTGGAACTACTCCCATATTTCCACATACCGGCTCCATAATTACCGCTGCAATACGATCACCATAATGTTCAAAAGCTAATTTTAAACTATCTGTATCATTGTAAGGTACAGTAATAGTATTCTTTGCAATATTTTCAGGTACTCCAGGGCTATCAGGTAATCCAAGAGTTGCCACACCTGATCCTGCTTTTATAAGCAGGGAGTCTCCATGACCATGATAACTCCCTTCAAACTTTATGATTAAATCTCTACTCGTGTATCCTCGAGCCAATCGAATAGCACTCATCGTTGCTTCTGTACCTGAGTTGACCATTCGAACCATTTCAATTGAAGGAACACGATCAATTACTAGTTTAGCTAAATCATTCTCTAATAGTGTTGGCGCCCCAAAACTTGTTCCTTTAGCAGTAATATCTTGAAGCTTTTTAACTACACGCTCATCAGAGTGACCAAGAATTAGTGGTCCCCAGCTTAAAACATAGTCAATATATTCATTGTTATCAATATCTACTATTTTAGAACCCTTTCCTTCTTTCATAAAAACAGGGTTCATACCAACAGATTTAAATGCTCTTACTGGTGAGTTAACCCCACCTGGCATTAAATCAACAGCTTCTTCATACGCATCAATTGAGTGATTGAGTGACATTATAATACCTCCTTAATTTGATTCCTGTAACCATTTTGCAACATCTTTAGCAAAATACGAAATAATTAAATCAGATCCTGCTCGCTTCATTGATGTAAGTTTCTCCATTACTAATGCTTTTTCATCAATCCATCCATTTTGTGCAGCAGCTTTTACCATGGAGTATTCCCCACTAACATTGTATGCTACTACTGGCACATCAAAGTTATTACGAACCTCACGAACAATATCAAGATAAGACATCGCAGGCTTCACTATTAACAAATCAGCGCCTTCTTCTACATCCGAACTTGCCTCGCGAATAGCTTCTAAGCGATTTGCAGGATCCATTTGATACGTTTTACGATCTCCAAACTGAGGAGTACTATCAGCAGCGTCTCTAAATGGACCATAAAATGCAGAAGCATATTTAACTGCATACGACATGATTGGAATATGACTAAACCCTGCTTCATCTAAAGCTTGACGAATTACGACCACAAATCCATCCATCATATTAGATGGTGCAATAATATCCGCACCAGCTTTAGCCTGTGAGACAGCGGTTTTAGCTAATAATTCTAATGAAGCATCATTATCCACATCTTGGTTCTGTATCACGCCACAGTGACCATGAGAAGTGTACTCACATAAACAAGTATCTGCTACAACTAATATATCTGGAAAATCTTTCTTAATCATACGTGTAGCCTCTTGGATAATCCCATGATCATGAAATGCTTCCGAACCTATCTCATCTTTATCAGATACTACACCAAACAAGATAATTGAACGTATACCTAATTCATATGCTTCGTTAACTTCTTCTAATAAATGATCAAAGGATAACTGATAAATTCCTGGCATTGAAGGTATTTCATTTTTTATGTTTGAACCTTCAATAACAAATATAGGATAAATAAAATCAGTAGGTCTTAAGTGAGTTTCTCGTACTAATGAACGCATAGACGTAGATGAACGTAAACGACGATGCCGTTTAAATGATAATAGTTGTTCCATATCAAGTTACACCCTTTCCTCAACCAAATCAATCATAACTTCTATCATTGCATCCGTAGTAAATTCACTAGGAACATGACGATTTGGTAATTTTAATTTTTCTGCTTTCGCTTCTGTAGTTGTTCCAATACAAATATAATCACATGAAGATGGTATATCTTCAACTAGCTCCATCAATGCCATTACTGTTGAAGGACTTGTTAGTGTAACAAAGTCTACATTCTTAATTGTCTTCTCTAATTCATGCTTTGCTTCATAACGATACGTAGTTTCATAAACGTCGATTGTATCAAAGGAAATATTATGATAAGAAAATTCATTTGGAATAATCTCTCTGGAAAGATTTCCTCTGACAATTAATATTGGTTGTTCTCTATGATCATTTTCTATAAACTCTTTTGCCATTGTTTCTGCATCAAATATAGAAGGAATAAAATCTGGTTTCAATCCGTATTCATTTAAAGCGAGTTTCGTTTTTGATCCTACAATACCAACTTTTATATCGGACGGAAATTTAATACCCAAATGATGTAGATAATGAAAAAAACCGTGAACTCCATTTGAACTAGTAAAAAAAATCCAACGATATTTTTTTAATTGCATCCAAATCGGACTTTTTACATCACTTTTATATTGTATAGACAAAAGTGGAACAACCATTGGCTTACCACCGAAACTTTCAATCTGTTTAGCAAAAACTTCTGCTTGTTGTTCTTCTCTAGTAATCAAAACACTCTTTCCTCGAAGAGAGTGACTCATTACTGATCCATCTCCTCTTTTACCCGATCAACGATTTCTTTTGCACCTTGATTTATTAATAATTCTGCCGCTTCTTTACCAACTTCAGTAGGTTCTGTACCCCGAACTGTCTCTTTTAAGATTGTTGTTCCATCTGGTGTTCCTACTAAGGCAGTTAACACTATCTCATCCCCGTCTAAATACGCGTAACCTCCAATTGGAACTTGGCATCCGCCTTCTAGTAAATGAAGAAACGTTCTTTCTGCACTTACAGTCTTCGCTGTATAAGCATCGTGAATTTTTTTAACAATATTTGTAAGTTCTTTGTCATCTTCTCTACTTTCAATTGCTAGTGCACCTTGTCCTACCGCAGGAACACACACCTCTGGTTCCAAGTATTCTGTAATTAATTCTTCACTTAGTCCTACTCGTTTCAATCCAGAAACTGCAAGAATAATTGCATCATAATCTTCTTCTTGAAGTTTACGGATTCGAGTTTCAATATTTCCTCTAATCCATTTTATAGTTAAATCAGGACGCTCTGCTAAAATCTGTGCTCCACGACGTAAACTACTTGTACCTACAGTGGCACCTTCAGGAAGGTCTTGCAAGAGAATATTGTCTTTTGCAAGATAGGCATCACGATGGTCTTCACGTTTAGGAATGGATGATATTGTAAGTCCTTCTGGTATTGCAGCTGGCATGTCTTTCATACTATGTACTGCAAAATCAATTTCTTTATCATACATTGCTTTTTCTATTTCTTTAACAAATAGACCTTTACCACCAACCTTAGATAAAGTTACATCTAGAATCCTATCTCCTTTTGTAACAATCTTCTTTATTTCAAATTCATTTTTTACGCCAGCTTTTTTCAACTGATCAATAACCCATTCTGTTTGAGTTAAAGCAAGATTACTTTTTCTTGTGCCAACAATAATTTTCCTCATCTAAGATCCTCCTAGTAATGAAAGTTTGATAACGTACTGGATAGGAAAAAATTAATTAATAATACCAAAAACGAAACAATATTATACAAAGCTATGCCCTTTCCTCGATAGCCTAAAACCCGCATAAACAAAAAGATTATATACATAACTAAAACGACAAAGGAGCCGATTGTTTTCATATCAAACCATATGAATGGCCAATTAGAAACATAAGCCCATACAATCCCTAATATTATAGCAATTAACAATACGGGTACTCCAATACGATTTATTTTAAAGGTTAGTTTATCTAGTGTTTGAAGATCACCAAATCGAGACATCCACTGATAGCCCTGCTTTTTTTTAAGTAGGTCATACTGTATATAATACATACACGATAGAAAGAATCCAATCGTAAATAGACTATATGAAATCAGTGCCAATGTTATATGAGCTATCAACATTTCTTGTGCAAACTGAATTGTTCCACCTGGAAATTGTGTGTCAGCATGAGCGGTCATATACATTAGCATTAGTATATAAGCAAATCCGTTAATAAATAGAACAATAGAACGAATAGAATATAACAGATAAATCACCAAAGATAAACCAATCAATATCCATGAGTAAAAATATAAACCATCTATAACTGTAGCTACCGGAAACGCCTTCTCATCAAAAACATGATAAAAGAAAAAAACGGTTTGAATAACCCAAACCATTGAAAGCAACCAGAAAGCAATTCGTACCGCTTTCCGGTTCGTATGAATAAAATCAATCATAAATCCAATAAGACTAAAGCTATATAGCAGTAACAATAATTCGTATAGCCATTTCATTTCAACCATCTCGGTATCCTTTCTTTCGATCAGGCTGTTGTAATCTTTTCAATCATTGGAAAAGAAGACGATTCTTCTTTAGCAATCTTCATTAAAGTTTCATTTTTTTTTGCTTGTTTAACTAATTCTTCCTTAACTTCGTCTTCAATGCCGAATATATCTATAAATAATTGTAAAGATTCTTCTGCGTTGTCTTTACCTGCAAACTCTTTCGCCTGTGTAACAGGTTCTTTTAAAAGTTGATTAATAATACTTTTCGTATGCTTATTTAATACCTTTCTTTCTCTATCAGTAAGGTTCGGTATTTTACGTTCTATACTTTGCATTGTTTCTGATTGAATGGTTAATGCTTTTTGTCTTAATGCTGATATAACAGGAATTACTCCTAATGTTTTTAACCATTCCTTGAACGTAACAATTTCTTCTTCAATTAACATTTCAATTTTTTCAGCGGCCTGCTTTCTAGTCTCAAGGTTGTCATCAACAATATGCTGTAAATTATCAATATCATATAAAAATACATTTTCAAGATCAGAAATAGCAGGGTCCATATCACGTGGTACTGCTATATCAACAAGAAAAAGTGCGCGACCCTTTCGCTGTTTCTGCACTTTCTCCATCATCTCTTTTGTAACAACAATTGAATTTGCACCAGTAGAACTGATTAAAATATCAGCCTGTTGAAGGATAATTGGAAGTTGATCTATACTCTCAACATCTGCATTAAACTTTTCAGCCATTTCTACTGCATTTTCAAGTGTACGATTTACTACAGTAATTTTTGTAGCACCAGAACCTTGGATGTTTTTTGCTGCTAACTCTCCCATTTTTCCTGCGCCCAGAATAGCCACATGTTTTTCTTGCAAATCGCCAAAAATTTTCTTTGCTAATTCCACTGCTGCATAACTAATAGAAACTGCGTGTTCTCCAATCGCCGTTTCCTTATGCGCACGCTTTCCAAAAGTAATAGCTTGTTTAAATAGCTCATTAAAGATGGTCCCCGTAGTATTAACTTGTTGTGAATTTAAGAAGGCTTGTTTCACTTGGCCAAGAATTTGCGTTTCTCCTAGTACCATGGAATCTAAACCAGTAGATACTCGAAACAAATGCTCCATTGCTCCATCATCTTCTGTAATTCTTAGATAAGTAGAGAATTCTTCTTTTTCAATACCAAACCAATCAGATAAAAACTGCTTTATATAATATCTGCCAGTATGAAGTTGATCTACAACCGCGTAAATCTCCGTACGATTGCATGTAGAGATAATTACATCTTCTAATATGCTTTTTTGATTTTTCAATTTCACCATCGCATCTTGCAATGACTCTTCAGAGAATGTAAATTTTTCCCTAATATCAACAGGGGTTGTTTTGTAATTAAACCCAACTTTTAGAATATGCACAGTACTACCCCCAAAATCTTTAAATCGGACTTTTTTAATATTATTATAACCTAATACTTATTATAACATGTAAAATTATATCGTGAATCTTTAAAATGTGAACAGAATCTGAAACAATATGTTAATATATATTGGAAAGAATCAATTCGACTGTACTTTAACACAACAGCACCGGGATAGCAAGGAATCAACTCAATATTGGAGGCTAATAGAATATGAAAAAGCAACATTCCTTATTTGCATATTTATGTATAGCAATAGGGGTATATTTTTTATTTAGAGAACTAAAATTACCTTTTTTTACTGATTTTTATTCGTGGCAAACATTACTGATGATTATCGGTATTGGTGTCCTCATACATAGTTACATGACACGTACATATAGTAACTTATTTGCTGGAACATTACTATTTGGGATCGGGATTCATCTTCATGGTGTAAAATATTATGATTTCTGGATCGATCATTGGGGAGTATTCCCATTAATAATTGGATTAGCACTACTCGTACGTTATACTAAAACAAAAAAAGGATTATTATCCGGTATTATCATTGTGATTATTGGATTGCTCCTTATTTTTTCCGATCAATTATCATATTATACTGATTGGATGAATCCAATAACCAACATATTAGATCGTTTTTGGCCTATATTGCTGATTATTTTAGGTTTTTATATGCTGAAGAAACCAAAAAATTAAACCAAACCTATGTTAAGACTACCTTTTATCTAAAAAGTTACCGTCTTTCGTTGGTACTTTTTTATAATACCGAACTAAGGCTAAGGAAGTCTTTTGTTCGTTTTTCATGAGGATATTGAAACGTTGAATATCCTTTTTTATTCTATTCCTAAAATGAGATAGATTATGTGTATTTGGTTTCAACTGTTTCTTCTTTATAATTGTTCATTCATTGTTTTCCATCTCTAAATAAAGCAACAGTGTAAAGTAATCTTGCCAGACGACTAGCTCTAATTAACACAACAGCTTTACTATCTACTTGCAGAATATTATCTGTGCATTCTTGAGCTGTTTTAAAATGTTGTCCTTATTACAACTGAGATTTAATATTTGTACGATAACAAGAACCATAATATCATAATTAATCTGCGACAATTCTATTCATTAAAAAAGTAGTGGATACAATTAATAATTGTATCCACTACTTTTCATATGCTATTTAACCTCTTAGATATTGAGATAAAGCTGACCAAGCTTCATCCTTACCTTCTCCTATTTCAGCTGAGAAAGGAATAAATATATCCGTTTCATCAATATCTAATACTTGCTTCGATCTATTAATGTGTTTTTTACGCTTGTTTTTTGTTATCTTATCTAACTTTGTACCAATAATAATTACAGGAAGATCATAGTATTTAATAAAATCATACATTTGAATATCATCCTGGGTAGGATCATGCCGTAAATCAGTTACAAGTACTACTGCTTTCAACGTATCTCTCGTTTGGAAGTATTCTTCCATCATACGTCCCCATTTTTCTCTTTCCTTTTTTGATACTTTGGCATAGCCATAACCCGGTACGTCTACAAAATAAAATGACTCATTGATACGATAAAAATTAAGTGTCTGTGTTTTACCTGGCTTTGAAGACGTTCTAGCAAGATTTTTTCGATTGATTAGCCGATTTATAAATGATGATTTACCGACATTAGATCTTCCAGCTAAAGCAATCTCCGGTAAATGATCTTCAGGATACTGCTTTTTACTTACCGCACTAATAACAATTTCCGCATGATTAACTTTCATTTTTTATTCCTCCACGAGCGCTTGTTCTAATACTTCGTCTAAATGTTTCACTGGTATAAATGTTAAATCATTTCGCACACTTTCTGGAATGTTCTCAATATCCTTTTCATTTTCTTCAGGAATTATAATAGTTGTTAATCCAGCACGATGAGCACTTAATGCTTTTTCTTTTAATCCTCCAATTGGCAGAACCCTTCCGCGTAAAGTGATCTCACCAGTCATTCCAACTTCTTTTTTAATCGCTCTACCTGTTAATGAGCTTACTAGAGCAGTTGCAATTGTTATCCCAGCAGATGGTCCATCTTTTGGCGTGGCTCCAGCTGGAACGTGAATATGAATATCATATTTTTCATAAAAATCAGGTTCAATATGAAAATGACTTGTTCTTGAACGTACATAACTAAATGCAGCTTGAGCAGATTCTTGCATTACATCCCCTAATTGTCCAGTTAGTGTTAATTTTCCCTTTCCAGGATAATGACTAACTTCAATTGAAAGTATATCTCCTCCAGCAGAAGTATAAGCTAGACCAGTTGCTGCACCAATTTGATCTTCTTGTTCCATTAATCCATATCGGAAATAAGGTTTACCTAAATAATCCTCTATAGTATGTTCCGTAATAATAATTCTCTCTTTCGTTGTATCCGATATTAGTGTTTTGGCTGCTTTTCTGCATAATGTCGCTATTTGTCTTTCTAATCCCCTCACTCCTGCTTCACGAGTGTATCTCCGAATGAGTTTCATTAATGCCGATTCCCGCATTTGTAATTTGCTTTTTGTTAATCCATTTTCTTTTAACTGCTTTGGAATTAAATGTCGCTTTGCAATATGAAGTTTTTCCACTTCCGTATAACCCGCAATTGAGATTAATTCCATTCTATCAAGTAAAGGTTCAGGGATACTCGATACATTATTAGCAGTAGCAATAAAAAGAACATTAGATAAATCATACGTCTCTTCTATAAAGTGATCACTAAACGTATTATTTTGCTCGGGATCTAATACTTCTAACATAGCCGAAGAAGGATCCCCACGAAAATCATTTGACATTTTATCAATCTCATCAAGAAGAAAAACAGGGTTAATAGTTTCTGCTTTTTTCATTCCTTGCATAATTCTACCTGGCATTGCACCAATATAAGTTCTTCTATGCCCACGAATTTCCGCTTCATCTCTAACCCCACCTAAGGATACTCTTACAAACTTTCTATTGATGGAATTCGAAATTGAATTTGCTAAGGAGGTTTTCCCAACTCCAGGTGGTCCAACTAAACATAGGATTGGCCCTTTTATGGAGTTTGTTAATTTTTGGACAGCTAAATATTCCAGTATTCGTTCTTTAACCTTATCCAATCCATAATGATCTGTATTTAATACTTTCTCTGCTTTATTTATATTAATAGTATCTTTCGTTCTGTTTTGCCATGGTAAAGCTACAAGCCATTCAATATAATTTCTAATAACTGAGCTCTCTGCAGATGATTGAGGAACTTTTTCATATCTACCCAATTCTTTTAAAGCTACATTACGAATATGATCAGGCATGTCCGATTTCTCAATCTTAGAATGCAACTGATCTAAATCTGTTGCCTTACCATCTCTTTCACCTAATTCTTTTTGAATTGCTTTTAATTGCTCTCTTAGGTAGTATTCTTTTTGTGTTTTTTCCATAGAAGATTTTACTCTTTGCCCTATTTTCTTTTCTATATCTAATACTTTCTTCTCATTTGAAATAATCTTCAATAATTTTTTGATTCGCTCATTTATACTAAGTGTTTCTAAGAGCTTTTGTTTTTCTTGTACTTTTAAAGAAATATGAGATGTTATTATATCCGCAAGTCGACCTGGTTCTTCAATGTCACCTACAGTATCAAATGTATCTTCGGTAATTTTACGGGATACTTTAACGTATTGTTTAAAATAGTCTAGTAAGGTTCTCATTAAAGCTTCTATTTCATTTTTTTCACTTTTCGTTTCATCTAATTTCTGAACTTCTACTCGATATTCATCATCAATATCAATGTGACGTATTATTTCTCCTCGGTACATACCTTCCACTAATACACGATTCGTTCCATTAGGTAATTTTAACATTTGCTTAACTTTTGCTACTGTACCAACCGTATATATATCCTCTGGTTGTGGATCGTCAATATTCCCCTTTTTTTGGGCTGCCAAAAATATGTATTCTTCTTCTACCATAGCCCTTTCAATAGAGGCAATTGATTTATCACGTCCCACATCAAGATGTAGAACCATAGAAGGAAAAACTAACAGTCCTCGTAATGGCAGGAGGGGGATCTGTTTAATTTCAGTTGTCATATATTGTGTACCTCCACTAAGTATCAAAAAATAAACTGCATTATGTAAGCTGTCTTAAATATTATTGATATTTTGCTTATTGTTAGAATGTCTCAAAGTCGCTTCTCATATGTATTTGATAAAAAAAGACGGAGAAGGCAGATTGAACATAACTGCTACATCTCCGTCCTAATTTGTATTAAGCACTTTCTTTTGGTAGTTTTTCATTCCCAAGTTTTACTGTGCCGTCTCGAAATACAAGTTTCGGACTACCATCATCCTCAGAAACCGTTTCTTTTGTAATGATACATTTCTCTACGTCTTCTCTTGAAGGAATGTCAAACATCACATCAACAATAATACCTTCGATAATGGATCGTAGTCCTCTAGCTCCTGTTTTTCGCTCAATTGCTTTCTTTGCAATTTCTTGAAGTGCCTCTTCCTCAAATTCAAGATCCACATGATCAATCTCAAATAATTTTTGATATTGTTTTACTAACGCATTTTTGGGCTTAGTTAAGATTTCAATTAACGCTTTTTCGTCTAATGGAGTAAGGCTTCCAATAACTGGAATACGGCCGATAAACTCTGGAATTAGACCGTAACGTAATAGATCTTCAGGTAATACTTTTGAAAGTAATTGACCAGTGTCTAAATCCTCTTGTTTTTCATTTGCACCGAAACCAATAACTTTCTTCCCTAAACGACGTTTGATTACTTGGTCGATACCATCAAATGCACCACCAACGATGAATAAAATATTTGTTGTATCAATTTGAATGAATTCTTGGTGTGGATGCTTTCTACCACCTTGTGGCGGAACGCTAGCTACTGTACCTTCAAGAATTTTTAGTAATGCTTGTTGTACACCTTCACCAGATACATCACGTGTAATAGATGGATTTTCAGATTTACGAGCTACTTTATCAATCTCATCTATATATATGATACCTTTTTCCGCTTTTTCTACATCATAGTCAGCAGCTTGAATTAGTTTTAGAAGAATATTTTCAACATCTTCCCCAACATAACCAGCTTCTGTTAAAGAAGTTGCGTCTGCCATCGCAAATGGAACATTAATAATTCTAGCTAATGTTTGAGCTAGTAATGTTTTACCACTACCTGTTGGTCCGATCATTGCAATATTACTTTTAGCAATTTCTACCTCATCATTGCCTTTTCCAGAATTCACGCGTTTATAGTGATTATATACTGCAACAGAAAGGTTCTTTTTTGCTTTATCTTGACCGATTACATAATCATCAAGTATATCGCAAATTTCTTTTGGCTTTGGAATGTCGTTCATTTCCATTTCTTCTTCTGTACCTAATTCTTCTTCTACGATTTCAGTACAGAGATCTATACATTCATCACATATATATACGCCTGGTCCGGCAACTAATTTACGCACTTGCTCTTGACTTTTTCCACAAAAGGAACATTTTAGTTGTCCTTTTTCCTCATTGAATTTAAACATTACTTTTCACCCCTAAACGTGCTGAAATCGTTCAGCAATCAACTTTTATAGTCATCATATCAGATACAAAATAAAAAACAAAACAATATACCTTTTAGTGTCTCCCATTTGTCAGTGATAAATAAGTCTGTTCTTTCATTATGGATTTTTTTAATAAAAAGTCAACAATTTTACAAATAATTATTTCCACTTCCACTATATGTTTAATCATTACCGAATTATCCATATAATTACTAGAAACATGAAAGACAAGGTGCGACAAAAATCGCACCTTGTCTTCTATCCAACTGTCATTGTTATTTAGTCTTGCTGTTTTCAGCTAAGAAGTCAATTGCTGCTCTAATTTTCAAATCATTCTCCAATGTTTCTGTGTTTCCACCAAGCATTTGTACAAGTTGATCAACTTCAGCTCCATACATTGAAGCCATTTTTTCAAGTTCTGCTTTTATGTCTTCATCAGAAGGTTTAATATCTTCTGCTTCAGAAATAGCTTCTAGTGTTAAATTAGTTTTCACACGTTTTGCAGCATCTTCACGCATTTGTTCTTTTAAAGCATCTTTATCTTGACCAGAGAACTGCGCGTACATATCTAATGTCATCCCTTGCATTTGAAGCTGTTGTTCAAATTCACGGACCATTTGATCTACTTCTGTATCTACCATTGCTTCAGGAATTTCTACTTCAACATTATCTGAAGCTTTTTGAATGAGTTCTTCACGTTTTTTATTTTCAACTTCTTGTTTTTTGTTTGTTTCTAACTCTTCACGTTTTTTCTTTTTCAATTCATCTAAAGATTCGACATCTTCATCAACATCTTTTGCAAATTCATCATCAAGTTCTGGTAATTCTTTTGCTTTTACTTCATTAATCTTCACGTTAAATACAGCTTCTTTACCAGCTAAATCTTCTGCATGATATTCTTCTGGGAATGTAACAGTAACTTCAGTTTCATCTCCAGCTTTCTTACCAACAAGTTGCTCCTCAAATCCTGGAATAAACTGACCAGAACCAATTTCTAATGAATGATTTTCGCCTTTACCACCTTCAAAAGGAACTCCGTCTTGGAAACCTTCAAAGTCGATTACAGCAGTATCGCCATCTTCAATTGCTTCGTCTTCTTTTACAATTAATTCAGCATGACGCTCTCTTACATTTTCAATCTCTTTTTCTACATCTTCATCTGTAATTTCAACAGATTCTTCTTCTACTTCTAATCCTTTATATTCGCCAAGTTTAACTTCTGGTTTCACTTCAACTTCAGCAGTAAAGACTAATTCTTTTCCTCTTTCAATTTGCTCTATATCCACTGAAGGTTGAGCGATAGGGAAGATAGCTGTTTCATCTATTGCTTTTGTATAAGCAGATGGTAATACAATATCCACCGCGTCTTGATAAAGTGCTTCTACACCAAAACGTTTTTCAAAGATTCCACGAGGAATTTTCCCTTTACGAAATCCTGGAATTTGAACGTCTTTAGATACTTTTTTGAAGGCTTGATTTAGTGCCTGCTCAAATTCTTCAGCAGATACTTCAAAAGTTAGTACACCTTTATTACCTTCTTGTTTTTCCCAATTTGCTGTCATTATTAATTCCCTCCAAAATCTATAATACAAATTTCTTTGTTTTTCATTAATGGAATGATCGCTATTTACAACCATCTCATTATAACATAAATGCTAATGGTTTCAAGCATTTTACGCTATTCTTCAATGATACTTAAATATAAAGAGTCACACATTTGAATAGAATCCATCCATTTCTTAACATCTTCACTTATTTCTTCAATACCTATATCCATTTGAAGATAACGTTTTGCTAAGTTAATTGCTGCGGAGATAAATAAATCCAATTCTTCATTCAACGTTTTAAAAGGATAGATCACATAAAAATAACGGTAAATAAGCTGTTCAATCAGCTGCTGCATAGATGGATTATTTACCATCCTAATTTCAAGCTCTTTTTTAGCCAATTGATATTCATGTAAATCTTCTATCTTACTTATCTGATTAGGTGTAATATCTAAACTCACATCAAACTTATGTATTGAAATAGTTTCACTAACTTTACAATCAACCAGCCATTGCATTATAGATGTCTTCACAACAGGATGTATTTGACTATTTTCTAGTAATGGATACATATCAGATGTAGGGCTTACCTTTAATGCTCTTATTTTTTTAATAAGTTGCCATTGTTTTTTATGTTGATCTTGATTAATTGCTTGATGTAACTCATCAATATGAATAGAAGAATAATCATTTTGAATATCTATCTTCATACTTTGACTCATTTCATATAATTGTTGAAATGGTTCCCGCAAGAGTTCTGGTACATTATTTTGTTCAAATTCATATTCCACTTGTTCCATAAGTATTTCATATTGACTAGTTTGAAACAAAATCGTCAAATAAATATGTAAGTAATGATAATAATGCTCATCTTTATTTGCTGTCAGCTCTTCACAAAGATCTTGTGCATCTTTATAATTTCCTAACTCCATTAAACACATTAATTTTCCTATGTATATCTCATGACTACTTGCATGATATTCTATTAAGTGGTTGAGCTTATCCAAAGCTTCTTCATAACGTTTTTCCTGTAATGCTCTCAAACTTTCATCCTCAAGTGTTTTTTTAACAGAAGGAAACAAAACCACATTATCTACTTCCTTATAACTCATTCCTTCACCTCACTCTCTACATACAAATTAACAATATTTATATATACCCTAATAAATTATAACTTAAACATATTAAAAATAGCTACATAACTTCATTAAATTAATACATAAAACCATTTGATGTATGTAATACATTCTAGAATTTCTTATTTAAATCCTGCCAGTAGACAGAACTTCTAATTAGGTGATTAATTCTTACAAGATTCGACTTCATCATCATTATTGGTTTTCCTCATTCCAAAAATTAAAAAGTTAACTTATATCTCTACTAAACTATTTCCCTATTTTTTCTTTTAACCTTTTACATAATGGATGAAACCAGTAATACCAATAGGTAGCAGCCGTTCCTAATACAATTAAAAATCTATAAAATACAGAAGCTGATTAATTGAATGTATATTTATTAGGAGGTCAACTATGAAAAAAACAAACAATATAACAAACAATTCCTATGTAAGATCAAAAGTAGGTGTAATTGGCATGGGTTATGTCGGACTTCCTCTAGCTTTATTATTCTTAAACAAAGGATATCAAGTTACTGGAATTGATATTAATCAATCTAAAATTAACCAACTACAGGACGGAAAAAGTTACATCCCAGATGTTAAAGACAAAGAACTACATGAAGCGCTACAATCTGATAATATTATATTCACTTCAAATTATGATGTCATAAGTCAACTAGATATTATCGTAATCTGCGTTCCAACCCCTTTAACGAACAATCAAATTCCTGATCTTAGTTATATAAAAAATGCAAGTGAAGAGATCTATCCAAGACTGCAAATTAATCAGTTAGTTATTTTAGAAAGTTCCACTTATCCAGGAACTACTCGTGATATTCTCCTACCTATATTAGAAAAAAGTAAATTACAGATAGGAACAGATTTCTATCTAGGATATTCTCCCGAAAGGATTGATCCTGGGAATAACACATTGAAAGTAGAAGAAATCCCTAAAGTAGTTGGCGGTATAACTGAGGATTGTCTGCAAATGATATCCGATTTCTATCAAAATGTATTTAATGAAATAATCCCAACTTCTTCTGTTGAAATAGCTGAACTATGTAAATTATTGGAGAATAGTTACCGTTTTATTAATGTATCCTTTATTAATGAATTGGCTATGCTTTGCGACCAACTAAATATAAATTTATGGGAAGCAATTGATGCTGCTAGTTCAAAACCTTATGGGTTTCAACCATTTTACCCAGGTCCTGGAATTGGTGGACACTGTATTCCTATAGATCCTCTGTATTTATCTTGGATAGGTCAACAACATGGATTTCAAAACCAGTTTCTATCTCTGGCAGAGAATAAAAACAAGGATATTAGTCAATATGTAATCAATCAAATTAACACTGTAGTTAATGAAGAAAAACCTACTAGTGAGGCAAATATTCTTATCTGTGGAATATCTTATAAAAAAGATTCGAATGATGTTCGTACATCTCCACCTTTAGAAATTATGAAAGCTTTATTAAATAATTACAAGAGTTTGGAGTACTTTGATCCCTTTGTTCCATCGGTACAAATCAACCAAAAAACTTATTATAGTACGGAGTTAACTCCTCAATTATTGAAAAAAATGGACATTGTTGTCTTGTTGGTAGATCATTCCACCATTCCTGTTCAGGAAATACTAGATCACGCAAAAAAAGTGTATGATACGAAAAATGTAACTGATGGATTAACTGGAAATGCTAAAGTATTTTTATTGGGCAACGGAAATATCTCTAAATAGGTGATAGTTTATGATATCGATTATTACTTGTACGAATCGAGACCATATGATGGAAAACATCTTCCAAAACTATATTTCACAATCTTTAGATAACAAGGAATTAATTATCATTCTAAATAATGATAGCATTAATATAGACACATGGTTATCCAAAGCTGCGAATTATTCGAATGTATCTGTTTTTCAAATGCCTGAGTGGAATACAGCTAGCGAGTGTAAAATGTTTGCATCTCAACAAGCATCTTATGATTATATTGCAAAATTTGATGATGATGACTACTATGCCCCTAATTATTTAGAATCCATTTGGTCTATTTATCAAAACAACAAACAAGTAGATATTATAGGAAAGAGTTCGGTTTATGTATATTTTCAAAAGAGCAATTTTCTTGGCATCTTACATTCTAATAAAGAAAACCAATATACAAATCGTGTAGTAGATTCCACTCTAACATTTAAAAAAGAAGTGTTGTCAAAAGTGTCTTTCATTAGATGTAAGTATGGTTCCGACGCTAAATTTCAAAAGGACTGCATTTATAATGGATATAAAATTTATTCTATAGACAGATTTAATCATGTTATTTTTCGTAATGAATCTCATAATCAACACACGTGGAAAATTACAGATAAACAACTAATGGATGCATGCACAGATCTTATCTGTACAAATGATTTTAAAACGATAATCCACCGGTAAATAAAGAAAATATTTGCCTATTTTGTGAAATCAATTATATCCCCCCTATACGTATTTTTATAACTTTCATAGTATATCTAGATCTAGCTATCAAATTAAAAAGGGGGAATGAAATTGACAAGATATTTAGTTACTGGTGGTGCAGGATTTGTAGGATCAAATATAGTAAGAAAGCTTGTAGCAAACAGAGAATCGGTTAGATTACTAGATAATTTTAGTACTGGAAATAAAGATAATATAGCAGATATTAGTGATCAAGTAGAGATAATTAACGGAGACTTTACAAATAAAGCTATTGTTAAAAAGGCAATTAAAGATGTAGATATAATATTACATCAAGGAGCTATTCCTTCCGTTCCAAAATCAATCGACAATCCAATACTATCTAATTATGCAAACGTGAACGGTACACTTACTCTTTTAAATGCTGCAGTAGAAGAAGGTGTCAGTCGATTTGTATATGCAGCTTCTTCTTCTGCTTATGGCAATAACAAAAAGCTACCAAAACAAGAAAGTATGGCCGCTAATCCTATGTCACCTTATGCAGTTAGTAAATATACAGGTGAACTATACTGTAAAGTTTTCTATGAAATATACGGATTAGAAACGATTTCCTTACGATATTTTAATGTGTTCGGTCCAAGACAAAATCCGCATTCAAAATATGCCGCAGTCATACCTGCGTTTATAGAATCAATTATTCATAATCAATCACCTACTATATTTGGTGATGGAACACAATCAAGAGACTTCACTTATATCGATAATATTGTGTCTGCTAACCTACTTGCTGCTACTGCAAAAAAATTACAAGGCGAAGTAGTTAATATCGGTACAGGATCACAAATACAATTAAATGATTTAGTAGATCGCATTAACAAAATTTTAGAAAAAAACATCCCAGCTACCTACACAAATGATCGTGCGGGAGATGTTAAACATTCATTGGCTGATATACAACGCGCTAAAGAAATTATAAAATACGAGCCAATAACATCTTTTGATGATGGACTGATAAAAACGGTAAATTGGTTTAACAAATAAAAATGGAATAGAAATACCCGAAAGCATATATTTTATGATTATTAATCACTAGATAAAGATGCTACAATTCAAATAAATATATTAAAGCAGATGAAATAATACGGACCTAACTAGTTTAATTAATTATTTAAACTGATACCGTTTTAAATCATATTTCATCTGCTTTTTGTTATTCTTTTTTATTTATACGATTAGATTTCGTACATCTATCTCGACTAATTTCCATCTTCTCAAAAGCAAAAATTCATTCAGCGGGGATTTTTCGTTCTTCTATAATGTTAACAAATCATCAACTCGAACTGGTAATCCGGTATTTATAGACATATTTCCGGCTATTCCAGTAAGAATAGATGTTGCTCCATCTGTATGACTTGCAGATCTATTAAATTTATCTTCTTTCGATTGTCCAAATAAGTCATTAAGTAATAAAGGGTCTCCTCCTCCATGTCCACCCTTTTCTTCTTTGACCTCCACATCATATGGTTTGCCAAACATTGGGAGAACACGAATAGATTTTTCCCTTACTTTTCCTTCATCTGTTTTTGATCCACCTGAATTAATATATGATTGTTCCCTCACTTGTACTTCTAATCTCCCTTTACTTCCATTAAATACAACAATAAATCCTTCCCAAGGCATATAGGCATTTAAAGAATAGTTAAGAATCGCTTTACTTTTATATTTAATTAGTACACCTAGTGTGTCTTCAATACTGATTCCATCACCAAACACACTTTGATCACGATGATACCCATCTTCATACTCCGCTTCTAAATACATTGCTTTCAAATGACTATTTGCCTCTAATTTAATTGCAAAAGGATCATTGATCGCTCGTTCATTTTGATGTGCTCTTTGATAAAAGTTTGTGATTCCTCGACTTTCAGCATTTTCCCTACCATAAAAACGTAAATCACCTAATGCATATACCGTTTCTGGAGTTGTTCCTAACCAAAAATTCACTAAATCAAAATGATGAGTTGCTTTATGGACAAGTAACCCTCCACTATTTCTTTTATCTCGGTGCCATCTTCTAAAATAATCAGCACCATGTTGTGTATCTAGAGCCCACTCAAAATTTACCGAGTACACTTCACCAATAACATCACTAGAAATTAGCTCTTTAATTTTTGTGTTATGTGGAGCATAACGATAATTGAAAGTAACACGTACTTGGTTTTTTGTACGATGGATGGTGTCCATTATTTGCTTACACTTTTCTACATCTGTTGTCATCGGTTTTTCGGTAATAACATCGCAGCCGAGTTCTAATGATTGGATTATATAATGATGATGAGTCCTATCTATTGAAGTCACGATAACTGTATCGGGTTTTTCTTTTTTGATCATTGTCTCAAAATCATTTGATTTATATGATGGTATTTCTGGATGATTATACTTCTCTGTAAGTAATTGATTCGCATAGTTCATTCTTGTTGTATTTATATCGCAAAAAGCAACCAGTTTTGCTGTTTCTTTAAAATCTCTCGCTATTGCTCCATAAAAAAACTCTGCTCTTCCTCCTGTACCAACCAATGCATAATTCTTGCTCATATTCATCCTCCTTACCATAGGTTAATCTTCTTTCAACGGGGGCCTTCTTCTCACACTACTTGTTTGTTGAACAGAACCAGACAGTTTGTTCTTCTAAAAAATTATTAAATTATGAGTGATTTTATTATCGAGCTAACCAACCTCCATCAATAGCTAAAATATGCCAATTCATATAAATTGATGCCTTATTTGCAAGAGTTTCAACGATGCATCCATAAGTGTAACTCCTCCAAAAATCATACAATCCACATGGGTATACGTTAAGATAACTTTTCCAAATTCAAACACCCTCTCCATTAAGAATTTCTCTCATAATTTAGTAGAGTCGTAACGCTTAATCTCCACTAGATGATTCGCATAGCGCTTTTCAATTTATATTAAAATCCTCCTCAAATTATTTTATATCTTTTATTTGATAAACTTTGCAATAGGTAACCGTAAATCCTTTATTCCTTCTATTACAAGCTGAGCGATCTTGTTTGCGCCGAGTTCAGTAAAATGAGTATTATCCTCCTTGCCATCAGGATAGTATTTATAATCACCCGTTTTAATCCACATATATAAATGTTTAGATAATTCCGGTCCGATATTTTCAAGCATAATGGTACTTCTTTTAGTAATATCAATTAGAGGTACCGCTAATTCTATTGCAAGATCACGCATTGCAAGCGGGTAATTTCCGTGTTTATCGACTATTTTCCCATTAATACTAAAGTTTCTCCTTTGAACAGGAGTTAATAAAACTGGAAAAGCTCCCTTGTCTCTAGCATTACTGATAAATATCCCTAAATTTTCTTTATAGGTCGTAAATGGTTCAGTATAACGATTACTGTCGACTTTAGAATCGTTATGTCCAAATTGAACAAATAAATAGTCACCTGGCCTTATTAGTTGGTAAATACGTTTTTGCCTACCTTCTTGAATAAATGTTTTTGTACTCCTGCCTGGCATTGCTTCATTCCAAACTTTAACCTGTTCATTAAAATATTGATCCAACACTTGACCCCACCCCATTTGTGGGGCTCTTTTTACATCATAAGTAGCCATTGTTGAATCACCTGCAAGAAACAAATTTATTTGGTTCATAGTTCCCTCCAATGGAAAGTAGTCTTATCGAAATCCTGAAAATTCCATTCCTATTTGTACGGCTAAATCTTGATGTTCACTATAAATTGGTACCAAAGCAACTAACTCCGTATCTAGCTCAATATCAAGATTTTCAAATAAAGCAGATTTCTTATTTATTGGCATAGCATAAACTTGTTCTTCATTTGTCTTCTTATAGATTAGTTTATAGTCTTGTGATATCTGATTCTTACGGTCTTCTGTTAATTTAAAAGGAACAAGACCTTCTGAATCAAATGTTCCTGGTGTAAGCATATCCGCTTCAACAATTAAAATATCGCCATTATGTGCTGCTATTTCACCGATCAATCTTTCATAGACAGATGCATAAAATTTACTTTGAAACTGCTTAGTAGATTCTGGATAAATTTGTTCAAGTTCATTGATTACGTCATCTTCTATATCTTCAGTAATCTGAGAGAAGAACAAAATCTCTAGAGTATCTTTTTTTTCTCCACATCCAGCCAATACCAACATAACTATCAAAACAATCAGAAATATTTTTATTAAACGGTACATTTCGTTGCCTCTTCCTTCCAAATATGGTTCATAGCTTAAAATATCTATGCAACTCTATACTCGCTAATATGAATGCTCCAACACCATGTAAATCATTATTGATTGTTTCTCTGCCTACATAATAATCATAATCTCCGATAGAAGTCCCGATACAAATATCAGTTAAGACGAAATTATTATTTGAATCTATTTGAGTAGACTTCTTCAAAATACCTTCATACCCTTTTTTCGCACTCTTTATATATTTTCCATCTACGAAGTCATTGTTAACTGCTTTAGCCATGGCATAAACAAATAAACACGAACAGGAACTTTCTAACCAATTATCTTCTAAATGACCTTTATCAATTACCTGATACCACATACCAGATTCTTGATCTTGGTACTCGATTAAACTATCGAATAAATCTTTTAGAACTAGCTTTAATTCTCCATATTTTGGATGTGACTTTGGAAGTAATTCTATAAAATAAGTAAGTACCATAGCATACCAACCAAGCGCTCTTCCCCAAACTTCAGGTGCTCTACCAGAAGAAGTTGCCCATGATTGCTCGGCTTTTTCATCCCATCCATGATGGTATAATCCATTTATATTATTCTTTGTATGTTCACGCATTAATTGCTCTTGATACAATACCAAGTCTATAAGCTCAGGTTCATTAAACAATTGACTATATTGAATGGCGAAAGGACCTGCCATATACAAACCATCAAGCCACATTTGATAAGGATACTTATCTTTGTGCCAAAAACCGCCTTGGCTAGTCTTGTTAATCGTTTTCAGTAAATTCCTCAGTTTTCCAGCAGCAATTTTATACCGATTATCATCAGTATGAGTATACAATACTATTAACAATAACCCCGGTTGTACAGCATCCAATTCACTTCTAGCAAATAAGAAATTACCTTCTTTATCTATTAATTTATCAACATATTCTTTAACATAATCATAGTATTCCTTATTATCAGTTTCTCTCCATACTTCTACCATTCCACTTAAAAATACACCCTGGTGATAATGCCACTTGTTCTGCGGTGGTAATTGATTTGGAAGAAATTGATTCATAATGCTCCTGCATGCTTTTTCTGCCCATGTCATTGCAGTCTTCTCATTCAGCTCAATTAATTTATTCATATTACCCTCCTTTTTCTATAACTTATTGTTGAAAAGTTCCTCTATACTCAAACCAGTCAAAATCTGCTTTATTATTACTTACCTTTCCATTGCTACTGGCATACATGCCTATATAGGTCCCCACAAATCCACCAGCTATATCGGTACTTAATATTCTTCCATCTTGAGTTGCAAGTAGTTGAAGATAATTGAGTGACTTTCCATAATAAAAATAAAAGTCTTGCTCTTTTGCCTCTACCTTTAAATATAATTTACTCTCACTGGTTTGATGTTGAGAAATCACCTGATCTACCCCATTATCTCTTCTTACTAGTTGTATAGTGTTAGAATTATTATCTAGCATAAGTTCCATCCGAAATTGAAAATTATTGTTTTGTAGTAAAACGATCCCAGCTACTTCTCCAATTTTCTCTGGAACAAACTCCAGTAATGTAGTAGCAACAAAACTTTTATGTTGTTGTCGTCTCCCGATGAAACTTGGATTAACTCGATCTATAATAGATTCTGATTTTAATCTTAATCTTAAGTGGCCTGGGCGCTCTTTTAAAGACCAGAATGGTTCATATGGTGTTCGGATGAAATTCCATTGTAATGAAAGTGTTGTTGAATCAAAATCATCCCTCTCTGGAGCTTTCGGCCATATTTCTTCTTCTAAATCAGGAAAAGCCGATTCCACTTCAACGATCCCTTTTCCAGGATTGATAACAGGCCATTCATTTTCCCAAATCAGAGAGACAAGAAATGTTTCTCTTCCTAAATTACGATAATGCCCTCCATAAGGGCGCGAACCAAGACATACCATCCACCAATCTCCCTTTTGTGTTTCAACAATGTCAGCATGCCCGATATTACTAATCAGATGTTCTCTTCCTAAATGTCGATGTGTCAATATTGGGTTTGTTTTTGCGGATTCATATGGTCCAAATACAGATTTACTTCTTGCTATGGTAACCGCATGAGTAAACCCAGTACCACCCTCTGCAATCATTAAATAGTACCAGCCATTCACTTTATATAGATGTGGCGCTTCTTGTGCATGAGCATTTTTCAACGCACCATCCCACAAGCTGTACTTATCACCTATTAATTGCTTGCTTTCTAAATCTAATTCCTGCAGATAGATTTCCATATGTTTCGGATACTCTTGTCCATCTGGTGGTTGACGATTTGCGGTATAGTAAACTTTTCCATCATCATCAAAAAATAAAGAAGGATCAATACCAGGTGTTGTACCCAACCAATTTGGATCACTCCAAGGCCCGGATGGATCTTCTGCAGTAACATAAAAATCTCTTCTTAGTCCTTTTCTACTCTCAACAAAGGTTGTAATCATGTAGAAAATTCCATTATGATATCTAATGGTAGGTGCGTAAATCCCTCTTGAACAAGGTATAGCATTAAGATTCAGTTGGGATGGTCGATCTAATACATGACCAATCTGTTTCCAATTCACTAAATCTCTACTGTGGAAAATCGGAACCCCTGGAAAGTATTCAAATGTTGAAGTTACTAAATAATAATCCTCGTCTACCCTACAAATGGAAGGATCAGGGTAAAAACCAGGAATGATTGGATTTTTAAATGTTTTCAAATTCATGCGCCTCCTTACTACCTTGATTAGTCCATACATTAGCTACATCCTTGACTGTAACTATAGGAGTATTTCGGTGTTTGCTTTTCATAATTAAATGATCTAATTCTACATTAATAACGTTTTCTAAGTGAAGAGCAGGTCCTTGTCTTGTTTCAATCCTGACACGATGAAATTCAATTCCATCGACATACTTACAATAAACGCCTTCTCCAGCCATGAATAACGGTTCTTTTACCATATCTGGCTCCCCGCCTTTTTCATCTGGATTAGTTGTCATCTCAAATAAAATATGACGTAAAGTAATATCTTTCACATACATCTCAGGAAGTCCATAAATAAATCCTGCAGCTGAACGACAATTTCTCGCTGTTACATTACTGACATGAATATTCTCAATTCGCGGAGTTTTATCTGTTACTTTTATAACTGTAGCATCATTCAATGAATAATCATTTTTATCCACACCATGTCTATAGAATGAATTAATCGCCAATGGACAGAGAACACTATCCATATAGATATTATTGATTAAAATATCACGAATGTAGCTTCCGCGGGCTCTATTCGTTTTTATGCGGATGCCACGATCAGTACCGATAAACATACAATTCGATACTGCAATATTTCGAATACCACCAGAATTCTCACTTCCCATTACAATTCCACCATGTCCATTTTGCATCGTGCAGTTTGTAACTGTCACATTTTCAGTCGGCTTGCCTATCCTCCTACCATCTTCATTGATTCCAGACTTAAATGCTAAACAATCATCACCCACATCAAAGTGACAATCTGATACTCGAACATTTGAACAAGAATCAATATCTAATCCATCCCCATTTGGTGTATCCGAAGGGTTTTTGAATTTAACATTGTGAATAGTAACATTGTTGCAATATACGAAATGTGTATTCCAAAACGGTGAATTTTCTAATGTAATACCATCCAAAGTTACTGAATTACAATCGTACATTTGAAGTAAAGGTGGTCGAAGAAATTGTGATGACCATTCTACAAGATTGGTATTTTTAGGCTCAGTTAAAAATGTATTTAATTCAGCTATCTTCTTCGTTTGTGGGTGATCATATTCTTCTCCTTTTCTTAATAAATGATGTACTTCCCACCAAGCTCCACCATGGCCATCTATACGACCTGCCCCTAAAATTGACACATTCGTTAAACCATTACCATATAACAATGGTGAAAATCCATAGCATTCATACCCCGACCATCTTGTTTTAACTGGTGGATAAATTGAAAAATCATCTTTAAATACCAGTTTGGCTCCTGATTCAATATAAATTGTTAATTGACTAACCAAAAGGATTGGTCCCGTCAAATACGTTCCTGCTGGAATATAGACCGTACCTCCTCCACTGTCAGCACATCTCTTGATTGCAGATGCAATGAATTCAGTATTATCTGTGATAGAATCTCCCTTTGCTCCAAAGTCAGTGATATTACAAAACATAAACACCACCCTCCATTCATTCCATTATTTATTCAGGTCCTTCTAACCTTTTACCGAACCTAGTAATGCTCCTTTTGCAAAATACTTTTGCAAAAATGGATATACAAGTAGAACTGGCACTGTAGCGACAACAATGGTTGCCATTTTTACGGTCACTTCTGGTGGAGGTACATCTGTATATGTCGCACCATCATAATTGATACCGCTCGCTAGAACTACTATCTGTCTTAACAACACTTGAACTGGCCATTTAGCAGAATCACTAATATATAAAATAGCGTGCATATACGTATTCCAATAAGTTACAGCATAAAATAATGAAATGGTAGCAATGGCTGGTAGTGAACATGGGATTACAATTCGGAATAAAATCCCAAAATCACTTGCTCCATCTATCTTTGCTGATTCTTCTAATCCAGCAGGAAGATTCATAAAGAAACTTCTTAAAATAATCATGTTAAATGCATTAATGGAAACGGGGATAATTAAAGCCCAAAGAGAATTTAATAATCCCGTTTGTTCAACCACTAGAAAAGTAGGTATCATTCCTCCATTAAACAAAATAGTAAATACGATCAAAAAATTAAAGAATCTTCTCCCGACCAGATCTTTTCTTGACAATCCATATGCTGTTAGTGTCGATAAAAACATACTCCATAATGTTCCTCCTACTGTTACCGTAACAGAAATCAATAATGCACGAAGAATAGTGTCAGTGGAAAAGATATATTTGTATGCATTCAAAGAAAATTCTGTTGGAAATAATAGAAAACTTGTCTCTGCAATTTCCGCACTCGTTGCAAACGAGCTACCCACTACATGGACAAAAGGAATAACCATAACTAGTGCTAATAACCCCAATAATGTGTAATTGACAACGTCAAAGATCTTACTGCCTACTGATATTTTATCTCGCAATATGAACTCCTCCTTTCAAAAATATTAATAGATTCCTTCTTCACCAAAACGTTTTGCTAGTCGATTTGCAAAAATTACTAATATAAGTCCGACCACCCCTTTAAAGAAACCCACAGCTGTACTGTAACTAAACTGTCCTTGTTGTAATCCAGCAGTATACACATATGTGTCAAATATTTCTCCAACTTCTCTATTCGAAGCATTTAATAATAAATACACATGTTCAAAACCAAGTTCTAGCACATCACCAATCTTCAGGATTAGCATGATGATAATAACACTTCTGATTGCTGGTAATGTGATATGCCACATCTGTCGCAATCGATTGGCACCATCCATTTTTGCTGCTTCATACAGTTGCGGATCTACACCTGTAATCGCTGCTAAAAAGATGATTGTTCCCCAACCAGCTTCCCTCCAAATCACCTGAAGAATGTACATTGGTCGAAACCATTCTTCATTCATTAAAAAATTTATTTTTTCGAATCCAAAATACTCAATTAATGAATTGATAATTCCCCCATCCAACGTTAGCATTACATAACTAATGGAAACGATTACAACCCAGGACATAAAATGAGGAATATATATAAGTGTTTGTATCCCCCGCTTGTACAAGGAATGTCTCACTTCATTTAACATTAAAGAAATGATAATTGGGATAGGAAAAAAAATAATAATTTGTAAAGCAAATAGTATGAGTGTATTTCTAAAAATCATCCAAAAATCTGGACTAGTAAACAGACGTTCAAAATGCTCAAATCCTACCCAGTCACTTCCACTAATTCCTAAGTAGGGTTTGTAATCTTGGAAGGAAATCACTAATCCCGACATCGGTAAATATTTATAGATAAAAAAATAAACAATTCCCGGAAGGATCATCAAATAAATCAATTTGTTTTTCTTGATGTTTCGTAATATTTCATGTTTTCGACCTTTCTTAATTGTGGCACTTTCCATTCTCAACTCCCTCTCTTTAACAGGCGTGTCCAGAAAGTATATTCCTTGACAGTCCTTTATTTTTACAAATCTGCTTTTAATTAATCTTAATTTCATCCTACTGTATCTTCGATAATCATTATGTTATCAACTCATTGAAACTTCTTTTATTAAATTGAAATAGATGAATTTCTTAGTTAATGATTATTGTTTGTAAATTATTATTAAAAATGAAGAATAAACAAGGAAAAGAATCTATGTATCTCATAGTAGAACTACGATTAAAAAATGATCAAGTCGCAATTAATTCATCTGCACATTCTCATTAATATCAATAAACATCCTTGTAAAATGATACAAAGAACGAAATCGCGAGCCTATTCCTGATATCACCAAAAGTGATCTTTATCAGAGGGCATTCTTTTCCCACTTTTCCTCTTTGTCTAAGCTTCATCATCTTTGAAACTGGAGTATTCCTGCCTGTTACAATCAGGACAGAGAAGTTGATTTAATAACGTTCTTTAAATTGTAAATTATAACGACCCTTCCCTATTGATTATTAAGAAAAGGCCGTTAAATCTTTAATAATTATAATGTCAAAAACTCGTACTTGGATTAGTTCTGTTCTGCATAAGAAGCATTAAATTCCTTAATGATCGCCTCTCCACCTTGAGATTTCCAATTTTCTATAGCGACATCAAATCCTTCTTCATCGATTTGTCCAAGGATATATTGATAAGTTGCATCTGTCATGATTTGCAGTAGTCTAGCACCATCTTGAATATTAGTTTCAGAATCTAATGTGATCGTTGGATCATGAATTAAATAGTTCTCATTATCCTTGAACAATTCTTCTGATTTCGCCTTTGCCTCGTATTCAAAAAATCCTTCATATCTACCATTAGTCTCTGCCTCTCCAATTTCAATCGCTTGATAAGGCTTTACTTCTCTATCATATAAGGCCTGATCCTCAGTTGGGACGGCTCCACCTTCTTTTACAGAATAATGTTCATCTTCCACTCCCCAATAAATGGTATTTGCTAGTTCTGGATCCATTAATGCATCAAAAAATCCAAGTAGTCTTTTCAATTCTGCTTCAGACTCAACCGTACTTTTTGGAAACATTACTAAGTTACCGTATCCAGGAATTGCCCATGTATTATATTCACCATTAGGTCCTTGAACTTGATTGTGGACATCGTATACTACATCAGGATTAATAGCTGCAGCATCATTATATAGTGTTACAACATCACCCATAGATCCAACATATATACCTGAAGATCCATTTTTAATAAATTCTTGCTGATCAACTTTACTTGTCACCGGAAAATCTTTGTTAATGTATCCGCTTTCATGCATTTCTTTAAAAAAATCCATCGTTTGTTTATATTCTGGAAACATGAACTCTGGGACTAACTCTCCATTTTTTTCACCCCAATTATTGGGAGTGCCAAACCAAGAGGCTACTGTTTTAAACGCTCCATAAACCAAATCACTTCGATCGGTGAGTCCAAATGTATCATCTTTACCATTACCATCTGGATCCTCTTCAGTAAAAGCTCGTGCCATCTCCATAAACTCGTCAGTCGTTGTTGGAGCCGAAAGACCTAGATTGTCAGCCCAATCTTTTCTGTAAATAATTCCTTGTCTTGATAATGGTCTTCCTTGATATAAAGAATAGATTTTGCCATCAACTTTAGTATTTTCTAGTACTTCTTCTTTCAGATTACTTAGATTTTCAAATTCTTCCAAATAGGGGCCTACTTCCCAAAATTGATCATCTCTAATTGCATCTTTAAATTGCATAAATGTTGATTGATTTTTCATAAAGACTGCTTCTGGAAGTGTATTCGTAGCAAATGCTGTGTTTAACCTATCTTCATAGTTATTATCTGGTACCCACTGAAATTCGATATCCGTGTTTGTTTTTTCTTCCAAAATATCCAAAATGACATCTCCGGGTACTTCTGGCGTATGAAGATTTGCCATAATGGAAAACGAATAAACTTCATCTTCAGCAAAATCATCACTATTTCCCTCACTTGATGCATTTTCGTTATTACATGCTGCTAAAACAAAAATTAAAATAAGAAAAAAACTAGTAAATAAAAATCTTATTTTGTTCATAAATCTAAACCTCCCTAAAATTTATTTGTGATAGTTTAATGTTATTTAAAAAAATTAAAGTTGTACATAATCACTTTCTCACAATTTGCAGAATTTTTATAATTTAGATATAATTAACAACATTAATCAATCATTTTATTAGATTTTAGTTAAAAAATAATCAATTTATTTGAAAGCGGTATCATGGATGTGTTGATATGATTATTGTATTGCAAATCTATTGTGCTACTATCATTAATAAACACAGTAGATGTTTATTATAGAGGGAGGGTTGATTTATGGAAGTTGGAGGCATTTGGGGCAATTTTTATTGGTTATGTCTTTGGATAATGCGAATGGCGTATTTAAATATTCTCTGGGGGCTATTTACGTTATTGGGATTAATTGTAATCGGTTTCACACCTGCCACCGTTGCTATGTTCAGAGTTATTAGAAAGTGGTTAAAAAAAGAAACCGAGATACCAATATTTGAGACTTTCTGGAGTACCTATAAAGAGGAATTTTTAAAATCGAATATATTTACCATTATTATTGTAACAATTGGACTCATTCTCCTTGTCGACCTATCATTTCTTGGTTCGATTACAGAACATCCGATATACCCGTTATTGCTAAGTGGGCTATTTTTATGTGGATTTATTTATTTAGTTCTAATTCTTTACATATTTCCCTTATATGTAAATTACAACTTATCGCGATGGCTATATATTAAGTATGCAATCTTAATTGGACTTACTAATTTACATTATACAATTACTATGATGATAGTAATTAGTGGATTATATTATCTATTTATGCGTATTCCTGGTCTTATACCTTTTTTTTCAATTAGTACAACAGGATTAGTAATTATGGGAATTTCGTATTTATCCTTTAAAAACCTTGATAAAAAAAGAAACATGGAGAATCAGCAAGCAAAAAACAGTACGACTTAGAGCTTCAAAAAGTATGCACTAATTGGGGTAGATGTACATGAAAAAAAATTCAATTAAGCATTATTATAAATTAATTACATTTTTAATCGTATTAAGTACTGTTCCCGTAATATTAGTTGGCGTTTTTTCTTATTTACGATCTTCAGAAATTATCGAAGCTAATGTAGCAGAAGAGAAACAACAAAGTGTTTATCAAATACAAACTAACGTCGAGCAAGTTTTAAAAAGCGTTGATAACTCTCTTACACATTTTGTCCGCTCTCCATCTACACAAGATATACTGAGAGACCCTTTAAATGCTGAAAAATTTATTAAATACCACAATATTAAACAGGAATTGGGACAACTGCAGACTTTAGAAACAGGTATTCAAGATGTAATTATGGTTAGTTTGAAACATGAATGGCTCATTAATAACAATGGCCTTCTTCGCCTTGAACATAATAATTATAATAAAATTCACGAAAAATATATGACTTACCAAAAGTCATCTTACTGGATTTTGGAAGAATACGATGACATCGTTCTAACTCATGATGCTCGTGATAATTGTAACTATTATATAAATCTAATTAAGAAACTTCCATTTCTTACATCAGACAAAACTGGAATGGTTGGTGCATTAATCCCCACTTGTACTTTAAATAATATCATGGCCGAGCAAATAGTATCGGAAACGTTCATTATATTGGACGAGTCTAATCAAATTATCGCACATAGTGATCCAGATAGTGTAGGCACCAACATAAACGAAAATGAAGATTTCCATTCTCTTATAGATGTGAACACAGGTAAAGGTCAATTCAATTCGACAATTGAAGATATAGATTATAAAGTAACGTATAGAACATCTAGTTATAATAATTGGACATACGTATCACTGGTTAAAATAAGTGATCTTAATAAGCAATCCAGTTCTATCGGATGGTTTACATTGTTAGTTTGCAGTATTTTATTGATCATATCCCTAATTGTAGCAATTATCGGTATTAGTATATTTTATAAGCCGATTCGGCATTTGCAAGACTTCTTTACCAAAACTTTTACCTCCGCTAAATTTAGTACAAAAACTAAAAATGAATTTGATTTAATAAGATTTAATATCGAACAAATGCTTGATAAAAATGTAGAATTAGAATCCCGACTACAAAATCAAATTACCCAACTAAGACAATTCTTTATTATACGGTTATTACAAGGTAAGATGAAACGTGAGGAAATTCCGGCAAAATTAAAATCATTTAATTATTATCAATCGTGGACGAGGCTTTCCTTATTTACATTGCAAATTGATTCGTTAGATGAGTCCAACTACCAATTAAAGGAAGAAGATGTAATTCTATTTGCAATTAATGCTATGATTGAAGATACCTTAGAAGAGGAGATACGGTTTACACCTGTAGTTATTAACCGAACACAAGTAACAATACTTACATTGAACATTGAGTCTGAAGAAGAATACCATTTCTACTTAAATGAATTAGCACAGATGATTCAATCTAAAATTCGCAAAGAATTTGATCTTCCTGTTAGTATCGGCATTAGCCTTCCATACACCGAATTAATCACGACAAAAGATGCTTATAAACAAGGAATGGAATCACTAAAATATAGACTGAAATTAGGTAAAGAATCGATTATTTTTTATGAAAATTTAGACAGGAATCATAATTTCAGTGGACAACTACCAACAACGAATAAAAATTCCATTTTTGATTCCATTAAAGTCGCTGATCGTGAAAAAGCAGATAAAGGATTGAAAGCCTTATTTAACACCTTATTTGATAAGGAGTTTAATCATAACCAATATCAGATATTTATAATTAAATTTCTGTATGACTTAATAGAATTAAAACAATTATTAGGTGTAGAACTAAAAAAACTAGATGAAAGACCTTTAGTTCATGAACTGGAAAATCTAAGAACCTCAGATGATTTACAGAAATGGTTTAAAGAAAATCTTATTTATCCTATTATCGAAAAAGTGGAGGAACGTACTGAATCCAAATACAAAACCATTTCGGATAAAATTATTCATATAATACAAAAAGAATATGATACAGCTATATCTTTGGATTCCATTGCAGCTAGGCTACATTATAATCCTAATTACCTTAGTAGTATCTTTCAAAAAGAGATGAAAACCACATTCAGTGAATATTTATTGAAATATAGATTAAACATAGCAAAAAATTGGTTGTTGGATACAGATTTATCCGTTAAAGATATTGCTATAAAGTTGCAATACAATAATTCCCAAAACTTCATACGCTCATTTAGAAAAATCGAAGGGATTACTCCTGGTAAATATAGAATGGAGCATAAAAAATCAGGATAGAAAGTGCCTATCACAGATCGCTTTCTATCCTGATCATTATGTTCAGTTAATTATATCAATTGAATTTACTTTTGAAATAAACCCTAGTTTTTCTTTCGCATTATCGCTACACCATGGTTTATCAGGATTATCAGAAACACCATAGAATGTTCCATATTCAATATCACTTATAATTGCATCTTTAAACAAGGTAACTGTATCTACTTCTGAAAGCCATGTATGACGATTACGTTCTATATTTTTATAAATTTCTTTTTTCTCATTTAATTTTACACTTCCAATTCTCAAATTGATAACCGAAAGAGGATATTGGTTACTAAACGCAAAACCTATATTTTCTACAGCTAGTTTAAGTACTCCATACAATCCTTCTGAATACGGATAATCGTTTACATTAATTTTTCTTCCCAACTTTGATTTCCCCCCAGACTCATAGTAATCCGTAACATGATTACTACTTGCAAAAACAACCTTTGGAATATTTAATTCGACTGCTGCCTTAAGAATATTATAAGAAGCTTTGAAGTAGACATCGACCATATTATTCATCTCAGAAATATTAACAAGACTGCCAGCATTACCAGTGGATAACAGATTTACTAATACATCTGTTCCACTTGGTATGTTATCGATAAGTTCTGCCAAATTCTTGGCATCTGTTTTCTTAGCGTTATCATTATTTTCATCAACGTTAATATCAAGACTATGAACATCAAATTCCCGTTTTAACCCCTTTTGTAAGATTGTCCCAATTGTTCCGCTACCACCTATTAAAACAACTTTTTTCATATAGACACCTCCATGCATCAATTTCATAATTAAGATACTTGGTAAAAAATCTGAACATTGTGCTATTTAATTTCCATTGCAGCCGACTGCTTTTTAGCAGAGACGGCTGCAACTAACTAGGAAAAGAGGCCCACCTTTTCATTGTGGATTTTCAAGCTCAGTGCTCTTCCTGTAGATCACCGTGTTTCATTACAATCAAAATCATGTTTTTCTATAATCCGCACAATAATATTTAAATTCCATTAAGTATTCGGTTTCTAATATAGACTTGGTAACTATGAAATTCATTCCCATAAGTAATATACCCATTATTTAGAAGTTGTATGTTAATCTAATTTTGAATATCTAAATCGGAGCTGTCTGCCCTGTATAAGATAATTAATTGTATAAGAGTTTCTGTATTAGCCAATAAAAGGATTTTTCCCCATTGATTTCATGACCTCCATTAAAGTAATGGTATTCTAACTCAGATTCTGCTCCTTTTCCCTTATAAATCTCTAATAGGTTTTTCATAGCTATTTCTACTTGATGCAAGGGGAAAAGCTGATCTTCCTTTCCTGATTCTATAAAAAGTGGCCTTGGAGCAATTGAAGAAATTAACTCATCCATCTCTCCAATTTTAAGTATTCCTGGTATATAATTATCAAGGCAATGTCTTCTGTGCATAATACTTCCTTTAAAAGTACTCAAATATCCACTAAGTACGGTTGCCTTTATCCTTTCATCAAGAATTGAAGTAAATGCCGCAATTAATCCCCCGCCAGAAAAACCGAAACATCCTATTTTCTCTTGATCAACCATTTTAATAGTTTGAATATAGTCTAACACCCGTATTAACTCATGAACCCTCAAACCTGCAATTGTCTTTCCCATTAACAATAGCTGACTTGCAATTTTAAAACATGAATTTTCACATGGTGGTACTGCGTTCATATCCTCTTCCAGTCTACGGTCCCCAAAACCAATAATCCCTGGTACTACAACAATTACACCCATTTGTACTATTTTTGCAGCAAATTTATTATGAATACCTGTAAAGTCACTATCTACATTATCCGTGTTTAGACCAATAGCTTCTTTCATTCCATGGCCGTGGCCATGAAGCGCTAGAACAACAGGAAGCTTTCGTTTCTTCTTATTGGGGATAAGTATATAAAACGGAATTCTTAGCGGATAGATAGACATAATTTCAACACATATCAATTTATAATTTTTCATTTTTCTTTTTTCCAGTATCTTTGGGTTAAATTCATTATTCTCATTTTGAAAACTTCCTAAAGCTTCCTTGACACAATCTTTTATATCTTCTTGTTGATTGCCTCCACTTATGGAATGAGTGGTGTTATTGTACTGTTGATTTAAAAATCTATTTACCCTATTCAATATTCTCCCTCCCTATATTTAATTAATCTCTAATCCTATAATTATAATATACTTTTCTGACAAATATAGATTGCTGTTCAATTTTTAGATAATATAGTGTGAACTTTAAGCACTTTTATTCGCTGAAGTTATTACCATCTACATGCGTGATAAAGGTGAAAAACTAATTATAGCTTTTTTACGCACTTCTCCTAACACCTCTAAATTACTATTTCATACTATGTATAAGATGTTATTTAATTACTGGAGGAAATCATAATGATAAATAAATCAATAATCGGCAGCCAAATAAAAGGAAAGCATATCCTAATCTATGATCGACTATGGTGGATTCAAGGACAAAGAGCATTGCTTTTGCAGAAATATCACCCGAACTTAGAAATAATGTCTTATCATGATTTTATAAACTTAGTAAAGGGAAAAGGCGTTAAAGTAATTAACAAAGAATATGAAGTTATATCAACCTTAGGTTTGTGGACAGCTGAACGCCTAATTCAATACAATGTCCATGTATATTCTTCTGTTGCTGGTTCATATAGTTATCTAGCCACAAACCAAGACGATTTTCGTGAATGGTCTGAGAAAATCAAGCCAAATTATCGGTACATCAAACAAGTAATTAATAAAATAGATAGGATTGGTGCCGTTAATAGGAAACTAGCCAATACAATTAAAAAATACTGTCCAGATAAACATGTAGAATATATTAAAGCTTTTGTTGAAACAGACAAATTTAAGCCAATGCCATTAACTAAAACAGATACATCGACATTTACGATTGGTTGGGTAGGTAATGCCGATAAAAGATCGAAGAATTACCACACGGTATATAAAGCAATAAAAGATCATTTTAAAGATGACTCTACAGTTCAATTTAAAGAAGCAACAAAAGAAACTCGAATCGATAGAGAAGATATGCCAACATTTTATAACTCCATTGATTTATTACTCGTTACTGGAGTAAATGAAGGTCTACCAAACCCTGCTATGGAAGCTTACGCTTGTGGAATACCTGTATTAGGAACTAATATTGGCATCATTAAAGACTGGGCATCGCCAAATGCAAAAACATTAATTCTTAACTCCGATGACCCTAGAAAATTTATAAATAAAATTAATCAATTAAAAGCTAATCAAAAACTTCATCAAACCCTAAAAAAAGAAATTCGAAAAAATATAGAAAACAACTGGACTATAGAACACAATATTGAAGACTGGTTATATACATTATTCAATATAGGTGGTGAACGTTAATGGAAAAAATATGTATAGCTGTTTATGTTTTTGGAAACTACACCCGATATGCTCCCTATTATATTTATAGCATTTTAAAAAGCTATCCTAATTACTATGTGAAGGTGTTTTCTAAAGATCCTCTTTCAGCAAATGAAAATACAGCCTTAGAACTAATCCGAAATCAAGTTTCACCTAATTTCGAAGTTGTTGAAGGGTATCTAGGCGAATATATTAATCTAGAAGACCCATCAAAAATGGTAGGTAGTATTGGAACTATGTTGCGTTTTTTAATTCCTTATGAGGAATTCAAGGACTTTAAGTATGTTTATATTGGAGATATCGACTTTTTAATTATTCGAGAAAAGCCAACTTTATTAGACGTTCATAAAAAGCATTCCAAGAAAATCGGCGTTCCTTATAGTAATGCAATTCGTCCCAACTCAAAACGACTTACAGGGCTCCATTTTTTCAAAGTAAAAGACTACTATAAAAAGATGAATCCAATTATTCAATATTACTTGAATAATCCTAATAAATTATATAATGAGGTAAAAGAGTTACGATACGATGAAGAATTTCTATATAAAATTATCGAGAAAGGTATTGGTTTTGGGAAAATTGAGGAACATTTTTTTCGACCTCCGCATGGTTTTCATATTGGAGTAGCAAGACAAGGAGACGATCAGGAAAAATTAAGAAAAATAGATCGTTATTTAAATCAGAAGAAATTAATAAGTCAAGGAGTTATTGAGCAATTAGATATATTTTTTAACGATCCGATATTTAAAAAAATAATGTTGTTAACCCCAGATAACAGCATTAAATTTCTTGAAAAACGAGTAAAGCACTTTAAACCACAATAGAATAGATAAAGTGCTAATTACATGCAGGAAAAATACGGTCTAATTTTCATGAAATAGAAAAACAGCGATGAATGATTCATCGCTGTTTTTTATAATTTGTAAATTATACAAGTTGCATCATTGGATAATTACTTTCAATATAACGCAGCTGTTTAGTTTTACCATCTGCAAGAACTGAATGTGTTATATAATGCTCATTCTTTCTCTGAATTCCTTTTAAAAATAAATTAGAGGTAATTCCTGTAGCAGAAAATATACAATCATCTGTTGAGACCAATTGTTGATGACTCAACGGTACCTCCATTTCATATATCCCCATCTTATTACATCTTTTAATTTCATCTTCATTTCGAGGCATTAACTTTGCTTGCATTTCTCCTCCTAAACAACGACTTGCTACAGCTCCTAACACACCTTCAGGGGCTCCTCCAATTCCATAAAACATATCAATATCTAATTCTTCCATACATGTAGCTGCTGCATATATGACGTCGCCATCCGAAAATAAATTTACGTTGGCTCCAATATTTCTGATCTTATCAATATATTTTTGATGTCTTGCTCGATCTTGAATAAGGATATTTAAATCCTCAATTTTTTTTCCTGTTGCATCTGCAACTCTAGAAATATTTAATTCCAGAGTTGCTTCTATATCAATAACCCCTTTTGCTTTAGGACCTACTACAATTTTTTTCATATACATGTCAGGCGCATGTAATAATGTACTTTCAGGTGCAGCTGCAATTACTGTTATAGCATTTGGCTGGCCATTTACTGTTGGTGTTGTGCCTTCTATTGGATCTACAGCGATATCGACAGCTAATGCATTACCTAGACCTACCTTTTCCCCTATATAAAGCATTGGAGCCTCATCTATTTCCCCTTCTCCAATAACAACCGTTCCATCCATTTTCATTTTGTTTAATTGTTCTCTCATCGCTTTCGTTGCAGCTCCATCAGCAGAAATTTTATCACCACTTCCTACCCATGGTTTTGATGCAATCGCTGCTAACTCAGTAACTCTTAAAAAATCAAATAGTAAAGACTGCATGGAGCACATCCCCCTTGGATTTAGCTACAATGTGTATCTGCAGCTACTTCTTGATTTTGTTTCGCTAAAAATTTATTCTCATTATCCGTTATTTTATCGACTTTTCGCTTTGATCCTTCTTGCCAGTTTACACTTAAATATGCTTCTACAACTTTTAAAGCTACTTCTTCACCAATAATTTGAGCACCCAGCGTGATTACTTGAGCATTATTACTTAATTGCGCTCTTTCTGCAGAATAAACATCGTGAGCAAGAGCAGCACGAATGCCAGGGTATTTATTAGCAGCTATACAAACACCGATACCCGTACCACAAATTAAAATTGCTCTATCAATTTCTTCATTACTAATTGCTTTGGAAACTTCAAATGCAACATCCGGATAATCAACAACATTACAAGAATAACAACCATAATCTACTATTTCGTGATCTGTTCCAGATAAGTATCGATTAATGGCTTCTTTTAGGTCAAATCCATTATGATCACTACCAATTCCAATTTTCATGTTGTATCCTCCTAATTTTCACTTTATATTTTCATTTTAGTTCATGATACAAATATTTTCAATTGTTTATTTTCGTTTATTTTTATTTTGTTTCGTATTTATTGTTTTTTATCAAAAAAAAGAATCAGAATTTCTGATCTGACTCCTTTTTTATTTATTTTTAAAATTAATATTAACTGGCTTGTGACTGTTGTTCTTTTATAAAGGATAAAAATGCTTGAAGAATAAGATAAGAAGACGTTGCTCCTGGATCTTGAGCACCTATCGATCTTTCTCCTAGCCTACTTGAACGGCCTTTTTTAGAAATTAAATCCTTTGTTGATTCCATTCCTTTTTTTGCTTCTATAACTGCACTTTCAAACGAAGCATAAAAGTCCTCAGTTATATTATACTTTGACTCTAATTCTCTAGCGAATGGAGCGAGTGTATCTACCATCGTTTTATCACCAATATCGGATTGCCCTCTTTCTTTAATCCCTTTAGTAAAAGCAATCCAATAATTGATTAAATCTTCTTCATTTAATATCGTTTTATTTTTTACTTGTTTTGCACCTCTCATAAATCCTGTGGCATAAAGCGGCCCAACTGATGATCCAACTGCATTCAAAAATGTCTTGCCAACAGTTAGATTTATCTTAGCTATATCTTCTTCATCCGATAGGTCACTCATTAATTTTTCCTTCACTGCTTGCCAGCCGATTGACATTGTAACACCATGATCTCCATCCCCAATTTTACGATCCAATTCACATAAATAATCTTTTTCTTCTTCAATTATATCCACGATATTATGAAAAAAAATTTTAAATTCTCTTGATGTAAATTCCATGTTAATCCTCCTATTTCGGTTGGTCTACTTCTGAACAAACATTGGACAATTGACAGGGTGATCAATTCCTTTCTTTAATTCATCATCTAGTTTCATTAAAGTAACGGAACATCCACCCATTTCTAAAGAAGTAATATAGTCACCAACATATGAACGATAGATATGAATACCTTTTTCTGATAGTATTTGTTCTACTCTTCGAAAAATAATATATAATTCCATTCGTGGAGTGGAGCCTAATCCATTTACTAAAACAGCTACTTCATCTTGGTTTGTCAGAGGCATATCAGTTAAAATATCCGTTACAAGTCTTTCTGCTACTTCATCTGCAGTAGCTAATGGTCCTTTTTCAATTCCTGGTTCCCCATGATGACCAAGACCTATTTCCATTTCATTTTCACCTAACTCAAAACTTGGTTCACCTGTTTGTGGTAAAGCACATGGTGATAGACCAACTCCCATTGATCGAGAATTTTCATTTGCTTTTTCTGCCATTCGAATTACATCGTCTAAGTCATAACCAAAATCCGCAGCTGCTCCAGCAGATTTGAAAATAAAGAACTCACCAGCAATCCCACGACGCTTCTTTTTTTCTTCTTTCGGAGCAGAGGCTACATCATCCGAGCCTAATGCAATCTTTACTTCAATATCTTCCTCTAAATCTGCCATCTCTGCAGCCATACCAAAATTCATTACATCTCCAGCGTAATTTCCATGCAGATAGGCAACACCAGCTCCTTTGTCAATTGCCTTTGTTACTTCAAGAATCGGATCAGGAGAGGGAGATGCAAAGATATTTCCAACTGCTACTCCATCTGCCATTCCTTCACCAACATATCCTAGGAATCCAGGCTCATGTCCAGAACCTCCACCTATCAAAATACCAACCTTATTCTCTTTTGTTTGTCGAGTAGTTACTAGAGCACGTTTATTTTGATTTGATTGTTTTATATAATCTGGATGTGCTTTAACATAACCTTCTAACATTTCTTCTACTACATGATTTGGATTATTTAAGAGTTTTTTCATTATTGTATGCACCTCACATTATGATTCAATTAATCTTAATTTCAAAATAAAGCGTTTACACTAATATTAGACGAGTTCACGCAATATCAGTGTATAGTTTACTCATTATTAAACGACAGCTTCATCCTTTGAACCTTTTGCTATTTCTTCTTCAGGTAATCTCAAGAATCTTGTCATAATAGCTGCTGCAAAATATAATCCCGCAAGTAACCACATTAATCCTTGTGTACCAATGAAATCATAAAATAGAGCAACAAGTGCCGGTCCTACGAATACACATAATCCTGCTCCAAGATTTAAAATAGACATTGCAGCGCCTTTGTCCCCGTCTCCAACTAAAGATGGGGTTAAAGCTGAAAGTGGAACAAAACCAGCTAAACATGCGCCCCATAACATTCCAATTGCTCCAATTAAGAATACATTTCCAGTAAACACTTGTGGTACATAGAACATCATTAACGTAAATACACCACATCCAACCGCACCAATCCAAGTAATTGTGTTTCTCCATCCAAATTTGTCGCCAACATAACCAAATATTAAATTAAATGCAATGTTGGAAATAAAGATAGTTCCCCAAATGTTCAACCAGACTGTTGTTGAAATTCCTTGACCTGATAAGTAAATCGGTAAAAACAAAGGAAACGCATATTGCGACGCTTGGTTAATTATTCTGACAATACCCGCTACAGCGACTTTAGGTTCTCGCTTTAAAATAGTTATTCCATTTAACAATTCTTTAAATTTACTACTTTTGCTTTCCTTCTCTTCTAGGTCAAACTTATCTTTGTTAACAATTAAAGCAAAGTAAGCCCCTAACAATACCCAAAATACCGCACTCCACATAGTAGGAATGTGCCCAACCCAATTAATCATAAAGCTAGAATAATATGCACCTAATACGCTTAGTCCTCCAGTAAACACAAACCAGAACCATCCCACTGCTGTTCCAAGTTGATGTTTTGGTGTACGATAAGTAACCCATACAAGAAATGAATATGCAAATAACGGATATCCAAAGCCACGTAGTGCGTATGTTGGAATCATTAATTCATAGACTAAATTTGGCATAGCAAATCCAACAAACAGAACGTGTCCGAGTAGATATAATACTAATCCCATTGTCATTGTTTTCCTTGGACCGAATGCCTCTACTAGTACTCCAGATAACCACGCTGCAATTGCAATTGTTACACCATAAGATGTAGTGAGTACTGCTGCTTGCTGGACAGTTAATCCTTGATCTACAAGGTACGGACTAATCCAAGCAAGCTCTAATCCATCACCCATCATGAAGATTAATACTCCAAAATAACCCCATACTAAATTGGAAGGAATACCAATCTTATCCAAAAAAGTCTGATTTTGCCCTAAACTTCGCACAAGTTTCTCCCCCTTTATAGTGGAAACCTCTTACGGTTTCAATATTATTTTTAGTGACTTATCTCCCTTTTTCATTAATTCGAATCCCTTCTCAAACTCTTCTAAAGGAAGTTGATGTGTCACTACTCCACTAGTAGGGAAATCTCCATTTGCAATTCCATCAATAACTAACGGATAACAATATGGCCCAAGATGTGATCCGAGTAAATCTAGTTCTTTTCGATCGCTAATAATACTCCAATCTACCGTTACAGGTTCTCCAAACACACTAAATTCTATAAATCTACCTAATTTACGAATAGCATGTAATCCTTGCTCCACTGATTTTGGATGCCCAGTAGCCTCTATATAGATGTCACATCCATAGCCTTCTGTCATATCTTTAATTTCTTGAACAACATCTGTCTTACTAGGGTTAAGAACAATATCTGCTCCGAATTGTTTGGCAAGTTCTAGACGGTCTTCTTTCATATCTAATACAACTAACTTAGCAGGTCCTGATTTTTTTATAGCACCAATCATTCCTAAACCAAGTGTACCCGCACCAGACAGAACAACAAAATCTCCTAGCTGTACTTGCGCCCGTTGTACGGCATGTAAACTACAAGCATATGGTTCAATGAGAATAGCATCTTCAATCGGCAAATCCTCTGGTACTTTATAATTAATCGCTTCTTTTGTAAATTTCATATATTCCGCCATTCCACCATTTACGTTGTTTTGAAATCCATATAAATCATGCTTTTCACACATCCAATATTGGCCTCGATTACAGAAACGGCACTCCCAACAAGGTACAATTTGCTCAGAAATTACACGATCACCAATTTCAAAATCAGATACTTCATTCCCTTTTTGCACAATCTTACCAATAAATTCATGACCAGGAATCATTGGAGCTTTAATATATGCCGGTTGTGTTTCATCTCCCCAAAAGCTAGGCGCACCATCATAAGCTTTAATATCCCCTGCACAAATTCCACAAGCCTCTAACTTTATAATTATTTCTTTATCGTTTTCTAGTTTTGGAGTTTCTACCCTTTCTTCAAATTTATAATTTTTAGGGCTATATGCTACAACAGCTTTCATATGTGTTGGTATCTCTTGCTGCTTAGTGCTCTCTTTATTTTCTACCGATTTCTCCATGCTTTCATCTCCCTTAACATTTATTTAAAACAAATTTCAATTTTTCATCTTATTGAAATCGTTTTCAATTTATAGTTACATATTATCATTCATTTTCGAATTGTCAATAATTTATTTCGTATTTTATTATTTCAATTCATATATAATCATAAATAAATAATTCGAAAATAAAACGAAAATAAATATACTTCATTATTGCTTAAATGAACAAAATACCCTAATATGAAATTAGATTACTTATTAAGGGTGAAGTTTCATGAAAATGTTTGCTAGTGAAAGAAGAAATAAAATTATTAACCTATTACAAGAACAAAAACGAATTACTGTGAAAGATATAGCATTACAGATAGGGGTATCTGAAGCTACATTAAGGGCAGATCTAAACAAAATGGAAAATGATGGTTTACTTACAAGAACACATGGTGGTGCCGTCATTAATGATGAAAATGAAAATGAAACAAGTTTTAGTGCAAGGAAAAAGAGAAACAAAGAAGAAAAAATACAAATATGTAAAAATGCTTTTGAACTTATCGAAGAAAAACAATGTATATTATTAGATGCTAGTTCCACTGCACTAGAACTAGCTCGTTTATTAAATCAATCTTCAAAACGAGTTACTGTAGTAACTAGTGGAATTCAAACCGCCTTTGAGTTAAAAGACAACCCTGATATTACTACAATCTTAATTGGTGGCGTAGTTACAAAGAAATCAGCATCTATTGAAGGTACACTAGGAATAGATATATTAGATAGTGTCAATATAGATATCATGTTTACTTCAGCAAATGCACTATCTTTTGAAAATGGCTTAGAAGATTTTAATTTATATGAAGTTCAATTAAAAAAAGAAATTATACGGAGAGCTTCAAAAGTAATTGCGCTTATTGATTCCACAAAAATCGGGAAATCATCTAGTGCTGTTTTTGCAAAGTTTGATCAGATAGACCGAATAATAACAGATCAACCTATAGATCCGTTATTTAATAGCAAATTAGATTCTCATCAGATAGAAACAATCATAGTTTAAACAATTTATCCGATAAAAAACGAAGACTTATATAAGTCTTCGTTTTTTATGCTCTACTCAAAGATAATTTAAGCTTATAGATTATAGAGTTATATGAATTTTATTGAATCATCCATTGAGGTTTTCTAAATCCAAACCCTGGAATTCACCATCTATAATTTGTTATTTCATCTAATTCCACAATTTCTTTAATATCTATAACCTGCTGCTCTTTCTCATCCTCTGTAACAACTCGATTTCAATAAACATATTCAAAGCTGCAGCCTATTCATCTTCAATCTTCTTATACTACTTCAAAATAAAATCGAGAATTGCGAACGAGGATGTGGCCCATAATATAATCTGGAGCCTCATCCTCGCATTTCAGTGTAATGATACGTTCTTTAATTTCTAGACAGTTTAAAATTCTCTACTAATTGTTGTAAGTCCTCAGCTACAGATGTTAAATCAGATGCTGAATTTGCTATTTCTTCCATAGATGCAAGTTGTTCTTGTGTAGATGCAGAAACATTTTCTGCTTCATTTGATACTGTGTCACCAATGGATGCTACTCCTTCAAATATAGAAGTAAATTGTTTCGTCGCAGTAGAAATTTCTTCAATTTCAGTAGTTACACTCGTAATTTGATTCGTAATGGAATCCACGTATCCAGTAATATTCGAGAATGATTGATCTGCATTATTTGCGATATTAATACCTTTTTCAACTTCTGTTGTTGCAGCTTTCATTGAACTCACAGTATTCGCAGTTTCCGATTGAATTGCGTTAATCATTGTCTTTATTTGTTCAGCTGATTGGGAAGACTTTTCGGCAAGTTTTCTTACTTCATCAGCTACAACAGCAAATCCTTTCCCATGCTCTCCTGCTCTGGCTGCTTCGATTGCTGCATTTAGAGCTAACAAGTTTGTTTGCTCGGAAATATCTGTAATAACATCAATAATTTTGCTAATTTCTTCTGATTGATTACCTAAATCTTGAATATTATTTGATAGTTGATGTGTATTCTCTTTGATAAATTTCATTTGACTAATTGTCGTATTCAGAGCTTTATTCCCTTCATTAACAGCAGAAATGGTATTGGTAACTGTATTTGAAACCTCATTCGAGCTCGATTCGATAGTATAAATAGACTCCGTCATTTCCTTCGCTAATTTGGAACTTTTCGTTATATTGTTATTTAGACTATTCATCCCCTCAGCTACTTCTTGTACGGATGAAGAAATTTGTTCTGTTGCTGAGGTATTTTGTTCTGTACTAGCATTTAATTGCTCTGCAGAAGATGCTAAATGATTTGATTTATCTCTAACTTGAAGTATAATTCCATTCAAGTTTTCTCGCATTTTATTAAACGATTGAGCAAGTGTGCCTAATTCATCATTTCGATGTAAGTGTACTTCATCGCTTAAGTCTCCATGACTTATCGTGTTACTTGCACTTACAAGATGATAAATCGGTTTAGAAATAGAGCGAATGATAAATACAATTAATACTCCTCCAAGAGCTAATGCAATCGTAATAACAAGGATTGTCGTATTTAAAATTGGGCTCACATTATGCGTTATTTCACTATTAAACATGCTCCCAGCTATTTTCCAACCTGTAATTTCACTTGTAGCAAATGCTAATTGTTTTTGATCCCCTTCAAAAAGATAGTTGAACTTCCCATTTTCTGAGTCATATAGTTTGGTGAAAAAATCTTCTGTTGCTTCAGCACCAGCCTCATAATTGGGATGACTGATATAATTTTGCGCTTCATCTAATAGAAACAAATACCCTTCTTCACCGATAGTGACTGAATTAACTATATCTGTCAAACTAGCCAACTCTAAGTTTACTGCCACAACACCATCGTTATTAGCAGTAGCTTTCGCAAGTGTCACCACCACTTGATTGGAAGAAGCTGATACATAAGGAGTTGTTACAATTACTTCTCCTTGATTGTCCATCGCTTGTTGATACCAAGGTCGCTCTCTTGGATCATAATCTGGTGGATTTTTAAAGGATGTAGGAAAATTCATAAACTCTCCCGTCTCCGTTCCTACATATGTTTGTTCAAAAGCTACATCTTTCGAATTTTGCATATTTTCTAGAATTCTGCCCGTAGCTTCATCTGCATTATCTTCTATATCCGATGGATCAATTGCAGTAGATAAGTATTCGATACTATCCATTTGGTCATTCATAAACTGATCAATGGTTTGTTTCATTATTTCTACACTCTTTTGGGCAGAGTCTAACATACTTTCCTCAATCTTATTCTTTGCACTTTGGTAAGAAGTTGCTCCGATTGCGATACTAGGGATTAATAATATGATAAGAAACGCTATTATTAATCTATTTCTTAAACTAATTGATTTCTTGATTCCTTTTTTCTTCTTCAAGTTGTGTTACCTCCTGCTATAAGTAATTGTGCAATCATGAGCTTTATATCGACCAAAAGCACTATAACTTAACAGCAAGTGTAAAAATAAAAATAATCATAAAAGTCGAATAATTATAGAACTCCCTATCTATAAGATTATATCTATTTAGCAAATAAGCACCTATCTCATTGATAGATGCTCGTTGATTTCGTTTTTCATCATTGTTTAATAGTCACTTATTGATCTACATTTCCCATACTATTTTTATTTATAATATAGCTAGTTATATCAGCAAGTTCTTCATGTTGATACTTTCTATTTTTTGTAGTTAATTCTTCTAAGAAAAAAGTATAGAGACTTTTCTCATCTGTAAAGATATTAACCCGGTCATTATTTGAATAATTTTTCACAACCGTATGATTTTGAGAAGCACAATTATAATACACAATCGGTTCTACAAAATTATACTTCGGATTCGCTTCTTCTAAAAAGTGTTTCAGTTTTAATGCTGTCTCGATTACTTGGTTAGATGGATTTCCATAGGATATTACTTTTACATTTGCTTGCAAGGATTCAGGTACACCATCATTTTTAATTACAATCGTATGTTCTTTATGATCATCATACGGGAACATCGAATGAATTAACAAATCTAGCGTTTCATCTTGACCATAAGAAACTCCATGTAAAACTGTACCTGACCATTTCTTCGTTTCTATAATGTACATTCCTGTAGGCAACAAAATGAAATGATCAATTTGTTTCGTCTTTAATTCAAGTCCTTTGTTGTAAGGAACAAAAAGATTACCGAGAATCACCATTTCTTCTTTTTGTACTAGATTTTGTTTGACTAACATATCCTTTACATGTAATAAAATGTTATGAGTTTCTACTTCACCGCTATTAATGGAAAATGCCTTCAAGCTATTTATATAATCATTTTTATCACTTATAATTTTATTAAATCTATTTATTTCTTTATTGAGCTCAATCTCAAAACGTTGATGTTCATTATGCAACATATTCTCGTACTCAGAGGTTTGTGTTTCCATTGTTGCCGATACTTCTTCCGTTATCGCATCAATGTTATATTCATGCTCCCTTTCCATATTCTTTGTACGCTTCAATAAAAATACAATAACGATAGCAAAAATAATTATTATCGACAAGTAAATTATAGTTACCATATTTATCCTCCTATACGGTTATTCTACTACATCGCTGTGACAATATCTTCTAAATAAACGGCAAACTTTTAAACAATTTCTGCAAAAATATAAATCCAACTATTTGTGATTAGAATACATCATACTATTAAATAAACCAACCTTTATCATGAATTTATGACTAAATTGCCAAATGATATGCCTTTAGAATTTATAGAAGTATATTATCCACCCTATGAAAAAAGGATTCTAGCTACCAACTGAATCCCTTTATCGTAACCATAGAATAAAACTAGGAAGATCAATAAGTCAACATAAAAAACCCTCATAAACATTGTGTTTACAAGGGTTAACCTAACGTCCCAGGCAGGATTCGAACCTGCGACCCACAGCTTAGAAGGCTGTTGCTCTATCCAGCTGAGCTACTGGGACAAATTTGGAGCGGGTGAAGGGAATCGAACCCTCGTCATCAGCTTGGAAGGCTGAGGTTTTACCATTAAACTACACCCGCAAAGTCTATCTCTACTCAATCATTATGTATGCCGTCTTTTTTAACGGACAAGTAATATTATATGACCGAGTAAACAATTTGTCAACAGTTTTTTTAAAAGTTTTAGTCAGTAACAAAAAAAGTTACTGACTAAACTTTTATAGTATTGTTGAATAAGACATATTTTTAATTTTTTGTCCATCCACTGTATAAAACTGAACAGAAACCGTTTCATTATCTAACCATTCTAATATAGCATACGTCTTCTCCACGCGGTTTCGCGGCATACGAATACTTCCTGGATTGATAAATAATTGTTCTCCAATTTTTTCTGCACCAGCAATATGTGTATGTCCAAAGCAAACAACTTTAGCTTGATGTTCTTCTGCTGCATAAGAAAGTGTGGTAAGTCCAGATTTCACTTGATGGAGATGTCCATGTGTAATAAAGAATCTAGTTCCATCAATATCTTTTATTTCTTCAGTTGGATATCGGGGATCGAAATCACAATTCCCTCCAACTTTATAAAAAGGATGTAACACTTCTGCATCAAAATCTAATTCTGAATCGCCACAGTGAATATACCAATCAACTTCATCATGTTGATCCATTATTTCTGTTAGCTCCTCAGTCAAACCATGACTGTCACTAGTTATTAATACACGAGTCATCGTAACCCCTCCAATTGGTGACTTATAATGTATGTAACCATTTTTCAAGCTGATCAATCGCATTTTTACGATGACTAATTTGATTTTTTTTATCTGGATCTAATTCAGCCATTGTCACATCATATCCTTTAGGAATAAAGATAGGATCGTATCCAAATCCATGATCGCCTTTTTGGTTTCTATGAATGTACCCTTCACAATACCCTGTATTAAAAGTTGTTTCTTCACCGGGTTGCGCTATAGCCAATACACAAATAAATCTAGCATGACGATCTTGATCAGGAACATCCTGCATTTCCTGTAGAACCTTGTCTATATTCGCTTGATCATTAGTGGGTTCACCAGCATATCTTGCGGAAAATAGACCAGGTCGTCCATTTAAAGCATCAATTATTAATCCTGAATCATCAGCAATAACAGCTGTATTAAAACGTTCACTAATTTGTTCTGCTTTTAAAGCTGCATTTTCTTCAAAAGTAGTTCCTGTTTCCTCAATATCTGGAATAGATTCAGGTAAATCCAATAATGATATTGCTTGAATATCAAAGCTAGCAAAGAATTCCTTGAATTCTTTAGCCTTTCCCTTATTTTTAGTAGCAACAATTATTTTTTTCATATGATTACATTACTCCCTACAATTATCTTTCCATATCTATAATTAATTTATCTGCTAAAATTTCTTTTTGTATTTTCACCAGTTGCTGAATACCTTCTTCACCTAATTTTAGCATATTTTGTAATTGGGTAGGAGTAAAGGTCGCTTCTTCTCCTGTACCTTGAATTTCCACAAACTCTCCTGCACCAGTCATCACAATATTCATATCGACTGCTGCTTCCGAATCTTCTTCATAATTCAGGTCTAGAATTTCTGTTCCGTTTATTAACACCCCTACAGAAATAGCTGCTAAATAATCATGAATTGGCATTTTTTTTAATGTTTTTGCTTCAACTAATTTTGAGAATGCAAGTGACATTGCTACAAATGCTCCTGTAATAGAAGCTGTTCTTGTTCCTCCATCCGCTTGAATTACATCACAATCAATCCAAACTGTACGCTCTCCAATTTGATCTAAATCAACAACTGATCGTAATGCTCTACCAATAAGTCGTTGAATTTCCATCGTTCTTCCACTTACTTTTCCTTTTGAAGATTCACGAATATTTCTCTGGGCAGTAGCTCTAGGGAGCATGGCATATTCCGCAGTTATCCATCCTTTACCCTGACCCCGCATAAACGGAGGGACACGATCCTCAATACTTGCGTTACATATAACTTTTGTATTTCCCATTTCTATCAGTACGGACCCTTCCGGATGCGATATATAATTAGTTGTTATGTTTATATTTCTTAATTGATTTACTTGTCTCTGATCATTTCTCATTTTAATTCTTCCTCCTCAATTGTACACTGAATAGCTTATCATATTTTTTCAAAAAGAAACATTATCCATATGTTCTCATAAGATTGTTATAACTACTATTTATATCTTAACAAATTTAAAAACCTCTATACTACTTAAAATGTAGTAATAGAGGTTATAATTTAAAACATTATTATAATTCTTCACTTGGTGAGAATACTTGTTTTGTTACTGGTTCTGTATATGCTTCTCCATTTTCATTTACAACTTTTTCTACATTCTCCACCTTTACATCAACTGCATCTATATTTGGCTGTTCCGTAAGTGTACGAACCATAGTTTCCATAACCTCATCAGCTATAATCCCTTGCTCACTATCAGCTAATATTTCTTTATTAAATACTACCTCAAGAATACCATTACTTAATGTTGGTTCAGAAGCAAGCCCAGCCTCTGGATTAAATACGTTGACAACTGTTGATTGGTATCCAGGACCATCAATCAATTCTTCTATAATATTAGCAATTGCTTCATCTTCATTAGTTTCAATATACTGCGTTACTGGCACATAATAACGATTATTTTCTTGTTCGACTGGATAATACATTGTCACAGGTTCACTCTGTAGATAATCCAACGTATCATTGTTAATTATATTGATTCCATTTGCTCTTGAATAACCAGAATTAATCGGGGTGCCATTTACTGGCATTTCCTTTAAGTCTTGACCATTTACTCGTAACTTAACTTTATGCACATTTTCAAATTGTGTTAACGTATGCGTAACAGATTCGAGTATTTGTACTTCTTGATTTTCTTCATACTGGGTAAATTCTTCTGATAAGTCTACAATAATTGTTCCATCCTCTTGTAAATTAACTCCAAGTACTTCGGTACCTTCTGGTAGCACCGCTTGAAAGCCATTTGGAAGAAGAGGTGTTACTGGACCGCCTTTTACAAGATGCTCTAATACTTGTGCTGCTACTTCATTTGTATCAGGGACTGGAAGTTCTAGTGTTTGAGAAGCAACCATTCCATTTGCATCTAGGAGATACAAGTCTCTAGATACTGTCTCAGCCGTCTCTTCAGGTGTAGCTGAAACATCTTCCTCATCTACTTTGTCAAGATTATCTACTTCCTGTGCATTTTGAGGTGGATCAATTTCATCAAGTGATTGTTCTCCTTCAAAACACCCAGATAAAATAGTGACAATACTTATTGACCCTGCTAATAGCATTAATCGCTTTTTCATGCAAATACCTCCCACGATGGTTTGTACTACTATATATACGAGCCTATATAGAAAATAGACCAATAATAGAATAAATTTCCTATAAATGATATTAATTAGTGTGAAAGCAGAAATTATATGCGATTACAATGAAGCAAGCTTTTCATCTATTTTCAGGGAAGATTTTGTTCTTCCCCACTGATTATTAGTTGAATAGAATCAAGCGGGCAGTTTATTCCCTACTTATCTTTCTTCTAATCCCCAGTGTCTAGAGTGAGGAATTACCCGTTATATGCAAGATAAAAATTAAAAAAGTTCCAATCCTCCATAACAGATGATTGGAACTTACGTACGAGATTAATACAACTTACTATTATTTACCAAACTTTGTTTGTTGATATATTTGCTTGTTTAATGGTTAGCATTTGGAAGTGAGACTCTTGAAATACTGTTTTTGCAATTTCGATAAAAATCTCTAAATCACCAGTTGTATAAAATTGATGAAGTGGAACTAGATCACTTCGATTCATAATTTGGTGAACGTCAAGAAGTGTACTAGTTTCTCGTGCAGTTTCTTCACTGGAGGAAATAACAGTGACTTCTTCTCCCATTACCTCTTGTATGGTGGATTTAAGTAATGGATAGTGTGTACAACCTAAAATTAATGTGTCCATTTTTTTGTTGCTTGAGAATGGACGTAGAGCCTCTGTTACAACTGTTTTTGCTTCGGAACCGGATAACACGCCTCGTTCAACCATTGGAACAAATGGAGGACAAGCTAACCCACTTACTTGAATGTTCGATTTAATTTTCGCCAATGCTTGTGAGTAAGCTCCACTACTTATCGTTCCTTCTGTTCCAATTACTCCAACCTGGTTATTTGTTGTAGATTTTATCGCAGCGCGGGCACCTGGTTGTATAACACCGATAACTGGTATATCTAATTGTTCTTTTAAATCCTTTAATGTAAACGCAGTGGCCGTATTACATGCAACAACCAACATTTTTATATTTTTTGTTAATAAGAAATCCACCATTTCCCAAGTGAATTGCTGTACCTCTTTTTTTGATCTCGGGCCATAAGGACATCTAGCTGTATCCCCTAAATAAATTAATTGCTCTTTTGGAAGCTGCCTCATAAGTTCGTGAACAACTGTAAGTCCACCTACGCCCGAATCAATTACCCCAATCGCTTTGTCCACAAAGATGTCTCCTCTTTCGTTTGATTATTTTTCGTTAACTATTTTCATCTCTTTATATAGAAACTCTAACAAGTGATTCAACTGATTTTTTTCCTCTTCAGAGAATTTCGTTAAGACTTCTCCTAAATATGCCTGTCGTTTATCAATTACTTCTTCAATAATATGTTTGCCTTTTTCTAATAAGTGAATGCGAACAACTCGTCGATCATTTGTATCGCGTACTCGCTCAACCAATTCATTCTTTTCCATACGATCCACTAAATCTGTTGTTGTACTAAATGCATGACTAATTCGATTTGAGAGTTCCCCAATTGTTAAATCTCCTTCTTCTAACAACCATTGTAAAGCGATAAATTGTGGAGAAGTGATTGGATAATTGTTTAAAATTTTACGACCATTTTGCTTGATCATTCCAGATATATAACGTAATCTCTTTTCCATTTGATTTACTGAATCACTTAATTCGTTCTTTTTCAACGTTCATCCTCCTACTTACTGTTCATCTATCAATTTCCAATATATTCATCTTATGTAATTGATGGAAGTTGTTTTATGTAAGGCTTGTTACTATAGTAAACCAAAATGAACTTCTTGAAAACTTTTTTGAGTAACTGACTGATTTCCGCACAAATATACGCACTAATTTTTACTATAATCATAAGCTATATTGACTAAATAATTTCCCTTCATCATGCAGCTCTATAGAGCAAGGAGGGGGTAACATTTGAAGGACAACGAGTATAAACCGAAGCAATTATTAACCAAACGCGAGAAAGAAGTGTTTGAACTATTAGTGCAGGATAAAACAACAAAAGAAATTGCACAGGAGTTGTTTATTTCCGAAAAAACTGTCCGGAACCATATTTCAAATGCTATGCAAAAATTGGGAGTCAAGGGACGGTCACAAGCCGTAGTTGAGCTTCTTCGCATGGGGGAATTAAAGCTCTAATAAAACCGACTACCCTTAATAGGGAGTCGGTTTTACTTGTGCCTTAGTAAAGGTTTACCTAAAAGTTTTTCTTTCATATTCTCCGTTAACGGTTTAGACTTACCAAGATTCGCATCTATATAAACTAACCTGCCTCTTGCTGTAAGAACAACATCAAACTCCCCTTTTGTTACCATATAATGCACATCAAAAGAAGAATTACCTACTTCTTTAGTTTTAACATGAACATTCACTTGGTCTCCAAAAAATAATTGTTTTAAATAATTACATTGGAGATCAGCAACAATGATACCTTCCTCTTTATTACTAAAATCATTGAAAAGTCCCAATGAACGTAAATATGCAATTCTTGCTTCTTCAAAATAAATAAACGGAGACACATTATTCATATGCCCATACATATCCGTCTCAGAAAAACGAATATCTACAGTTATGAAGAATTCAAACTCTTCTGCCCAAGAGCTGAAATCATCTATATACTCAATAGATTTCATCGCAGCTTCCTCCACTTTCCCATATTATATGATGAAGACCCTAGCCTGTTCATTGGTTAGGGTCTTTAATGTTCAAATTTTTATAACGCTTGGTCACTTCCAAAGAAGTTTTTGAATGCTTGAATATTTGTCGCTCTGTTCATTGCTGCAATAGAAGTGGTTAAAGGGATACCTTTTGGACATACTTGAACACAGTTTTGTGAATTCCCACATCCATCAATACCTCCGTCTTCCATTAAGCCATTTAATCGGTCACTTGCATTCATTTCACCAGTTGGATGTGCGTTAAACAGACGAGCTTGCGAAATTGCTGCAGGTCCGATAAAGTTTGAGCTATCGTTAACATTTGGACATGCTTCTAAACATACTCCACATGTCATACATTTTGACAATTCATATGCCCATTGACGTTTATTCTCTGGCATACGAGGACCAGGCCCTAAATCATGTGTACCATCGATTGGTATCCAAGCTTTTACTTGTTTTAATGCATCAAACATACGCTCTCGATCGACAATTAAATCACGTACTACTGGAAACGTAGACATTGGTTCTAAACGAATTGGTTGTTCTAATTGATCAACCAACGCAGCACAAGATTGTCTCGCCGTCCCATTAATCACCATAGAACATGCTCCACAAACTTCCTCTAAGCAATTCATGTCCCACATTACAGGTGTAGTGTTCTCTCCCTTACTATTAACAGGATTTTGTCTGATTTCCATAAGCGCAGAAATAACATTCATATTCTGTCTATATGGAATCTCAAACGTTTCCTCATAAGGAGTCGAATCAGGGCCGTCTTGTCTAGTTATAATAAAAGTAACTTTACTCTGTTCACCCATTTATATTACTCCTCCCCTAGTGTTTTTTAGTATAATCACGCTTACGCGGTTCAATTAAAGAAACATCTACTTCTTCATAGCTAAACTCAGGAGAATTCGATTCTGGATTGAATTTAGCTATGGTGGTTTTCAAAAATTCTTCATCATTACGCTCTGGGAATTCTGGTTTGTAATGAGCTCCACGACTTTCATTTCGATTGTATGCACCAATGGTGATTACACGTGCTAGATGTAGCATATTTTTAAGTTGACGTGTAAACATAACACCTTGGTTACTCCAACGAGATGTGTCATTTATATTAATGTTATCCCAACGCTCTAACAACTCTTTTATTTTTTCATCGGTTTTTAAGAGTTTTTCATTCTCACGAACTACTGTAACATTATCCGTCATCCACTCGCCTAATTCTTTATGAATTTGATAAGCATTCTCCGTACCTTCCATGTTCATGAGTTCATCAAAGCTTTCTTGTTCTGCTTTTTCACGAGATTGGTATAATTCATCAGGTAAATCATCTACATGTTGATCTAAGCCATCAATGTAATCAATTGCTTTTGGACCCGCTACCATACCACCGTAAATTGCTGACAATAGTGAGTTTGCCCCTAAACGGTTCCCACCATGCTGTGAATAATCACACTCCCCAGCCGCAAAAATACCAGGGATGCTTGTCATTTGATTTTCATCAATCCATAATCCGCCCATTGAATAGTGTACTGCAGGGAAGATTTTCATTGGTACTTTACGAGGATCTTCACCAACAAATTTTTCATAGATTTCGATAATCCCACCAAGTTTGATGTCGAGTTCTTTCGCATCTTTATGAGATAGGTCAAGATAAACCATATTTTCCCCATTAATACCTAACTTTTGATTCACACATACATCAAAAATTTCTCGAGTAGCAATATCACGAGGAACAAGGTTTCCATATGCAGGATACTTCTCCTCTAGAAAATACCATGGCTCCCCATCTTTATATGTCCAAATTCGTCCACCTTCACCACGTGCAGACTCACTCATAAGACGCAATTTATCATCACCAGGGATGGCAGTTGGATGAATTTGAATAAACTCTCCATTCGCATATTTTGCACCTTGCTGATATAGTTTACTAGCTGCAGAACCCGTGTTAATCATGGAATTTGTTGATTTACCGAAGATTATCCCAGGACCACCTGTAGCAAATATAGTTGCATCAGATCGGAATGCTTTGATTTCATGTGTTTTAATGTCTTGAGCAACAATCCCTCGACCAATGCCTTCTTCATCAATAACAGCTTCGAGGAATTCCCAGCCTTCATATTTTGTTACTAAACCTTCTACTTCGTAACGACGAACTTGCTCATCTAAAGCATAAAGTAGTTGTTGTCCAGTTGTTGCTCCTGCATATGCTGTACGGTGCATTTGTGTTCCACCGAATCTACGGAAATCTAGTAAACCTTCTGGAGTTCGGTTAAACATAACCCCCATGCGGTCAAACATATGTATAATGCCAGGTGCTGCATCACACATCGCTTTCACCTGTGGTTGATTGGCTAAGAAATCGCCACCATAAACCGTATCATCAAAGTGAAGCCAAGGAGAATCCCCTTCCCCTTTCGTATTAACAGCACCATTTATACCACCTTGCGCACATACAGAGTGAGAGCGTTTTACAGGTACGATAGAAAATAAATCTACTTTTACGCCAGCTTCAGCGGCTTTAATTGTAGCCATTAGTCCTGCCAAGCCACCACCAACCACTGCTACTTTACGATTACTCATATTAATCACTCACTCCTTCTCTTTCAATTAAATTCCATAAGCAAATGTAATTAATGATCTAATTCCAAGATAGCTCACTGCTAAAAATACGCCCAAACACACATAAGTTGAGATACGTTGTGATTTTGGAGTTTGTGTAATTCCCCATGTAACAAGGAAACTCCACAGACCATTTGCAAAATGGAATACTGCAGCAATAACACCAACTACATAGAACCAAAACATGAATGGATTCGTTAAAATACCTTCCATCAGGCTATAATCAAGTTCTGCATTTCCTAAACCTATCTGAACTCTTGTTTCAAATACGTGCCATGCAATAAATACTACAAGTACGATTCCGGTTATACGTTGAAATCTAAACATCCAGTTTCGAAAAAATCCATATCTACGTGTATTCTGTTTTGCGACAAATACAATATAAACCCCTAAAATCGCATGAAACAAAATTGGTAAATAGATTACAAAAATTTCTAACAGTAATACAAACGGTAGGTTCTTCATGAACCCAGCAGCTGTATTGAAACTTTCTTCCCCATACACAGCAAAATGATTAATAAGTAAATGCTGCACTAAGAAGATCCCAATGGGAACAACCCCTAGTAACGAATGCAGTCTTCTGTAGAAAAACTCACGATGCTCTGCCATGTTTACCCCCCTTAGTCAATTGATCACTCAATAATTATGTATACTACTAAACAATAAAGCGCTTTATTGTCAGAAAACGGTGCCTTATCTAAGTAGTACAAAATGTAACATGTTTATTGTACTTCTAACTGTGATTACCGTCAAGAAATCGTCATGAAAATTCTAGTAAAATAAAATATAACTAAAATAACCTCTAAAATTGTCAAGTATACTTGATAAATGTATAAATAATATAGATAATGAGATTAGTTATTTTTATCATGGTAATTTATCATCCCTAAAAAAGAATCAGACAAACGGGATGATTATATCGTGATTGGTCAAATCAATCAGTGGTAAGGCTGATTTTCCCTTTACTAATATAAGTCTCAGTTTATCGATCGTTATATATGCGGTTAAAGAAAGGATGAAATGGATGTCAAAAAAGTACCAAACGTTTGATGTACCTCAATTAGATAATTTACATACACCAGGAGCGGGTTATGACATCCTGCGTTATATTGGATTACCAGAATTATTTGGGGAAGAAAAAGATATATTACTATATTTTTTAGGAAAGAATATTGCTAGAAAGTTTAATATAAATACCTTAGAAGACATTATTTTATTCTTTGAGAAAAGTGGTTGGGGTACACTAGAACTCATAAAAAGTAAAAGAAAAGAAAGAGTTTTCCAACTGTTATCTGATTCAATAGTGCTTCGACTCAGTTCAGAAATAGATACTGAATTTCGTTTGGAGGCTGGTTTTTTGGCTGAGGCAATTCAACAAATCGAAGGAACAGAATGTGAATGTGTGGAGTCGATAAATAAGCGTATTAAACAAGTTGAATTTGCCGTTCACTTAACAGAAGAGTAAATGGGTCCAACAACATATCTAAAATTTTAAAAAAACCACAAGAAATCGTTAAAATTTCTTGTGGTTTTGAGATATATCCAGTACTTATGTTTCATCATCTGGTGAATTTAAATGATTCAATACTAATTCAGCTATATTACTAGGAACTCCAAGTTTTCTCATATCTTCTATAGATGCTTTTTTAATTTCTTTAACTGATTTAAAATGTGAGAGTAAAAGTTTTTTTCTCTTTTCACCAACACCTGGGATCTTATCCAATTCAGATTGAAATAAATTCTTCCCTCTTAATTGACGATGAAATGTAATTGCGAACCGATGCACTTCATCTTGAATTCGTTGGACAAGATAAAAGGCTTGAGATTGTCTTTCAAGCGGAACCACTATAGGTGGCATACCATATATCAATTCACTTGTTTTATGACGGTCATCTTTGGCTAGTCCAGCTAAAGGTATGTCTAAACCTAATTCATCTTCTAACACTTCAATCGCTGCAGACATTTGACCTTTACCGCCATCAACTATAATTAAATCTGGTAACGGTAAGTTTTCTTTCAATACTCGCGTATATCGTCTTCGAACAACTTCTCGCATCGTATCATAATCATCAGGGCCTTGAACATCGCGAATTTTATACTTACGATATTCTTTTTTGTTTGGCTTGCCATCTTCAAAGACAATCATCGCAGAGACTGGATCTGTCCCTTGGATATTTGAATTATCAAACGCTTCAATTCTATGTGGAGTCTCAATACTTAATTGTTCCCCCAAATCTTCTATTGCTTGAATTGTTCGTTCTTCGTCTTTTTCAATTAGTTGAAATTTCTCATTCAAGGAGATTTCTGCATTCTTACAAGCCAATTGTACTAATTCTTTTTTTCTTCCTCTTAATGGTGTATGCACTTGTGTCTCCAGCACTTCAGCTATTAATTCATTGTCGATACCAACCGGAACTAATACTTGTTTTGGTTTCAAATGATTTTCATGTAAATAAAATCTTCCTATAAAGCTAACTATTGTTTCTTCAGGACTATCAAAAAACGGGAAAACACTTGTATCTCTTTCAATTAATTTCCCCTGTCGTATGAAGAAAACTTGGACACACATCCATCCTTTGTCATAACTGTATCCAAAGATATCTCTATCCATTTGGTCATTTAACGTCATTTTTTGTTGTTCCATAGTAGCATCAATATGTTGTATAGTATCCCTTATTTCTTTTGCACGTTCAAAATTCAACTCTTCACTTGCCTTTTGCATTTCACCCGATAAATTTTTTCTTATATCCTTAAAACCGCCCTGTAAAAAAGAGCTGATCTCTTGTACAATTTCTTGATATTCTTTTATAGAAGGTGGATGTTCTGCACAAGCTTTGCATTGTCCCATATGATAATATAGGCATGGTCTTCCTGATGGATTATTGCATTTTCGCAAAGGATACATTCGATCTAGTAGTTTTTTTGTTTCTCTTGCAGCAATTACATTAGGATATGGTCCAAAGTACTTGCCTTTATCTTTTTTTAATCGCCTAGTAACAATTAAACGAGGATGCCTTTCTGAGGTGATTTTTAAATAAGGGTACGATTTATCGTCCTTTAACATGACATTGTATCTAGGGTCATATTTTTTAATTAGATTCATTTCCAAAATCAATGCTTCAATCTCTGAAGAGGTAACCATATATTCAAAATCGCGAATTTCTTGAACTAATCGCTGTGTTTTCCGATCATTCGCCCCCCTAAAATAAGACCGCACTCGATTTCTTAATTTTTTCGATTTCCCAACATAAATAACAGTTCCATTTTTATCTTTCATTAAATAACAACCAGGTTGTTGTGGTAATATAGACAGTTTTCTCTCTATATTTTCATTCATAAGCGTCAAATCCTTTATTCATCGATAAGAAAAATATAAAACATTGCTTGATAGATTTTAATGCTAAGTTAAGATGTAACTCCTTATATAACCTCATTCTCCTAAGTTATACAGTCATACCCCCCCATACATATGGGGTGAGCATGGGCCCTGTCTGTACATTAATCATTGAACTCTACGTTTTCTTTAATCAGAAAATCCCTTATCAGCAATAATGACAGACAAGGGATTTTTCTCTATTTCTTATAATTATACAGGTATTCAGTTACAACACCAAGTAATTTTTACTTATGCGTGTTTGTTTATAAGATCTTCTAGAGCTTCTTTCGGCTGGAATCCAATGACTTGATCCACTACATCGCCGTCTTTAAATAATAGTAATGTCGGGATACTCATAACACCAAATTTACCTGCAGTTTCTTGATTTTCATCTACATCTAATTTAACAATTTGTACTTTTTCTTCCATTTCACCATCAAGTTCTTCTAATACTGGTGCTATCATTTTACAAGGTCCACACCACGGTGCCCAAAAGTCAGCCAATACAAGACCTTTTGAAGTTTCTTCTGTGAAGTTTTGGTCAGTTACATGCTTAATAGCCATTATTTGTTACCTCCTTAAAAACATTTTCATCAAGCTTCATCTAAAGCTTATTATGAGTATATCACCCATGACATATACTTCCTAATAGTTTGCTTATTTTATGTAATAAAACTTAATTTCATTTTCCTATATTCTGTAAGAGGAAATGGAATATTGCCATGTATGATTTCCATTATAGACGATTTTTTCTACCGAAATTGTTGTCTTTTTAGATAAATAATATTTAAGACAATAGGGTTTGCTTGATTAATTTATGTCATTCAAACCCTATTGTCTCTGTTTGTTACATTGCTACTTTAACTTTTTTTACTTCTTCAATCAACAATGGAATTACTTCAAATAGATCTCCAACAATACCATAATCCGCTACATTAAAAATATTTGATTCTGGATCTTTGTTTATAGCAACAATCACTTTCGAATTAGACATACCGGCTAAGTGTTGAATCGCTCCAGATATTCCTACTGCAATATATAAATCAGGAGTTACTACTTTACCAGTTTGACCGATCTGAAGAGCGTAATCACAGTAATCTGCGTCACATGCACCTCGTGAAGCACCAACTGCTCCTCCAAGTATTTCCGCTAATTCATATAACGGCTTAAAGCCATCTGCACTTTTCACACCTCTACCACCTGCTACAATTACATTTGCTTCAGATAAATCTACTCCTTCAGATGCTTTTCTAATAACATCCTTAATCACAGTTCGTAAATCACTAATATCCACATCCACAGAGCTAACTTCACCTGATCTCGATTCATCTTTGTCAAGAGCAGGTATATTATTGGGACGTATCGTTATAAAAGTAATTCCATCAGTGATTACTTTTTTTTCAAATGCCTTTCCAGAGTAAATAGGGCGTACAAATACACCATCATCTTCTATATCTACCACATCTGATACAAGTCCAGTGTTTAATTTACTTGCAATTTTCGGTGTTAAGTCTTTACCAATCGAAGTGTGTCCCATTACTATTCCTGTTGGTGATTCATCATTAACCACTTTCATAACTGCTTGCCCGTATCCTTCTGATGTATACGTTTTCAAATTATCATGAGAAACTACAATCACACGATCAGCACCATAAGCAATTAATGATTGACCTTGGGTTTCGATATTTCCGCTACCTAAAAGCAATCCTACAACTTCTGCATTAGCATCAATTTTTTTAGCTGCTGCAATCGCTTCAAATGAAACATTACGTATCTCGTCATCTCTTAATTCACCAATTACTAAAATTTTGTCACTCATTATTTAAGCCCCTTTCTGCAATCAAACACTAAAGTACTTTTTTCTCGTTTTTCAATAAGGATACTAGTTCTTTCACTTGATCAGCAGGTTCTCCTTCTAAAATCTTGCCCGCTTCTTTTTCTGGGGGAAGATATACTTCTACTGTTTTTGTTTTTGCTTCCACATCATCTTCATCCAAATCTAAGTCATCCATTTCAATTTCTTCCAATGGTTTTTTCTTCGCTTTCATTATCCCTGGTAACGAAGGATAACGAGGTTCATTTAATCCTTGTTGACATGTAACTAGCAGAGGTAAACTTGTTTCAACAATCTCAACGTCACCTTCTACATCTTTTTCAATAGAAACTGTCTCACCATCAATTTTCAGGCTAGTTATTGTTGAAACATAAGGAATGTCTAATAGTGCTGCTAAACGTGGCCCCACCTGTCCACTTGCTTCATCAATGGCTACATTTCCAGCAAGAATCAAGTCTACTTCTTTCCCTTCAAAAAATGCTTCTAATATTTTAGCGGTAGTATATTGATCTCCATCTTCAATATCTTCTTCTGTATTTATCAACACAGCTTTATCGGCACCCATTGCTAGTGCAGTACGTAGTTGTTTTTCTGATTCTTCATCACCAACCGTTACTACAGTAACCTCTCCACCATGTTCATCACGTTGTACAATTGCTTCTTCAACTGCATATTCATCATAAGGATTGATAATGTATTCTGCACTATCATCTTCAATTCTACCGCCTGAGACAGTAATTTTTTCTTCTGTGTCAAAAGTTTTCTTTAAAAGTACATATATATTCATCTAGCTTCCTCCTAAACTAAGAATCTACTATTTATCTTGGAAATTTGGTCTACGTTTTTCAATAAATGCTGTAACGCCTTCTTTTGCATCATCAGAACCAAATAATCTGCCAAATGACTTTGCTTCTTCCGTAACACCATTTGCGAATTGATCTTTATTTGCATAAGGTACTAAGTGCATTACTTCATTTATGCCTGGCTTGCTTTTCATTGTAATTTTATTAGCTAGTTCCATCGCTTTTGAAAGCAATTGTTCCTCGGTGACTACATGGTTTGCGAGCCCCCAGTCAGCTGCTTGTTGTCCACTAATAGGTTCACCAGTTAATATCATTTCATATGCTCGGGCATTTCCTATATGTCGTGGTAATCGTTGTGTACCTGCAAAGCCAGGAATAATACCCAAATTCATTTCCGGTAATCCTAACTTTGTATTCTCAGTTACTAACCGAATATGACAAGACATTGCAAGTTCAAGCCCCCCACCAAGTGCTGCTCCATGAATAGCAGCAATAACAGGGATAGAAAAATGTTCTACACGATCAAAAACTTTTTGACCAGCGGTAGCAAGGGATTCATATTCAGATGCATGTTGATATCCAGTAAATTCTTTAATATCTGCACCAGCAGAAAAAAATCTACCTTCACCAGATATAACAACCGCCTTCGCTTTCCCCTCTTCTTCTATTTGATTGAGTCGTTCATTAAGCTGTTCCAATAAAGCCCCGGATAATGCATTGGCAGGTGGACTTTGAATAGTCAGACAGGCAACTTGGTCTTTTAATTCAAAAGCAATTTTCGTCAATATTGGCACCTCCTATAGTTAATCCATTCCATATTAAGATTCATATACTAACGCACCAATTATCATAGCGTGTACCTCAGGCACCATACGAATCAAATCATATTTCTGTTCCTTCATTACCCAGTTCGTAACAATTTCATCTAAGGTCCCAAATATCATCTGCCTTACAAGTGGAATATTTAAACCTTCACGAAATTCACCTTGGTCCACGCCTTCTTGGACAATGTGATCGATCATGGTCAAATATGGTTTTAATACTTGATTAATCTGTAGGCGTAAAGATAAATTCGATTGTCTTAATTCTAACTGAGTTACAATCGCTAAATGGTAGTCTGCAGATAATTGGCTGAAATGCATTTCTATTAGTTTCAACAATTTGTCAGGCACATTGCTTTTTCCTTCAATGGCATCTGCTATTTTGTCTACAAATTGCCCCATTTTTTGTTCAAAAACAGATACTAATATATCTTCTTTATTTTTAAAGTAAAGGTAGATCGTTCCATCTGCGACACCTGCCTCACGAGCTATCTTAGATACTTGTGACCCATGATAGCCATTTTCAGCGATAACTTTAACTGCTGCTTCGATTATTTGATGATATTTTGGTTTTTGATTATTCATGATTATCTCCTTAAGATGTGTTTCGTTGTACTGAGTGAATGATCATTCATAATTTAAATATACATTCCTCGAATTATTCTGTCAATAGAAAGCTTGTCTATATTTTAAAGAAAAAAGAGCACTAGGCTCATCATTTAAACGGATGAAACTTCTTCTTCTGTTTGTTTTTCTTTCTCTTCATCAATCAATTTTCTTCGTAGTATTTTTCCTACTGCTGTTTTTGGTAATTCATCACGGAATTCATATATACGGGGTACTTTATATGCTGCTAAGTGTTTTCTGGAGTATTCATTTAACGCTTCTTCTGTTAAATTAGCACCATCTTTTAATACAACATAGGCTTTTACTGTTTCCCCTCTATAAGGGTCAGGGACACCTGCAACAACTGCTTCCTGAACAGAAGGATGTTCATAAAGAACTTCTTCCACTTCTCTAGGATAAATATTATATCCACTTGCAATAATCATGTCTTTTTTTCGATCGACTACATAAAAATAGCCTTTTTCATCCATATAACCCATATCACCGGTCAATAGCCAGCCATCTTTTAGTACTTTCGCTGTTTCTTCTTCGTTTTTCCAATATCCCTTCATAATTTGCGGTCCTTTTACTGCTATTTCTCCGACCTCTCCAATGTCAGCTGGTTCTAATTCACCATCCATTTTAAAAATGGTTGCATCTGTATCTGGCCAAGGTACGCCAATGCTTCCATTAATCCTCTCTTCCCAAATAAAATTTGAGTGAGTTACGGGGGATGATTCAGTTAAACCATATCCTTCAACTAATTTTCCACCTGTCACTTCTTCAAACTTTTCTTGTACTTCAATTGGAAGTGGTGCTGATCCACTAATACAAGCCTCTATAGAAGATAAATCATATTTTTCTAAATCTGGATGGTTAAGTATACCAATATAAATCGTTGGAGCTCCTGGAAACAGATTAGGTTTCTGTTTATCAATTGCTTTTAATATATCTGTAGCATTGAATTTAGGCATTAGAATAATTTTTGAACCTTTTTTTATTGAAAAGTTCATTACCGTAGTCATTCCATATACATGAAAAAACGGTAATACACCGAGTACAACATTTTGTTTTTCAGAATCTGAATTCACTATTTTATACAACCACGTTTCACACATCTGTACATTCGAAGTAAGATTATAATGTGTCAACATAACTCCCTTTGGATAACCAGTAGTCCCGCCAGTATATTGTAATAATGCTATATCCTCTTCTGGATCAATAGTTGATTCTAAATAATCAGCAACTGAATGTTCCATTATTTTTTGCCAAACATGCGTGTCATTGCTTGCTTCTACTTTCACTACCATATTATATTCTTTCTTTTGGATGAATGGATAAATCAGGTTTTTTGGAAATGGGAGGTAGTCCTTAATACCTGTAACAATTACATGATCTAATGAAGTATGACTTCGTACCTGATTTACTCTCGGTAATAAAATGTCTAAACAAATAATTACCGTTGCCTCTGAATCATTCACTTGATACGTCAGTTCTCTTTCGGTGTATAAAGGGTTTGTTTGTACCACTACTGCTCCGGCCATTAAAATTCCATAGTAGCTGACTACCGCTTGTGGAGTATTTGGAAGCATAATGGCTACTTTATCTCCTTTTCTTACACCTATGGATTGAAGATAGTTTGCCATTTTTTTTGCTTCATCATACAATGATTGATAACTTATGTCTCTCCCCATAAAATGAAGCGCTTTCTTTTGTCCGTACATTTTTGCACTTTCTGCCAAATCATCATAAAGCGGCCTTTTGACATAATCGATGGTTACTGGTATTTCCTTAGGATAACGACTATGCCAAACCTTCTCTTGTTTGACCATATTAATTCCTCCTTTAGTTAATACTATAACCATTATACCGATTAATTTCTATTTTTTGAATTTTTATTTATATTTTTTTATAAAATCAGGTAAAAAATACCTACTACTAGAAACACAATTGAAACAGCGATCAAAATTTTTGCCAATCTCTCTAATACCATCTGTTTGTCCTCCTATCCAACAATACTGGCTCCAATTACATAAGCTAATCCTACAGATATGACCATTGATATTAATCCTACAGCTTTATTCCCTTTACCTATTTCTTCATCCACCTTCATTGCAGGAGTTAAAAATTCAAATATCAAATAGCCAATCATTAATAAAACAAAGCCGTAAATTCCCCAACCAATTGATATCAGCAGACTATCGTTATGTTCAATGGAGAATCGAAAAACAGTTGCTATACCAAACAATTTTCCTCCGGTTGCCATCGCAACAGCAACATTACCTTTTTTTATTTCTTGCCAATTTTTGTATGATGTTACTAATTCAAATATCGCTAAAAACAGTAAAGTACATAAAATAAACACACTATACCTTGCTGTTGTAACAACAATGATATGCTCCCAGAAGTTTTCCAATTTGGTTCTTCCTTCCTAATAATAAGATTGAGACAAAACGATAACTTTCAGCGGTTTTTTGGATAACTAACAGTAAAAGATCGTTTTGTCCCTTCTCAATAAATTAACTTAATCGAATTACAGTTACTCCACTACCACCTTCACCTGATTCACCAGATCTTGCATCTTTTATCCGTGGATGTCTTTTTACAAATTCTTGAACCCCTTTTCGTAAGGCTCCGGTTCCTTTTCCGTGTATGATGGAGGCTTTTGGATAACCTGCTAATAATACATCATCCACATACTTTTCCAAGCGGAGTATTGCATCTTCATATCTTTCTCCACGTAAATCCAATTCTGTACTGACATGATAATTAGAGCCTTTTATTGTCGCTACAGGATCAACTTGTTTCTTCTTTGGTTTTCGTATCAATTCAAGGTCTTTTCGTTTCACTTTAACTTTCATAATGCCGACTTGAACTAAATACTCCTTGTCACTAACTCTTTCTAACACTTCACCCATTTGATTGACAGTTAATAATTTAATTTCATCACCAGGCTGAAGTTGTCTATCTTCAATTAGTTTTGGATCCACTTGTTTTTGATTACCATTCTTCGTTAAGTTTGGTTTAGCTTCTTCAAGCATTTTTCTTGCTTCTATCCACTCGTGCTCTTTCAGACCTGCAGAGTCTTTCATCTGGCGCATCTCGGAAACTATAGTTTCTGCTTCTTCTCTTGCCTGCTGAATCGCTTTCTCTGCTTTTTCTTCTGCTTTCTTATATAATTTTTCTTTTTTCTTTTCAAAAAGATTAAATTCATGTTCCAAGGCATTTCGAAGTTTTTCTGATTCTAATAATACATCATGTGCTTGTTCATAGTCTTGTTCTGCCTCTAGATGCGACTTTTCTAGAGAAGCGATCATGTTCTCCACACTCTTCGAATCCACACCTATTAAGCTTTTTGCCCTTTCAATAATTGTTGCCTCTAGGCCAAGCCTAGTCGAAATATCGAATGCATTACTTCGTCCTGGTATACCAATTAATAATCGATAAGTAGGTTTTAAAGTCTCTACATTAAACTCGACAGATGCGTTCACTACTTGTTCACGGTTGTAACCATATGCTTTTAATTCAGGATAGTGTGTTGTAGCAATCACACGTGCTTGCTTAGAAATTACTTCATCTAATATAGCCATTGCCAATGCAGCACCTTCTTGCGGGTCTGTACCGGAACCTAATTCATCAAATAAAACAAGTGATCGGGCGGTAATTTTTTTCATAATATCGACTATATTGGTCATATGGGAAGAAAAAGTACTTAAGTTCTGTTCTATTGATTGCTCATCACCAATATCAGCAAACACCTCATCAAACACTGGCATTTCACACCCATCTAGTGCTGGAACTTGTAATCCTGATTGAGCCATCAATGTACAAAGTCCAACTAGTTTAAGTGTTACGGTTTTCCCTCCTGTATTAGGTCCAGTAATAACAATTGACGTATACTCTCTACCAAATTCAACATCGTTTGCTACAACTTCATCTATAGGAATCATTGGATGCCTAGCCTGTTGCATCTTCATATACCCTTCATCATTCATTTTAGGACGTGATGCTTTCATTACTTGTGCTAATTTTCCGCGAGCATAGATAAAATCAATATTTGTTAGTACTTTAACATTTTCTAATAAATCCTGTTCATAAGAGGCAATCTGATTACTCAAGTCTTTTAAAATTCGTTCAATTTCTAATTGCTCTTTCGACTTTGATTCATGAAGACTATTGTTGATGTCAACAACTGCCTTTGGTTCCATAAATAATGTTTGACCTGAAGAGGATTGATCATGTACAATTCCTCCAATAGCTCCACGATACTCTTGCTTAACTGGTAATACGTAACGATCGTTTCTTATTGTTATAATTGCATCTGAGAGCATTTTACTATTACTTCTCGTATAATTTTCTAGCTTTTCTCGAATCCGACTCTCTAACGTACGAATAGAACTTCGAATCGTTCTTAGTTGACTAGATGCCCCATCCATAATATGACCATGGTCATCGATACAACTTTTTATTGCCTGTTCTAGTTCACGTATGGGGGTAATTTGACTCACTAATTCTGTCAAAATAGGAATTTCTAGATCTTCCATATTTTCTATAGCATTTTTTACATTTCTACTTCCATATAAAGTATTGGCAACATCTAAACATTCATCTGTAGAAAGAATACCACCTATAGAACTACGTTTTACACTAGCTCTTATATCCGTTATTCCTCCTAATGGAATTGCTTGATTTAACCTAATGATCTTTGCAGCTTCATCTGTTTCATCTTGTAATTTATTAATCTTATCTAAGGAAGAAAGAGGTTTTGTGCTTATAGCTCTTTCCTTACCTAAAGCCGTTTCTGCTTGTCCTTTTAACATTTCTGTAACTGATTGGAAATCTAGTACACGTAAAACTCGTTCATTCATTTTATAAAAACCCCTTTTTGCTAAGCCCATCAGGGCAGTTACTTACCTCGGTTAAAGTAACGTTCTACCTCATCTTTTGTCCAAGTGTTTATTACAATTGATGGCCTTATCCACCCTTTTCTCGCTGTTCCTACACCGTATTTCATATGATCTAACATATGATAATTATGTGCATCTGTATTAATTGCTAACAATACACCTGCTTCTTGAGCTCTTTTCGCCCACTCGTGAGATAAATCTAAACGATTAGGGTTTGCATTTATCTCTAATGCAGTATTTGTTTCTTTTGCTTTTTGTATCAGCATATCCATATTTACAGAATAACCTGAACGCCGTCCAAGTAATCTTCCTGTAGGATGTGCAATTATCGAGACATATGGATTTTCTAGCGCCGCCCACAATCTCTCCATAATCTTCTCTTCAGATTGATTAAAACTAGAGTGGATTGCTGCAATCACATAATCCATTTCTAGCAAGAATTCATCAGAGAAATCTAATTCACCATCCGGCTTAATATCCATTTCAACTCCTGAAAAAATATGAAAATCATCATATTTTTCATTTAAATGCGAGATTTCTTCACGTTGTTTTCGCAAGCGGTCCTCATCCAACCCGTTCGCTACCCGTAAATACTTAGAATGATCAGTTATCCCCATGAACTGATACCCTTTATCTCTAACTTTATTTACCATTTCTTCCAAAGACTGAGCACCATCACTCCAAGTAGTATGCATATGGAGATCCCCAAGGATATCTGACTTCTGAATCAGTTTTTGTTCTTGTTGAAATGCCTCTACCTCCCCAGTATTTTCTCTAACTTCTGGAGGAATATAGGCCAATCCAAAATGATTAAAAAAATCGGTTTCTGTTTCAAATGTAATGACTTCTCCAGTTTCATCTACTTCTACACCATATTCACTTATTTTTTCACCACGTGATTTTGCTAACTGACGCATTGCTACATTATGATCTTTTGACCCTGTAAAATGATGTAAAGTAGTTGGAAATTCGTTATCCTTCACTAACCTAAAATCAACATTGATATCATAAATATCTTCAATCGTCACAGATACTTTTGTATCTCCGTTAGCAATGATTTCTTTAATTTGTGGTAACTCTAATAAAGCAGCTCGTACGCTCTCTAATTTATCTGTAGCTATTATAAAATCTAAATCTTTAATTGTTTCCTTCATCCTTCGAATACTGCCGGCTTGCGAATAACGGATTATTCCATCCATTTCTTCTAAATATCCCTCTATCTTTTCCGCTACAGGTAACATTGTAGCAATTGGTAACCGGTCTGGTCGCTTACCAACTTCATCGAGAGCTTTAACAATCTTCTCTGCGGTTTTCTTACCAAACCCTTGTAATGCTTCTACTTTTCCAGTAAGACAAGCTTCTTTTAAAGTACTAGCATCTACAACCTGTAATTCCTGATATAACTTAGACAACTTTTTCCCACCTAAACCTGGTAAATCCAATAAAGGTAGTAAACCTGGTGGTACTTGTTTTGATAATTCGTTTAACGTCTCTGAATAACCGTCTTTTATGAACTGCTCAATAACAACACTTGTCCCTTTTCCTATGCCTTTTATCTTTGTAAAATCATCCATTTCATCTAGACTTCGATCATCTGTCTCTAATGCTTGCGCTGCCTTACGATATGCAGAAATTTTAAATGGGTTCTCTCCCTTTAATTCTAAATACACAGCTATTTTTTCTAATAATTTTATGACATCTTTTTTATTTATACTCATTTATTTCACCCATTCAAGTCTTATTTTCTGTACTGCACTGCCACCAGAATTATATTTTCTTATCTAACGTATAGCTATATAAACGAATCTGGTTAGCTATTTCCAAATAGTATTCGTATTCTGATTTAGAACTTTTTACTATGACCGAACCTATTAAATTTCATACGCTAATGAATTTCATAAAAGAAATTTGTAGAAATCCAAATGTTAAGCTGTTTGATCTCCATTGGAGACGGCGCTTTCCAAAGACAAGGCTTCAGCTATCTTGAAATAGAACCACATTTCTGAGTAGATATTTAACTCGTTGTTTTTAGTAGGATTCGCCGTCTTCATTACAAACAAAGCTAATTATTTCTTGTAGTACGAACGTTAATATTTACATATTTTATAAATAATACTTGGAAATTATCAAATTGACTCACGCTATAAAAAACTGACCCACGCAATTTTCTAGGATGTACTGTTTAAGTCTCCCAAACAACATGAGTCAGTGCGTTAAGTTACTATTTAGCTCTTTCTAATTTCCAATTGAAAACCATAGGTCCATTATTTTCTCTGAAAAGTATGGTGTCTTTTCAATCATAAATAAGGCAATAGATGATTGTTGTATCGCCTCTTGTACTCCACCAAGTGGTGTCAATGCTAAAATAAATAGCAAAATAAAAGTTAGTAAGTATATCTCAAGAAACCCTAATACTGCGCCTAATAACTTATTAACTGAACTAATAATAGGTATCGATGCTACAAAATCTAACATTGAAGCAATTATCTGTAAAATTACTCGCACCGCAATAAAGATAAGCGCAAACGCAATCGCATTATAAAACGCGCCTTCAAGTGGTAACGATTGTAGAAAGTTAGCCCATGAACTGTCACTAGACAACTCTGGATAAGGGATAAACAATGCTAGTTGCTCACCTAGGGGCTTGTAATACATTACAGCCAAGACAAAAGCAACAATAAAACCTGTTAAATGAAGTAATTGAAGGATAAAACCTCGCTTCAATCCCATTAAAAACCCAAAAATCAAAAGTAAAAATAATAATATATCAAACATATGTTTTTAATCCTCTTTCTTCTTTATCGATCCTAAAAGCGTGGCGTAATCTTCTTTTAGTTTTAAATAGTCATTCATCGTGTTTATCGCAGTTAAAACTGCAAGACTAGAAGTATCCAATTGCTTATTCACTTCATGAATCTCGTTCATTTTTTGGTCGACAAGATTCGCTACTAATTTTACATGTCTTTCAGATTCTTCTCCAACGATATGGTATTTACGATTATATATTTCAACTGTAATTCGCTGTTTATCTTCTTGACTCATAATGTTGCCTCCTGCGACAATAATTCTCATATAATAGTAACATGAAGTTGTTATAAAAAGAAGTATTTCAATGTATCGCTCAATTTGCTATAGTCTAATGTATGTAAGGATTGGAGAGAGGTCAAAAAATGAGTCAACAAGTAATTGTAACTACAAAAGAACAAATTCAAGAAATGAAGAAATATTATATTTCACAGCTCACATCTACACCACAAGGAGCTATTTTTCGTGCGAAAACAAATAATGCAGTAATAACTGCTTATCAATCAGGGAAAGTTCTCTTCCAAGGCTCTGCCCCTGAATCCGAAGCCATGAAGTGGGCTGACATTACTGTAAAAGATAAAAAGAAACAAGCGTTAGATCAAAAACACTCCTATTCTCCACATGCCGGATTATTTACTGACAATCATATCGGGTCTGATGAAGCAGGTACAGGTGATTACTTTGGGCCAATTACAGTAGCGGCATTATTTGCAACAAAAGAGCAGCAAGTAAAACTAAAACAAATTGGTGTACGTGATTCAAAACATTTGAACGATACAAAGATTAAACAAATCGCAAAGGAAATTGTCCAGTTACAAATTCCTTATACACTCCTTTTGCTCCCTAATGAAAAGTATAATAAATTGCAGGCAAAAGGTTGGTCACAAGGAAAGATGAAAGCTATGCTCCATCATCATGCTATTGATAAATTATTACAAAAATTTGATGTGAATTCCTTAAAAGGTATTGTTATCGACCAGTTTTGCCAACCGCCCGTTTACAAAAAGTATTTACAATCAGAGAAAAAAACGCTTCATCCAAACACTACTTTTATTACGAAAGCGGAAAGTCATTCTGTTAGTGTAGCAGCTGCTTCCATATTGGCTAGATCAAGATTTGTAAAAGCAATGGATGAACTATCTGAAGATGCAAAAATTGAACTACCTAAAGGAGCTTCCGCAAAGGTTGATCAAACAGCAGCCAGAATTATGCGTTCCAAAGGTTTCGAAGCGCTTGATAAATATGCGAAAACGCATTTTGCTAATACCCAGAAAGCACAAAAACTACTGTAAGGATGATACGAAATGAAAAACCCTTTACATAATGATTGGTCCCTTTTGTTAGAGGATGAATTTAAAAAAGACTACTACCTAAGATTAAAGAGTTTCTTGAAGAAAGAATATACAGAAGAGAAGATCCATCCAGCAATGGAAGATATATTTAACGCGCTACATCTTACTCCCTTTCATAAAGTAAAAGTAGTCATATTGGGTCAGGATCCCTATCATGGTCCAAACCAAGCACATGGATTAAGTTTTTCTGTACAGCCTGGGATAACTATACCGCCATCTTTAAAAAATATATTTAAGGAATTAACCCATGAATTTGGCATAAGTATGCCTAACCATGGTCACCTTACATATTGGGCTAAACAAGGAGTATTATTATTAAACAATGTATTAACAGTGCGTGAAGGAAAAGCTCATTCTCATCGAGGTCAAGGTTGGGAATTGTTTACTGACAAAGTCATTCAAACACTCAATCAAAAAGAACATCCGGTTGTATTTTTACTTTGGGGTGGTGCAGCTCAGAAGAAAGGGGAGCTAATCGACACAAATAAACACATTATCTTAAAAGCTCCTCACCCAAGTCCATTATCGGCTTATCGCGGATTCTTTGAGTCTAATCATTTTTCTCTTGCTAATCAAATTTTACGTAAGAATAATGTAGAAGAGATTGATTGGTCACTTCCAAAAATTATAAACTGATACTTCTTTCCATGGATGAGCAATAAGACTTCGTCCATCATGTTGAGCGATTATTCAACTCATTTATTTGAGCTTAATACGGAGTCTTCCTCCCCATTACCTTCCTCATTATTATAGTTAGCCATCGTATACTTTGTTCACTTCACTACAATCAAAAATGGGTAAGGTCATCGATCGATGACCTTACCCACTAATCTTGATTTGTTTCTTACATTGATTTAGAAATCATTTATCTTTTTAGTCAAACTAATAATTTATTAAATCTCTACATTATGACCGAACGTAAGAACTAAATTTCTTATTTACAGATTCTACAATTTGTTGATAAGAACTATCCACTTCGTCATCTTGCAATGTTTTTGCAGGATCTTGATATATTAATCGATATGCAACAGATTTTTTTCCTTCTTCCAAATGTTCCCCTTGATATACATCAAATATGAAGACTTCCTTCACTAATGGTGCTCCTATTTCTTGTATATACTGTTGTACTTCACCCGCGAATACTTCAGTATCAAGGATAAACGCAATATCACGAGATACGGATGGATATCTCGGAATATCTGTAAAGGATGGAACATTGTTATATTTTTCAAATACAGTGTCTAAGTCTATTTCAAAAACATAAGTCTCCGGTAAGTCGAAGAGATTCGCTGTTTTTGGATGTAGTTGACCCATATAGCCTATTTTTTCTCCATCAATGTTAAGTTCAGCACAGCGTCCTGGATGCATATCTTTCATTTGAATTTGTTTAAACGAAATATTTATTTGCAAATAGCTAGATAAACTTTCAATAATCCCTTTAACTACAAAGAAATCAACTGGCTTTTTCTCTTGTTGCCAAGGATGATTATGCCATAAACCTGTATATGCCCCGGCTAAATGTAATTTTTCTGTTGGTTGGTGCGTTAATTCTTGTTCTTCTGAAATAAATACTTTTCCAATTTCAAAATAATTTAAGTCTGTTTGCTTTCGGGCAACGTTATGTTGTAATGTACGTAGCAATTCAGGTACAATACTTAAACGCAAATATTTATGATCCTCACTCATTGGCATAGCTAATGAAATTGGATAACTATTGTCTATATCAATATTAGGAGTGACTAATCGCTTTGCATTTTTTTCATTAGTTAAAGAATATGTTAATGTTTCCATTGCACCGCTGCTCATCATGAACTCCCTAACTTTCCGTTGCAGTAGTTGATTTTCTGTTAGGCCACCAGATTTCACCCAACCTTGTGGTATCGTATATGGTAGATAATCGTACCCATGAATACGGATAATTTCCTCTAACATATCTTCGAAAATTTTAATATCACTACGACGAGTTGGTACATGAACAATAAATGTATGACCATCTTGATCAAAATCAAATTTTAATCTATTCAAGACAGACTGTACATCTTTTTCCGATAATTCCATACCAAGTCGTTGATTTACTTGGTCAAGTGGCACTTTTACGTCTGTAGTTGCTTTTACATCTAGATGATTTTCTTCTGCATAACCTTGTAATACTTTTCCACCTGCATATCTCTGCATGAGTTGACATGCTCTTAACCCTGCTTCTACAATTCGATTAGGATCAATACCTTTTTCAAAACGGGTACTTGATTCACTTCGCAAACCTGTTTGTCTAACCGTGTGTCGTACTGAAGTAGCTTCGAAATACGCAGCTTCTAATAATACGTTAACCGTCTTATCAGTAACCTCGCTATTTGCTCCTCCCATAACTCCTGCTAAGGCAACCGGCTCACTACCATTAGTAATCACAAGATTATCTTTGGTTAGTTTTCTTTCTTGTTCATCCAATGTTTGGATTACTTCACCATCGTTTCCTCTTCGAATAACAATTTTGTTTGAACCAAAACGATCGAAATCAAATGCATGCAGTGGTTGACCATACTCTAAGAGTACATAGTTCGTAATATCAACTACATTATTAATAGGTCGAATTCCTGAAGCCATTAGGTAATTTCGCATCCATAAAGGTGATGGTTTAATTTTTACATCTTTAACGATAAATGCTCCATAATACGGATTTAGATCTTTAGCTTCAATGTTGACATCAATCTGATCAGATACTTTCTCACCAACATAATCGATTTTTCCACTCGGTAATTCAATTGGTTGATTTAAAACAGCTGCAACTTCATAAGCTACTCCCAACATGCTAAGTGCATCAGGACGATTAGCTAAAACGTCTAAATCTAAAACAGCGTCTGTTAAATTCAACCACTGATCAACATTTGATCCAACTTCGATATCTTCCTCTTCTGGGAATACAAATATTCCTTCTGCAATATCTGTAGGGATATACTTCTCTTCTAATCCAAGTTCTTGAAGTGAGCAAATCATTCCATTTGATTCCACACCACGAAGTTTTACTTTTTTTATTTTCATATTCCCTGGTAGCACTGCACCTGGTTTGGCTACCGCAACTTTTTGCCCTCTAGCTACATTTGGCGCACCACATACAATTTGTAATGTCTCTTCTCCAATATTTACTTGTGTCAAATTTAATTTATCTGCATCAGGATGTTTTTCACACGATTCCACATAGCCAACTACTATATTTTCGTTTTTTCCTGCGATGTGTTCGATCCCTTCTACCTCAATTCCTGATTTTGTAATCTTCGCTGCAAGCTCTTCGGGTGTAACCGCTTCTAAGTTAACGTAATTTTTTAGCCAATTATAAGATACTAACATGGTCTTCCTCCTTTATCTCTTTCCGATTTATGCTTGGTGAAATTGGTTTAAGAATCGAATATCATTGGTATAAAAATGACGAATATCGTTGACGCCATATTTTAGCATTGCGATACGCTCTTGCCCCATTCCAAACGCAAAACCGCTGTAAACTTTTGGATCATAGCCACTCATCTCTAAAACTCGGGGATGTACCATTCCACCACCCAAGATCTCAATCCAACCAGTCTGCTTACACACGGAACATCCTTGACCACTGCACACTTTACATGAAACGTCCATTTCTACGGATGGCTCTGTAAATGGGAAGAATGATGGACGCAATCGAATTTCTCGATCTTCTCCAAACATATTCTTTGCAAAAATGTCTAACGTTCCTTTTAAATCACTTAGTGTAATATTTTTATCAATAACTAATCCTTCAATTTGTCTAAATTGATGAGAGTGAGTCGCATCGTCAGTATCTCGACGATAAACCTTACCAGGGCATATCATTTTAATTGGCTTCTCTCCATTGTATGCCTGCATAGTACGTGCTTGGACTGGTGAAGTTTGTGTGCGAAGTAACAACTCATTTGTAATAAAAAATGTATCCTGCATATCTCTTGCTGGATGGTCTTTAGGAAGGTTTAATGCTTCAAAATTAAAGTAATCTGTTTCCACTTCCGGACCTTCCTTTACTTCATATCCCATACCTATAAATAAATCTTCTATTTCTTCAACAACACTGGTTAATAAATGTTTACCACCTATGTGTACCGGGTTCCCCGGTAAAGTGACGTCAATCGTTTCTTTCTCTAATTTCTCATTTAACGCTTCTTCTTCAATTTTTTCTGTTTTCTGATCAAGCGCTGCCGTAATTTGTTCGCGAACTTGGTTGGCTATTTCACCAACGACAGGGCGTTCTTCCTTTGATAATTTCCCCATTCCTCTTAAAACACTCGTTAACGACCCTTTTTTTCCTAAATATTTTACTTTTAGATCCTGTAATGATTTCATATCATTTGCTTCTTCGACAGAAGCAATGGCCTCATCACGGATGGTGTGTAATTCTTCTTTCATTCTTTATACCTCCCTATTTTATTTCATCAATACGAAAAACCGATTTACATATAAAAAAGCCCCTATCCCAGAAAGGGACGAGGCTTTAAGATCGCGGTACCACCCTTGTTGATTATACATTATATCAAATAATCCAACTTTCCCCTGATAACGGATGGTTCCGAATCACCTTTACATTCATTTATGGTCCAAGTGTTAGCTCCAGAGTGAAATGCAATTCTCTTTATCAATAGGAATGCTTTCAGTCTGGACATTCCCTCCCTATATTGATTAAAAATGAGTTTTGCTTGCTCCTTCATCGCTTGTATTGATTTTTTAGTAATAAAACCATTATAGAAAAAACGTACGAAGCATGCAAGGTTATTTTTTTAAATGATACATTAATATCCCAGCTGCAATACCTACATTTAATGATTCAGCTTTTCCATAGATAGGAATATTTATACGTTGATTTGCTATGTTTAGTAATGAAGGATCTATTCCCGATCCTTCATTACCTAGAATTAAGCCCACCTTATTTTGGTTGTTAACTTCTCTATAGTCCACTGCATCTTGCAATGCAGTTGCTAAAATAGAAAATCCTTGTGATTGTAACTTATGTATTTCTTGTTCTAATGGTGCAGTATAAATTGGTATGTGAAAAATTGACCCTTGCGTAGCCCGGATAACTTTATCATTAAATATATCCACACATCCTTCACCTAATACAACTGCATCTACACCAGCTGCATCAGCAGTTCGGATGATCGTCCCCATATTTCCAGGGTCTTGAATGGCATCAAGAAGAATAATCAACTCGTTATCTACTTGTACATTGGACTTATTCATTTCTACCACAGCGATGATTCCTTGAGGAGTTTGTGTTTGTGATATTTCTTTTAATACATTTTCACTTACATACTCTACAGGAATACCTTTAGCTTCGTTTGGTATTTCATATCCTTCAACAATGATCAATTCTTGAATAATCCATTTACTATTTAAGGCTTCTTGAATTAGATGGATACCATCGATTAGGAATGTATTGGTTTTTTCCCGATCTTTTCTCCGATGCAATTTTTTCAAGTTTTTCACTTTTTCATTTTTTATAGAGGTAATCATTATTCAAAACATCCTTCGTTTTTTTCCTACCTTTATCATACATATATTTTGTCGTTGTGGTCAAACTATGTTTAGTCCACTATTTCAAGAGGAGTGTGTTTGATGGATTTAAATTTACGTAAAGCAATTTATTCCAACATTTCCAATAATGACGAGCAACAACTAGAAGCTACAATTGTGGATGCCATTCAAAATGGTGAGGAAAAAATGCTTCCTGGTCTAGGAGTACTATTTGAACTAATATGGAAACACTCTGATGATCAAGAACGAAAAGAAATGATACAGTCTTTAGAATCTGGTGTAAAGCAGCTGTAATCTAGACATAGGAGATCGGGGACATATTCTTTTGAATATTTTTCACCTTGATCTCCTTCTTCTTTTCAGCAAACGAGAACAAAATCTCTAATGAATAAATTTCATTTTAACAAGGACTTTTTTCCTTATCCCCTCTCATTATTTAAAATAAAGAAAATTATTTACACATTAATTACATACAATTTGCTTATAAGAGTAAAAAGAAAATAAAATCAAAAATGAGAATAAAGAACTAACAATTCGACAATTCCTTTAAAACAAATCTTTTATTTCTTCAATTATTTACATAATATCGTACACAAATAAGTATATAGGACCATAATAATCTCTTGAATTCAAAACTTATATGAAACTTTTAATATATATATCTATTTAGAAGATTATTAGATATATTTGACTACCTATCTGTTAAATGATATAAAAAATTGAAGCAATTTTTTATTATATGTTTTTCAGTAATGTAATAAACTTGTTAAGAGAACAGTAACAGAAAGGGGTAAATGTTTTGGAAGAAAATACGAATAACAAATCAAAGAAGGGTCTCTCCAAAGGAATTATAGCCTTAATAGTAGGTGTAATAGTACTCTTAGGAGGAACAGCTGCTGCATTCTTTATTAATAGTTCATCTCCAAAAGCTACATATTTTCTTGCTGAGAAGAATTCGTTAGAACATGCAAAAGAATATGTAGAAAATCGGTATTCGGATGAATTAGCATGGTTAGAGAAATCAGAAGAAGAGGCAATGGAACAAAATCTAGACATCGGTGTTACATTTAACGAACCAAATTCAAACGGTTTGCAAACAGACCCAGGGATTGAAATGATTAATAACTCCAGACTTATGTTCAACACGCAAACAGATATGGAAGCTCGTCAATTTTATACAAATATAGGTGTGAACTATAATGGAATAGAATTAAATGATATTGAATTAGCTATTAATGAAGGAAATGTAACAGCTGGATTACCTTTCCTAAATGAAACACTTCAGTTTAATGATGAAGATTACGGAAGTCTTATGTATGAACTTGATCCATATACTTTTACAGGAAATGAAACTCTAAATTTAGATAGCATATTATTCGATAATATCTATGCATTAGAAGAAGAAGACCTTGAATACATTAAAGAAGAATATGTGATGTATACTTATGATTTACTTCCTGACGAGGCATTTGAGAGCTCGAATGAAGACGTAGAAGTAAACGGTGAATCAATAAGTGCTGAAAAAGTTACAATGCATTTATCAGAAGAACAAGCAAGAGAAGTACTGATTAGCCTATTTGAAAAAATGAAAGACGATGAGAAGTTAAAAGAACTTGTCCACGACCAAATAGTTAATCTTTCTTACGTGGCTGGATCCGATATGGCACAATTAGAAGAAGAAGTTGATCTTATTCTCGAAGACTATGAAGCTGTCTTTGAAGATGCAATCAAAGAAATTGAAACCTTCCAATTTAAAGATGGTATTCAATCTGCTTTATGGGTTGCCGATGATAAAGTAGTACAACGTGAGTTAAATATTGCTCTAGCTCCAGAAGGAGAACAATTAGTAACATTAGGGATCAATGGTCAACAACACTTAACCGATGATCAAATTTTCTTTGACTTTGAATTTACAGCAGATGAAAGCTCATCTGTAGTTCTTTCAGGTGATTTAAGTTCTAAAGATAGTATTATCAAAGACAGTATGGAAATCTCAATTCCAGATGCTGAAATGAAATTATACTATGAAGGTGAAGAATCAGTTAGTGAAAACACTCGTACGTTTGATCGAACATTTGGATTTAGCGAGCCATATACAGGTGAAGGAAGTATGGTCTGGTCTGGTGAATCGACTTATGAAGAAGATCAAATGAATTCTAACAATACTTTAACTTTCGGAACTACAGAAATGCCTGAAGTTCTCGTACTCGATATGAATATAGATGGATCTATTATTGATCATGTAGCAGAAATGGATACTTCTAATATCGTAGACATTGGAACAATGTCCTCTGAAGAAATTTCAACATATTTTAGCACAGATTTCGCAGAACAATTTCAACAATGGATCATGCAATTTATGGGTGGGTCGAACTTTGAATTTTAATAATTGATAATTTTAGATAGAAAAGAGCGTGCATTACAATGACGTTTACGAAACATGTAGGACTATTTTTAAAAAATCACATAGTTCATTTAAAGAGGAAGTGTCTAACACTTCCTCTTCTTTTCATGTTCCCTGTTCTTATCGTGAGTTTAATCGGATTTATGTTATACACCTTTATTTCTCAAGATGAACAAGATCCTATTCAAGTTGGATTAGTAGATTTAGATGAATCTGAAGAAACCCAGTTAATGGTCCAATTCTTAGAAGGTTCATCTTTATTCAATCGGTTTTTGCATATTAATAAACTTGAAGAAAATGCAGCTAAAAAAGAATTAGAGGGTAATAAAATAACTACGTACATAGCCTTTCCAAAGAATTTTATTAAAGACCTTTATCAAGGAACCACCGTCGATATTCCAATCACAGGAAATCGACAACAACCGGCTGAGAGTTATATGATATATGAAACAATGGAAAGTGTCGTCCGTCATATTCGTTCATCTCAAGCAAATATTCTTACGATGAACTACTATGCAAAACAGTTTGAAATGAATGACGATGAACGGAACGATTTTGTTTTCCAACAATTTCAAGAGTTTTTATTGTATACCATTAGTAGAGAACAAATAATACAGGAAAATGAACTTTCTAATCAGGCTACCTCCTCCCCCAAAGATTTTTTTGGAATTGGTATATGGTTTGTCGTTATAACCATATGGGTTTTTATGATATATCATTTTTTCTCAAAAGAAACCCCAGCCTATATTTATCAAAGAATGCGTTTATATGGAGTTACTGTTTTGCAGCAAATTAGTGCGCAAATAATAATTTCTTTGTTTGTCTCTTTACTTTTCATTATTCCTTCCTTTTACGGAACTTTATACATACTAGATATTACCTTGGTTAATGAGAACCTTCTACGAATAATACTTCTCATAACACTGTTTATTTTTTCTTTGTTATTACTCATTGCAAACTTAGAATTAATTATTCCATCTAAGAAATTTAGAATGCTTATCCAATCTGCGTTTATCCTTTTGATTATTTTATTGAGTGGAGCTATTATTCCAACTATTTACTATCCACCATTTCTTCAAGATGTGATGCCTTATATAATAAGCTATTTAGCTATGGATTGGATTCAACAGATTACCTTGAACGGTCGATATCATGCCGAATATACCCCATTATTAATAATAGGTGGAGCGCTTCTATTTTTATTACTTGCTTTATCCAGTTGGAAGGAGCGTGCACGCACATGATACAGGTGTGGAAAACAAGACTCATGCAGTTAAAAAAACGATGGTTAACAATTGCATTTTGGACTTTATTCCCATTTCTTTTAACTTGGATTATTATAGAAACTACTGAGGTCATCCAAGATGAGAGTAAAATTCCAGTAGGTATCGTTCTAAAAGAAAATACAGAGATGGCTCATCAACTAAAAGAGAATTTACAGTCTTCTACATTTGTTGAAGTGATGGATATTACGGAAGCAGAAGCAAAACGGATGGTTGCAACACATGAAATTGATAGTGCTTTTATAATTGAAAAAGGTTATGAAGATGCTATTTTAAATGGAGAAAGAAATCGGTTAATTAGTTCCTATACTAGTAACTTTTCTTTTGGATATGTACCAATAAGAGAAATGATTGGCTCTTTTGTACAAGAAGATAGTGGAAAAGCAAAAGCAGCTCAAACTATTTTACAATTGGGAGAGTATCTAAATACGAATAATTTGCCAACAACTTCAGAAATTATTCAAAAGATACAAGAAGTAGAAATTAGTGAAAATTTAGTGTATACCTCTTTTCAATTTCAAGGAGAAGACGATAGAGAAGGTAATACCCAAAACTACTTAATCAAGCCCTGGAAAATTTGGGGTATATTTTCTCTTTTAAGTACTCTACTCATATTTGATTGGGTCATTCGTGATCGAGACACTTCCATGCAATCACGTTTTGCATTTATACGTTATTCGTTTAAGCAATATATGTTATCTAATCTGCTATTTTATATATGCTTCCTTTATATCATTGATATATTAACCGCAATTGGATTTTATTACTTATTTCAAGACCAATGGCAATGGAATTTACCTTTTGTGCTTTTAAGTTATAGAGTGTTAATAACTTTAATCGCTTTTCTAATAGCTATATGTTTCCAAAAATATTTAATTTATTACAGTTTTGCTTTCAGCTTTGTTCTTGTTGTATTCCTTATTAGTGGCACTATCATCCCTATAGAAGGTCTAACGCAAATTGTTCCGTGGATTGATACACTAAATCCAATGTATGCATTTAGTGAGCAGGAATTATGGCATCCACTATTTATATTAGCTGCTATCACACTTGTTTTTTGGTATATGAAAGGAGAAAAGTAACATGCTGTCTGTACAGAACTTAAGGAAGTCCTATAAGAAAAATGTAGTTATCGATCAGTTATCTGTAGATATTAATCCAGGAGATATTGTAGGCTTAGTAGGTGAAAATGGAGCAGGGAAGTCTTCCTTATTGCGTATTCTTTCTACATTGTCTAAACCAGATAAAGGAACAATCACTTGGAATAATATATCCTATGAAAAGGAAATAAAGAAACTTCGTAGAGAAATTGGATTTGTTCCCCAAGAAATCTCAATTTGGGAAGATTTTACGGTAGAAGAAAATATGAAGTTTTTTGAAAAGTTATCATGGGTAAATCGTTCCCAATCAGACCTTAGAGAATTATGTTTAGATATGAAACTTTCTAAATGGAAAGAACCTGTACACACATTATCTGGTGGAATGAAAAGAAAATTGAATATGGCAATTAGCTTCATCCATGATCCAAACTTGTTATTATTAGATGAACCTACTGTAGGTATTGACTTAAAATCAAAAAAAGAAATAGGAGAATATTTATATAAACAATCAAAGGAACATCAAAAAACGATTATTTACACTTCTCATGATATGGATGAGATCACTTCTCTATGTGATTGGGTAATATGTATAGGTAAAGATAGTTTTTATGAGAATCTATTAAAATCTAGAGGACAGGCAATATTTTCTATTTAATATTGCCTATTCTTCTATAAACCGCTAAAATAGAATTAATAGAATAGAAAAACGGATGTGATGAAGTGGATATAAATGGTCTTCAGCAAATGATGCCTTATCAAGTGATGTCATCTCTACAAACAAGTAATCCTACTGATTCTTTAGGAGTATCATTTCAACAATTATTATTAGAAAAAATAAACGAAGCAGAGAAAAGAACAAGTTTGGATTTTGGATCAAATTTGGTTTCTATCCCTTATAATATGCAATCATCTTTAAATACAACAGACATTTCATCTATAACTACGAACAACCCTAGTGTGTCATCTTATCAACAATTAATATCAAACGCTAGTCAAAAGTATGGAGTGGACGAAAGACTAATTCATGCGGTAATTAAACATGAATCTAACTATAATCCAAATGCTACTAGTTCAGCAGGTGCTCAAGGATTAATGCAATTAATGCCACAAACTGCAGCAGGTCTAGGTGTTACAAATGCTTATGATCCTGCTCAGAATATTAACGCAGGAACAAAATATCTTAGTCAAATGTTACAACGCTATAACGGCAATATTCAATTAGCGTTAGCTGCTTATAATGCTGGCCCAGGAAATGTTGATAAATATCAAGGAATTCCTCCGTTTCGTGAAACTACAGCATATGTATCAAAAGTAATGCAATCTTCACAAGTGTAATTTATATTTATTTATGGAATCCGTTAACCAAGCAATAAGCTGTCCATTTTTTTGAGATTGGACAGCTTTTTTTGATTAATGGAGCTTATCAGGAAGAGAATGGATCGTTTCAATTAATTGATTAAGCTTTCCTTCAATACGGTGAAGAAGATAAAACGTAACCGCAATTGGAAAACCGACATCGGTAAAAAAAGAGACCCAAGCATCCATATGACTATCACCTCCACTTGTAATAAGGAAAGGACCAGCATTTTACTGGTCCGAATATTATTAACCTAATTCAATATCTTCTACTGTACGTTCTACTATTCTTGCGCTATGCTTCTCGAGTAAGTCTCCTCCACTTGATGTGAAAGCATTTTCACTTATAATTGTATCCATGGCCTCATTAATAGCATTTGTATCAACTGGTTCAATTGGCTGATCAAGTGAATAAGTGACAACCCTGCCTAGTTGATTCGTAAATTTAAGCTCTAACCTTCGCATACTTTCCCCTCCCTTTTCATTTTAATTCTAGATTAACTTTGATAAATGTCCGATATATCTCGTCGACTTACTTGGTATAACGTATGTTCCTGTAATCCAGCAAATGCTGTCGCAACATTGTAAAGTTGTTCATGATTTGCTTCCATCTTCACTTGATTAAAACGCTTATACGCTAAAATTGGCTCACCTGATTCCGGGTCTACTCCTTCATTGAAAGTTAGTTGTAACATTGAATCCACTAAATCTACTACTGCCATATATAACACCTCCTTCCCTCATACATATAATCGAATGCAATTAAAAAAAGGAGGGAAGAAAAAAGATAATCTCAAAACCTGAGATTATCTTTTTTATGAAAGACTTATTCATATTCTTTTTCAATTGTTTTAGTACTACGAGTTGTATTTATAGGACGAACCATGCTTTCAATTTTGTCTCGCTCTGATTCGAGGAATGGAGGTAACGAAAGTTTTTCACCAAGTGTTTCATAAGGCTCATCTCCCATAAACCCTGGTCCCTTAGTAGCCAATTCAAAAAGTATTTGTGGAGCTACTCGAGTATATAAGGACTGGAAGAAAAAGCGATCTACGAAACCTGAAGTTTGTAATCCAAATGATTTAATATGATTATCCCATTCATATATGTCACTTTGCTCATCAACACATAAAGCAGCATGGTGCACAGTTCCGTATCCTTGTCTTGCCATTGGAAGATCCGTATTATGTTCAACTATTAGTTGCGCTCCGTTACCACCTTGGCCAATTTCAAAAAGATACTCTGATCCTTCTTTCATTACTTCTTTATACTGAAATACTTTCTCTAAGATTTCCTTGAAGAAATCATATTGTGCCACTCTTACTACTATAGGACCTAAACCTACAATTGCATATTCTAAAGGTATCGGACCACCTTTCCATGCAATTCCTGTTTTTGCACCTTTATTTGTTTCATCGGATACGAGCTGGTATTGCTGGTCATCAAAATCAGAGAAAGACAATGTCTGTACTCCAAAATGTTCTTGAATTCCAGAATGATTGATCTCCAGACGATTAAATCGCTTAACCCAATAATCTAATGCGTCATCGCTAGGAACTCTAAATGAAGTTTTGTATATCTCATTTGTACCGTGGGACCCTTTTGGTATACCAGGAAAGTCAAAAAATGTCATATCCGTACCAGCATTCCCTTCATCATCTGCAAAAAATAAATGATAGGTTTGTATATCATCTTGATTTACTGTTTTTTTAACTAAACGCATACCAAGAATATACGTGAAAAATTCATAGTTTTTTTCTGCACTACTTGTGATGGCAGTTACATGATGCATACCTCTAATTGGATTCATAAAAATCCTCCTCTTTTACTCTTAATTAAATTATCTTTAATTAATTATAATATACCAATTTAAATTACATCTGTCAATTATCTCGAGAAAAAATTGAGTGCGAACTTTAGATATACATTGATGCTCCCCTGTTTTTTAAGGGAGGTTCCGACATTGGTCAAATTTTTCTTTGAGATTCAGAAATCTCGGTAAGGCGGGAAACCGATAATTACTTTCACTCAAGGTCATAGAATCGCGTCTTGAGTAACATTCGAATTTCATACAAACATCTTATGATATTAAAAAGAAAACTTAGAGCTAAATCACTCTAAGTTTTCCTGACTCACATTATTAAGATAATCGAATATTTTCTAAAGTCTTCTGATCAAGTTTTTTAACTACTTCTACAATTAACTTAACTGCATTCTCATAATCATCACGATGCAATATTCCTGCGTGTGAATGTATATATCGTGTTGCAACAGTTATCGATAAAGACGGTACTCCATTTCCCGTTAGATGAATAGATCCTGAGTCTGTTCCTCCACCAGCCATCGATGTAAATTGATAAGGGATTTGATTATCTTCTGCCGTTTGTACTACTAAATCACGTAATCCTTTATGAGAGACCATTGACGCATCATATAATACAATTTGAGGACCTTCTCCTAGCTTGTTATCCGCATCATGCTTTGAAATTCCTGGTGTATCTCCAGCAATCCCAACATCAACGCCAAATCCAATATCAGGTTGTATAGCATGAGCAGATGTACGGGCACCTCTTAATCCGATCTCTTCTTGAATGGTTCCCACGCCATACACGGTATTTGGATGTTTTTCGTCTTTTAATTGTTTTAGGACATCGATTGCAATCGCTAGCCCAATGCGATTATCCCAAGCTTTTGCCATCAACATTTTTTCATTCTTCATTGGAGTAAATTCAAAATAAGGTACAATAGAATGCCCTGGTTTGATACCAAATGATTCCACCTCATCCTTATTAGTTGCTCCAACATCAATAAACATATCCTTAATTTGATATGGTTTTTTTCTTGCTTCAGCTGATAATACATGAGGAGGTTTTGATCCGATCACTCCAGTTACATCACCTTTGTCACCCATAATAGTAACTCGTTGAGCTAGCATTACTTGATTCCACCAGCCTCCAACAGTTTGGAAATAAATAAAGCCATTGTCATCGATACGAGTAACCATCATACCAATTTCATCCATATGCCCTGCAATCATAATTTTCGGTCCACTGACATCGCCGACTTTTTTAGCAATAGAGCTTCCTAAGTTATCCATCGATACATCATCAGAATAAGGTGCGATATATTTCTCGAATACTTCGCGAACCTCTTTTTCATTGCCAGGGATTCCTTTAGCATCGGTAAGTTCTTTTAACATTGTTAACGTATCATCTAATTTAGCCATATGTAGTTTTCTCCTTTTAACAGATTAATATCCTTGATTTTGCCTTTTATAATTTATCTCGTTTTTTTCAAGATATGCATGTTGAATATCTTCTTCTGAAAAACCTAATAAATTTCCAAGGTCTATGCATGATGAGAAAAGTTGCTCATAATTAGCTTTTGTCGGTGAATTTTTGTACATTATCGTCTGTTCATAAACAATCTGAAACTGATCTACTTCAGAGCGATCTATAAGTTGATTAGTTTTACTATCAAAGCTATCATAGCCTTTGTTAATACCAATGGACATTAGAAAATGGATGACATCTACATATTCTTCTAAAATTACAGTTTGATTATTTCTTGGCTTTTTACTCCAAAACTTAAAGCATCTAGTCTCATTAGCTAGTTCTCCTAACTCAACTAATAATGCTAAGATCTTTTTATCGAATAAATCTGCTTTTAGTAAGCCATGATTTTCTTCTATATAGGAATCTAGTTGTTTTTGCATATTAAATAATGCTATCCAATCCAAACTGAACCCTCCTTCTTCTCACTTTCATTTATTGTATCATGAAATTATAATAATAGTGAAACCTTCCATTCGTTTAAAACGTATACTATAAAAACAATAACTAGGAGTAGATTACATGCTAGTGATTAGCTTTCGTATATTACTAATAATAGCAATAGCACTGCTTATTTATACACTTGTACAATACTTACGTAAACCGGAACGCAAGTTAAAGCTTGCTCAAAAAAATAAACAATTTTATATATTAGATGAGGAACAAAATGATAAAAAAAATTTTCAACTCACGTATATGGGGTGTTTGTTTGAAGGAGAAAAGTACTTAGGTACTACGGATAATAAATTTGAAGTAGTGGATATACATGTTACTGTTAAAGACCCACATCAACTTCAAGGTCTTTCTAGAGAAGATTTATATTTTATAGAAGAAGAGATTATTTTTCACTATCCCTATGCGGCGATCACTTGGAAGCACCCTATTAATAAGGTTTTACAATCATCAAAATAGTAAACCTTAGTGGAGTTAGTAGAATTCTTAGCTAAAAGTATTGTATTACGGGCAGTTTGTCCTTCGTTAATCCTCTTTGGCTAATACTCATCTTCTTGAAGTAGAGATAATACTGCCCGTTACATACGGGGATAATTAACATTTGGGTTATATAAATGGTTGTTCCCTGTCTGTAAACTGATAAATAAATGGACAAATGGTATATATTGCTAATAGTAATACTCCTGTTATACAAGCAGTAATAATATTATTTATATCGAGTATTATCATAGCCACTATAAATATCGAACAAATGGGAGTGAACAGCAAAGCTTTATTTCTACTTCCTTTTGTCAGATACTGTGATTCTCCACATGATGGACATGGTTTAATACGAAAACATAAATCTTTCCAGACAAATTGATGATTACAATTCCAACAGCGTGGCAACTCCATCTTTTATTCCTCCTTCAATCGTTCGAAAATTGAGAACAAAAAATGTAAAATTCTTTTCTTAGCTCATCTAGCTCCTCCAATGAAATTTTAATATTTCTATTCTCATTTTCATATGCATATTTAATTTTTTTTAATAACTTTTTTGAATGCGAGTGATTCCCATTTACTCCCCATAATGCTGCTTCTTGTTTTGATATAATTTTAGCAAAAACTAAATAGTATTCAATACGAAGTAAACTAAGAATACAATAAACCGGCTTTTCTCTTATTGATTTTAAACAATCATTAAATTCTCCTTGTAATGATAGAAGATAATCTTTTTTTGGTATAGTAGTAAACAGTTGCCCTATTTCCTCTCCATATAAACACCGTCCTGAATTGACTACAATAGTCAAATGAGCAGCTAAATCTGAATCGGTATGGACTTCCTTTAGATGTGTGTTTATTTTGCTAATTGGAGTGTTTTGATAAAAATCTCTCCAATATTCACTATAATGGAAATCGTAGGTACTAGGATGCCTCCAATTTTCCAACCTACTCTTTTCTAAAACAGAAACTTCAATCGGATAAGGAGTCATTGATTGTGATAAAAAGTATGATAGTAATCCATGTTTTTCATGTAAGTACAAGGGTTGATTTATAATAATAATTAGATCAATATCACTTTTATTTTTTTGAAATCCACCTAATACGATAGATCCATGTAAATAAATTCCTTCTAGTTTTTTATGCAAAATTTGTGTAATTCGAGTCTTTATCACATCCAGTATTAATTCTAATTCCATCCCACCACTTCCACCTTAATATGTATATATTTACTATAACAAAAAACACACGTAGATTCACGTGTGTTTATGAAGGAGATCGGGTTAATGAAGTGTGTTGTTGAGAGTCAGGTACGGAGAAAAATTCTTGCCATTTGATAATGATTTCTTTTCTTCTCAATAAATACAGCATCGGTAATAAAGCAACTAATAATATTCCGATGAACATTGGATTCAAATTGGATATCCAGCCTCCGATTGAAGTATACACCATTGCTAATGGTATGCTTGAAAACAATGATGATCGCGCATAATCTTTAAACCCATTACTTATTTCAATAAGACATAGGGATAACAGATGGAAATGTATAAATGGAACCAATCGTAATAAAGTAATCTGAGATTTAGTCAATTTCGCATGTTTACCTAACAGCTTTTGCTTAACTCCAATCAACCGTTGAACAGACTTTGGCGTCCATCCCATTAAACCATAGAACAGTAGGCTTGAAAGTGTAATACCTATAATTGAATAAATCGAACCTGCTACGGGACCAAACAATACTCCGCCTGAAATACATATAAACACAACAGGTAAAAATAATAGCGGTCTAAATAAATGAAATATAATAAATAAAAGCGGTGAGAGAACTCCTCCCATTTCAACAATAGAAAATAAATAATTTCCTATATATTCCATCCTCCACCTCCTCTGTCGTTCCTCTAATTATACAAGGTTCTATATATCTATATGACAGTAGACGAGCCTTTATGACATAAAAAGTAGAATCCAGCTAAAACTAATCACATTAATAACGATAAGGACAGGCATTCCAATTGTAAACGATCGATGTTTCGTTTTATGTCGAAATGATTGCATGCCTATATATATACCAACACTTCCACCTATGATTCCTAGTAACCAAAACGTCCTTTCTGGAATTCGATAATGTCTACGCACAGCCTTCTTTTTATCTATGTACATCATTACAAATCCAATAATATTCGCCGCCACTAAATAATATAATATACTACCCCATTCTTCCATTGCACACCTTACCTTCCTATACTATATTAGTAAAACACAATATGTCCGTTTAAAAAAAGACCGATCCTAGTTGGATCCGGTCTTTATCAAACTATTATTTTAAAGCATCTTTTGCTTGAGATACTAACTGTCCAAATGCTTTTTCATCGCTAATTGCAAGGTCAGAAAGCATTTTACGGTTAATATCAATTCCAGCAACTTTTAATCCGTGCATTAATTTGCTGTAAGAAATATCATGCATACGAGCAGCAGCGTTAATACGTGTAATCCATAATTTACGGAAGTCGCGTTTTTTCTGTCTGCGGTCACGATAAGCATACTGACCAGATTTAATTACTTGCTGTTTTGCTGTTTTAAATAGAGTTCTTTTAGAACCATAGTAACCTTTTGCTAATTTTAATACGCGTTTACGACGTTGACGCGTTACTGTTCCACCTTTTACACGTGGCATAAGAAATCCCTCCTAATTCATTTCCATTTCTACGATTGTATTATTTTGGTAGCATATCTTTAATGCGCTTATAATCTCCAGAAGAAACAAGTGCACTTTTACGTAATTTACGTTTTTGTTTTTGTGATTTGTTTGCAAACATGTGACTAGTGTATGCATGAGATCTTTTTACTTTTCCAGAACCCGTTTTCTTAAAACGTTTTGCTGTTCCTTTATGAGTTTTCATTTTAGGCATAATTCATTCCTCCTAGTTATCTACTGTTACGTATTAATTTTTTTCATTAATTGGTGCGACCATCATAAACATATTACGGCCTTCCATTTTAGGTTTTGTTTCAATCGTACCAAGGTCTTTTACTTCCTCAGCGAAACGGTCTAACACTTCACGTCCAAGTTCTTTATGGGTAATCGCACGACCACGGAAACGCACTGCAGCTTTTACTTTATCGCCTTTTTCAAGGAACTTGCGAGCGTTTTTCAATTTTGTCTCAAAATCATGGTCACCAATTCCTGGTGTGAAACGAACCTCTTTTACATTAATGACTTTTTGCTTTTTACGAGCTTCTTTTTCTTTTTTCTGTTGCTCGAAACGATATTTACCGTAGTCCATGATACGACATACTGGCGGTTTTGCATTTGGAGCTACTAGTACTAAGTCAAGATTTCTTGTTGTTGCAATATCCAATGCTTCCTGACGCGATTTTACTCCAAGCTGATCACCGTTTGAGTCGATAAGTCGTACTTCTCTAGCACGAATCTTTTCATTGACGTTCATATCCTTGCTAATAGCCAGCCACCTCCGAAATTATTGTTACTGATCTATTTGACAAGCTTATTTTATGCAATTAAAAAAGTGTCGGTACATACTTGCACCCACACATCTCCAAATACACTTAAATAAAAGGTTGGAACCAGTCAACTACCATAATCGGTGTCAATCAGGTGAGAAGCGGGTGCTTCTACTTGTCTTAGATCATTTTATTAACTTTTATAGTGTACCATATCTCGTCTATGACGTCAATACAGCCTCACTAGTTTTTATACAACTATCATAGATTATCACGTCATGGCAATACTGTCAATCACTTTTATAAATTACATGAGATAGAACGAAGCCGTTCTATCTCATGGCTTTCTTCTAATCTTTGAGAAGAATTTCCGTTACATGCTGCTTTTTAATTTGTACTTTTGTTCGTTCTTCACTATTCTTATTGTGGATAAAATAATTCCCTGGTGAGAGATCAGTAATCACAAAATAACCATTTGCATCTGTTTCTAATGTTTTAATTATTTTTCCATTTTTGCCACGTCGGAGTATAACTTCTTTTGCAGATTGTTCAGTAGCAAGCTGGCCTAATAGATGTCCATGATTTCCCTGACGCCATGAAGGATCTGGCAACTTTGTCGGTATTTCAAATGGTGGCCTTCCTTCATTATGTTCTGTTGGCAAATAAAGCGATTTAATCAGTGAAGATTGAGGAAGTCCATCATTGCTCCAAATATTATATACGTAGGGACTTACCCCTTCTGCCATATTACCATTGACAGATGGTGCTAACGCACGATGAATTTGATCCATACTATCCGATATCGTATTTAAATAGAGTGCTGGCCCAATTATTATGCCTCGATTTCTCGGTAAATCTTTTTGCCATTCAATCCATTGATCATAACGTATGGCCCTGCGTGGATCTGCATCACTATCGTAATTCATGACATAAGCGTAGTCTAGATAACCTTCCTGAACCCATTCCTTCCAATTCTGATGTGCTCGCTGAACAGGATCCATATCCCACCAATTCGTTTTACTCGGATTATGAAATCCCCATGATAAAACTGCTGCAGTTAACTCTACATCAGCATCAACTGTCATAAGCTCCGTGTATACGCGTTTGATTAATGAGTCAATTTGTTCTACTTTCCAAGCGATCCATTCTTGATCATTTACTGTTGGTCGATCAGATCGACCTGTCTCTTCATGAAACCGTGCTAACGAAGTAGCATTGTAACCCTTCCCGTCTTCCGGGTAACGGATGTAATCCAAATGAACACCATCAACCTCGTAATTCCGAGCAATATCATTTACCATTTCAACTACATGATTTCTCGCGTCAGGATGCCCAAGGTCAAGATAAGGCTGCCAGTACGGAACAGTACCATTATAATCTTCCGTTACCCATTTATCTTCTACCGCGTCCGGACCATGTAGATTCCAAATATGTGTTGGATCTGATGGAGCACCACCATATACGCTATGCCACATTGGACCTACAACTACCCAAGCATGTACTTCGATTCCTTTTTCATGTGCCTTGGTTAATAAGTAACCTAATGGATCGAATCCTTCTGGAACTGAAGGATCTTCTGTAAATGGTAATACATCACTATAATAATACGCATCATGTCTTCTGCTCACTTGTGCAATAATTGTATTCATATTAGCATCATCAACATCTTTAACTAGTTCATCAATTTCTTCTGGAGTTTTTAAGCCAGGTTCAAAAGCTTGTACCCAAAAAGCTCGTATAAATGGATTTTCTTTTTGTAAAGAAGCTTCTGCGGTGGTAAAAGGTGTAAGAGTGAGGCTAGACATCGCAATCAACATAACAAATACAACAATAACTCCCTTTGTCTTTATTTGTTTCATGTTTTCTCTCCTCCTATAATTTTAATCCAATACCCTTACCACTCACCTCCTCTAGATTAGTGTCTATTTCTACCGCTCTAGAAGACGTTCGTTTCTTGTTGAATGCGAGAGAAAACATCTTTTCCTTATTAATTTTTAGTTTACTACTTCCTTCTATTGTAAATAAGTGCCAAAAGTTGCTTTTAATTCTCTATTGTTGGGCACTTTGACCTTTAATATATTTTATTAAAAAACAAAACTGCAACGAAAATAAATAACATTTCGTTACAGTTCAGCTTTTATAATAAATAATATATTCCCCATTGCTAATTCTTATTTAATCTTCTTATTATCAACTTCTTCTTTGATTAGCTTTAAGAATTGATCAAATTCCAATGTCTCCGTATCTTGTTCTCCGTACCTACGATAATTAACACTGTTACTTTCCATTTCTTTGTCTCCTAATACTAGAGCGAATGGAACTTTTTGTGTCTGTGCTTCTCGAATTTTATATCCAATTTTCTCATCACGTTCATCTAATTCTACACGAATTCCTTGGTACCGAAGCTTTTCTTCAATACGCTTCGCATAATCTAAATGAGCTTGTAATGAAACTGGAATTATTTTCACTTGTACCGGTGCAAGCCAAGTTGGAAAAGCACCTTTATATTCTTCAATTAAGAAGGCAACAAATCGTTCCATTGTTGATACTACTCCGCGATGAATAACTACTGGACGATGTTGATTACCGTCTTCCCCAATATACGTAAGGTCAAATCGCTCTGGCAGATGGAAATCTAATTGAACTGTCGATAAAGTTTCATCTTTACCTAGAGCAGTTTTGACTTGTACATCTAATTTTGGACCATAAAATGCAGCTTCTCCTTCTGCTTCTACATATTCCAAATTCATATCTTCCATTGTTTCTTTCAACATTGATTGTGCTTTTTCCCACATCTCGTCCTTATCAACATACTTCTCTTTATCTTCAGGATCACGATAAGATAACCGGAAATAGTAATCATCAATACCGAAATCTTTATACACATGTTGTACTAATTCTACTACTCGAATAAATTCCTCTTTCAATTGATCAGGTCGAGCAAATATATGTGCGTCATTTAATGTCATTGCTCGTACACGTTGAAGTCCAGCTAATGCACCACTCATTTCATGTCGATGCATCGTTCCTAGTTCAGCGATTCGAACTGGTAAATTACGATAACTCCAAAGCTGGTTTTTAAATACCATCATGTGGTGAGGACAGTTCATTGGACGTAGTACCAGTTCCTCGTTATCCATCTCCATTGTTGGAAACATATCGTCCTGATAGTGGTCCCAATGTCCACTTGTTTTATACAGTTCAACATTTCCTAGTACTGGTGTATAAACATGGCTATATCCTAATCTTTCTTCTAAATCAACGATATAACGCTCTACATTACGGCGAATGGTTGCTCCTTTCGGTAACCAAAGTGGTAAGCCTTGTCCAACTTTTTGTGAGACCGTAAATATTCCTAATTCTTTTCCTAATTTACGATGATCTCTTTCTTTACGTTCCTCTAGAATTTGCAAATGTTCTTCTAATTGTCCTTTTTTCTCAAAAGCAGTACCATAAATTCGTTGTAATTGTTTATTATTACTATCTCCACGCCAATATGCACCGGAAATACTCAATAACTTAAATGCTTTAATCTTACTTGTAGAAGGTACATGAATTCCACGACATAAATCAAAAAACTCCCCTTGTTTATAAATAGTAACCTGTTCATTTTCCGGAATAGCGTCGATAAGTTCTAATTTTAAATCATCGCCAATTTCCTTGAACATTTCTTGAGCTTGTTGACGAGAAACTTCTACCCTTTTAATTTCGAGGTTTTCATCGACTATACGCTTCATCTCTTTTTCAATCTTAGGTAAATCTTCAGGAGTTAATTTGTGTTCCATATCAATATCATAGTAAAATCCTTCTTCAATAACAGGACCAACACCAAGTTTTACATCGTTAAATAAACGCTTTATTGCCTGAGCTAATAAGTGAGCACTTGAATGGCGTAACACTTCAAGTCCCTCATTGTTTTTATATGTGATAATTTCTATGCTTCCACCTGATGATAATTCTCTTCGTAGGTCGACTAGTTCACCATCAAGTTTGATTGCAAGTGCTTGTTTTTTTAACCCTGGTGATATGGAAGCTGCTATATCTTCACCAGTGGTACCAACTGGAAATAGCTTCTCTGAACCATCAGGAAAAATAATCGATAAATCTGCCATGTTCATTCTCCTTTTTCAATAAATTAAAAAACGCCCATCTCTTTGCACTAATGCAAAGGGACGAGCGTTGGTAACGACGTGGTTCCACCCTAATTCCTATCCATAACTTACTAACTATCTGGATAGCTTCATTACATCTTTAACGCAGAAATACGTTGCTGATTACTAAAAATTCACCAACAAAGCTCCAAGGTGGTAATTACTTATCTCATAAAGGTATCTTTCAGCCAATGGATTCCTTCTCTAGATTATGAAATATAAATAATCTTGTCCTTATCATCACGAATAAATATACAGTCATTTATTCGTATTATAGACCTTTCATATCAGAAAATCAAGCCTGTCTAATCATTTTTTAAATAGTAAGAAAAAGGAAAATTGCGGGTTGGTTCAAAATCCACCTTTTCTTGGAAGACATTAATAACCGTTAATGTTTTCGGTTCTGATGGATCATCTCCATAAATTTTAATTTTCTTTGGTCCCATAGCAATTAGTGGAGCTAGATTAAATTCATTATCATGTAATCCTACAACATATAATGGTTCTTCACGCATTAGCATTCTTAACTCAAGCCGCGATAATTGTTTCCCATTATCATAATAAAACTGGAATGTATCACCTTGCATAATATGAATAATTTCCATACCAACATCTTTCTTTTGTATGTAGGCACGTAACATATCAATAAATGCTTGATGATCTTCTTCTCTTCTAAACTCATCAATTGCATCTCCGACACATCTTCTAATTTCATCCCGGAAAGGTAATAAACGAAAGTTCACTAATGAATCGAAATGAATTTCCGAATTAATTTCAATATTTTCTACAAACAAATTTGTCAGTAGTCCATGAATATCTTTATTATTTCGTAAATGCTTACTATCCTCGTCCTCCCCCGTCAAAATCCAATTGGTGAGATCATGTATACGTTCGATTTCTTCTTGTTCCGTATAATAGTACTCTTTTATCATTTTTCGAATCATATTACCTAAACGATGTGTTAATACTACATCTGCCATCGCTTGACTTATCGTTTTACGAAGATCTTCAGCAGGTAATATTTCATCAATCGTTAAATGATTTCCCCAATCTTCATTTGTTTTCCAATTTAATTCCATCTTTCTATTTCTACGAAAGACAGATTCACAAAAACTTACCACTTCTTTGTCTAATTCAAAAAATACTTCCACCAATACATATCACCCTCATCCACAACCGAACTGTTACATTATATGGACAACCATTTAAAAAAATGAATAAACTACTCAAACTAGCAAATGGTTTTACGAAAAAAGGTATGAATGTATTAAAAAATACCTTTATTGAACTGCTTTAGTAGAGTTCAATAAAAGGTACTCATTAGCCACGACGATTCGGACCATTCAACTTCACATCTGTGGTAACTTGTTTAATCCGCTCAATAATTCTTCCTGCTTTAACTTGTTCTACTCCATTCCTTGTTGTAGATAATTCTTGTTCTAGTTGATCTAAGTCATAATTAGATGTAATAAAAACTGGTAATCCTTCCATCATACGGTACTGTAATACTGAACCTAATACTTCATCACGGAACCAAGCAGATTGCATCTCAGCTCCCATATCATCCAACATCAATACATCAGCTTTTTTAAAAAAATCTATTTTTTCATTGAATGAATCATTTTTAAATGATGACTTAATTTCACGGACAAACTCCGGCATATATATTAATGAAATTGAGTATTGGAGTTTTTTAAGTTCATTAGCAATTGCACCTAATAGATAAGTCTTTCCGACTCCAAACGATCCGTATAGATAGAGTCCTTTTTTGGGTAACTCTTGTTTTGAAGCTTCTAAAAAATCCAGAACTTTCGCCAATGCATTTGATCGGTGCTCATCTTGAATAACCTCAGATATTCTTGCTTGAAGAATTTCTTTCGGCATATAAAGACTTTGAATCAGCTTTTGCTGCTGTTCATTTTGCTCTTCTTCCAATCTTTTGTGGCATTTTTCATAACTTAACCGAATCTCATTTTTGTCAGCCTCCAAAACGGGAGAATATCCTTGTATCATATTCTGACATCCACCAAGCGATTTGCATCGATCACATTGCTTGGATTGAGACTTATATTCATATAATTTTATTAAATGTTTATCAATAATTTCACTAGTTAACTCTGGGTGGCTAGTTAAAAAATGCTTTATGGATGGGTCATCTAATACTTCTTTTCGGATGTTTTGATAACTTGTTTGGAAATTTTCGTTTTTTTTCATCCATGCTTTCAATTCTGATTGTATCGGTTTCACACTTAACCACCCTTATACACCTTTATTAATTTTCATTTAAATATTGTTTTAACCTAGATGCTATTTTTTCTTGGTCTTCCATCGAAGAGTTTGGATTTTCAGAAGTTACCTGTGATTTGTTTTTCCGTTCCTTAAACCAATCAGGAATAACTTCCTTAGTTGCAGTCTGGCGCTGTCTCGTATAGTTATTCTTCTTAACTTTAGATTGAGCTTTCTGTTGTTCCTGCCTAGCGAAATTCATTGCATCACTTGCTGTTTGAAGGTTCAGCCGAGACCAATGACTAGCAATTTTTTCTAAATATGCTTTTGAAAGTTTCATATTAGATTGTAATAATACATAATGAATAAGTACATTCATTACTGGTGCAGGTAAATCTTGTTTTGTCATTACAGACTCTATTACTTTAATATCTTGATCTGAAGCATCATTACCTCTTGATAAATCTTTCAATAATTGAGTCGGTGATATTCTTTCTAATTCGTAAATTAACTGTTCTTTTTTCGTTTTGGGTTTCGTCACTTCATACGACTTATCTAGGTTGTTTTTTTCAGATAGACGTACGGACTGTTGATTATTTTTTGAACGAAAAATATCATGGCACGCTGCTTTGAACTCTTTTTGATTAAATTGATATGATTCATTGATAGCATATTGACACGCACGTTCAATCTCATGACTATCCAAATTATATAATACTTTCATTTGGTAAATCAGACGCTTCGTATCAGTTGTTAATACTTGATTAGCGGGTATCATTCGCTTGTTTAACATCTGTTCTATCCAACTAAAATCCATCGGAACATCATGTTTTACAGAATTATTTTGACTATTATAATTTTCAATTCTAGCTACTTTTTCTGTAGGTGTTACTGTTTGAAAGACATCGCTAAAATCAACCGTGATTTCTTCTCCATATTCACGTTCATTAGGAACATAATGAGAAAATAACATATCATACTTTTGATCTCCAATATGATGTAATAGTAATTGCGACAACATATCATCTTTAAAGAAATCATTTGGAGCATATGGACTTAACAATTCATATGTATAAAAATCACGATTATCTTCATTATATTTATATGTTTTTAGTAAACCTATCCCTTCCAATTTCAAACGAGATCGGTAAATTTCATCCAATGAAAGATTAAGGTTATTCATTAGTGTGTGATGTGTTTGTGGGGATACATGAGCATGGATATTTGAATCGTGCAACAGAGTGTGATACAAAGAAACAGCATAAATACCAATTAATGGTTGATATAATTGAGTAAGTGAAACGCCGTAATCAACAGGTAAATGTTCTTTTTTCATAACATAATACCCATCAATAGGGAGAATCTTCCCTATAAAGTTCATGTAAACACACACCCTTTCGACTTTTTCATTTATCTTTCATCGATTTATCCGTATTAATAATATCTTTTAATTCATCTAAAAATACAGTTATATCCTTAAATTGGCGATATACAGATGCAAAACGTACATACGAAACTTCATCTACTTTGGATAAAAGTTCCATTACCATTTCACCAATGGAGTTACTTGAAACTTCTGGGTTTCCTGCATTCCGTAATTTCTTTTCCACTTCCAACGCTATACTTTCTATGGTTTCTAAAGCAACTGGTCTTTTTTCACACGCTCGAATAAGGCCACGAGTTAGTTTTTCACGCGAAAATTCTTGACGCACGCCATCTTTCTTAACCACAATTAAAGGAACTTCTTCAATTCGTTCAAAAGTAGTAAACCGAAAGCCACACCGTTCACATTCTCTACGTCGCCTAATTGCTCTTCCTTCTTCTATCGGTCGAGAGTCCAAGACTTTTGTATTTTTATTTTCACAATTGGAACATCGCATCATTGTTCAACCCCATTCTTTAATGTTCCGTAATTAGTTGAAGTTCTTTATTCATATGTTCATATAATTCTTGAATAACTTTAGAACTGTGTCCAAAATCTATTTGCAATAAACTTTCTGTAGTCACAGAAAAATCAACAGCAGTATGATAAGGGCGCACCATAATAATAGTTGCAACTACAAAGACTCTCTTGCCTTTTTTGGTTGTTGCACTTATCTCACCATGCTCCTTAGAAACAGCATTGATAGAATATGTATCTTTCGATTGAAAATAGGTTTCAATGACTTTCATTACGGAATCTTTGCTTGCTTTATAGTAATGGGTCTGCAACTTTTTATCCTCATGACGATCTTTTGTTTCTACATGATTACTAAAAAACTTCCTTATCTTATAGCCGATTGACATTTAGAAACACACCTCATACGTTCATAGAATTAGTATAACTAATTATTATTCTATTATTTTAACATGTTTTTAACAAATGCTCTAGTTAAATAAAGTAGGGATATTATATAAAGTAACAAATTAAGATTTTAACAATAAACAGATTAGAGTGTCAACAGGCAGTTAGTTCACAGATTAAGTGAAGAAAATGAATTCATTAAATCAACACACACTTTCAAACTAGATTCAATCTTATTCTATGAACAGGAGTTAGTTCGTTTAGTATGCATTTTTTAAGCAATATAAAAAAGGACAATATCAAGGGAGAAATTAACTTAACCCTTCTATTGTCCATTCCATTCATTTAATTAAACTTCCAAGATATCTTCAGTCTATGCTTTGTTTTATAAATAGATCTTGATTATGACGATACTTTCATTCCTTTTTCCAAACGGTCTCCCACATAAAGAGCTAAATCAAGAACACGTTTAGAATATCCCCATTCATTATCATACCAAGCAATTACTTTTATTTTGGTTTCCTCCATTACAATGGTAGATAATCCATCAATAATAGCGGAGAATTCACTTGTTGTATAATCAATTGATACAAGAGGTTCATCAGAGTATTCCAATACTCCTTTCATATATCCTTTTGATGCATCTTTAAATAATCGATTTAATTGTTCGACTGTAACACTCTCTTCTAGATCGATTACCAAATCAACCAAAGATACGTTAGGCGTAGGTACCCTTAAAGCCATCCCATGTAATTTTCCATTTAAATGCGGCAAAACTTCTCCGAGCGCCTTTGCAGCTCCTGTTGTAGTTGGAATAATTGATTGTGTACATCCTCTTGCCCTTCGTAAATCTTTATGTGGATTATCTAGATTCTTTTGATCATTCGTAAAAGCATGGACTGTAGTCATTAATCCATTTTTTATCGTAAAATGATCATCAATAACTTTTACAACCGGTGCCAAACAATTTGTTGTACATGAAGCATTCGAAATTACATCATCTCTTTCAGGAATATATTCAGCTTCATTTACTCCCATAACAATTGTTTTATCTACTTGCTTTCCTGGAGCAGTGATAATTACTTTTTTTGCTCCTGCTTTAATATGCAATCCCGCTTCTTCTTTTGAGTTGAATTTCCCAGTAGCTTCTATAACAATATCAATGTCCAACTGTTCCCAAGGAAGAAGTTCAGGCTGTCTATTGTTAACGATTTTTACTTTTTTTCCATCTATTTCTAAATAACCTTCAAGCGCTTTCACTTCTCCGTCAAAAATTCCATGTACACTATCATATTTCACCATATGTGCTAATGTCTCAGATGGGTAACCAGCATTGATAGCGACTACTTCAAACTGATCATTTTGTATTGCTTGTCGAAAAATCATTCGTCCTATTCGTCCAAATCCAGTAATTGCGATACGTTTTGTATTCATAAGAAATAATCCCCCTAATTATGATATACTCATAATCCATTATGCAAAATTAGTATAACACAAATAATCATTATTGTGTTGAAAATAATGAAAAAGAGGCATTTCTTCTATATATTATGTTATCATTATAGCCCAACGAGCTATATAAATAACTTTTTATCTATTAGAAAACAGAGTAACTTGTGAACGTTGATCCTCACAAGTTACTCTGTTGAATTAATCAACCAATACCCCATGTTTGTAAAACTTGGTCTAACTGTACTTTCGTCTCTTCTATTGAATGATTATTATCAATAAAGATATCTGCTAAATTAGCCTTTTCTTTTAGAGGCATTTGTGCTTTTATCCGATCGGAAGCTTCTTTTTCACTATAACCATTTCTCTTCATCAATCGTGAAAGTTGTACATCTTCATCTACATAAACAACTAATGTTTTATCTACGAGATGAGTTAAGTTACTTTCAAATAGCAAAGGAATATCTAACACAATACAAGGCATGCCTTTCTTGATATAATCATCTCGTATGGATAGCATCCGACTTCGTACAGCTGGGTGAACTATCGCATTTAGTTGCTTTCTTTTATCTTCATCTGTAAAAATAATTGATCCTAATTTGGGACGATTTATCTTATGATCATCTTTAATAATCTCTTTCCCAAATGCTTCTACAACTTGATCATATGCTCTTTCTCCTGGCTCAACTACTTCTCGTGCAATTAAATCTGCATCAATTACAGGAAAATTCTTTGCTTGAAACATTGATGAGACCGTACTTTTACCGCTTGCTATTCCACCTGTTAAACCGATAACTACTGTCATTTTCTCACACCTTGTTTATTCGGTTGGCAAGTTGGACATAGGTGGGTTCCTCTTCCACCAACCTTCATTTTAATAATATCTGCTCCACAAACTCTACACGGTTTGGAATCTTGTCCATAAACAAATAAATCTTGCTGAAACATCCCCATATCCCCTTGGGTATTTACATAGCTACGAATAGTGGTACCTCCAGCTTTAATAGCATCTTGTAATGTTTCTTTTGCATTTATTTGTAACTTTTTCACTTCCTGTTTTGTCAATTTACTGCAGCGTTTTAAGGGATGAATATTTGCTCGAAACAAAGTCTCATCCACATAAATATTTCCTAGTCCAGTAACGATTGATTGATCTAACAAAGCTGTTTTTACATATCGATCAGTACGCTTTAATTTTTCATAAAAGTAATCTAAATTAAACGAATTATCGAATGGATCAGGACCAAGTTGACTTAATGGTTTATGCATAAACTCTTCACCAATTGGATAGACATGCATTGTCCCGAATTTCCGAACATCGTTATAACGTAATTCTTCTCCATTTGAAAAGTAGAACGTTACATGCGTATGCTTTTTTACTGGATCGCCTGGTGAATGAACACTATACTTCCCTTCCATTCGCAAATGGGAGATAACTACATGTTCATCTAGATAGAACAAAAGAAATTTTCCTTTTCTCCCCACCGAGCGGATTGTTTGATCTGTAACTAATGCTTTAAATTCCTCAACATCGTCTGGATATTTAATTATATTTGGCCACTCAATATCAATATGTTTGATTGTTTTATTACATACAAAAAGTTTCAATGTTTCCTTTATAGTTTCTACTTCAGGTAATTCAGGCATTTATTTCTTCTCCTTACTTTGCATCAAACCAGCTTTTTCCAAAGGAATAGTCAACTTTTAAAGGAACATCCAATTCCACAGTGCGTTCCATTACATCGGGCACTATTTCCTTTAATTTGTCTATTTCATTTTCTGGTGCTTCTAAGATAAGCTCATCGTGTACTTGTAATAATACTTTTGCTTGTAAATCTTCTTCTTTCAGTCGATGATCAAGATCAATCATTGCTTTTTTTATAATATCTGCAGCACTACCTTGGATAGGGGTATTCATTGCTGTACGCTCCGCAAAACTACGCATATTAAAGTTTCTACTTGTAATATCTGGCAAGTATCTTCTCCGCTTCATAATTGTTGATACAAACCCTTTATGCTTTGCTTCTTGTACAATTTCATCCATATAACTTTTTACACCAGGATAACTATTGAAATACCTCTCTATAAATTTTTTCGCTTCCTTACGAGTAATTCCGAGGTTTTGTGATAAACCATAGTCACTTATACCGTAAACAATACCAAAATTTACTGCTTTCGCCTGCCTTCGCATATTTGATGTTACTTCGTCTGCTTCTACATGAAACACATCCATTGCAGTCTGCGTATGGATATCAGTATCTTCTTTAAATGCTTTAATTAGTTTTTCGTCTCCTGCTATATGTGCTAAAACACGAAGCTCAATTTGAGAATAATCAGCAGCAAACATAATCCATTTTTCTTTAGAAGGTACGAAAGCTTGTCTAATTTTTCTACCTTCTTCGAGACGAATAGGTATATTTTGTAAGTTTGGTTCAATCGAACTCAACCTACCTGTCTGGGTTAAAGCTTGGTTAAATCTTGTATGAATTCGACTTGTATCTTTACGCACAACCTTTAATAATCCCTCAATATAAGTTGACTGTAGTTTTCCTAATTGGCGATACAATAACAGTTTTGGTATAATTTCATGTTCATTTTCAAGTTGTTCTAATACATCTGCAGCAGTAGAATAACCTGTCTTCGTTTTTTTAATAACAGGTAATCCTAATTTTTCAAACAAGATTGGTCCCAGCTGTTTAGGAGAGTTTAGATTAAATGTCTCTCCGGCTAGTTCATAAACTTCTTGTTCAAGCGCATCTAGTCTTTTCTTTAAATCTTCACCCATCCCTTTTAACTTATCAATATCTACTTGAACACCATAGTGTTCTACCTCAGCTAGGATAAGTGCTAATGGCATTTCTAATTCTTTTAATAAATCATATTGTTCATTATTACCAAGTTCTTCTTCCATTTCGGGATAGAGATCATATAATAATTGTGTTTTACGAACAACATGCTCATTCAAAACTTCAGCTTTAGGAACTTTTTGTTTTGCACCTTTTCCAAATACCTCTTCGTCAAATTGAACATCCGTTCTACCTTTTCGATTAGCAATTGCTGGTATATCATGATTATTCTCAGACGGATTTAATAGATAAGATGCTAGGAGGGAATCAAAAATAATTCCTTGCATATTTATTTTGTTGCGAAGCAAGGCAACTTTAGTTCTTTTCGCATCAAAAACAATTTTATTTTTTTGTGGATTCTCTGCCCATGCTTTAAATATATCAGATTTTAGCGCAATATCTGTCGGGATAAAAGAAGCCTTCTCCTTATTAACAACAGCTACTCCTTCAATTGGAATAAGGTGATAATTCTCACCAAGCATTTCAATATACACCGCATCACTATCCGTAAATATTTCTTTCGTTACATTCTCCACAACTTCAAACTTAATAGACTCCATCTCTTTTTTAGGTTCTTCGAAGTCATTCCCTGTATCTTCACTAACTCGAGATAACAGTGATTGAAAACCAAGATCCTTAAACATTTGAATTACTGTCGTAGATTGAAATCCATTATACGGTATGTTTTCAAGCGACACATCTATAGGTGAATCACGATTAATCGTTACTAATTCCTTACTCATAAAGGCATCTTCGCGATGATTGGTCAGGTTCTCTTTTAATTTTTTTCCAGATACTTCATCTAGGTGCTCGTAAACATTTTCAAGACTATCATATTGTTTAAGTAATTTTGTAGCAGTTTTTTCTCCTACTCCAGGAACGCCTGGAATATTATCTGAACTATCACCCATTAAGGCTTTTAAATGGATAATCTGGTTTGGAGCTATCTCCATTTTCTCCATCATGTAGGATGGAGTATATTTTTCAATATCACTAATTCCTTTTTTCGTAACACTTACAGTTACTTGTTCAGAAACAAGTTGCAATAAATCTTTATCTCCTGAAATTACTGTAACTTCCCAATCTTTTTTATCTGCTTGTTTAGATAAAGTACCGATAATATCGTCAGCTTCATATTGGTCAAGCTGATAATATTTAATAGAGAAAGCATCCAGTAATTCTTTAAGAACAGGAAATTGTTCAGAAAGCTCAGGTGGGGTTTTTTGACGTCCACCTTTGTATTCTTTATATGTTGAATGACGAAATGTTGTCTTACCCGCATCAAAAGCTACTAACATATGTGTTGGTTTCTCTTCTTCTAGAATACGCAATAGCATTGTAGTAAATCCATATACTCCATTGGTATAAATACCTTTATCATTATTTAGCAAAGGTAGCGCAAAAAAGGCTCGATAGATAATACTGTTACCATCAATGAGCACTAACTTATTTGACATTCGATATACCATCCTCTCATTCTAAATCCTTAGCTCTATTTTAGCATTCTCATTCAAGAAAAGGAAAAAATACGTAAGTTTCATGTTTTCTTTACTTTACGAATACAAAAAGAGCTGACGATCTAATACAACGTCAACTCTTTTTCGTTTACTTTGGTATATAGATATGAATAGTAGTCCCTTCGTTCAAGGTACTCTCTACATCTATTTTTCCTTTATGAACTTCTACAATATGCTTTACAATTGCCAAGCCTAGACCGGTTCCACCTGTATTTCTACTTCTTGCTTTATCTACTCGGTAAAATCGCTCAAAGACTCTAGTTTGTGATTTCTCATCCATACCAATTCCACTATCTTTTACTTGAAAATGGATAGCATCCTTTTCCTCTGAAATAGTTAAGCAGATATCTCCTTCGCTTGGTGTATAATGAATCGAGTTATCAACCAAATTGATTAACACTTGTTTCATACGATCTTTATCCGCTCGCATTGTCAGTTGATCTGGAATTTCTAGATTGAAGGTTAGATTTTTCTTTTCTGCCTTTTGTTGAAGTGTCGGCAATATTTCTTCCACCATTTTTTTCACATCATAACTATCTATTAATAACCGAAAATCTTCTCTTTCTAATCTAGAAAGAGCAAGTAAATCTTCAATTAACAATTGTAATCGATGACTTTCTTTATAAATAATTTCCATAAATTCTTTCGTAGCAGGATCCTCTATTTCATTGTCTAATAAAGTTTCAGCAAAACCACGAATAGACGTAATTGGTGTACGAAGCTCATGGGATACATTCGCTACAAAGTCCTTACGCATATTCTCTAATTTTTTTAGTTCAGTAATATCGTATAGTACTAGTACTGCACCCTTTAACATATTTCTCTCATTAAAAATCGGTGCACCAACAACTTCTACGTAAATTTTGTTTAATCCCACTCGATGAACAAACGATTCCTTAACAGCTTCTTCATATAAAAAAGTTTTCTGGACTGTTTCATGTACGTTTTCATTTTCAAACACGTCATAATAAAGATGTCCTCTATAATTACTTTCTTCCTCACCAAACATTTGAAGAAACTTTCGATTTACAACATGGACATAGCCTTTTTCATCAATTAAAACTAATCCACTTTGCATATTATCTACAATTGTTGTTAATTGTTCTGATTGCATTTGTTCTTGTATTGCAATTTCGCTCATATTTCTAGCTAATGTATTGATTTTTACACTTAGTTCTTCCATTTCCGGACTATTACCATTATAAAATCGAGCACTATAGTTTCCTTCTATAAGCCGATCTACTGTTTTTGTAGCTTTTCCAATAGGTCTTGTATAACGATTATAAAATTGTATAAATAGTATCGAGATTATCATAAATTGAACTATTAATACAGCAACAACCATAATCCAATTAGACTCAGCTTGAACAATCAGCCAACCAGTTAATAATAAACTCAATATAGTTATAATCATACTTGGAAGTAACGTTCTAGAAAAAATTACTTTCATTAAACAGGCTCCTCCATTTTATAGCCCAAGCCACGTACAGTTTTGATATATACTGGCTTTTTAGAATTAGGTTCTATTTTATCTCGAAGATGGCTAATGTGAACATCTACGATTCGTGTGTCTCCTATAAAATCATAATCCCATACACTACTCAATAATTGATCCCTTGATATCACCTTTCCTTTATGTTTTGCTAGATGATACAACAATTCAAATTCTTTCCGAGTGAATGTAATGATATTATTACTCATTTCCGCTTCGTATCTTTCTGGATATATACTTAGTTCCCCAATTTTCAATACGTGAAACCCGGTGTTATTAGATAATTGCGATCGTCGTAAAATTGCTTTCACCCTAGCAATTACTTCTTTAGGGCTAAATGGTTTCGTTAGATAATCATCTGCCCCCATTTCTAGACCAAGTACTTTATCAAATTCTTCATCTTTTGCGGTCAACATAAGAATTGGTGTATTTACTTGGTTCATCCGTAATGTGCGACAAACTTCCATACCATCAATTTCAGGAAGCATTAAGTCCAATACGATTAAATCATACATGCTTGACTCTGCCTTATTAATCGCGTCTTGTCCATTATAAGCAACATCAGTCTCAAAACCAGAATTTTCCATATTGTATTTTAGTAAAGTTACAATAGACTCTTCATCATCTACGATTAATATTCGTTTGCTCATCAATAGTCCCCCTAGCATATCCATACCCAAATTATTACCAACTCATACTTCTATATTATCATTATTATCCAGCAACGCATAACGAATCACAAAATGTTAAAAAAACTTAACATGGTTCAAGAGTATTTGATATTGATAAACTAGTATGTTGAAGCTATGCCTGCTAAAAAGCTACTGTCTGCATTGAAAATCAAACAGAACAACATTCGGTTTTATAAAACATATATTATTTTGAAATTGATGTATGTTAGTAAATAGTTAAAAGGAGCAAAAACTGCTCTATATGTCTATTTGTAGACTTATAGAGCAGTTTTCTTATACTTGTTTATTGAAGTACATTTAATACATTTTTTACAGAATCAGCAGATTTATCAAGTTGTGCCTTTTCTTCTTTTGTTAAATCTAACTCAATAACTTCTTCAATTCCTTCTCCACCTATAATGGTTGGAACACCTAAATAGATATCTTGATATCCATATTCACCTTCAAGATATGCAATCGTAGGTAATACACGACGTTGATCTTTTAATATCGCTTCTGCCATCACAGTTAAGGAAGCTGCCGGTGCATAATAAGCACTACCGTTACCTAATAGATTAACAATTTCTCCGCCTCCTGTGCGAGTACGCTGAACAATTTCGTCTAAACGGTCTTTAGAAATTAATTTTTCTAACGGGATTCCACCAGCATAAGAATAACGAATTAGCGGGACCATGTCGTCACCATGACCGCCTAGTACAAAACCAGTTACATCTTTGACGGAAAGATTAAGTTCTTCTGCTACAAATGTACGGAAACGTGCGGTATCTAAAATTCCCGATTGACCAATTACACGTTCTTTTGGTAATCCGGACTCTTTAAATACTGTATATGTCATCGCATCCACTGGATTAGTTAATACAACAATAGTTGTATTTGGCGAATATTGCACAACTTCTTTTGTAACCGACTTCATAATATTAGCATTTGTATTTACAAGATCATCACGACTCATTCCTGGCTTACGAGCAATACCAGCAGTAATAATTACTAGATCAGAACCTTCTGTATCAGCATAATTAGATGTACCAGTAATTTTTGCATCAAACCCTTGAACAGGAGCAGCTTCTGCCATATCTAGCGCTTTTCCTTTTGTAGGATCTTCCATATCAGGTATATCAACTAATACAACATCGCCTAATTCTTTCTGCGCGACCATTAAAGCAGTTGTTGCACCAGTAAAACCCGAACCGATTACTGATATCTTTTTACGTTTTAAACCCATCGTAATTTCTCCTTTATCGTAAAATCTAATTTCACAAATGAAAAGCGTAGGAATAAGAATGAATTCTAACCGAATCTCTAATTCTTATTCCTACTTAATTATTCATTTCTTGCTTTACATATTTTTGATTAGTTCTTGTCCAAATTCAGAGCATTTTACCTCTGTAGCACCGTCCATTAGGCGAGCAAAGTCATATGTTACTACTTTTGAACCAATCGTCTTATCCATTGATTTAGTAATTAAGTCTGCAGCTTCTCTCCAACCTAAATGTTCTAACATAAGTACAGCAGATAAAATAACAGAAGAAGGATTTACTTTATCCAACCCTGCGTACTTAGGTGCAGTACCATGTGTTGCTTCAAAAATTGCGTGTCCAGTATCATAATTGATGTTCGCTCCAGGTGCAATTCCAATTCCACCTACTTGTGCTGCAAGTGCGTCAGAAATATAGTCACCATTTAAATTCATTGTTGCAACAACATCAAACTCTTTTGGACGAGTAAGAACTTGTTGTAAGAAAATGTCAGCAATTGCATCTTTTACAAGAATTTTACCAGAAGCAAGTGCTTCATCTTGTGCTTTATTAGCAGCTTCCTTACCTTCTGCTTCTACAATACGATCATACTCTGCCCAAGTAAATACTTTATCACCGTATTCTTGCTCAGCTACTTCGTAACCCCAATTTTTAAATGCACCTTCTGTAAATTTCATGATGTTACCTTTATGTACTAAAGTAACATTTTTACGACCTTCATTAAGTGCATAGTCAATCGCTGAACGCACTAATCGCTTCGTACCTTCTTCAGAAACTGGTTTTACACCTATTCCAGACGTTTCTGGGAAACGAATATTTTTTACTCCCATTTCTTCTTTTAGGAAGTTAATTACTTTTTTTACTTCGTCGGATCCTTTTTGCCACTCTATTCCAGCATAGATATCCTCAGTATTTTCACGGAAAATAACCATATCTACTTCTTCTGGACGTTTAACCGGGGAAGGAACCCCTTCAAAGTAACGTACCGGTCGTAAACATGTAAATAGATCTAACTCTTGACGTAATGCTACATTAAGAGAACGAATACCTCCACCAATCGGTGTAGTTAAAGGGCCCTTTATAGCAATCTTATATTCATTAATTTTATCAAGTGTATCTTTTGGCAACCATTCACCAGTTTTGTCATATGCTTTTTGACCAGCATATACTTCCAGCCACTCAATATTTTTCTTCCCATCATAAGCCTTTTCAACTGCTGCTTCTATAACTTTTTGAGCAGAAGCCCAAATATCCGGTCCTGTTCCATCTCCTTCAATAAATGGAATAATCGGTGTATCAGGTACATTCATTTTTCCGTTTTCTACTACAATTTTTTCTCCCTGTGTCATTACAATACCTCCCAAATGTTATTCGCAATGTATCTTCTTTAGTGTATCTATATTAACCTCTTTGTTCAATAGAAACATAGTCACGTAATTCTGGACCTGTATACTCTGCACGTGGACGGATTAAGCGATTATTATCATATTGTTCTAGAATATGAGCAATCCAACCTGAAGTACGACTTACAGCAAACAAAGGTGTGAATATATCATGATCAAGACCTAGGCTATGATATACTGATGCACTGTAAAAGTCTACATTTGCAGGAAGCCCTTTATTTTCTTTAATATAATCTTCTATTTTAACTGACATATTATACCATTTTTGTTGCCCTGTTAATTTTGTAAGTTCTTTTGACATCTCTCGTAAAAATTTAGCACGAGGATCTCCTGTACGGTATACACGATGCCCCATACCCATAATTTTTTCTTTATTAGCTAATTTTTCTTCAATATAAGGAATAGCGTTTTCCTCATCACCAATTTCAGTTAACATTTTCATTACGTTTTCATTCGCACCACCGTGCAACGGTCCTTTTAATGCTCCAATTGCTGCAGTAATACCTGAATAAATATCAGATAATGTTGCTACACATACACGCGCGGTAAAAGTAGATGCATTCAGTTCATGATCAGCATGAAGTACTAACGCTTTATTAATTGCTTCTATTTCGATATCTTCAGGTTCTTTACCATTAAGCATATATAAGAAGTTTTCTGCATAGCTTAAGTCTTTTTTTGGTTTTACCGGTTCCTGACCTTTACGAATGCGAGAAAAAGAAGTTACGATCGTTGCTATTTGCGCTTGAATACGCACCGCTTTTCGTTTATTAGCTGTTTCATCCATAACATCAGCTTCATTATCATAAAGCCCAAGCAATGATACTGCAGTACGTAATGCAGCCATTGGGTGAACCGTACTTAAATCATAGGAACGTAAGTGATCAATAATTGCATCAGGTATTTCCATATTTTCAGCCAATTGAGTTTTTAATTCATCCAATTCAGACTTATTTGGTAATTTTTGATTCCAAAGTAGAAAAATAATCTCTTCAAAGCTTGAATTTTCAGCTAAATCATCAATTCTATACCCTACATAGGATAGCTGATCATCAATAATCGAACTAATCGATGACTGCGTAGCGACAATACCTTCTAACCCCTTTGTCGATGCTGTCAAAATAACCCTCTCCTTTTTAAAAAATATTCAAGCATTACTAAGAATGCGAATTATAAAACAAGACAATTACAGGCTAATTCCTTCTTAACTATTGTTTCTCATATTAGCAAAGAATGTCAATTTTAATCTATAAATCTGACAAAAAGAGCCTATTTTTGTCTACCCCAAGTCTCATTATAAAGTATTATTCGTTGATTGTGAAATGAAACCGTTTAATTTTTTAATATTTACTTAAATCTACTAATTAAGACGACGTTATGTCGCTTTCCTTTCATTATAGCCTTCAATGCTTAATATTGCTTCTTTTTTTGACTCTTGTTTCATAAACTAGTACAAGCTATAAAGTGAAACTTCATAATGCTATGGTTTGCTGTCAGTTACATGCAAGATAAAAAATGGGGGAAATTATCTATGAGTACTGAAGTATTTCAAAAGTTTTTTAGAGCTATTCTCGTTATCGGATCAATATTAACTATCATAGTTGTTATATATTATAGCTTTCCGTTCATATATCCCATTCTTTTTGCATACATACTTGCTCTCTTATTTCAACCAATAGTTCTTTGGTTTGAAAAAAGAATGAAATTTCCTAAAATTCCAGCTATAGTGATTACTGTTGCTTGTTTTTTATCAATTTGTACAGGTGCATTATTTTTAGCAATTACAGAATTATACCAAGGTACCATTTTTCTTGCTGATAAGATCCCAAATCATTATCAACAGTTTGTTTTATATTTAGAGAGTATGTTCAATACTCATATTTTACCTATGTATGAAAAAGTTCTTTCTTATATTGATTCATTAGATCAAGGGTATCAAGAGACCGTTAAAAACTATATCGCCACAATTAGTGATTTAATTGCATCTGGAGGTGCCTCATTTCTACAAGCAGCAATAAGTAATATTCCAATGTTCATTGCTGCCATCCCTAGTTCTGTAACTAACATTGTTTTTATACTTATTGCTTCTTGCATGATTAGTTATGAAATGGATCGTATTCACTCATTTTTCAAGGGGGTCTTTCCTACTCACATACAATCCATTCAAAATAAAATAGCCTCCCATTTTAAACTTGCGGTGGTCGGCTATTTTCGTGCGCAATTAATACTAGTATTTACGACAGCATGTATTATACTTATCGGGTTATTAATTCTGCAAGTAGAACATGCGCTAACAATTGTTTTGTTTGCTGCCATTGCAGACATAATCCCATACGTAGGTACTGGGATTATCTTTATTCCTTGGATAATGTTTTGTTTTATTACAGGTAATTATACGTTAACAATCGGGCTATCAATACTTTATGGATTTGTTGTTATACTCCGACAAATCCTTGAACCAAAAGTATTGTCTTCGTCGATTGGTATTCACCCACTGGTGATGCTTATCGGGATGTTCATAGGTCTAAAAGTACTCGGGTTTATAGGCATATTTCTTTCCCCAATTTTACTTGTTCTTTTTAAAGGATTGATGGAAACTGGTGTATTCCATCTGGTTTTTAAATATATCAAGGGATAATTACCAACGTCGATAAATAATGGTTCCTTTCCCCATCATACGTGTCATTAATCGTTTTAATTGATGTTTAATCAAGTTCCTTGTCCAAGGTAATACAAGAATTAGTCCCACTACATCCAAAATAAACCCAGGTAAAATGAGTAATATGGCTCCAAAAAACAAAGCAATACTATCCATTAATTCTTCTGTAGGTGCATATCCTTGTTGCATTTGTAGTTGAGCTTTTCTAAATGTTTCAGCTCCTTGCTGTCGTACAAAATAAAATCCAAATAACCCAGTTGCAATAATTAATCCTGCAACCCACCATGGACCTATTAAATTACCTAACCATATAAACGTTCCTATTTCAAGAGCCGGAATAACTATTAACAATAACAAGAAAAATCTTAATTGCATTTGTAATCATCCTTTCATCCTTATTTTATCACGGGAAATAACTAGAAAGAAATTTGGTGATAGCATTATCCTAAAATTGTTAAACAGATAAATCTTAATGAATCGAAAAAAGGCTCCTAGCCTTAGAATGGCAGGAACCTTTACAACTATTTATTTTAAATCACAATACACCTGCATGTCCAGCGTAGATATCTCCACGGTTACCATCAACTGTAATGTCTTGTCCATCTTGAAGGATTTCAAATATATTGTCCACCCCTACAATAACAGGAATACCAAGACTTAATCCAACAACAGCTGCATGAGAAGTTAATCCACCTTCTTCTGTAATAATTGCTGCTGCTTTTTCAATTGCAGGCATCATTTCTTTGTCTGTAGCGTATGTGACTAGAATATCACCGTCTTGTACTTTTTCTAAAGCTTCTTTATTCGATTTAGCAAATACGGCATGTCCATATGCACTTTTTCTGCCAATTCCTTGTCCTTTAGCAATCACATCACCAATCACGTGAACTTTGAGCAAGTTAGTTGTTCCGCTTTCTCCAACAGGAACACCTGCTGTTATAATGACACGGCTCCCTCTACTGCAGATGCCTGTATTTAACCCTTTATCAACAGCAATTTCTAGCATTTCATCTGTAGACGTCGCTGGTTTACCTAAAACAGCATGCACTCCCCAAACTAAGGAAAGTTGACGATTTACTACTTCGTTAAATGTAACAGCTAAAATAGAAGCTTTTGGACGATACTTAGAAATCATTCTAGCAGTATGTCCGCTTTCAGTTGGTGTGATAATTGTATCAACATCTAAATTGGAAGCTGTATGTGTAACTGATTGACTAATTGCTTCCGTTATGGTCATATCCACATATTGTGAACGCTCTTCTAACATTTGCTTATGATCCAACGCAGATTCAGCTTTTAATGCAATATTACTCATTGTTTGTACAGACTCTACTGGATAAGTTCCAGCAGCTGTCTCTCCAGAAAGCATAATTGCATCTGTACCATCAAAAATCGCATTAGCTACGTCTGATGCTTCTGCACGTGTTGGACGCGGATTACGCTGCATAGAATCTAACATTTGTGTAGCAGTAATTACTGGCTTTCCAGCATTATTACATTGCTTGATTAATTTTTTCTGTACTAATGGTACATCTTCTGCTGGTATTTCCACTCCCAAATCTCCACGAGCTACCATTAATCCATCACTTACTTCAAGAATACTATCGATATTATCGACACCTTCTTGGTTCTCGATTTTAGGAATAATTTTAATATATTGTGCTTGATGTTGATCAAGTACTTCTTTAATTTCTAGAATATCTGAAGCTCGACGTACGAAAGATGCAGCAATAAAATCAACACTTTGTTCGATTCCAAATATAATGTCATTAGTATCCTTTTCTGTTATGCCAGGAAGGTTTACAGAAACGTTAGGAACATTAACACCTTTTTTGTTTTTGATTTCTCCAGAGTTCAGTGCGATTGTTTGAATTTCACCTTTAGTTTTATCAATTGATTTTACTTCTAATTCAATAAGTCCATCATCCAATAGAATTTTTGAACCTTCATGTACATCATTAATAAGTCCTTGGTATGTAACAGAGAATTTCTCGGCCGTACCCTCTATTTCATCCATGGCGATGGTCACTGGTTTACCCTGTATAAGATCTGCTCTACCCTCTTTAAAGCTCCCTGTGCGAATTTCTGGTCCTTTGGTATCTAAGAGTATAGCTACCGTTTTATTTTTGTTTTTAGCCGCTTTACGGATATTTTCAATACGTGCACCATGCTCTTCATAATCTCCATGAGAAAAGTTTAGACGAGCTACATTCATTCCAGCTTCTATAAGTTGCTCTAATTTTTCAATTGATTCTGACGCAGGACCAATTGTACATACGATTTTTGTGTTTCTCATTATATATCCTCCTTGATATTGCTGCATAATTCCTGGTTAACTCACTTATATGAACCCATTTCAACAACAGTTATCTTGTATTTGGATCCAAATATTACTTGTAGTTTACTCCATTTCAAATGTTACATGGATCTTATCAACGATGAAATTGATTCATATACTTAGATTGATAATTCTTTAGACAGTTTATACATTCCTTTATCAATTGTATGTTCAACGTTGAACACTTCATCAAATGTATAATCCACTAATACGTTTTTTTGGATTCCTACCATTCTGCCACCTTGATCTTCAATCAATAGTTCTACTGCTCTAGCTCCCAACCTGCTTGCAAGAACACGATCCTGTCCTGTTGGTGAACCTCCACGTTGAATATGGCCTAACACAGTTACTCGAGTTTCAAGTTGTGCTATTTCTTCAATTCGCTTCCCGAATTCAAAGCCACTACCAACACCTTCAGCTAGTAAGATAATACTATGTTTTTTACCACGGTCATGTCCATTTTTTAATCGTTGAACAATACTGGAAAATTCTTCTTTTTCCTCTGGTATTAGTATACTTTCTGCGCCAACAGCTAACCCAGCCCATAACGCCAGGTCACCAGCATCTCTTCCCATTACCTCTATGATATAAGTTCTTTCATGTGATGTGGCTGTATCTCGTACTTTATCAACAGCATCAATAATTGTATTTAATGATGTATCAAAACCAATTGTATAATCTGTACCTGCAATATCATTATCAATCGTTCCTGGAACACCTATACATGGAAAACCTTTTTCAGTTAATTTTTTTGCACCTTGGAAGCTTCCATCGCCCCCAATAACAACTAATCCATCTATATCATGCTTTTTAAGTTGCTCGATTGCTCGAAATTGACCCTCATCGGTTTTAAATTCCTCACTTCTGGCAGAAAAGAGTATGGTTCCTCCGCGATGAATAATATCACCAACAGATCCCAATGTCATTCTTTCAATATTACCATCCATTAATCCTTGATAGCCATTTTTAATGCCGTATACTTCTAGATCATGATAGATCGCCTTACGAACAACAGCTCGAATAGCAGCGTTCATACCAGGAGAATCACCGCCACTTGTTAATACTCCTATTCTTTTCATGAATTGTTCACCCCAATTAAATAATCATTAAATGCCAAAGTACTAACTATATATTTAAAGATAAAGAAAAAAACTCTAAATATCAATCATAAACCCCACAACCTACTCATTTTACAAAATTTCTCGCAAAAATAAAAGGCTGATATAAAAATTTTTATCAGCCTTTTATTTATTAAGACATAAACGTCCCCATTTGTTTAAATTTTTCCCATCTCTTATTTACTAACTCATTTGAGGAAAGCTGTATTAATTCTTCTAAAGATTCATTTATTACCTTATCAATCAAATCTGCTTGCGAATCAACATCCCGATGAGCTCCACCTCTAGGTTCAGAAATCACCTGATCTATTATACCTAATTCTTTTAAGTCTTGTGCAGTAATCTTCATAGATTCAGCTGCTTTTTTGGCTTGTGTAGAATCCTTCCATAAAATCGCTGCAGCACCTTCTGGTGAAATCACGGAATATGTAGAGTTCTCTAACATATGAATATGATTTCCAACACCAAGACCGAGTGCTCCTCCACTACCACCTTCACCAATAACGATACATATTATAGGAACCTGTAAACCCGCCATCTCCATCAGATTTTTTGCAATTGCTTCACTTTGTCCTCGTTCTTCAGCAGCTTTACCAGGGTAAGCACCTTTTGTATCAATAAACGTTATAATAGGTCGATTGAATTTCTCTGCTTGTTGCATATGTCGTAATGCTTTACGGTATCCTTCAGGATGTGGCATACCAAAATTTCTTCGAATATTTTCTTTTGTATCTTTCCCTCTCTGATGTCCTACTACTGTGACTGGAAAACCTTTATAATATCCAATACCTGATATTATTGCTTCATCTTCTCCATAGAAACGGTCGCCGTGAAACTCAATAAAATCTGTAAAAATCCGTTCAATATAATCTAATGTTGTCGGACGATTAGGGTGCCTTGCCATCTGCACTCTATTCCATGGTTTTAAATTTCCATAAATATCTTCTTCAAGTTTAGTTAATCTTTCTTCTAGCGTTTCAATCTCTTTAGTTAAATCTATCTCGCTATTTTCAGTGAACGATTTTAATTCTACTATTTTTTCTTTGAGATTTACAATCGGTTTTTCAAAATCAAGTATTGGAGTCATTTGGGTTGTCCCCCATCCACATGCATTTTAAGTAACTTGCTTAGTGTATCCTTCATATCTTGTCTATGGATTACTTTATCTACTTGCCCATGATGTAATTGAAACTCTGCAGTTTGGAAATCATTCGGTAACTTCTCACGAATAGTCTGTTCAATAATCCTTCTACCTGCAAAACCAATTAATGCACCAGGTTCCGCAAAATTATAATCTCCAATAGAAGCGAAACTTGCAGAAACACCACCAGTAGTTGGATGTGTCATTACAGAGATCATTAGTCCCCCGCTGTCTCGAAATCGTTTTACCGCAAAAGATGTTTTGGCCATTTGCATCAAACTTAAAACACCTTCTTGCATACGAGCACCGCCAGAGGCAGTAAAGATTACAAATGGAATTGATTCTTCTCTTGCTGCTTCAATTGCTCTTGTTATTTTCTCTCCTATCGCAGATCCCATACTTCCCATTCGAAAGTGAGAATCCATGACTGCAAAAGCAATTTGGACATCATTTACATTTCCTTTACCAGTAACCACGCCTTCAGTAAGAGATGTTTTTTCACGATCTTTCGCAATTTTACTTTCATATTCAGGAAAATCTAATGGATTTGCTGATGTAATCTCTTTATCCCATTCCTCAAATGTTCCGTTGTCAAATAAACTATCGATTCGGTCCCATGCTGTCATAGGATGATGAAAACCACAATTAGGGCATACTTGTAAAGCTTTTACCATTTCTTTACGATAGTATATTTTTTTGCAGTTTGAACATTTTTGCATCAAACCTTCAGGTACATCCATCTTTGCTTTTTCACTTGGAATGGATGCATATTTTTTTCGCTTGCCGAAAAGATCTTTTATTAGCAAGTCTATTCCCCCTTTTGTACACCTGGACATGCGGTATTAAAACCACTATATAGATAATTAACTGAAAAAAGTATCGAAACTCGTCGAGTATTAATAAAAAATTTGTATATACTTAATTTTAAGAAGGGTTCGTGAAAATGGATTCAATTGATCCGAAGTCTTTATCCCGAATAACCTTAATCAATCGAGGATAGAATCCATCGATATAATACTGTTTTGGCACAGTAGATGAGAACTCTTCTAAGAGCATCCAAATTCGATTCATCAATAAATTATTCGTCTTTTTTAACAAAAAGGAAAAGAAATAATGATGTAATCTATCATCTTCTTTATACAATTGAACTATTTTCTCTAGTTCTTCTATATCCATTTCAGTAAGATGTTCCATCGCAAGTTTAGTTGCTTCTTTTTCAATTATTTGCTTGGTCCAAGGTATTTCATGCTTTATATTATTTTGAGTCAAGATGAAAGAAGATAGTAATTCAACTGTTTGAAAGGATTGATAAGAATTAAGAAATGTACCTTCACCATGCCTTGTTTCTATTAATCCTATTAATTCTAATGCTCGTAAAGCTTCTCTTATGGAAGATCTTCCAGCATTAAGTTTATCTGAAAGTTCTCTCTCAGAAGGAAGCTTGTCCCCGGCATTTAATTGATTTATCTCTATATAGCGCTGTAATTCCTTAATCACGCTTTGATAAACCTTTTGTTTATTTGTTATTGGCATGCGGGGATTCACTCCTTATTTCTTCTGTTGCGTTAGCTTCCTTGTCTTCTCTGCTACTTCTTCGGGATCTACATTCATTCTAGCAACTCCAGTACTCATTGCAGCTTTTGCAACATGTGAAGCTACCAATGGTGCAACTCTTTCATCAAACGGTGATGGGATAACATAATCATCATGTAACTCATCATCGGAAATCAATGTAGCTATCCCTTCAGCAGCCGCTACTTTCATTTCTTCATTTATTCTAGTCGCTCTAACATCCAATGCTCCTCGGAAAATACCAGGAAAAGCCAATACATTGTTTACTTGGTTGGCAAAATCTGAACGTCCTGTCCCAATAACTCTAGCTCCTGCTTCTTTTGCATCCTCTGGAAGAATTTCTGGGTCTGGGTTTGCCATTGCGAAAATAATTGCATCATCATTCATGCTTCTTACCATATCTTTTGTTAAAGCTCCACCAACAGACACACCAATAAATACGTCTGCACCTTCAAGTACATCTGAAAGACTACCTTCGACTTTGTTAGCGTTGGTATACTTAGCAACACTGTCTTTTACCGTATTCATTCCGTAAGGACGCTCTTCATATATTGCACCTTTAGAGTCGCACATGATCATATCTCGTACGCCGAAGCTTTGTAATAAACGAATAATTGCAATACCAGCCGCTCCGGCTCCATTTGCTACAACTTTAATTTCAGAAAATTTCTTTCCTACCAGTTTTAATGCATTAATTAATCCAGCTACTGTAACAATAGCTGTACCATGCTGATCATCGTGAAAAATAGGAATATTTGTCTCACTCTTTAATCTATCTTCAATAATAAAACAATTTGGAGCTGCTATATCTTCTAAATTTACTCCTCCGAAATTTGGTTCTAATAATTTCACTGTTTGAACTATCTGTTCTACATCGTGAGTATCTAGACATATTGGGAAAGCGTCAACTCCAGCAAAACCTTTAAATAAGACTGCTTTTCCTTCCATTACCGGTAGTGCTGCTTCTGGTCCGATATTTCCTAATCCCAATACCGCTGATCCATCGCTTACTACCGCAACCATGTTGCCTTTCATGGTATAGTCATAAACTGTTTCTTTTCGGTCATAAATCTCTTTACATGGTTCTGCTACACCAGGAGAATAAGCTAAACTTAAATCCTTTGCATCTTCTACGGGAACCTTTGTATTTATTTCTAATTTACCTTGCTTTACTTTATGTAAATGCAAAGCTTCATCTCTTAAGTTTGCCATAAGAATACCTCTCCTTTTAGACTTCGTTATCGGTAATTCATATTATAAAATTGCGATACCACAAGTGGTCTGACCACTTGTGACCTCTATATTATAACAAATGATATAACTGTGTAAAGTCATCAATATGATTTAAATACTACATTCTCTTTACCAAAAAAGCTTTCTAATTGTTTCTGAATTTTACTATCAACTCGTAAAGAATAGTTTTCTGAGAGCTGATAAGACTGATTTAAATCTCTATCATAAACAATTATCGATACTGCCCCAGGTTCAAACTCAGCTAGTTGTCTCAGTTTTTCTATAACCTGATTTCTTTTACTAGAATGTGTCCGTATAAAAACTTCCCCAATCGATTCATGTACTTCAATATCACCTGCTTGAAAGGGAAATCCTGATTGAATAACTAATTGCAGTCTTTGTTTTCTATCTTCCACTATTCCAGATATTTGTAATAACATGCCTTCTTCAATCTTATTACTTATCTGTCTAAATAAATCAGGGAATAATACAGCATCCATCTCAAACTCTTCATCGCTTATCGTTAAAAAGGCCATCCTTTCTCCGCGTTTAGTACGAATAACTTTCACTGTATCAACAATTACTACTGCATGTATAACTTTTCTAGTATTTACTAATTTCATAGCATGAGATAGAGTGATTTTTCCTGCTCTTCGTAACTGTTTACGATATTCTTTTAGTGGGTGACTGGAGACATAGAACCCAAGAAGTTCTTTTTCATCACTCAATTTCTTTATTTTCGTGAAATCTTCTATTTCTGTATAACTTTCCACCATTTCTAACTGATCTTGGAATAAACTCGGTTGATCCAAAAATTCTTTAAATAGTTCCCTTTGTTCGATCGCTTGATCTATGGAGGCAAGTAAGCTAGCACGATTACTATAAATGGAATCGAATGCCCCTACAAGCACAAGATTTTCAATAATGGCTCTAGAAACTACTTTTAGATTAACTCGCATACAGAAATCAAAAAAGTTTTTAAAAGTACCTTCCTTGCGAACTTGAATAATCTCTTGTATTGGTTGTATGCCAATACCTTTAATGGCACTTAGTCCCATGCGAATATCATTTCTTTCTACCACATACTTTCCAAAGCTTTTATTAATATCTGGAGGAAGTATATTGCCATTAAGTTTTTTGAATTCCTGAATATAAGTATTAATTTTTTCTTGTTGATTACGAACTCCACTAATTAATTCAGCATAAAAAGCACTAGGGTAATGTGCTTTCAAATAAGCTAATTGATAAGAAATTTTACTATACGCCACAGCATGACTACGCGGGAAGCCGTAATTTGCAAATCTCACTATCCAACTGAATATTTCATCTGCGACTTCTTTGTCATACCCATTATTTATACAACCAGTAATGAATACTTGTTTTTGTTTATATATATCCGACTCTTTCTTCTTACTTACAGCTCGACGAAGTATATCTGCTTCTCCTAATGTAAACCCAGCAATTGTATTAGCAATTTGCATTATCTGTTCTTGATATACAAGCACTCCATACGTCTTACTAAGAATTGGCTTTAAATCAGGATGTGGAAAGCTAACTGGTTCTAAATTCTTCTTTCTTCTAATATAGACAGGGATAAAATCCATCGGACCCGGTCGATACAATGCATTTACTGCAACAATATCTTCAAAAGTAGAAGGCATTAAATCTTGTAAAACCTTCTTCATTCCATCCGATTCTAATTGAAAAACCCCATTGGTATGACCTTTTCTCAATAATTGATAAGTAGCTTCATCTTGTTCCGGAATATCATCAAGCTGTAACGGACGATGTTTGCTATAAGTAATGGCTTTATTCACTTTTTCAATTAAGGAGAGATTACGAAGTCCTAGAAAGTCCATTTTCAGTAAACCAATTGTTTCTAGTTCACCCATTGCATATTGTGTTAAATAAGTTTGATTGGTTCCAGTTGTTAATGGAATATGATTGGTTAATTTTTTCTTACTTATGACTACCCCAGCTGCATGCGTCGAAATATTTCTTGGAATTCCTTCTATTTTTACAGCTATGGAAAACAATAACTTTAATTTAGGTGATTGCTTCACATACGCTTTTAACTCTTCTTTTTCTTGCAGTATTTCTGTAAGTGTCCGATTTGATTGCGATGGAATTTCCCTCATGACATAATTCATATCCATTTCATGAATATCCAATGCTTTCATTAATTCTCTTAATACAGATCTTGCTGCAAATGTACCAAAAGTAATAATTTGCGCAACATGGTCTTGTCCATACTTCTCTCTAACGTAATCTATTACTTCATCCCTGCGGACATCTGAAAAGTCAACATCTATATCTGGCATGGATAAACGTTCTGGATTCAAGAATCGCTCAAATAGTAGGTTATACTCTAAAGGATCTACTTCGGTTATTCCCAATAGATAGGCAACTATAGATCCTGCAGATGAGCCACGACCTGGACCAACAGCAATTTGATTATCCTTTGCATACTGAATAAAATCAGCAACAATTAAAAAATAATCACTATAATTCATCGATTGTATAATTTCTAATTCATAGTTTAATCGATTTATAATCTGATCATCACGTTCTTTGTAACGTTCGTCAATTTTGCTATTACATAGTTGTTTTAAATAATCATCTGCAGTGAGTGAATTAGGCACAGGAAAGGATGGGATGTATCGCTCATTCATATCAATTTCCAAATTGCATTTTTCTTTTATTCTTTCTGTGTTTGCTAGAGCTTCCGGCGCAATATATTGAAATAATGACTCCATTTCTTCTTTTGTACTAAAATGAAGTTGTTTATTTTTTGGATTTATTTTGGTCCCGTCCCACTTTTCTCCATAACGAATTGATTGAAGACAATCATAAGCTATATCATCATTCTCATGAAGATAACGAACTTCTTGTATACCTGTTAAAGGGATCGAAAGTGATTGTAATGACTGAATTATATCTAAACTACGTCGATCTACCCCAACATAAAAATCGTCACGTGAAAAAAGACTGCTCCAAGAAGAAATATAAGTCATTAATTCCTCGGATGAAGATTTTTCCATAAATGAGGTAGCTGGTAATATGCCAACAATATTATTCGTGTAGGTTTTTAATAGCGATTTTTTTACTTCTGCATTTCCATTCGTATTTATGTTTGTACTCAATGCAATTAGTTGCTTGTATCCCTCATTATCTTTCGCCAAAAGAATACATGGAACCGTTTCATTTAATTGTTCGTCCTTGATCATTACTGTCAGACCAATAATCGGCTTAATTCCATTAGCAATGCATGCTTGATAAAAAGAAATTACCCCGTAGAGTACACCGACATCCGTTAGAGCTAAAGCCTCATATTTTTCTCTTTTAGCTTTATCTATCAATTTAGGAATAGTTATTGTACTTTCCATTAAACTATATCCCGATTTTATATATAAATGTGTAAATGACATATAATCCCGCCTTTTGATTCTTAACAAATTAATTATAACAAGCAATGAACGAACATGTATACGGTTTGGTTTCATCTCGCATAACCTGTACAAATATCTCATATATATGTATAAGGATACACCGCATAAGGAGTGTATGTATATGGAAGAACGTTTTTTTGCTGCCTTTATTCATTGTTTTTTTATTGCGCTAGGAGTCATTATTGGAGGATCCATTATCGGTAGTATTGGTGAATTTGCTACTGGGGATGCAGCTCTAACTTCAATTAGCAGAATTGCGGACAGATTACGAATTTGGGCAATAGTAGCTGCCATAGGAGGAACATTTGATGCCATTGCAAATTTTGAAAAAGGATTACTAGATGGAACACCTTTAGACCTCTTTAAACAAATTCTTTTAATCCTATCAGCGATGGGTGGCGTAAAAGTAGGAATTATTATTATTAATTGGTTTGTACAAGGAGAAATTCCCTAATGCATATCCCTCCGTATCATAAAAAACCCACCTGGAGATTGTTTTTTGTAGGTGTATTCTTCGGTTCTATTATTGGCTATCTCGTGATCATATATATGTATGGAACAATGTATGAAGATTTATTAAAAGAAAATATAGAATTAACCAGTGAGGTCAATGAACTAAAGAAACAAAACAACGCTTTACTTGAAGATAAAGAAGAACGAGACGAAGAGTCTCAACAACCTTTAATCGTATCAAGTATTGAAATCATCTTCGAAGAACCGGAACGACTAAAAATGGATTTACTTATTCAAGATCAATTAAAAGCTTTGATTCGTAAAGAAATTGATCATTTAATCGGTGAGGAATTAGCAACCTTATCAAAAGCAGATCGATTACTGTATTCAACTATCGAACATAAAGGATTTGAATTAGAGGAGCTTACCTATCACTTTTCTGTAAAAAAAATTGTTATAGATACAGAATTAGAAATTGTTTTATATCCCGAATCTGTCCAATAATGAACGTTATGTGACACTTCTTTCTATATATAGTAAATTAAAATAATTTCAGATATACTTATTACTTATAATATAGAGATCCTTAAATGAAGGGAGTTATAATTATGTTACCCATCCATTTAAGAAGAATTCGGGATACAAAAATGCAACTTCTTCGTCAAGGTATTACTGCTTATGCAGAAACAGAAGAATTAATTCGATTATTAAAAAATTCCATTAAAAAGGAAAATTTATCTGTACAATATGACTATGATCATGCTGGTTGTTGGTTTGTTCCGATAACAAATCAAATTCCAGTTAAATCCAGTAAAAAGAAAAGAGACTGAAACTTTATATATAAGTTCTAGTCTCTTTTTTAATTTACATAATGTACTCTTCACATGCCTTTTCAAGCTTCAATTCTAACGCTTTTGCTTCTTCCCAGCTGTATACCGTAGCTCCGGATGCTAACGGATGCCCGCCGCCGTTAAATTGTGAAGCTATTTCATTTATTATTGGCCCTTTAGAACGTAATCGAGCACGTATTTGATCAGATTCTTCAATAAAGAATACCCATGCTTTAATACCCTTTACGTCTCCTACTACTTGCACAAGCTGACTAGATTCATCCACACTAACTTTATATCGCTCTAATAATTCTGTGGTTAATTTAATGGTACATAACCCAGAAGAGGACAGCTTAAAGTTTTGTAATATGTGACCACTCAACCTAGAAATTTTATCTTCTACACTATATAAACTATTATAAATTTGTGATCGATCAAAATTAAATGTTACCAACTCTGCTGCCAATTGAAACGTTCTTTTCGTCGTGCTTGGGAACTTAAATCTTCCTGTATCTCCTACTATTCCCGCGTACAAAAGTCGTGCAGCCTCTTGATTAAGTTGTAGACCTTCACTTTCGCCATATATTGCTAAATCAACAATCATTTCACTAACAGAACTCGCATTAGTATCCACCCATTGAATATCTCCGTATGTATCTACCTCTGGATGATGATCAATTTTTATAAGCTTTTCACCTATGGTGTATCGTTGATCATCTATACGAGGTTGATTAGCAGTATCACATACAATAACTAAACTGCCCGCATAAATCTCATCACCAACAATATCCATATTTTCTAAAAAGCTTAAAGATGATTCGGTTTCACCTACAATGTATACTTCTTTATTTGGAAAAGAATGTTTTATGAGTTGTTTCAATCCTGCTTGTGATCCAATCGCGTCTGGATCTGGACGCACATGTCGATGAACTATTATTCGATTATATTGTTTAATTGTTTCAATAATTTGCTTTCTTGTCAATCTACTTCCTCCTCTATACGATCTACTTTACTCTAGCTATCCGATTGGAAAAACGTTACAATATTAACGGTATAGATAATTAATATTATAGCATGAGCTAGGAGCGATTTAAAAAATGGTTATATTTCCAATTCTTATTGTACTCTCTGCAGTCCTTTATATTTATTATAAAGTAGCTATTATCCGTGAAAAAGAACCTATTACACAAAGATACTTTAATGGCAAAGCGAGAATATGTTTAGGTATATTCCTTTCTGCATTCGCAATCAATCAATATTTAAATTACTTAACGCAATTAAGTTTATTCATTGGTATTCTTTTGCTTGTTTTCGGGATTCTTCAATTAGTAAGAGGTATAGGTGAAACTAGACATTACCGGAGTGAATGGCGCCGACTTAACCCAAATGAATAAGAAAGCATAAAAAACAAAAACCGACTATAATCTAGATAAAAATCTTATTATAGTCGGTTTTTGTTTATCATATAACCATCGCTTTTAAGTATAATTACCTTTATCTATTGATTAGTTGTGCCATAATCAATCCTTTGCCCACCATTTGGTCTAAGTTATAAACTTCGACATCAATTTTTGCATAAAGTCTCCCTACATCAATTATCTTAGGTTTAATGGTTAAATCACTTTCAATTTGAACAGGTTTACTAAAGTAAACAGTGATATTCTCTATTGAAATATCTGCTTTTTTTACTTTTAAAAGCATTCTACTACAAGCCTCTGCAATAAGTGAAGTAAATACTCCATTCGATAAAGTACCTAACTGATTCGTCATTTGCGGAATTATTTTCGTAGTGAAAGACAATTCATCTTCCTCATTAGCAATTAAATTACTTGATACAATATCATCAATTGTTTCTCCAACTTGTGGTTGTCGTTGAATCTGTTGCATTGCTTTTAAAACGTCTTGTCGAGATACAACGCCTTTTAATTGATGAGACTGGTCTACTACTGGAACTAATTCTATTCCTTCCCAAACCATCATATGTCCTACCGAAGCTAAAGAAGTCTTTTCTTGGACAACTTGCGGCTTTTTACTCATGACTCGATCAATTCGATGTTCCTTCGTTTTTCCAACAATGTCCTTAGATGAAACCATACCCACTACTCGCAATTTATCATCAAGAACCGGGAATCGAGTATGCGAAGATTTTTCATTTAATTGGTACCATTGTTCAATACGGTCATTTGTAGTTAAATAATATGCTCTTTCAAATGGTGTAGATATATCACCAACGAATACTATCTCCTTTTTTATTAATTGATCGTATATGGCGCGATTAATCATAGCAGCTACAGTAAATGTATCGTAACTAGTGGATATAATCGGAAGTTCTTTTTCATCCGCAAGTTTTTTTATATAGTCTTCCGTATCGAAACCACCTGTGATTAATACAGCTGCTCCTTCATGTAAAGCTTGTTCATGTGCTTTTATTCTATTACCAACAATCAATAAGGAATCCGCCTGTGTATAGCGCATCATTGCATCAAGCTGCATGGCTCCAATTACAAATTTACTTAGTGTTTTATATAATCCATCTCTACCACCTAAGACTTGTCCATCAATGATATTAACCACTTCAGCAAATGTAAGCTGATCGAAATTTTCTTTATTTTTCCGCTCTATTCGGATTGTTCCAACACGTTCAATTGTACTTACTAATCCCTGGTTTTCCGCCTCTTTAATTGCCCGATAGGCGGTTCCGTCGCTCACATGAAGATCCTTTGCAATCTGGCGAACAGATATTTTATTTCCCACTGGTAAAGCGATAATATGTTGAATGATCTGCTCATGTTTTGTAGACATGGTCATTCACCTTCTTTCAACTGTACTATATAGTCATCTTTACTATTATTATACAGTTGAAAATACGGAAACTCAATTATTACCAAGTTTTCGCTTTAGAATTTCCTTCTGTTCCATTACAGGAGGTTGTGTAATTTGTAAAAGCGTAGAAAGATTGGCCCCAATAAAAAGGAATAAGAAAGCTAGCCAACACCCCCAAAAAAAGTATTCGAGTTGTGACGTGGCTTCAGGTATTAATGGCCAGGCAACATATAAGAAAAAAACTGCTAAAAGTAATCGTAGTAGAGCATACTGTCGCAATAGATATCCCTCCTTTTCTTCATATTAGTCTATGAAGAAAAAAAGAGTTTCATAACCAATTAATACAATCTACCACATTGCAACACCGATGACATCCATAAATTTAGTGGGAACAAATTGATTTCCATATACATAAATCGGAGAACGAATGTTTTCTTTTATTTCAGTATAGATTTCAGATAAATAAGCAACATCACCACTTAGAACTACTTGACCAAAAGCGATTGTTTCTTGATTAGAAAGCATCTCTATATAATATTTTTTAAAAAGTCCGGGTGAATAAGTTGTGCTTTCAATATGCCAATGTTTTGTATAGACAGGTTGCCCTAAATAATACGTAGTCATAGTTAGTACATCTTTGTTCCAATATACTACTAACACATCACTTGGTATATAAGATACTCTCTCTTGGTACAATCGATATACTGCTTGTGGTGCGACATCTGCTCTTATAGCTCGAACTTTTGATTGATTTAATAAGGATGTATACGATTGAATGTGGTGAAGATAATATGAATAGATTAATAGGTTTGATGTTTCTCTTTGTTGACCATGATTATGTATATCTTTAGACCATTGGTTCACAATTAATAAGCTTTCTCGATCTTTAACTTTTGAATGATAAAGTTGATAGAGGTGTGCTAATTCACTTGGAAGTGTAAAAGTCACTTTTTTTCCTTCCCATTTATAGCGCTGCACTAAATCTGTAATAAATAATTTAAGATTTTTTTTATCTTTAATAATCCCTTTTTCAATAATACCCAAAGGGAGCTCCACTTCCCCAACATGATCTCCAACACCCTTTGAATTACTACGCTTTTCTGAATATCGTATAACATGATTGGTAATAACGAAGCTAATATCCCCTTTTTTTCCCACAACGCCACCCTCAATTCTAGTAAAATTTGGCAATGTATAGTTCTTATAACCTATATTATCATTTTTCTAACACAGCCAAAAGACTTATTTACAAATTCATAGGGTATAATTGCTTATTATTTTTCCAAAAAAAAGCATATTTTTCGTAATATTATTATGAAAAAACCGTATGAATCAACTTTAATTGATTCATACGGTTTACTGATCTTATAATTCGTCCTCTACAAATCGATTGCTTCTCCTATATTCATTGCGTAGCCTTTTCCAGTTTTAATTTGATTAGCCCAAGCTTTAGCATCTTGCTCTATTACTGGAAAAGTATTGTAGTGCACTGGAACGGAAATACTTGCATTTATCCAATTAGCTGCATGTATCGCATCTTCTGGACCCATCGTAAAATTATCCCCGATAGGAATAAATGCTATATCAATATCATTCATTTCTCCATACATTTTTAAATCCGTAAATAATGCTGTGTCTCCTACATGATAAATTGTCTTCCCATTGATAGTGAGAAGGATTCCTGCAGGCATTCCACCATATATAATTGATCCGTCCTCTGCTTCATAAGAAGAACCGTGGAATGCTTGGGTAAGTTTAACCGTACCAAAATCAAATTGTTTTGACCCTCCGATATGCATTGGATGAGCATTTAACCCTTGTGCACTAAGGTAGTTAGCTAATTCATTTGGCGCAACTATAAAAGCATCATTATTTTTAGCAATTTCAAAAGTGTCTCCTACATGATCATTATGTGCATGTGTTAATAGTATTACATCCACTTTTAAAGTGCTTGCATTTAAATCACAAGCCTCATTTCCGTTAATAAACGGATCAATAATAATGTTATGATTATCTGTTTCGACTTTTACTACTGAGTGACCATGATAAGATACTTTCATTAATATCTCTCCTTTTTTAATAACTAGTTTATCATTATCTCTACATTACTTTTTCCCACTTCATTTGTTTTTTTAAACATAAAGTGAAAATTCATTTAGTATAAGTAACTGCAGAAAAACTCCAATATTACTTTACATAAACAATAAATTACTTCATCATCTTTTAAAAAATTCTAATATACTGTTATAATATCAAAATACGAAATGAGGAGGTAATTAAATGCAAGAACGTTTAGAAAATTTTTTAAAAAAGCTAAAAGAACAATCTATAGATAGTGCATTCATAACATCAAAAGCAAATGTCTATTATTTAAGTAATTATTATACAGAGCCCCACGAAAGAATAGTAGGAATCTATTTATCAGAAAACTTTGACCCTGTCTTTTTATTACCAAAGATGGAAGAAAGTGATGCTAGAAATGCTGGCTGGAAGTATACAATTTTAAGCTATTATGATCACGAAAATCCTTGGAAATTACTTATAGATTATCTCAACAAACAAAGTCATCAACCTCAGTCGGTTGCGCTAGAACAAGATCATATAACAATGGAACGTTACCAAGCAATTCAAAATATATTACCGGAAGCTCAATTCCAAGATGCGAAAGAATTACTTGCACAGTTACGTGTAATTAAATCTGAAAAAGAGCTTTCTTTATTAAAAACAGCTGCTGAACTTGCTGATTTTGGAATACAAACTGGAGTAGAAACTATTCAAGAAGGTGTATCCGAATTAGATCTTGTAGCTACAATTGAATATTCCCTAAAAAAACAAGGTATTAGAGAAATGTCATTTCAAACAATGGCATTATCAGGTGCTAAAACGGCCTCTCCACATGGCAATCCATCAACATCTAAATTAGAAAAAAATGGATTTGTTCTTTTTGATTTAGGAGTTATTTATCAAGGGTATTGTTCTGACATAACCAGAACTGTTGCTTTTGGTAACCTGACCGAAGAACAAAAAAGCATCTATGAAACAGTACTAAAAGCAGAAGTAGCGGCAATCGAACGTTCAACTATTGGATCATCTGTCGGTGCCATAGATCAAACTGCAAGAAAAACCATTACTGATGCGGGTTATGGTAAATACTTCACACATCGGATTGGTCACGGAATAGGAATCGAAACACATGAATATCCATCAATGCATGGAGAAAATAATTTACCCTTGCAAAGTGGCATGACATTTACAATTGAACCCGGTATTTACGTTCCTAATGTTGGTGGAGTTCGAATTGAAGATATGATATATATGACTGAAGAAGGACCAAAAATATTAACGAAGTATCCGAAAAACCTACAAATAGTGAACTAAACAACTATGTTAAAAACCGACCTAAAAGTTATCTTGAATGAAAGGTCGGTTTTTTTAATGTGAACATTTTCTCATTACTGTAAAATACTAATTACATCACGATACTCTAATTGATGCGCATCTGCTACGGCTTGATAAGTCACATATCCTTCCAACGTGTTAATTCCTTTTAACAAAGCTTGATTTTCTAAACAAGCTCGTTTATAACCCTTATTTGCTAATTGTAATGCATAAGGGACTGTTACATTTGTTAATCCAATTGTTGATGTACGAGGTACTGCACCTGGCATGTTCGCAACTGTGTAATGAAGAACCCCGTGTTTAGTATAAGTTGGTGCATCATGAGATGTAATTCGATCACTCGTTTCAAAATTCCCTCCCTGATCTATAGCTACATCAACAATCACTGATCCTTCAGCCATACTTTTCACCATCATTTCACTTACTAATTTAGGAGCTCTTGCACCGGGGATTAGTACAGAACCTATAACCAGGTCAGATTCTCTAACTGCTTCTCCTATATTAAGTGAATTGGACATAAGTGTATTAATGGAACTACCAAATATATCATCTAATTGACGTAGCCTTTCAGGATTCAAATCAATGATTGTCACATCTGCTCCTAATCCAATTGCTATTTTGGCAGCATTCGTACCCACTACTCCACCACCTATGATCGTCACTTTCCCTCTTTTCACACCTGGTATACTCGATAAGATTATCCCTTTTCCACCCCTAGGCTTTTCTAAAAATTGTGCACCTACTTGTGTTGCCATACGGCCTGCTACTTCACTCATTGGTGTTAACAATGGCAGAGATCGATTTTGTAATTGTACAGTTTCGTATGCAATCCCAATTACTTTTTTTTCAATTAACGCTTTCGTTACCTCCGGCTCATTAGCTAGATGAAGATACGTAAATAAAATTTGTCCCTCTTTAAAATAAATAAATTCTTCATGTAGAGGCTCTTTTACTTTCATTATCATTTCTTTTGACCAGGCTTCTTGTGCCGTCGGAACAATTGTCGCTCCAGCTTGTATATATTGTTCATCAGTGAAATTAGAACCCAGTCCAGCTTCTGTCTCTACATAAATTTCATGTCCTGCATCTTTTAATGACATAACACCTGAAGGGGCAATCGCCACTCGATTTTCATTGTTCATAATCTCTTTAGGGATACCAATTTTCATGTATATACCTCTTTTCCGAATTGATATACGAGCTTTGATAAGTAAATTGTAACAAATATTGCGAAGAAACGCACTATTGTTTCAATTAAACGTCAAGCTAACTATTTTGAACAAATATCATTATTTATAAGGTATGCTCTATGTAAAGAGGAGGTTTACTCCTCTTGTCCATATTTATGCTTTACGGTTATTAAACGTGTTAATTCCACGATTGTTATGGAGTTGATCGTCTATGACACCACTTTGATAACTTTCATTTAATTGATTTTGTACAGCAGCGACACCTTCATTATCCTCATACAAAGATTGCTTTTTCCCTTGTTTTTTGGACATTCTCTATCACCTCCATGTTTTTATCTTAACCTATACCTAAAAAAACATAATGTTATTTTATTCCTTTAAGGATTGGAGTTATCTAAAATCGGGTATATAATTAGTAGAGTAAGAAAGGGGAGATTATTGATGGAATATAAAAATATTGTAGTAGCTGTAGATGGGTCAAAAGCCGCAGAAAATGCATTTAACAAATCTTTAGACATTGCTAAACGTAACAACTCCAGACTAATCCTCGCCCATGTCGTAGACTCTCGTACTTTTGCTACAGCAGAAGCTTATGATCGCAGTTTATCTGAACGTGCCGAAACCTACGCAAAAGAATTGCTTAATTCATATGTAGAAACTGCAAAAGGAGCCGGTATAACAGATTTAGCACGAGTTATTGAGTATGGATCCCCTAAAGTAAAAATTGCTAAAGAAATATCCAAAACATTTGATGCAGATTTAATTATTTGTGGAGCAACGGGGATGAATGCTGTAGAACGTTTTCTTATTGGAAGTGTTTCTGAAAGCATAACAAGGTATGCGCCATGTGATGTATTGGTTATTCGAGAATAATACGTTCGCTTTTTTTAGCAGGAACCGGATTTTAGCTAACTTGAAAAGAAACACTTTTCAAGTGGATTTTCATTACAAATTATAAAATTGATACACCTAAAAAGACCTACTTCCTATCTGATGATAAGAAATAGGTCTAACTTAATTTCTGAATTACTATCGCTTCAGTCAGATTATTAATGACTGACTAATTATCCATTTAGCCCGCTTAATCTCACCGTATCTTTTGCGATCATTGCCTCTTCATTTGTTGGAATAATAATTACTTTTACTGGAGAGTGTGGATAGTTAATAAATTGCTCTTTTCCACGTACATCATTTAATTTCGGATCCCAGTAAATTCCCATGAATTCAAGTCCGGTTAAGATTTTTTCCCGAATAGTTACACTGTTCTCACCAACTCCAGCAGTGAAGATGATTGCATCAAGTCCATTCATTTTTGCAGCATAAGAACCAATGTACTTATGGATACGACCTGCAAAAACATCTAGAGCTAATTCTGCTCTTGCATCTGATTCAGATTTTTCTTCAATATCACGTAAATCACTAGAAAATCCAGATAATGCTAACATTCCGCTTTCTTTGTTCAGTACGTTTAATACTTCATCTGCTGTTTTTCCAGTCTTATCCATAATATATGGAATTAATGCTGGGTCAATATTTCCTGAACGAGTCCCCATCGTTACGCCCGCTAATGGTGTGAACCCCATAGAAGTATCAATGGACTCCCCATCTTTAATTGCAGTTACACTTGCTCCATTACCAATGTGACAAGAAATCAAACGTAGGTTGGATAAAGGTACACCTAATAAGTCTGATGCACGTTCTGAGACATATTTATGGGAAGTACCATGGAAACCATATTTACGAATCCCATATTCTTCATAATATTCTCTTGGAAGACTGTACATATATGATGCTTCAGGCATTGTTTGATGGAAAGCAGTATCAAATACAGCTACCATCGGAATTTCAGGTAAAATCTCCTTAAATGCATGAATTCCTGTTAAGTTTGCAGGGTTGTGCAATGGAGCTAGTTCAGATATATCTTCTATTTTTTGAATAACTTCATCAGTAATTAAAACAGAATCAGAGAAATATTCACCACCATGTACCACACGATGCCCTACTGCGTCTATTTCATTAAATGATTGAATTACACCTGTAGAAGTCAATGACTCCAATAACATTTTAACAGCAACACTGTGATCAGGAATATCTGTAACTTGCTTATCTTTCTCTCCGTTTGCTTCGACAGAAAAAATTGCGTCAGGCATTCCAATCCGTTCTACTAATCCTTTTGCAATTACTTCTTCATCTGGCATTTGAATAAGTTGAAACTTTAATGAAGAACTACCAGCATTAATTGCTAACACATTACTCATTACTCTCACTCCTATTTACTATTAATCCCTTTTGGATAGGATGCAAACCATTGGTCCATTTTCTTTAAGATGTCCGCCATTGCATGAGCATTTTTGAAAGAAGGCATCTGAACAAGTAATGGCTGTTTTGGATCACTTGTAGCTTCCCCTTTTTTCTGCAATATTAAAATACTCTTTGCTTGTTGTTTGGATTTAAAGGCTGATTCTGGTAAACGAATAACGCCAACAATATGTGCATGCTTTTGTAAAAATGCATGAAGTTTATCTGATTGATCACTATCAAACAAGAATTCAGGCACAACTCCAACAAAATAAGCGCCTTCCTTCATATATGTTAGGCTTTGCTCTATGAACAGATGATGCGAATAAGAATGTCCTTGATCCGCCTTTAATTCATAGTCATTAGCGGATATATCGTCAGGATAATATCCAACCGGAAGATCCGATATAACGATATCAACAGGTTCCATTAAAAAAGGGCGTAAGCTATCTTGATGGAAGAATTCAACTTCTTTTTCTTGTAAGTTTGCATTAAGTACAGCTAGTCCAATTAAAGTTGGATCAACTTCAGCTGCGTATGCAGCAACATCTTTATTCATTTGATTCATCACTGCTGTTAGTAAATTACCCGTACCACTAGCTGGATCAAATAATGCCACTTCTTTGTGTGAAGACAACAATTTATTTGCTAAATAACTTACAATTAGACTAACAGTATCAGGAGTCATTAAATGTTGCTGCTGCGTAGATCCTTTCATCCCTTTTAATATTGCCAAGGATATTCCTTTTCGAATTTCTTCATGTTGGAAATCACTTACCTTTATTTCTGATAATAATTGGTTTAATTTATGTTTGGTAATATCATCAAAACCTTCAGGCACATCTTTTTCAAACAACATCTCTAATGTGATTACTAGACTATCTAAAAATGTTTCATTCTTAGTCTGTTGTACATTTTCAGTTGTTTTATCAAGCCAATTAAAAATAAGTTCCACGTTCGTTTGCTCCATGGTATACCCTCCTATCCATGCTGACAACTTTTATATTGTATCAGCACTTATCTCATATGTAAAAAAATAAGAAAGGAATTAAAAATCTCGCACAAAAACCTTTGTTTATATTTATTCCCTTTTATACACTCTTTTAAGTGATTAAAACCTATTTTCTCTATTTCAGTAATAATTTGTTTGTTACTATATCTTCATTTGAGTAAATATACAAATAAAACGAAAATTTTTCATTGATCTACACAATACTTCACTTAAAAATAGCCATCCCAAATATTCGGGACGGCTAACAACGAAAGTTATTTGTTTAAATGAGATAGTACAGCTTCATAATCAGGATGGTTTGAAACCTCTGATAAGTATTCAACATAAGTTATCTTATCGTTTTCATCAACGACAAATACAGCTCTAGATAATAAACGTAGCTCTTTAATAAGTACGCCATATTTCTCACCAAAATCAGCTGCACGATGATCAGATAACGTATCAACTTTATCTATTCCATTTGCTGCACACCAACGTTTTTGAGCAAAAGGAAGATCCATACTGATTGTAAGTATTTGAACATTATCAAAGTTACTAGCTTCCTCATTAAATCGACGTGTCTGTTCCGAACATACACCCGTATCAATTGAAGGAACCACACTAATAACTTTCACGTTTCCTTTATAATCACTTAAGTGTTTCTCTGATAAATCATTTGCTAGAACGGTAAAATCTGGCGCACTATCTCCAACTTTCTTTTCTACCCCAAGTAATGTTACTGGATCGTTTTTAAATGTTACATTTGACATAAATTATCTCCCCCAACTATATTGTGTCTACATTTATTATGAAGCTTAACAAAAAACATGTCCAATGTTAGACATCAATTTAGGAGATATACTCACTTTAAATATCGTAATGATGGAAAGATGATGATTTCTTTTCTTCTTTTTTATCTTTCTTCTCTTCTTTATGGGATTCTTCTCCATCCTCATTATCTTTCATTAACTTTTTCATTTTTTCTACAAGTTGCGGAGCAGCATCAATTAATTTCTCATAAAGATGTGTATGTTGATCTAAATGGATCATTTCCATCCCTTTTTCTCCAATTACAAGAAAAGCTACAGGAGTAATTGACACTCCTCCGCCACTACCCCCACCGAACGGCATTTCTTGTTGTCTACTTTCATCCGAATATATTTGACTAGGAGAGAATTCACTTCCCCCAGCAGCAAATCCGAAACCAACTTTAGAAACAGGTATTATTACCGTTCCATCATGTGTTTTTACAGGATCGCCAATGATTGTATTTACTTCTACCATTTTCTGTATACTTTCCATCGCTGTAGTCATTAAGCCTTCAATTGGATGTTCATCCATGATTAGTAGCCTCCTTCTGTTTATCCGGTATCTTTGATAGTTGTAGAATTCCATAAATAGCTTTTCCTAATCTTATAGATATCATGCAACGAATATCAGTTTGTATAAATGACTTTTGATAATCTGGCGTAACATCTACGATTAAGTCATCAACTTTCTTCATGTGTTCTCGTAAGAATCCAATAATAATTCCTTTAACTGCCCATGCTGCTCCTGTCGATATTCCTGTCGTTACAGCGTCCCCAGTCCCTCCTTTTGTTTTCCATTCAAAGAAAGAGAGTTCAATCATCGATAGAAAATGAGTGACATTTCGATAAACAATGGGTATCGATCGAATAAATCGTAAAATTTCTTCACGAAAATTTAAATAGTTTATTTGTTTATCTTCATTTTGTTCTAACTTCAGCTCTTTCTTATATATTTTCCATTTATAAATAAGAGCTTGAATATATACAATACTTTGCTCTTTTGAATGATGAAATGTTATATGTATAGATAATTTTACGAGAGCTATTATTAGCACAAGTAGAAAAAAGCTAAAAATGATAATACCTATTGTTACCCACATTGAAATCCCTTCTTCTTTATCATATATAAACTATTTTTAGGCAATTCACTATATTTTAAACCCTTTTATAGGGATATGTTGAAATAAACATGGTAAACTTAAAGTAGGTTGTATAAAAAAGTTTTGGAGGTTTCATCATGGCAGAGAGACAAAATATCTTCTTTTACTATCATCCTGATGAAGAAATGGATGGCAAAATTAAAGCACTCAAAAAAATATCTTCAGAAAATGGTTTAAAGGTTGTAGAGGATTCCAAAGATGCCTCTATTATTGTAAGTATTGGCGGTGACGGTACCTTTCTGCAAGCCGTTAGAAAAACCGGGTTCAGGCAAGATTGTATCTATACTGGAATTATGAGAGAAGGTCAATCCGGGTTATATTGTGATTTTAATATCGACAATTTTGATAATATGATCCATTCCGTATTACATGAAGACCTTGAAGTAAGAAGATTTCCTACAATTAAAGCACAAATTAATAGTGAAACGCCTTTTTATTGTTTAAATGAAGTATCCATTAGATCGACAATTGTAAAAACGATAGTAATTAATGTATACGTCGATGGATTTCATTTTGAAACGTTTAGAGGGGATGGAATGATTGTGTCTACTCCAACAGGGAGTACCGGTTACTCCAAGTCAGCAAGAGGGGCAGTTATTGATCCATTAATTCATGGATTTCAAGTTTCAGAAGTTGCATCTTTAAATAATAATCAATACCGCACCCTCGGTTCATCCTTTCTATTAGATAAGGACCGTAAACTACAACTCGAGATCTTACAAGATGGTAACGATCATCCAATCATTAGTCTAGATAACGAGGCATCGCCAATCAAACGTATTCAAAATATTGAAGTTACTATGGATGATACGATTATTAAAACCGTAAAATTAAAGAATAACTCGTACTGGGAACGAGTAAAACGTACCTTTTTATAATTAAAAAGCTACCCTTGTCAACAACAAGGGTAGCTAGCCAATTATTATTTTTTATGAGTTATTTTGTTCCACCGAATTGTTGCTCAGCCATTGTTACAAGACGTTTTGTGATTTCACCACCAACAGAACCGTTAGCACGTGAAGTAGTGTCAGCTCCTAACTGTACACCAAATTCCTGAGCGATTTCGTATTTCATTTGATCAAGTGCTTGTTGCACTCCTGGAACTACCAATTGGTTTGAAGAATTGTTTGCCATGTTAGTTCACCTCCTTGGTACTCATAGAATGTGTTGATTAGAGGAAAACCATGCATCTAATTTATTGGTAGTTTTTTCTTGTTTTTAGGAACAAGTCATCACTTTTACAGAAGATCTTCAAAAGATTGATCCATTACTGTTTTTTCCGTAATTTTAATTGTCTCAATTCCTTTTATTGTTTCTTCCATTGTTGGAGTAAAATCATGATGAGACTCATAATAATTTACTTTTTCCCGCTTTGGCTTTGTTTTTGGAGACTTCGGCACAAAAATCGTACAACAATCCTCATAAGGTTGTATGGAAGTCTCATACGTTCCTATCTCTTGGGATATCTCTATAACTTCTTGCTTATCCATTGCTATTAATGGACGAATAATCGGGTAATTTGTCACTTCATTTATCGTGTGCATACTTTGCATTGTCTGACTTGCCACTTGTCCTAAATTTTCTCCACTTGTTAGTGATAAAATCTCTTCTTGCTCACAAATTCTCTCACTTATACGAAACATCATTCTACGCATAATGGTCATCGCATAATCATTTGGCATCTCACGAAAGATTTCTTGTTGTAACTTCGTAAAAGGAACAATATGCACTTTAATGGATTTTCCATATTTCGTTAATGTCTGTGTCAGATCGAGTACTTTTTGTTTAGCTCGTTCACTTGTGAATGGTGGAGAATGGAAGTGAATGGCTTCTAATTGAACTCCGCGCTTCATTGCCAAAAATCCAGCTACAGGACTATCTATACCACCTGATAACAATAATAATGATTTACCTGATGTACCGACTGGAAGTCCGCCTCTACAACGGATTGACCCTGAAGTAATATACGTTGCTTCTTTACGAATTTCTACTCGTACTTCCACATCAGGTTCATGCACATTTACAGTGATGCCATCCGTATTTGTTAATAAATGTCCACCTAAAATTTGGTTCATCTGTTGAGAAGGAATAGGAAAGTCCTTTGTAATACGCTTTACGGTTACTTTAAATGTTTTTGCCTTCTCTTCTTTCTTTAAAGCATACAGCGCTCCTTCTTTTATTTGCTCTTCACTGTTCTCTACTCGAATTGCTAAACTTAAACTATGAATACCGAATACATTTTTAAGTTTTTCTATAATTGGTTCTGGTTCATTTCCATTCAATAAAACAAACATCCTACCCTGTGTGCGTATTACTTTCACACCCTCAAAATGTTTAATTTTTTGATGAATGTTCTCTTGTAGTTTTATGATGAATTGTTTTATATTCTTTCCTTTTAACGCCATTTCTCCATAGCGTATTAATATATGATCGTAATTCATTACTATCTACCCCAATGCTTCTTTGTATTGTTCAATTGCAGTATGCAATTCTTTTAAAAATTGTTCTACTTCTGCTACCGTATTATTATATGAAAAACTAACACGCAGACCAGAAATTGCTTCTTCATGCGATTTTCCACAAGCAATTAGAATTCTGCTTTCATCTAATTCTTTCGAGGAGCAAGCAGATTTAGTAGAAATATAAATGTCCTTTTCACTTAAAGTATGAATAATTACTTCTGGTTTTACACCTAGAACAGAAAAATTAACAATATGTGGCGCTCCATGTGAAGGTGAATGAATAACGATATCTTCCAATTTTGATAATCCTTCTCGTAACACCTCATTTAAATGGATTAGATGTTGTTTTTCTTGTTTAAATTGTTCCATCACTAATCGAAGTGCTTTCACAAATGAAACTGCACCAGCAACATTTTCTGTACCAGAACGTACACCAAATTCCTGATTCCCTCCATGCATCAATGGAAATAGCGTAGTTGTTTTTTCCACATAAAGCATTCCTGTTCCTTTTAACCCATGAATCTTGTGACCAGAAAAAGTACATAAATCAATACCACTATCACTTAATTTCAATGGTACTTTTCCTAACGCTTGAACCGCATCTACATGGAAAAATACTTTTGGATATTGTTTCAACATATTTCCGATCGCTTCAATTGGCTGAATGGTTCCAATTTCATTATTAACGTACATCATTGTAATTAATATGGTGTCGGACTCAATTGCATTTTCTACTTGTTCCACGGAAACTAATCCATTCTCATCAATTGGTAGGAAGGTAATTCGAAAACCTAATTTTTTTAAACTTATACACGTATCATAAATTGATGGGTGTTCCGCTTCGGTCGTTATTATATGCCTTCCTCTTTGCTCATGTTCTAAAGCTATCCCTTTGATAGCAGTATTATTTCCTTCTGTACCACCGGATGTAAAGATGATTTCTTCCCTTCGGACTCCTAATGTTTCTGCTACCTGTTGCTTAGCAGTAAATAATAGTTTTTCAACTCTTCCACCTAGCGGGTGAATAGAAGAAGGATTTGCAAAAAATTGGGAAGAAGCTAATTGAAAGCTTTGAATAACTTCTTCTTTTGGTTGTGTTGTTGCACTATTATCTAAATAAATCATCGTATTCACCTACTTTTACAAAAATGTAAGGCTGACTTAAGAAAACAATTCGTCTCTTAATGACAGCCTTTATTATATCTATCTATTCAAGGTTAGTTGATTCTCTTCAATTCGCTTTAATGCTCCAGGTTCAATTTCTTCTACTGCTTTCGCAGCATGCTCTAAAGATAATTCATATTCATAATTACGGAATAATCGTTCTGCCTCTTTTAATTTACCATTTAAAACTGTGTGCTGACTTCGATAACGGTTCGCATACTGAATAACTTGTTCCGTTAGATAAGCTTGGTCAAGCATTATATCTATTTGCTCATGTGTCTGATCAACTGCTTGTTTTGCTTCAGATAATGCATGTTGTACTTTTGCAATATCTAATGGATAATCTTCTAAAGCATCTACTACTTGACTGTTTTTAGCAGAAGCCGTTTCAAATCTTGTCCAAATAAATCCTGGTACACCTGGTATATTACTCTTTTTCAGCTTCCTATTCAACTCATAAAGCTGTTTACGCATCTCTATAAGCTTTTCTCTCGCTTCCATTTCATCTTTTCTTAGGTTCTCAATTGATTTTTTAAATTCTTCATGCTGTTCTTCTAATTGAACAATTTTATTAAATCCATCTTCAACTATATTTTGTAAATCAGAATGTGATTTTTGATCATCATCCATATCTTTTTGAAGTTCTTTTAATTGTTCTCTTAATGTAGAAATAGTTTTTCCAACAGTAAAGAATCGTTCCATGTCATTATTCTCTACAAAATAAGCTTTCTTTAGTTCTTCGACTTCTAATTTTGTCTCATCATAAGTAGCGGCAATTTCACTAACGGATTTTTGATACTCTGGAATACGCTGTTCTAAATAATTTTTAGCAATAGCCTCTCCTTCAAGAGATTCATACATTTCGGTAATACGCTCTTCTATATCATCTAATTTAGAGGAAACATCAGTAATATCACCTTCTTCCAACTGCTGTTGTAATTTCTTAAGGTGTTCTTGGTATGTAATAATTTCTTTATCAAATCCAAAATGTTTTACGCGATAACCGTTACCTTTCATCTCCTGAATACCTGACAAGACTTGTTCTAATTGAGATGGTAAATCCTGCTTACATCGTCTTAAAATTTCTGGAAATTGCTCCATTTTGTTTTCAAACTCAATAATTTCTTCTTTTAAAATTTGTATAAGTCTACTTGCCTCTAAATAATCTCCAGATTCAACATTTTCTTCATATGTAGCTAGCTGAGCATCAAAATCATCTAACTTTTTATCAAAAATTTTCTCTGCTTTTCCATATTGATATCTCGATTGCGAAAGTGATTTACGAAGAAGCTTAATTGTAGGAACAATTTGGGCAACCTCTTCTCTGCTAGTTTTTTCAGAGCTTAACAATTCATCCAATTCCTCAAGTATTTCTTCTATTTGAACTTCAATATTTTGGAGTTTCTGGTCTCCTTCAGATAGGATATTGTTCGCTCTTCTCATTCTAAATTTATCAGCTGCGTCTTCTGCATCAAATAAATGATCTTCAATGTCTGGAAGTTCTTTCGTAATGATATGCTCCCATCGACCTTTCCAAAGTTCAAATTTTTCTTGTGTTTCTCCGGACAAATTAAGGCTTTTTATTTTACTAATTTGTTGTGCTACATCCCTTGCCATAATATCCATTTTCCACTTTTCTTGATGGTCTACTTTGTCATAAATTCGTTTTCTTAGAATAAGTCCAACGGTTAATATTACAATAATTGCTAAAATGACGCTGATGACGAAAACCATAATATGCCTCCCAACCAGAATACCTACAAATCAATACAATCTATTTTTATCATTTTTATTAAAATTGAGTATACGTAACTATATTTCCTTTATGATACCATGTAATTTGCATTTTTGGCTAAAAAAATGCAAATTTATTGCGGATTCGTCACGATTTTTGCGAAGATTTATTACCTGAATGTATAAAATCTTTATCATTTTTATTATCCAGTACAAAATCCAACCATTTTTGAATCGTTCTCACATATTTTTTTATAAACTGTTGATGAGAATATTCACCAATAATTTGATCTTTCCACTCACTATGCAATATATATGGTGTAATTAACATACCTTTTAGTTGCATTAATAGATACGTTTTTTCATCAGGATGCATCTTATTAGAAAGAGCATCATAAAAGGTTTTCTGTATATAATAGTTCTCTTTTGCCAAATAAGTAACAGCCATTTCTCTAACAAATACCGAATCTAAAGAAAGTTCTCGTTGAATAAAGCACGTTAATTGATGATAGGATTGCTTATAATGTATAATAGTAAAAATTAATTGATGCAACTGTTCCTTGGGACTCAATGGTGCTACTTCTTCTAGTGCTGATTCTACACTTTGTAAGTACGCTTCATAATATGCTGTAACAGCATATTCTAAAAGCCCTTGCTTTCCATTAAAGTAATAGCTTATCAATGATACATTGACAGCAGCCTTGTCTGCTATGTCTCGAACCGAGGTTCCATGAAAACCTTTTTGAAAGAACAATGACGAAGCGGCGTCAACAACTTTTTGTTTTGTTAGGTTATTTTTCATCATAATTCAGCTCCTTATTAATCAATTACGACAGTTAATGATGAAATTCCTTCAATAAATTCTCGACAAAAAAACTACGACTGTCACCATTTGTCAACCGCTGTAAAACCATGTTAGGGGGATATATATGTTTGAACATAAAAATTATTCTGGTGAAAAAACAAAAGATTACGAGCTACTAATCAAACAACTCGATGCATTATCTGAAGGCGAAAAAAATAATGTAGCATTATTATCAAATGCCTCTGCATTATTAAACCAATTCTTAACCGAAGTAAATTGGGTTGGCTTTTATCTTTGGGAAGAAAACGAGCTCATTCTTGGACCTTTTCAAGGCTTACCAGCATGCATCCGCATTCCTTATGGAAAAGGAGTATGTGGTACAGCTGTCTCAGAACAGCAGACACAACGAGTTAATGATGTGCATGCTTTTCCTGGTCACATTGCCTGTGACGGTGCCACCAATTCAGAAATCGTAGTGCCTATCACTTTTGATAATCAAATCTATGGAGTACTTGATATAGATAGCCCGATTAACAATCGTTTTGATGAAGAAGATCAATATTTTCTAGAAAAATTTGTACTACATTTAACAAAACACCTACAGTAAAATTTAATGTATTTTGTTAGTTTTAAGTATATTAAACATTAAAAAGTTGAACGATTATCCGTAAACATAAATGATTCGGATAATCGTTCGATTTTTATTAACTATAACATTTTATGTAGTTGAGTCTATTAAAAATTTTAGCATATAACAACTTCTATTTATACACCACTTTATTCTTTCCGCGTTCCTTCGCCTCGTACAAAGCTTTGTCTGATCTTTGCCATATCGTATTTGCGCTGTCATTTTCTTCACTAGACCAAAATGACACTCCAGAAGAAAGAGTTACACGTGGATTGGTTGTTTGTTCAACAATGTCACAAGCTTCTCTGGAAATTCTTATTGCTTCTTGTAATGAAGTCTCCTGCGCATATATAGCGAGCTCTTCGCCTCCCCACCTTGCTGCTATATACTTATCTTTGACTACTTCTTGTAGTACTTGTGCAACTTGAATTAACACTTGATCTCCAATTAAATGTCCATACGAGTCATTTACTTGTTTGAAATCATCAATATCAAATAGAATTAACGAGCCTTTATTTCCCTCTTTCATATGATTATTTACAGTTTCTTCTAAATACTGTCTTGAATATAGTCCTGTTAAATGGTCCACTGCTAATGCTTTTGTAAGTTGTTCTTTTTGCAATGTGTTTGCAATAGCTACTACTGAATGTTGAATCATACTTTCCATTAATTTATATTGATGATAATCATATTGATATTCTTCTTTATGCCCGATAAATACAATTCCAATTAAACTGTTTTCATGTTTCATGGGAACGGCAATAACTGACTGAAAATTAGAGTCGGGCTCATTTTCCTTAAAATTCCCACTGAAGAACGTTTCTTCATAATTTTTTGTATAGATTTTCAGATTATAAAGAAACATGATTCCTTCTTCTTTTTCAAAATACAAATCATTACCTACACTTGTTCCTGCATATTTGCCATCTAACGGCAAGATAGCAAAGGTTGAATCTGAAGCATAAGAAGCAAACTGACTCTTTAATGTATTAATAATTTCACGAAAGTCTAACTTAGAATTAAAATGATTGCTCGTTTGATTTATCATTGTTAATTGGTCAATTTTATTTCTGGAATGTTGTAATAAAAAAGCTGTTTCTAAAGCATTACCACATACTTTTGCAACTTGAGTTAAAAAATACTTTTCATTGCTATTCATTTTCAATATGACATCACTTTGTATTTCTATGACCCCATAGTTACCTTGTTTACCAGTAATAGGAAAATAAATGATTGAATTATCACTATTAAATTGTATTTGACCATTCATAAATGTTTGTTTCACTTCTCTACTAAGAGTTTCATCATTCCACTCCATAATTTTTACATTTATATGATCAGGAATCGTAAAATCCTGTGTTACCATATAAGAAACTTTAATGTTATGAAACGTTGATTGTATAACATCTGTTATTTTCTGAAATACAAACGAAGTGTGAATCGAACCAGATAATTCATTATTTAATTCCAAAAGACGATTATTGAATAAAGGCATATGCATACTATTTAATATTGATGAAAAAGTAGTAAGATATTTGTTGACTTCTATATTTACAACCTCGATTTTTAACCTGTCCATGTTAGAGTTCGTCATATCATGTATAATTATAATCCATGGATTTGTTAATGAATCTATTTTAATCATTTTAGTTGACTTATCATCAATAACTTCAAAATGACTAGACATTAATACATGCGGCACTTTATCATTATTAGAATGGTAATGTAAATAGTAACAAGATTCTTCTTCTTGCCATTCATAAACAGTAATACTAGAACAATTTAAATACATTCCAATCGTATCGAATAATGAAGGTATCCAATTCAAATTCTTATTTTCAATAAAATCAGACATATTACGGTATAGTTTTTCTATAAACTTACCTCGTGATTGCTTCGAAACGTGCAAAATAATCACCTTTTCTCCCTAACTTAACGATTATTTAAAATAACATCAACAAAACAATTCCTTTCTACTATAATTATACATCAACTAGTCAATTTTTCCTATACCAAAGAAATTATTACTTTTTTTATGACTGTTGACATGGGTATATAAAAATTATATACTGTAATTTGTGTAAAATAATTAGGTAGCCTAAGTGCATCGACGCTTGCACCCATTTTGTTCCTTACTTGTCGAAATGATAAGAAGGTGTATCGTGTAACTCTCTGCTGCTGGAGCGATGGTACATGAAAACAAAATGGACAACGAAACGATCACGCTCGTTTTATTTTATGCAATAAAACATATAAAGGAGGAAATGACCTATGGCACGATATACTGGATCCGTATGGAAAAAATCCCGTCGTCTTGGCATTTCATTAACTGGAACTGGTAAGGAATTAGATAAACGCCCTTACGCTCCTGGTCAACATGGACCAAACCAACGCAGAAAACTATCAGAATATGGCTTGCAAATGCAAGAGAAGCAAAAATTACGCTTCATGTATGGATTGAACGAACGTCAATTCCGCACTCTATTCGATAGAGCTGGAAAAATGAAAGGTATTCATGGTGAGAACTTCATGATTCTTCTTGAATCTCGTCTTGATAACTTAGTTTATCGTTTAGGACTCGCACGTACTCGCAGACAAGCTCGTCAGCTTGTAAATCACGGTCATATAACTGTTGATGGCGGACGTGTAGATATCCCATCTTACGCTGTTAAGCCTGGTCAAGTTATTGGACTTCGTGAAAAGTCTAAAAACCTTGATGTTGTAAAAGAAGCTTTAGAAGCTAATAGTTTTGTACCTGAATATACTAGCTTTGATGCCGACAAAATGGAAGGTTCTTACACTCGCTTGCCTGAGCGTTCTGAACTTCCAGCTGAAATTAACGAACAACTTATCGTTGAGTTCTACTCTCGTTAATTGAATCGCTTAATAAAAAACAGTATTAAAAGCCCTAGAAACGTTGATATATCAATGTTTCTAGGGCTTTTGTATGTTTCCATGTTTGTAGACAAGGTATTTAATATTATTAAATTGGGGTACTTGTGGGGGCAAAAAAGCTTTTGGTAAAAACCTGTTTTGAAACCTGCACATAGAACGCCGAATAGTGATGAAAACCGTAACAATATGATTACTTAAAGGAAACAAAAGCCTCCCACATGGAGGCTTTTGTTTTTACTCCCAAAGAGTACACCTCCAAATATACCCTAACTGTAAACCAGTGTATATATTTTTAACTTTATTTAATGCTAGTATCAAGGAGGATTTTAGTATGTATGAAAATATGCACGAAAGTAATGATAAAAAATTTATCCCTATGACATCTATTTCGAGTAGAACTGGGAATGAAGTTAAACCTGATATCTATTACTACACTGATCAAATTGTAAACATATGCTTCATTGGAAAACCAGAAGAAAATTGGGTCCTAATTGATAGTGGGTTGCCAGAATCGGCATCAGAGATCGAAAAAGTTGTTGAACATCGTTTTGGAAGAAAACCTCAAGCAATTATTTTAACTCATGGTCATTTCGACCATGTTGGAGGATTGATTGACTTATTAAAACAATGGCAAGTTCCTGTATATGCACACCATCTTGAACTACCCTATCTAACCGGAGAAAAAAGCTACCCTAAGCCAGACCCAAGTGTTGAAGGAGGTTTTATAGCAAAAATCTCTCCTATATTCCCAAATGAACCAATTGACGTAGGTTCAGCAGTTAATCCCTTACCTGAAAATAACAGTGTGCCTTATTTAACTGATTGGAAATGGATTCACACACCTGGGCACTCTCCAGGGCACGTATCACTTTATAGAAGTAAAGATGGGGTATTAATATCAGGGGACGCTTTTATTACGGTTAAACAAGATTCTTTTTATAATGTATTAACGCAAAAGAAAGAAATAAACGGACCACCAAAATACTTTACAACTGATTGGCTAACTGCTCGGGAATCAGTTAAAAAACTTAACTCTTTAAAGCCTAACATAGTTATACCCGGCCATGGTACTTTTATAGAAGGTGAAGAACTTGCAAATGGGTTACAGGAGCTAGTGAATAATTTTGATGAATTAGCTATTCCAGATTACGGACAATATGTCGATGATAAAAAAAGTCACTAAAGTAGAAAAATAACCAGAAATCTAAAGGAAGGAAAATTTATGTTTTAACATTTTAAGGGGGTACGATGGAAAAGGCAAATACAAAATTCAAATGTGCCAGTCTATTGGAGAAGAACACCTAAATTCCCATCAGATCCTCCTCTCTATTATGATAACCCACTAAAAAATAAAGAATATAACAAAGAAAGCCCTACTAGTGAGGGCTTTTGTTCTACTTAAAATATATCTATATAAAGTTCTCTTATCAGACTAACACTTTTACTTTAATTTATATTAAACGACTCTCTGCTAATAAGTTTTTGAGATGTTTTCACTATAGAGATAGGGGGTATAAAATTAGTTAGCACCCATATCATTCATGATCTACTATCACTCAGTCCTTAATCAATCTGAAAAAATCCTAAAACATTAACACCTTGATAATTTATTATATTTTCTATCCAGCTATTTTTTAGAATTATATCTGGTAAATCAGATACAAATACAAATTCATATACATTTGCATTAACCTTATTGTACAAAATATATTCCCCTTTTAAACCGTTAACTATAAGATTACTAATAATTTTCATTGTTTGTTGTTGATCTACATTTTCTGCTAGGCTTATATTAAGTTGATATCTATTCCAATGCGCTCCCCCTCCGAGAGTATTAAAATTTAAAAACTGTTTATAAAGCTTTATTCTTTCGTTTTCATCATCTGATAACTGCTTTATCTTCCCTTTACTATCAAATTCATTACCATTACTCTTTTCCATCTTTCCGATACTGTTCAACTTTTTATGTACATCTACCAAATCGGTAATATCAATCATTGTAATATTATCTACTTTTACCGCAACATCTTTAATATGGTTAATTACTTCATTTCTCATATTTATTACCGAAGTTAACATCTTTTGATTGTCTTTACTTTGCTGCAACGACATGTATATAGCTACTATTGCTAAAGCAATGGAAACTGAACTAGAAATAATTCCAAAACCAACAGTAAAATCGACTAGCCATAGTGAAAAAGCCAAAATAATAATGGCTATAAGAATTCCAGTCAGCCATTTCCAATCTTTATTTGTCCATTTCGACACGAAAGCATTCGCTCCTTCTTCAGATAATAGTGCATATTGCAAAAAGAAAAAGACACCTCTATAGAGATGTCTCATATAAGAAAAGTAATTCTTATCCTATACGTTATGCGTTTAAAAGTAGTTTTATCACTTAATTAGTGACTTAAAATATCCCAAACTGAAATGTTGTAGTTTTTTGATAAGGTTGATTCGCCTCTAAAATAATGGTATCAAGGTTGTCATGGTGTAATGATGCAGGGCTTCCTTGAGTTTCAAAACATACGGCAATGTGTTTCTTTGCTTCACCTTCATAAAATTGCTGACTAGAATCTACCGAGTTTGACGTATACATGACCATCCCTGGTTGATTGGTTGAAATAAAGAGTTGTCTACCACTTCTAGGTTCAACAATATTCACAACATGCCTTTTCTCATGATTAAATAGAAAATAGTGATCATAGCCTGCTCCGACAATTTTATTTTGGTAAAAATCTTGATTTAAACCAATTCCGAGACGATGTCCACTTCGAAAATCAAACGGTGTCATATCTACATCCATTATCTTTCCTGTTGGAATTAGTTCTTCATCTAACTCCAAAAAATGATCACTATCTAATGTTATTTCATGTTCATGTATTGTTTGTTTTAAATTTCCACTTAAATTAAAATAAGAATGGTTCGTTAATGTAATCGGAGTCTGTTTATCACTAATCGCTTTATACTCAATTGATAATTCATTTTGATTATTCAAATAATAGGTAACCGTTACGTTTACATTACCTGGAAAATCACCTTCTTTTTCTTTACTTGTATGAGATAATTTAATCCCTACATAATCCGATTCTTCAATAGTTGTTACATCCCATAAAATTTGATGAAATCCACTTGAACCACCGTGCAGAACATGATCACCTTCATTGGCTTGTAAATGAATAGCTTTGTCTTCTATAGAAAAACTTGCATGTTGTATTCTTCCTGCTACTCTACCAATAATCGCTCCGAGGTAAAGTGGATTTTTGATATAATCATCAAAATTGTTATATCGCGCAACAATATTTTCTCTATCTCCATGTTTATCTGGTGTAATGATTCGTGTAATAATCCCTCCAAAATTTAGTATAGATACTTCCATTGCATCATCGTTGACCATTGTAAATTGTTTCCAATCTTTATGTACATTTTCTACATGAATTTGCATATTTATCACTCCAAACTAGTAATCTATTTTTCATTATATACTGATTAATTGTTTAACTACATTATTTTACACAACCTGAACGAAAAGACTCCTTTATTTCGAGTCCCTTCGTTCATCTATTATTTATTCTTATTCAACACGTCAAATGCTACAGCGCCTAATAGTACCATACCTTTTATAGCTTGTTGCCAATCTATTCCTATCCCCATCAATGACATGCCATTATTCAATACCCCCATTACTAAAGCACCAATTACGGCACCGAAAATAGTTCCTACGCCTCCAGTAAACGAAGCTCCCCCGATTACTGCGGCAGCAATGGCATCTAATTCGAATAAATTTCCTGCTTGTGGCGTTGCAGCGTTCAATCTTCCTGCAAAGATTAACCCTGATAATGCAGCAAGTACCCCCATATTCACAAATACAAGAAATTTCATCTTCTTTGTTTTTACACCAGATAATTGTGCGGCATTGATATTCCCTCCCAGTGCATAAATATGACGACCTATGACAGTCTTATTCATGACAAAAGTATATCCAAAAATGAGAAGTAATAAAATGATGAGCACATATGGAATACCTGCATATTGTGCCAAAACAAAGGTAAATAGATTTAAAATAATTAAGATAAAAAAGATTTTACTTACGAATAACGGGAAGGATAGCGTCTCAAAATTATATTTTACATTTGCTCTTCTGATTCTAACTTCATTTAAAACATAAATAAGAGATAATATCCCTCCTATTATAATGGTTAAGAAGTGCGTTTCAGTAGCAAATATATTCGGTATAAAGGAAGAACTTAATGATCGGAAATTTTCCGGGAAAGGAGCAATCGTTCTTCCATCAAGTACAATAAGCGTTAATCCCCTAAAAATAAGCATACCAGCTAACGTTACAATAAAGGAAGGAATATTCACATAGGATACCCAAAAACCTTGCCAAGCACCGATTAAAGCTCCGATAAGCAAGCACAGTACAATACCTACAATCACTGGTAAATCAAGGGTTACTAACAATACTCCCGCTATCGCACCTACAAAAGCTGCAACAGAACCAACCGATAAATCTATCTCTCCTGAAATAATCACTAACATCATCCCTATTGCTAATACAATAATATAACTATTTTGCATAATAATATTAGTAATATTTAGTGGTGTAAGTAATATACCATTCGTTAAGATTTGAAATAGAATAATGATACCGACTAAAGCAATTACCATTCCAAACTTACGAATATTATTTGTAATTAAATTTTTCACTATATCCATTTTAGGACCCCCAATTTTGTGTCATATAAGTCATTAAGGTTTCTTGATCTGCCTCTTGCCTGGATAGATTCCCTGTGATTTCACCTTCGCATAATGTATATATTCGGTCGCACATGCCAATTAACTCTGGTAATTCTGAAGAAATCATGATGATGCTTTTTCCTTGTTCTGCAAGTTCATTAATTAACTTATAGATTTCAAATTTTGCACCGACATCAATACCTCTGGTTGGTTCGTCAAGTATAAGAATATCTGGTTGAGCAAACATCCATTTTCCTAATACAACTTTTTGTTGATTTCCACCACTCAAATTGAAGACTTTTTGTTCAATTGTAGGAGTCTTAATATTAATTTGTAATTTAAGTTTTTCTGCTTCAATAATCTCCTTTTGATTATCAATTACTGAGTAATTAGCGAGCTCCTGTAGATTAGCTAACGTTACATTGTTCTTCACGTTATCAATCAATATCAATCCATATTCTTTTCGGTCCTCAGATACATAAGCTACACCACTTTTAACAGCTTCAGTAACATTATTAAAAACAACTTCTTTTCCATCTTTGAAAAGTTGACCGGTGATGTTCCTTCCGTAGGATTTACCGAATACACTCATTGCTAATTCTGTCCGCCCTGCACCCATAAGACCTGCGATCCCAACAATTTCTCCTCGTTTCACATATAAGTTCACATTATTTAAAATTTGCTTATCAACGTCTATGGGGTGATTGATCGACCAATTTTTAATTTCGAAAACAACATCATCCTTAATGTTGTAAGTGCGATCTGGAAACAAATTTTCTAAGTTTCTTCCTACCATGTCTTTTATAATTTGTGTTTGACTAACTTTTTGCTCCTTGTGCTTATAGGATTGAATGGTTTCTCCATCTCGTAAAACAGTTATGCTATCCGATATTTTCAATAACTCTTTTAATTTATGAGATATCATAATTGAAGTCATACCTTGTCTTTTAAAATCTAGTAGTAAGTTTAGTAGATTCTCACTATCTTCTTCATTTAAGGCCGCAGTTGGTTCGTCTAAAATAAGTAATTTAACTTCCTTTGATAACGCTTTTGCAATTTCTACTAATTGTTGTTGACCTACTCCTATATTTTTAATTTTTTCTTCCGGATTGATTCTCAGTCCAACTTTAGATAGGAGTTTCCTTGTTTTTAATATAGTCTCATTCCAATTAATGATTCCTTTGTTACTTCGTTCATTTCCTAAAAATATATTCTCTGCAATAGAAAGCTCAGGAATTAAAGCAAGCTCTTGATGTATAATAACAATCCCTAATGCTTCGCTTTGGTTAATATTTTTAAATTCACATTTAGTATTTTGAAATACAATATCTCCTCCATAACTTCCATATGGATGCACACCACTTAGCACCTTCATTAATGTGGACTTTCCGGCTCCATTTTCTCCAATTAATGCATGAATCTCTCCTGACTCTACCTTTAGATTTACATTATTAAGCGCCTTCACACCTGGGAAAGTTTTCTCAATACCTCTCATTTCCAATATATAATTATCCAACATGTACACACATCCTTACAAAAAGATGATTTAGCATGAAAATACGCTAAATCATCTTTTTAGATTAATTACTTACTTCATCTTCAGAATAATATTCAGTCTCTATTAATTCCTGTTCATAATTATCTATATCCACAGAAATGGGTTCGAGAAGATAAGAAGGAACTACTTTATTGCCATTATCATAAGTTTCTGTATCATTAATTTCAGGCTCCTCATCACTTAAAACAGAATCTGCCATTTCAACTGCTTTCTTTGCCAATTCTCTGGTATCTTTGAATACAGTTTGTGTCTGCTCTCCTGCAATGATTGATTTAACGGAAGCTAACTCAGCATCTTGTCCAGTAACTATAGGCATTGGTTTATCACCACTCCCATACCCTACTGCTTTTAACGATGAAATAACTCCTCTACTAATTCCATCGAATGGCGAAAGTACTACATCAACTTTTTCACTGGAATAATTAGCACTCAATAAGTTATCCATTCGTTCTTGCGCCTTTGATCCATCCCATCTTAGAGTAGCACCTTGTTCAAAATCTGTCTGACCACTTTGAACTACTAATTGACCATTGTCTATATACGGTTGCAATATCGACAATGCACCATCCCAAAAAAAGTATGCATTATTGTCATCAGGTGAACCTGCAAATAATTCAATGTTAAACGGCCCTTCCCCATCTGCTAAACCGAGAGATTCTTCTATATATTGAGCTTGTAATACTCCTACTTGAAAGTTATCAAATGTTGCATAGTAACTAACATGATCACTATTCATAATTAATCGATCATAAGCAATAACAGGGATATCCATGTTTTCTGCCTGTGTTAATACATCAGTGATAGCTTCTCCATCAATGGAAGCGATTACTAAAATATCTACACCTTTTGTAATCATATTTTCAATCTGAGATACTTGATTCTCTACTACGTCTTCGGCATATTGAAGATCAACTTCATAACCTAACTCTTCAAATTCTGCTTTCATATTGTCCCCATCGTACACCCATCTCTCCGAAGACTTAGTTGGCATTGCGATTCCAACCGTTTTTGAATCACTTGCACCACTCGAATCTTCGCTACACCCGACCAATAAGACACTAACTAAAAAAGCACACATCAAAAATATAAACCTTTTCATTTTGATCCCCTTTCTTTTTTCTATCGCAAACAAATAAGTAAACACAGACATACCACACTCATGTAAAAAGCATATTCAATCTATTTTGTGCGATAGTAATAATAACGTTCGTATAAGAAATAATTATTTATCTCTTGTACGTACATTTATTATAGGATATTCAAAATATCTTAAGTAAATTCACAAAATTAGTAAAAAAGAGCCAATTCATAAGAATTGGCTCTTTTTTACTCTTCTCTGTTTTATATGAATATCAATTAAGGTATATGAAAATACAAGCTATGAATACATGACTTGAAGTAAATTAAGAAGGCTTTATCACATGGTCTGGACTGTTGCCCTCGTATTTTCTAGTCCATTTAACCAAAATATAAGCAAATGGAGTATCCAATAATGCGACTAGACATTTCCAAATATATTGCGAAACGATCATACCTAGCAGTACGTTTGTGGGTACTATCCCCAAAAATGCAATCGTAATAAATAATACAGTGTCTATGAATTGACTTGACATTGTTGCTAAATTATTTCGTAACCATAATTTTTTCTTACCATGCTTATGTTTAAACCAATGAAATATAGACACACTTAAATTTTGACTTATTACATAAGAAGTTAAGCTAGCAAATATAAGTCGAAAGCTTCCACCTAAGATTTGTTCAAATTCGGCTTGTGCATGAAAATCTGGAGCCGGTGGTAATTGTATAGAAATGTAGATAAATACCATAGCAATTATTTGTGTCAGAAACCCAGCTAGCACCGTTTTTCTTGCTGCAGCCTTACCATAAACCTCACCAATAACATCTGTCATTAAGTATGTAATAACATAAACGATAGCAGCACTTGGAAGTATAAAACTTCCCATTTCAAATAACTTTACTGAAAGAATATTTGATAGCAATAACAAACCTACAAAGATTGCACTAAAATGAATATACATCCTGTCCTCTTCCCCTTTATATTAGGTTAGAGGATCTTACTTTTCCCCTCTATCGATTATCTATATTTTCTGGATACATATCATGTTGGATAAGTCGTTGGTCCGCCATTTTCTCAAATTTTGTTCCTGGTCTACCATAATTACAATATGGATCAATAGAAATACCACCACGTGGAGTAAATTTCCCTCGAACCTCTATGTATCTTGGATTCATTAGATCAATCAAATCATTCATAATAATATTTATACAGTCCTCATGGAAATCCCCGTGATTCCTAAAACTAAACAAATACAATTTCAATGATTTACTCTCTACCATTTTAATATCTGGAATATAACTAATATAAATCGTTCCAAAATCAGGCTGATTTGTTTTTGGACATAACGTAGTGAATTCTGGACAATTAAATTTAACAAAGTAGTCACGTAGTGGATGTTTGTTCTCAAAAACCTCTAACACTTCCGGTGTATAATTAAAATCATATGTAGTTCCTTGACTTCCTAATAACTGAACATCCTGAAGTTCATTTTCATCTCTACCTGCCATAATTATTACCTCCTTTTCCATAAAAAAAGCCATGCCCCTAAGGAACATGACTTGAATAATCATTGTTTGTCCTTAGTTTTTTATAGAGGGTTGAAGCTAAGAACCTCTACCAAAATTATGTTTGGTGTACAAACAATGATTATAAGTATTATTAGTGTTTATGTCAATCTTAATATTTTCATCTTACTTATACGGATGTCGCCCCTTGACCACCATCGATTCGATAATAGGAACCACTAATAAATGAAGCTTTATCTGAAGATAAGAATAACATAAGGTTCGCTATCTCCTCAGCTGTCGCATAACGATTCATCGGTACAGATGCTTCGAATTGAGCTCTAGCTTCTTCTGCCTTATCACCCATTGCATTCTTCTCAATACTTCGCATCATTTCTGTGTTAACTCCTGAAGGTGCAACCGCATTGACGCGCACACCATGCTCCGCCATTTCTAGTGCCGCTGTTTTATTTAATCCAATTACAGCATGTTTAGAAGCAACATATGCACTCATACCAGGAGCTCCTAATAATCCACCATTAGACGCAGTGTTAATAACTACACCAGATTTTTGTTCTTTCATTACTTGTAGTACATACTTCATTCCAAAAAATACACCCATAACATTAACGTCAAATACATTACTAAAATTCTCTTTTGTTTGTTCTGTGATGTTATTAAATTGACCATTGATTCCTGCATTATTAATAAATATGTCTATCATTCCATATTTTTCTTTTGTTATATCCACATAATTTTGTACATCTTCTTCTTTTCCAACATTTGCTGTAATTAATAGAATTTCTTGAGTATCAATTTCATTAGCAGCCTTCTCTAATGCTTCATTTTTAAGATCTACTAGTGCCAATTTTGCTCCTTCACGAGCATATGCTTTTGCCACCTCTAAACCTATCCCTCCGGCACCTCCGGTAATTAATACAACTTTATCTTTGAACATATCTTTAACTCCTTTAACAAACTAGATTTTATTATAGTTTTAACTAATTCGAATACAATATGCTTATTAAGTATCCAATTTATATTAATTAAAAATATTCTTTACTAGTTAAATAAAGTATGGTATATTCAACAAAATTACATATGTGATGAAGATTCATATATGTGAATTAAAGGAGGTGATAGTATGTCTGTAAAATCTGCCAAACGCGCATTAGACATTCTAGACTTATTAGCAAGATATACAGATGGGTTATCAATTAAAAATATTGGCGACAAGTTAGAATTGCCACAAAGTAGTACGTTTAACCTTTTAAAAACATTACATAACGAAGGATACGTTCGACAAGATGGTATGAAACTATATTATTTAGGTGAAAAGTTAATACCATTAGGAACAAGTGCTTTAGAATCATTAAATATACATACGGTAGCAAAACCTTATTTAACCAATCTTATGAAAGCGGTTAAAGAGACTGTGTTTATGGCAATGTTATCTAAAGATGAGCTAGTATATATTGCAAAAATGGATGCTGACAGATCAATACGCACGACTGCACAACCTGGATATAAAAAGCCAATATATTGTACTGGACTTGGTAAGACGTTCTTATCTTTTATGCCTGAAAGGGAAAAAAATGAATTATTAAATCGCATTACCTTAAAGAAAATCACTGCAAATACAATTACTGATAGAACTCAATTAGAAGATCAACTGCAATTGTTTCAAAAACAAGGATATAGCGTTGATGATGAAGAAAATGAAGATGGCTTGTACTGTTTAGCTGCTCCAATATTCGATAGTCAGAGACAGCTTTTAGCAGCTATAAGTGTTGCAGGACCAAAAGATAGAATGATAAAGCAAAAAGAATCTACTATTACAAATCTTAAAAAAACAGCCCAACTTATTTCTAATGGGATGGGATATGTATAAAGAAAGGAGTACGGAAAATTGGATGTTATTGGAATCGGAGAAACAATGATATCACTAACCCCAAATAGGAATGGACTTATTAGACAGACATCCTCCTTTGAACCACGTGTAGCTGGTACAGAAACCAATACATTAATCGGATTAAGTAGACTGGGCCATAGTACTGGTTTTATAAGTAGATTAGGTGACGATGAATTGGGCGCGATGGTATTAAAAGAATTACGAGGAGAAGGTGTAGATACCACTTTTATTGAATTTGATTCGAGTCATCAAACTGGATTATTTCTAAAAGAAATTATTAACGAGTCCGATGTTCATGTTTATTATTATCGCGAACATTCAGCAGCTAGCCAAATGAATCCTAATCTACTTGACGAAAGTTATATTTCTTTAGCTTCTTATCTTTTTATAACTGGAATTACTCCAGCGATTAGTGAAAGTTGTAAACAAACTATTTTTACAGCAATAAACATGGCTAAAAAAAATGGTGTAAAAATTGTCTTCGATCCAAATATTCGTAAAAAACTCTGGTCAGAAATAGAAGCGAGGGAAACATTACTCGATATATTAAAGTTGTCCAATATTGTCTTACCAGGAATTAGTGAAGGTCAATTTTTATTCGATAGTAATGACCCAGAAGAAATAGGTGAAAAATGTATGGAGTTAGGTGCAGAGTTAGTTGTTGTCAAACTCGGTGAAACAGGAGCCTATTATTGTACAAGTGATCAAAGTGATCATGTCCCTAGTTTTCCAGTAAAACAAGTGAAAGATCCTGTTGGTGCTGGAGATGCATTTGCAGCTGGTCTATTATCGGGGCTAATTGATGAATTAAGTGTTAATGAAGCAGTAAAACGCGCATGTATCACTGGTGGATATGCTACAACTTATGTAGGAGATTATGAAGGGTTTCCAGATAGGTCTCACTTTGAACGTTTGTCCAGTCTATCTTCGAGCGAAGATGTAAGTCGTTAATTTTAGTGATAAGAAGGAGGATATTGCTATGGATATTTTAAAACGAGTCGAAACAGAAAAGCTAATTGCTATTATACGTGGTTACAATACTAATGAAACTATTAAAATAGCAAAAGCTCTATATGAAGGTGGAATTAGATTACTCGAAGTTACTCTTAATAGTGATAATGCTTTAGATACAATAGGTGCATTACATTCACACTTAGAAAAGGATGTTCTTATCGGTGCAGGAACCGTACTTGACTCCGAATCGGCTGTGTTAGCAATAAAAGCTGGAGCAAAATTTATAATATCTCCAACATTGGATGTAGAAACAATTAAAGCGACTAAAAGATATGGCGTGATTAGCATACCCGCTGCTTTTACTCCTACTGAAATATTAACCGCCGTAGAGGCAGGAGCAGATATTGTTAAAGTTTTTCCAGCATCCTCATTAGGACCAAATTATGTTAAAGATATTCATGGTCCTTTACCACATATAAAATTACTTCCTACAGGAGGTGTAAATGTCGAAAATGTAAACGAATTCATTAAAAAAGGTGCGATTGGAGTAGGATTAGGCAGTTCCTTAGTACCTAATACGATAAAAGTCACAGATGAATTCTTAGATCAAGTAACAAACAATGCAAAGCAATTTACAATCAAAAATGAAAACGTTATAAATTGGAGTTGATCATATGAAAATAACAGATTATAAAATATATCAGGTACCACCTCGATGGTTGTTTTTAAAAATAGAAACAGATGAAGGAATTGTAGGTTGGGGAGAACCAGTTATTGAAGGTAGAGCATCTACAGTGAAAGCGGCAGTTATAGAACTTATGGAAAATTTGATTGGCAAAGATCCTCAAAGAATTGAAGATCATTGGAATCTAATGTACCGCTCCGGTTTTTATCGAGGCGGCCCAATTTTAATGAGTGCTATTGCTGGAATTGACCAGGCATTATGGGATATTAAAGGAAAATTCTTCAATGCACCTATCCACCAGTTACTAGGTGGAGCCTGTAGAGATTCAATAAAAGTATATTCTTGGATTGGGGGAGACAGACCTTCAGATGTTGGAGCAGCTGCTAAAGAAGTAGTAGATAGAGGTTTCCAAGCAATAAAAATGAACGGGACAGAAGAACTACAATATATTGACTCCCATCAAAAGATTGATGCAGTTATAGAAAGGATTGCTGCTGTCAGAGAATCGGTTGGTCCTTATATTGGAATTGGGATTGATTTTCACGGACGTGTCCATAAGCCGATGGCAAAAATTTTAGCAAAAGAATTAGAGCAATTTAGACCAATGTTTATCGAGGAACCCGTACTTCCAGAAAATAATGAAGCATTGAGAGATATTGCTAATCATGTAACTACTCCAATTGCAACAGGTGAGAGAATGTTCTCTCGCTGGGATTTCAAAAAGCTTTTATCAGATGGATATGTAGACATAATTCAACCAGATCTATCTCATGCAGGTGGAATTACAGAAGCGAAAAAAATCTTTTCAATGGCAGAAGCTTATGACGTTGCAGTAGCTCCACATTGTCCATTAGGGCCAATTGCTCTTGCAGCATGCTTACAAGTCGACGCTTCCTCGCATAATGCGTTTATTCAAGAGCAAAGTCTAGGAATACATTATAACGTAGGAAACGATTTATTAGACTATATTGTTGATAAAGATGTTTTCACTTACGAAAATGGCTATGTCACCATCCCAGATGGACCTGGATTAGGTATTGAAGTAAATGAAGAATATGTTATAGAGAAAGCAAATGATACAGAGAACTGGCGTAATCCAATTTGGAGACACAAAGACGGCTCAATTGCAGAATGGTAGTATTTAATATTTAAAATTTTGATTACAAAGGAGGATTACTTATGTCAAATACTACTATGTTGATTTTGGTTACGATACTAGGTATAGCCCTGTTACTGTTCTTGGTTATGCGGTCAAAGCTCCAAGCTTTTGTTGCATTACTTATTTCTAGTATCTTTATAGGTGTTTTATCGGGAATGGACTTAAATGATCTTATAGCTACCATGGAAGAAGGCATGGGAGGAACCTTAGGTTTCATTGCAGTTGTAGTTGGTCTAGGAGCTATGTTCGGTGAAATGCTTCGAGTTTCTGGAGGAGCAGAACGTTTAGCATTAACTTTAGTTAATAAATTTGGTGATGGAAAAGTTCAATGGGCACTTGGTTTAACAGGGTTTATTGTAGCAATTCCAGTTTTTCTTGATGTTGCTCTGGTAATCTTAATACCAATTGTGTACAGTTTAGCTCAAAAAACTAAAAAATCATTATTATATTTTGGTATACCTTTACTTGCAGGGCTAGCCGTTACTCATAGTTTCATACCACCTACTCCTGGACCAATATCGGTCGCTTCTATAATAAACGCCGATTTAGGATGGGTAATTTTATTTGGTGCTATAGCAGGTTTGCCAGCGATGATTATAGCAGGACCAATATTTGGTAAATATATTTCTAAAAAAATTCATTTAGAAGTTCCCAAGTATATTGTAGATAAAGAATATCTTGAAAATGAGGTAGAAAAAACAAACCGAGAATTACCAAGTTTTAAAACTGTATGTCTATTAATATTAATTCCACTCTTTTTAATACTAATTAACACTGTATTTGGGTTAATATTAGAAGAAGGAACGTTTGTACATTCATTCCTTACATTTATCGGACATCCATTTATCGCGTTAACTATATCTACCCTATTAACCTTCTATATTTTGGGTACAAAAAGAGGATACACTAAAGAAGAAGTACAAAATATTGCTACGAAATCATTAGAACCTGCAGGTATTATTATACTTATTACTGGTGCAGGTGGAGTTTTTAAACAAACTTTAATTGATAGTGGTGTAGGTGACGTATTAGGTAATATGTTAGCGACATCAAACCTTCCATTAGTATTAGCAGCGTTTATTATTTCAACATTTGTACGGATTGCCCAAGGTTCAGCTACAGTTGCAATGATTACTGCTGCTGGGTTAATGTCACCGATTATTAATTTGATGGAAGTCTCTGAACCTATGTTAGGGTTAATTGTAATATCCATAGCGAGTGGTGCTACAGTGTTCTCACATGTGAATGATTCTGGATTCTGGTTAGTTAACAGATTTTTCGGGATGACAGAAAAGCAAACACTACAAACATGGACAGTAATGGAAACTATCATTGGTTTTGTTGGATTTGCAGTTGTATTTGCAATCAGCTTCTTTGTCTAGCATATAAAAATATAGTAGTAGGTTGGAATAGAGCAAAAAATTTTATGAAATGACGGATGATAATAAGAATAAGCGCAAGAAATATACGTAGACCCCAGATTGCGTTAACAAACGGAGCCTACCAGCTGCTCCTGGAAAGCGTAGTATATTCTGAAGCAGGGTTAAAACCATTCATGAATAAATGATTTTTGTCCCAACCTCTACTAACTTTCAAATGTAATTAGTAATTTTACAATGCTATTTTTATATGTTTTTTTCAACTTCCTTTAACGATTTTTCACGTAACTTAAATTTTTGAATCTTTCCTGAAGCAGTCATTGGATACTCATCTGTAATAAAGATATGTTTAGGAATTTTGTACTTCGAAATTTGCCCATTACAAAACTCTCTTATCTCATCAGATGAGCTAACCACACCCTCCTTTAAGATAATCCAAGCATGAACTTCTTCTCCAAATTTTTCATGTGGTACACCAACAACCTGTGCATCTAGTATTTTCGGATGTTTATATAATAATTCTTCAATTTCACGAGGATAAATATTTTCTCCACCACGAATAATCATATCTTTCAATCTTCCAGTTATTTTACAATAACCATTTTCGTCCATTACTGCGAGGTCACCCGTATGTAGCCATCCTTCTTCATCTATTGTTCGTTGAGTGGCTTCGAGGTTTTTATAATAACCTCTCATTACGTGATATCCTCTTGTACAGAGCTCCCCTTGTGTATAACGTGGTACTTCCTCATTTGTAGCTGGATCTATGATTTTGACTTCTATGTTTGGTAATGCCTTACCAACTGATTCTACTCGCAGCTCGATAGGATCATTTGTTCTTGTTTGTGTAATTACTGGTGATGATTCTGTTTGTCCATAACAAATGGTTATCTCAGTCATATTCATTTTATTCATTACATTTTTCATTACTTCCACTGGACAATTAGAGCCTGCCATTACTCCTGTTCGTAGTGTACTTAAATTATATTGTTCAAAGTTTGGATGATTTAATTCAGCAATGAACATTGTAGGCACACCATGAAGCGCTGTAACATTTTCCTTCTCTACCGTTTGTAAAACTTGCTCCGGTTCAAATTCTTGGATAGGTATCATAGTTGCTCCTACACTAACCGCTGCTAATGTACCAATAACACATCCAAAACAATGAAAAAATGGTACAGGTATACATAACCGATCTTCTGCAGTCAATCTCATACAGGAAGCTATATTATATCCGTTATTTGTGAGATTTCTATGTGTTAACATCACGCCTTTTGGAAAACCTGTTGTTCCTGATGTATATTGCATATTAATAACATCATTTGGATCGAGGTTTTGAGATTGGGTAACTAATTCCTCATGTGTAATTTCTACTGCCTTCTCAATAATATCATTCCAAAGGAAAGTTCCTGGATACCTTTTTTCCCCCATAATTACAACGTTCTTTAAAAGGGGTAATCGTTCAGATTTCAATTCACCTGGTTCTGATTCATGTAATTCTGGACAAATTTCATATAAAGTATCAATATAAGAGTGATCCCGATAATTTTCTATCAAAAATAGAGTTGTAGAATCAGATTGCTTAAGTAAATATTCTAATTCATTTGCACGGTAGCTCGTGTTTACCGTAACAAGAACTGCACCCATTTTTCCAGTTGCATATTGAAGCGTTAACCATTCAGGAGTATTTGTACCCCATACAGCTACGTGTTCCCCTTTTCCAATCGACAAAGCCATTATCCCTCTTGCAACCTTCTCACATAGATGATTAAATTCTTTATATGTGTATCGTAATCCACGATCTGAATATACAACAGCCTCTTGTCCTGGCATTTCATCAGCACGGTCTTGAAGTAATTGTCCTACTGTTTTATGAATTAATTCTGTCATAACATCTTCTCCTTTTTATAACTTCATATAATTCAATCAAGCATTAAAAGTAACCGCTTACAATTTTATATAAATCCCTCCTCAAATATGAATTAATGAACTTTTGCATTATTTTATCATAGATATTCTCTCTATCCAATTAGTTTTCTGAAATATCTTAATTATTATCAACTTAATCATAAAAAGATAAAATAAACACTCTAATCAATCTCATAATAAGTTACTAGGTAAAAAATTTAAGCAGGTACGACTATAACTAATAAGAAAAAGAAAATCTCTTTTCCTTATGGATTTTTTCTACAATCCGAACATTAATAATAAAGACAGGACAAAACAAATACTCTCATGAGTAATATTGTTATGTCCCATCCAATCTTTAATATTATTGTACTTGAAGAAGAAAATACTTTTTCTTCCCTCTACGAATAACAGTGAATTTACTTCCTAAATGGTCCTTTTCATCCACATGGTAATCCATTTCCTGCACGCGGTCACCATTAATGTAAATCGCTCCATTTTTAACATCTTCACGTGCTTGTCGTTTTGATGATGATATTTTCGAATCGACGAGTAAATCAATTAAACCAATAGGTTCACGTGTAATAATATGATTTGGTACATCTTTAAACGCTTGTTCTACTTCTCCAACATTTAACTGTTTAATATCCCCATTGAACAATGCATTTGTAATACGCTTCGCTTGTTCTAATGCAGCTTCATCATGAACGGTTTTCGTCATTTCTTCTGCTAAACGTTTTTGAGCAACACGTTTTTCAGGTTGTGTTTCTACTTCTTTTTCAAGTTCAGCAATTTCTTCTACAGATAAGAAAGTAAAGTAACGTATAAAACGAATAACATCACGATCATCCGTATTATACCAAAATTGATAAAACTCGTATGGTGAAGTTTTTGCTGCATCAAGCCAAATAGCATTTCCAGCTGTTTTACCAAATTTTGTTCCGTCTGCTTTTGTTATTAGTGGCACTGTCAAACCGAATACTTCAATATTCTCATCATGGTTTTCACGTGAACGGCGGATGAGTTCCATACCTGCAGTAATATTCCCCCACTGATCACTTCCACCAATCTGTAAGGTACAGTTTTCCTCTTCATAAAGTTTTAAGTAATCCAATGATTGTAAAATCATGTAACTAAATTCTGTAAAGGTAATACCTTGTTCAATTCGTGCTGATACAGATTCTTTTGCTAACATATAATTTATACCAAAATGCTTCCCTGCATCACGTAGAAAATCAATTATTGTCATATTACCTAACCAGTCATGATTATTACGTGCTACTACCGCATTTTCGCTTGAGTTACTTTCCATATCAACCAATTTAGCAATTTGTTGTTGAAGTTTCGAAGTGAATCCATTTACCACTTCTGGAGCGTTTAAACTCCTTTCACTTGATCGACCACTAGGATCACCAATCATCCCTGTTCCGCCTCCAACAAGGGCAATTGGTTTATGACCTGCTTGCTGGAATCGTTTCAACATCGTTAAAGGTACTAAATGTCCAATATGCAAACTATCTGCCGTTGGGTCAAATCCACAATATAATGTTACTTGATTATCTTGTAAATGTTTCTTTAATCCTTCACGATCTGTAGTTTGATGAATCAAACCTCTGCTTTCTAAATCTTGTAAAATATCCATGTAATCACACTCCAAAATTTATATTTTTCAAATAAAAAACTCGTCTCTTCCTGAAATGGAAGGGACGAGTTGAATTCGCGGTACCACCCTTGTTGCTGGATTACCAGCCACTTGGAATTGTTAACGATGTTTCCACCGATCTCTAAATAAGAGAATTACTCCAGATTGTAATTCACTTGCAAATATATACTGACTTGCACCACCCGTCAGTTCTCTTTAATAGTGATTTGCATAGCTACTTCGATCCTTCTTCGTATTTAACTTTATTGTATGATACTATTCATAGCATAATCGTAACCGGAATGCAACAATTTAATAATCTACGCTCCTAAAAAATTTGTCATATGCTATAATAGTTTAGAGAATTTAGGAGGTCTATACATGAATATGAAAGAAAAACTACTACGTTTTTGGGATACATTAAAGCGTTGGTGGCATGAAGGTATCGTCCAACGAACTTCTAGAATTACATATGATGTAGTTTGGAATATTATCTTATTTACTTGCGTTATCATGTTCATCGGATTCTTTTTAGTTGGAGGTATCGGTTTAGGTTACTTCGCATCGTTAGTAAAAGATGAACCTATTCGAGATAAAGAATCTATGGCAATGGATATTTATAATTATTCAGAAACATCAAGTATTTATTTTGCTGGAGAAGTATATGCAGGTGATATACGTTCTGATCTATATCGGGAAGATACTACATTGAAAGAAGTGTCTCCAATCTTAATTGATGCTGTCATTGCTACTGAGGATGAGTATTTTATGGAACACGAGGGTGTTGTACCTAAAGCTATTCTAAGAGCAATGGTACAAGAATTGACCAATTCTTCTATTCAAACAGGTGGTAGTACACTAACACAGCAATTAATCAAGAATCAAATACTAACAAATGAAGTTTCGTTTGAAAGAAAAGCAAAAGAAATATTACTTGCTATGCGATTAGAACAATTCTTCGAGAAAGACGAAATTATGGAAGCTTATTTGAATATTATTCCGTATGGTCGTAACTCTTCTGGTCGTAATATCGCAGGGATTCAAACAGCGTCTCAAGGCATATTTGGTGTGGATGCAAGTGAACTTTCACTTCCACAAGCGGCTTATTTAGCCGGATTACCACAAAGCCCTTCTGTTTATACACCATTTTTAACGAGCGGTGAAATAAAAGATGAGGACGGCTTACAACCTGGAATAAATCGAATGAAAACTGTTCTAAATCGTATGCATGATATGAATTACATAACAGATGAAGAACTGAACGAAGCGTTAGAATATGATATTGCACAAGATTTCACCGAAGGAAAACCATCTATTGTTGATCAATATCCATATCTTACATTCGAAGTTGAAAAACGTGCAAAAGATATCATTAAAGATGTTCTAATGGAGCAAGATGGCATTACGAAAGAAGATATAGATGAAGATGAAAATCTAGAAGCAGAATATGAAGAGGTAGCAGAACGCGCGATGCGTATGGATGGTTATGAAATTCACACGACTATTGATAAAGGAATCTATGATGCGATGCAGGAAGTAGCCCGTAACTATGAAAATTATGGCTACGATCGTACATTTACAAAAACTAATGATGAGGGCGAATCATATGAAGTAACAGAGCGAATACAAACCGGTGCAGTAATGATTGAAAATAGTAGCGGTCGCATTGTGTCATTTGTAGGTGGAAGAGGTCATGATGAAGACCATTCGAACAACTATGCATTTAATACGGTACGATCGATTGGGAGTACAAGTAAACCAATTCTTGTCTACGGTCCTGCAATGGAAGCAGGAGTTGTACAACCAGGAACACCAATTGCAGACTATCCTAAAACATTTGGTAATTACAAAGTATCCAACTATGGTGGCGGAAGTTATGGTATGGTATCCGCACGTAAAGCACTGGAAAGTTCCTACAACATTCCGGCAGTTGATACGTATATGAGAATAATTAATGAAGATCCAGCTGCAAATTATTTGGAAAAAATGGGAGTTACTTCGTTAACAGAAGGTGACCATTATCATCCTTCACTCAGTTTGGGCGCTATGGATCATGGCATTAGTGTGGAAGAAACTGTGAATTCATATAGTACTCTAGGTAACAATGGTAAATTTGTAGACGGCTATATGATTGAGAAAATTGTTAATCCTGACGGGGAAGTAATCTATGAACATGAATCCGAACCTGTGGAGATATTTAGTCCGCAGACAAATTATTTAACACTCGATATGATGCGAGGCGTAGTTTCAAATGGTACTGCAAGATACCTGAATTCCCAGTTAAATAATACAACTGTCGATTGGGCTGGAAAAACAGGAACTTCCCAAGAGTATAAAGATGCTTGGTTCATGGGCACCAATCCAAATATTACAATGGGGACTTGGATAGGATATGATACTCCGTATTCGATTAATGCACAGAATCACCCCCTTTCTTATAGTCATAGAAACTTGCAGCTCTGGGCAAAACTGATTAATGCAGCTGCAAATGAAAACCCAGAATTAGTCACACCTACTGATCGTTTTGAACGTCCGGGAGGAATCGTCGAACGCAGTTATTGCGCGATTTCAGGTATGCTCCCATCAGAACTTTGTGAACAAGCAGGGCTAGTGAAAACCGATTTATTCAATGAAAAATATGTTCCATCGGAAAAAGACGATAGTTTAATTTCTGGTAGCTACGTTGTAGTGGATGGAAAATCGGTGAAAGCTGGTCCAAATACTCCTTCTGAATTTGTGGAAGGTGATGGATTAATGTTCAACCCTGAATGGTTGAAACGTAAGGGCTATGATAATCTCAATGACATTAGTCAACTTTACCCAAGAACAGAAAGTGAAAAATGGGAAAAAATTGCTGCCCCAAGTGGTTCTGTAGGTTCATCCATCGAAGACGATGGTAAGGCTCCTGCAAGTCCAAGTTCCATAAAGAAATCGGGAAGTAATTTAACATGGAACACATCTTCTAGTAAAGATGTAGTCGGTTATCGAGTGTATCGCTCTAGTGAACCAGGTGAAAACTTCAAAAAAATCGGAAGTACCACTTCAACAAGTTATGACATTGGGAATGATAACGGTGTATATATCGTACGCGCAGTCGATTATTTCGGTGAAGAATCCGATAATTCCAGTGAGGTTATTGTTGGTGAGACATCAGATAAAGAAGAGGAAACTCCTGATAATGAGACGAACGATGAGTCTGAACGTAATGAAGAGAATGAAGATGAAAATTCTGATGAAGAAACAGATGAAAGTAATAACGAAGAATCTGAATCTGAATCCGATGAAGAGTAGAACCTTTCATTAAGAATAAGATGAACACCCTCTAACTAGAAGTTAACTCTAATTAGTGGGTGTTTTTTATTAACGACTAGATACTCGGTTATTTAATAATCAGCATATCCTGCTCATCAAATTCCCACATATCCCCGTAAGCAACTTCCCATAAATGTCCATCTGGATCTTGAAAATAACCGCTATATCCTCCCCATTCAACTTTTTCTGGTAATTTCACAATTGTTGCTTCGGCTTTTTTTGCCAAAATAAATATCTCGTCAACTTCTTGTTTTGATTTTGCATTATATGCTAATGTTACTCCACTAAAAGCTTTATTTTCTAATGATGGTGGGTTTTGTTTATAAATATCCTTTGCTAACAAATCAATTGGATACAAGGAAATTTTTGAACCATTATTGTTAAAAAATACAACATCTGGATCTTCTGAATCCCCATAAATTTTCACATCAAATCCTAATCCTTCCTTATAAAAATTAATGCTTTTCACGATATCACGAACACCTAATGTTACTAAATTTAATCGGTTCATAGTTATACTCCTTATAATTTGATGTCTTTAATGTACTATTTTTTTATATAAATTTCAAAAAATACTAAAAACAAGTTTTCGTTTCCTGTATAATAGAAATTGAAATATTATGTATTACAACAGGTGGTGAATTAATGGAACATACAAAGAAACACCATTCTATCTCCTATTCAACGAAACTTGGTCAAATCACGATTGAAGGACCTATTCCGCGCAAAGAACTAGAAAAATATGAATTTCATTCTGAACTAACAGCTTTTCGTCCCGCTCCTAAACAATTTGAAGCTTTATTGGATATTGCTGAGTTCCCTGAAGGAAGAATTATTGTTGCAAGAACAGAAGATACCATCATTGGGTATGTCACTTATCTTCATCCTGATCCATTAGAAAGATGGTCTACATTTAATATGGAAGTGCTCATTGAATTAGGAGCAATTGAAATTATCCCTGCATACCGTGGTGCAAGAGTAGCATCAAATTTATTAAAAGTATCCATGATGGATAATTATATGGAAAATTACATTATTATATCAACAGAATATTATTGGCATTGGGATTTAGAAGGTACAAACTTAAGTATTTGGGAATATCGTAAAGTGATGGAAAAAATGATGGCTGCTGGTGGACTATTACCAGCTCCTACAGATGATCCAGAAATTATTTCTCACCCAGCAAACTGCTTAATGGTGCGAACCGGTAAGAATGTTACCCAAAAGTCAATTGAACAGTTTGACGTACTACGCTTTTTAGGAAGATCAAAATATAGAAATATGAGAGAGGGTCTTTAACATGCTAGTTGAAGAAATAATGAAAACGGAGGTTATCACGCTTACTCCAAAAGCAACAATTAACGATGCCCTGCAATTATTACAACAGCATAAGATTCGACATATACCAATTGTTAACAATGATTTTCAAGTTATTGGAATTGTTTCTGATCGAGATGTACGCGATGCTAGTCCATCTACATTTTTTGATTCTACAACAGATGTTGATGTATTAAACAATGAAATTCAATCAATTATGACAAGTCCAGTGGTGACAATCCATCCATTAGATTTTGTAGAAGAGATAGCAGCTATTTTTTATGAGAAAGAAATTGCTTGTCTACCTGTCGTAAGTCATGAAAGGCTCATTGGAATAGTAACAGAAAAAGATATGCTATATACATTAATTCAATTAACGGGAACTCATGTCCAAAGCTCTCTCATTGAAGTAAAAGTTCCAGATAGGCCAGGGATTTTACCGGAGGTTGCCGCAATATTTGGTAAGAGAAAAATCAATATTGTATCCGTTCTCATTTATCCATATAGAGACCCAGATTATAAAATTTTAGTTTTTCGGGTAAAAACATTAAATCCAATGCCTATCATACAAGACCTTCGAGAAGCTGGATATCCATTACTGTGGCCAAATAATATTGCGGAGCCTAAACGATGACTGGTACTTCAGGTTTCGTATATTCATCTCTATATTTAAAATACCATTTTCATGAACAGCATCCATTTAATCAAAAAAGGGTGCTTTTAACGAAAGAATTATTAGAGGCTCATCAAGTATTAAGTGATTGTGATTTGATAACTCCTCGATTGGCCACTGAGGAAGAATTGTTATTATTTCATCATCCTGATTATATCGAAGCAGTAAAACGTGCTGGAAGCGGAGAAATCACAGAAGAAAGAGCACTAGAATATGGTATTGGCACGGAAGACACCCCTGCTTTTTTTCAAATGCATGAGGCAGCCAGCTACTTAGTAGGAGGCACATTAGCAGCAGTTGATGCTGTATTAAATGATAATTATACCCATGCGTTGAACCTTGGCGGAGGACTACATCACGGTTTCAGGAGTCGCGCATCAGGATTTTGTATTTATAATGATAGCGCAGTAGCTATAAAATATATACGTGAACATACCAATTTAAAAGTACTTTATGTGGATACAGATGCTCATCATGGAGACGGCGTTCAATCTGCCTTTTATGATGATCCAAATGTATGTACTTTTTCAATCCATGAAACTGGTAGATATTTGTTCCCCGGCACAGGTGGTATAAACGAACGTGGTATTAAAGAAGGTCATGGATATACCTTTAATTTGCCGATTGATGCCTTTACACAAGATGAATCATTTTTAACGCTTTATGAAACCGCATTCAAAGAGATTGCAGCTTTCTTCAAGCCAGACATTATTGTTACTCAAAATGGTGTAGATGCTCACTGTCTTGATCCGCTCACCCATTTATGTGGAACTATGCGTATATATGAGGAAATTCCTCGTATTGCCCACGAACTTGCACATAAATACTGTGACGGTAAATGGATTGCAATTGGTGGCGGTGGATACGATATGTGGAGGGTGATTCCAAGAGCTTGGGGACAAATATGGAATGTGATGAAAAACAATGAAGCTAGTTATGGTAATTTACCGGCAACATGGAAAGAAAAATGGCAAGATCAGTCACCAGTTACACTTCCTCAATTATGGCAAGACCTTGAGGATATTCAACCAAGCATTCCTAGAAAAAATGAAATTACAGAGAAGAACTATCAATTACTACAAAATCTATTAAAATATACAAAACCAATTAGACATCTAACTAATGTGTCTACAAAGCCAAAATAAAAAGTGTCTTCCCAATAATGTGACACTAATAACCTGCGGGGAATTCGTTCCTTCTCCGCAGGCTGTTAGTTTATTATCTATATTTTTACTCATTATCTAAAATAATAATTTCTACACGGCGATTTTTGCTCATATTAGATTCACTGGTATTTGGTTCTAACGGAACCGTATCAGCATACCCCACTGTTGAAAATCTTTCCATATGAAGAGATTTGGCCTCTATTAAATATCGAACGACGCTACTTGCTCTTGCGCCAGATAATTCCCAATTAGAAGGATAACGATAGTTAGATATTGGTCTAGAATCTGTATGCCCTTCGACTTTTACTTGATTAGGTAAGTCACTTAATAGGGAACCAATATGATTTAAAAAAGGTCCTGCCTCCTCTAATATTTCAGCTTCTCCAGACTTAAATAGTATTTTTTCTTGTAATACAAGAACAACTCCGCGGTCATTTCTGTTAGCTGTAATAACATCGTTAAGGTTATTCTCTTCTAAGTATTGAGAAACACTCATCATTAGGTCATCAAGTTCATCATTACGATCCTCTACTTCATCTTTCGCAAGATATATTGGTTCGATTTCATCTAAAGTTCCATTATCACTTTTTTCACCTGTATTTTCTGTCGGATGATCTAAAGGTACAGCTGAAGGCAAGAAATCTAAAATCATACGGTTTTGAAAAGATTCTGTTACTTGATCGAACTTGGTTTGATCAATTTGCGACATAGAAAATAATAATATAAAGAATACTAGAATAAGTGTTATCATATCGGAATATGTGACCATCCACTTTGGTGCGCCTTTTTTCGTCTTCTGTCTTATTGATCTACGCTTCATTTAGCTTTTCTCCCGCGTAGGACTTTTCATTGGTTTTATTCTTCTCTGTTTGCATATCCTCTTCAGTTAGAAAAGCACTTAGTTTTTCTTCTAGAATGCGTGGATTTTGCCCTGATTGGACTCCGATTACTCCTTCTATAATAATCTGTCTTATAAATACTTCTTCTTCTGTTTTAGATTCAAGTTTTCCAGCCATTGGTGTAAAAAACAGATTGGCTAAGACAGTACCATACAATGTAGTCAATAATGCTACAGCCATACTTGGACCTAACGATGCAGGTTCAGCTAACTTATTCAACATAAGAACCAATCCAATAAGCGTACCGATCATCCCCCATGCAGGAGCATATTCTGCTGCTTTTTCAATTAACTGACGACCTTTGTAGTGTCGATCTTCCATAGCAATTATTTCTGCATTTAATATATCTGTGATTACTTCAGGTTCTACACCATCTACCGCTAACATCATGCCTTTACGAATAAATGGATCTTCCACTTCATCCAATTCATTTTCTAAGGCAAGGATACCTTCCCTTCTAGCACGGTCCGATAATTGGATAAATAATTGAATTAGTTCAGGGGTGGACCGTTGGCTTTTAAGAAATGCTTCTTTTAATACTCTTTTTGTTAATCGAATTTGTTCCATTTTAAAAGTAATTAGCATGGAAGCAGTTAATCCACCTAACACAATGAATATAGATGAAATATCTGCAAATGATGATATCCCTTCAGATCCACTGTTAGACATAATTGCTACCATTATCATTGCAAATCCTAGTGTAATACCAAGTGGAGTTAATAAATCACGTTTTGTCATCTAATCATTCTCCCATAGCTTTTCTGAAATAATAGAAGTCCAAAATGCCATCTATATGATAACCTTTTGAACTTCTATTCATCTATACCTTTTATCGGTATTTTTATTGAATTGTTGAGTTTCTAAATTCGATTCTATGTGGTAATACTACATTTTTTTCATCAACTTGCTCTTTGTTCATATATTTAGTTAATAAACGCATTCCTACAGCACCAATATCATATGTTGGCTGTACAATGGTGGTCAACGTAGGTCGAACCATTGTTGATAAACGAATGTTATCAAATCCAAATACTTCTAAATCATTCGGCACATTGAGTCCTTTATCCTGAGCTCCATGAATAACACCTAAAGCAATTTCATCATACATAACAAACACAGAATTAGGCTTATCATCTAAATCCAATAGATATTCTACTGCTTTAATTCCAGTTTGATAAGCGTACTCATCTTTATAAATATAATCTTCATTAACTTCTATATTTGCTTCTTTTAATGCTCTTAAATAACCACTGGTTTTCAAGTTATTTACACTAGTGTCAGCTTTACTTCCAACTAATGCTGGTTGTTTATTTCCTTTTTGAATTAATTGCTTTGTCGCTTCATATGCAGCAAGTTCATAATCAATATTTACGGAAGGTATTGTATCTGTTGGATCGTATGTGGAAGCTAATACGACAGGAACCGAAGAAGTTTGAAATTGATGAATATGCTCTTCAGAAATATTACCACCCATAAACAGTATTCCATCAACCTGTTTTTCTAACATAGTATTAATTAACTCTAATTCCTTATCTTTGTTTTGATCAGAACTACTCAAAATTATATTATATTTATACATAGTAGCAATATCTTCAATCCCTCGTGCCAGTTCAGAGAAGAAGATATTGGAAATATCCGGAATAATCGCTCCAACAGTTGTTGTCTTTTTACTCGCAAGGCCTCGTGCTACTGCATTTGGGCGATAACCAAGTTGTTCAATTGTAGCCAATACTTTCTTTCTTGTGGTTGGTTTCACATTCGGGTTTCCGTTAACCACACGAGAAACCGTAGCCATGGAGACATTTGCTTCTCTTGCTACATCGTAAATAGTTACATTCATTATATATACCTCCTATTAGGAACTCCGCTTATCACCAAACTCTAATGGTGAAAGCTTTAGTTGCAATCATGCAGTAAAGAAATGACTATACTTTCTAAACTGACAAAATGACAATATCCACTGTTCTTTCTATATATGATACTCTACCATGAAAAAAAATACAAAGTTTTCATGTAAACAAAATGAAAATTTTTCATAACTGTTTTCATTCTTGTCAAAAATACCAGTTTCTAACTAGTGAATCAAGTTTTTTTATCAATTATTGTTGTATTTTATTCATAAAGTGAAACTTCATACAGTGGAACATAATCGACAATCTATAACGATTTATCCACTACTTATTCTTTTAGGCATTAGCATATTTGTATTGAAGTAGGTGGTACTGATCCCTACATGCTGATTTACACATGTAAAAAAAATGCTCCCCTTTAAACTATCTAATGTAAAGGGGAGCATTTCATCATCAATCGGTTTGTAATTCGTTTTATCTTAATCGATTTTCTGTTTCTTTAATTTCTTTATAGAATTGATCGAAAGTAGGAATATCCATTTGTTGAGCAGAATCAGATAATGCGACTGCTGGATCAGGATGTACTTCTGCCATTACACCATCTGCACCAACGGCAATTGCTGCTTTTGCAGTAGGTAACAAGAGATCTCTACGACCAGTAGAATGCGTAACATCCACCATTATTGGTAAATGTGTTTCTTTTTTCAATACTGGTACTGCTGATATATCCAATGTATTTCTTGTTGCTTTTTCGTACGTTCGAATTCCGCGTTCACAAAGGATAATGTCTCCATTGCCTCTAGACATAATGTACTCTGCAGCATTAATAAATTCTGAGATAGTAGCAGAAAGTCCTCGCTTTAATAATACAGGTTTTTTCGAATCGCCTGCTGCTTTAAGCAATTCGAAGTTTTGCATGTTTCTAGCGCCAATTTGAATAACATCTATATATTCTATTGCTTCTTCGATATGAGCAGGATTCACAATTTCGCTAATTACAGCTAAATCATATTCATCTGCTACTTTTTTAAGTATTTGTAGCCCTTCTACACCTAGACCTTGGAAATCATATGGAGAAGTACGTGGTTTAAATGCACCTCCACGAAGTAATTTTAGGCCTTTATCTTTTACAGATTGTGCTACCGCTGCAACTTGCTCATAGCTTTCTACGGCACAAGGACCAAAGACATAACTTAATTCACCATTTCCAACTTCTTTTCCTTTTAAATTAACTACAGTATTTTCTGGCTTCTTCTTACGTGATACTAATAAAGCTTTACTATGGTCATCTTCTTGTAATTCTAAACTTGCTTTAAATATTTCTTTAAATATATGTTCTAACGTGGCATCTTGAAATGGCCCGTTGTTATTCTCTTTAATATAATCTAGCATTTCTCGTTCGCGCACTGGGTCAAAGCGAATAATGCTCTGTTTTGTTTTTAATTTACCTATTTCTTGTACAACACTTGCACGTTGATTGATTAAATCTAATATTTCTAGATTTATATCATCCATTTGCTGTCTTAGTTGTTCCATTTCATTACTCATTTGACACGCTCCTTGAAAATACAATTTATATTCTTTTCGAATAATTAGAGACAATTATAGCTAAAATTGTTTCATTTGTCACCATTAAGTTTATAATAAATTAAGAATGATATAATTATATCGATAGTTTACAAGAAAGAAGGGAGCTTTATACCTATGCCTAATACCATGTTTGCTCTGGATATTGGTACACGCTCCGTTACTGGTATTTTATTAGAAATGGAAGAAAGTACCTATCAGGTCTTGGATTATGTTGAAATAGAACATACAGAACGATCTATGCGTGATGGTCAAATACACCATGTTGTTGCTGTAGCAGAAGTAATTAAACAAGTAAAGCAACTATTAGAAGAAAGAAATAATCTGACGTTACATAAAGCATGTGTCGCAGCAGCTGGACGGTCGTTAAAGACAACGAAAGCGAAAGCAACTATTACACTAAATAATCAACCAATTACAGAGCAAGAAGAAATAAAACATATTGAACTTCTCGCTGTTCAAGAAGCTCAACGGAATCTAATAAAAGAAGAAAAACAAGATACATTAATACACTATTGTGTCGGATATTCTGTACTAAAATATCAACTAGATAATGAGGAAATCGGTTCATTTATTGATCAACAAGGAGAAACTGCTACTGTACAGATCATTGCTACATTTCTCCCAAAAATCGTTGTTGAATCTCTTCTTGCTGCACTTCAACGTGCAGAATTAGAAATGGAAGCATTGACATTAGAACCGATTGCAGCCATTCAAGTATTGATCCCCAAATCTATGCGCAGGTTAAATGTAGCATTAGTTGATATTGGGGCTGGTACAAGTGATATTGCTCTGACAGATCAAGGAACGGTAATTGCCTATGGTATGGTCCCTGTTGCTGGAGATGAGATAACAGAAGCAATTAGTGACCAATACTTATTAGATTTTCCAAAAGCCGAACAAATGAAACGGCAAATTGTCAATGAAGGTGAAGCACAGATAGAAGATATATTGGGTTTTAAGACAGTTGTGACTTACAATCAATGCGTTGAAGATATTCGAACTTCTATTAATCGTTTATCTGATCAAATTACAGATGAAATTCTCAGGTTAAATGAAAAAGTACCACGTGCTATCATGCTTGTCGGTGGTGGAAGCTTAACCCCTGAACTCAGCAAGAATATTGCTGCCAAGTTAGACCTTCCTGAAAACCGTGTAGCAATAAGAAGCATTGAGGCCATTGCGGACTTAAGGAAGAATGACCAAACACCACAAGGTCCCGCTTTTGTAACTCCTATTGGAATAGCAATTGCAGCAAGTCAAAATCCAGTTCATTATGTAACTGTTACCGTGAATAAAAAACGTATTCGTATGTTTGAAATGAAAAAATTAACTGTTGGAGACTGTATTATTCAGTCAGGGATCGATACAAATAAATTATATGGAAAACCAGGAGCAGGTATTGTCATAAATGTAAACGGAAGAGATATGACCATTCCAGGATCTGTTGGCCAACCTCCTCTTATATATGTTAATTCCGAAAGTGCGTCCTTAGATGATTTTATAAAAAATGGCGATATTATTGAAGTACAAACAGGGGCATCAGGTGATTCTCCTTGTTTACGATTAAATGAAATTGTCGATCCTCCCAATCTAAATTTTTATTATGAAAGTGAGCTTATAACACTCCCTACAAAAATATTCGTTAATGGGACAATACGTAATCGTGACTATATCATTCAAGATCAAGATAATATTGAGTGGAAAGATAAACTAACCGTACAAGATTTTAGTGAATTAAAATCAATTCCAACAAAAGATGTCTTTTACGTATATGTGAATAATCGGGAGTATACAATTCCAGAAGCTTCGACAACGATTCATATTAATGGTCTAGAGGTTTCAAAAGAAAATATTATTTCTAACAAAGATAAATTGGAAATCTCATCGTTTATATCTCCTACTGTATCTGATCTTTTAAGACATTTAGATACCGAGATGGAACAAACATGCAAAATTATGTTTAATGATAGTTCAGTTGTTCTAAGACAGCCACTTGCATTAATATATAGAAATAATGAGCAACTGTCGATGGATTCTTTGCTATATGAAGGAGACCAAATTCAATTAATGGAAGACGTTCCAAAACCATTTATTTTTCAGGATGTATTCCGTTTTATTTCATTAGATATTTATAATTTAGATCCTGGTTTTAAACTCTATCGAAATGATCGACCCACTTCATTTGATGAAATCATCCAGCCAGGAGATCGTCTAGAAATTAAATAACACACAAAAAGACTTGGGGATAAGTCAATACCTCCAAGTCTTTTGATACGTAGCATCTATTTTTTTATTTCTTCTGCGGTTTTTTTAGCAGCACCTTTTGCTTCTGCTTTTTTCTTTGTTGCTTCTACTTCCATCTCAGCTTTTTTAATTTCCGCATCTGCTTGAATTTCCTTTTTCTTGTTTGATGCGTCTTCTTTGACTTCTTCTACTTTTTTAGCTGCATTATCTTTTAACTCAGAAGCTTTCTCCTTCACATTTCCTGTGAATTCTTGTGATTTTGATGCAACTGAATTAGAAAGGTCTGAAGTTGTATCCATTGCTTTCTTCTTAAATTCTTTTGATGTTGTGTATGCTTTATCTTTCCATTCCGATCCTTTTTCTTGTGCAACTGTTTTCCATTCATCTGCACGATGCTTCACTTGTACAGCACCATCATTTATATCACCACGTAGTTCTTTTCCTGACTTCGGAGCAAAAAGTAATGCTGCAGATGCTCCAACTAATCCACCTATCAGTGATCCAATTAGAAAGTCCTTTGTGTTAATTTGATTATCAGCCATATTGTATTACCTCCTAAGTATTATTTCGATTTATTCTTTCTATTATTCCAGAATTCAAACAGCGATGCACCCCATTTTACTGCTTGTGCTGCTTTTTCCTGATCTTCTTTCGAATGTTTAGAAATAATTTTTGATAGATGTGCTAATGTCTGATTAAAATCTTGAAGCGTATTTCCAATTCCTTTTGCACTTTCAAATAGACTATCTAATTTTGATGACTTTTGATTCATATCTTCTGCAAGTCGATTCGTCTTATTTAATAATTGTGTAGCCTCAGATGTTACACCCTGCATTTGCTTTTCTAGCCCTTGCAATGTACCTGAAACATCATTTAGTGTTTGTTTTGTTGCTTTTAGTGTAATAATTACATAAACCACCAGTATTACAAAAGCAAGAGCTGCAATCCCTGCGGCAATGTATAGTATGATTTCCATTTTTTCTAATCAGCTCCTTTTATGTTGGTTGTTCAGGTTATACAGCTCAAATGTTTAAGGGCTTATTAGTATCTTGTTCATTTTATTCCCTGAATTCAATTTTATAAACCTATGTATTTTTAATTTGAACTGTATGTCTATTGTATAGTATTTCCCATAATTTGTACAAATAGTATTATGCACGGTTACTTCGTAAAACAAAAAATAGAAAAAACCGAACCCTATTTTTCGATGGTCCGGTTAAAATGGTATTTTTTAAAAATTTGTTGATCTTGTAGTTGTTTCTTCGTAAGCAGATTGGAATTTTTGAATATCTCCTGCACCCATAAAGATCAATACACTATCTGTAAATTCTTGTAAAACTTCAGTTTCTTCTAATGATAAAATTTGACTGTTCGGAACTAATTTCTGCAAATCATTAATGGTTAACTGTCCAGAATCTTCTCGTGCTGATTTAAAAATTTCACATAAATATACATTATCAGCCTCATTTAAACTATCCGCAAACTCTTTCAAGAATGTTTTTGTTCGGGTAAATGTATGTGGTTGAAAAATAGCCACAACATCCTTATTTGGATATTTTTTTCTTGCAGATTCGATTGTAACGGAAATTTCTTTCGGATGATGTGCATAATCATCAATAACAATTTGTGAACCAATTTTCTTTTCTGTAAATCGACGTTTAACTCCCTCAAAGGAATCCAATTGTTTCATATGTTCCACCGGAATCCCTTCATAGTGACAAATAGCAATGACAGCTAGTGCATTCAACACAGTATGATTGCCATATGTCGGGATAATAAAGTGATCGTAGTATGTGTTACGTACAAAAACGTCAAATTCAGTACCATTTGCAGTTTCTACTACGTTTTGTGCTTGAAAATCATTCGAATCATTAAATCCATAATAGATCACAGGTACCTTTGTATGAATTCCTTGTAGCTGCTCATCATCACCACATGCCACAATACACTTTTTAACACGATCTGCCATAGACTGAAATGCATCAACAACATCATCTAAACTCGTAAAGTAATCTGGATGATCAAAATCAATATTCGTCATAATCGCATAATCAGGCTCGTATTTTAGAAAGTGTCTGCGATATTCACATGCTTCAAAAACAAAATATTCGCTATCTACATGACCATTTCCGGTTCCATCTCCAATTAAATAAGAGATAGGATAAGCAGATTTTAAAACATGAGATAACAATCCCGTCGTTGAAGTTTTTCCGTGCGCTCCAGTGACTGCGATACTTGTATATTGTTTTAGCCATTCACCTAAAAACTCATGATAACGATAAAATTTACAGCCAAGTTCTTTGGCTTTCTGAATTTCAATATGATCATCAGAGAATGCATTTCCTGCAATTATTGTATAGTCTTCTTTAATATTTTCTTTAGAAAACGGTAAAATAGTAATTTCTTTTTGCTCTAACGCTTCTTGAGTAAAGAAACGCTTCTCAAAATCAGATCCTTGAACTTTTTCTCCAGAGTCATGAAGAATTTGTGCGAGAGCACTCATTCCAGTTCCTTTTATACCTATAAAATGGTAAGTTGTCATAAACGAACCTCCAACATGTTCTTACAATCATTCATTCTTATGATGTTTAGTACTTTTTCATACCGCTACATTATAGCAAAAAATTGATTGCTTTCAAACTTAAACATATTTATTCTATATGTTTTTCCAATTTTCACCTTTTATACTGGTTAATACATTTATCTTTCTACGTCTCTGTGTATTGATTTTTAAACTTGATACAACAATAAATCAATATATCTGACGAACCCTTGTTTTACTTCGTTATTCAAACAGTTTTCGCACTCTTTACCTCAGTGTATACAAATACTAGGTAAGATGTTCTTCACACTAGCTCTACTACTTTTAGGAGTACACTATAATTTATTTCATCATGTTAGCATTCCTCTTTTACATGTCATCTGCCTGTGTTCTAGAAATCAGTATTTCTCTTGGCTTACTACCATTCTGACCAGAAATAATCCCTCGACTTTCTAATGAGTCTATTAATCTTGCTGCACGGTTATAGCCAATTTTAAAGTGTCTTTGCAACAATGAAGTGCTAGCACCATTCTGAGCAATTACAAATGAAATTGCTTCTTGTAGAAGCTCATCTTCTTCTTCATCGACAGTAATTTGTTCCAAGAGCTCTTCTTGTTCAAATAAATAATTCGGCTCAGCAATTGATCTTGCGTACGTTGCAACTCGTTCAATTTCGTCATCGGATACAAAAGGTCCTTGTAATCGGACACTTTTTCCAGCACCATTTTCAACAAATAACATATCACCCTTACCAAGAAGCTTTTCTGCACCACTTAAATCTATGATTGTTCTAGAATCAACTTGTGAGGATACACTAAAAGCAATTCTTGTTGGTATATTTGCTTTGATTAAGCCTGTAATTACATCAACTGAAGGGCGTTGTGTAGCTAACAATAGATGAATACCACAAGCTCGCGCTTTTTGTGCAATCCGACTAATTGCATCTTCGACATCTTGGGGGGACATCATCATTAAATCAGCTAACTCGTCAATAACGATAACGATAAACGGCATCTTCTTGTCATTTCTGCCTTGCTTAATCATTTTCTGATTATATCTTTCAATGTCCCGAACGCTTTCTTTAACAAAACGATCATATCGGTCTTCCATTTCATTAACAGCCCATTTTAAGCTTTGTGTAGCTGCTTTAACATCTGTAATAACCGGTGATACTAGATGCGGAATACCATTGTAAGGGGCAAGTTCCACCATTTTTGGATCAATAAGTAAAAACTTCACATCTTCATGACTTGCTTTATAAATAAGACTGATTAATATGGTGTTTATACAAACACTTTTTCCGGAACCAGTGGCTCCAGCTATAAGACCATGAGGCATTTTTTGTATATTTGTCACCTTTGGATTTCCCTCTATGGTTAACCCAAGTGCTATACTAAGTGGTGATTTACTTTCTTTGAATGAAGTACTTTCAAAGATTGATTGTAAACCTACCATTTCAGCATGTCGATTCGGTATTTCGATTCCTACCGTGTTCTTTCCTGGTATCGGTGCCTCAATACGAATATCTTGTGCCGACATATTTAATTTTAAATCATCCGCTAAATTCTTTATTTTACTTACCTTTACTCCCATTTCAGGTTGTACTTCAAAACGAGTTACTGAAGGGCCTTGAGTTGCACGAACCACTTTTGCCTTCACCTGAAAATGTTTTAACGTTTCTTCCAACAGTTCTCGTTGTTCGTTTAACCAAACACTATCATCTTCCGTAAGTCGTATAGGATCATCTAATAAATGGTATGGAATGGATACAGGAGCTTTTTCATCTTTTGTCGGCATCTCCTGTTTGGGTTCATTTTTTGACTCATTAATAGTATTTAATTTTTGTTGAGCTTGTTGTAACGCTGCTTCTCTCTTACGCTGAGACTCCAATAATCGAGAGTGAACTTGCTCCCTCTTTTTCTGTTCATGTACATTTTTTTTATCTCTTGGCGTCATCATGACATTAAATGGAGTCGTTTTCTTCTGAGAGTGTTTTCTGTATGCTTGATTACTTTGGTTATCATCAACTGGATTGAGCTTCTTATCATTTGTTTGTTTATCTTTTTTTTGTTTAACAGCTGGTTCTTCCGTAGAGGCTACTTCGTCTTTTGCAAAGCTCTCTATTTCAACTAATGGTGGTTTAGAATTTACTAATGTCCCTTGTTTATCTTCATCACTATCTATTTCTAACGACGATGTTTGGAGGTCTTGTTCTTGCGCCTCTTCTATCAAATGTTTTTCAACTGTATTTTCTTTACGCTCTTCAACAACTTCGGTTTCATCATGTAGTTGCTCTTCCTTCTTTCGTTGAAAAGCAGGTATATCATCGATCGATGTTGAATATCTTCTTTGATAACCATAAATTGGAGAAGGTACATCTGTAGGTTGGAAAGGAATATCCGGATTTTTCTTGTATACCTTCCTTCCAATATTATCCGTTTTTTTGTATTCATCGTTTAAATAACTAGGTTTTTGTTCTTCTTTTTGTTTACTGTTATTTGATTGTCTATAAGTATACGTTTGTTCTTGGTCTTGCTTTTCTTTTTTTTCCCTTCTTATACGTTGGGTTTGTCGTTTCTTATAAGCAGGCTCATATGTTTGGTGTTTCGTTTGGTTTTTTTCCGTCTCATCGGGAATTACAGGAAATTTAAATGACGATCGAGATGGGTACTGATAAGTCATTTTTGCCTTTACTTCTGACTTTGGCTCAGGATCATCTACTTCAACTTCAATCGTCTCTTCTACTTCAACTTCTTTTGTAAATACGTTTTTTAATCGTTCTTTCCATTGTTCCCACATTTCATATTCACTCATTTCTCTAAAAGATCGTACATGCTTAGTTTATCAGTTTTTTAACCTATTTGGAATCATCCATTTGATGTGGGAGAATGGTTGTCTGATTACACAAGAAACCCCCCTGCAATAATTGCTTAGGGGGCATGTGTTAAGACAATATAAATTCTTCTCCCACTGTAAAAGAATCATCCAATACATAAATACCTTTTTCTTGAGGTGCATTAGGGATTCCTAATTCTTTTTGGGAGCATATCATTCCGTTTGAAGGTACTCCTCGGAGTTCTGATGCCTTAATTTTCATTCCACTTGGCATCGTAGCACCGACTTTTGCAACTACTACTTTTTGTTCTGCATCAACATTTGGTGCACCACAAACAATTTGTAATTTCTCTGTACCGACATCAACTTGACACACACTTAGTTTATCAGCATTCTCATGAGGTTCTTTGGTAGTCACATACCCTACTACAAATTTCGGACTCAAATCAAAATCAAGGGGGTCTTTGATTCCTTTTTCAATAAAAAGTTCCTGGATTTTTTCTAACAAATCTTCGTTTAAACGCAAAGCACCATTTGCATTCGGCAAATCCAATACTTGAGAAGCTTGAAAAATATTATATCCAAGCAATTCTCCATCAGTAGAAGTGATTCTTGTTATATTATCGTAATTAGTTGATTCTATTTCATATCGATTACCATCTTTTATTGGAATAAGTAGTACATCACCAATTCCATTTGGATTATAAAATACATCCATAGTTATTCAGCTCCTATTTATTTTCTGGTTTGTTTTTCGCTAAGATAAAGATTGGTTCCAACTTTCTATCTTCATACACAAATGAAAGTGATGTTATCGGAATTCGTCCTTCAGCAAAAAATTTCATTGTCATCTGCGCTAAAATATCATAACCCATTTTATTTTTTATGTCAGCAATAATTAATACATCTTGATGAGGAACAGCAACTGTTAACTCACCTTGAGCATTTGCCTTCATCTCTTCTAAAAATGCCTCGTTTAGAATACGACTAGCATCATAACCATCCTGAGTTGCTAAGAAATAAAAATCATTATCAGCCACTTGGTCTTTCTTCACATCATGAGATAGTGAACGCACATTAAAGCTAGCAATTTCATCTATCCGTTCCGCAGTCCACTCTTCTTCCATTAATAATTCTTCATCTATAAGACGATATGATTTCCCTAAGTCTAATGCGTAAAAAACTCTAGTCTCAGCAGTGTGATCCTTATAAATTAGTTTCTTCCCAGCTTTTGTTTCTATTGGAAAAGAAGGTGAGCGTAATACGGGAAAAATGTGTTTTTCCATTCCTTGTAAATGATGCGTTTCATTCATTATCTTTAGAGCTTCTATAATGTGTTCTTCCATTTCTTGAATGGCAATATCACCACGATTATTGTATTTGGTAATAAGATTAGGAAGTGAAACGGTCATCCCTTGTCCAGAATCTCTCCATTCGATACGAAGAGCATCGTCATCTCGTTTATATACGATACGATAATCCGGATTTTTCAAACGATCTTCGAGGAGTCGTTTCATTTTTATACTTGTCATTTTAGCCATCAAAATTCCTCCTCCTACTACTCTTTAAGGCTACGAATAAATTGCTCAATTTCCTCTTTTGTTTTTCTATCTTTACTAACAAATCTGCCAAGTTCTTTCCCCTTTTCAAATGCTAGAAAGCTTGGTATCCCATAGACATCATGAGATTGACATAATTCGATAAAGTCATCACGATTTATTTCTACAAATTGATAATCATTAAATTGTTGTTCTATCTCCGGTAAGATAGGTTCTATTATTCTGCAATCTGGACACCATCCAGCAGTAAACATAAAAATAACTGGACCTTCTTGTTTATATAATTCAAATTGATCGTTCGTTTCTAATATATTCATGTCATCTACTTCCTTTCTACACCTATCATAGCTTGCATTGTAGTTCGTTTCAATTATCGTGATTATACCATACTTAACATAGATTTTAGCATATCGTGATAGCGACTTACTTTTCAAATTATTGAAAAACGTTTACTATGAGAATTAGATTAAATTAGGAGGAATTTAAATGGAATTAACGGTTTATTTAGCTGGACAAATTCATGATAATTGGAGAGAAAAAGTAAAAGAAATAGCAAAGTCGAAGAAATTACCTTTACATTTTGTATCTCCACAGACTCACCATGATCGATCCGATGATATTGGTGAAGCAATAATCGGTAAACAACCGAGTAATTTATATAGGGATGATGCAGCATCCAGTATTAATAATTTCCGTACACAAGTTCTTCTTTCCAAGTCTGATATTGTCATTGCTTTATTCGGAGAATCTTATAAGCAATGGAACACTGCAATGGACGCTAGCTCTGCAATAACATTAGGAAAACCAACCATTATTGTCCGTCCAGAATCTTTAATTCATCCCTTAAAGGAAATTTCTAATAAAGCAAATGTTACCGTCGAGACGATTGAACAAGCTTTAGAAGTTATTGCTTATATTTATGAATAAAATGGACCAACATTCAGTGGGTAGGTTCTTTGTCCCTCTTACTGAATGTTGGTATCACAAGAGCATGACATAAGGACCCTTGAACTTCAGCTGATATTCACTGGCAGTTCATCCCAAATATATTTCCTTTCATTATTTGTTATAGTTGTTTAATAGCATCCATTGCCCTTTTAATAAAGTGACCACATGACGGAACATCTCTTGTCTTGTAATCAGTTGATTCGTAAAAATACCAATTGCTCCTTCTTTTTTGCTAACATCCTTCCTTTCCGCATATGTATCCATTAATGTTCCAAGTTCTACATTTTTTAGTAAACCCTCTTCGATATCTTTAGGTATTTTTATTCTCGCTCCGCTAGCTGTAATGATATCATTTTCAGGAGTAACTAATGCTCCCCAATTGCAAAGGTACAAATCGTTATCCATATACATGACTCCACCTTCGAGACCAATTCCAATTGTATATGGATTCTTAATGGCACAATGTTTTGCTCTAGTAATAGCTCCTAATCTAGTTTCCTCATCAGAAAAAGGTTGTTCACTCACTCCTGATTCTGCTTGAACTCCGTTTACATCTATATTTGGAAACATTTCTTTTACCGCTTGAATTTTTGTTGGATTTTTTGACCCTACTTGAATTTGCATATTAATAATCTCCTATGAAAGAGCAGTCACCCAATGGCAACTGCTCATCTCTTTAAATTTCTTTTAATTGTGATACAAAAGATTTATCTGTACCTCGTACTAATTTTACGAGCAATTCTTTTGCGGCTGCATAATCATCCACATGAATAATAGAAGCAGATGTGTGAATATAACGTGAACAAATACCGACTACTGCCGATGGAACACCATCATTGGCGAGATGAACACGACCTGCATCCGTCCCACCTTGAGAAATAAAATACTGATATGGGATGTTATTGCTTTCTGCAGTATCCAGGACATATTCTCGCATTCCTTTATGTGTTACCATTGTACGGTCGAATATACGAAGTAATGCACCTTTTCCTAATTGACCAAATGCTTGTTTATCACCAGAAGCATCATTTGCTGGAGATGCATCTAATGCATAGAACACATCAGGTTGAATCATATTTGCAGCTACTTGTGCACCTCTTAGACCAACCTCTTCCTGCACTGTTGCTCCAGAATATAATTGATTTGGTAGTTCCTCATTTTGTAATTCTTTTAACAATTCAATGGCTAGTCCACAGCCATAACGATTATCCCAAGCTTTTGCTAAAATCTTTTTGTTATTGGCCATCGGTTCAAAAGGTGTAATAGGAACGATACTGTCTCCGGGCTTTACACCTATCTTGTTTACATCTTCTTTATCGTCCGCCCCAATATCAATTAGCATATTTTTAATTTCCATTGGTTTGCTACGTTGTGCTTCTGTAAGTAAATGTGGCGGTATGGATCCAATAACACCTATAACTGGTCCGTTTGCAGTCATAACCTGAACTCTTTGTGCAAGCATAACTTGATTCCACCAGCCTCCAAGTGGTTGAAAGCGCAACATGCCATTTTCTGTAATTTGCGTAACCATAAAACCAACTTCATCCATATGACCTGCCACCATAACTCTAGGTCCATCACCATGCTTCACACCAAATGTTCCACCTAGATTATCTTGTATGACTTCATCCGAATATTTTCCCAGTTCATCTTTCATAAATGCACGTATTGGATGTTCATTACCAGGTGCACCTTGTAATTCTGTTAACGTTTTAAAAAGCGATAACGTTTCTTTTTCCATTCTCTTACTCCCCTTTCTTTTTTCATGCTATGTAACATCTAAATAGTAGTATAACTGAAAAAGTCAAAATCTTTCCAGTAATCATATTCAAATCGTTGTCATTTTTAATTTGTTTCCTGTATACTTACAACTAAATCCTTCAATAAATATAGCTAAGTAGGGGTGGACAATTTGAGCAAAAAAAACGTACTTCTTGCTGCAGCAGTTGGTGTTGCAATCGGTTATATAGCAAGAGAACAAGTTAGCAAACAAACAAAGATTACACCAGAGAAAGCACTAAATCAAGCCAAGGAAATGTTTAAACGTAAAGGTCCAATTAGTGGCTCCTGGATTTATATGAAGCCAGAAGAAATTGAAAAGAATGGTTTGTTATATGATGTCTACCGAGGGGGAGTAACCCGGAATATAGATGGCGATAACAAACAATATGAGTTTTATGTAGATATTGAAACTGGTGCCGTTATAGACACGAAAGAAGCTATTTAATGTAAAATGCTGCCGAACTTAGTTCGACAGCATTTTTATCTCCTAATCGTATGAATACCATTTTCTTTCTACTTGGTCCATTTTTTCACCATGTTCATTGAATTTGATTGCTCTATAGTGAGCATCATGATAAAACGTTATCCAAGATTTTTCTTTATAACAAATTTTCATCCATTTTTCTTTTTGATGCACAGATTTGATTGGATAATCATCATACGCCAATACCCATAACTTATTTTGATGTGCATTCGTTGGCATAATATCCGCCATATGTGTAAATGTATGATCCCCATCCTTAAATCGGATTATAGAATGACCGTCACTATGTCCACCAGTATGTATCATCGATAAGCCAGGTAGAATTTCAATCTCTTCTTCAAAAGGGATTACTTGTTCCGTAATTGGTTTCCAGTTCATCTCCCAATAAGAATTTATCGAACGAATATTTGGATGACGCATTTCATCCCATTCTATTTGAGACACATATATGTCTGCGTGCGGGAATACACTCTCATATCCTTCTTTAACAGGCTTCGTCAATCCACATGCATGATCATAATGCAAATGTGTCATTAAGATAATTGCTATATCATTAACTGTTAAATTTAAACTAGCTAAGGTACTTTCAACTCTCGATTCTTCCTTCACCCCAAAATTTCGTTTCTGTTTTTCAGTTAGTTTGTTTATTCCAATTCCAGAATCGATTAATATATTTTTTCCATCCAATTGTAATAAAATCGGATCGGTTCGTAACTCAATTTGATTCTTTTCATTAGCAGGATATTTTTTAGACCATAGCGATTTTGGAACAACTCCAAACATTGCTCCACCATCTAAATGTGTTACTCCTCCATTTAACCAGGTTAATTTAGCGCGTCCTATTTCAAGTGTTTCCACTTTCAATCGCTCCCCTCCTGCCATCTAGTTTATATAATACAACCGTTTATTGCAAACGCTATCATTTTTCTTGATATTAATCATTTAAAAAATATGGCAATTTTGTGTACGGTCTGCTATGATTATTTTTGAGTTCAATTGCAAGAAATCGCATTCAATTGTGAATAATTTCACAAAAGTTAAATGAATTGAAAGGAGAATTTTCAAAATGACGGAAAATAAATGGGCTATAATCATTGGTTCTATCGTGTTACTAGCATTTTTCTTACCATTTACGTTACTAACTAATATTGAAAAATGGTATGGTAGTTTTTTTATTTGGATTGTACTTACATTAATCGTTATTTTCTGTAATATCACTTTTACAAAGAATTGGGGTAAATACAAATGAATACGACAATGATTTGGTGGGGAATTGTTATTTATATAATTATTGCTATAGTTATTGCATTTCTCTCCCGACAAGGGAAACAATCCAATATGACCTCTTACTTTTTAGGAGACAGAAAATTAGGCGGTTTTGTTTCGGCACTAAGTTATAGTGCAACTACATATAGTGCTTTTATGTTAGTCGGACTAGCAGGTTTAACCTACAGTGGAGGTGTAGGGGCATTAGGATTTGAATTAATTTATTTAATGGGAGTTTCTCTAGTCGCTTTTTTCGGTCCTCGTTATTGGCTCGTTGGAAAGAAATACGGATATGTAACACCATCACAAATGCTCGGCGATCGCTATCAACATAGAGGTGTAGCCATTACGGTTGCTATTTTTAATGGGTTATTTCTAATCCCCTATAGCGCTGTACAATTAGCAGGTATTGGATATTTATTACAAGGTGTCTCGAATCAAGCAATCACATTTAGCACAGGAGTCATTATTGCAACACTTTTAGCTATTATCTTCTCATATATTGCTGGTATTCGTTCTGTTGCTTGGACAGACTCATTACAATCTTTATTTATGATTATCGGTTCTACACTAGTAGTTATGTTCTTAGTAAATAAATTGGGTGGTATCACTGGGTTCTTTAATCAATTAGAAACTCACAGTCCAGAGATGTTAACTGTTCCAGGTAATGGATATTTTAACTTTTGGACATTTTTAGGATTAACAATTCCTTGGTTTTTCTTTAGTATTTCCAATCCACAAGTTAGTCAGCGATTATTTATGCCTTCATCCTTAAAAAGCATGCGTCAAATGTTAATTGGCTTTATGCTATTTGGATTTATTTATACGCTTGTTGCAACTATGTGGGGGTTCACTGCTTTTATTTTAAACCCAGGAATGGAAAATGCGGATCTCGCAACACCATTTGTACTATCGTCGGATGCTATCCCTTCTGTATTAGCGGTCATAGTAATGATTGGTATTATGGCAGCAGCTATTTCAACCATTGACTCTATATTACTTACAGTGTCGTCTTTATTTGCAAAAGATGTTTATGGTAACATTTCAAAAAATAGCAATGATCAAGCTCAATTAAAAGTCGGAAAAATCATTATCCCTATTATTGCTCTTCTTGCATTTTTATTTGCAGAATTACAATTAGACCTCATCGCAGTATTATCAGTGGCATCTTCTGCAGGACTTATCGTAGTAGTTCCAGCAATTATAGGATGTTTCTTTTGGAAACGAGGCACTGCTGCAGGTGTTCTATCGAGTGTCATTATTGCTGGATTACTTGTGTGTATTCTAGAGATTTTCCAGTTAAAACCATTAGGATTAGCTTCTGGTCTATGGGGATTATTGGTATCGACCGTATTATTTATTATTGTCAGTATACTGACTAAGGCACCTAAGCAAAAAGCAGATGAATTTATAGATTATATCAAAAATGAAATGAAAAGTGTCAATTCCTAACAAAGGAGATTTCATTCAACGGGAATTTTGTTTTTTCACACTAAATGCTAGTACCGCAAAGGACCTTGAAAAGAAACGGGCATCTACGTTCAATTATCCTCTTATGCTAGGCCTCTTTGGTCTTGAAGTAAGGGATTCCAGTTACATGAGCAATAAATAACAATAGTAATTTTAAGGTATGGATATATTTCTAGTTGGTTATCCTATTCCATAGCGAAACTTCATTTATCGGGGGAATTGCTGATATTTACGGAAAGGAAAACTAACAATGAGATATATTGGAGCACTTTTTTTGAAATTTTTAATTACATTATTCACTTTATGGATTGTTCTTGGTTTTATATATGGTAATTTATTCAGCTCTATTTTTCTACTAAGTATGATTGTTGCAACTATCACATACATTGGCGACTTGTTCATTTTACCAAAACTAAGTTCACAAACTGCTGTCATAGCTGATTTTATCTTATACTGGGCTGTACTTTGGTTAGCGAGTATAATCATAATCAGTGAAATGAATAGTATTGGTATAGCTACGCTTATATCTGCTATTGCTTTATCTTTAATCGAAATATACTTTCATCGTTATATGTTGAATGATGTCATTCGTCAGAAAAAGATGGGAGAAATCGCATACTTTCCCACACATCGTTTTCAAACTGAAACGAGTGAAGAAATAACTCCATCTAATAATAATGATGATGATAGCAATAAAGAATAACGACAAAAACAGGACCCTAAGTTACCTTAGAGGTCCTGTCCTTTATCTTCATAATTACTACGTTAATTTAGATAATAACTGTTGTTGAATTTGCTTTGCCAACTCTAAATCCGATTGTAGTTTTTGATTATGTTCTTGATTTGGATATGCATCCATATACTCTATTAGTTGATGATAAGCTTGCTCATGTTTACCTAAAAGATAATATAAATTCTCTAACTCATGATGGGATAAAAATCTTGTCAAATTTTTCTCGCTCTCCTTTATTTTTACAATATAACTCGTTATTTACTATATACAAAAAAAACAACTTTTATACCACCAAAAGTTCATTATCTGAATAACTTTATCTCTTATTTTTTAAGGAACTCTGCCTATACATATACCAAAAAGAGGTCGTGACAAAACAAAATGTTTTTAATAAGCGAAGTATATTTCTGAAGCGGTTTTTCAAACCCAAATCATTCGAAATATTTTCATGTTAACACGTTCGTCACAACCTCTTAATTATCTGAGATATTCTTAATTATGATATTTTAATTTTCACAATGTGTTTACTGACCATATTGTTTTTGTTCTTTCCGTCGTACAAATCTCTCCAATTTATCCAGTTCATAAAACAGTTCAATTATACTATTAGCTACAGGAAAGACATAGTGCCATTTTTCATAGTCACTACCTTGAAGAGCCTCAATTAAGTTATTAATCGTTACCCGCATTGCGTTTTTTGTTTCTTTTTGTAAATCTCGATCCAATACGATACGATCTTCATACATTAAAAATACATTTTCACTATAATTATTAATCTCACTTACTAATTTTTTTATTAGATGTGACTTTCCGCTAGCAATCTTTTCAATCTCATGTAAATTCTTTTCTAATTCAATAATTAATGTAAATTTCTTTCTTAAAACTTGAATCATATGCTGATAAATTATAATGTTTCTTAAAAAATCGATACGTTTACGAATAAATAAGCGATTTCTTTCATCCGTAATGATATCAAAATAATCTCTTGCTTTATTAATTTCCTTCTCTATTTCCCGTTCCTCATCTCTTACTTGTGGAATACTCATTGTTTTACTAGGGATAACACGAAGAAGAAAATTCGATTTTTCACTCGCTCGTTTAATCATACTAAACAATATTTTTTGATGATCTGGTGGATTCACGATGACATTAATAACAAAAGCGGATATTACCCCGACTGCTACTAATGAAACTCGTTCTACAATGTACAACATATTTGCATGATCACCCGTACTTGCCAGCATAATACTGACTATTGTTAGAACTGTTAAACTAACCGTTTTATTTAAACCTAATTTAATGTTAATTGCAATTGCAATAATCACAACCGCTCCAACGGATATCGGATGACTTCCTAACAATACAATGCCGATAACTGCAAAGATAACACCTACCGTGTTTGATAGTAATACTTCTTTAATGTAGTTAAAAGACCGCATAATAGATGGTTGCATTGCAAGTACCGTAGCAATAGCGGCAATAATCTCAAATTGCAAATCAAACAATCCTGTGATAAGCAATGTCAGCGCAACGGCAAGGCCCGTTTTAACCATACGCGGTCCTATATTAAATTCCATGTTTTTTGCACCTCACTAGCAGTAGTATACCTTTTTCTTTGATGTCTGTCACCACAAATATCGAGGCAATACAGCTAATGCATGGAGAAGTCTCTATAGCTGGATAGAAATATATTTCACCTCTACATATTCTTCTATTCCATGATGACCGCCTTCTCTTCCAATCCCACTTTCTTTAAAACCTCCAAATGGAGCTTGAGCAGTGGATGGCACCCCATCGTTCACACCTACAATACCATATTCTAATTGTTCACTTATACGAATTGCTGTAGACAGATTTTCTGTAAATAGATATGCTGCTAGTCCATATGGAGAGTGGTTTGCACGTTTGACCGCTTCTTCTTCAGTTGTAAAAGTTGTAACGGGAGCTAATGGACCAAATGTCTCTTCAGTCATACACAACATATCATCGGTAACATCGGATAGGATAGTTGGTTTATAAAACAAACTATCCTTGCCCTCCTTACCTCCTCCATATACTATGGAAGCCCCTTTATTTACTGCATCTTGTATATGTGTTTCTACTTTGTCCAACGCATCATGGTCAATAAGCGGTCCCACATCTATACCTTCTTCTAATCCATTACCAACTCTTAACTCTCTTACTTTCCGTTCAAACGCTTCGTTAAACTCATCTTTTATCGATTCGTGTACGTATATACGATTCGTACACACACAGGTTTGACCAGCATTTCGGAATTTTGATGCTTGCGCCTGCTGCTGCCTTTTCAATGTTAGCATCTTTCATAACTATTAAAGGCGCATGGCCACCTAACTCTAAGGATACTTTTTTCACTGTTTCTGCTGATTTTCTCATTAATATTTTTCCTACTTCTGTAGAACCAGTAAAGGATATCTTTCTAACTCTACTATCTTCCATCCATGCATCACTAATCTCACCCGAACTTCCAGTTACAACTTGCAAAACTCCTCTTGGAATTCCTGCTTCCTCCGCTAACTCTGCTAATCGAATTGCTGTTCTAGGGGTTGCACTGGCAGGTTTAACTACAGCTGTACAACCAACAGCCATTGCAGGAGCAACTTTTCGGGTAATCATAGCAGCCGGGAAATTCCATGGAGTAATCGCTGCTATAACACCTACCGGCTGACGCTGTACAAGAATACGCTTGTCTGCTTTAGATGCAGGTATCGTCTCCCCATAAAGCCGCTTCCCTTCCTCAGCGTACCAAGATACAAAATTATTCGCATATTGTACCTCTCCCAAAGCTTCTTTAAATGGCTTTCCCTGTTCCATTGTCATTATTTTAGCTAACTCTTCTTGATGTTCTGTAATTAATGTATTCCATTTCATTAACAACTCACTTCGTTCATAAGCCGTAAGTTTGGACCAATCATTGAAAGCTTCAGATGCTTGATCAATAGCTTCTCTTGCTTCAACTTTACCTCCACGCTCAACACGATCAATCACTTCACCTGTTGCCGGATTTGTCACTTCAATCCATTCTTTCATTATTGCCATACTTGTAACCTCCTATATATTTCTATTCATTTTCTGTACTCTATTATACCTTTTCCCTTATTTCCATACGATGTAATCGTTCGACAATAAATGATAATAAATTAGATATAAACATAATGTACTAGTAAGCTGGAATCTATTTTTAGGTGGATACCTATTCTGGACGTATCTAGGATTAGTATATAAGTTTATTTGTATTGTCCTTAACAGTTATCTATCAAAAAAGGCCCAAATCTTATAAAAGAATTGGACCTCTACGTTCATTTTTTTATTTAATGCCTTAAAAAATTTATTTCACTTGATATACGCGTTGATGATTTTGCATTCCTGTCAGACAAATTTCAGCTGGGTCTTCATTTGTTGACCATTCAGCGACTGAACCATCTGTTGGGATTTGTTGTTCAAAGATTTTTTCATATTCGGAAACAGATATTTTTTGGCGTTTTTCAAACATAGCATTATGTTCTGTATGGTGTAGTTGTTTTTCAAAACCTTCTTGTAATATACCAGAGAAAAATTCTCCCACAGCACCAGAACCATAACTATACATTCCAATTTTATCGCCAGCTTTTAATTCCTCACTGTTTTCCAATAATGAGAGTAGACTCAAATAAAGTGAACCTGTATAGATATTTCCTATATTGCGATTATATTGGGTACTTAATTGATATTGGTCCTTCAAACGCGTTTGAGTTTCTTCCCCAACCTCATCCAATACTGTACGCAAAGCTTTCAATCCCATTTTCGTATAAGGTAAATGAAAACAAATTGCTGCAAAATCTTCTAAGCTGCGGTCTGTTTGCTCTTTGTATGAATTCCATACTTTTTGAAAAAATGCAATATACTGTTCGTTGGAGTACTTTCCATCAACAAATGCTGTATCCGAGTACACAGGTCTCCAGAAATCCATAATATCGTCAGTATAATAGGTACTTTCTTGTTCAATTTCCATTATTCTTGGCTCAGCAGAAATTAATAGCGCAACTGCACCGGCTCCTTGTGTCGATTCTCCAGGAGTCTTTAATCCATATCGTGCAATATCCGATCCTAATACTAATACTTTTCGATTTGGGTTTAAAGCTATATGTCCTCTTGCCATCTGAATACCTGCTGTTGCACCATAACAAGCTTGTTTCAATTCAATAGCTCGTGCATGTGGTTGCAATCCCAATAACTGATGTACATTTACTGCAGCTGATTTGGAATGATCAATACCTGATTCTGTACCAAAAATAACCATATCAATATCTTGTTTATCAGTATCGTCTAATATTTGTGCCGCTGCATTCGCAGCTAACGTAACTGTATCTTGTGTAATGGGCGACACTGCCATTTTTTCTTGGCCAATACCTATTGTAAATTTTTCTGGTTCAACTCCACGCTCTTTTGCTAGTTCATTCATATCTAAATATAAATGTGGAGCATAAAAACCAATTTTATCTATTCCTATCTTCAATGTCATTCTCCTTCACTATTACAACTTGTCTTATACATCTATTTCTAATAAAATGCTCGAAATCTAATACTTAAATGATAATATAACCTTTCTCTAAAAATCAACTAAGTTAGCTATCCTCTTATTTTCTTTTGTTAATTTCCAATGTACTTTCAATTTGTATACCTTGAATTGCTTGTGTCGCTAAATGATCAGCTTCCTTATTATTCTTTCTTGATATAACTTGATAATCAGGTTGAATTCCAAGTTGTTCTACTTTAATTTCAATACGTTCTATCCATCTTTGAAGATTCTCTTCATAACAAGGCCACTCTTCATTCAACTGATGAATAACTACCATAGAGTCTCCTTTAAAAGTAATCGACTGATTTGTAGCCCCCATTTCCTCGAGTATCTCTAAACTATGATATAATCCGGCATATTCCGCTTCATTATTGTTATCTAACTGCTCTAATTTTACGTTCTTTCTATGTCGAAAGTATTTATTGTTCTTTTCAAAATAAATAACTACTCCAACACCTGCAATCAAATCATTTCTATCATAGCCCCCATCAAAATAAACCAAAATATGATGTGGCTCCTCTTCCACTTGGGCTACTAGACGTTTTAATTCTTTGATCGTCCAAGTTCGGTCAAGGTCGTCTATTGCATATAAATTTTGAACGGACCGCTCTTTTTCTAACTTCTCTGCAATTATAACGCTATCTTCTATACGCATTTCATCTGACAGGAAATTTATCTCCATTTCTTTTCCAGCTCGATACATATATGCTAACCGTATATTCACTTTATCCCCACCAATCATCATTTAATTTCCATCTTAGTCTTTTCCCAAAATGTGAAAAAAGATCGGAAATCCGATCTTTTATTTCACAATTAAATTTGTATGACTATACCCTTCTTTCGTCTTTTTCACTTCAATGGTAGCAGGTAATATGTCTTTTAATTCTTGGACGTGCGATATTACACCGATTAATCTTCCAGACTTTTGTAGTTGTACTAACGTATCTATTGCCTTCGTTAATGATTCCTCATCCAATGAGCCAAAGCCTTCATCAATAAACATTGTTTGGATCATAACATTACCTTGAAAACTTTGAATTACATCAGACATGCCTAAAGCTAGACAAAGAGAGGCATTAAATTTTTCACCGCCGGACAACGTTTTAACATCTCTTGTTTGACCAGTATATGTATCATAAACATCTAAAGCAAGTCCACTTTGTCGACCATGAGATTCTTGTCGATCACTTCTAGTTAAATAAAATTGTCCATTAGATAAGTCTTTTAACCGATAATTAGCAGCTTCGATAATCTGTTCTAGATATTCCATTTGTAAATACCTTTCAAAAGAAACCTTCTTCTGATTTTGTCCACGTAATACATCATAAATCTCTGTAATCACCATTAAATTATTTTCTGTTTCTGCAACTTCATTGTGTAATACTTCCATTCGATCTTTAATTGAATAAATTTCTTGGTTATACTTTTTAAGTGTATTTAATTGATTTAAATTTTGTTCAAAATCACGTTTTAAATCCCTAAGTCTTTCTTCTAAGTAGCCAAGATCTTGTTTTTCTTCTTTCGCTAAAGTTGCTTCTAATTCTTTAATTTGACTGTCTAATTGTTGCTTTTCCTGGTTATACATTTCAACTTGTTGTTTATGCTCAACATATATATTTTCTTCTAATTTCGCTTCGTGGTATGTTCCTAAAGTAAAACCAGCTTCACTCACTTTTTGTTCAAATGTTTTGTTGGCTTTTTCTACTTGTTTATTCAGTTCTGTTATTTGTTTTTGATAATTCTTTACCTCAGAACGGATTTCCAAATGCCATTGTGTAATTTGCTGATATTGTTGTTGAATATCCTTCCATGCTTGATCCATTTCTTGTTTTTGTTGTTTTTGATTACGTAAATTTGCTTTCAGTTCCGATAACTGATGAAACTCTTCTGGCACTTGTCTCTTTTTCTCTGTATGGCTAGCCTGCTTTGTTTGTATCAAAGCAAATAGATCTTGATATTTTTGCTTTAGATGTTCAAATGCTTCTTTATTCTCTTTATCTTCTTGTTTTTGTTGCTCTAATCTTTCTTCGTATTGGTTTCGTTTCTCTTTTGCCTGCTCAATTTCCTTTTCTTTTTCAGCTAATTGTTTGCCTTCTTGTACAATTTCATTGAAAGTTTTAGATGGTTCGTCCAGTAATACCCCCCATTCATTAAGTTCAGTAAACACTTCATTCAAAGAAGATTTATTTGAAGATAGCGCAACTTGTTGTTCCTGCCAAGAATGATTTTTTTCTTCCATTTGATTCTGAAGGGACTCTAACGCTTCTTTCGTAATCGGTTGTTTTTCCATAGAAGCTTTTTTAGGATGTGCAGTACTTCCACAAACTGGGCATTCCACTCCATCATGTAAATGTGAAGCCAATACAAATGCTTGGTTATTTATCCAATTTTGTTCCATTTCTTGATATTGTTTTTTACTATTTTCATAAGCCTTTTTTGTTTGTTGATACTTGTATTGAATATTCGATTCTTCTTTTTGTAAACTAATCAACCTTTGAAGTAACTTTCCAATTTGCCTTAATTCAGTTAATCGCTTATTTAACTCGGAAGCTTTCTCAACTTGTTTTGTTAATTCCTTTATTTTTTCAGCTAAGCTTTCTTGTTCCTTCTCTCTTCTATCAAGTAACTGTCTGTCCTCACGTATCTTATGCTCCTGTTGATTAATCTGATTATTTAAAGAATTAATTTCATTTCTTTCAGAGTCCAGCTGCTCAACTATAGGAAGATACGATTCCAGTTGATTTATATAGATCGATACTTTTTCTCGCTGTTCGCTCTTTTCTTCTTCTTTTTTATATTGTGAGGTGACTAATTTTAGTTGTTCAGAAGCTTGTTGTTCTTTTTTAGTCAGTGTTTTTAGCTGAATCTCCTTTTCTTGTAGTTGTTTTTGGTAGTTTAATACATATTGCTCTGACGGCTCAATTCGCTGAGCTAGTTCAGCTGCTTTTAATTGATTTTCCAATTGGTGTATATCTGCTTCCTTATTCATTAACTCCTGACTATGAAGTTTTTTCACTCGAAGTTGATCAAACTGTTCATTTATATGCTTTGCCGCATAATATTCCTTCAGTGCAGTATCATGATTCTTATAGCTAGAAATGTATTGTTGGTTTTTCTTTTCGATTTCGTGTTGATAATATACTTTTTCATCATTCATCGCTTCTAGAACCTGCTGTACATTATAATACTCTGCTTGAAATACATCTTGTAATTTGGAATTCTCACGGAGTGGAAAAATAGAAGAAATTTGCTTCATTGTTTGATCTAACTGATCCGATACTCGATTATACGATTGTTCAAAAGTACTTTTTTTCTGACGCAATATTTCATTCATATACTTATAATGTTCTGTTTTAAATAACCTTCTTAATATTGCTTCTTTATTCTCCGTTTCTGAGGTTAATAGTTTTCGAAATTCACCTTGAGGTAGCATGACTATTTGTTTAAATTGATCTTGTGTCAGACCTATTAGCTCTTCAATCTTTTTATCTATCTCACTTACAATCTGTCTGTCTACTATCGAAATTTCTTGTAGATCCGTTATTTCAAATAGTTCATACTTCTCACCGGTCTTTGTTTTATTTCCTTTTTTTATGTGACCAGGCTGACGTAATACTCGATAGATTTTCTCTTTAATCGTAAAGACCAATTCTACGGATGTGTGTACGTGATCCTCTGCAAAATCACTTCGAAGTAATCGGTTATCTTCTCGATCGGATCCGCTAGCTCTACCATATAAAGCAAAGGCAATTCCATCAAATATCGTTGTTTTTCCTGCTCCTGTATTGCCTGATATAGAAAAAAGCTGTACGTCACCTAATTTGGTAAAGTCAATTATTTCTGTATCTTTATAAGGTCCAAAAGCAGTTAATTTAAGATATAATGGTCGCAATATTTACACCTCCATTCACTTCGCCTTGACTTCTTTATGTTCTTCTTTATTTAATTCATCCATTATTGTTTTAATAATTTCAATTGCCTCTTCTGAAGGTCCTTCACCTTTTACTTCTTTATAAAAAGCATGGAAAAGTTCCATTTCATTCATTTTTGTCTTCGGTATTGAATCTTCATCTTTCAAAGAAATTGGTGAAACTTGAGCTCGTTCAACATGCATTGCATTTGGATAGATTGAGCGGACTTTTTCCATTGGCGATAATACTGGAGTCTGATCCATTAATTGAACAAACACATAATCATCGCTTCGGTTTTCATTAAAAATTTGCTCTATCGTCATTTTCACACGACGCATATCTCTAAGTGGATATAAGTGCCTTTTCTCAACACAGACTTCCCCATTTTCAGCCAACTCTACAATAAGAAAGCCTTTTTTATGATTTTCTTCTGATATAGAATATTTCAAAGGAGATCCAGAATAACGGATTTTTTCATCTAATACATAATGCGCTTGATGGAGATGTCCCAGTGCTGTATAGTCAAATATTTTAAAATGATGTGCATCTACATATTCTGCTCCACCTATGGAAAGCGGACGTTCCGAATCACTTGTATTCTCACGTTCTTCACCAAATGGCGTGACAAAAGCATGTCCAATAGCGACATGCCTTGCATGAGGAGCCATATTTTCACGAATTTTATTTATTATATATTTTGCAGCATCATCATGTGTAATGATCTCGTCATTTTTAAAAATAGTGCGCACCGTACTAGGATCCGTATAAGGAATAAAATGAAAATGTACTTCCCCAAAAGAATCTTTCAAAATGACTGGTTCTAATTCTGTTGATAATTTACCGGTAACATGGTAACCGTTCTCTTTCATTAATCCACTTCCAAAATGTAGCCTTCCAGGACTATCATGGTTTCCAGCAATTGCTAATACCGGAATATTAAGTCCATGGATTATTTTATCTAATGTCTTGTCTAATAAGTGTACTGCGTCAACTGGAGGAACTGCTCGATCATAGAGGTCTCCCGCAATAATTACTACATCCGGTTGTTCCTTTTCAACTTCCGCAACAAATTGATTTAGTATATAATTTTGGTCTTCTGTCATATAAATTCCTTGAACCAGCTTTCCCAAATGCCAATCTGCAGTATGGAATATTTTCATTATTTCACTCCTAGCATAAGTTCTTTTTTTGTATGTAACAGAAAGTAAAGTAATGACCTACTCTAACAACATTTAAGCGGGGGGGGGGGAATATAACCCCCCACTAATTTTAGCTCCCCTTTATAATAATCCTTCTTGCTCAAATAAATAACGATAAGGAATATCTAAAAATATATACCGTCCATCTGTAAGCGGATAAGAATATGTACGGATTAATTCCGACTTATCTATATCCGTATACAGATCAGAAAGTAAACCTTTCTTCTCTAAGTTCATCCTCATTACATTTTCAAAGAAATAAGGTCGCCAACTCCAGTTTTTATTTAAACCTTCTTTAACCAGTTTCCACGTATCTTCTTGATCTTTTTCTGCGTTGGAAGAAAGTTGAATACCTTCCTCATTACAAATATAAACCCGAAATGCGAATTCTTTACATGCCTTACCTACATTTAATATAAATTCGTCATAGTTATCTGTTAAAGTCGATTGTGTTAAAATACTAGTAAACGTAGCATGTATTTTTTCTAGAAGTTCCAGTTGCGCTTTCCCCTTTTTTCGTTCATATGTAACGAATTGCTTAAAACTAACTTGAATGACTGATTTACAGCTATCAACTTCTACAAAATCATTTTGAGGATGAATTAAGTACCTACCTTGATAGTATTGGCCCCCACTTCTCCATGCATAATTAAATTGATTATAATTATTAATTCCTTTAAACAGGAGAGACGCACCAATTTTGCGTGACAACATGGAAATTGCATGATAGACATCTTTGTATAGATGAGGTAGTAAATCATCCTTTAGAAAACTTGTATCTACTTTTAATACATTTGGATGTAATGTAGCTAATTGGTCAAGGATACCATTTGGATTTTCCAGTTGAATACTAACTTTTACGCCTAATGTTTTTAAATATTTTATTAGGTTGGATAGTTGATCCATATCTTTAGGAAATGCAGTGTCTTTCACTTCTAATATAATTTCATTTAATTTTAATCCTATTGATTGGTATTCTTCAAGTATTGCAAGTAATGCTTCACCGTTGTTTCGTACAAGTAAATCAGCGTCATAGTAGAAAGATAGAAAACTTTTATCTTGCTTTTCAAGCTTATTTTCTATAGCTTTACGCTGAAGATAAGTATTTACTTCAATACGAAATTCATCCGGAATGGATACATCATCAAAAAACCAATCCATACGTTGTAACTTCCCATGCTTATTTTGAAAATAAGCAATCACTTCATATCCAATGATCATTTGCGTATCTGCGCTGACGATCGCTTTATAATAAGGAAGTAATTGGTCCATATCTAACATTACATCTAACGGATCCATATCTAATCCCCCTTTAGACTATTATATCACAGCAAACAAGTACCTCTCTTCCTTTTTAACTCATAATCATGTCAAGTGTTCTGTTACATTTTTTTTAGTTACCATACAAAATCCACATATTAATGAACATTTTGTGAAGCATTTCTCAAACTCTTGTTATTTTAGTTTACGAGTATTAATATTGTCACTGACATGTTAACTTGATAGGATTTAGAATACTATCCATAAACATACCGATGAAAGGGGTATCTACATGAATAAAAAGTGGGCCTATATAATGTTATTAACAGCAACAGCCTTATTTTTAGCAGGTTGTGAACCATTACTCGTACTTGATCCTAAGGGGCCACAAGCAGCAACGACCGCAAATGTTATATGGATTTCAATTATAACGATGGCATTAATTGTAATTGTTGTGATGGTAATGCTAGCAATTGTTTTGTTTAAGTATAGAGCTTCAAAACAAAGTGACGATTATGAGCCACCACACATAGAAGGAAGTCCTGTTGTAGAAGGAATTATTGTTGGTGTTCCAGTATTAATAGTAGCATTCTTAGCAGTTGTTTCTGTAATATCTACGTATCAAGTAGAGTCTGTACCAGAAGGGTATAAAGATGACGAACCTTTAGTTATTTATGCTTCATCTTCAAACTGGAAATGGCATTTTAGTTATCCAGAACAAGACATTGAAACTGTAAACTATGTATTTATACCACAGGATAGAAATGTAGAATTTAGATTATATTCTCATAGTACAATCTCTAGTTTCTGGGTTCCTCAACTAGCTGGACAAAAATATGCGATGGCTGACATGGTAAATACATTGAATGTAGTCGCTGATCATTCAGGCGATTTTGTAGGAAGAAACTCTAACTTTAATGGTGAAGGTTTTGCGGAAAATATGTTTAATGTAACAGTTATGCCTCATGACGAATTCGACACTTGGGTAGAGGAAATTCATGCTACAGCAGATCCTCTTACTGAAGAAAAATTTGAAGAAATATTAGAACCAGGTCATCTCGGTCAAATGACATTCACAGGAACACATCAAGAATTTAAACCTGCTCCTGAAGGTGAGAACAGTCCACATAATCACGGACCATCCGATTCTAATGACGAAGGACACCATCATCACTAATTTATAAGATTCATGCAACAAGAGCATCGAAAGGAGATTCATAAATATGAATATATTAGAAAGATTTGCCATTCCTCCGCATGACGATCCGATGCTTTATGCATCCCTGGTTGCCATTGCACTTGTTTCTATAGCAGTTGTTGTAGGTATTACCTACTTCAAGAAATGGGGATATCTTTGGAACGAATGGTTGACTACCGTTGACCATAAACGTATAGGAATTATGTATATAATTTCAGCACTTCTAATGCTTTTCCGTGGTGGTGCTGATGGAGTTATGATGCGTCTACAAACTTCAGTTCCTGATAACAGTTTCTTAGATGCACAACACTATAATGAAATATTTACTACCCATGGTGTGGTTATGATTTTCTTCATGGCCATGGCATTTATTATTGGTTTAATGAACTATGTTATTCCATTGCAAATTGGTGCGCGAGATGTTGCATTCCCTCGCTTAAACGCACTAAGTTTCTGGCTATACTTTGCTGGTGCAATGTTATTCAATATTTCCTTCGTAGTCGGAGGATCACCTGATGCTGGATGGACAAATTATTATCCACTAGCAGGACCAGAGTTTAGTGAACATGTTGGTGTTAACTACTACAACTGGGCATTACAGATATCTGGTATCGGTACACTGATGACTGGTATTAACTTTGTAGTCACGATTATAAAAATGCGTGCACCAGGTATGAAATTGATGAAAATGCCAATGTTCACTTGGTCTGCATTAATTACAAATATAATTATTGTATTTGCATTCCCTGTTTTAACAATTGCCCTATTAATGGGTACTCTTGACCGTCAGTTCTTTACGAATTTCTTTACAACATCTGATGGCGGTATGGATATGATGTGGGCAAACCTATTCTGGATATGGGGACACCCAGAAGTATATATTTTGATATTACCGGCATTTGGTATTTACAGTCAGATTATCTCGACATTCTCTCAAAGAAACTTATATGGTTATAAATCGATGGTAGCTTCCATGGTTATTATCTCACTATTATCCTTTGTTGTTTGGGTTCACCATTTCTTTACAATGGGTCAAGGTGCACTTACAAATAGTATCTTCTCCATTACAACGATGGCGATAGCAGTTCCAACCGGAATTAAGATATTTAACTGGCTACTGACCATGTGGAAAGGTAAAATTCGATTTACCACACCAATGCTTTATTCCATCGCATTTATTCCTTTATTCACGATTGGTGGAGTAACTGGTGTAATGCTCTCGATCGCAAGTGCTGATTATCAATATCACAATACGATGTTCTTAGTTGCTCACTTCCATAATGTAATTATTCCTGGTGTAGTATTTGCGATGATTGCAGGATTAATTTATTACTGGCCAAAAATGTTTGGTTTCTTACTAAACGAAAGAATTGGTAAATGGGCATTCTGGAATATCGTTATCGGTTTCTGTCTATCCTTTTTCCCAATGTACATCACAGGATTAGACGGGCAAGCAAGACGTATGTACACTTATTCGGAAGCTTCTGGTTTCGGTCCATTAAACTTACTATCGTTTGGTGGAGTAGCATTATTAACCCTAGGATTTATCCTTCTGGTATTCAATATTTACTATAGTTTCCGTCATGCACCAAGAAATGTTGGAGATGATCCATGGAACGCTCGCTCTTTAGAATGGGCTACGCATAATCCAGTTCCAGAGTATAATTTTGCTGTTACACCAACTGTAGATTCAGAAGAAGCATTTTGGGATTACAAGAAAAACGGATATCAGTTGTTTAAAGAACCAATTAGTGACATCCATATGCCAAATAACAGTGGTTGGTCCATTATATTAGCAGGTTTCTTCTTTATCTTTGGTTTCTTCTTTGTATTCCATGTGTGGGCCGGAGTTATTGTAGGAGCAATAGGAATACTAGGCTGTCTACTATACCGTACATTTGAAAAAGATGATGGTCACCATATCCATAAAGAAGAAATTATTGAGACTGAAAAGAAATTTGGAGGTGACAAGAAATGAAAATAGATTCTAATCAACCTCTTGAGTACAGTACCGAACAAAATAAGATGAATATCCTTGGTTTTTGGATATTCTTAGGTGCAGAGATCATGTTATTTGCTACACTGTTTACAAGCTACTTTATTTATGAAGGTCGTGTCGGTTCCGGTCCAGGCGCAGCAGAAATCTTCGAAATTGGACCTGTCATCATTAATACAATGATCTTATTAACGAGTAGTTTTACAATTGGTTTAGCAATACATGCAATGCGAATCCAACGTACTAAAGCAATGATCGGTTTTCTGATTGTTACACTTGCACTTGGTGCAGCGTTTGTCAGTGTTGAAATTTATGAGTTTATTCATTTCTATCACTTAAACGCAACACTACAAACAAGTGGTTTCACTGCAACATTATTTACTACCCTAGCAACACACGGAGCGCACGTTACATTTGGTCTATTCTGGGGAATAATGATTATTATTCAATTAGTAAAGCACGGCTTAACTGCTCAAACAGCGAATAAATCATTTATATTCTCATTATATTGGCATTTCCTTGATGTAATGTGGATCTTCATCTTTAGCTTTGTGTACTTGAAAGGAATGATGTAACATGAAAGAATTATTCCCTATGAAGCAGGTTAACGGATTTATCTTTTCCCTGCTCCTCACAGTGATTGCGCTGAGCGTCTACTTTTTAGACATGTCCTTTGCAATGGGCTTAACAATTCTTATTGTTACAGCATTCATTCAAGCTGGAGTACAACTGATTGTATTTATGCACGCAGGAGAAAGTGAAGATAAAGGTACAATATATACAAGTATTTATTACGGTGCATTGATTGCATTGCTCACCGTATTCGGATCATTACTCGCAATGGTTTGGGGATATATGTAGATTCGAAAAAGCCAAAGGCACTTTTGCCTTTGGCTTTTTTATATGCCTATCTTTAATATAAATTTGTTCGTTGTTCTTTCTCGCTAACAAAAGATTCCTCTGTTGCTACTAAGAAAACACCCATAATAAAGATGAAAGTTGCGCCCATTACCAACCCTATACCAATAGCAGTCACCGCGGTTAAATCGCTTACAAAATATCCATAAATAAATAGTAGAGATCCTATTGTAATTAGCGTCCCACAAATAATTGATACATATTTCAGTAATTTTTGATTGATATCCATGAAACTTCATCCCCTTTGTTTACATTATGCTGCATGTTCAAAAAGTTGTCAATAAGTAAGTTACAATTTTATGAACTAATATATTTAAACTTGACATCAGGACTTTTGGTTTATTTATCTGCATTTCGCAGGTTATTCGTAGCAATTTTTGTATTAACAATTTATACTAAATTTGTATTTTAATTCTTATAGGAGGTTTCATATGCGTAACAAATTATTCACTGCACTATTTATTATGATTCTTAGTTTCACTATTATTCCAACGGTTGCATTTGCAATTGAAGCAGATGATCCAGAATTCGAAGCATTTCTCGTAGAAATTGATTGGGATAAGGAAGATTATATTGAGTACTTAGATAGTAAGTTTTATTCCATTGATGATTTTCCTAACAACGACTACTTAGGTATTCCCGTAACTGAAAAAACGTTAGAAGAAATTTATAACACCTATGATATTACTCATGAAGAGTTAAATGAAAAATTAAGAGAGACAGGACAACTATTTGAAGATGAAGATGTGTTTGATTCAACTTGGTTTTTATTCATTGAAGATGTAGCATTTGCTTTAGATCAAGGAGTAGAGAATTCTGATGAAATACCGGATTGGGACGAGGAAATTACTGAAGAAAATATTCAAGGTCTACTAGAGTTTTATGATTTCAGTTCATCTGAAGAATTAGAAGAGTACTTGAAGAGTATGGGCGATTCTATCGAAAACTACGAGACTATTTGGGATCTCGAATTAGCAGTTGACGCTTATATGGGTGGTCAAGATGTTACTTCTGATTTAACAGATGATTTTTCTGGAGATTTCGGTAGTGGAATGAATATGAGTATATGGGATACGGAGAGTATATTCCCTACTACAGATCCGCATCTTAACGTATTTATCGGTCTTACTCCAATTGCATTCCAAGCAATCTTTTTTTAGTATAAGATGAACTAGGTATTTACGTTTACACTCACAAAAGAGAGGTTAGACAATAAAGCATTAATCAAAAGCACCAATTTTGAACTAATCTTTTTATTTGTCTAACCCGTTTTTATTAAATTTATGATTTACTCATCCAATTAAACAAGTAATCCGTCTCATATAAATCATTTGGGTATGTTATCTTACCTGTATTCCCATCCTCGTATGCCCACTGAAGAAATTCATTTAATGCTGATATATATGGTTCATAAAGAAATTCAAAACTAACGGTTTCTTTTGGAAGTAGATTTTCTTTACATAATAGTGGGTCAGAATAACTCATATATGTTCTACACGGAATTGGACGTACTTCGTATGCCATACATTGGTTTGTTTCCGTATCCAGCAGTACACAAGGAAGTTGTAATTTTTTATAAGCTTCCTTCACCTCACCAATTTCCTCATCCGTATTATCAGGAACCTGCTCAAGTATATGCTTATATTTAATAAAGTATTGTTCAATGTGATTATATAGCTTTTCTTTCCGTTCAGAATCAAAATTATTGATAGTCATCTGCAGTAATTTTGATTCTAATTTCGTTATAATAATTGGAAAATAACAACAGAAAGCACATCCCATTTGGCATGTCGCTTCCAAAGACACTTTGTCTTCCATTGTAGTAATTTCATTTGATACAACTTTTAATAAACTCTGGAATACCCCTTGTAACTTATCATTTATTGTCTTCTCAGTTCCATCCCAATCTTCAATCACACCATAAAATAATTCTTCATTTATCTGATAAGTTTCACTTATTTCATCACATTTTTTCCTTACTTCATCATAACTCAAATCTTTTAGCATTTCATTCTATCTCCTTATATCTGTCTCCATTCTATTGTTACGTATTACCTAAAAAAAGTAAATCAATTTATGAACAAAACAATACCGCAAGAAATCAATGTACATGGTATCGATTTCTTGCGGTATACGTATTAACGTTGATTACTTTTTGGATCAAAAGCATCTCTTAAACCGTCTCCAATAAAATTAATAGTTAGTACGGTAATAAAAATCGCAAGTCCTGGTGGTATCCAAGCTTCCGGATGGTTACGTAAAATCCTAATATTTTGCGCTTCGGATATCATATTCCCCCAGGTTGGTGTTGGTTGCGGGATTCCAAACCCTATAAAACTTAGTCCGGATTCTATGATAATGTAAGATGCCATCATAAGCGTGGCATTTACGACAATTGGTCCTATTGCATTCGGAATAAAATGTTTAAAAATGATTCGAAAATCATTTGCTCCAATAGCATGTGCACTCAATACAAATTCTTGTTCACGTAAAGATAAATATGACCCCCGAATAATCCTTGTTAAACTTGGCCATGACGTTAAAGCAATTGTTGTAACAAATAAACCAATTGTTACATTATCAATTACCGCCATTATCGTAAGTACTAATACTAGAAATGGCAACATTAACATAATATCTGCTCCACGCATAATAACACTATCGACTTTACCACCATAGTAACCAGCTAGCGAACCTAATACAACACCAATTACTAATGTAAAGAACATTGCACTAAACCCAACGACTAAAGAGATTCGTCCTCCGTATAACAGACGAGAAAAATTATCTTGTCCAACTCCATTCGTTCCTAAAATATGTTCTTCACTCGGACCTTGCTCGATTTTTAAAAGATTCGTTTTTTCCGGATCAAGATCCGTAAATAATGGAGCAAATATACAGATTAAAATAATTAATAGTAATATAATTAGACTAATTACAGCGAGTTTGTTTTTAAAAAATCTACTTAATCCTATTTGAAAAGGACTTTTACTTTTTTGGTTTTTGGATAATATACCTTCTTCAGGAATATTAGGCACTGGTTCTTGCGGCATGGATTGCATTTTCACTCACCTCAATCATAACGAATTCTAGGATCAATAACACTATACAAGATATCAGCAACTAAATTTCCAACTAAGACGAGAACACCCAAAATCATTGCAATTGCCATTACAACCGGATAATCACGATTGGTAACAGAGCTAAGAAATAGAGTTCCTAGTCCTGGGTATTGAAAGACTTGTTCCGTAATTACTGCACCACCAAGCAAAATTCCAATTTCAAATCCCATTAAAGTCACAATCGGTAATAATGCATTTCGTAGGGTATGTTTATAAAGAACATTTCTCTCTGACATTCCTTTTGCTCGTGCAGTGCGAATATAATCACTACCTAAAACGCCCAGTACCTCAGATCGCATATATCTCATGTATGTTGCTGTACCAGCTAATCCTAGTGTTATTCCCGGAAGAATCATATGATGAATTCGATCAACGAAACCACTGAATCCTGATGCTCCTGGAGATGATAGTGTCCCTTGAGCAGGGAACCATCCTAAGTTAATAGATAAAAAGTAGATTGCCATTAAACCAAAAAAGAAGTTCGGTATGGCTAGTCCTAAAAATCCAAACCCTGTAGCAGCATAATCTACCAATGAATATGGTTTTCTAGCAGAATAAATGCCTATCGGTATAGATACAACTAATGTAATTAATAATGCAAACACACCTAAGTATACTGTATTCATTATCCTATCCTGAATTAATTCCATTACAGAACGACCGTTAAACACAAGTGAGTTACCAAAATCTCCCTGAGCTACACCTGATATCCATCTACCATAACGAACCGGTATAGGGTCATTTAAGCCGAGTGCTTCTCTCTGCTTTTCGTACACTTCAGGATCTACTCTTGGATCTGCAAGTTGCTGTCCAGTCAGTGCGTCTCCAGGAGCTAATTGAGCAAGCGTAAAAACAATAATAGTTAGAGCTAAAAGCATCGGGAAAAATACTAATACTCTTCGTATAATATATTTCGTCATGTCATTCCCACCTTAATGTTTTTTCCTAGGAACATATATGTAAGTCCTTGTTGGTATGAACTATGCTCTTTAGTAATGGGATTCGATTTTTCTACCACCTCTACACAGTGCAAATAAAGAAACGACAGAAAAGAGCAAATGTTGAATTGGAATATCTCGCTATCACTCAACTCGAATCTTCTAGTTCCTTAAGAGCAAAATAGAAAGGAGCATACGGCCACAAACGCACGCTCCTATACATATACTATTACTCAGAAACCCACCATAGGTGTGGATCATTTATAAATCCATATGGCATTGGATCTATTCCATTTAGGCGTTTATTATGGCCGTAAATTTTATTTTGCGCGTAAAGTAATAGCGCTGGAAGTTCATCTGAAAATAAACCTTGCCATTCACTGTACTTTTCCTCACGAAAGCTTTGTTCAAAAGCATCAGGTGGTGTTAATGCATCAGCAATCAATTGATCCGATTCTTCATTATTCCAACGACCATAGTTATAAGGGTCTACACTTCTCCATAATCCAGATGGATCTGGGTCCCCACTTCCTAAACTCCAACCTAGTAAATATATATCCCAATCCGTATTATCATTCGTTAATTCTTCTACATATGCAGTCATTTCCTTCGGTTGACGTAGATCGATTTTAATTCCAGCCTCCTCTAAGAATTGCGCTAATATTGGAGCGGATTGTTCACGAAGCGCATTTCCGGTCGGATAATTAATGTTAACAATCCATTCTTCTCCATCCGGAGTCTCTCGGAATCCATCATCATTGGTATCAACGTATCCAGCTTCATCAAGCAATTCTGCTGCTTTTTCTGGATTATATTCATATGCTGTAGTTGCCTCCTCATCATATGCCCAAAATTGTTGTGCAATTGGGGCGTTAATAACAGATCCATGCCCATGCAGTAAATTATCAACAATAGCTTGACGATCAATTGCATATGCCATTGCTTGACGAACAAGTTTTTCTCCCACATCTTCATTTACTTTCCAATTAGCTGGATCGATCGTTCCACTTTCAACATCTGCGTCTGTTCTATGATTCATTTTAAAGCCCATTAATTGATAACCAAAATCAGTCTGTTCAATAACTTCTACATGTTCCATCCCATCTACATCTTCAAAATCAGCTGCAGGAACACCATTTGGATCAGAGATAAAATCAATTTCTCCATTCTCTAAAAGTCCAAGCATAACCGACTGATCTACGATTCTCCATACAATTTGATCTAGGTATGGTTCACCCTCCCAATAATCGGCATGCTTTTCTAGGATATATTGTTCTCGTTCAAGCATTTCAGTAAATTTAAATGGACCAGTTCCGATTACTTCACCAGCATTTAAAGTGGCTGGATGAGAAGGCATTTCCTCAATTGGTACATCTGCAAAAATATGTTCTGGTATAATTGAAAATGCTACATCCTTCAAAATAGTTACATTTGGTTCTTCGAATTTAAAGGTAACCGTGTAATCATCTTCTGCAACAACACCCTCAAATTCATCTGTCTCTCCACTATTAAATGCTTCATAGCCTACTAGTTTCTCTACATATTCAGTACGTACACCACCTGCTTCGATATATCCAGGAGATGCAATCGATTTGTACGTAAAGACAACATCATCTGCTGTGAATTCTTCACCATCATGCCACTTAACGCCTTCTTCTAAGTTTAGCGTGATTTCTGTGTTATCATCATTAATTTCCCAATCTTTAGCTAAGTTAGGTCCAAACACTAATTCTTTATCTTGACTCAATAAACCTTCATGCGTAAAGTCCAAGATATTTGCCTCATATGCTTCTTCATAGAAGATCGGATTAAAAACCCCAGCTGGTGCAGTATCCATTGCACCTGTAATTGTTCCGCCTGATTGCGGTTCACCAGTAGCCTCTTCTCCTCCATCATCAGTATCTTCTTCTGCAGAAGCAGGTTCCTCAGTATCACCTTCACCTTCATCATTACCTGAGCAAGCTACTGCAAATATAGAAACAAATAGAAATAGTACAGCAAGCATCAGTATTCTTTTCCATTTTCCCATTAATTTTCCCCCTTTAAGTATCTTTAATAGATTTACTAACTTAACCATTTGATAACAGAGACATCACCTCCTAATTATGTACTCCACCTTCTTTCAAGAATGCAAATGGCAGGCAACGTAATGACCTTCTTCCTTTTCTATTAATGGTGGTTTTTCCAATCCACACTGTTCAAAAGCAAAAGGACAACGTGTACGGAATGTACAACCGCTCGGAGGATCTGCTGGAGACGGTAAATCTCCAGTTAATCTAATTCTCTCTTTTGGTGTTGCTAGTGTTGCTACCTCATCATTTGCTTTAACGACAGGAATAGAAGAAAGTAAAGCTTGTGTATATGGATGCATTGCGTTTTTATATAGCGAATGCTTATCCGCAATTTCAACAATTCTTCCTAAATACATTACTGCGACTCGATCACTAATATGTTTTACTACACTAAGATCATGTGCAATAAATAAATAGGTTAATCCTAAGTCATCTTGTAAATCTTTCATTAAATTAAGAACCTGAGCTTGGATAGATACATCTAATGCTGAAACTGGCTCGTCACAAATCACAAATTTCGGATTTGTAATTAATGCTCGAGCAATACTTATACGTTGTCTTTGTCCACCAGAAAATTCATGAGGATATTTTAAGCGGTCTTCTGCTCGAAGTCCTACTTTTTCAATAATGTCGATTACTTTTTTCATTCTCTCTTCTTTGGACAAATTAGTTTGTACAATTAAAGGTTCTTCTATCAATTCTGAAATACTCATTTTAGAATTTAACGATGCAAATGGATCTTGAAATACCATTTGCATATCTTTTCTATGAACCCTTAATTTTCTTCTACTTAAATGAGATATATCTATCCCATTAAACTCGATTTTGCCTTCCGTTGGATCTAGAAGACGTAGCATTACCCGTCCTAGCGTCGACTTACCAGAACCAGATTCTCCTACAATTCCAAGCGTCTCTCCTTCATAAATAGAAAATGACACATCATCAACTGCTTTTAAATGTCCAATAGTTCGTTTTAAAACTCCACCTTTTATAGGAAAATATTTCTTCACTTCCTTCACATCTACTAAAACATTTGATTCGGCCAGCTTCATTTCTTCACCACCTCTTCTTGATAGAGATAACAACGTACTGCGTGGTTATTATTTTCTTCCATCTTTGTCAATTTTGGAATAGCTTGTTTACATTCTTCCATGACGTATGGACATCTGGTTGAAAAGCGACAACCAATCGGAAAATCATATGCAGGTGGTACTGAGCCTTTTATCGTCCCTAATCGTTCGATATCTTGATTTATATCTGGCAAACTTTCTAATAACCCTTTCGTATAGGGATGTTTGGTATGATGTAGTAACTCTGAAACTGTTCCTTCTTCTACAATTTGGCCTCCGTACATTACGATAATTCGGTCAGCATATTCTGATACTACACCTATATCGTGTGTAATTAATAGCACTGCCATATGAAATTTTTCTTTCATCTCTTGTAATAAATCTAAAATTTGTGCCTGTATGGTTACATCAAGGGCGGTAGTAGGTTCATCAGCAATTAATAGTTTAGGGTCACAGGATATCGCCATTGCAATCATAACTCGTTGACGCATACCACCAGACAATTGATGTGGATATTCATCTATTACTTGCTCTGCACGCGGAATTCCTACAAGTTTTAATAAATGAATTGCTTTTATTCTTGCTTCTTGTTTATTTATTTTTTTATGTTTTCTCAACATTTCGATAATTTGATTTCCAATTGTGTATACTGGGTTTAAAGAAGTCATCGGTTCTTGAAAAATCATACCTATATCATTTCCTCTAATTTTCGTTATTTGCTTAGAGGTAAGATTTTGAATTTCTTCATTATGTAATTTAACAGTTCCATCAATAATTTCCCCAGGCTTATTAATTAGTTGCATTATTGATAATGCAGTAATACTTTTTCCACTTCCCGATTCTCCTACGATGGCCACTGTCTCACCGGGGGATACGTGGAACGAAACTCCATCCACTGCTTTTGCAACTTTTTCTTTCTCTAAATAAAAATATGTTTTTAAATTTGCAACATCAAGTACTGATTCCTTTTTCATTCGCACACTCCATTCCCAAACCTTTTTTGAATATTTTTAGCTAGGGATATATATCTAGTTAATAAATTTGAATTCATATTATACTATAACTCGTAAACTGTCAACGTAATATACTGAATTTTATTAAATATAACAAAATTCGACATAGTCAAATAAAAAATGTACTTCTTCTTAAAAGAAGTACATTCGAGTAATATATTATATTTCAATTTAAGGAAGTAAAAAGAATAGTACGCAAAAGTAATGAAAAAGTGTACCCGCAATAACAAATAAGTGCCAAATCATATGATGAAATTTAAATCCTCTCCACATATAAAAAACCGTTCCTAACGTATAGCATAATCCACCTGCAATGAGCAGATATACCCCGCTACTTTCTATGTTATTTGTTATTTGCGACCATCCTATTACAATTAACCAGCCCATCGCTATATATAATAACGTAGAGGTAAACAGAAATCGTTTTACAAAATATACTTTAAATACAATACCCACTAAAGCGATTCCCCATACAATACCAAAGATACTCCACCCCATCGCGCCTTGAATAACTAATAGTGTAAAAGGGGTGTAAGTACCAGCTATAAATAAATAGATGGAAGAATGATCAAGTATCTCAAATATATCTTTTGCCTTTCCTTTTGGTAAAGCATGTACAAATGTTGAAGAAGTATATAAGATTACCATGGTCGCACCAAATATAGTAAATGTAACAACATGTAACACTGTCCCATTTATTACTGATGAAACAATCAACACAACTAACCCTGCTACACTTAATAAAGCTGCCACACCATGAGTTATTGCGTTCGCAATTTCTTCTCCTTTTGTAAAAATATGTGTATTTGCCAATTCAACCATCCTTCTTTCCACACAATAAATTCATCTACTTTAAAATATTACATGTTCAAAAACGAAAAAGCGAATAAAATCGTATGTATATTTTTTTCTAATCATGATATACTTTAAATACAGAACATTTGTTCCTATTTTGTAAAAGGAGGGATCGTTCGATGTACCCATTACTTCTTCATTCTGTACAACAAAAAGAAAAAGTAATAATGGTATATATTGATCAGCAAGATAACATAACACAACGAACTGTTCAAGTAGTAACGATAAAATCTGATTCGATACTTGCATTTTGTTATTTTCGAAAAGAAATCAGATTATTTCATCTTGACCAGATATTGTCTGTCGGAAAATCATCTGGGCGAGTGAGATACGGTGCATGACATGAATGATCGCGGAAGTATAAAATGGACAGCTATGATGCTGCCAGAACATGTTGAATATCTTAGAAAGAAGAAAAAAGAAGCTCAAAAGATTTCTAAACCTGTTATCGATAATCAGCAATTTGATTATATGGAACAGCAATTACAGTATGCTACGATCAATAATTCCAATATCATAATTACTTACTATAATGATGGAGAAATACAAACCATTACATGTCAAACATCAAATATAAAAGTAACAAAGGAATATCTCCAACTAAATATAGGTAACGGTACCATAGAACTACCTGTAAATAACCTTTTGAATATAGAATCTGAATGAGAGATAGGGACATAACAAAAAGGATTGGTCAAAAAACGAATGATAGCTAGAATAAGTCTTAGAATATTCGGATACTCTTATGGGAGCAAGGCTCGGAGAGACCCTTTCGGAGGCTCACCAGCCACCCAAAGAAAACGGAATATATTTCTGAAGCGAGTTTTTTTAAATCCATTCATTCGGATTTATCTTTTGCGTGAATATTTTTGTCCCAACCTCTCACTCACCAAAAACCGTATGCTCTAGTAAGCTTTCAATTTCAGTCCAGTCATATTCTTCTTCTATTTTTTCTTTTATAAACGACAATATATGAACGGCTTCTATCTCAAAATAAAGGATTTGGTCCATAAACGTCATCGGAATATAGGAACCAAATAGTTGAATCCATTTTTTTATTTGATGAACAGGAGCTTCAATAACCTTACTAACTCCCATTAGACTAATAACATACATGGTTTCCACCACCTTATACCTTTTACTTAATTAGAATGTATATATTGAATAATTCTATACTAGCGTGCAATAGTGGAAGTACCATGTGATAAGTCTAAAAAAAGTAAGTAATTAATATGACATGTAAAAAAAGAAATATGCACCCCAAAGATCCAAACTCCAAGGTGCATATGACAAACACTATTATTTATCTTCTAAAACCGTTTTAGCAATACTTTCATCTAAATCTTCAAACTCTTCATAGGAAATTGTCTGGTATAATTCTTTCCTTGTTTGCATATCTGACAAACCATTCTTTTGACTTCCCTCTTTACGAATTATTGAAAAGATTTTTTCATAGGCTTTTGCTGCAACTCGTAAAGATGTAACGGGATATATGACAATATCAAAGCCCATTTGTTCAAATTCCTCTGCAGTTAGATAAGGAGTCTTCCCAAATTCCGTCATGTTAGCAAGTAATGGTGCATCTATCTTTTCTGAAGCAAGGCGAAATTCTTCTTCATTTTGTAATGCCTCTGGAAATATAATATCCGCTCCTGCTTCTACATAAGCTTGCGCTCTTGAAATAGCATTCTCTAAACCTTCAACTGCACGGGCGTCAGTTCTAGCAACAATCACAAGAGTTGGAGCCACTTCTTTAATTGCTGTAATTTTTTGAACCATTTCTTCTGTACTTACTAACTGTTTTCCATTTAAATGGCCACACTTTTTAGGCAATTTCTGATCCTCTAGCTGTACTGCAGCCACATTTGCCTCTACCATTTCACGGGACGTTCTGACAACATTCAATACACCACCAAAACCTGTATCTATATCAACAAGAATAGGTAAATTAGTAGCACGTACAATGTCTCTTGCTCTATCAGCTATCTCTGTTGAAGTAATAATACCTAAGTCCGGCAAGCCACGACTAGCTGTATAAGCCGCTCCTGAAAGATAAAGAGATTGAAATCCGGCTTCTTTGGCAACCAATCCAGCCATCGCGTCATGTGCACCAGGAATTTGTAAAATACCTTTCTCGCTTACTTGGGATCTGAACTGACTTGCTAATTCTTGTTGTGATATAGGTTGGTCTACTATCCAAGCCATTTATAAGTCCTCCTTAATTTACAAATAAATCAATAAAATCCGTCGTATTCATTTGTTGCACCTCATCAAAATTATTAGTAAATTTTTGTATACGTTCACTCTGTTTATCCGTATATTGTGTAGATAAATTATACGCATACTTCTCCAAAATCTTAGGAACTGCTTCATCACGGCGGAAACGATGCCCTAATGGATATTCACAATCAATAACATCTGTCGAAGTTCCATCTACAAAGTGTACTTGTATTGCATTAGCAATCGAACGCTTCTCCGGATCTAAATAATCCGTTGTATAGGATTCTTTCTCCACGGTTACCATTTTTTCACGTAATTCATCAATACGAGGATCAGCTGCCACATTATCTTCATAATCTTCTGCAGTGATATTTCCTTTCAAAAGCCCAATAGCAGCAATATACTGTAAGCAATGATCTCGATCAGCTGGATTGTGTAACGGTCCTGTCTTATCAATTATTCTAATAGCAGATTCATGGGTTGTAATCGTTATTTCTTTAATTTCATCAAGACGCCCAATTATTTCTGGATGTAATTGAACTGCTGCCTCAGCTGCTGTTTGCGCATGAAATTCTGCAGGATATGATACTTTAAATAAGACATTTTCCATAACATAACTTCCTAAAGAACGACTTAGCTTTAACTCCTTTCCTTTAAAAAGAACATCTTGGAATCCCCAACCTTTTGCGGTAAGAGCTGTAGCATATCCCATTTCTCCTTTTATTGCCATTAAAGCTAATCGAACTGCTCTACTTGTCGCATCTCCAGCAGCCCAGGATTTTCTTGAACCTGTGTTTGGAAAATGACGATACGTACGTAAACTTGAATTATCAATCCAAGCATTAGATAATGCATTTTGTATCTCTTCTTTCGTTCCACCTAGCATTTTTGTCACAACTGCAGTAGTAGCAATTTTCACATATAAAACGTGGTCTAATCCAACTCGATTCAAACTATTCTCTAGAGCTAATACACCCTGAATTTCATGTGCTTTAATCATCATTTCAAGTATTTCTTTTACTTTAATTGGCTCTTCACCTTTTTTTAATCTTTCTTGACTTACATAATCAGCAACAGCTAAGATTCCACCTAAATTATCTGAGGGATGTCCCCATTCAGCTGCAAGCCAAGTGTCATTGTAATCTAACCAGCGAATCATTGCACCAATGTTAAAGGCACCTTGCACTGGATCCAACACATAGGAAGTACCCGGTACTCTGCTACCATTAGGTACAACTGTACCTGGCACAATCGGACCTAATAATTTTGTACATTCTGGATAATTCAACGCTAAAATCCCACAACCCAATGTATCAATTAGTACTTGGTGTGCAGTTCTATAAGCTTCTTCACTCGTAATTTCTGTATGAAGTACATAATCAGCTATTTCTTCTATAATTTTATCTGTTTGGTTAATCGTTTTTACTTGTGTCATATAATAAATCCCCTCTCTTTTTCCTTTAATAATCTTTTCCGATATATTTTACTCTTGGACGGAATATACGATTGTTTGAGTGTTGCTCAACGATATGAGCTGCGAGTCCAGCTGTACGTGCACTAAAAAAGATTGGTGTATAGAGTGAAATTGGTATACCTAATTTCCAATAAACAGGAGCTGCGTAATAATCTAAATTAGGATATAATCCTTTTTCTTTTTTCATTATTTTCTCTCCAGCTTCACACATCTCTAGTAACGTATAGTCATTATCTTTCTCACAAAGTTTCTTTAGTGCTTCTTTGGTGATAAGTGCACGAGGATCCATTTTTTTCATATAAACACGATGCCCAAACCCCATAATTTTTTCTTTATTTTCTAACTTTTTATATAATAAATGTTCAAATTCATTCACCGTTTCCACTTCATTAAGCATGTACATAACTGCTTCATTTGCACCACCATGTAGATTACCTTTTAACGAGGAGATAGCTCCAGTTAATGCACCATACATATCAGAATTAGTCGAAGATATTACTCTAGCAGTAAAGGTAGAATTCGGCATTTCATGTTCACTATATAGCAGTAGCAAACGGTCAAAAATTTCCACTTCTAAATCTGACGGTTCTTTTCCTGTAATCATGTATAAAAAGTTTGCACTATATGATAGTTCTATCGCTGGTTGCATCACTTCTTGATTATTTATAATTCGATAACTATTTACTGTTATTGTTGGCAATTGTCCAAGTAACCGATAAGCACGATCCTTATTTGTACTAGCTGAACGATCCTCGATATTCTTATCGTATCCTGCAAGCACAGATAAAGCTGTCCGCATTCCATCCATTGGATGTGTTCCCTTTGGTAATAGTTTTAAGATCTCCAATACTGATTGAGGAACTTCATAATGATCTTTCAACAATTTCTCTGTATTTGTTTTTTCTGCTCTTTTAGGTAGACCCCCTTCCAAAAGCAAATGAAGAATATCTATATAATCCTGTTTTAATGATAATTCGATAAGGTCATGCCCATTGATGATAATTTTTTCCTTATCAACGTCTAAAAAAGAAATCGCTGTTTCCGAAGCAATCACACCATCCAAACCTGGAATAAATTTTTCTTCTGTCTTCAATTTTATTCCTCCTCATTTTAAATTTTGAAAGCGTAGTCAAACGATCGAAAAAAACATCCTTCAACCTTATATACCTTAATTATAATATTGAATTGAAAATTAGAAAAATATATAATATTAATAAATAAACATAAAAAAAATCTATATCACATGTTATAGGAGGATTATCAATGCATTTACAGGATTGGGAAATGTTATCCACTTTATATGAGACAGAGAATATTACACAGGCTGCCCATCAATTATTTTTAACACAACCCACCCTGACTTCACGAATGAAAAAATTAGAAACCTATTATGGTATACAAATTATTATGAGAAAACGTAGGGGAATTGCTTTTACTCCTGAAGGTGAGCAATTGGCACATCATGCTCAGCAAATGTTAAAGGAGCAGAGAAAGATTGAAGAAACACTAGACAATATGAAAAATCAAGTTACAGGAACATTACGTGTAGGAGTTTCAAACTTTTTTGCATCTAATAAAATGCCCAAACTGCTTCAATTATTTAAACAAGAATATCCTGATGTTGAGTGCCAAGTAGTAACTGGATGGAGTAGCGAAATGCATCGATTGTTATTAAATCATGATGTACATATTAGTTTTATAAAAGGAAATTATCCATGGAAAGAGAGAAAACAATTATTGTATGAAGAAGAAATTTGCATCGCATCACCTTGGGAGTTTTCTTGGGAACAACTTCCTGAGCTTCCAAGGATTGATTATTATACGGACGATCATATGCGACTGATGGTTGATAATTGGTGGCATCACCATTATACTCAAAGCCCCAATATTACTATCCATGTTAATCAAGTGGAAACTTGTAAAGAAATGGTTGTACATGGTTTAGGCTATGCAGTGGTTGCTAATTTAGTAGTTAGAAATAACCCAGAATTAATTGTTAAACCAATCATAAATGAAGATAGGGAACTCATTAAAAGGCAGACTTGGATGTATTACCCCGAAGATGCATTGCAAATGAATGTTGTTCGTGCATTTGTAGATTTCATTCAAACCATTGATGTTAAAGCATTATAACCTAAGAAAAAATAAAACTACCAAAAAGTCAAATGAGATTAATTATCGTGAAGGAGATTTTTAAAATTTCTAGGGCAAGAAGGCCGAGGGTGAGACAGCGGTGAGCTGTAATATGCTAACCATGAAAGTAAAGTATATTTCCCAATTGTATTAATCTGAACTTATCTTTACTACTCTAGTCTCAACCTGGTTATTATAACTAATAAATAAAATATATTGCCTTTAAAATTGTCTTCTAAGATAAAATTTCACTTTAACTGTACCCATTCTGGAACTCTCATTTCACAAAGAAGTTCGACTTCCTTTTCACGGGTATACAAATAGGAACTATTTTCTATTAAATCTTCATCTACAAATCCAGGATGAGTCATCACTTCTACAGAAAGAACATTTTCTTTTTTTAATTGTTCAAACAGATTATCTGTAACACCATCTTGATAAAATTCAGTCCATAATTTTTCAGTCCAACATATATCCGGATAATCCTTCAACGAATCCGCATACCGTACAGGAACTTCATATTCCTTAGCTAATTTTAAAATAACACCTACTAATGGTGGCCAAGCGTGAATGTGATGATGGCTATCTATATGATTAAGTGTTAAACCCGTTTTCCTAAATGCTTCTAATTGAGCTCGCCATTCCTTTTCAACATCTTCTAGTAAAGGAGGAGCCATATTTCGATAACTACTTGTATACTTAAAATTACCATTTGATTGTATCAAAGAAGTGTTATTATTTAAGATGGGTTTCCCCCATGTTAAAACGAGATGTAATCCTACTTTTAACTCGTGATTTTTCTTTGCCTGTTCAACAGCGTATTCTACTGATAATCCATTCATCATGAGTGTCGTTGATGTAACACATCCTTCTCTATGGGCTTTTATAATTCCATCCGTTACACCTCTCGTTAGTCCATAATCATCCGCATTAATCTCTACCCTCATTGATACCCCTCCATCAATTATTCTAATTCTGGATATTTTCGTTCTATTGTAAAGTTAGTCTTATCTCCTCGGAAAAACGACTTTGAAAATTCTATTTTTTTCCCCAGTTGATCTTCTGCAATCGTTTCTATGTAAAAACATGGTAGTCCTGGCTCACATTCTAGATATTTACAAATTTGATCATCTGCAAGGGTTATTTCCATATTTTCATAAGTTTTAGCAATGAATACATTGAACATGTCGTTTAACGACTTATATAAAGAAGTTTCAACATGTGTATTGGTAATTCCTGGTGCAATGGACCAAGGTATAAACGCTATTTCATACTGCGTGGGCTGGCCATTTGCTTTACGAACACGTTCAATCCGCTGTATAGGGTCTTTCATATATACATCTAGATATGAAACAATCATTTCATCAGCTGCAATTACAGAAATATCTATTACTTCAATTTCTGATACTTTCCCTTGAATTGCTAACTGATCACTATAACGCTTGACGGTCTGTGTCAGTGTCTGTTTCACTTTTTCATCAGCTACAAATGTTCCACTTCCTTGTTGTCTAACTAGGTAGCCTTCTAGTGTAAGTTGGTTTAATGCTGTACGAACAGTGGTACGGCTTACATTAAAATCTTTGCAAAGATCTAGCTCTGGTGGAATTTTTTCTCCACTTTTGTATTGATTTGTCTTAATTCGTTGTAATAACTCCTGCTTAATATAAGCGTGTAAAGATTGGTTTTTCTCCATTACCGTACTCCTTTTTCACTGTTTTTATTTAGTTTACAAGATTTGAAACTGATTGACAATAATTTATGTTATAACAACTAAATAAAATTGTATGGACAATACAAAATTTGTATGATACATTTTAGGTGAGTTATCTAAACATTTTAAATAAAAGCGATTACATTTAGTGAAGGAGCATTAAATTATGGCATTAAAACTCGTTATTATCGGTGGTGGTTCAAGTTATACTCCGGAGATTATTGAAGGAATTATTCAACGTCAGGATACTTTTCCTGTAAATGAAATTGTTCTAGTTGATATTGAACCAGGGAAACATAAACTAGAAACTATTGGTTATCTTGGAAAAAGAATGATTCATCAAGCGAATGCGAATATTAAACTTTCATGGACATTGAATCGTAAAGAAGCATTAGTCAATGCAAATTTTATTGCTACTCAAATTCGAGTTGGTGGTCTTAAAGCACGTGCAATAGATGAACGTATTTCGCTAAAGCATGGTTTTATTGGACAGGAAACAAATGGTGCAGGTGGCATAATGAAAGCTTTTCGTACAATACCTGTGTTGATGGAAATCGCAAAAGATGTACAAGAAATATGCCCAGATGCTTGGATTATTAACTTTACAAATCCAGCAGGAATAGTTACAGAAGCACTTCTAAATTATTCTCGACATGAAAAAGTTATAGGAGTTTGTAATATTCCTTTTAATACACAACATTCCACTGCCGAACTATTAAATGCAAAACCTGAAGAGGTGCAAATTGAATTTATTGGACTAAATCATTTTATTTTTGGTAAGAAGATACTTGTAGACGGAGAAAATCTTACGGAAGAAGTATTCGATCGACTAATCAACCGGGAAGCCAATTATACACCAGCAAATATAATGCCGTTAAATTGGTCAAGGACATTCATTCAATCTACAAAACTATTACCTAATCCATATCATCAATATTATTTCCAAACAGAAACAGTACTCCAAAAGGATTTGCATGCATATAAAGAAAATGGTACACGAGCGGAGGTAGTACAACAATTAGAAGAATCCTTATTTGATTTATATCAACAACCGGAATTAAATATTAAACCAAAAGAACTTGAAAAAAGAGGTGGAGCATTTTATAGCAAAGTTGCATGTAGTTTAATGGACTCCATATACAATAATAAGAATGATATACAGACAGTAAATACACATAATCATGGTACGATTACTGATTTACCGAATGATGCAGTAATTGAAGCTAATTGTGTGATAACAAAAGGTGGTCCAAAACCAATTTCCATTGGAAAGATTCCAGCTCCTGTAAAAGGCATGATCCAAAATATGAAAGCAATGGAAGAACTCACAATTCAAGCTGCATTATCGGGAAAATATGAGGATGCTTACAATGCGTTTGTTATGAATCCATTAATTCAAGACGAAAAGAAAGCAAAAGTGTTACTTGATGAACTTTTAGAAGCTCACAAATCTTTTCTACCACAATTTAAACTATAGGAGGAACAAAGCATGAATAACAAATTTATGCAGAAATTTATTGAAATCGCTGGTCGTATTGGGTCACAACGTCATTTAGTTGCAATACGTGATGGTTTCGTTTCTATTATGCCTTTAATTATTATTGGGTCATTAGCTGTGTTAATCAATAACTTTCCAGATTTCGGGAATTTTAGTCTAGTTGAAATGTTAAATAGTATTTTTGGTGAAGGTAAATGGCAAGTAGTTGGTGGAAGTATATGGAATGGTACATTCGCTGTATTAGGACTACTTATATCATTTTCTATCGCATATAATTTAGCTAAGTCCTACGAAATAGATGGTTTATCTTCAGGTTTAATTTCCGCTGCAGCTTTTATTATGCTTGTCCCGACGACTGCTGATGGTGGATTGAATTTTGCTTGGCTTGGAGCACAAGGACTATTTGTTGCTATTATTCTCTCCATGCTAGTAACAGAGTTTTTCAGATTTCTCATTAATAAGAATATTACCATCAAAATGCCAGAAGGAGTTCCTGAAGGAGTTTCCAGATCATTTTCTGCTTTAATACCAGCGATAATTATTCTTGTTCTTGTTGGTCTATTCCATGCTTTCGTTAGTGTATTCTCTGGAATTAGTATATTTGAAGTAATATTCAATGTAATACAAGAGCCCCTCCAAGGACTCGGAAATACATTACCTGCAGCAATCATTGTTGCCTTCTTAAATCATTTATTATGGTTTTTTGGGCTACATGGTACAAACATTATCGGATCAGTAATCGAACCAGTATATTTGCCTCTGATTGAACGAAATGCAGACTTATTCCAAAAAGGTATGTCCGCATTTGATGTGCCAAATGTAGTAACAAAACCATTTTTAGATACATTTGTTTTTATGGGTGGATCTGGAACGACAATTGCTTTGCTGATTGCTGTATTTATTGTTATCAGACATGAAAAAAATCATCCATATCGAGAAGTAGCAAAATTATCAGCACCTGCCGGTTTATTTAATATCAACGAACCAGTAATTTTTGGGTTACCAATTGTATTAAACCCAATCTTTTTAATTCCTTTTATCCTTGTACCTGTCACCTTAACAATAATCTCTTATTTTGCTTTGTCATTAGGCCTTGTACCAAAAACCGTCGCTATACTTCCTTGGACAACTCCCCCTATATTAAGTGGATACCTTGTCACTGGAGGAAATGTACGTGGAATCATTTTACAGCTCTTTAACTTAACCATAGCCGTACTATTATATATTCCATTTATTATGGCGGGTGTACGTTCGATGAGAGAAAAGATAGGAGGTCAAAAATAATGACCATACAACAGGAAGAATTACAAGTGCTTTCATTTCAAATTATATTACATGCAGGAAACGCTAGGTCTGAAGCAATGGAAGCATTACAGCTTGCTAGAAACGGAGAATTTAACGAAGCAGAATTAAAGCTAGAAACTGCTGATAAAGAATTTACAGAAGCTCATCATATACAAACATCTCTATTACAAGATGAAGCAAATGGGACCATTCCAGAATTCTCCATAATCCATATCCATGCACAGGATCATTTAATGAATGCTTTAACTGTAAAAGATTTAGCAATCGAAATGATTGCAATGCAAAAACAAATAAAAAAGTTGGAGGAGAGATAACATGAAGATTCGTCTCGTATGTTCTGCTGGCATGTCCACATCCATGCTTGTTAAAAAAATGGAAATCGCAGCAAAGGAAAATAAATTAGAAGTGGAAATTGACGCAATTCCTGAATCACAATTAAAAAATCATTTAACAGATCTAGATGTTGTATTAATTGGTCCTCAAGTTCGTTATTTAGAAAAGAAGATTCGTGAGTTAGTTGAACCAAAAGGAGTTAAAGTTGCTGTTATTGACCAAATGGCTTACGGTTTGGTTCAAGGTGATAAAGTATTAGAACAAGCAATCAATCTAAAAAACACTTAAATTAGACTCATGATCAAGGTATAATAATATTAACTGTTTTAACCAATAAGATTTCACCTATCACTTTTGATAGATGGAATCTTTTCTTACTATATAAGGATAGATACTATATTTCAAAATATCTTTTCATAGAAATACTATTTATTTATTATTATAAATGAAGGGTTTTATAATAAAATTATTGAATATTATATAAATGGAGGCGATCAAATTGTATGAACACATTTCAAATCATATGAAACAAGTACGCGGGATCACTTTAAATTCTCTAGAAAAAATTCCTGAAGAATTAGCTGATCATATCCCAGAAACATATCGAAATAATATTAGATGGAATTTTGGCCATATTATAGTAGTTCAAGAGAAGCTTATATTTGGAGTAATGAATGAAAAGCTAGAGATCCCTACAACCTTTATCGAATATTTTAAACCTGGTACTAGTCCGAATGAATGGAAGGGAACACCACCTAGTTTTAATGAAATAGTTAAAGAACTAACCCTTCAAATTGATAGAATCGACAACTATGCACCTTATCACCTAGAAGAGACTTTGCCTACTCCTTTTATCAATAGCTCAAAAATGCGATTTGACACTTTTTCCGAAACATTGTTATTCAGTTTTTATCACGAAGCTCTTCATATGGAGACAATTAAGCGTATTTATCGACTTGTAAAATAAAAACTGTTTAACGAATGTATAAAGGGGAATATGTATAATGTAAAATAAAAACATCTTTATTGATGAAATAGATTAAACTTTAGGAGGCTCACTTTGCATATAATCCTTTTTGATGGTGAATGTAATGTTTGTGATTCAAGTGTTCAATTTATTCTAAAGCGAGATCAAGAAGGAATGTTTTCCTTTGCCTCTCTACAAAGTGAAGCAGGTAAATATTTACGAGAAAAATATAACATCCCTAATGATACAGACAGTATGGTACTCGTAAAAGAAAATAACGATGTGAAAATAAAGTCTAATGCGGTACTAGATATTTGTAGAAAATTACCATTACCATGGAAATTATTATACGGATTAACTATTGTTCCAAACTCTATTCGAAACAAAGCTTATGATTGGTTCGCCAACAATCGATTTAAATGGTTTGGTAAAAAACAACAATGTAAACTCCCTACTCCCGAAGAAAGACAAAGATTTATCGAATCCGTTGAAGATATATAAAAAAGGGTGACCTCTGACTCGAAGAGGTTACCCTTTTTTTGTAAAAATTTTTATTCCGCATCAGGCAGTAATACTCGCACTAAATAAGGATCCAATTTATTTCTTTTGGATTGGAAACTTGATGACATTCCCTTTTTTTTGCCTGTATATTTCTTTTAACTTACTTACAACTAATAAACCATGCTCTCCAACTAACTCCAAAAGATAGTTGATGCCATCTTTATCACCAAAAATCCAACGATCTAATTCTTTATCATCGTATTCTGGATGTGTTAACTGATAATACAAACCAATTCTAGTTGACTCATTGATCAAATTGTCATAAGTAGCATTATAAATAAAATAATCATTAAAATAACTCGTTCTTACTACTCCAAGTCCTAACTTTTCAATCCAATCATAATTCAGCTCGTGATTGTCTACTCCATATAATCTATCCACGCGCTTAAAGTCAAATTCGGTATTGGTCATTACTTCTATATCTAAATAGTTTTGTAATGCTGTTGCATCAATATAAAACATTCTTTTTCTTTCTTGATTCATCATTTCATTCCCCCTTTAACGACATCTACTTACTTTAATAGACGGCAAACTATATAAAAAAGAAGCAAAAAAGTCATAGAAAATTCTATGACTTTTATATTCATTTACTCCATATCCACTTGAAGGTCATTTTTTATATTATTTTTTGCTTTTATAAAGAATAGAATGGTTAATATTACTGTCAATACAAGTCCAATAATGAAAGATATATTTAAATCTAACTGGAATCCAATCTTCGCATTAAGAATATATACCAGAACCATATAAGTCATAAAAATGGCTGGTACCATAGATACGACAAAGTTCTTACCTTTCACATACAAATACATCGTAGCAATCCATAATGCAAGCATTGCTGTTGCTTGGTTTGCCCAAGAGAAATATCTCCATAACAGATTAAAATCAATTGTTGTTAAGAAGTATGCTATCCCGAATAATGGAATTGCGATCATTAAACGGTCAGCAGCTTTCTTTTGGTTAATATTTAAGTAATCTGCAATAATAGACCTCGCTGCACGGAAGGCAGTGTCACCTGAAGTAATAGGTAAAATAATCACACCAATTACCGCAATTGTACCCGCAACAGCTCCTAATAAAGTAATAGCAATTTCACTCACTGCTGCTGAAGCTGTCCCGTCTGCGATCACTTGACTTAATGTTTGTCCATCAAAAATACTCATTGCTGCTGCTGCCCAAATCATTGCAATAATTCCTTCTGCAATCATCATCCCATAAAAAATATATCTTCCCTGTGATTCTTTTTGGGTTGTTCTAGATATAATCGGCGATTGTGTTGCGTGGAATCCAGATAAAGCTCCACAAGTAATCGTAAAGAATAAAATAGGGAATATTGGTAAGTTATCTGGATGTATATTTTGAATCGTAAGTTCTGGTATCTTATAATCAGAGAATACTAGTGCTACACCTATTAACACAGTTCCAATTAATAAGATTGCTCCAAAAAATGGATAAATTCGACCTATAATTTTATCAATTGGTAGAATTGTTGAAAGAAAATAATAGAGTAAAATAGCTCCTAAAATATATATAAATGCAACTTTCCCATCTAGTAAAATATCGATCAATGAAGCTGGAGTAGTTAAGAAAACGGTTCCAACTAAGATTAATAAAAGAAGAGAAAAAGCATTAACAATATGTATCGAAAAGCTTCCCAAAAACTTTCCTGCAAGCTGTGGTATGTGTGCACCACGATTTCGTATAGATATCATCCCTGTTAAATAGTCATGCACCGCTCCTGCAAAAATCGATCCAATGACAATCCATAAAAATGCAACTGGTCCAAATAACGCACCCATAATAGGCCCGAAAATTGGTCCTGTACCCGCAATGTTTAATAATTGAATTAAAGCATTTTTCTGTTTATTCATTGGAAGATAATCTACTCCATCATTCTGTGATATAGCTGGAGTTTGCCTCTTATCTGATGGTCCAAATAACTTTTCTATAAATTTTCCATACGTAAAATATGCAATAATTAATAAAATAATAGCTGTGAAAAGTGTTATCATATATATCCCCCATAATCTCCGATGTAATCGTTTCCATATCACCATTATATCTTTTAACCGATAAATATCAATATATTTTCGTTAATAAAATTTCAATCCTATGAATAAAACATCAAAAAAAATTCAAGAATAACAAGGATTGTATTCTTGATTACCAATTATTACTATTAGTTGGATCATCGTAAACTAATTCATTTATGAAAATCTTTTATTCTTTTATTTACACTTATTTGTTCACGATCGGTAAGAATCTCAATGACAACTGGTGAGACTTTTGCATGTTCAAGTGCTATTGGAAATACATGTTCAAATTCTTGAAAGCTAGTAACTTGATATCCTTTTCCTCCTAAACTTTGAATATACGATTTAAATGATATATTTCCAAGGTCTGTTGCTATTACTTTTTTTGGATAGTGTATTTCTTGATGCATTCGAATTGTTCCATACATCTGGTTATTAAATATAAGACTTAGCATACCAATTTTATATCTCACTGCAGTTTCTAACTCTTGTGCAGTCATCATGAATCCACCATCTCCGGACAGGGATATAACCGTTTTATTTGGAATTGCAATTGCAGCTCCAATTGCAGAAGGTACGCCATACCCCATTGCTCCTGATGTAGGGCCAATATAAGTGTTTTTATGGTTAAATTGGAAATACGTATGTAGCCATCCTGCAAAATTACCTGCATCATTTGTAATAATATATTCATGACTTAATTGCTGCTGTATATAACCGATTATTTTACTTTGAATATCTTGTTTTTGATTTAATTTTTTTATCGATTCTATTTGCTTGGTACGCCTGTTCTCTACCCATTCTTTCCAAATAAATTCCCCTGAACCCTTTACCTCTTCAATTTTAATCGTTCTTAACGCCAGTAGAGCTTCTTTTATATCCGCTACAATACCTAAATCTGGTGGATACACATTTCCTATCGTTTCAAAAGATATATCAATATGCACTAGCCGTTTATCATTTGTGATAATCGAATAATCCTGGGTAGTAATTTCCGATAATCTTGTACCTAAAGCAAAGATAACATCTGCTTCATCTACAGCTTCACGTATTTCTGCTGTAATACCTAACCCTAAATGTCCAAGATATAAGTTATTATTATTTGGAAATGCATCATGCCTCCTGAAGGCTGTCATCACAGGTATCTGAAATGCTTCAGCAAATTCAAGAAGCGCATCTTCAGCACCCGAAAAACGAATTCCCCCTCCAGCAATAATTAAAGGTTTTTTGGCAATTTGTAAAAAATGCTGAAACATGGATATTTCTTTTATCGAAGGTGACGGACGTGGAATACTAACAGGTGCTCTAAATATGAATTCTCCTTCTTCATAAAGGATATCTTCAGGTAAAGATATTACTACTGGTCCGGGCCTTCCGGTTTTAGCAATGCGAAAAGCTTTAGCAAGTATTTCAGGTATGCGCTGTACATCTGTAATTTCCACCGCCCATTTGGAAATCGGACGAAAGAAACTCTCTAAATCTACTTCTTGAAAGCCTTCTCTGCCTCTAAACTTAGTACTTACTTGCCCTAGTAGCACAACCATTGGAGTAGAGTCTTGATACGCGGTATGTACACCTATGGATAAGTTACTTGCTCCCACTCCCCTCGTTGCCATAACTATCCCAGGCTTTTTTGTAGCTTTTGCATATCCTTCTGCCATTAAAGCAATACCACCTTCATGACGACCTGAAATTACTTGTATATCTTGCTCATCATATAGAGCATTTAATACAGGAAGATAACTTTCACCTGGAACACAAAAAATATGTTTTACTTCTTCTCTTCGTAACCCTTTTACAATAGCTTCTGCTGCATTTAAATGAATTCGATTATGACTCATATTACTTTCCTCCATTTATCCAAGAATCAATACGTTGAACTGCTTCAATCAGCCTTTCTTCTGGCACTGTTAGTGCAATTCGAAAGTATCCTTCACCTTGTTTACCAAACGCTGAACCAGGAGTTACAATTACATGTGCTTGATCTAGAACTTGTTCTGAAAATGAACTTGAGGTATAGCCTTCCGGAACTTTCACCCATAGAAAAATCGTTCCTTTGGTTTTCTCTACTTGAAAGCCAGCATTTTTTAAAAGTTGCCATGTTTTTAACATACGTTGTTCCATTGTTTGATGTATTGTGCGAATCTCATCTTCACTTTGTTCTAATGCCTTTTTTGCAGCAAGTTGAATTGGTATAAATTGACTAGTATCTATATTACTTTTTAATGTCGCTAACGAATGAATGACACTCGAATTTCCAACAATATATCCAATTCTCCAACCAGTCATATTGAAATTCTTAGATAATGATCCTAATTCTACCCCTATCTTTTTCGCACCTTCTACTTGAAGTAGACTTGAAGATTTATAGTTAGCAAATGTCACATGATCATAGGCTGCATCATGTGCAATACAGATATCATATTTATTTGCCATTTCGACTGCTTTCACAAACGTCTCCTTTTGAGCTGTTGCACCTGTTGGATTATTTGGATAATTTAAAAACAATAACTTCGCTTCTTCTTTATCTTGTTCGCTTATCATTTTCCAGTTCGGTTTATATTCGTTGTTATTATCTAAAGGTAAATAAACTACTTTTCCTTGTACTAGATGTACACCCATTTTATAAACAGGGTATCCTGGATCTGGCAGAATCACTTTATCTCCTGGATTCACAACAGATTGTATTAAATGGACAATCCCTTCTTTACTTCCAATTAAGATGAGAACTTCTTTTTCTGGATCAAGTGTAACTTTGTATTTTTTTTGATAAAAATGAGCAACTGCTTTTCTTAATTCTGGAATCCCTTGATATGAAGAATAGCGATGTAGTTGTTGATCTTTTGTATGTTTACATAGTTCTTCAATTATATAAGAGGGTGGTGGTAAATCAGGTGCTCCGATACCTAAATCGATAACATCATTTCCCTGTTCAATCAGGTTTTGCTTTTTCTTTTGAATATGTGCAAATAAGTAAGCCGGCATATTTCGAACTATATCCGATCCATATAGTGATTTCATATTATCCCTCCAGAATAATTACTTCTAAAGTATATGTTCGTCACTTAACTACCTATGCCTTGTTTATAATTACTCACAGTGTAGCATGGGGTATATAAAATATCCATGATTTTTCAGAATTTTTCTAACGAGAAAACTCAAGGGAAAGTGTATCCCTCGAGTTTCCATTTTTATCGATCTTCTAAATCATCATCTATATCGTTTTCGAAATCATTTTCCTCTGCAAATTCTGTTCCGTAATTCACTCTTCCATTATTTACAGTATTGTCCTCAACTTCTTCTCCAGTAAATAAAGTCGCAACATAATAAACAGCACTAATACCCACTAGACCATAAATAATTCGCGATAATAATGAAGTTTGGCCTCCAAAGATCGCAGCAACTAAATCAAACTGAAAAAATCCAATTAATCCCCAGTTGATTCCTCCAATTACTAATAAGGTTAGAGCGATCGCATGCAATGTTCTCATCTTACAATCACCTCCTTATCGATTAGCATTTGTTGTTTTTATAATTTCATACTTCTTTATAGCTATCCTTTCAGAAAAAAGAGCATACCAATATAAGGAGATATAGCAAGTACCAAGTACGATCAACGAATTGCCATAGGACTTATAGAACTTCTGGAATTAAATTCACGAAGAAGTACAAAACTGATTAATCAAGAAAAAAGAGGCACCATCTCAATTAAGTAAAATATTCGATAGTGCTAGTTGGAAAATAATCATTTATCCATCCACCTAGTGTCTTTTTTATATCCTGTTGTTCTTGATCTTGATATACATATTTATAAATACCATATCTTCCCCATTTGGTTTTTCTTTTTGATTCATCTAATTCCAATTTAGTCATCGGATAATTTTTCTCTATTACACGTTTTGCTGGCTTTGTAAAACGATGTTGAATCATCTCAAATGTTAGATTTTTTCTTGCAAATGGTGGGAGAGCATCATCAAGTTTCTCGAACATCTCTTTATATCCTTCTTTCCAACCATCATGTAAGTAAATAGGAGCTATAATAAAACCTAAAGGATACCCCGCTTCAGCAACCTTAACAGCAGCTTCTATCCTCTCATTTAATCGGGACGTACCAGGCTCAAAATATTTGATAATATGGTTATTATTAATACTAAAACGAAATCTTGTTCTACCCTTATGGTCAGCATCAAGTAAATGATCTACGTGTGCAAATTTCGTAACAAAACGTAGCTTACCGTACTCGCTTTTCCCAAAATATTCGATAGCATGTTTTAACGTATGTGTAAGATGATCCACACCTACAATATCAGAAGTACATGATGCTTCAAATCTTGTATCCAAAGGAGCTCTTTCTTGCATATATCCTTCTGCAGCATCAAAAATTTCATCTATATTTACATACGTACGAATATATGGCTTACTACCCATTGTTGTTTGCAAATAACAATAATGACAATGCCCCATGCAACCAGTAGCAAAAGGAATTGCATATTCAGCAGAAGGTTTGGATGTATCAAATTTCAATGTTTTTCTAATTCCGATAACTAAAGTAGACTTCGCGTTACGATATTTTTGAAAATCATTATCACCCGGTAAATTTCGAATTTGATTATGAGAAGTTGTTTCCCTAATTTCAACCCCCATATTTTCAAACTTACTTACTAGTGATTGACCTAAGCTATATTCCATTGCTTTTGGTTCCACATATATCAATTGAGGGACAAAAGGTTTAACCATAAAATTGCCCCTCTTCATCATCAGATACAAATGCTTCCCTAAAAGCATTTTCTGCTGCTTCTTCTGAAGTAAAAATAGCATATTCATCCGTAATAGGGTAATACGTCTCATGAACAAATAATGCAAGGTCCGATGGATTATCCGGATGTTGTACTACGGCAGCCTGCTGAACTTGAGCTACATCCTGAGCATGAGGATTTCTTATAATCATATAGACTATATCACCAGGAAAATAAGGGTTATTCATATAAGTTTTCTCCTTTCTTTATCTTATCCATTAGGACGAAAACGCTTATTTTTCTTGCCATTTACGTTAAGAAATTCGGTTTCTTCTGCTATTTCTACATCTTGTTTTGGAGATGTATTATACTTTCTTACGTTTCTTTGTTTCCCTTTGTCTTTTTCTCGATTTTTGTTTTCTTCAGACATAAATTTCTTCCTTTCTAAACATCGACTTGTCAATATCTTTTACCATATACGGCGAAATTATGATATGAATATAGCACAAAGAAATAGCAGAAAATAAAAAAATAAAGGAGGTAATTAAAATGGCTAAAGGAAAAAAGAAGAAGAATAAGTCAAAAGAGGAATTAAATGAAATGAAAGATGATCATAAATATAAACAAAACAGACCACCTAGATAAAATGAAAATTCATTTCAGTGGGGTTTTTCTCTATCCCCGCTGAATGAATGGAACAAAATCGTACATATACGAAGATTTAAGGAAATCATTTCCTATTACATGAAGGATAAAAGTCTCCAAACAAAATAACCGAACTAAAAATCAGAGATTTAAAGTCCGGTTATTATTCGTTCTACTTGAATTGTACTCTCCTTAATTAACCACATGTAACAGAGGAATATCGTCTTTAAAGCGTTGTAAATTCTCTAAAGCAACATTTCCTGTACGTTTTATTGCCTCATTTGTAGCAGCACCAATATGAGGTGTTACAGTTGTATTCGGTAATGTCAACAAAGGGTGGTTCGATGGTTCCTCTACAAACACATCTAATCCTGCACCTTTTATGTTGCCATTTTTAAGTGCTTCATACAAAGCATCTTCATCTACTAACGGCCCTCTTGATACATTAATAAACAAGGCATCTTTTTTCATTTCATTAAGTGTTTTTGCGTTAATTAACTGATAATTTTCCTTACGAAGTGTAGTTGATACGACTACAATATCACTTTCACTCAACAGGGTGTAAAGATCTACGAATTTTACATTCAGACGATCTGCTATCGTTTGATTTTGATAAGTACCATAAGCTAAAACATCCATTTGAAACCCTGTTGCTCTTTGTGCGATTGCTTGACCAATTGCACCAAAACCGATAATACCTAATTTCTTTTGAAATATTTCCATTCCCATAGACAATTCCCAATGACCATTTCTTAATTCTTCGTTCTTCGAAGAAATTTGACGCGCGGTGGCTAACATTAATCCAAATGCATGATCTGCAACAGCATCTGCATTTTGACCAGGAGTATTTGTAACTGGAATACCTTTTTCTCTTGCATATCTAAAATCAATGTTATCGTAACCAGCTCCAAACTTCATAATATATTTCAATTTTGGTGCTGCATCGATAATTTCTTTATCAATAGGAACAACAGCTACTACTATAACTTCAATTTCTTTCACTTCCTGCTTTAGTTTCTCTTTATCAATACCATTATCCGTATATAAAATAGTAATGTTACCTAACATTTTTATCTTCTCTATAAAATCTGGATTTGCTTCTATAAATGGACCTCGCAGCATCAATAATATATTCATGATGATTTCCTTTCTATTTTAATTGAAGGGAAAGGGCTGGGACATAAGTGTTTACCCGAAAAACAAATAGAATGAATAGGTTTGAAGTCCCGCTCCAACACCAAAAATTTCAGGAGGCAGTCAATAATACACCGGAGTTTCACTAGTTCCTCTACCCTTATTCTAGCTTCAGTCAATTTTTTGACCAATACAATGGTTATGCCCCTGCGCCCTACCCTATCCCTATATTAATTAGTTACTACTTCTTCTATTCGTTGTAATGCCCAGTCTATTTCTTTCTTAGTAATAACTAATGGTGGTGCAAATCGTATCGTATTTACATGTGTTTCCTTACATAGGATTCCTTTATCTTTCAAGTTCTCACAAATAGCACGTACTGGCTGGTCAAATTCCATACCAATGAATAATCCTCTTGCACGGACTTCTTTAATTCCCTCAAAGTTAATTGCACGCAACTTATCTGCAAAATATTTACCTGATTCTAATGACTTAGTAACTAAATTTTCTTCTTCAATGACATCGATTGCGGCCATCGATACAGCACACGCTAATGGATTCCCCCCAAAAGTAGATCCATGAGAGCCAGGTGTAAATACATCCATAATTGCTTTATTAGCAGCAATCGCTGATACCGGTAAAACACCACCACCTAATGCTTTCCCCATGACATAGATATCTGGTTCTACGCCTTCCCATTCACATGCAAACATTTTCCCTGTCCGTGCAAAACCAGTTTGAACTTCATCTGCTATAAACAATACATTTTTCTCTGTGCAAAGTTTTCTTACTTGTTCCAAATATCCTTCTGGAGGTAAAATAATTCCCGCTTCTCCTTGAATAGGCTCAAGAATGATTGCTGCAGTATTCTTTGTAATTGCCTTTTCAATTGCATTTATATCTCCATAATTTACTTTATTAATCCCAGGTACAAATGGACCGTAATTTTTTGTAGCATCTGGATCATTTGATAAAGATATTGCATTTAAGGTACGCCCGTGGAAATTACCATTGGCAGCAATTATCTCCGCCTGGTTCTCTGTAACTCCTTTCACTTGATATGCCCAACGGCGTGCTGCTTTTATCGCGGTTTCAACAGCCTCCACACCTGTATTCATTGGCAGAACTTTATCTTTCTTCGTTAATTTCGCAATACGTTTTGTCCAAGGACCTAGTAATTCATTATGAAAAGCACGGGAAGTCAATGTTACTCTATCTGCTTGATTTTTAAGTGCTTCAATAATCTTCGGATGACGGTGTCCTTGATTTACTGCTGAATATGCACTTAACATATCCATGTACGTATTTCCTTCAGGGTCTTTTACCCATACGCCATTTGCTTCAGAAACAACTATTGGAAGTGGGTGATAATTATGAGCACCATAATAATTAGTCTCTTCAATAATATTTGTAGATGTAATTGTCATCAAATACCCCTCTCATTCAATTATTTCTATATTTAAGAATTATCATTAAGTTCAAGAAACGTCAACCTTAAAATAAAACAAATAAAAACCGAACTAAATATTAGTTCGGTTTCAATGCTTAGATTTTTTCCACTAAATGCTGAAATTTTTCTTGGTAAATGTTATAGTCCTTATCACTAAATAGTACGATTTTCACAAGTCCTATATGATTTTCTTGTAGGAATTGAATAATTGTTTGTAAAGCGATAGTTGCCGCCTCATGAATAGGGTAACCATACACCCCTGTTGAAATCGAAGGAAAAGAAATACTAGATAATTTGTTTACTTTTACTAATTCCAAAGCATTACGATAACAGTTAGCCAATAATTCTTCTTGTAAATCAGGGGTCTGATTCCAAATAGGTCCTACCGTATGGATGATAAAACGAGCGGACAATTGAAATCCTGAAGTAATAATAACTTCACCCGTAGGTAGTTCTTCCCCATTAAGTTCATGATTTCTTACCTCTTGACATGCTTTTACTAGTTTAGGTCCTGCGGCTTGGTGGATAGCACCATCAACACCCCCGCCACCTAATAAACTACCGTTTGCTGCATTTACAATAACATTCGTTGCTTCCTTGGTTATATCTCCAACTACTATTTCAAGCGTATTATCATTTATATTACGTTTCATCAACTCACCTACCTAATCTTTTGTTTCGTTAAACAATAAGTCCTGTATATCTTCATCTGAAAGCTGATAGTTAATTGTAGATTTTCCAGAAACCAAATAATTCATTAATTCCCGTTTCTTACGCTGTAATTCATACATTTTTTCTTCAATTGTTCCTTCAGAAAGTAGACGTATAACAGTGACTTCTTTTTGTTGTCCAATTCGATGTGCACGATCTATAGCTTGTTCCTCCACAGCTGGATTCCACCAAACATCATATAAGATTACCGTATCAGCTCCGACCAAATTCAAACCAGTTCCACCAGCTTTTAAAGAGATAAGACAAACTTCTTTTTTACCTTGGTTGAAAGCACGACATATCTCCACTCTTTCTTCTGCAGGAGTCTCTCCATCAATATAATAATATGAAATATCCTTATTTCTTAACTCTTTACCAATTATTTGCAGCATACTAGTAAATTGTGAAAAAATGAGTAGTCTTTTATTTGCTCGACTAGCATCTTTAATTAATTGCTTGAGTCTTTCTAACTTTGCTGAATTGTTATTATATTCTCTAACAAATAATAACGGATGACAACATATTTGTCTTAATCGTGTAATCCCAGCTAAAATTTTTATTCGATTTTTTCGTATGGTTTCCTTATCTAAGTGCTTAAAAGAAGGATGTCGAAGTTTCGCTAAGTAAGATACATATAACTGCTTTTGTTTCTCTGTTAAAGGAATACGCTCTATATGTTCTACTTTTGTTGGAAGTTCTTGCATGACATCTTTCTTTTCACGTCTAAGCATAAATGGTTGAATACGACGAATAACTTGATCATGTGTAAGCCAGCTAAAATCTTTTATATTACCTAGTAGCTCTGGAAATACAACATGGAAAATAGACCAAATATCTTCCATTTTATTTTCTAAAGGGGTGCCTGTTAAAGCAAAACGATGTTTAGCACGAAGTTTTTTTACAGTTCGAAAAGTTTGCGTTGCAGGATTTTTAAACGCTTGTGCCTCATCAAAAATTATTGTATGAAAACGATCTACTTGGTTTTGTATCCAATCTATTTCATTACGTAACATCCCATATGAAATTATCCAAACATCACAATTACGTAACTCCAATTTCTTTTGCTTTCTTTCTGCTTTCGTACCATCCAACACAACAGTAGAACAATGAGGGGCAAATGTCATCCATTCTTGTTTCCATTGATAACAGACAGAAGTTGGGCAAACAATAAGAATAGGCTGTTTCATATTTTCCCACTCTTTTTGAATGGAAAGACAGTATGCAATACTTTGAATGGTTTTTCCTAGCCCCATTTCATCTGCAAGAACACCACCAAATCCCATGTCTGCTACTGCTCTCATCCACCGGACTCCTTCTTGTTGATATTCTTTTAAAAGAGATGAAATAGGATTTGGAATGAAATAAGCTTGTTCATCTGGCTGTTGAATTTGCAACAACATCTGTTTAAACGAGTCTTCCACTTCAAGTATTCCTCGTTCTTCTAACCTATTAGCGATCGTAAATCCTTCATTTAAAGGTTTTTCCAAACCTTCTAATATCTCAGTGGATGACATTGGAGAATCAATTAAAAAGGATTGTAACTCTTCAATCTCCTTTGTTTCAAGCGAAAGTAAAGAACCATCTTTCAATCGATAATATGGCCGTTTTTCTTCTAATGCATCCAAAACACCACGTACTTCTTGATCTACAAAACCTTTCATTTGAAACGTAAATTCTAACCAATTTGTACGATTGCTTTTATGTCGCACTCGTATTATTGGTTGAAAATGTTTTTTACTTAATCTATTTCTAACTGCAGTAGTAGCGAAAACCGTTGCTTGCTTCTGTAAATTAGGTAAATGGTGATACAGAAATTCATATTCTAACTTTTCATTTTGAAGCACATAGCCACCATCCATATGTGCAAATCCTTTATCTTGTAAAAAATGAATAATCTCCTCTTCTTTTTCTTCTTGTCGATATAACGACATGGGAGATGGTTCAAATGGTTGAAACATGACACCACCGTAATGAAATTCTACTCCTGCCAATAATCGATTACGTATTCGATCTAAAAATATCTTTACGGTTAATGACTTTTTACTTTGAGCAATCATGCCAGTTAAATCATCTAATTCACCTATTTTTGTTAAGAGGGGTATGAGTTGCTCTGCTTGTTCTAATGAAATGAACAAACTACTTTCTTCATTTTCTCCCCATAATCGAGCACATAAGTCAATCGTAGTTACTTCTTGTTCTGTCAAAATATGGACAGCTTGCTGTGTAACAAAAAGTCGATAAGAAGGTAAACATATATATGACTGGAACTCCTCCCAAGTAATCTGAAATAAGTTAGCTGACTTTTCAATTTGAAAATGCAAGGTAGGTAAATAATCAACGATAGAAAAGCTAGGTAAAATCCAATTTGATTGTTCTATGATTAATTCCGTATTAACGGAAGCTTGGAAAAAAGACTCCAGTTTATTCCAAATAGATGGAGGAATGACAAGCTTATTTTTATCAGCATTTTTAAAAGTGTTAGTTAAAGTAATCTCCTGATTTAATTGTATTAAATGACGTATTATTGCTTCATCTTTAGTATTAAAGTAATTATTTGATGGAGAATAGATAATGTCATTCGATATCTTATACGAGTTACCTTGTTGAACTGCTAATAAAAAATCAGATAACTGTTTAATTTCATAGTGATTAATGTCTATAGATATTGACATAATTGGATTTTTACTATTTGTTAATATATGACATCGAAATGTTGGTTGTAATTCTTGTCTATTTTCAAAATAACCTTGATGCGTATACTCTTGATTATCCTTATCGTTTTTCTCTAAAAATCCACGCATAATTTCATCCGTACGATTAATACTCTTTGTATTTGTATCACAAATACCGATTAACACGGCGGCAATATGTTGACAATCTTTTGTGAAAGAAGTTAACGATGGACAACTACATTTCGTTTCTTTTATTTCTCCATCATCCCAGATTATTTGCACATGGAAATCTTCCGTACTTGTAACCGTAGCAGTTGTTTCATTATGATTATTCACCATTTGGACGCGATTTCCATTCCATAATCGCTCACCATATTTAAATGAAACATCTCCACACAGCTCTCGTACTTTCTGTTTGGTTAAGGAATACATAATTAATCACAACTTTCTTAGCTTTACTACCCATCGTAAAATATAAAATTCTATAGTATAGTATGGAGGTGTCTTTATTTATTATAAAACATCTGAGTAAGAACATCTATTTGTATATAGAAATGAAAGAAGGTTAAGGCAATATGTCGATAAATAATGAAGTATCAAAACGAAAGACGTTTGCAATTATATCCCACCCAGATGCTGGGAAAACCACCATGACAGAAAAACTTTTGCTATACGGAAATTTGATACGCTCAGCGGGTACGGTAAAAGGAAAGAAATCTGGTAAATTTGCAACGTCCGATTGGATGGAAATCGAAAAACAACGTGGGATTTCTGTTACATCTAGTGTAATGAATTTCACTTATGACGACTTGCATATCAATATTCTCGATACACCTGGTCATGAAGATTTTAGTGAAGATACGTATCGTACATTAACAGCAGTCGATAGTGTGGTTATGATTATTGACTCTACAAAAGGTATCGAAGCTCAAACCATTAAATTATTTAAAGTTTGTCGAATGAGAGGTATTCCAATCTTCACATTTATGAACAAATTGGATCGCGAAGGAAAGGAACCCCTTGCTCTTTTAGAAGAACTTGAAGAAGTCTTAGAAATTGACACCTATCCAATGAATTGGCCAGCAGGTATGGGAAAAGGTTTCTTAGGAATTTTCGATAGACATGGAGATCAGTTTGTTCAGCATCACCCTGGCGATACGGAAACGTATATTCCAAATAATGAACTATCCAACCATAAAGACCTTATAGAAAACCCGACCTTTAAAGATGCACAACAAGAATTAGAACTAGTAACGGAAGCAGGGAATGAATACTCCGAAGAAGCTGTATTACGGGGAGAATTAACACCTGTATTCTTTGGTAGTGCTTTATCTCCATTTGGAGTACAAGTATTTTTTGATACGTTCATTCATCTTGCACCAAGTCCAACATCACGAAAAACTACGTTGGGACCAATTGAGCCAGACAATGAAGATTTTTCAGGGTTTATCTTTAAAATTCAAGCAAACATGAACCCTGCCCATCGTGATCGAATTGCTTTCTTACGAGTTTGCTCTGGTAAATTTGATCGCGGTATGACTGTTCGTTTAGCACGAACGGGCAAAGAATTAAAACTTGCTCAATCCCAACAAATGGTCGCTTCCTCTAGAGATACAGTTGACGAAGCATATGCTGGAGATATTATTGGCGTATATGATCCAAATGCCTATCAAATCGGAGATACGCTTTTAGTTGGAAAAAACACGTATGAATACGATGAATTGCCACAATTTCCACCGGAATTATTTAAAAAAGTTACTGCAAAAAATGTGTTAAAATCAAAACAGTTCCGTAAAGGAATAGAGCAGTTAGTTCAAGAAGGCGCTATTCAGTTATTTCGTGATCAAATGACTGATGCTTTTATATTAGGTGCTGTAGGAGAATTGCAGTATCAAGTGTTTACTTACCGAATGCAACATGAATATAACGCAGAAGTTATGCTGGAATCTATTGGTGAACGTCTTCCCCGTTGGTTAAAAGAGGAACAAGTTGATCGAAAGTTATTTGACAGTGGAAATTTATTAGTTCGTGATCGTAACAATCAACCACTTGTTCTATTCCGAAATGAATTTGCGCTGAACTGGTTTAAGGATAAGAATCCTGAAATCGAATTAATCGACCTATTCGAAGTTAATGATTACACGTAAGTTTCCACTTCCCGCTACGCGCGGGATAATATTCCCATTCATGATTATAGATATTTCTTTGCATAATAAGTTTATCTTAAATAAAAAGGAGTGGATACTAATGGGAGAAAGGTCTGAATTTCGAGCTGGTGAAAAAGCTCCAAATAATGGTGTTTATATGGAAATCGGTGAAACTGGAAGTAATGTAAATGATCCACAAATTATAGAGTTACAGGCAGGAGAGTCCTTTCCAGATAACACGAATAAAGATCGTGTGTGGGTAAATAAGCGAAAACGTCATCATCCCGGAGTACAAGGCTAAATATAAGTTGTAAAAAATCAAGTTGTAACATAAAAAAGTTTTGATCAAAAAACGGATGATTGCTAAAATAGCGTAAGAAATATACGGAAACTCCTTAAATATCAAAAACCGATTTTCTGCGTGCGATATAATGCTGTCGAGGTCTTCCTTATCCTGTGGAAGTGAGGCATAGGTGAGACCTCGATGTATAAGCATCCTGAGGCTCACCAGCTGTCTCTAGATAAGCGTAGTATATTTCTGAAGCGGATTTTTAACACCATTCATTCGACTTTTTGAGTAAATACTTTTATCCCACTCTAATTTCTTTCTAATATTGTTCTAAATGAGTATTTTTCTTTTGGGATTTCCTTAATAAATGGACTCGGTTTATCCATAAAAACAAGTGTTAAATCATGCATTGCTCGAGTACATGCTGTATATAGTAAATACCTCTCATTTTCCGTGTTGTAGTTATGTTCAGATGCATCTGGAACAATGACAGCATCAAATTCAATACCTTTAGCCAAATATACTGGCACGAAAACTACACCTTTTTGATATGTTTTAGTATTTGAACGGATAAGATTAATTTCTTCGTCATCCTCCAGTAATTCTTTATATTTCTCACATTCCCGCATTGATTTACATATCACAGCAATTGTTTCATGTCCCTCTTTTTTCTTACCTTCAATTATTTCCCAAAGCGCATTCTTATAATTAGATTGTGCGGGCAGTTGAATCACAGTTGGTAGTGGTCCCTGACGATCAAAAGCACTTATACCTTCATTACTTGGTGCAAAAAAAGTAGTAAAATCTGTAATCGGCTTAGTAGATCGATAACTTTTAGTTAATACAATCCGCTCAATATCTTTTGAATCTGCTTTTTCCTGAATTGGATTATCAGTGGTCGTATAAGAATAGATGGATTGATTAATATCACCTAGAAGTGTCATTCTTCCATATGGATATACATGCTGCAAATAAGCAAATTGAAATGGTGTATAATCTTGTGCTTCATCAATAACAATCAATCTTGTTGGTTGATCAGCATCATGACCAATTATTTCTCCTTTAAAAAATCGGTATGCTACTGCATGCTCCCAAGGTAATTTATTCTGATGAAGATCATTTAATACATACTTCGAATATGTTTTCCATTCACTCTTTCTGTCAACAGGTGCCCATTGGTTAAATAATTCTCTATACATTCGTAATGTGTGTACAAAACGATTTAGTTTTATATTTTGTATTAATGGTGCAAATGCTTTGCGCACTATTCTTTTACGCAAAATTAACTCTTCATCTTGAATAGAACTTTCTTCTTCCTCTGCTTCTGCCTCATGATAAGCTTTCATATAATCTTCTTTTTTTAATAATTCCATTTGATCTTGTACCCAATTTGCTGCAATTTCTTTTTCTTGAAGTACTTTTATTTTTTGTAATAACCATAGCTGGATTTTTTCAATTTTATTTGATAAGCGCATCGCTTTAGGAAGCTCATGAAAATACGCATTAATTTCTTCGTTAGAGATAAGAAGTTCATTTCGAAAACGAATATGTCGAAACTGTAAACCATTATAATTTAGAAATGATAAATACGATTGTATATCTTTCATAAATTGAATGCTTGTAAAGTATTTTACTGTGTTTTCTTTTTGTTGTTTATCTTCTCTTATTAATAGCTGTTCCATTTGTTCAAAAGGGGTTTCGACAATAAGATTACTTTCAATACCTTTTACAAGAAAATCATAAAATGTTTGTTGATTCACTGGCTCTTCACCTAATTCTGGGAGAACGTTAGAAATATAACTTGTGAATATATCATTTGGTGAAAGCAGTAGAACTTGATTTGCTTGTAAACTCGAACGATGATGATATAATAAATAGGCAATTCTTTGTAAAGCAGCCGCCGTCTTTCCACTTCCTGCTGCTCCTTGTACTACTAATATTTTACTACCTTGATGACGAATAATCCTGTTTTGCTCTTGTTGAATAGTTGCAACAATAGACTTCATTGAAGCATTTGCTGATTGACTCAAGCTCTCCTGTAGCAATTCATCTACTATAGTTACAGCTGTATCAAAAATACCTTTCATTTTTCCTTGCCTGATAACAAATTGTCGTTTTAAAGTCATTTCTCCCTTTACTAGTTCTTCATCTGTTTCATACTGAACTGGTCCAGGTGCATAATCATAATAAATGCTTGAAATCGGTGCTCTCCAATCATAGATGTAAAAGTCTAATCCCTCTTCATCCATTAAAGACGAAGTACCAATATATATTTGATTTTCTTCATTGTCGGCTTCTTCTTTGAAATCTACTCTCCCAAAATAAGGTTGATTTTTTAATCGTTGCAACTGTTTTATCTGCTGATAGTTCTTACCATAATGTCTCTCTTTCTGTGCTAAAACATTAGATTGTTGTTTAATACTTTCTTGCGTTTCAATAACATCATCTAATTCTTCTAAATTAATGGTAATATCATCCCAAAAGTTTTTTCTAAATTCTACAACTTCCTCTTTTATTTTTGAAGATTGCTGTTTAATTACATTTTCCCTTTCTTCAATTATTTGAAGAATACGTTTTAAACGTTGATACTCAAAAACCTGATCACTATTTTTGGAAGAACTCATAAATATCCCCCTAATTTAAATGTATTATTTTTGTTGACAAATCATTTAATTGACTTTATAATATAATTAGGAATAGTATATATAAAATCAATCAATATGATGTAACTATATTAGTGTACCATTAAAGACGACAAAGGTGCAATAGAAAAACCTGATGATTTGGATCATCAGGTTTTTTTTATTTAAAAGCTTTAGAAACTCCAGGATTACTCATTCGATAATTTTAATACATCGAGTAATTTAAAGAATAAACTTATAACAATTGCTACAATTGTAGCTAGACCCATACCTTTTAATTCTACCGACCCTATATTGATGGAAGCACCACTTACTCCAATAGCAAGGACTACACATGTTAAAATTAAATTCTGAGATTTATTATAGTCAATTTGCTGTTCTACTAACATACGTAACCCGCTGACAGCAATAATTCCAAATAATAGTAATGAAATTCCTCCCATTACTGGTGTAGGTATAGAAGAAATAAGTGCGGCTAATTTACCACAGAACGATAGTAATACAGCAATTATTGCAGCTCCTCCAATTACCCACGTAGAATATACTTTACTTATAGCTAATACTCCGATGTTTTCACCATAGGTGGTATTGGGCGTTGACCCTAGAAAACTAGAAATCATTGTTGAAAATCCATTTCCAAATAAAGAACGATCTAAACCCGGTTCTTTTACTAAATCTTTTTTCACAATATTACCCGTAACTACTAAATGACCAATATGCTCTGGTACTAATACAAGCGCTGCAGGTAAGATGATTAATATATCTGACCAATTAAATTCAATTTGATAGTAAGTTGGCATTTGTATCCATGACGCTTCTCCAACCGCACCGAAATCTACAATACCAAACATTGTAGCTACAGCATAACCAGTTATAATTCCTAATAAGATAGGAATTATTTTCAAAAATCCACGCATTGTCACCCAATAAATAATCGTCGCACTTAAAGTTATTAAAGATACCAAAATCGCGGTAGTATCTCTTGGCACATCTGCTTGCGGTAATAAACCAGCCATATCAGCAGCTGTCGGCACCAACTCTAATCCAATAACAGCTACGATTGCTCCCATTGCTGCTGGAGGAAATATAACATCTATCCAACTAGTTCCAGCATAACGAACTATTAATCCAATAATGACTAAAACTAAACCTACTACAAAGAATCCTCCTAAAGCAGCACCATATCCTCCACCTTCAGTTATTACCATTGTTACTGGAGATATAAATGCAAAACTTGATCCTAAATAAGCAGGAATTTTTCCTTTTGTTATAAAAATATATAATAATGTTCCGATACCATTCATTAGTAAAATCGTTGCAGGATCAACACCAAACAAAATAGGTACTAAAACCGTAGATCCAAACATCGCAAATAGATGCTGTAAACTTAAAGGCAAGCTCTGTAATAAAGGTAAACGTTCATCTACTTGTATTTCTCTATCTTTCATTGTCCTCACACTCCCCTTATATAAAAAAACACCCCGCCTGTAAAAGATGGCAAGGTGCAGTGAGAGTAAAAGGAAACATCAACGCATATATGTATGCTATGTTTGCTTCCACTATAATTTTCTTTTCCGCACAACCTTACCAGCCTCACAGGACTGATTTAAAGGTGACTATATTTCTTTCTAATTATGACAAAATTCGAGAAAAAGTCAAGGATTATTTTTCAAACACTGCTTTACAACGATAAATCGGTTGTCCTTTTGCAGAAAATTTTTCTTCATATTCTGTCATAACATTTGTTTCGTCTTCTATAGCATGTAAATCAACATTCAATTCCTTTATGTTCATCCCATATTGTGAAAAACTTACTACAGAATACTCAAATAATCCTCGGTTATCTGTCTTTAATATTACTTCTCCATTAGTACACAAAATATCTTGATATTGATTTAAAAAGCGTTCATATGTTAAGCGTCGCTTTTCATGTCGGTTTTTCGGCCATGGATCTGAAAAATTCAAGTAAATCATTGAGATTTCATCATCAGCAAACATTTCACGCACATCTATCGCATTTTCATTTAACATAAATACATTAGCTAAGCTTTCTTTATCTATCTTCTGAACAGCAGAAACAATAATACTTTTTGCTAATTCTATTCCAATAAAATTAATATCTGGATGCTGCTTTGCCATTCCCAGTATAAATTGTCCTTTTCCCGACCCAATTTCTACATGAATTGGATTATTATTATTAAAAAGCTGATTCCAATTTCCCTTATTGCTCTTTGGGTCATTAATAACAATATGATTTTTTTCTTGTAAATACTCGTCTGCCCACGGCTTATTTCTTTGCCTCATGCTGTATTCCCTCACTTTATTTCATTTTGTATAGAAAACTTTATTCAGAAAAAACTACTTAAGAGGTGATAAATATGACATTAAATATATCCAATCAATTAGCGTTACTATCAGACATACTTGACGAACAACACGGAGAATGCTGTGCTTCAGTAAGTGAGTGTCAACAGATTGGAAGGCTTGTTCAATCCATACTTGACCGAGAGCAAATCACGGATGAACAACTTCTTACTATTCTGCCTGAAATATATAATTATGGCAGACAAGGCGAAGAAGCACAAAGTCTGCCGGATCATGTAAGTTCAAATAAAAATAATATAAAACATTGGATAAATGCAATTGAACAAACTAACTTAAAATAAACTTCTTATTTGATCATTTAATTCCTGTAAATCCCATAGACGTTGGCGAACCTTTTCCGGTTCATTTCTTGTATTATGCCAACTTAAAAAATGGAGGGAATCATGTAATAAATACCAATACATGCGAGTAAATAAATTCTGGCTTGGTTCTATGCCATATTGTTTTAACCATGGAACCCAGTCTTCTTTTGGTAAATACCATTTTAAAAGCATACCAATATCTGTTGCTGGATCAGCAATCATGGCATTATCCCAATCAACTAAAAAGATATTTTCTTCACTTGTTAGTATAAGGTTATTATGATTTATATCACAATGACATACTGCGAGCTGCTGGTCGCGAGTTTCCGGTAACAATTTCTCTAAATAATGGATAGCCTCTATTACTTCACTGTAACTATCGATCATCCCTTGTTTATCAAGTTTATATTTTATTGATTTTAAACTTTCATCTGAAGTAACTGGTTTCTTTCCCATTCTTAGCAGCATATGCAAAAGCTCTGTAGAGTGATGTATTTTATTTAATAAATCAGCCACGTTTTGTTGTTGCATTTCATAAACATTTAGTGAACGACCTTCTAACCATTCTTGTGCGGTAATGACATCACCATTTTCCATACGTTTCGTCCAAATTAATTTAGGAACAATTCCTTCAGCAGATAATACAGCAAGAAACGGTGAAGAATTACGTTTTAAAAATAAACGTCTCCCGTTCTTTTCCGCTATAAAAGCATCCCCAGTAAGACCTCCTGCTGGAGTAATATTCCACCCTGTGCCTAGAGCTTGCTCAAGCCACTTAATCATAACTTCTTCACATCTTTCAAATTTAGCGTTCAATTATACATTGTATCTAGATTTCATATAAAATACAATTATTGCTTTTTATTTATTATAACTGAGATTGGATTTTTATCTTTTTTTATTTTACAATTAACAGTATAATCTGTCTGTCCATCTACTTGATAGCAAATATATTTATCTGATAATACCTCGACCGTATCAGCTTCGAATAACTCAACTTCCTTAAAATAACGATGCCACCCAAAAATTACCGATATAAATAATAGAAGTACTTTCCATTTAGGTATTGTGTGAATGATTATACCATACATTTTATTTCGATTATTCTTTGCATGAGGTAATATCTTTAAACCTCCACCATAATATGGATGGTTACCAATAGATACCATCCAACAATTATTTAACTTTCTTGTTATTCCATCGATAGAAACCTGCATATTTTTAGGCTTATATGTGCGCAGAACTTTTACAAGAGAAGCTAAGTAAACCATTTTTCCTATCCCTAATGAGTTAAAATACTTTTTTGATCTTGCACTATTTGCATTCTCGGTAATTTCAGCATCGAATCCAAAACCTAGACTATTGACCATTTTTCGAATGCAATTATTGGTTTTATATACACAAAACCAATAATCAATTGGTTGATTGAAAGCATCGACTTTTAAAGCGTGTTTTTTCAAATTAATTCCCTTAGCAAAATCATTTCCTGAACCGCTGGGAATGAATGAAATGGGGATATGATTATTTACATTATCTAAACCATTTATTACTTCATGCATAGTTCCGTCTCCACCAACAATAAATAATCCTTTTAGCTTCTTATTATATTCATGTAAAATTTCTCTCACTATTATCTCTGCATGAGTTGGGTAATCTGTAAAATATACCTTTTTTTCTAACAGCGTACGATATTGTTCCATTTGTTGTATCTGTGAAAAAATATACTTTGCTCTTCCCTCTCCAGCTGTCGGATTCACAATAAATATAAACATTAGCTTTCCGTGTTCTCTGCTTCCCATTCAGGACGTCGAATTGAATTAGAAATTGATTGTTTTAATAAACACTCAGCTACATGTAGTTGTGTTTTTTTTAATGGAGATGAAAGGTTTCTTTTTTCATTTAGCCATCCTTCAAAAGCTACCCGATCTACCACCTTTGTTTGATATGGTGCTGTTGCATATAAAATACGGTTGGTTCGAGAAATTACCGTTTTCTTAACCGGAATGTCTATATTGTGTAGCTGCAGGATGCCTTGAATCCATTTCTCTGACCTTTTTAAAGAAATTAATGGGTTAATAACTCGTTCATTATCTTCTCCTCTAGTCACAGTCCATGTACGTTCTTCGCCAGCCATAATTACAGCTTCTTTCTCTACTTCAAGAAAATGTATTATTTCAACATCTAAAGGACTAATTAAAAGTATATCTGATTCTACTGGAGCTTGTTTTATTTCAAATACAGGCATGTACATGACGAAGTATGTATCAGGGAAACGTTGTAATAAAAAACGAAGAAGTTCATCATGATAAAATTTTGATTCTACTACTGATACTCTTGAGACCGTAGAAGTTGCCCATTTCATTTGTATATCAAACAATTGATCCAAAAAATAATGCTTAAGATCTTTTTCAGAAGATGGTAAAGACTCATACGCATCTTCCTTTCCATGATTTTCTGATTCAATTGACTCTACATAGATATCTTTTCTTCTTATACGTTTTTTCCACCTTTGGAGTATTCCTTCTTTTGATGTCTCTACAGGTTCATCTACTTTTTCCCTATCCATCTCTGGTTGCTGCCATATTTGATAAAGCCTTTCCCATTGATCTTTTTTTTGACGTATATATTGCGTAGGATAACGATAAGTGTCCCACTCATAACGTGATATATAATCTTGTAATTTGATTAATTGCGCCATGTTTACATCCCCTTAACCACGTAATGGAAAACTCCTATATTTTTGGTATTTTGGCATTTGCTGTGGAAAGATTTTAAATAAATGGATAGTATCTACTTCAAAACTCGTTGCTATAGATTGTACATTTTTTTGCATCATTTCAAATTGTTTACTATCTAAATTATTAGATGGATCATTCCATTTCTTAGCTAAAGTGATATGCGGTCGATATGGGCGAGTATCTATGGAGAATTCCATTTGTGTTAACATACTACTAATCTGTCGATAAATTTCATGTAAATCATGAGAGTGTTTAAGGCCTGCCCATAATACTCTCGGCTTCTCATGATTACCAAATATCCCTAATTGATCCATCGTTAAAAAAAATGGCCTCTTTTTTAATTTATTTAGATAATATTCTATATAAGTTAATTGTTTATCGTCTAATTCACCTAGAAATGTTAGTGTTATATGAAGGTCAGATTTATGTGTCCATTGTCTATACGAAAAGGAGGTTGGAAATTTCCGTTGAACATCATTTAAACTTTGTTTGACATGATTAGGTAAATCTATACCAATAAAATAATGGGCCAATATTTCCACCTCCTCTTTACTTATTTACTACTTTAATGATTTACAATACTGTAATTCATCTTCCGTTAATGGGCGAAAGTTACCAATTGGCAAACTTTCATCTAATTGTAGGTTTCCCATCTGAATCCTTTTTAAATAGGTTACTTTACAACCAACAGTAATAAACATTCGCTTAATTTGATGGTACTTCCCTTCTGTTATCGTTACCTTAACTTTATTTGATTGTTTATTTACTATTTCCAATTTAGCTGGTTTCGTTTGATACCCATCATCTAATGTTAATCCTTCTTGAAATTGTTCCATGATATTTTCCGGAAATTCACCACTTATATAAGCAATATATACCTTCTCGACATGTTTTTTTGGTGAAGTTAACCGATGAGCAAGTTCTCCATCGTTCGTAATTAATAGTAGTCCTTCTGTATCTTTGTCTAGTCTACCTACAGGGAACGGATCAAACTTCTTCTCATCTGCTGATAATAAGTCAATTACTGTCCGATCTCGTTTATCAGAAGTCGCAGATACTACACCAGGTGGCTTATGCATCATAAGATAAATATGTTTTTGATAAGTAATTAATTCTTCATCAACGCATACTTGATCATGCTCCGGGTCTACATGCATTCCATTGTCTTTGACAATGGCTTCATTTACTGTTATTCGCTTCGCCTTTAGTAATTGCTTCACTTCCTTACGAGAACCGACTCCCATGTTAGCGAGTAATTTATCCAACCGCATGATTTCCCTCCTATCTATTCATAAATCGGCCAATAAGCGGTATTTTTCCATCAAATACATGCTCTAATAACGTTGATTTATAAGCTAATAGTAGATATACTACTCCGCCTACTGTCACTCCAAAGATAAGCATTACAATCGCAGCCCATCTCTCCTCTTGGAACGGTAAGAAAATACCAAGAACTAATTTTAACATCAAGATTACCACACACATAACTGCAGTAAATATCGTAATGAGCATCGTCCGTTTTATCGTTTGTTTAAACGAAAAATCGATTGTCGTTTTCAATCTCCATAAATTCATGATAACTGCAATTAAAGCGGCTAATGCAGTTCCAAGAATAGCACCTTTTCCGCCAAACAAGTGAATAAATTGATTATTTAATAGTATTTTTACTAATAATCCAGTAAGTAAACTAATAACCGCATAGTTTTGCTGATCAATCCCTTGTAACATTCCAGCAGTTACTGTTATAAATCCAAACAATAATGCTACTGGCGCATACCAAGCCATTAATTCCGCTCTTGCACCTAAATCATCCATTGTAAATAATGAACCATAAATTTCACCAGATAACATTGCTATCCCTGCTGAAGCAGGTACAACTAATACTAGAATTACTTGTAATGCTTGATTTAAAAGCTTTGTGTACGTTTCTCGTTTATTTTTAGTAAAGGCCTCTGTAAGGGACGGTAACATTGCTAATGACAAACCTGTTGCAATTGTCATTGGAATAATTATTATTTTATGGCCATAGTTCATGATTACGGAAGAGGCCAGTATCCATTCATCTTCTCTACCACTTGCATTCATCGCTGGTTCAAATGTAAATTGATCGACTAACTGATATAACGGTATAGCTAATCCGACTAATACAAATGGACCTGCATACCGAAAAAGTTCTTTAAATAAATCTTTTGTTTTTAAATCATACGTATAACGTTGTGCATCGATTTGTTTTTGTAAATGTGATTTTCTTTTTTTCCAATATAAAAACAATATTACACATGAGGCCAGTGCTCCTAATAATGCAGCAAAAGCAGAGAAGCCTACTGCTGTTGTTTTAGACCCCCCCAATACGAAGACGATTACGTATGAACCACCTAATATAAATAAGATGCGAACAATTTGTTCAATGACTTGCGATACAGCTGTCGGTCCCATGGATTGATGACCTTGGAAAAAACCACGTACAATACTCATTGCTGGAATTATGATTAAAGCGAAACTAACCATACGTATAACGTAAGCAACATCATTAGAGGTAATAGCTGAATTATCCCCTCTAATTTGTAAACTAGCTATCCAGTCAGCTGTTGAGAACATAACAATAAATGCTACAAGGCCAGTAAATAGCATTAATGTACTTCCGGCCTTAAACATTCGCATCCCGGTTTCATAATCACCTAATGAATTATATTTTGATACAAATTTTGACACTGCAAGTGGAATGCCTACAGTAGAGAGACTAATAAATATACTATAAGGTGTGTAAGCGTAGGCAAATAACGTCCCACCAGCATCACCGACAATTGCATAAAATGGAATTACAAAAATCATTCCTAAAAACTTGGATAAAAACGATGCTCCCGATAGAAGCATCGTTCCACGTACCATTTTTGACATTTTAATAGTTCACCCACAATTACGATTCACTCGTTAGATATTTCATTTCTATGTATTTCAATACTTATCAATTTTATCATACTTTTAAATACCTTTCTTATATAAGATTCTTCACTTAAGGGGATTTTTTGACAATTATACTGGTATTTGTTCTTTGACTCTGGAAAATGGTACGATACTATAGAAAGGAATGAAGATAATTGAAATATGATGTAACTGTAATTGGTGGTGGTCCATCTGGTTTAATGGCAGCTTTATCAGCTGCAGAGCATGGAGCAAAAACACTTCTTATTGAAAAAGGAAAAAAACTTGGTAAAAAACTTGCTATATCTGGCGGAGGTAGATGCAATGTAAGTAATCGATTACCTCAAGAAGAAGTTATACGACACATTCCAGGTAATGGAAAATTTCTTTATAGCGCCTTTTCCATATTTAACAACTATGACATTATTGATTTTTTCGAGAATTTGGGTGTAGCATTAAAAGAAGAAGATCATGGCAGAATGTTCCCTGCTTCTAATAAAGCGATGGATGTTGTTAACACGTTAATAAATGAATTAAAACGTTTAAATGTAACGATTCAAATGAGTACAAAGGTACATTCCATTTCCTATGGAGATACACAGCATACTATTCAATTAGATAATCATACAAACATTCAAACAACTGCTATCGTAATCGCTTCTGGTGGGAAGGCAGTACCGCATACTGGTTCCACTGGGGATGGATATGAGTGGGCAAAAGCTGCCGGACATACAATAACCAAATTATACCCCACTGAAGTTGCCTTAACCTCAAAAGAATCATTTATTAAAGAAAAAAGATTACAGGGACTTTCCTTGAGAGATGTTAATCTAAGTGTATGGAATAAACGAGGAAAAGCAATAATTACGCATAAAATGGATATGATTTTTACTCATTTCGGAGTATCCGGTCCCGCCGTTCTTCGATGTTCACAATTTGTTGTAAAAGAGCTAATGCGAGGAAGAGATTCCGTAACGATGCATTTAGACGTTATCCCCGATAAACCAGAACAAGAAATCTTACAATGGATGAAAAATCAAATAAAAACTCATCCAAAAAAGGCATTTAAAAATAGTGTAAAAGGAATAGTTCCAGAAAGATTCATGGAATATTTATTAGTTAAATATGATGTAACAGACGAGCAAAAATGTGCAAATATCTCCAATGAAATTATCAATGATCTTGTTTATGATATTAAACATTTCACTTTCGAAGTAAACGGTTCTTTACCAATAGAGAAAGCTTTTGTAACAGGCGGTGGTGTTTCAATTAAGGAAATTATACCAAATCAAATGCAATCGAAAGTAATGGACAGATTATTCTTTTGTGGTGAAATTCTTGATATACATGGATATACAGGTGGTTATAACATTACTTCTGCTCTTGTAACTGGCCGATTAGCTGGAATGAATGCTGCAAAAGCATCCATCACTTCCAATTGATACCGCTTATGAAATAACTGTTATACGTTCATTCTATAAATGTCTGATATTTTATAGAAAGGGTGATTTACTCTTGAATAATCAAAGTAAATGGTTACCAATTATTGCGTCTGTAGGTATGGGAGCTGCAACTTACTACACCATGACAAAAAACAATCAAAACATTGGACAAACCGTTCAAAAATTCGCGCCTTTTTTATCAGATAGTGGAGGCAATAATGGTAATAGTGGACAAATGGGACCGTTTGGAATGAGTTAAGTCAAACACGGGTACGGAGGAGTACAATATATACTCCTCTTTTCCTTTTTATATACTAGCATATAGAAATAATTATGTGTATAATTGTTAGAATAATTACATCATACAATTAAGGAGAGAGAAACCATCATGAAACAATTTGGACTACTTATCCGAATCATCCTAGCCATAGTTCTTGGTATAGTTTTTGGAACATTTGCCAATGAATGGCTGGTACGATTATTTGCTACTTTTAATGACATTTTTGGTGGCTTTTTAACATTCATTATACCTCTTATTATCATTGGTTTTATTGCACCAGGTATAGGGTATATGGGGAAAGGTGCAGGAAAACTTCTTAGCATTACTGCACTTATAGCTTATATTTCTACAATAATTGCAGGAATTATAGCATTTTTATTTGCTAAGTCCTTGTATCCAACAATATTAAGTGGACACAGTCTAAAAATGTTTGATGACCCAAGCAGCGCTTTAGAAACTGGCTTCTTATCTTTTGAACTAACACCACCCTTAGAAGTGGTAACTGCACTTATATTAGCCTTTGTACTAGGTATAGGAGCTGCAGCAATTAAAAACGATTCATTGTTAAGAGTAATGACTGATTTTAGGTCTATCATTGAACTAGTTATACAAAAAGTTATTATTCCATTGTTACCAATTCATATTTTTGGAATCTTTACAAATATGACTTATGCAGGTCAAGTAGCATCCATTTTAAGTGTTTTTTCAGTTGTTTTTGCAATGATTATTGTTTTACATATTATTTACCTGATATTTCAATATACTATTGCTGGAACGTTAAGTCGACAAAATCCATTTAGTATGCTTAAAAGGATGATACCGGCTTATTTTACAGCTTTAGGTACACAGTCTTCTGCTGCTACCATTCCGGTAACATTACAGCACACAAAAAAATTACATGTAAAAGGTAATGTTGCTGATTTTACTGTACCCCTTTTAGCAAACATCCATTTATCAGGAAGTACCATTACTATAACTAGTTGTGCTTTAGCTGTAATGTTCTTACAAGGATCAGTCGCTACAATTGGTTCTATATTGCCATTTTTACTTGTATTAGGAGTAACAATGATCGCTGCACCTGGCGTTCCAGGTGGTGCTGTAATGGCGGCTATTGGATTATTAGATACTATGCTAGGCTTTGGACCAACAATGGTTTCTTTAATGATTGCATTATATCTTGCTCAAGATAGTTTAGGAACTGCTTGTAATGTGACAGGAGATGGAGCAATTACCAGTATTGCAGATTCGATAAATAATAAGTGGAAAATAACAAATGATGATGCTTAATTAGATTATTCACTAAGATAACTTACTAAAACTGCTTTTCACGTAGGGAAAGGCAGTTTTTATTCACACTAAAATAAGTGTTGGGTTAAGAGTAAAATTAACATTAAAAACTAATTATAATAAAAAAGAAATTATAGGTTAATTTAGATAGATAAGGCTACTAACCTAGGAAATATATAAGAAAAACATTGCCATCCATAGAGAATGAAAAAATAATACTTTTACTTATTTAAATCAATTTTATAATTAAGATATCTTGATATATTATAGAAGGTAGTAATAGAAGTTTTATGAGCAGGAGGATGATTTTATTTTACGACATTCACTATAGAGCGCAAATAGATGATATTTAGTCACAAATAACAAGATAACATGTTGTTTCTATGATAGATAGATTAGTGGATGTCACGTATGATCAAAGCGATATATTTTCTCACATGAGTATTCTCGAAAATAATATTTATGTATGTTAGTTTAGTTTAAATTTTCCCGATAAAAAGACGGATTAGCTTAATAGCTAATCCGTCTTTTTATCGTTGCCTGGCGGCGTCCTACTCTTGCAGGGGCAAAGCCCCAACTACCATCGGCGCTGAAGAGCTTAACTTCTGTGTTCGGCATGGGAACAGGTGTGGCCTCTTCGCTATCGCTACCAGACTAATTGGTCTGTTGTTATTTAGGATTGT